>JAHDCX010000020.1 GCA_020629635.1 Acidimicrobiales bacterium | reverse complement strand
ACCCTGACCGGCCGTCCATGACCTGGCACACACGACCCGCCACCGACGACGAAATCGCTTCACAACGACACGGCTCCCAGCAAGACCGCAGTCGTCACAACAAAAGACGTTCCAAACACCCGAACGCGCACGAGTACGCAACGCCAACTCGGTAAGGGCAAACCAACAATGCCCGACGGAGAGATCTGCGTTCGCCCGAGGTAGACAGCGGTGATGGACTCTGCTGCATGGTTTGGGAACGACCATCCGTCGCTGCGTCGGGTTTGGCACCCGGTGCTGGAGACCCGCGAGCTGAGCGAGGGGAGCTTGATCCCGTTCCAGCTGCTCGGTGATCACTACGTGTGCTTTCTGACGGCAGACGGCCCCCACGTGCTTCCGGACCAGTGCCCGCATCGGCTCGCGCCGCTGAGCCAGGGTCGTTTGGTCGCAGCGGGATCCGGCGACTTCCAGCTCGAATGCGCGTATCACGGCTGGTGCTTTGATTCTGCCGGTAGCTGCGTGGACATCCCGGCGCTCGGAACCGACGCAACGATTCCGCCAGCCGCCCATCTTCGTCCGCCCGCCGAGGTCCGCGTGGCGTACGGACTCGTCTGGGTCGCCCTCGACCCACCCGTGACGCCCTTGCCAGCATTTCCGGAGTGGACCGAAGACTCATTCGGCCATGTCGCCATGCCGCACCAGATCTGGTCCTGTGGCGCTGCCCAGATGGCCGACAACTTTCTCGACGTGGCCCACTTTCCGTTCACCCACACGTCAACGATCGGCGATGCCGACGAGCGCATGGTCGGCGACTACCAGGTCGAACGCGACGGATGGGTGTTTCGCGCAGTTCATCAGCACAAAGCCAAGTTGCTCGACGATTCGGGACGACTCGTCGACCGCACCATGACGTTCACGTGTACCGCTCCGCACCACGTACATCTGCGACTCGACTACCCCGACTTCGTCGTGGTCCTCGTCTTCTTCCATCTACCAATGAACGCTTCTCAGACCCGCCTCTTCTGTATCGAGGCGTCCACCGAGCTGGCCAGCCACCCCGAGCTCGCTGACCAACAGGTCGAGTTTCAGATGCGCGTGGGCGAGGAAGACCGGCGTCTGCTCGAGACCCTCCGAAGCAAGGCGGTGCCGCTGTCACCTGGAATCGAAGCCAACACAAAAGTCGACCGGATCACTGTCGAGCTCCGACGCGTGCTCGCGGATCTCGCCGAACTCACCTGAAGGTCAGCGACCCTTCGGGAAGAAGCGCGGGGTCTTTGCGGCGTACTTCTTGTAGTTGCGGTAGCGCTTTGCAAGCTGCTGTTCTTCCCAGTCCGCCTTTTGCCAGAAGAAGACGAACGTGAAGATGGCAACGAGCAAGATGATGAAGCTCCCGGAACGGATCGTGATCCCCGCAACGGCAAATAGCACGCCCGTGTAGATCGGATGTCGGACCAGTTCGTAGAGCCCGCTGGTGACGAGCTCGCCGTTGTCCGTTGGGACCGGCGTCGGCGTGAGATTGCGTCCCAACCGAAGACCTGCGCTCACCGCCATAGCCAGGCCGAACAGCGTGATGATGTTCCCCACCAGGTTCAGCCAGCCCGGAACCGTCCAGCCGTCGTCTCGTGGCAGCAGAATCAACGCCGCGAACAGTCCAACCTGGATGAGGACGTACACCCACCCTCGGATGCGGTCGCTTCGATCGATCGACGCTTCAGCCATCACGAAAGAATCGCACGCCGATCACTGAATGTCCCAGAGGAGCACGAGGCGACGACATCTGGCGGTGGTCCCTAGACGTAGCTTCGCTTGGCGACCTCTTCGAGCATGACCTCGGTCGCTCCACCACCGATGGGCAGGATGCGGGCGTCGCGGTACATGCGCTCGATGGCGGACTCGCGCATATAGCCCATGCCGCCATGGAACTGCACGCAGTCGTACATGACCTCGTTGACGATCTCGCATCCCCAGGCCTTGATGCCCGACATCTCTTTGACGTTGTCTTCGCCCTGATCACCCAGCCAGGCCGCGTGATACATCGAGGCACGAGCCGCGTCGACCTTGGCCTGGTTCATCGCCATCCGTTGGCGGATTGCCCCGAGGTCAAAGAGCTTCCCGCCGAAGGCACCGCGCTCCTGGCAGTACTCGTTGGTCATGTCGATCGCTGCTTGTGCGGCGCCGACGCCCATGCCGACGAGAACCATGCGCTCGTTCTGGAAGTTCTTCATCGTCTCGTAGAAGCCGCGATGCTCGGTGCCGAGCAGACGTTCCTCTGGCACCCAGACGTCTTCGAGGATCAGCTCGGCGGTGTCCGAGCACCGCCACCCGTGCTTGTCGAGCTTGTTGCCAACCGAGAATCCCTCGGTGCCATGGTCGACGAGGAACATCGAGATGCCGTACTTGTTTTCGTTGTCGGTGCGTGCCGCGACGATGACCGTGTCGCCGTACACGCCGTTGGTGATGTACATCTTTCGGCCGTTGATTCGCCAGCCGTCGCCGTCTTTCACCGCCGTCGTGCGCATACCGGCCACATCGGATCCGGCGTCTGGCTCGGAGACGCCGATCGCCATGATGTGGGTGCCAGCGAGAACGCCGGGAAGATAGTGACTGAGCTGTTCGTCATTGCCCGAGTTGATGAGATGCGGCGAGGCCATGTCGGTGTGCACGAGGACCGTCACGTCAAAGCCAGCGAACGTTGACGCCCCGAGGGCCTCGGAGAACGTCGCGCTCGCGAGATACCCCATGCCGAGCCCGCCATGCTCCTCGGGGACGCGCAACGACAACATGCCGAGCGTGCCCATCTGTTCGAGGACCTCGCGGGGCACCTTGCCGGCCTCCTCCCACGCTTCTCCGTGGGGCATGACTTCCTTGGAGACGAACTCGACGGTCTGGTCATAGATCGCTTCGAGTTCGTCAGTCATCCAGGCGTTTCGAAGGGTCATGTCGGTGCCTCCTCGGGCGGTTCGGTCTCGGTGGATTCGGTGTCGGATGGGGAGAAGCGGATGAGTGGCTGATCGCTGATGACCTGGTCGCCGGCCTCGACGAGGATCTCTTCGACGGTCGCCGCGCCTGAAGCACTGATCGGGTGAAGCATCTTCATGGCTTCGATGGTGCAAAGGACCGTCGACTCGTCGACCGAATCACCAACGGCAACTCGGACCTCGGCGACCTGTCCAGGGAACGGGGCGCGGACGTCGAGCCCGGCATCGCCGCCCGACCGGTCCGCGGCCCAGCGGCCGTCGCGTGTCGGACTGTCGAAGGCCAACGCAGACACATGAGGGGTCACCCGACGAGCGGACGTGGTTCGCCAGGGGTTGGTGGCCTTCTCGCCGAGAATCGGTGTCGACGTCGGCAGCGGCGTCTCGTCCAGAAACCGGGTGGTGACGAACGCCTGGCGAACCTCGGGACGTCGTGTCAGCCATCGATGGAAGTCGATGTTGTTGATGAGCGGCGCGATCTCGAGATGCTCCAGTGCCTCAGCGAGCGCATCGAGGGCGTCCGCGCGGCTTGCTCCACCAACGATCAACTTGCCGATCATCGAGTCGTAGTGCGGACCGACCTCGTTGCCGGCTTCGACCGCGGCGTCCCACCGCACGGTCGACGCCGACGACACGGTGAGCGTGGCGACCTCGCCGGTCTGGGGGAGGTGGCCGTTCCATGGGTCTTCAGCGTTGATGCGGGCCTCGAACGAGTGGACTCCGGCGATACGAGCCTGGTCGAACGCGTCGGAGGGAGCGGGCATTGTCGCTCCCGATGCGATCGCGATCTGCGTCTGGATGAGGTCGACCCCGGTGATCTCCTCGGTCACCGTGTGCTCGACCTGGATCCGGGTGTTCATCTCCAGAAAGAAGAACTCGCCCGACGCCGCATCGACGATGAACTCGACCGTGCCCACCGAGTCGTAGCCGATCGCGGAGGCGAGCGAGACCGCAGCGGCGCGCATCGCCCGTTCGGTGTCGGCGGCAAGGTTCGGGGCTGGGGCTTCCTCGAGCACCTTCTGATAGCGGCGCTGCACCGAGCATTCGCGTGTTCCGAGGTCGATGACGGATCCGTGGCGGTCGGCGACGATCTGCACTTCGACGTGTCGGGGCCGCTCGATGTAGCGCTCGACGATCACGGCATCATCGCCAAACGCCCGCTTGGCCTCGTCACGTGCGTCCCGCAGCGCGTCGGCGAAGTCACCGGGGGAGTGCGCGATGCGGATGCCCTTGCCACCGCCGCCCGCCGACGCCTTCACGAGAATGGGATAGCCGATCTCGGCCGCCGCTGCGGCGAGGTCGTCGTCTGCCTGCGACTCGTTGTAGCCGGGGATCACGGGCACGCCTGCCTCGACGGCCACCGTGCGAGCTTCGATTTTCGAGCCCATCGATGCCACGGCGGTGGGCTTTGGCCCACACCACACGAGTCCCGCGTCGGTGACCGCCGCTGCGAAGTCGGTGTTCTCGGCCAGAAAGCCGTAGCCGGGATGGATATGGGTTGCGGCCGACCGCTTCGCCGCATCGAGGATCGCGGGGATCGACAGGTATGACTCGGCGAGGGCCGCAGGCCCGATGTGCTCGGCGACCGTCGCCTCACCGACGTGCGGGGCATTGGCGTCGGGGTCCGCATAGACCGCGATCGAATCGACCGCCCACGCCGTGCACGCCCGGATGACGCGGCGGGCGATCTCGCCTCGGTTTGCGACGAGCACCCGCATCGACGGGTCGGGGCAGGTGACGGCGACGCGGTCAATGCCCGCAGTGGTGGTGTTCAGCGTCATCGAATCACATCCGGTAGACGAGTCGGTCGCCGATTTCTGGTGCGGGTCCTCGAGCAGCGAGCGCGAGGCACAGGCCGAGCGCGTCGCGGGTGTCGACCGGACTGATCAGTCCGTCATCCCAGAGTCGAGAGGTCGCGTAGTACGGGTCGGACTGTTCCTCATATTGACTTCTGATCGTTCGTCGAATCTCGGCGATCTCGTCCTCGGTGGTCTCTGCCCCCTTCATGCCACCGAGGCGAATGTCGGTGAGCACGGTCTCGGCGGTGTCGGCAGCCATCGTCGCAATTCGACTGTTCGGCCACGCAAAGAGGAACCGGGGATCGAATCCGCGCCCGCACATGCCGTAGTTGCCCGCACCGAAGGACCCACCGATCAGAACGGTGAACTTCGGAACCCGACAGTTGGCGACGGCGGACACCATCTTGGCCCCGTTTTTGGCGATTCCGCCGATCTCGGAATCTCGACCGACCATGTAGCCCGTCGTGTTCTGCAGGAAGACGAGCGGGATCGCGCGTTGATTGCAGAGCTCGATGAAGTGCGTCGCCTTGAGCGCGTCCTCGGAGAAGATGATTCCGTTGTTGGCGATCACGCCGACCAGATGTCCCCAGATGCGTGTGGTGCCGACCACGATCGAGGTTCCCCACTCGGGTTTGAACTCGGAGAAGCGGCTGCCGTCGACCAGTCGTGCGATGACCTGCCGGACGTCGAAGGGGATCCGTGTGTCGGCGTTGATGATCCCGAGAATCTCCTCGGCCGGGTGCGCTGGGGGTTCGGGGTCGACCACATCGAGCCAGCCGAGGGAGTCGTCGATTCGACGTTGGTTGGCGTTGGCGCACAGCTCCCGCAGCAGCCCGTAGGCCTCGGCTTCGGTCCCGACCATGTGATCGGACACGCCGGATTGGCGGGTGTGCAGGGCCGCGCCTCCGAGATCGTCAGGATCGATGACCTCGCCCAGCGCGGCCTTGACGATCGGGGGGCCGCCGAGGAAGATCCGCCCGATTCCCTCCACCATGATGTTCTCGTCAGAGAGGGCCGGAACGTAGGCGCCGCCAGCGGTGCAGCCGCCGAGGACAACCGAGAGCTGCGGAAGCCCGGCAGCCGACATCCGGGCCTGTCGATGAAAGGTCCCGCCGAAGTGATCTCGGTCTGGGAAGACCTCGTCCTGCATGGGCAGAAACGCTCCGCCGGAGTCGACGAGGTAGATACAGCCGAGACCGTTCTCCATCGCGATGTCCTGTGCGCGAACGTGCTTCTTGATTCCGGCTGGGAAGAGACTGCCGCCCTTCACCGTTGCGTCGTTGGCGATGAACATCCACGGCACGCCGTGCACCAGGCCGATGCCGGTCACGATGCCGGCGCCGGGGAACTCGTCGTCGGCCTGGCCCCAGCCGGCCAGTGTGGACAGCTCGAGGAATGGGCTGCCCTCGTCGATCACCATGTCGACCCGGTCGCGGGGGAGCACCTTGCCTCGATCGTGATGTCGTTGGATCGAGCGGGCTCGACCCCGTCCACCACCGATGGCGAACGCCATGCGCTCGTCGAGCAGATCGAGATCGGACCGATAGGCCGCCACGTTGGTCGCGTACAAATGGCTGTGACGATCGATCGTGTCGGTGATGGGCCGCATCAGCTCGCCCCTCGTGTCGACAACATCCCGTGAGCAACCGTGCTGGCGATCCGTTCGGCCAGGTCATCGGTCGAACTCGTCGACGAATCGAACCATTGCACGGACGAGTTCATTGCGCCGAAGAGCGCCAGACGAGCGATTCGCAGCGCATCAGGGTCGAGGTGGGGAGCGATCTCGCCGAGAAGTTCGGTCCAGCGAGATTCGTAGGCGTCACGGGCGGCGACGGCACTCGTCCGAACCGTCGGCGGTGCGAACGGGAACACGGTCACGTGCGCAGCGGTGAATGCGTGATGGGCAAAGAGCGCCTCGAGGTGGCCAGCGATATGACGCTCGAGGCGCAGAGCCGGATCGGTTGGTGCCTGCTCGGCCGCGTCGTCGAACGCAGCCTCGACCGCAGCCATCCCGATCTCGAGGATCTCGAGCAGCAGGGCGTCCTTGTTCTCGAAATGGTGGTAGATCGAGGCGGCTCGAATGCCCACGCTGTCGGCGATCGTACGCAGCGACGTCTCGGCGTAGCCGAGCGTCAGGAACAGCTCGGCCGCTGCGTCGAGGATGCGCTGCCGGCCGGTGACCGCGTCCGTGCGGGGCGTTGTCTGCGTCATCGACATACTGACGAGCCTACCGAACGTTCGTTAGGCTGACAAGAGGGCGCGGTGAAGAGGCCACCGGCACCGGGCTCGCGGACGCCTCGGTCACCGACGTCGGTGTGGTCAGTTGTTGATCAGGTGGTCAGACCGCCCAGCCGTTGTTGGCTGCGATCGACGCGACGACGCGCCGCACGGCCGCCAGCTGATCCAAGGTCATTGATGGTGCCGCCTCGATGAGTGCCTCGGTGAGCTGACGATCCAAGTCCTCGGTCGTCAAGCCCGCTGCATCGGTGAAGACGATATTCACGGCCCGATCGCCGCGATCCCCGCTCACGATGTCGAACGAGACCGCGAGGCCCGCTCGAATCCGATGACGATCCGACGGATTCAGATCGTTCGCATGGACGAAGACGTCGTCGCCGCCGTCATCCGGCTCGATGAAGCCATACCCCGTCGACTCATCGAAGCGTAGCACCACACCATTCATCTCTTCACTCATGAAGGGGATCGTATGCGGCGCTCGATGATCCGTGCCCTCGCGCGGTGTTGGCCGCCAACGTCACGCCCTAGTCTCTCCAGCCATGGACGACGATTCCGTACTTCGAGAGTGCCGAGAGAGCATCGACAACATCGATGCCGCCCTCGTCCATTTGCTCGCCGAACGTTTCAAAATCACCAAACGGGTCGGCGAACACAAGGCGACGACCGGGCTTCCGCCCGCAGATCCGGATCGCGAGACCATTCAGATCGCACGCCTCCGACAGCTCGCCGAAACCTCCGGGCTCGACCCGACCTTCAGCGAGAAGTTTCTGCGATTCATCGTCGACGAGGTCATCCGACACCACAATCAGGTGCGATGAGCAACGAGATCACCTCTGCCAAAGTTCTGACCGTGTCCGACGGGGTCGTGCACGGGACTCGAGAGGACCGCTCCGGGGCGGCCCTCGAAGCCCATCTCGAAGCCAGTGGATTCGCGGTCGTCGAACGCGGCCTCACCGCGGATGGGACCGAGGCCGTCCGAGAAGCCCTACTGGCGATGGCCGAAGGCTTCCACGGCGTGATCGTCACGACCGGGGGCACGGGTTTCGGGCCCCGTGATCAAACCCCGGAAGGCACTCGGGCTGCGATCGACCGTGAGGCACCGGGCCTCGCCGAGGCGATGCGATTGGTGAACCCGCTCGGACGCCTCAGCCGGGGCATCTGCGGAACCATCGGCACGTCGCTCGTCCTCAACACTCCCGGTTCGACCAAGGGATGCATCGAAACCTTCGACGCCATCGCGGACGTCGTGCCCCACGCCGTTCGACTCATGGTGGACAACGCCGATCCGCATCCCCATGCCGAGAAGCCGTCCGACCCCGGTCATCGACACGATGGCTGACTCGCTACACACCACCGAGACGTTTCTCGAATCGATGATGCGACGCGCCATCGCCAACGCCTCGGCGGCACGCCGACGAGCTCGACCGAACCCGTGGGTCGGCGCCGTGGTGGTCGATCGATATGGCGGTGTCCACGACGGCGCCACTCAACCGCCAGGCAATGCTCATGCGGAGCGGGTGGCGCTCGACTCTGCCGGAGCCGACGCCGACGGCGGAACGCTCGTCACGACGCTCGAACCGTGCAGCCACACCGGCCGGACCGGGCCCTGCGCCGAGGCGATCGTCGACGCTGGCGTGCGGCACGTGGTCGTGGGCGTGCTCGATCCGGATCCGAAGGTCTCGGGCTCCGGGGTGGAGCGGCTGCGCTCATCGGGAATCGAGGTGACCGTCGGTGTCGAAGAGGCGGCGGTCGAAGCCCAACTTGCGCCGTACCTCACCCACCGCCGTACGGGTCGCCCCCGAGTCATCCTCAAGCTGGCCACGACTCTGGACGGTCACATCGCCGCGCCAGACGGTTCGAGCACCTGGATCACCGGGCCCGACGCGCGTACCGACGTCCACCGACTCCGTGCCGACAGCGACGCCATCGTTGTCGGGGCAAACACCCTTCGCCTCGACGACCCCTCGCTCACCGTGCGCGATTTCACGCCGAGCGACTCGGGCGACGAAGCGATTGTCGACCCTTGGCGAATCGTGCTCGCATCGGCTGACGAGGACCCCAACAAGAACGCGTCGCCCTATGAGGTGTGGAAGGACAGCCCCGAAGCACTGCTCGACGAACTCGGCGACCGCGGCATGGTCCAGGTGCTCGTCGAAGGGGGAGCGGGCGTCGCTGGATCGTTCCACCGGTCCGGTCTCGTCGACGAGTACCACGTGTACCTTGCTCCGGCGCTCATGGGAGGCGACGACGCCAAGTCGGCATTCGGTGGCGCCGGTGCGCCGACGATGTCCGACGTCACCCGAGGGCGATTCGTCTCGGTTACGCCGCTCGGCGACGATCTGCGACTCGTCTGGCTCCCGGCCGGTCCGGCCGAGGACTGACGCCGACCTATTCTTCGCGGCCTGCGATCACTCGTCGCGCGCGTGCGTTGATTCGAACTCCGAGATCCTGGAACGGCAGATTCCTGTTGGGGCGACCCTTCGCCTGCATCTGACGCAGCAGCTCGGAGTCCTCGCCCATGATCATCTCGGCGAGCAGCTTCCCGCTGATGGTGCCGCGTGCGATCCCGACCCCGTTGTGCACGACCGTGCCGTAGACGCCGCCATCGCGGAGCTCGCCAAACACGGGTTCGCCGTTGCGACTCAAGCTGAGCGCACCGCCCCAAGAATGTTCGAAGGGGACACCGGAGAGTTGGGGCCACCGTCGTTCGAAAGACCGGCGATGGGTCTTGGCCGCCCACTGCTTTCGGCCGACGAAGTCGGACCGCTTGGAGAAGCTGAAGATGTTTCGCACGAGAATGCGATTGTGGGGCGTGGTCACCCGCCGCACGGACGTACCGGCCGGGTGTGCCGCGATGATCCCGTAGCTCGCGTCTCCGCCGATGCGCCCACTCTCCTCGTCGGTGAGCTCTCGGGTCATCGAGCCCCACGTGATCAGCGGGATCAGGTGCTTGCGAAGAAATCCGAACCCCTCCGTGAAGCCGTTTGTCGCCAGCACCAGCACAGGCGCCGACGCGGTCCCTCGGCTGGTCTGCACCGTGTGCGGAGGCCCGTAGTCGACGCCGGTCACCATCGAGTCTTCGTAGATCGTCACGTTGTCGGGCATCGTCGCCGCCAGCCCGCGGACCATCGCGGCCGGCTGACAGAGATAGCTGTGCGGCGCATGAAGCGCCTTCGTGTAGAAATTCGTGCCGAACACCTCACGGCATGCTTCAGCGTCGAGCAGCGAGTAGTCCTCATCGATGGCATCGAGGCTCTCGGCGAACTGTCCGAGCATGCGCTCGCCCCTGCTCGTCGCTGCGGCGTGGTACTTGCCCTCCTGTACCCACTGACAGTCGATGCCGTTGGCCGCGATGGTGTCGCCGAGCCAGTCGAGACCCGCACGGTTCATCACGATGGCTGCCTGGGCCGCAGCTTTGGCGTCGGCGAAGCTCTTCGCGCGCAAGTTGTGCGCGTGATCGATCGCGAACCCCGACGAACGGCCAGCGGCGTTGTTGCCGATGCGGTCGCCGTCGATGAGCACGATGTCTGCGGATGGGTCGAGCTCCGCGAGGCGGCGGGCCGCGGCGAGACCGGAGTATCCGCCGCCGATCACGAGATAGTCGCAGACCCGATCGCCCGTGAGGACGGTCGCCTCCGGAAGGGGCTCGAGGATCTCGTGCCAGCCGTTGCTCTGGTCGTAGACCGGGAGCAGGTCGACGATTTTCATCCCAGATCGATCCAGATCGTCTTCAGCTCGGTGTACTGATCGTGCGCGTGCAGGCTCTTGTCGCGCCCGGCGAAGCCTGAAAGGCCGAAGCCGCCAAATGGGGTCGCCACATCGCCTTCGGCGTAGGTGTTGACGCTGATCGTGCCTGCACGGATCGCCCGCGCCGCGATGTGGGCAGTGCGGAGATCCGAGGTGAACACCGACGCGGCCAACCCGTAGGGCGTGTCGTTGGCGATCCGGATGCCCTCTTCGGGTTGATCGAAGCCAATGACTGACAGGACCGGGCCGAAGATCTCCTCCTGGGCGAGGCGCATGCCAGGGGTGACGTTGTCGAAGACCGTCGGCTCGACAAACCAGCCGCCCGACTCGAGGCGGGTCTGGTGTCCGCCGAGCACGCAGTCTGCGCCTTCGACGTGCCCCGAGTTGATGTTGTCGAGCACCTTGTCGAGGTGAGCGGGCTCGATCATCGCCCCGATCTTCGTGTTCGGATCGAGCGGATCGCCCACCACCCACTCGCGGCTCTTCTCGAGCACGAGCGGTAGGAGGTCGTCCTTGATTGCGTTGTGCACGATCAGCCGGCTGTTGCTCGAGCAGTTCTGGCCGCCGTTCCAGTAGATCGACGTGGCGGCGTGCTCGGCGATCGCATCAAGGTCGTCGGCGTCGTGCATGACCACGAACGGGTTCTTGCCCCCACATTCGAGGAGAACTCGCTTGAGATTGGATTCGGCCGAATAGTGCAAGAAGCGTCGGCCGGTTTCGGTCGAGCCGGTGAAGGCGAGCGCATCCACATCGGGGTGACGGCCGAGCGGTTCGCCGACGTCGGGCCCAAAGCCCGTCACCACGTTGATCACGCCGTCGGGGATCCCTGCTTCGACCGCGAGCTCGGCGAGACGGAGCGTCGTGATCGACGTCTGCTCGGCGGGCTTCAGGACGCACGTGTTGCCGGTCGCCAAGATCGGACCGAGTTTCCACGCCGCCATCAGCAGCGGGAAGTTCCACGGAAGTACGCAGCCCACGACGCCGATCGGCTCGCGGACCACCATCGAGACCACGCCGGGGTCGGACGGCGTGAGCTGATCGTTCACCTTGTCGACCGCTTCGGCATGGAATCGGATGACGTCGATCGTCTCGACCAGGTCGATGTTGCCCGTGTCCTCGATCGGCTTGCCACCCTCGATCGTCTCGACCGTCGCCAGCTCGGTCGCGTGGCTCTCGATCAGCGTCGCAAACCGAAGCATGAGCCGCTTCCGCTCCGCTGGGGACATCCGACTCCACGGGCCATGGAACGCCGTGCGTGCTGCGGCGACGGCTCGGTCGACGTCTTCGGCGCCGCAGGCGGCGATCTGGGCGATCTCCTCGCCGGTCGCGGGATTGAGCGTGGCGAAGGTCTTGCCGCTCGCCGACGGGACTGGCCGGCCACCGATGAACGCCTCGGTCGGGAGGTGCAGTGACCTCGCCAGCTTCGCCGCCGCCGACTCCGGCGCCGGTGCTGCCTTCGTCGCCCGTGCCGCGGGTCTCTTCGAAGACGCCTTCGTGGTGGACTTCTTTGCTGCGGGTTTCTTGGCGCTGGTCTTCTTCGGCGCAGTCTTGCCCTTCGTGGTGGCCTTCTTTGCACTCATCGTTCGCCCCCCAGCGCTTCGGTTCGTTTGACCAGCCAGTCCTGTTCGTCCTCCCACGCTCGCCACTTCAGGCGGCTGCGGTCAACCCCGTTGATCGGCAGGGTCGAGAGTCCAGCCTCGATCGCAAGCCGAGCGGAGCCGGTCACGGGCATCTGCGGTCGTCGGACCGGCCCCATTTGGCGACCGATCATTTCGGTAGCGGTCTTGACGCCGGGGAGGAATCCGACGTCGAGTTCGTTCTCCCACATGAAGGCATTGATCGGCCACATGTCCTGCCACAGCTCGAGGGCCTCGGCGAGGCGCCCGTCCTCGATGTGCTCGACGAGCTGCACGCACTCGTGGGGCATGATGTTGGCGCATCCCCAGATCATCCCGACCGCGCCGCCCATGAGTGCGAAGGGCGCCAGCGGATCGACACCGCACAGCACCGAGGCGTTCGTCCCCTCGCTGATGGCGGCGAGCTTCTGGATGCGGGCGAGGTCGCCCTGACTGTCCTTCATGTAGCGGACGTTGTCGATGGCGACGAGCTGTCGATACATGGCCGGCGTGATCTCCACGCCCGATGCGGCTGGCGTGTTGTAGAGCACGATGTCGCTCGGCACCCGCTTGGCGACGTGTTCGTAGTGGTAGAGCACGCCGCGTTCGAACGGGCTCTCCAGCCATGGCGGCAGCACCATCACCGCATCGGCGCCGTGATCGACGGCGTGCAGTGAGGTGTCGACCGTGTCGGTCAACGACATCTCCGACGTCTGCACCATCACCGGAACCCGTCCGTCGATGTGGGGGAGGGCGATCTCGACGACGCGACGTCGCTCCTCGGGTCGAAGGTAGGCGTACTCGCCCGTGCCAGACAGCACGAGCAGCGCATGCACCCCGGCATCGATCAGCCAATCGAGGTGGTCGAGCAGGGCGGGTTCGTCGATCGACTCGCCAGCGTCGGACATCGGCATCGCTACCGCCACGATCACACCGTGAAATTGAGGAGCCTCAGGCATACAAGGGATTGTCATGCGCGAGTGAGCAAGACGCCAACTTCTGTCATATGTTCGACAGGGTGAAGTTGGACGTCGAAAGCCTGCGTGCCCTCCGAGAAGTGGTCGCCACCGGGACCTTCACCGAGGCCGCGACACGCCTGGACATGTCCCAAAGCGCCGTCAGCTGGAAGATCAAGCGGCTCGAAGAGCGCGTCGGGCACGAACTGGTCAAGCGAGGCGGCACCGAGATCGAAGCGACTCCCGACGGCCGGGACCTCCTGCACTATGCGGAACGCATTCTCTCGGCCCACGACGAGGCCGTCGATCATCTGAGTCGCTCCGACCTCGAAGGCGTCGTCCGACTCGGGACGAACGAGGACCTTCGAGGTGGTGAACTTGCTGATGTGCTCGCCCGCTTCGGCCGTGTGCACCCCCAGATCCGTCTCGACGTGCGAGTGCAGCTCTCCGGCGTCGTACGCGAGTGGCTCGACGACGGCGAGGTGGACCTGGCGGTCATCCAGATTCCAACGAGCGACGTCCAGCCCGACGACGTTCAGCTCTGGACCGAGCCGCTCCACTGGGTCCACGCCGTCGATGCCGACTTCGACCCGGGCGACGTACTGCCGATCGTGACCTTCGGTCCCGGCCTCGCCTACCTCGACCCGTCCGAAGAGGTGCTCCGGCGAGGAGGCGCCCGGTGGCGCAAGGCCCTCGAATGTCCGATGGTGTCGGGCGTCCAGGCGGCCGTCGACGCCGGCCTCGGTCTCGCAGCGCTCAACCCGCGCAACATGACGGACTCGATGACCATCTGGACTCACGACGGACGATTTGTGCTGCCGGAGCTGACCGAGGTGATCCGCACCACCAATGACGGAGATCCCGAGGTGCTCGATGCGCTCCGCGACTCGTTGGCGACTTCTCTGGGGGACCGAACATGACCACGACCGAACCCGAAGCCCCGCGACGTCGGGGGAGAGGCGCCCGGCGCGCCGCTCGCCTCGAGCAGACGATCGAATGGTGGCCTGAGCTCACCCGTGGCATCCCCTACCTCGACATCGTCCCGCACGAGCAACTCCTGCGGATTCACGACGCGTCGATGAGCCTGCTCGAAGAAGTCGGGATCGACTTTCGAGACGACGAATCGATCGAGATGTGGAAGGCGGCGGGGGCCTCCGTTGATGGGTACCGGGTCCGCCTCGATCGCGAACACCTCATGGAGCTCATCTCCACAGCCCCATCGGAGTACACGATGGTCGCCCGTAACCCCGAACATTCGGTGTCGCTCGGTGGCCGCAAGACGGTGTTCACGCCCTCCTACGGCGCCCCGTTCGTGCTCGACCTCGACAACCGTCGTCGCCACGCCACGCTCGACGACTTCGACAACTTCGCGAAGCTCGCCTACCTCGAACCGGCGATGCACATGACCGGTGGCGTGCTGTGCGAGCCGATGGACGTCGCCGTACCGCACCGGCATCTCGAGATGACCCACAGCCTGCTCGTGCACAGCGACAAGCCACTGATGGGTTCGGTCACCTCACGAGAGCGTGCCGAGCAGTCGCTCCACATGATGGGGATCGTCTTCGGCCACGACGTCGTGGCCGACACGACCGTGTCGACGTCGCTCGCCAACTGCAACTCGCCCCTCGTCTGGGATCAGACGATGCTCGACGCGGTCAAGGTGTACGCGAGCGCCAACCAGGCGATGCTGTTCAGCCCGTTCGTGCTCGGGGGCGCATCGACTCCTGCGAGCACGGTGGGAGCAGTCGCGCAGCTGAGCGCCGAAGCGCTCGCAGGCGTGGCGTTCATGCAGCTCGTCCGGCCGGGGTCACCCTCGGTGTACGGCCAATGGACCGCCACGGTGGCGATGAACTCCGGGGCACCTCTGGCCGGGACGCCCGAGATCGACCACATCAACATGCTCGTCGGCCAGCTCGCCCGCTTCTACGGTTTGCCGTGGCGCTGCAGCGGTGGATGTTCCTCCTCCAAGCTCGTGGATGCGCAGGCTGGCTACGAGGCGGCGCGCAACATGTACGGCGTGCTCATGGCCGGTGCGAACTTCGTGCTGTCGACCACGGGCTATCTCGAATCGGCCCTCTGCCAGAGCTACGCGAAGGTCGCTCTCGACGGCGAGCAGATGCGGATGATGTACCGACTCGGCAAGGGCGTCGACATGGATGAACTCGACCCGGCGATGGACGCCGTTCGAGAGATCGACCCCGGCGATCACTACCTGGGTACGCAGCACACACTCGCGAACTTCGAGACGGCGTTCTTCATGCCCGAGCTGATGGACGGCGAGGCGTACGAGAACTGGAACGCCATGGGCGGGACCGACGCCAACAGCAGGGGCATCGAGATGATCAAGAAGAAGCTGGGGGAGTACGAACGTCCGTCGATGGACGACGCCGTTCTCGAAGAACTCACCGACTACCGAGACCGGATGAAGGCCGAGATTCCGGAGGGCCTGTCGTGACCGCGTTGGAAGGGAAGGTTGCGATCGTCACGGGCGCAACGTCGGGTATCGGGGCCGCCACGGCCATGGCGTTCGCCGAGGCAGGCGCAAAGGTGGTCGTGTCGGGCCGGAGCACGACCGGCGCCGAGTCGACCGCAGCACTGATCGCCTCGATCGACGGCGACAGCCGCATCATGCTCGGCGACGTGACCAACCCCGCCTTCGCCGACGAGCTCGTTGCGTTCGCCGTCGCCGAGTTCGGTCGGCTCGATGTGCTCGCCAACGTCGCCGGCACGATCACGCGAGGCGACGCCACCGAGACCACGGACGACGAGTGGTGGCAGAACATGCGGGTCAATACCGACGCGACCTTCTTCATGTCGCGCGCCGCGGTGCGCCAGTTCCGACACCAGGGAGAAGGCGGCGTCGTGGTGAACCTGGCGTCCAACGTCGGCATCGTCGGAAGCGCCGGACTGCCCGCATACTGCGCCTCGAAAGGCGCCGTCGTGTTGCTGACCAAGGCGATGGCCCTCGACCACGCGTCCGAGGGCATCCGGATCAATGCGCTGTGCCCGGGGGCAGTGGACACACCCATGCTCGTGTCCGCCCACGAAAAGACCGGCCGCAGCCCCGACGACGTCTTCGCCGCCAATATCGCCGGCATCCCCGAAGGTCGCATCCCCGAACCCGCCGAGATCGCCAAATCGATGCTCTACCTCGCCAGCGACCAGTCCAGCCACGTCACCGGCGTCGCCCTCCCCATCGACGGCGGCTACCTCGCCGGCTGACCCCGGGTCGTCGTGGGGTCAAGTCCCAACAAGTAACAGGTTGAACAGGAGTCCGACATGCGCAGCGACACCCGCCTCGCCGACCGAGTCGCCATCGTCACCGGCGGCGCCCGAAGCATCGGCGCAGCCATCGCCGACCGTCTCGCCGCAGCCGGTGCCACCGTCATGGTGGGTGATCTCACGGCGAGCGAGGTTCACGAGAGCCACCCGCTCGACGTCGCCAACGAAGCGCAGGTCGCCGGGTTCGTTTCTGGCGTCGTCGAGGCACACGGTCGCCTCGACATCGTGGTCAACAACGCCGGGATCATGTTCGAGACCCCGATCGACGAACAAGACCTCGAGTCGTGGGATCGAATGCTGGCCATCAACCTCACCGGCCCAATGCTGCTGAGCAAGCACGCCGCGCCACACCTCGCTGCTCATGGTGTCGGTTCGATCATCAACATCGGCTCGCTCGAAGGCGACGCCTGCAACCCGCAGCACGCCGCCTACGCCGCCACGAAAGCCGGTGTGCACGGCCTCACCCGTGCCACGGCGATCGACCTCGGTCCGCATGGCACGCGCTGCAACGCGATCGCACCCGGATGGATCGATACGCCGCTCAACGCCAGCTACGTCGACACCCACCCCGATCGTGATCTCGTGATCGCCGAACTCGCCAAGCTCCATCCGATCGGTCGGGTCGGGGACACCACCGACGTCGGCGACGTCGCCGTCTGGCTGGCCAGCGACGAATCGCGATTCGTGACCGGTCAGGTCATCACCGTCGACGGCGGACGAACGGCAAGACCGAGCCTGCCTGGCATGCTCTTGTAGGTCGGCCTGACCCCGCAGTCCGAACCTCTTGCTATGTCAGACCTGACCCCATAAAGAGCGAGTCCCGGAATTCGAGGAAGCGGGGGAGCAGGCTGAGGTCGTAGTCGGGGCCACCGCGGCCGATCGTGATCTCGTCGACCTGGGCTGTCGCGAGGCCTTCGAACAGTGCGTCCCAGTCCTCCACCTTGTCGGTGTCGACGCCGACCGATCGTTGAATCGTTGCCGGGTCCCGATCGTTCTTGGCGCACCACTCCTCGAGGACCGAGTTCTTGTGCGCCCATTCCTCGTTCCACCAGCCGTGCCACACATCTGCATACTGCGAGCAATAGTTCAGCGTCTTCTTCTCGCCGCTTCCGCCGATGAGGATCGGGATGCGACGGTTGGGCGCCGGATTGCCCTTCGCCATACGGTCGATCAGTCGAGGCAACGCGTCGCGAAGTGCGTGCAACCGAGTTCCGGCTGTGCCGAATTCGTACCCGAACTCGTCGTAGTCCCGCTCGAACCACCCCGCACCGATTCCCATGATCAGGCGCCCATCAGAGATGTGATCGACAGTGCGCGCCATATCGGCCAGGAGCTCGGGGTTCCGGTAGCTGTTGCACGTGACGAGGCACCCGATCTCCACACGGGACGTCACCTCCGCCCACGACGCAAGGTTGGTCCAGGCCTCGAAGTGCGGTCCGTCCGGATCGCCGTACAGCGGAAAGAAGTGGTCCCAGTTGTAGATGATGTCGGCGCCCGCCTCCTCCGAAGCGATCGCAGCCTCGCGGAGCTGGCTGTAGGACGCGTGCTGAGGATGGAGGTGAACGGCGATCTTCATGACGGCTCCCGTCGGTCGTGGTCGCGTGAGATCCTAAGTGCCGACCCGAGCGAATGATCGGCCCCGTCGCAGGGTTTGCCTGCCAATGACTTCACCCCACCAACGCCGCCGTCGTCGACTTCGACCGATTCCCTTCGCGGCAATCCTGCTCGCCGCATCGTGCTCGAGCAGTACCAATGCCGCGGTGTCGCTCGGCCCCACACAGGACGAGACGAACACGATCGCGATCGTCGAACGCTTCGGACCGAGCACTGCAGCGCTCGCCGTCGAGGTGAACGGTCAACGCATGGGTCCAGCGATGGCGACAGCGACCGACGTCGACCAGGAAGTCCTGCCCCGCACCGACTCGCCGCCGTTGCGATCGAGCGGCTCGGGCTTCTTGATCGAGGCCGACGGCCGCCGCGTCGTCGTCAGCAACTTCCACGTCGTCCAAGACACACTCGAGGCCGGCACGAGCGACATGGTCGAAGGCGCCACCATCACCGCGCAGTTCAAAGACAGCGACCGTCTGATTCCGCTTCGGGTCGTCGGCGTGAACCCGTCATTCGACCTTGCCCTCCTCGAAGCGGAGGGGACGGCGGCCCTGCCCGACCTCGAGCCGATTCCACTCGGGGATTCCGACCAGGTCGTGCCAGG
This sequence comes from Acidimicrobiales bacterium, assembly GCA_020629635.1. GTDB lineage: Bacteria > Actinomycetota > Acidimicrobiia > Acidimicrobiales > SHLQ01 > SHLQ01. Next base: position 37,968 of record JAHDCX010000020.1, on the reverse strand, counting down.
ACAAAAGACGGTCGCCATCGGCAACCCGTTCGGCATCGGAGTCTCCGTCACGGTGGGCACCGTGTCCTCGACCGGGCGACTCGTGGATTCGGTCGGACAGGTCGCGGTCCCGATGATCCAAACCGACGCGGCGATCAACCCGGGGAACTCGGGCGGCGCGCTGCTCAACTCGTCCGGCGAACTCATCGGGATCAACACGGCGTTGTTCAATCCGGAGGTCGAAGCGTTCGCCGGCATTGGCTTCGCCGTGCCCTCGAACCTGCTCGAAGAGTCGCTTGCAAACCTCGGCCTCGGCGGTGTGTCTTCGATCGGCGACACTCGCGCTGTCTTTGGCGCGACCCTTGGGGCGCTCAACGTTCTCCCTCCGGACGTGCTCGAGGCGGCCGACCTCCCAAGTCAAGGACTCGCAGTTCTCGATGTGGCTGCTGGAGGAACCGCCGATTCGGCAGGCCTGCGCTCCCCGGACTTCCGTGAAGTGCTCGGCATCGTCGTTCCGATTTCTCCCGACGTCGTCGTCGCAATCGACGGAGAACGGGTCCGATCTGTCGAAGACGTCAATCTGGCAATCACCTACGACGCAGCAATCGGTCAGGAGCTCACGCTCACGGTGCTTCGAGACGGAGCGGAAGTCGAACTCCCAGTCACGCTTCGAGGCGGCTGATCACCGCCGCCAGCGGTAGCGTCGCGAGGTGTTCGGGAGTTCGGCCAAGGGCATCTCCACCCGCCGACAAGGCGTCCTGCTCGCGTTCTTCGGCATGCTGGCGGTCTCGACGGACTCCTTCTTCATCCGACTTGCGGACATCGACGGGTTTGACGTCACGTTTTGGGTCGGGATCTTCACCGCAGCCTCGCTCTTCACTCTCGTCGTGCTTCGAGACCGCCGCTCGCCTCTCGCCAACATTCGCCACGGCGGGCCGGGCCTCTGGACGGCGGCTGCGCTCCAGGCGGGAAGCACGTCGGTGTTTGTCCTCGCCGTCACGAACACGTCCGTCGCGAACGTCGTGGTGATCATCGCCGCTGCGCCGCTCACGGCAGCCGGCTTTGCCTGGTTGCTTCTCCGCGAGCAGACAACTCGCCGTGTCTGGATTGCGATCGCTGTCTCGATGGTCGGCATCCTCGTCGTCGTCTCTGGGTCATTCGGCGGCGGAACACTCGTCGGAGATCTGCTCGCCGTGGCCGCCATCATCCAGTTCGGTCTCAGTCTCGTCGTGTTGCGCAAGCACCCCGATGTGGACCGGATGCTCATGGTTGCCATCGCCGGCGTCGGGATGGCGGCGATCGCCGTCATCCCCGGCACGCTGTGGGGCCACGATGCCCAGACGTGGATCGCGCTGACGCTCATGGGCCTCATCTTCGGACCGCTCGCTCGCGTCCTGATCGCGGAAGCCCCAAAACATCTGCCTGCGGCGGAGGTCGGTCTGTTCGCCCCCGTCGAAACCGTCGCGGCAACCATCTGGGCGTGGCTCTTCTTCAGCGAGCCACCCACCATGACGACCGTCGTGGGTGGCGTGATCATCGTTCTGGCCGTCTTGTGGGGTACCGCTCCGGCCCCCGCCCCCGAACCAGAATGGGCGACTCGATGACCGCCTCACCATCGGACCAACGCGCCCTTCGTGCGGTCGCGGTGCAGTTCTTCGTCAACGGTGTGGTGGTGGCGTCGTACGTCCCGCGGCTGCCAGAGATTCGCGACGAGATCGGGGTCGGCCTTGCCACCATCGGGCTGATCCTGGCGGTCGCGAGCAGCGCAGGCGTCGTCGGAAGTCTCGCCGTCGGGCCGATCGTGGAGCGGTTTGGCACGAAACGATCGATGATCGGAGGCGCCGCGTGTCTCGTCGGCTTCCTCCCGCTCATCTCCTTCGCTGGCTCGGCGGTCGCGCTACTGCTCGTCCTCGCAGCCATCTCCGCGTCCGACGTCGTGACCGACGTCGCGATGAACATCCAAGGGTCGCGGCTCTCCGCCCGTCGACACACGCCGGTCATGAACAGATTGCACGCCGCTTGGAGCGTCGGAACGGTGATCGGCGGCGGGACGTCGGCAATCCTGGCCGAGGCCGGAGTCGCCTTGCGAACGCACCTCTTCGTCGCTGCGGCAGTACTCGCAGTGACCCTTGCCTATGTGGCGCCAGGGCTCCTTCCGACAGATGCAGATGAGCACGACAGCAACGACCGGGGTACGTCGCCGGTTCCTCGAGCGCTCATCGGAACCTTCTTCGTGTTCGGCGCGGCGGCCATCGTCCCCGAGCTCATCTCGAGTGACTGGTCGGCCTTTCGGCTGACAGACGATCTCGACGCCAGTCCGGGAATCGCCGGTGCGGCCTACGTCTCGTTCACCGTCGGCATGGTCGTCGGCCGGTTGTTCGGCGACCATTTGGCGACCGCTGTCGGGAACGAGGCCATGCTTCGTCTCTCCGGCGCGGTCGCTACGCTCGGCATCCTGCTCGGCACACTCGTGCCGACTGTCTCGATCGCCTTCGTCGGTTTCGTGATCGCCGGGATGGGCGTGTCGGTGATGTTCCCGCACTTGTACGACGCGGCAGCGCGTGCTCCGAGGCCCGGCCCGTGCCTCGGGGCGCTCACGGCCGGAAGTCGTGTCGCACTGCTCGGGGCGCCGCTCCTCGTCGGGGTCCTCGCGGACACCTCGCTGAGCGTCGGAGCAGCCATGGCTCTCGTCACGATCCCGGCGACGATCTGGCTCACACTGGCTCGGCCCAGGACCGGCGGAACGCCTGCCGTACACTGACCGTGATGTTGGATCTCGACGCGCTGCTCGCTGCGAATGACGGCCGCTTGCGGCCGCCGGATTACGTCATGGCGCCAGAACGCCTCGGGGCCGCCCGACTGACCCGCTACTCGTTCAGTCGCACACTGCTGCGGCGCGCCGAAGTCGAACGGTGGCAGGCCGAGCGTTGCCACCTGGACCTCGACGACGACGGACAGGGTGAGGTCGCCTACCAAATCGATGCCCAGGACCATCAGTTCCACTTCGTGGCGTTTCTCCAGGCGTTGCCCGAATCGGCGCACACCGATCGGGTGATCGCCGATCGATGGGAGATCGCCGCCGCACTCGTCGAGGGACCGCTGGATGAGGCCCGGTGGGCCCAACTTCGAGAGAACGTCCCGAATCAGGAGGACGGTCGCCACGACCCCGGCGTGCTCGCACTCACACGCGGCAACCGAAGCGTGCGCTTCTTCGAACGGCTGGTGGACGTACTCGCCTCGGGCGAGCAGCCGTCGATCGACGAGGTCGGCGATGCCGGCTACATCATGCGGTCCACGGCGTTCTACGCGAACGGCAAGTACGGCATGCGCTCGTTCGACGGCTATCGCGACGGGCACCCGCTGGCAGCGCCGTATCGGGCGCAGTTCCTCGCCGCGTGGTGTTATCGGGAGCTCAGCTACGACGTCGTCGAACACTGTGCTCGCGCTCGTGGTGGTGAGGCTGCTGCGCGGTTGACGGGGGAGTGGCGGACCTTCTTCGGTCTCGGAAACGCAACCGGCCTCGGACTCGTGCCGTACGCCTTCAAACACCCTCGCATCATCAACGCGTGGATCGCGGTCCGAGAGCTGGCCTTGGCAAACGTCCTTCGGGCTGACGCTGACCAGGAGGCCCAGTCCGAATTCGACTGGTGGATGGACCGCGCCATCGCCCACTTCGCAACCGGCACGTCCGCCGACGCTGACCCGTTTCTCTCACCAGCCGAACTCGTTCCGATCGCGACGGCCATCCGAGACCAGTGGAACCGACTCCGGACCCAGCCACAGCCCTTTGCGGCGCTGCTCGAGTGGGCCCGCGGGCTCCACGTCGAAGCCGAGGAGCTCGTCGTCGCGCTCCTCGTCGAGCTCGACCGGTCGCTCGACGAGACCGTCGATCGATTGCTTCTCGTCGACGAACACGCGCCGGCCGAACTCGCCATGTCCGTGGCCGATGCCCGTCGACACTTCGACGACCGGTTCGGCTGGGTGGGCTCACTCGATCCATCAGCCGCTCGCTCGTGGTGGTGGGTGTACAGCGACAACACCGAAGAACCACGGCGGGCGCCCCGCGCTGCCGTCGCGCTCGACAACCAGGACATGGGAATCGACGTTGCCGCCCGCATGGGTGACCTCGGCAACGCGCTTGCGACGGCTGAGCCGGACGCCACACTCGGCGCGCTCGTCGCGGACAACCCCGAACTCATCGACTCGGTGGCTCGCCTCTTCGTCTCCGATCAGCCATATGGCGAACCCCGAGATGATGCGACGGCGAGCGGATATCTCCCGTTGCAGCTGCAACGGTTCCAGCTCGCGCAGTACGGCATGGACAACTTCAAACCCAAGTCCACCGACTGGCTCCGAGTCACCCTTTTTCAAGGGGCGCCCCGTCTCGACGACCTCGGTACCGATCGGATGCACGACCGCTGGGCTCTTCCCCCGATGCCGAGGAGCACACGATGATCATCGACGGACTCGAGATCAACGATTGGAGCCGCCCGGTCATCGAGGAGGTTCGCTCGGGCGGAATCGACATCGTGCACGCCACGGTCGGCGTTTGGGAAGACACCGCCGGCACGTTCGCCCGTATCGGCGCCATGCGCCACCTGCTCCGTGAGAACGCCGACATCGCCCGGATCGTTCGGTCGGTTGGCGAGATGGATCAGGCGAAGGCCGACGGCGTGCTCGGAATCCTCCTTGGATTCCAGAACTCTTCGATGATCGGTGATGACCCCGAGCTCGTCGGCATGTTCTCGGACGTCGGAGTGAAGGTCGTCCAGCTCACCTACAACATCGCCAACCACCTCGGTTCGAGTTGCTGGGAGCCGAACGACGGCGGGTTGACGCTCGCCGGCCATCGAATCGTCGAGGCATGCAATCGTGAAGGCGTCGTCATTGACATCTCCCACGTCGGCAACCAGACGGGGCTCGACGCGATCCGTCACTCGGCACAGCCCATCGCGGTGACCCACGGGAATCCTCTTTGGTTCCACGACTCTCCCCGCAACAAGCCCGATGTCGTCGTCGACGCGTTGGCCGAGACCGGCGGGATGATGGGAGTCACCCTGTACCCCCTGTTCATTGGGGGGAGTGAGGTCACAAGCCGCCAGTACTGCGAAATGATCGCTCGCCTCGTGGAACAGATGTCGATCGATCAGGTCGCCATCGGCTCGGACGCCGTCCTCGGTTGGAGCGCCGATGCGCTGGGTTGGATGCGATCCGGCCGATGGAATCGACCGACGGACCCGTCGGCGATTCCCGTCTTCCCGGAGTGGCCATCGTGGTTCGATGGTCCGAAAGACTTCGCAAACCTTCGAGCAGGGCTCGCCGATGTCGGATTCGCGGCAGAGGAAGCCGACAAGATTCTCGGCGGAAACTGGCGCCGGTTCTACGGCGAGATCATCGGGTGACGGCTCCCGTCGTCGTCGCCCCGCGAGAGATCGCGGACTACGCCTACCGGTCGATGCGGGTCCGGGGCCTCAGCCATGGAGTCGCTGGCGCCGTTGCCGCCAACGCATCGACGTCGGCCGCCGTGTTCCCCATGGCGCTTGGGACGTTGGTCAGGGCCATCGAGCTCGACAAGGTCGTGTGCGGCGCGACCGTCGCTTCGTCATTGCTCAGGCAGCCAGAACCGCGTCCTGTCAACGCGTGCCGGGCGGACCTCGTCCAGCTGGCTGCCGATCTCGGGCGACTCGGCAGCCTTCTGCTCGTCGACGGGTTGCACCCAACACAGTGGCTCTCGCAGTCCGAAGCGTGCACCGACTCACCGATCGACGTGGCGCTCGTCGAGGGAGATGGTCGTGAGGCGGTCGACCAGATCGAAGACGCTCGTGTACGAGCCGCACGCAACGGCATCACGGTGGACCGACAGGTCTGGGAGCACCTCGTCCAGCTGGCTGCCCCCTACCTGGTACTGGAGCACGAACTCGACGCGCTCGAGTCGCCCTGATCAGCACGCGATTTCCCGTTCTCGCGACAAACCGGCCACTAGGTTGCTCCTTGGTGGGGGAGACACGCGGGTGCGTGTCGCCATATCTCTAGATGGGGAGACATTTATGGACATCAAAGCGTTGGGCGCCGAATTCATCGGCACCCTCGGCCTGGTGCTGGGTGGCTGTGGTGCAGCCGTCCTCGCAGCAGACTTCGGCACAGGTGGCAACGGCACCAGCCTTGGACTCGGTTTCGTTGGCGTCAGTCTTGCCTTCGGCCTGACCGTCGTCACGGGCGCATATGCCCTCGGTCCGATCTCGGGCGGCCACTTCAATCCCGCGGTCACCCTCGGCCTGGTAGCCGGTGGCCGATTCTCGGCAGCCAATGCCGTGCCCTACATCGTCGTGCAGGTCATCGGAGCCGCAGTCGGCGCCCTTCTCGTGTTCCTGATGGCGGGCTCACCCGACATCGACAACTCCACTGCTGGCGCCTTCGCCGCCAACGGATACGGGGACCTGTCACCGAACGGCTCCGGCGTCGGCGTGGCCTTCCTGACCGAGGTCGTGATGACCGCGATGTTCCTGATCGTCATTCTCGGCGCCACCGCCAAGAAGGCAGCAGCCGGTTTCGGCGGCCTCGCGATCGGTCTCATGTTGGTTCTCATCCACCTGATCTCGATCCCGGTCACGAACACCTCGGTCAACCCTGCTCGCTCCACCAGCCAGGCGTTGTTCGCTGGCGGCGACTACATCCCGCAGCTGTGGCTGTTCTGGCTCGCCCCGATCATCGGCGGCGTGCTCGGCGCACTGATCTACCGCGGACTCCTCGGCGACGACGAAGACATCGTCGTCTGACCGGTCACGTTGGTGTCAGACACCAACGTGACACGAATTTCTGAGTGGCCGGGTCCTTCGGGGCCCGGCCGCTTCGCGTCTCGGGACCACCAGGGTCAGCCGACGGTGATGCCGAATTCGTCGCCTGCGTCGAGCAGCGCGTCGAAGAGGTATTGACCGAAGCTGCGATCCACCAGGATCAGGTAGCTCGGGACGCCGTCGACGTCGTTGCGAATGATGTCGCAGGTGACCTTCGCGATCGAGCCGCTGGTCACGGCGCCGTCGGGCGTCATTGCGTTAGACCAGTCGAGGCCGCAGACCTTTTCGAGTGCGCCTCGGACCGGCTCACCAGTCAGCCGGAACTGTGCCCGGCCGTGGGTCCAATCGACGAGGCTTACGTGGCCTTCGGTCGGCACGTCTGCGCTCCACGCAGCGACCGCGTCCGCTTCGCCAAGGACAAGCCATTCGTCGGGACGCGAGCCGGCGATCAGCACATCCCCGCTCATTCGCGAGCTGCCGAAGCTCTGCGCAAGGGCCGCTCGAATCGGCGTACCGGTACCCGCTCGAAAGAGCAGTCGAGACTGGGCGGTCTCATCGGTGAGCGTGATCGCCGCGTCGGTCTTGGTCGAGTAGCTGCGGGTGACCGGGGATTGGATCGTCAGATCAGACACGGAGACGTGCTCCTTCGGGGTCGAAATGGGCGTGATGTTCTTGGACCACGGCCGTGGTCCGCTCTCCCGACGTCAACACGACGGTGAGCTCCGACCCGGCAGATGCCAGTTCGGGGGGCACCTGTGCGAGCCCAATCGATTCGCCGAGCGTCGGCGAGTACCGAGAGCTGGTGATGCGGCCGAGGATCTCGTTGGTACCGGGCCGCACGATCTGGCTGGCCTCGGGCGGGACGATCGTCTTGTCGGTCATCTTCACCGACACCAGCACCGGCAGGTCCTGCTCCATTGCCCACGTCAGCTCGGGTTTGCCGACAAAGTCGTCCTTGTCGAGCTTGATCAGCGGCTGGAGACCCGTGGTCGGTGCCTTGGTGAGTCCGTCGGTGTCCTGGCCGACGATGAAGTGGCCCTTCTCGATCCGCATGATCCGCTGCGCTTCGAGACCGAACGGCGCAACACCGAGATCAGCGCCCGCTTCGAGCAGCGCCTCCCAGACATGGAGGCCGTAGCCAGCAGGAACATGCAGCTCATAGCTGAGTTCGCCGGTGAAACCAATCCTCCACATGATGCAGTCGTCGACGCCTGCGATCTCGCCAGTCCGCACCTTCATGTAGCCGAACGCGTCGGGATCGAGATCGATGTCGGTGAGGCGGCTCATGAGCTCACGCGACTTCGGCCCGGCGACGTTGATCGACGTGTACGCCGTGGTCACCGGCGTCACGAACACCTCCCAGTCGGGGTGCGCTGTCTGGAGCCAGTTCTCGGCCCATTCCCAGACACTGCCCGCACCCGACGACGTGGTCGTCATCAGCCACCGGTTCTCGCTGAGGCGGCCGGTGACGCCGTCGTCCATGACGACACCGTCTTCGGCACACATCAGGCCGTAGCGCACCGAGCCGACGTCGAGTTTGTTCCACGAGTTCGTGTACAGCAGGTTGAGCAGCTTCGGGACGTCAGGGCCGTCGAGCACGAGCTTGCCGAGTGGCGTCACGTCGATGATGCCGACGTTCGTGCGGACGTTGGTGACCTCTCCGGCGGGGTCGCCATAGTGCTCGGGGCGGATCCACTGCCCGGCGAGGATCGGCTTCGCGCCGTTGGCAACATGCCACGGGTGGATCGACGAGACCCGCTCCGGCTCGAAGATCCGGCCAGCGAGCGCGCCGAGGGTGATTGGGGCGTACGGCGGTCGCCAGATGGTCGTGCCGACCTCGGCAATGGTCTCGCCTCGAGCTTCGGCGAGCACCGCGACCGTGTTGACCGTCTCGAGCTTGCCTTGCGCCGGGCCCATCGTCGCGGTCGTGTACCGCTTGAGCAGTTCGACGGAGTCGTAGCCCTCCTTGGCCGCCGAGACGAGGTCCTTCGAGCCAACGTCTTCGGAGTAGTCGACGATTCCGTGCGTCGTCGACCGGAAGAGTTCGGGATGGGGATCACGGCCGAGCGGGGTTCGCACGTCGGCCGCAAGATCGGGCTCAGCGCCCTCGACCGCCGCCGCACGGACCGTCGCCGCCTGGAGGCGATGGGCGATCGCGACCGCGCGGCCTGCGGCGAGCGAACCCGTCGCTGACCCGTGCTCGATGAGTTGGTCGAGTGTGCCGTCTCCGGCGAGCCCGCCGGTCACGAGCACGTTGTCGGGTGTCCCCGATGGGAAGAAGCGTGCGACGGCAGGGTCGTAGACCGGGCGGTCGCCAGCCATGTTCAGCAGCGATGTCGGCGCCGTCCAACCCACTGCGGTGACGAGAAGGTCAGCCTCGACGGTCCGGCCGCCGGACAGCTCGACAGACTTGATCGCCTTCTGCGAACCGTGGGTGGCGATCACGTTGCCCGTTGTTCGCCCATCGACCACAGCCGCGATCTCGACGCCAGCGCGCTCGAGGTCGGCCACCGATGCATCGCCTGAGTCGTTGGCGCTGAAGACGACGGCGCGCTCACCAGGCTTCACGGCGTAGAGGTTGATGAGTCGTCGAACGGCGCCTGACAGCATCACACCAGGGCGGTCGTTGCCGGCGAACACATAGGGGCGTTCGATCAGACCCGCGGCGACGACCAACGTCTTCGCTCGGGCCTTGATCAACCGCTCGACGGCGATCGGATGGCTCCGTTGCACGATGCCGACCCAGTTGTCTTCGTATCGGCCGGTGACCGTCGAATCGGTCAGGACTTCGACACCGGCGGCGCGCACTTTGGCCTCGAGATCCGCAGCGACGGCACGCTCCTCGTCGGACCCCCAGCGGAGGTGACCTCCGAGGCCATGTTCGTGCTCGACCAACAGGACCGACGCTCCCGCTTCAGCTGCGGCCAACGCAGCCGCCATGCCGGCCGGCCCACCGCCAGCGACCACGACGTCAGGGTGGGTGTAGCGCTTGTCGTGATAGGCGAGCGGCGTCTCGATGTCGACCTCACCGCCCGGTGCGAAAGTCGACAGCACCTTCTCGTACGCAGGCCACAGCTTCTGCGGGTGGATGAACGTCTTGTAGTAGAAGCCGGGGGAGAGGAAGCGGCCAACGAGCTGATTGGCGGCCTTCACGTCGACGTCGAGCGACGGCCACACGTTCTGCGGTGACACCGTGACGCCCACTTCGAGCAGGCGGTGGCCCGACCGCACATTGGGGTCGTCGTCGACTTGAACGAAGGCGTTCGGGTCCCAGAAGTCCGCAGTCAGCAGTCCTCGAGGCCGGTGATACTTCATCGACCGGGCGAAGATCCGGTGCCCGTTCGCCATGATCGCCGAGGCGATCGTGTCTCCGACGTACCCTGTGCACTCCTTGCCGTTCCACACAAAGGGCAGCGGCGTCGAGCGGTCGATGACTTCGCCACTCTGTGGTTGAAGCCGTTCGGTCACGACGCACCTCCGGTCGTGTGGGGTTCGATGTTGGCCCCGGGTTGCGAACCCGAGCTGCCGACGCTGATCGTCGTGTACGTCGCCGTTCCGACCTTGTCGCCGGGCATTGGGGGATTCCGGAACTCGTTGGTGCCCTGATGGCGGGTGAGCGTGAAGTAGCGGCGGCACCCCGCCCGGCAGTACCAGGTCTCTTCGATCCAGTCCGCCGGGTTGTCCCGGAGGTACAGATAGTCGCCCCACTCCTCGGGCGTCGTCGCGTTCGGATCGGGTCGGGGCACGGTGGCGCCAACGAGTCGGAGATCGGATTGGTTGCGTGGCCCGCAGTGCGGACACGGTACGAGAAGCATCGGGTCTGGTTCCTCCTAGTGTCCGACCGCCGCAGCGCCCTTTTCGCCGACGAGTTGACCGGTGCTGAAGCGCTCGAGGGCGAAGGGGGCGATGAGCTTTGGCGTGGTGTTGGTCGCAATGCACTCCGCCATTTGCTCACCGGAGACAGGGCCGGCCTTGAAGCCGTAGGTGCCCCAGCCGACATCGGTCAGGTGCCCCTCGACGGGGGTGAAGCCCATGATCGGGGAGTAGTCGGGCGTCATGTCGCAGAGGCCCGCCCACTGGCGCAGAAGTCGCATCTTCGAGATGCCAGGCATGAGTTCGAGGATGTGGCCGGCCAGCTCTTCGGTGAAGCTGAGCGACCCCCGCATCGAGTAGGTGGCCAGCGGGTCGACCGACGCCCCGAACACGAGCTCGCCGCGATCGGTCTGGCTCACGTAGACGTGCAACGACCCCGAGACGACGACCGTCGGCAAAAACACCTTGACCGGTTCGGTCACTGCGGCTTCGAGCGGGTGGGTGTTGATCGGCAGCTTCACGCCTGCCATGTTCGAGATCAGCGATCCCCAGCCGGCCGTGCAGTTCACGACGATCGGGGCAGAGATGTCGCCCTTGTTGGTTCGCACACCCGTGACTTTGCCGCCTGCCCCCTTGCCGCCAGGCCCGTCGCCGCCTTCGACGAGGATGTCGAGCACCTCGGTCTTCTGGTGCAGGTGCACGCCGCGATGGTCGGCGCCACGGGCGTACCCCCACACGACGGCGTCGTGTCGGATGATGCCACCCGGTGGGTGATAGAGCGCCCCGAGGATGGGGTAGCGAGGGTGAGTGCTGACGTCGAGACTCGGCGCGAGTTTCTTCACCTCGTCGGGGTCGATGACCGAGGAGTCGATGCCCTGGAGCTTGTTGACCTCGGCACGCCAGTGCATCGTGCGCAGTGCCGAGTCGGTGTGTGCGAGCGTGAGGTGACCGCGCTCGGAGAACATCACGTTGATGTTCAGGTCGGCCGCCATCGAGTTGTAGAGCGACAGCGACCGGTCGTAGAACGCGACGCCTTCGGGGGTCAGATAGTTGGACCGAACGATCGCCGTGTTTCGGCCCGACCCTCCGCCGCCGAGGTAGCCCTTGTCGAGCACCGCAACGTTGGTGATCCCGTGATTGGTCGCGAGGTAGTAGGCGGTCGCGAGGCCGTGCACGCCGCCGCCGATGATGATCACGTCGTAGGCCGGTTTGATCTCGTGGTCGCGCCACACGCGGGGCCACTCCTCCCCGGTGAGCCCCTTGCGTGCGAGCTGCGGTGCGGAGTAGCGAGCTGGCGCGTCGCCTGCGCCGTTACGACGGAAGATTCCTGCCATGGGGGAACGTTAGGGAAGCGCGCCGTCGGTGTCAGCAGAGAGCTGGTATCAATCGACCCCCGATTGATAGTGTCTGACTCTCAGTGAATCTTCAACGGGTGCGCTACTTCCTCGCCGTCGCCGACGAGCTCCACTTCGGTCGGGCCGCCGAGCGGCTGCACATGGCGCAACCGCCCCTGAGCCAGCAGATCCGCCTGCTCGAGTCCGAACTCGGCGTGCAACTGTTCGAGCGAACGACTCGCCGGGTGTCGCTCACCGCCGCAGGCGACGTGTTCCGGACCCAAGCCCTCCGCCTCGTCACGGCCGCTGACGCTGCGGAGCGGGTGATGGACGAGTTCCGCAGTGGCGAAGGAGGCCTGCTCCGTCTCGCGTTCGTCGATTCGGCCGCATTCCAGGTCATGCCGAAGTACCTGCGAGCCCATCGCCAGCACTGGCCCAAGGTGCACCACGACCTGACGATCATGTCGAGCCGGGCACAGGTCGATGCGCTTCGGTCCGGCGAGATCGACATCGGGATTTCCCGAACCCCAGCGGACGACGACGACCTCACCGGCGAACGATTTCTCGTCGAGCAACTGTTCCTCGCGGTTGGTCCCGACGACGAGACGACCGCTGACGCCATCACCGTGAGCGAGCTCGCGGATCGGCCCCTCATCGGGTTCGACCGGAGGCTCTCGCCGACCCTCCACGAAGACCTCACGGCACTGCTGAGCGACCATGGACACGAGTACGCCCCGTTGATCGAAGCCACGGAGTACACGACGATCCTCGGCCTCGTTGCGTCGGGCGAGGGCGCGGCCATCGTGCCCGACGGCGTTCGGACCTTCGAACCCGCTGGCGTGCGCTACCTCCGGATCGACGACCTGGCCGCCCAGATGTCGATGTTCTGCAATCACCGACGCGACGACCCACTCCGCGTCGTCGCTCACGCCCGCGACGTCATCGCCACGCTGTTCGACAATTGACACCCGGAATGCGGGGAGCCGGTCCGGCGTTGAGGGGGCCGCAATGAACACACGATCAGGACTCCATGGAGCAACGCTCACCTCCGAGGAGGTCGGTGCGTTCGTCGAACGGATCGTCACCTGCTCCATCGAGGGCACCTCGGACCCAACGCCGGTCTGCATCTGGGGCATTCACGGCATCGGCAAGACCGCCCTCGTCGAAGCCATCGCTCGCCGAAACGGCTGGCGATTCGCATACGCCGCACCCGCGCAATTCGAGGAGATGGGCGACCTTCACGGTCTCCCGGTCATCGAGAACGGATCCACCCACTTCGCGCCACCCGACTGGGTCCCAACCGAACCCGGACCAGGGATCCTCCTGCTCGACGACTTCAACCGTGCCGACGACCGCATCCTCCGTGGCCTGATGCAGCTGCTCCAGCGCAACGAACTCGTCAGCTGGGCCCTGCCCGACGACTGGCACATCGTCACCACGGCCAACCCCGAGGGCCACGACTACAGCGTGACCCCCCTCGACGACGCAATGCTCACCCGGATGTTGCACGTCAGCATGGAGTTCGACCCGAAGGCGTGGGCCCGATGGGCCGTCGGCGCCGGCGTCGACGAACGAGGTGTCGCCTTCGTGCTCACCTACCCCGAAATCGTGACTGGCCGACGAACCACCCCTCGCTCGCTGACGCAGTTCTTTGGCCAGATCGCTGACCTCGACGATCTTGCGGCCGAGCGAGCTCATGTCCACGCACTTGCGCTCAGCGCGCTCGACGAAGAAACCGCGGCGGCGTTCCTCAGCTACGTCCGCGATGGCGTCCCGACGCTGATCACGCCAGCGCAGATCCTCGACGGACACATCGCAGAGACATCCGCACGACTCGCCGACCTCGCCGAAGACGAAACGGGACGTCGTCTCGATCGGCTGAACGCGGTCATCACCCGGCTAACGATCGAGGTCGGCAGAGAGGCATTCGTGCCGACCGACGATCAGGCTCGGCGGCTGGTTGCGTTTCTGTGCCACGACTCGCTTCCCAACGACCTTCGCCTGATGGCGCATCGCAAACTGCTCGTGGACGCGTCGCCTCAGCTCGCCGCCGCGCTTCGGGATCCGGTGCTTTCCGCGATGGCGCTGGACGCACTGTGAACGCCGCGCCGTGACTCTGGAGCAACCGGGAACTCCGTCGGACACGCTCGAACCGACGTCCGAAGCGATTCACCGGACCCACGACGAGATCAGTCGAGCCGTCGTCGATCTGATCCACGAGGAGCCCTTCTTCGGTCATCTGCTCGTCCAGATCAGCCGGGAGGTCGGCCCCCGTCTTAAGACCGCCGGCGTCGGGTACCGCAACGGTCATCCGCTTCTCAGTGTCAACCCGTCGTTCTTCGTCGGCACATTGAGCGACCGGGCCGAGCGCGTCGCCGTCATCAAACACGAAGTGCTTCACCTGCTCCTCGATCACGTCGGGAGAAGCGACGCGGCCCGGCCCGATCACCGCATCCGCAATCTCGCAGCCGACCTGGTCGTGAATCAGCTGATCGGGGACTGGCCTCTGCCACGCGGGGCGATCACCTGTGATTCGTTCGAGATCGAACTTCCTCCAGACCAGACAATGGAGTGGTACTACGACCGGCTCCGCGAAGAGGAGGATGGCGTCACCGAAGGCCTGCACGGCGAACACTCGGATCACGGGGATTGGGACGAATCCGACTCCGTGGACACGTCGGCGGCGCGAGCCGAGCTCGCCGAGGCGGCAAAGCAGGCAAAGGCGCGTGCGGGCGACACGTTCGGAGACGCTCCCGGCCTGGTTCAGGACCTCGTCAATGCACTGATCGCCGAGACCGAACCGTCGGTCGATTGGCGTCGAGTCATCCGGCTCTTTGCGTCGACGAGTCAACGCACGAGAATCGCCAACACCCTCCGTCGGCCGTCCAAGCGATTCGGCACCTACCCGGGCACCCGGGTCCGGAGGCATCGGCGAATTGCGGTGGTCGTCGACACCAGCGGGTCGGTCGATGATGACCGCCTCGGCCGCTTCTTCTCGGAGATCCGCTCCATCTGGCGGAGCGGCGCCGAGGTGACCGTTGTCGAATCTGATCTCGCCGTTCGACGGCACTGGACCTATGCCGGGGAGGCACCAGTGGCGATCGGCGGGCGAGGCGGCACCCGCTTCGACCCAGCACTCGAGTGGATCGCTGCCGCAAGTCGGCCATTCGACGGCGCGATCTACCTCACCGATGGACTCGCTCGTCCACCACGCGTCGATCCCGGCTGTCCATTGCTCTGGGTGGTCCCTGCAGGCGCCGACCCACCGGCACTGGCCGGTCAACGGGTCGTTCCCATGGAAGACGGACGCTCAGGAGGCGCCGTTCGGTGACTCGACGACCAAGGCTCGAAGCGGCTCCGGAACGTGTGCCACGCCTGAACCAGCGACGATCAACTGCTCGATCGATGCGTGACCAACGAGCGCACCGAGGTCGGTGATCCCCGTCGAGCCACGCAAGTCGAGGACCTTCAATTCGTGGGCATGACGCAGCGTCTCGAGATCCAGCGGCGCAGTGACATCGATGAGGTGCAGCGTTTCGAGACCGGACAGTTCCCCGAGGTTCCCGAGGGTCACCAGCTCCGGACCGCGCAACATCACCGTGGGGGAGAGGAGCTCGGTTTCTGGTGGGAACGTTCCGCCGGAGAATCGGTCCTGGCCGTGGATCCGCACCTTCCCCAACCGATCGAGTCGAGAGACGTCCAGCCCTCGACAGACCCCGTCGAGCGTCCCGATTCGGCGCAGGTCCGCGGCGTCGACAGAGCCGGCATTGGCCGTGTGCAGCGCATCGATCTCCTCACACCCGGGCAGCTCGTAGTGCCCCTTGTTCAGCCGGACCTGACCCAAGCGCGCGACGTTCCGAAGAGCGAGGCCGTTTCGGGCGTCAACGTCTTCGAGCACAGGAAGTTGCGACCCATCGAGACCGTCGGGAGCGTCAAACCAACCCCGCACGGTTCGAAGGCGGGGATACGCCGCGTCTGCGGTGAGGCTGAGCCGGCCGACCTCGAGACGTTCGAGCGTGGCCATCGGGGGAAGTGCCGGCGGCATCCGTGCGCCGCGCACACGCAAAAACCGGAGGGCCGGGAACGCTTCGAGTGGCGCGAGCGAAACCGGTTGACTCTGCGGGAGCCAGAGGTCCAGGTGCGTGAGATTCTCGAGTCGCTCCAAACCGTCGAGCCATACCTCGACGGTGACGTCGTCCGATGCGCTGGTCGGCGCACCGATCGCGAGGGATCGAAGCTCTTGACGGAGCGAATGGTCGGAGACCGCAATGAGATGCACGAGCGCGAGGTCGAGCAGAGCCGTATGGATGCCGTCCGCCTCGAACACGGCGTTTCGGCCGATGCTCGGAAACCGTCCGAACTTCGTGATGTCCGCGTCGACTCGGGCAGGCGCTGTCGCTCCGTCAATGAGTTGGCTGAACACGTCGGCGTCGTCGATCCCTGCGGCCAAGGTGAGGCCTTGTCGAATCGCCTCGCCGTCACCGGAAGTGAGCAAGCGACGCAGGGCCGTGACCCGGCGGTTCATCGCGGTTGTCGCCCGTGCGACGCGGGGTTCACGGTTCGCTCAGGCGCCCACGATGTTCGCGTCGGGCCCGTACGGGAATCCGGTGATGTTGTCGACGGTGCCGTCGTCGTTGATCACGAGAATGTCGTGCTCGCGATAGCCACCCGCACCCGGTTGACCTTCGGGGATCATGATCATCGGCTCCATCGAGACCACCATCCCGGGCTTCAGTTCGGTGTCGATGTCCTCACGGAGTTCGACCCCAGCCTCACGTCCGTAGTAGTGGCACAGCACGCCGAAGCTGTGTCCGTAGCCGAATGACCGGTACTTGAGAAGGTCGTATCCCCGGTAGATGTCGTTGAGCGCGGCGGCGATCTCCGAGCACTTTGCGCCGGGCTTGATCAGCTCCAACCCTGCTTCGTGGACTTCGACGTTGATGTTCCAGAGGCGCAGGTGTTCGTCGGAAACCGTCTCGGCGAACAGCGTTCGTTCGAGCGCGACGTAGTAACCGAAGACCATCGGGAAGCAGTTGAGCGACAGGATGTCGCCGCGTTCGATCTTCCGGTTGGTCACGGGGTTGTGAGCGCCATCGGTGTTGATACCGGACTGGAACCAGGTCCACGTGTCCATGAGCTCGGTGTAGGGACGGAGTTGGGCGATCTCGCGGACCATCGCCTGCGTCGACGCGAGCGCGACCTCGTGTTCGGGCACTCCAACACCAATGGCCTCACGGCACGCTTCGCCTCCGATGTCGGCGATGCGCGTGAGATGTTTGATGTGGGCGATCTCTTCGGCGGACTTGATCGTGCGCATCCACATCGTCGCCGTGCCGATGTCGACGAACTCGACGCCGGGTAGTGCCGCCTCGAGCTTGGCCAGCAGGTCGAGACTGACCTCGTCGAATTCGATCCCGATCCGCTTCGCTCCCGGAACGAGCGTGCGCACGGCATGGAAGAAGTTGTCCTTGCGCCAATCGGTGTAGGTGATGTTGTCGCCGTGGGTGAGCCTCCATGGCTGGCCACCATCGATCCCGGCCGAGATCGATGTCGCCGAATCGGCGGTCACCACGAAGCCGTAGGTGCGCCCGAACGCGCAGTACATGAAACCGGAGTAGTAACAGACGTTGTGGTAGCTCGTGAGCAGTGCCGCATCGATCTCCTCCGCGGCGAGGTGCTCACGAAGGCGCACCTGGCGCGCCTCCATCTCCTCTGCAGAGAACGGCCCAAGCGTCTTCTCTCCGTTGTGCCACGTGACGATGCGGTCCATGTCAGTACTCATGTGTGCAAACCCATTTCCACCGACATTGGTCAAGGTGTCGGCCTGCGGAACCTAGTCCGTTGCGGTCTTCTTTTTCGCCTTCGAACGGCGTCTCCCGATCACAACTGCGAGCGCGGAGCTTCTGGCCGGATACGGCTGGTAGGTGGTCTGCTCGTCGACGGGTACCGGATCGCGGGCAACGATGCGATAGCCCACGTAGCTGACGATCGCCCCGTGGGTGACGATCAAGGACCACCAGTAGGCCGACGGATCGAAGACCGCCATCAGCGCCGAGGCAAGCAGCGGGCCGAGGACCGCCCCGACACCATTCACCATCACGAGCAACGCTGATGCGCCAACCCGTTGGCCCGGCTCGATCCAGTCGTTGGTGTAGGCGATCGCGAGTGAGTAGAGCGGGAAGGACGTCGCACCGATCGCGAACATGGCGACGAAGGCTCCTGGGCCGGTCCCGGTTCCGGCACCGAACAGCGACGCGGCCGTCGCAATCGCCGCTGCGACCGCCATCACGCCGCGTCGGGGAACCCGATCGGACAGGCTGCCGATGGGGATTTGCAGAAGCGTTGCGCCAAGCAACGCGGCGGACAGGAACAACGAGATTCGAGCGGTCGACATCCCGATCTCGGCGGCGTAGACCGGCCCGAAGGCAAAGAGCGCCCCGGCGGCGGCACCCGTAAAGAACATGGTGATGACACCGGTCGGCACGATCCGCATGAGCGTCCGGAAGGGGAGCGGCTCGGGGCGCACGATCGGTGGGGCGCTCGCCTCGGACAAGGCCATCGGGACCAGCGACATCGAGACCAGGACGGATGCGGCCACGAACAACTCGAAACTGTCCGGGGGTGCGAGGTTGAGCAGGAACTGCCCGCCGGTGACGCCACCCATGGTGACGACCATGTAGATCGACAGTGTTCGGCCTCGGGTCTCGGGCGTGGCCTGGTCGTTGAGCCAGCTCTCGACGACGACGTACAGCCCGGCCATGCAAAAGCCCGTCACGAACCGCATCAGGAACCAGGTCGGAGCGTTGACGAAGAGCGCATGCAACAAGACCGCGGTCGAGGCACTCGACGCAAGCGCGGCAAACACGCGGACGTGCCCGACGCTTCCGAGCGCACGCATGGTGAAACGCGAGCCGAGCAAGAAGCCCAAGTAGTACGCAGCCTGGATCGCACCGATCACGCCGGTACTGAAGCCCTCGATACTCGATCGAACGCCGAGCAGGGTGCCCTGGAGCCCATTGCCGAGCATCATCAGCGCCACGCCCAGGAACAACGCCCACATCGACAGCAACGGCGAGGTGATCGCGGGTTGTGACGGGGTGCCCAACGAGGGGCTCTCGTGATTCACGGCGGCACATTATCGTTGTCCGATGGCCCTCGAACCTCCGCCGGGCCTGCTCAGCGAATCCGAGGCCGGCCAGTCGTTCGAGTGGGAACCGTTCCGCTCCGACGCCAAGACGCCGTCGCCCGATCGACCGACTCCGGAGGCGCCGTCGCCGCACCCCCGCAGAGCGCCGCGACGCTCGACTGTCGCCGCCCTACTCGTGGCTGCAGCCCTCGCGCTCGCGACCGCGGCGTTCCTCGCCGGCGATGACCCGCCTGACACGCAGCAAGCCGACCGCACCCCACCGTCGACGGCCCCCGACGCTCCCGGTCCGAGCTCCTCCTCCAACGACCTCGACTTCGCTCGTCAGATCCCGGGGCCACCCGCAGACGTTGTCCGTGGACAGGTTCTCGTCTACGCATCGGAAGACGACGAACTCGTCATCATCGATTTGGCCAGCAGGGAACGAATCGAAACGGGCCGCTTCACGGGCGCGCAGCTGCCGCAGGATGCGATGGAGGTCCGGTTGTTGAACAGTTCGGACGCGGCGTATGTGTTTGACGTGAACGACATGGGTCGGTCCGGCCTGCTTTCTGGACAGCTGAGAGTCGTTCGATTCGACATCGAACGAGACCGCTACAGCTTTCTTCAACGAGAGACCGATGCGACGGGATGGAGCCTCGGCTCTTTGTGGGGACCTGTGGTCCTCTCGGAGGGTGAAATCGCCGCCGACCGAACGGTGATGGTGCGAGCCGAACGCGGCGCGGTCATCACGGGCACCGACGGGGTCTCTGCCGTGCTCGACGCCGACGGGGTTCGTGCGCTTCCCACGCGGTTGGGCCGGATCGTTGCCGCATCGAATGACCTGCTCGCCGGTGTCTACTGCGACGAGTTCGGCCGCTGCGAGGGTCGAATCACCGATTGGAACGGCGACGGCGAACGAACGATGCCGGCAGAGGAGCTCAGTCTCGGCACGGTGACGCTCAGCCCGGACGGCCGCACGCTCGTCGCCTCGGGAGCGGGCGAATGGATCGTTCGGGACCTCGACAGCGGTGAGACCACGCGCATCGAATCACGGCTGACTCCCGCGCAAGGCGCCACGCTGTCCGATGACGGGACCCTGTTGGCGTGGTTCGTCGGGTCCGATGTCGCCATCGCCGACCTCCGTCCCGAAGAGCCCGCGACCTACGTGCTCAAAGATCTGAACGTTCCTTCGCCCGACGAGGGGACCGACCTGATCATCGTCCGCCCCACGGGTGGCGACGACGGGTAACGGGTCCCGCAGGATTGGGACCGGCGTTCCATTTTGTTCACACCATTGAGACATGCCCCGGTACGGGACGCAGCGACGAGGCTGCTACCTTCGTGACCGTCGCCACACTTGGGGGTATCGATGGCAGAGTCCGGGGAAGAGATCATCCGGCTTGAGCACGTGTACAAGATCTTCGGTCCGCAGCCGCGCGGGCGGGCGCTTCAGCTCGCCAAGAGCGGCCTGCCGAAGAAGGAAGTGCAGGCCGCAACGGATCACGTCGTCGGCATGACCGATGTGTCGTTCAGCGTGAACCAGGGTGAGATCTTCGTGATCATGGGTCTTTCCGGATCCGGCAAGTCCACCGCGATCCGCACGGTGAACAAGCTCCACGACATCACCGACGGCCACGTCTACGTCGACGGCACGGACGTCCAGGCCCTCGACGGCTCGGCGCTCCAGGAGTTTCGCCGGGCGAAGATGGGCATGGTGTTCCAGCACTTCGCCCTCTTCCCGCACCGCTCGGTGATCGACAACACCGGATACGGGCTCAAGGTCCAGAAGGTCGACAAGGAGACTCGCGACGCCGCATCACTCGAAGCGCTGCGTCTCGTCGGTCTCGATGCGTTCGCCAACCACAGTCCCCGCCAACTCTCGGGCGGCATGCAGCAACGTGTCGGGTTGGCACGAGCCCTCGCCGCCGACCCGGACATCTTGTTGATGGACGAAGCCTTCTCGGCGCTCGATCCGCTCATTCGCCGTCAGATGCAGGACGAAATGATGGCGATTCAGGATCAGCTGAAGAAGACGATCCTCTTCATCACCCACGATCTCAACGAGGCGCTTCGCATCGGCGACCGCGTCTGCATCATGAAGGATGGCGCCGTCGTCCAGATCGGGACACCCGAAGAGATCCTGACCCAGCCTGCGACCGGCTACGTTGCCGAGTTCGTGCAGGACGTCGATCAGGGCCGAGTCATCGATGTCGAGACGATCATGCGCGAGCCCGTCGTCATCGACAAGAAGTCGACCATTGCCGATGCCCTGGAGAAGATGGACGACCACCCGGGCGCATTCATGGTCGACGAGAACGGCCGTCCGACCGGCCTGTTGACGCCTGAAGATGCCATGCGTGCCGCTCGGATGGGCACGACGGATGCCGAGTCATGCTGTCGGATCGACTTCGAATCGACGGCGGCAACTCGCACGTTCAACGAGGTCTACGCCGCCGCCGGACGAGGCCTCTCCATCGCCGTCATCGGCGAATCGGGCAAGCTCGTTGGCGTACTGCACCCCAAGGACATGATGGAAGAAATGGGCCGCGTCGAGCAACTCATCGACGGATTCGAGCGAGAGGTGTTCATGTGATGTTGGTTGCACAGACTGAAGGACCCAGCTTCTTCGACAACACGTGGCCCGAGTCGTTCCGGTTCCCCTTTGGGGAGTGGATCAAAGAACTCGTGTTTTGGGCCGTGAACAACCCGATCACGTCGTTCATCGGTGACGTGATCGAGTGGCCGTTCTCCGCATTCTTCGATCTGATCATGAGCGAAGAGGTCGGTCGCGACTCGATCGAGACCATTCCGTGGATCTGGCTCGTGATTGGCGTCTTCCTCGTGGCCTCATTCACCCGAAACACACGCATCGGGGTCGCCTGCGCAGCGATGCTCGCCGTCTGTGGTTTTCTCGGCGCCGAGTACTGGACCGAGACGTCAAAGACGATCGGCATGATTCTCGTGTCGGTGACCCTTTGCGCCATCGTCGGGATCCCGCTCGGAATCCTGTCGGGTCGATTCGACCCGGTCTGGAACGTCGTCCGCCCCACGCTCGACGCCATGCAGGTGGTCCATTCGTTCGTGTTCATGCTGCCGTTCATCTTCTTCTTCGGCCTGGGCAACGTCTCGGCGACCATGGTGACGATGGTGTTCGCACTGCCGCCCCTGGTGCGCTTGACAAACCTCGGTATCCGGCAGGTGCCCGAAGACGTGGTCGAGGCCTCTCGGGCCTATGGCGCAACCGAATGGCGCGTCCTCACCGACGTCCAGTTGCCGCTGGCACGACCGGCGATCATGACCGGGCTCAATCAGACCCTGCTGCTCGCCATCTCGATGCTCGGCATTGCGGCGCTAATGGGTGCCGGCGGCCTTGGACGCCTGCTGTTCCGAGCGATCAACAACCTGAACCTTGGTCTTGCCGCATCGGCCGGCCTGGCGTTCTTCCTCGTCGCGGTGATCCTCGACCGGATTTCCCAGACCGAGGCCCAGGACAGCATCAACCTCTACGCGAAGATCAAGCAGGCCTTCGCCTATCGCGCCGACCCTGAAGGCCTCCTCGAGGCCCAGGCCGCGTCGGCCGCTCCGGTCGAAGATGAAGAGCCCGACGAGCGTCCGGCACCTGTCTCCGCGGGCGAACGAATGGGACTCATGGCGATTCTCGCCGGCAACGCGGTTGCGTTGGTCTCACTGTTCCTTGCGTGGGGGTCGAACGCCGGAAAGGCCTCCTCGTGGGGCCGTCTCGCAGACGAGAACGTCAACGGCGAGCTCCAGGGCATGAGCTTCAACGGCTACCAGGCGTCGGGCGGCAGCTTCTTCGGCATCATCCTCGCCGTGTTTGCCGTGCTCGCAATTCTCGCTGCCGTGCGACCAATGCTGAGCTTCCCCGAGACCTTGAGCCGTCTGCTGCTTCGTGGCCAGGGCATGCTGCTCGTCGGTATCGCCGCGGTGATCGGCATCGTGTGGGTGCTCAACATGCTCGACACCGGCTTCGGTCCGATCCCGACGATCGGCCTGATCCTGTTCGCCATCTGCCTTGGGTTGATCGCGATCGAGACGTTCACGTCAGGAACGCCACGACTCGGCGCCGATGGCGCGCTGATCGCGTCGGCCGGAGTCCTCGCCGCAGCCCTCTCGTACCTGGTTCTCCGCCCAACGCCGTTCACCGAAGGCTACGAAAACGGCCCCGGCGTGCTGCTCGCGATCGTCGGGGGCTTGATCGCCGTTGGTGGTGGCTTGTTCGCCGTCCTCAACGCACCGTACGGTCCTCGCCGACCGCTCCCGGTCGACGTGTCGTGGGGCCGAGTGGGCGGCGCCGCGTTCGCCTTCTTGTTGGTCCTCGGATCTGCACTGGGCGTTGGCAACCGGGAGGTCGTCAACGATGTCGAAACCAACGGTGGTTGGGGTTGGTACTTCGATGAGCGCATCGAGACGATCCAACGTGCGAGCGACGACGTGCCTGCCGACATCGCCGCCGAGATCGAGCGTCTCCGCGAAGAAGCCGGCGATGACATCAACAAGCAGATCGCCAATGCCCAGGCCATTCAGAACCTGATCAACTCGACCCAGTCGTCGAGCAAGATCATCGAAAGCGGTGTGTCGGAGGATGGCCCAGGGCTCGGATGGCTCGCCATTGCCCTCGCCGCCCTCGGACTGGGCGCATCGTTCCTCTCCGCCGGTGCGCTCGGCGGCGGCGAACAGGCCCGCTGGCGCGGCTCGGCGCTTCTGGCCTGTCTCGGTCTTGGACTGATGATCGTGCCGATGGCCTTCGTTTTGAGCATCGTGCGTGCGGCAAGCGGCGTGTCCACGACACTCGGTGGCATCGGCGCATTCATGACGTTCCTCGCCGGGTTCATCCTCTTCTCGAGCGGCCGCGGCGTCGTGAATGAATTCCGACGCAAGAAGATCTATGCCGATCACAGTGGTGTTGCGGCGGCGGCTCCAATCGATCTCGACGACGATGTCGACGAGGTTCTCGTGGAGGCAGGCGCATCCGCCTGACCGACACGTTCATTGCTCTGGGGCACGTAAACAACCATGAGGGCCCGCGACCACAATCGCCCCGGATTGTGCGGTACCTTCATCAACGAACAAATCCCATAGGAGGGGATCACCGGATGAAGACTAAGAAGAGTCTCTGGCTCGCATTGTTCACTGCGCTCGCAATGATCGCAGCAGCATGCGGCTCAGACGCTGACACACTCACCGACGCCGCCGAAGACGTCGTCGACGAAGCGACTGAAGCAGTCGACGAGGCCACGGGCGACGACGCCGGTGCTGCTGAAGCCGGTTCGCTCGGTTCGGCCACCATGGCCCGCGCCAACTGGTCGTCTGGCTACGTCCAAGCCCAGATCCTGCACGACCTTCTCGAAGAGGCCGGCTACGAGATCTCCAGCCCCGACGAGAACGAGTTCGCTCCTGACCTTGGCTACCAGGCCATGGCGTCGGGCGAGGTCGACTTCTGGGCCAACTCGTGGTACCCGGGTCACCTCTCCTGGTGGGAGGGTGAGCTTCCCGACGGCACGCAGGTCGGCGACAACCTCGAGCGCATCGAGGGTTCGCTCATGCCGGGCGGCGGCCTCCAGGGTCTGCTCGTGACCAAGGCCTGGGCTGACGCCGAAGGCTTCACCACGCTCGACGAGATCAACGAGAACCCCGACCTCTGGGGTGTGCTCGACTCGGACGGCAACGGCAAGGGCGAGTTCTACGGGTGCCCCGAGGACTGGACCTGCGACGACATCATGAACAGCCAGATCGCCTTCGCCGGCTGGGAGAACCTCGAGCAGACGCAGGCGGGTTATGACGCCATGTTCGCCGAGTTCCTCCAGCTCGCACAGGCTGGCGATCCGGCCATCATCTACACCTGGACCCCGACCTCGTACCTCGCGCAGGCCATCCCGGGTGAGACCACGATGTGGCTCTCGATGAACGACGCTTCAGTGCTCGACGGCTCCAACCCCCTCGGCATCGAGGGTGGCGAAAGCTACGACCAGGAGGGCGGCTACAAGGGTCTTGGCGCCGACACCTGCCTCCAGGGTCCTGACGGTTGCAACACCGGTTGGGCTGCTGCGGACATCGAGATCACCGCCAACAAGGCGTGGTTGGCCGAGAACCCGGTCGCTCGCGAAATGTTCAACCAGTTCGCTCCGCCGCTGATCGACCTCGCCATTGCGGGTGTCGAGCTCGACGCTTCGGACGGCTCGCAGGCTGCGGTCGCCCAGATCGCGGCTGACTGGATCACCGCCAACCGCGACCTCGCCACCAGCTGGGTCGACGCTGCATTGGCCGCAGGCTGATCAACAACGAGGTGATGTTTGGGTCACGCCAGTGACCTGACCATCAATTTCGCTCGTGGGGCAGGCCGCAAGGCCTGCCCCACTGGCGTTTTCGGCTGTGGGCAACGTTGACGGCCGTCAGCCCCGCCCGATCAGTCGCAGCATGGACGGTGGCGGATCGGGGTTGCCGGCGTCGAGCATGGCCGCCCGCTCGACGAGCACGGGGATTCGCTCTTGCCGAGTCCACTCACGCCACGGACCGGGACGAAGCGCCCCTGGATCCCCCTTGGCATCGAGGCAGGCCGAGAGGAATTCTGCAGCACGTTCGAGCTCGCTCGCGTCACCAATCGTGCCGTCGGCACCGACGAAGGTCTCCCCGAGCTCAGCAAGCCTTGTGAGCGACTCGAGCCACACGGGAGGGTCCGCGTCATGCCCCAACGGCACCTCGCAACCGAAGAGCAGCGCGCCGGCGAAGACGACACCGGCCGCCGGAACCTGCACGACGAGGTTCTCGAACTGGACGCCCCCCATCGGCACGGCGATCGAGGCTGGACACAGGTGTGCGGCGACATCCACGGTGTGGGTGACCGGACGCACCGCCATGTCGGCGAATTCGCTGGCATGGCTCGGGAAAAGCGCCGCCCAGACCGCCGGGTCCGCCGGCTGGTCGAGAAGCTCGGAGGTCTGCTGTCGGCCATAGATCGCCGCCATCGGAAACCCGGCCGCACCACCGACGTGTCTCACATGGGACGCAGTCGCCACGAGCCGCTTGATCGGTGTCGGCGTGAGTTCGGCGATCTCGTCGCTGATCGTGCGACCAACGCTGGGCGTCGGACCTGCATCGACAACGGTCACCCCGTCCTCGGCGACAACGATGCCAGACGTGACCTCGTCCCCAGCGCCGAGTCGCACGAGCACCCCGGGTGCAAGCACCAACACATGGTCGTTCATCGCCCGAGTATGACAAGGATGGGCGGATTCGCCCACCGTCACCGAACCGTCACATTGTGACGACCTGTGTTACGATGCGAACTGCTGGCGGAGCTTCATCTCCATTTCTTTGGTGACCACATGCTCGTGTTTCCACATCTTCATGGCGGCTATCTGGCACGCGTGTCGCGTGCCGACCGAGCGAGTTCGCTCCAGTCCTTGATCGCCAGCGCTGGGCCGGTTGTTGCGATCGCACCGACGCGGCGTGAGGCCGAGGATCTCGGCGAGCGGCTTCGTCTCTCTGGCGTGCCAGTGTCGGTCGCAACTTCCACGTCGGTCTCACCGCAGGACATTGACTTCGGTACTGGTCGACCGACGTCGCTCGTCGCTTCTCAGGAGTGGATCCTCGCTGCAGGGCCGATCGAGGCGGACGTGGTCGTCCACACTCGGCTCTGTCGGGGGAGCCGCGACTACGCCCGCCGGTTGAGAGCGGTGCAGAGCCCGGTTCACGTGTCGTTCGTCGTTGCAGAAGACGAACGCCTCCTTTCACAGCTCGGCGCCGGTGACACTGCGGGCGTTAACGACATCGATCTTCGCGAAGTGATCGCCTCGTCGACCGACGCACCGGTCGTTCCGCCAGCGCCCGCACCGCGTCGCCGTTTCCCGATCTCGCGCTGACGGTACGGGCTGCTCCAGTCGAGAGGTCCAGCCACTGCCGTGGCTGGGGAGCCAAGCTGGTTGCGTGAGCTCCGCCGCTGACCCCGCACTGGATGTCGTTCCGGACCGGCTGACCGCGCGCTGGATGCTGCACCACCTGTACCGAAGCTGGCACGACGACCGGGTGAGCGGACTCGCCGCCGAGATCGGCTTCTTTGCCCTGCTCAGCTTGTTTCCCTTGCTCCTCGTCCTCTCGGCCGCGTTGGGTGGAATCGGCGCGATCATCGGCAACGATCTCGCCACCGACGTCCAAAACCAGCTGACGGAGTGGACCGGCCAACTGTTCGGATCGCAGGGGAGTGTTGTCGGGGCGGTGGCCGAGCTCTTTGACGGGTCGTCGACTTCGGCGTTGACCGTCGGTGTCCTGGCGACGCTCTACACGGCGTCGAGAGGCTTCGCCGCCGTCGTCCGAGCGTTGGATGTCGCCTATGGACACGACAACACTCGTGGTTGGGTCGGGACACAGCTGATCGGGGTGGCGTTGGCGCTTGGGTCGATCATCGTTGGAGCCGTCACCCTCGCCGGGCTCGTCATCGGCCCGTTGCTCGGACGAGAGGACTTCTTGGGCGACGGGGTCGTACCCGACGCGCTTCGGGTGCTCTGGACGTGGTTCCGGTTTCCGGTCGCTGGCCTGATCCTCGTTGCCTGGGCGGCGACGATCTTTCACGTTGCCCCGAACAGACGGGCGCGTTGGCGATGGGAGTTGCCCGGCGCGATGTTTGCCACGCTCCTTTGGCTGCTGGCGACCGTCGGCTTCAACATCTACCTGACGACGCTCAGCAGCGAATCGAATGCCGTGTTCGGCGTCATTGGTACGGCCATCACCCTCCAGCTGTGGTTGTACCTCCTCGCAATCGGGCTCGTCCTGGGTGCGGAGTTCAACGCAGGAATTGCGATTCAACGCCAGCGAGATCCATCGAATTGGACAGAACCTGAACTCTTCACCCGTGCGTACCGATGGTTTCGGAGACGCACCGAGCGCTGAGCGATCGTTTGTCAAGGGCGATATCATCGGACATCCAACAATCGGACCTCCGATGAAGTCGCATCCTCACACCACCGCACACGCACGACCCCGGGAGACATGACCATGGCCGACTACACCGCCCCAACCTGGGACCTCCAGTTCGCGCTCGAATCGCTTGCCGACATCGCCACGATCGGCTCCTGGGAGGCGTTCGAGGGGTTCGACGCAGAAATGGTCGAGCCCGTGCTCTCCGAAGCTGCCCGGTTCATCGAGGACACCGTCGCTCCGCTCAATCGAACCGGCGACACCGTGGGCGCCACCTGGAACGACGACCACACGGTGACGTCCGCACCCGGATTCGCCGACGCCTACGCGGCGTATGTCGCGAGTGGTTGGGGAGCGGTGCCGTTCGATCCCGCCTACGGCGGCGGCGGATTTCCGTGGTCCGTGGCGCTTGCGCTACAGGAGATGCTCAACTCCGCGTCGATGGCCTTTGCGTTGTGCCCCCTACTCACCCAGGGCGGCATCGACCTTCTGTCGCACCACGGCAGCGAGACCCAGCGCGAAACGTGGCTTCCCAAGCTCGTCTCGGGCGAATGGTCTGCAACGATGAACCTCACCGAGCCCGATGCCGGGAGTGACGTCGGGGCGCTGCGCACCAAGGCAGAGCGGCAGGCAGACGGCACGTATCGCATCACCGGCCAGAAGATCTTCATCACCTACGGCGAGCACGATCTCACCGACAACATCGTCCACCTCGTTCTGGCACGCACCCCCGACGCACCCCCCGGCACCAAGGGCATCTCCACGTTCATCGTTCCGAAATATCTGCTCGATGACGATGGCCACCCGACCATCAAGAACGACGTCACCTGCTCGTCGATCGAGCACAAACTCGGGATCCACGGAAGCCCGACCTGCGTGCTCCAGTTCGGCGACGAAGGTGGGGCCGTCGGCGAGCTGATTGGTGAGGAGAACCGTGGCATGTCGTACATGTTCACGATGATGAACAACGCCCGGTTGTCGGTCGGGACCCAGGGTGTCGCGATCGCCGAGCGCGCATACCAAGATGCGGTCGACTACTCGGTCGAACGCAAACAAGGGCGAGCCCTCGACGCCGCCCCGGGCACATCGTCGCCCATCATCGAACACGCAGACGTGCGGCGCATGCTCATGACGATGCGCGCGTACATCGAGGCGATGCGAGGCGTGGCGATTCTCGACGCCGCCGCAGTCGATGCTGAGGGCAACCATCCGACCGAGGACGGACGCATCGCAGGCGGCGAGCGAGCGGCCCTGCTGACCCCGATCACCAAGTCCTGGTGTACCGACATCGGCTGCGAAATCACCTCGATCGCCGTGCAGGTGCACGGAGGCATGGGTTTCGTCGAGGAGACAGGCGTGGCCCAGCACTTTCGCGACGCACGCATCAACCCGATCTACGAAGGCACGAACGGCATTCAGGCCCTCGACCTGCTCGGCCGGAAGTTGCCAATGCGGGGTGGGGAGGCCTTCGCCGACCTCGTCGCCGACATCGAGCGCACCGCCAGCGAGGCAGGGTCAATCGACGACCTGAAAGCCTCCGCCGACCTGCTCAGCGACGCCGTCGCGACCGCACGTCGCTGCGGCGAGCTTCTGATGTCTCGGATGAGTTCGGGCGAGATGCGAGATGCGTTCGCTGCCGCCACCCCCTTCATCAACCTCATGGGTCACGTCTGCGGCGCCTGGGCACTCGTTCGTGAGGCGACCACTGCAGCTGGCCGCATCGCCGCTGGCGACGACGACCCTCGTCTCGCACGCAAGATCGTCACGACCAACTTCTATTGCGAGCAGCTGTTGCCGAAGGCACTGAGCTACGTTCCGGCCATCGAGGCGTCCGGTGATGCGCTCTTCGCCATCGACGACGAGGGGTTTGTCAGCGCCTGATCACGGCCCTGGAATCCGATGGGTGGGGCACCGGGTTGAGCACTAACGTGCGACCTGTGCTGGCAGCCATTCCGTCCCCTCCGTTCGACTCCATCGGACCGCTGCAGATCTACGGTCTGTGCATTGCGCTGGGGGTCGTCGCCGCAGTGTCGCTCGGTCAGCGCCGGTGGGTCGCCAAGGGCGGCCACGAAGACGACATCGCCTCGATTGCGTTGTGGGCGGTGCCCGCCGGCGTCATCGGCGCTCGGGTGTACCACATCATCACCGATTACAACGCGAAGTTTCAGGACGCATCGTTCTTCGATTTCATCAACATCCGCAACGGCGGCCTGGGCATCCCGGGCGGCATGTTCGCCGGTGTGATCGTCGGCCTGATCGTCGCCCGCCGTCGTGGGCTCGACATCGGCGACGTCCTCGATGCGGTCGTGCCGGGCCTCCCACTCGCCCAGGCGATCGGCCGATGGGGAAACTGGTTCAACCAGGAGTTGTACGGCAGACCAACCGACCTTCCGTGGGGACTCGAGATCGACAAAGACCACCGCTTCGCAATACCGGCCGAATACCAGGACGTTGACGCCTTCCCCACGTTTCATCCGACCTTCCTCTACGAGAGCCTCTGGAATCTGGCGTTGGTGGGCGCGCTGTTGTTGATCGACCGTCGCGGCTGGTGGCCGAGAGGGCGTCTGATCGCCGGCTATCTCATCGGCTATGGGCTCGGACGGCTGTGGATCGAGTCCGTCCGGATCGACACTGCGACCGAAGTCGCGGGACTTCGCGTCAACATCTGGATGTCGATTGCGCTTCTCGTGGGGGGAGCGGTCGTGCTCGCCTGGCCACGGCAGCGGTCAGCCGAACTGGTCGATCACCGCTGAGGAGAACGTCGGCCAGCGTTCGATCGCCCATGGCCCAAACGGTCGATCGGTCAGGACAACGCAGCTGATCCGATGCGACGGGTCATTCCACACGAACGTTCCGGCCTGCCCGAAGTGGCCCCACGTGCCGGAGGAGTTCTGCAGCGACGTCCAATGGGGCGACTTGTTGCCTCGTAGTTCGGGGCCGAGCCCCCACGGATTGGGGGCCTGGCGCCCGTACCCAGGCAAGACACCGACGAGCTCAGGGAGCTGAGGCGACGTCATCGCAGCGATCGTCTGTGCGGACAGGATCCGGTCGAGCCCCGACACGAAGGTGATCAGATCTCGCACGGACGACAGGCCGTCCTTTGCCGCACTGCCGACGAGCTCGGTTTGGCTCATTCCGAGCGGCTCGAACACGCCGAGTCGAAGGTAGGACGCGAACTCGAAGTCGGTGGCCGTGCTCACATGGGCGGCAAGGCGGTCGTAGCCCGCGTTCGAATAGATACGCCGACGCCCCGGCTTGTCGAGGAGCGAACCATCGGGTCCGATGCCCGCGCTGTGCGACAGCAACTCGCGCACCGTGGCGCCCTCGATGTCGTCGTCCAGGGAGATCGATCCTTCCTCCACCGCAACGAGTACGCCGACGGCCGTGAACAGCTTGGTGACCGAAGCGAGGGCGAAGACCCGGTCCGCCCCGTCGCTCAGGTGGACGCCGGTCCGTTCGCTGATGACGCCCACCTCGACGTGATCGACCGGCCACTCACCAGTGATCGCAAACGCATCCATTGCCACAGGCTAGGCAGCGGAATTTCTCTCCGCGATCGCCTTGCCGGTACCGTCGCCAAGGTGAATGACGTCATTCGACCTGAAGGAGTCACGCGGGTCCAACGCACCTTTGCGTTCGTCGATGTCACGGGATTCACCCAGTTCACCGATCGAGAAGGCGACGCGGCAGCGGTCTTGTTCCTCGAGCAAATCCGAGGCGGGATCCGCAGGCGAGCGTCGGTCCACGGCGTTCGTGTCGCGAAGTGGCTCGGCGACGGAGCGATGGTCGTTGGCGTGGAGCCCGAGCCGGTGATCGAAGCCGTCGTGGCGATCGTGGACGCCAACGCACACGCCGACTCGCTCCCGCTGCGTGCCGGAATCGCCACCGGCGATGTGATCCTCTTCGAGGGAGACGATCACATCGGTCAGGCGGTGAACGTCGCGGCGCGACTCAGCGATCTCGCCGGACCCAATCAGATCCTCGCGCCGGCGTCGATGCAGAGCGCGATGCTCGTGAACACTCGTTTGGTGCCACACGGGGAGCACCGGATTCCGGGCATCGAGCTCCCGATCGACCTGGTCCGACTCGAAGCGCGCTGATCGACTGCGTAGAGTGTTTGCCTGGCCTGAGCTGCGGGCGTCAAAGCAGGCCATTCGGCAAGTGTGGGAGCAGATGTGTCGACCAGTCAGGCGGATTTCACCGAGCGCGTCTGCGCGGTCTTGGAACGCCTCAAACCCGGCGAGGTCGTCACCTACGGCGAGGTGGCTGCCGAGGCCGGCCATCCCGGCGCAGCGCGTGCCGTCGGACGCGTGTTGCAGCTCACTGAGGGCTTGCCGTGGTGGCGGGTCGTGACGTCGACGGGCCGTCTCGTTCCGGGAAACGAGACCGAACACTCTCGTCTTCTGGCGCGCGAGGGCGTCATCGTGCAAGACGGTCGAGTCATTCGCTGAACGACTCGACGGTGCCGGCACGACGTGCATGGCGCTCCCGAGCCCGGTGCACCGGTAACATCAGGGCTCTTCCACCCCGTGAGGAACCACATGGTCACCTTCGCCGATCTCGGCGTTGACGAGTCTCTCTGCGCTGCGCTCGCTTCTCGCGGCATCACCGAACCCTTCGACATTCAACGGATCGCCATTCCCGACGCGCTGAGTGGCCACGATGTGTGCGGCAAGGCCAAGACCGGGTCCGGCAAGACGCTCGCGTTCGGGCTGCCGGTGTTGCAGACGATCGGAACCGCCGAGCCTGGTCGGCCGCTCGCGTTGGCCCTGGTCCCGACTCGCGAACTCGCCGTCCAAGTTTCCGAGGAGCTCGAGCCACTCGCCAAGCCGTCGGGAATTCGGGTCTCACCGGTCTACGGCGGCGCAAACATCGAACGCCAAATCACGCGGCTCGAGAAAGGCGTTGACTTCGTCGTCGCCACACCGGGACGAATGATCGACCTGGTCGAACGCAAGGCGGTCGATCTTCGTGCGGTCACGCACGTGATCGTCGACGAGGCTGACCGCATGGCCGACATGGGCTTCTTGCCACAGGTCGAATGGTTGCTTCGCCAGATCGACGGCGAACACCAGACGCTGCTCTTTTCTGCGACCCTCGACGGCGTCGTCGACTCGCTCGTTCGGCGGTACCAGACCGACCCTGTTTTCCACGAGGTCGAGTCTCCACAAGTCACGGTCGACCAGATGGTTCACCGCTTCGTGCTCGTCCATCAGATGGACAAGGTCCGCGTTGCGGCGGCGATTGCAAAGAACGCCGAACGAACAATCATGTTCACCGCCACAAAGCACATGGCCGACCGACTCGCTCGCGAGCTCAAGGACCTGGGCGTCAAGGCTGCAGCGATTCATGGTGATCTCCGACAGAACCATCGCGAGAAGGCGCTCAACGACTTCGGCGATGGAAAGTTGGCGGTGCTGGTCGCGACCGATGTGGCCGCACGAGGTATTCACGTCGATGACGTCGAGATCGTGATTCACTACGACCCGCCAGCCGAACACAAGACCTATTTGCATCGTTCTGGACGAACCGCACGCGCCGGCGGTGACGGACTCGTCGTGACGCTCGTTTTGTGGAACGAAGAGCTCGAAGTTCGCCGCATGCAACGCCGAGTCGGCCTGGACGTTCCGATGGTCGAAATGTTCTCGAACGATGAACGGCTCGACGCGCTCGCCGCATGGGATCCCAACAGCTGAGCGAGTCGCCGACACCGGCATGGGACCGTGCGCTTCGACGTCATCTCGACTCGCTCGACTGGGACCACATCCGATCCACATCGCCCTCGCCAGAAGCGTCACTCGAGTCACTCGCCAGGCGGATACGCGCCTCGAGTTCGGACGTCGACGAGGGTTGGATCGCCGAGTTTCCCGTGGAGCTCTTGTGGCCCGAGGCGATCGGCGCCTGTTTTGAACGACTGTCCGCCGCGCCTGAACGGATCCGGCTCGGGGCGTATTTCACTCCTGCCAGCGCCGCACGCGAGATCACCGAACTCGCGGTCGAGACCTGGGCGAAACAGCATGACTGGGGATCCCAGCCACCCCGGATCTGCGACCCAAGCTGTGGGGGAGGGGCCTTCCTCCTTGCAGCCGCTCGTTGCTTCGCGTCGACCGGACGATGGACGGCGGAGGACATTGTCGACTCCATCTCGGGCATGGACATCGACCCGACCGCTGTTGCCATCACGCGCCTCACCCTGACCACATGGGCGGACGTGACGCACGGTTCGCTCTCGCTCCACCATGCCGATTCGCTCATCGATGACTGGCCGTCGGAGATCGATCTCGTCGTCGGAAACCCACCCTTCCTCGGACAGCTGACCGCCGCAACGGCACGAGCACCCGAACGTCGGGCTCTGCTGCAGAAGCGCTTTGGGGAGCTGGCGGCGGGCTACGTCGATGACTCCACGCTCTTCGTCCTCCGAGCGTGCGACGAGCTCCGGTCGACCGGCGGCGTGGTGGGTATGGTGCTGCCGCGCTCGTTCGCCGGGGCGGTTGCGTCTGGTCTCGCCCGCGAACGAATTCTTGATGCCCATCACGTCGCAACGGCCTGGATTCGTGACGATCATGACTTTGATGCGGCCGTCGCCGTGTTCGCTCCGATTCTTGCTCCCGGCCCAGATCCAGAGCCCAAACAGGCCTTCAGCACGGCGCTCGCCACCCACCTGGCTACGCCGCAAGCCCACGTGCTGCGCGCGACAGATCACCTCGGCGACATCGCCGTTGCGACGGCGGGTTTCCGGCAGCACTTCTATGGGCTGCAGGACGCCATCTCTGATGGGGGCACGGACTCTTCACCCCGGTTGATGACGGCTGGCGCCATCGATCCGTTGGTGGACAACTGGGGTCATCGTCCGATTCGTCACTCCGGAAGCGCGTATCAGCGCCCCGTCGTGGAGGTCGCCGCCATCGCGGACGACCGCGTCCGTGATTGGGTGCGCCAGCGACTTCGACCGAAGGTGCTCGTTGCGTCGCAGACGCGCATCATCGAATGCGTCGTCGACGAGGCAGGGGAGACAGTTCCGTCGGTGCCAGTCATTTCGGTCGAGCCTCACGACGACGACGACCTGTCACTGTGGTTGGTCGCCGCAGTGCTTTGCAGTCCGGCCGTCAACGCCGTGCTCGTTCGTGACGCTGCCGGAACAGGCCGGTCGTCGTCCGCGATTCGAATTCGGGCGAAGGCGCTGGAGACGCTCCCGCTGCCAGCAAACCGAGAGGCTTGGGAGACCGCCGCCCATCACGCTCGCGCCGCGCAGCATGCGGCGAGCAAAGACCGGACTGCCTGGGAATCCGACATGCGCCAAGTCGGCGAGTACATGCAGGTCGCACACGGTGTTGCGGACGACGTCGTGTTGTCGTGGTGGTGGGAACGGATCGTCGCCCGCCGTCCGTCCCTGAGCCCGGAGGCGTCGTACCGCGCCGATCGGGCATACTGAGAGCCGTCGGGCGCATGGGAGGTGCCGATGAACGTTCGTGATGGTGACCCGCCATCGCTTCATCAGCGACGGAACTGGCCCGATCGCTTCCCGGTCACCGGTGCGTGGCGGCCGGGCGACGATCCTGGGGCGCGTCAGTTCACGACGTTGGACCGCCCCGTCGCCCTCGAGGGTGGCGGTGTGCTGGAGACGGTCACCTTGGCGTACGAAACCTGGGGGCAACTGAACGCGACTGCCTCGAACGCGATTCTCATTTGCCATGCCCTCACCGGGGACGCACACGTCACGGGCGGTGGCGGCGGAACGTACACCGAGGACGGCTGGTGGTCCAAGATCGTCGGACCGGGCCTGGCCATCGACACCGACGAGTACTTTGTCGTCTGCGTGAATGTCCTGGGAGGCTGCCAAGGCACGACGGGGCCCTCGAGCGCCCATCCGACCGATGGGCTCCCGTATGGCTCTCGGTTTCCCCAAGTGACCAATCGAGACGTCGTCCGAACCCAGGCATGTCTCGCTGACCAGCTCGGGATCGACCGCTGGTTCGCCGTCGTCGGGGGCTCGATGGGCGGCATGGCCGTGTTGGAGTGGGCGGCAATGTACCCGGATCGCGTCCGGGCGATCGCACCGATCGCCACGACACTCGCAGCATCTCCCCAACAGATCGCCTGGTCGGCGGTCGGACGCCTCGCGGTGGCGAGCGACCCCAACTTTCATGGTGGCGACTACTACGCCGACGAGATCGGTCCCGGCCGAGGGCTGGCGGTCGCCCGCGAGATCGCCATCATCCACTACCGGTCCGACGAAGAATGGAACCAGCGCTTCGGCCGAGATCCTCTCGACCGGCTCGACTCCTTCGACCAGTGGGGCCGCTTCCAGGTCGAGGGCTATCTCGACCATCACGGACGAAAGTTCCCCGAACGGTTCGATGCAAACACCTATCTCGTCCTCAATCGGCTGATGGATCTGCACGATGTCGGCCGTAACCGCGGTGGCGTCGAAAAGGCGATGGAACGGTTCCGTGGTCCGACCTTCACTGCGTCGGTATCGAGCGACTTTCTGTATCCGCCCTATCAACAGGACGACATTGCGGACCTGTTCTCGACCGGCGGACGCTGGAGCTGCCATCATCGCCTCGAGTCGATGTACGGGCACGACGGCTTCCTCGTCGAACACGAGAAGCTCGGTCCCGCACTCGCCGAGTTCCTCGACAAGGTCGCCATCGAACCCTGAGCTCCTGACCGATGCCAGAGCTGCTCGAAGCCGAGCTGTATGCCGAAGCACTCCTGCCTTCGATCGGCGAGAGGATCGAGCGGATCGTCATCGCCGATCCCCGAACCGTTCGCGGATGTCGTGAATCGCTCGAGGCGGTCGCGGGGTCGACGGTGGCCGGCGTCGGCCGAATCGGAAAGGTCGTGGTCCTTCATGCCGGCGATGTCGAGGTCGCCCTCCGATTCGGGATGACCGGTCGGTTGTCCGTCGATGGGGTCAGTCCCATCGAACGGCTCGAGTACGAGGCCGCTCGTGGATCTCCGGACTGGGATCGGATGACGATGCTCATCGGTGGACAAAGCGTCACGCTTGTGGATCAGCGGTGCCTCGGTTCGGTCGAGGCATCACCCGATCTGTCCGGACTCGGCCCGAATGCGGACTGGGTCGGGGTCGACGAACTCCGCGGACGTCTCGAGAGAACGCGGCGCGCCATCAAGGCCGCCCTCCTCGATCAGTCCGTCGTCGCCGGCCTCGGCAACCTCCTCGTCGACGAGATCCTGTTCGAGGCCGCCATCTCACCGACCCGCCAGTCGATCGATGTCGCCAGCCACGCTCTGGGCCGTCTCCACGAGGCGATCGACGCCGTCATCACCACCCAACGGCGTCGAGGCGGCTCACACGCCGGGCCGCTGTTTCCACACCGGACCGCCGGGGCACTCTGTCCGCAGTGCGGGGGACCGATCACGAAGACACGAGTCGCCGGACGGACAACGTGGTACTGCACGAGCCACCAGCGGTGATCTAGCGTCGCTGACATGGCGTCACGGCTCCCGACATTCCCAAGCCAAGTCACCGAGGGAGAGATCACGTCGGTCGCCGTCCGTGACACCGACGGCCGGCTGGACCAATTGGTCTTCGCCCTCATCGGGTTGGGATGCGTGGCCCTTCTTGCGACCCTCGTGTTCTGGTGGCTCACTCGGCCATCTCGAGCCACCGCATTGACAACGAAAGGACAGTGATGTCAAACGATTTCGACCCCGAGGCGATGATCGCCCGCTTCACGGAGCGGGCTGCCGCGGTGAAGAAGCGAAATCTTCCTCCGGTCGGGGGAGACGAACGCGCGCTCTTCATCGCCCAGGCGCAGACGGACTTCCGCGACTTTGCCATGATCGGCGACGCGTCTGCCTCGCTCGAGGACGGCGTCTTGACCTTGCGTATCGATCTGCGGGGGAGTGGGTGAGTGCGCGAGCCCCTGCTATAGTCAGCATCTGCTTTTCATGCGGACGTAGCTCAGTTGGTAGAGCATCACCTTGCCAAGGTGAGGGTCGCGGGTTCGAATCTCGTCGTCCG
>JAHDCX010000019.1 GCA_020629635.1 Acidimicrobiales bacterium | reverse complement strand
AACCGGGGTTGGAAACAAATGAGCTGAGCCTCCATCACACCCAGGGCGGTTCACACCCGGCTGTGCGGGTGGTCACAGGTTCATCGCAGGTCGGCGACCACCGGTTCGGCGCTGGGACGGCCGGCGGGCTCGAACACTGGGAGATCACCGAAGATCCCGTTCAGGGCGTCACGGTCCAACGTCTCATGTTCGATGAGTGCCTCGGCCATCCGGTCCAAGACCGGCCGATGGAGGGTGAGGATCTCTCGGGCTTCCTGGGCGGCGAGGTCGACGAGCGAACGAACCTCGTCGTCGATCTGTGAGGCAAGCTCGTCGGAGTAGTTGCGCGCAGTCGATCCGGCGTATGCCTCGCCGATTCCGACGCCGAACTTCTGCAATCCGAGGGCGGGTGCCATCCCGAACGTCGTGACCATCGATCGTGCGATCGCCGACACTCGTTCGAGGTCGTTGGCCGCGCCCGTCGTCGGGTCACCAAAGATGATCTCTTCGGCGATGCGTCCCCCGAGAAGCATGGCCATCTCGTCGCTCAGCTCGGAGCGGCTCTTCATGAACTTGTCGCGCTCAGGCAATGCCAGGGTCCAGCCGAGTGCCTTTCCGCGGGCGATGATCGACACCTTGTGAATCGGGTCCGCGTTCGGCAGCACGTGGCCGACGATGGCGTGACCCGCCTCGTGGTAGGCGATGATGTACTTCTCTTTCTCGGAGAGCGTGTTCGAGCCCTTTTCCGGTCCGGCGATGACCCGGTCCAGCGCATCGTCGAGCTCGGCCTGACCAATGTGCTCCTTCGAGCGGCGAGCGGCCAACAACGCGGCCTCGTTCAACAAGTTGGCGAGGTCGGCGCCGGTGAATCCGGGGGTCCGACGGGCGATCGTTTCTGCCGACACGTCGCCGCCCAGTGGCTTTCCGTCGGCGTGCACTTCGAGAATCCGACGACGCCCCTCCACATCGGGACGGTCGACGGCGACCTGACGGTCGAACCGGCCGGGTCGGAGCAAGGCGGGATCGAGGATGTCGGGCCGGTTGGTCGCCGCGATGAAGATGACGCCAGTGTCGACGTCGAAGCCATCCATCTCGACGAGGAGCTGATTGAGCGTCTGCTCGCGTTCTTCGTTGCCCTGCGATCCGCCGCCGCGGTGGCGACCGACGGCGTCGATCTCGTCGACGAAGATGATCGCCGGGGCTTCTTTCTTGGCTTCATCGAAGAGGTCTCGGACCCGGCTGGCACCGACACCGACATACCGGTCGACGAAGTCCGAGCCGGACAGCGTGTAGAAGGGCACGCCGGCCTCGCCAGCGACGGCGCGGGCCAGCAGCGTTTTGCCGGTGCCGGGAGGACCGTAGAGGAGGACGCCCTTCGGGATCCGGGCACCGATCTCGGCGAATCGAGAAGGATCGAGCAGGAAGTCACGGATCTCAGAGAGTTCGGTGACTGCCTCATCGGAACCGGCAACATCGTCGAAGGTGACCGACGGAAGCTCTGCACCGCTCTTGCGGGTGCGGTTGCGGAACTTCTTGCGTTGCGCGCCCCCGCCCATGCGGCTGAGGATCAGGACCACGAGGACGATCATCAACGCAAGCGGGGCGAGGCGAATGGCCAACCCCACCCAGTCGTAGCCCCCCGACGGAGCGGGAGTCGTCGTGATCTCGATGTTGTTCGGCGCGACCAGGACGGTTTCGACGAAGTGGTCGTAGGCGCCTGGCGGAATCAGGGACTGGGCGACGGTTCCGTCGTCGAAGGTCACGCCGACGATGCTCGAGCCATGGCGAAGCTCGACTTCGGCCACCGATCGGTCGTCGATTCGATCCATCAATGCGCTGTAACTCACGTCGTCGATCAGTTCGACCGCCGGCGCATCGGCTCGAAAGGTGACGAAGACGAGAAAGCTCGTCGAGATCGCCAGAAGGGTCAAGAGGATTCGGAGTCGTGTCGTGGAGCTCACAAGGGCGAGGGTAGATCGACTCACCGGGGTGGCGATATGGCCGAACGGCCCATGGGCCGCGCCGACACGACCCACTCAGACTCCGGATCAGCCGTGTTCCGTCACCGCCGACGAATGCGATTTCGTTGTTTCGACCGCTCTCGTTCGATCTGACGGCGATCGGATTCTTCAAGTTCGGCTTGCATCGCCACGTAACGTTGCAAACGCCGCTCGTCGATCCGACCGTCCTCGACGGCCTCACGCACGGCGCAGCCCGGCTCGTGATCGTGGGTGCAGTCGTTGAAGCGGCACGCGGCCGCAAGGTCCACGATGTCGGCAAAGACCTGCTCGAGCGCGTCATGCGCGTCCCACAACCCGACCGCTCGCACGCCCGGCGTGTCGATGATGCAACCACCGGACTCGAGGACGATCAGATCTCTGGTGATCGTCGTGTGACGACCCTTCGCATCTCCGCTCCGGACCGACGCCGTTTCTTGGACCTCCGCTCCGACGAGTGCGTTGACGAGTGTCGATTTGCCGGCTCCGGATTCGCCGAGAATCGTACCGGTGCCCGCGTCGGCGATGAGCTGACGAAGCAACGAGATGCCGCGTCCCGACTCGGCGCTCACGGCGATCACGTCGACTCCGGGCGCCACCGCTTTGACCACTGCGGCCGTCTCGTCGACCTGCGCATCATTCGCCAGGTCGGCTTTCGTCAACAGGACCACGGGCCGAGCGCCCGAGTTCCACGCAAGGACGAGGAATCGTTCGAGCTTGCCGGGCCGAAAGGGCCGATCGTGGCCATGGGCCAAAAAGACGACGCCGACATTGGCGGCGAGGGGCTGATACTCCTCGCGTTCGCCCGGGTCGCGACGCACGAGCAGCGTTCGTCGATCGAGGACTCGCTCGATCGATGGCAGACCACCTTCGTCGGGGATGATCGTCACCCAGTCACCCGTGACCGGGGCGACGGCCGACTGGGCGCGCAAGGAATCGGAGAACGCTCGCGTCGAGCCAGCCTCGGTGATGACGTCGCATTCCCCGCGCTCGACTCGAGAAATCCGCCCCGGCTCACCCGTCGCACTCGCGCTGACGAGTACCGCCTCCCATTCGGCGTCCCAGCCGAGATGAACGATCGCGGAACGCTCCATCCATGCGACTGTAGCGATCGGCCGCTCTGGCACACTCAATCCCATGTCTGGCGACGTCGACACTCTCGACATGGAGCAACCCGACCCGACCCGGAGCAACGAGGCGCACGACGACCCGCGTCACCCAGTCGGATCTCGGGTCACAGCATCGTCGGCCGGGTGGGCTGGAGTGCTCGGCGCTGCGGCTGCGCTCGCGGTCGGCGAGCTCGCCGACCGGCTCAGCGATGACGTCACCTCGCTCGTGGTTGCCGTCGGCGAGGGCGTGATCGACCTGACACCGGGCTCGCTCGTCGCCACGTCGATCAACACCCTCGGCTCGATGCAGAAACCGCTCCTGCTTGCAGGAATTGTCGCAACCGCGCTGACGATCGGCTGGTTCGTCGGCATTCGCTCACGGACCTCGGCACGCTTCGGAGCTGCGTCGTTCGCCGCATTCGGGGTTGTCGGTGCCGTCGCGGCGAGTCGAGTCGAAGGGACGGAAGCGGCCGCGTCCTGGCTGGTCGCCGTCATCGCCGCGCTGATCGGTTTCGCCGTCGTGTTCGTCCTGCTTCGAGCAGCACATCGACCGATCAACTCGGCCGGCGTGATCATCCCCGGCACCGCGTTGAGCCAACAGGCCGACCGGCGACGTTTCCTTGCGTTCGGCGGTGCGGCAGTCGGTACCGCAGCGCTGGTCGGGGCTGGACGGATCGGCCGGACGAGCGCAGCCGAAGAAGCTCGGGATGCGATTCTCCAAGCTGGCGAAAGCGCGGCGTCGAGTACGACGACGACGGCACCCGTCCAACCCGGGTTCGACATCGCCGGTCTGTCCCCACGCATCACGCCGATCTCTCCGCGTGACGAGTTCTATTTGATCGACACCGCGCTGGTGAAACCCCAGGTCGACCCCGCGACATGGACCCTCACCATCGACGGCATGGTCGAACAAGAGCTGACGTTCAGCTACGACGACCTTGTCAGCCGCGACTTCGTCGAACGTGAAGTCACGTTGTCGTGCGTGAGCAATCCGGTGGGCGGTGATCTGGTCGGGAACGCCGTGTGGCGGGGAATCCCGCTCACCGACCTGCTCGATGAGGCCGGTGTCGATCCGACCCTGCCGAACACCCAGGTGTTTTCGCGAAGCGTCGATGGATGGACGTGCGGATTCCCGACCGAACTCGCCTACGACGGGCGCACGACACTGCTCGCGCTCGAGATGAACGGCGAGCCCTTGCCCATCAATCATGGCTTTCCGGCGCGGTTGGTGGTCGCTGGGCTCTACGGCTACGTGTCCGCCACCAAGTGGATCGAACGCATCACGATCACGGAGTGGGATGGCGTCGACGGATTCTGGATGCCCCGTGGATGGTCGAAGGAAGGTCCGATCAAAACGCAGTCACGCATCGATGTCCCGCGAGGGGGTACTCGAATCGATGCGGGACAGACTGCGCTCGGCGGAGTCGCCTGGTCGCCCACCGTCGGCATCGAGGCCGTCGAGGTCGCGCTCACGCCACGGGATCAGGCGTTCGGTCCCGACGACATCTGGCTCCCCGCGACCCTCGGCGACCCGACGTCGGACGAGACCTGGTTGCAGTGGCGGCTCGACTGGGACGCAACACCCGGTGAGTGGATCGCTCGAGTGCGTGCCACCGACCGCTCAGGGAAGACCCAGTCTCCTCTGCCAGTGGCGCCCGCACCGAACGGTGCGGAGGGTCACCACACGATTCGGTTCACCGTCACCTGAATCGAGACGCGCCGCCGGCCGTCGTACTAGGCGGCGATGCTCTGGGCCGCCGTCTCCCAGCCTTCGTCGGAGAGGTCTTGGGTGAAGTAGATGTTCGCCACTCGATCGATCGCGCCGCGATCGAGAATCATCGGACGGTCCTCGTATTCGCAGATGGAGACCAGCGTCTTGACGAAGTCCGCCGGATAGTACGGCCGCAGCGGAGCGTGCGTCTGTTGACGAATCAGCCCCTTCAAGTAGTCGGCGGACTCCTGATTGCATGCGATGCCCTTCGCCTTGCAGACCAGGGCAAGGATCTGGTCGAACTGGAGATCATCGATCGAGCCGACGAACACCTTGTTCGGAATACGGCGGGTGAAGGCTTCGTCGCCGAGCGATTCGGGACGAAGGTTCGAGGAAAAGACGATCTTTGCGTCGAAGGGCACGGTGATCGAACCGCCGTGCGCCATGGTCAGGAAGTCGATCTGACGTGACAACGGAACGATCCAGCGATTGAGGATCGCTTCTGGACTCATCCGCTGACGGCCGAAGTCGTCGATCACGAAGATGCCGTTGTTGGCCTTCATCTGGAGCGGCGCACGATAGATGCCTGTGCTGGGGTCTCGCTGCAGCTCGAGCTGGCCTTCACTGAGCTCGCCGCCGGCGATCACGCACGGACGTCGGCACTGGACCCAGCGCCCGTCGAGGCCTGGGGGCTGCGGTGAAACCACATCGTGGATGGCTGGATCGAACACCGAGATGATCTGGCGATCGGCTTCGACGGCTCGCGGTACGAGGATGACGTCGCCGTACATGTTGGCGAGTCGCTCGGCGAGGCTGGTCTTGCCAGTTCCGGGGGGTCCGTAGAGGAACAACGCGTCCGTCGAGACGAGCGCGGGTCCGAGGTCGTCGAGGAATCGGTCCGGGATGACCATGTCGGCGAACGCAGCGTTGAGCACCTGACGGGTGACCTTGGAGCGACGACGCTGGCCGTCGACGACGCGTTGATACTCGTCGAGCGAGACCGGTGCGGCGCCGGCGTAGCTGCAGGCGAGGGATCGGCTCGTCGCCTCCTGC
This sequence comes from Acidimicrobiales bacterium, assembly GCA_020629635.1. Lineage (GTDB taxonomy): Bacteria > Actinomycetota > Acidimicrobiia > Acidimicrobiales > SHLQ01 > SHLQ01. The sequence goes on along the minus strand of JAHDCX010000019.1, from coordinate 53,576 downwards.
TTGCCCTTCTCGGTTGGGGCGAGCACGTAGTCGCGCCCTTCCATGCCCTGGATCTCGAGCATGAGGAGCTGGCGGAGTCGATCGACCGCGGCGTCGACGATGCCGACCGACAAGGCGGAGGCATCGGCGAGTCGGGTGACTGATGATCGACCGTCGAGGACGAGACGCTGGAGGAGCAGATCCTCGATCATCGTCTCGGGGATGCCGAGTTCGGCGACCGTCGTCGGTGCGGTCGGCAGGTTGACGGGGAGCTCAGCGGATCCGCTCATGCCCCAAACATCGACATTCTGAAGCGGTTCATGAGCCCAAACCACACGCAACTCACACGGTGGGTGGCACGATCGGCGCGATTCGCCCACGTAGGGTTGGGCCGTGCGCCGCAGGTCTGCTCTCTTGTCCATTTGGAGTCTTCTCGCTGTCGCGACCGTCTCGGTCGGGTTCGTCGGGGCCCAAGACGTCACTCCGGCGACGGACACCGTTTCTGAACAGGCTGAGCGGGTAATCGGTTTCACTCGGGTTGCCGTGCTCGGCGACGAACTCCTGGCCGGCTCCGGGCTGGCTCCGCTCGAGTCGGGTCCATGCCTCCGCTCCGCATCGAGCCCGGTCCATCGCGCGGCCCATCAGCTGGGCGAGCTCGTCGCCATCGACAATCTGGCGTGCTACGGCGCACAGGTTCCGGATCTCACCCGAGAGCAGATCCCTCAGCTCGACCCCAACACCGAGGTCGTCTTCATCGGCGGCCGAGCACTCGAATTCGACTGGGAGCCGGTCCGAACCTCCTGTCTCGAGGACCTCACCGCCAACGATTCGGACTGCGCCGCGGCGGCCACTCAGGCGCGCGCCTCGGTTGCGAATGCGTTCTTCTCGTGGCGGGCGGCGCTCCAGCAGATTGCGAGGACCGCAGAGAACGCCACGATCGTCGTCGTTTCGGCGCCTCACATCCTGGAAGACGGATCACGTCGGGCCGCCGCCGTGAACGGAGTGGTGGACGCATCGGCAGACCTTCAGCAAGCCATCGTCGACTCGCTCACCGATCTCCCGATCATTCTGGTCGATCTTCGAAGCTCCTTCACCGGACACGAGCTGGACGCGACGGATCCGTGGCTTCGCTCCACCGCCGTTCCGGCAGTCCTGAACGCGGCGGGCGCCGACGCAGTCGCTGGTGTTCTCGATGTTCTTCTTCCAACGCCGTCGCCGATCGTCGATCCACCGTTCGATCCACTCCAGGTCGCGGTCGTCGTCCCGGCCGGACAGGACGGCGCGATGCTGCGCAACGCGACTTCTGCGGCCTCTGCCGCGTGGTGGGCAGCTTTCACCGAGACACGACGGACGACGACGGTGGCGGTCGTTCCGATCGGCGCCGTCCTCGAGCCTGAACCCCAACCGGAGCCCGAACCCCAACCGGAGCCAGAACCCCAACCGGAGCCAGAACCCGAACCCCAACCAGAACCCGAACCCCAACCAGAACCCGAACCCCAACCAGAACCCGAACCCGAACCCGAACCCCAACCAGAACCCGAACCCCAACCAGAACCAGAACCCGAACCCCAACCCCAACCCCAACCAGAACCCGAACCCCAACCAGAACCCGAACCCCAAGCAGAGATCGAGCCAGTGCCTGGTCTCGACGAGGTGCCTGTGGATCCGCCGCTCGACCTCGATGTTGTGGCGCTCCAAGACGTGCCGATGGCGGCGACCACCGAGTTCGTTGCCTCGGACGAAGACCTTCGGGCATTCCTGGACGTCCTCGATGAACCCGGAGCGTCCACCCCAGCCACGATCACTGCAGCGATCGAACGCGCCGTGGAGCTGGACTGGACGACCCCGGGAGCGCAGCTCCTCATCGCCCTGCCGGACTCCGCGCTCAGCCCGGACCTCGCGGGGATGCTCGCCGAGCTCGATCTCGTGCCGCCAGACGGTGTGACGATCACGCTTGTGGTCGAATCGACCGACGCTGCCGAGAGCTTGGCGACAATCGACGCTCTCGCGCCGATCCGGATCCTTGCCGCAGAGACGACCGACGCCGAGAACTGGCTCGACGATCTCCCCATCCCGAGTGGGCTGCTCGACGTCGTCACCGAACCCGAACTCGTGGCGCGCGTCGGAGAGCCGCTTCCCGTGCAGGCGATCATCGAGGTCGCATTTCCGATCGAGGTAACGGTCTCGTGGTCGATCGACGATCGAGTCGTGGCGGTCGGGCAGCGTGCCGAGATCCCGCCCGACACCGTCGGCGTCGGCCTCACCAGGCTCGACCTGACGGTGTCGACGATCGGCGACTCCTCGACGTCGATCGAACGAGCGGTGCTCATCGACGCATCGCTCGACGGTGATGGCGCCGGGATCGACAACTGCCCGACGCTGTTCGACCCGTTCTCGACCGACCTCGACGGAGACGGGCTGGGCGACGCCTGCGATCGTGACGACGATGACGACGGGCTCGACGACGACGTGGATCCGTGCCCGCTCGTCGTGACGACGACGCTCGCCGATTCCGATCTCGATGGCCTCCCTGATCATTGCGACGCCGACCCGGCAGACGGGCCCACGGCGGACGCGGATCGCGACAGCATCCCGGACCTCGTCGACAACTGCCCGGCAGCGAGTAACCGGTACCAGGACGACGCCAACGACAACGGGATCGGCGACGCGTGCGAGCCGGTAATCGGCGTCATCTGCTCGATCGTTGGTACGGCCGGAGACGACCGTCTCGTCGGCACCCCGGGCGATGACGTCATCTGCGGATTGGGAGGAGACGACGTGATCCTCGGCGGAGAGGGCAACGACGTCCTGATCGGCGGCTCGGGCGCCGACGAGCTCCGAGGCGGTGCTGGAGACGACCGTCTGGTCGGCGCCGGCGGTCACGACGAGTTGTGGGGGGACAGTGGCGACGACCTGATCCTGGGTGGGGCCGGCAACGACACCGCCTTCGGTGGCAGCGGCTCGGACACGGTCGGGGGCGGCCCCGGTGCGGATGTCTTGGGCGGCGACCGCGGGCACGACCTTCTCCTCGGCGGCGAGGGGCACGACACGTTGGACGGCGGCGTCGGTAACGACGTGCTGGACGGCCGACGGGGCCGTGACACGTTGCTCGGCGGGAACGGCGGCGACCTGCTCCAGGGGGGTTGGGCAACCGACGTGGTCGAAGGCGGCCGGGGTGCAGATGTTCTCATCGACCCGGCGGGCGAAGACACCCTCAGCGGAGACGGCAGCGTCGACCTGATCGACAATGGCACCGTGTTCCAGGACTGAGTGTCACCGTCTTCCTTGACGGAACATCGAGGTCGGTGGACGGATAGCGAAATCGGTCGGACAAATTCGCACGTTCCGCTCATGGGGCACGTAAGCGACCCGATGTGGACCCCGTGAGTGATGTCGAACTTCTTTCCCGCACCATCGACCTCACCACCACTCCTGTCCAGACACCCACCGCGACCTCCGTGCTGTTCGCCACTGCCGAATACGCGCCCGAGATCAAGGTCGGTGGGCTGAGCGAGGCGTCATCCGGACTGGTCGGCTGTCTTCGCTCGATGGGAGTCGATGTGTCGGTGGTGATGCCCGACTACGGCTTGATCGAGCTAGTGGAAGCCCGGGAGATCCCCCTTGTCGGACTGCCGAGCTGGTGTCCGGAGGTGACCGTTCGCACCGGCTGGTCGCCACGATCGGGACCGCTGACGCTGATCTCGTTCGAAGGCTCCGCCCGCCGACACCCCTATGTCGATCCCGAGACCGGTACCGGTTGGCCCGACAGCGACCACTTCTTCCTCGTGTTCTCGACGGCGGTCGCGGCGATCGCTGCTCAGACCCGCCCCGACGTCGTCCACTGCAACGACTGGCATTCGGCGGCAGCGATCGGTCTCCTTGCGCCCGAGCAACGATCGATCCTGACGGTTCACAATCTCGCCTATCAGGGGCAGACGGACCCCGCCTGGCGGCACCGGTGGGGCGTGCACGGCGACGCGTTCGTTCATGACGGGGCGTTCAATCCCCTGGCAGGCGGCATCAGCCTCGCCGATCACATCGTGATGGTGAGCGAGAGCTATGCCACCGAAGTGATCAGTCGAGACGGCGGATTCGGGCTTCACGAACGACTCATCGCTCGTGGCGACGCCCTCGTCGGCATCCGCAATGGCATCGACATCGGCCTCTGGAGTCCAGCGGAAGACCCGATGTTGCCGGTCACCTTCGACCACGACGATCTGGCCGGCAAGGAGATCTGCCGCAAGGAGCTACTACGACTCGCCGGCTTCGAACACGACAAGGGCCCCGTGCTCGGCGTCGTCGCCCGGTTCGTCCACCAGAAGGGGATCGATCTCGCACTCGAGCTTGCGCCGTTCCTGCCATCGCTGCCCGCAAAGCTCGTCATGATCGGCTCTGGATCTCCCGAGCTCACCCGACTCGCCCAAGACACGGCGGCTCGACATCCCCACGATGTGCACGTGTTCGGGGGGTACGACGAGAAGCTCGCACATCTCGTGGTTGCCGGTTCGGACATGTTGTTGGTGCCCAGTCGTTTCGAACCCTGCGGATTGACGCAGATGCAGGCGATGACCTGCGGGACGATCCCGGTCGTGACCGACGTCGGGGGACTGCGTGACACGGTCACCGACACCGATCGTCACCCGCGCACCGGCACCGGCTACGTGGCGACGGCACCGACATCGATGTCGCTGCTCGATGCCGTACATCGTGCAACGCGCGGCTGGCAGAACGGCCGCAAGCGCGCCTCGATCCAGCGGCGAGGAATGACCGCGGACTGGTCGTGGGCGGCCCCTTCGTCGGCGTACCTGGGGTTGTACGGCACCCGCTGAGCCGCAGCGGCAGAGACGGGCGCCACGTTGGCTTGGCCACCGTCGATCGCCGTTGTCGACCAGACTGGACGCAATGGACGATCACGGACCGCTCGACGAACTCGAAGCGCTGGCAGGCATCGACGTACAACGCATCGATTCTTCGGGGGCCCTGGTGCGCGCGTCGGACGCGGTCCGTTGCGCCGTTCTTCGGCGCCTCGGTCATCGGGTCGACGTCGTCGAAGATGCACACCGGGCCCTCGAGCGACATCGAGCGACGACAGATGCCGAGGCGTTGCCTCCCGTGATCGTGGCCTGGGGCGGACGGCTTCGGGTCACGACCAACGAAATCTGGAGCGGTCGGCCGTGGACGTGCACGTCGCTCGACACCTCCACCGAGGCCGTGCGTGGATTCGCCGACGACGATCAGGTCGAACTCGACCTCGACTTCGGCTTGTACTCCTTCGATGTCTTCGGTGTCGACGACGTCTCGACCGCACTCGTCATCTCCGCTCCCGAGCGCGCACGCGGTCTCGATCCGACCGAGTATTCCTGGGGCGTCGATGTTGGAGACGACGTCGCCGATCCCGACGAGGTGGCTCGCCGTGTTGCTGAAGCGGGCGGCGCAGTGCTTGCAGTGCCGTCGCCGCTGGAGGCCGACGGACCGACACCTCACCATGTTCGGCTCGCCGCAGCGGCCAAATCTGCAGGACGACGTCTGGCCATCGCCGTGTCGACGCGCTCGCTGACGACCGCTCCCCCAGTGGCAGGCGCTGAATCGATCGAACTCGGCCTTCCGCCGGATGCGACGTTTCCGACTGGACAGCGCTGGTCCCCGTTGTCGGACACCGCCGCGGAACGGCGCCTCGCACATCACGCGACAACGATCGCCCGCCTCGACGCGTGGATGGCGCTCGCGGACATCGTCCGCATCGAACATCTCTCCGGACTCGACCGGGAGTGGTGGCATCTCGGCGACCCGGCGGACGGCGTCTGGGTCGATCAGCCGATAGAAGAACTCGTCGCGATCATCAACCTGCTTTCTCACCGTCACGACTGTGCCGTGATCGGCGAGGATCTCGGAGGAGGGCGCGATCGACTCCGAGACACGATGTGGATGGCCTCAATCGCCGAGGTCCACGTCGAGCATCACGACCCTGACGGGTCACCGACCCCAGGATCGGTGGCCGTGGTCGACACCAGCGCCGAACGCCTCGGCCATTCCGAGGCATCGCTCGTGCTGGTCGACCAGCGCTCCGAAGCGTTGTTCCCGGTGCTTGATCGCGCACGCGCCGAGCGGCGTGGCTCGTCGTCGAGCTGGCCTCCGCCCGGCTGGTGGTTCGGCGCCGACGAGCAGCATTGGTTCAACGAGGGAAGCCACTCTCGCCTGTGGCATGCGCTGGGCGGGCGTATCGACACCGTCGACGGCCGCGCCGGAACCCGATTCAGTGTCTGGGCACCCAACGCACACGAGGTCCACGTCGTCGGTGACTTCAATGGCTGGACGCATCCCGGCGAACCGATGCGCCGTGTTGGTTCGTCGGGTGTGTGGGACGCGTGGGTTCCCGGCGTTGGCACCGGCACCCGCTACAAGTACCGCGTCGCCGGTGCCCATGGGTCGGTCGTCGAGAAAACCGACCCGATGGCATTCGCGATGGAGGTTCCACCGGCAACCGCATCGGTTGTCACCGAGCTGTGGTTCGAGTGGTCCGACGACCGATGGATGAACACTCGTGGCGAGACGAACCGGTGGGACAAACCCATCTCGATCTACGAGGTGCACCTCGGTTCGTGGCGGCGCGTCTCCGACGAGGGCGATCGGTTCCTGACGTATGCCGAACACGTCGAGGCGCTCGTCGATCACGTCGCCGAGATGGGATTCACGCACGTCGAGCTGCTCCCGATCACCGAACACCCGCTCTATGCGTCCTGGGGGTACCAGACCACCGGCTACTTCGCCGCAACGTCTCGCTACGGAGATCCCAACGAGCTGATGATGCTCATCGACGCGTTCCACCAGGCCGGCGTCGGAGTGATTCTCGACTGGGTCCCCTCCCACTTCCCCACCGATGAGTTCGCGCTCAACGCCTTCGACGGAACCCAGCTCTATGAGCACGCCGACCCCCGCGAGGGCTTTCATCCCGACTGGAAGAGCTCGATCTTCAACTACGGCAGACACGAGGTCCGGAGTTTCCTGCTCTCGAGCGCCCGTTTCTGGCTCGAAGCGTTCCACATCGACGGACTTCGGGTCGACGCCGTCGCCTCCATGCTCTACCGCGACTACAGCCGCGGAGACGATTGGGTTCCGAACCGCTACGGCGGACGGGAAAACCTCGAGGCGATCGCTTTCCTGCAGCAGCTCAACCACGAGATGTACGCCGCACATCCCGACATCTTGATGATCGCCGAAGAGTCGACCGCGTGGCCCGGCGTGACGAAGCCGACCGATCAGGGTGGCCTCGGCTTCGGCTACAAGTGGGACATGGGGTGGATGAACGACACCCTCGAGTACTTCGAGAAAGAGCCGATCCACCGCCAGTTCCACCACAACTCCCTGACGTTCCGGGCGATGTACGCAAGCAGCGAGAACTACGTTCTTCCGCTCTCACACGACGAGGTCGTCCACGGCAAGGGTTCGTTGCTCAACAAGATGCCCGGCGACGAGTGGCAACGCTTCGCGAACCTCCGGCTACTCCTCGGATGGCAGTACGCCACCCCGGGCAAAAAGCTCCTCTTCATGGGCAGTGAGCTCGCACCGTGGACCGAATGGAACCACGACGAGAGCCTTCCGTGGCACCTCACCGCCTTCGAACCACACGAGGGCGTGCTGCAGTGGGTCGCCCAGTGCAACCGCATCTACGTCGAAACCCCGGCCCTCCACGCTGGCGACACCGTGCCGGAAGGCTTCGGCTGGATCGACGCAAACGACGCCGAACGCAGCATCTACAGCTTCCGTCGATCCGACCTGTCCGGCGACGACGTGATCGTGGCGGTCAACGCCACACCGGTCCACCGCTCGGGCATCATGACCGGTGCACCGCAGGCGGGACGTTGGGAAATCCTCGCCTCGAGCGACGACCTCCGCTTCGGCGGTGGCGGTTACGAACACCCTCCCTGGTACGAGACGACCCCGCACCATCACAACGGCTACGAGCAGGCCGTGTGGCTGGATCTTCCGGGACTCTCGATCACCTTCCTTCGGCACCGTGGCGAATGACCCACGATGGCGAGCGTCACCGCTTCGCCGATCATCGAGGGCGATCGTGGCTCTGGCCGTCGCCGCCTCGACGATCGCCGTTGGTCAGCCCGTCGAATCGCTGGTCCTGCGATGTGACGGGAAGATTGCGACGATCGCGGGCACGAGAGGTCACGACGTCATCGAGGGGACTCCCGACGCGGACGTGATCGTCGGCCTGGGTGGCAACGATCGGATCGCCGGCCTCGGCGGGGATGATGTCATATGCGGGGGCCGCGGCGACGACACCCTCACGGGCGGCCCGGGCGACGACGTGCTCCACGGCGGCGCAGGAACAGATGCGCTGGCGGGCTCGTCAGGCGACGACGATCTGTACGGCGGACAAGCGGCGGACTCGTTGCGAGGCGGCCGCGGACACGACCGATTGTTCGGCGGAGCCGGCGACGACGAGTTGCGGGGAGGCCCCGGCCTCGATCACCTGGACCCGGGACCGGGGTCGCCGAGCTGCATCGACCAGCACGAGAACGAATGGTGCGCCACGACGTCCACCGGGTTTGCGATCGCCGCTCGCCCATCGGAGACGTTCGGCAGCGACGGCGCCGTGCTCCGGCTTCGGGTCGAGGTCGAGGCGGCCACCGGGATCGACCCGGTCACGGTGGGCGACCAGGTCGACCGAATCCTCGCCGACCCACGGGGTTGGACCACCGGGGATCGCCGCTTCCGCCGGGTCACCGGGGACGCAGAGGTGCGAGTCGTCGTTGCGACGCCGAATTCGGTCGATCGGGCGTGCGCGCCGCTTCGGACCAACGGATGGTTGTCGTGCCGCTCGAGATCCACGCTGTGGCTCAACGCCGACCGGTGGACCGGAGCCGTCGCTCATTGGACTTCCTCGCTCGACGAGTATCGCGCCTACCTACTCAACCACGAGCTCGGTCACGCACTCGGATACGGCCATGTTGGTTGTCCGGCCGCAGGGGCGCCTGCGCCGGTCATGATGCAGCAGACGAAATCGGTCGGCTCCTGCGAGCCGAACGGATGGCCCTTTCCATCTGGGTGAGCGACGTCAGAGTCGGTAGAAGCGGGCCGCCGTGCCGGCGAACATCTCGGCTTGGGCGTCGGTACCGTCCTGATCGGTGAGTTCGAGCATCGCCGCAACGAGCGTGGGGTAGCTCACCGAAACCTTGTCGACCGGGAAGTTCGAGGCGAACATGCACCGCTCGGGCCCGAACGCTCCGATGGCGTGACGGACGAGCGGACCGAGGCGATCGACGAGCTCGGACACGGTTGGATCGGTGTCGTCGTGTTCGTAGCCGAAGCCGAGACACGGCATCAGCAGGCCACTGATCTTGACGTGCACGTGGTCGATCTCGGCGAGCGCGGTGATGCCGGCTCGCCACTGGTCACCAATTCGGGCCCGTTCCTGTTCGCTCGTTCCGACGCCAGCGAATTCACCCCCGAAACCGACCGGTGTTCCGAGGTGGCAGAGGACGAGGGGCACTTCGGGATGGGCACGCGCCAGGTCGGCCACGTCGAAGAGCTGGTGGCTGTAACACCAGGCGTCGAAGGAAAGATCGTGTTCTGCGAGTCGCCGGTACCCCGAGCGGAACAAGAAGTTCTCGGCGAGCTCGTCGTCATCGGTGAAATCCATCACGCCCGGGGCCGGGTGGTTTGCCAGCATGTGCCGGATACCGCGCATGGCAGAACTGGCCGCGACGTGTGCATCCAGCACCTCGCCGATTCTCGGACCGAGATGACAGTCCGCGTAGGCGACGATGCCCGCCGGCGAGTCGTCGAGGCTCTCCAGCCAGCGGGTCTCACCGACGCAATCGAGCGGCTTGCGGTCCTTCCACCCGGCTTGCACGTGGACATAGCGACCGACCGAGGCAGACGAGGTGTCGGTTCGGTAGTCGGTGGGCAGGTAGTCGGTGACGAGATGGTTGCGCGCCCCGAAGAAGTCGTAGGTCGACCGCGGAAACATCCGCTTGGCCATCGTTCGCAACACCGTCTCGTTCCACCCGAACAACCGAGCGAGCGGCCTCGTGGGCCGTGGCGTGCCCGCAACATCGAACAAGTGAATGTGCGGGTCGATGATCTCGTCGAACGGGACATCCATGAGAGCAAGTCATAGCAGTCGAACCGCCCGCGCGGACGACTGGCGTCGACGGGCACCTTGGTAGGGTCGGCCCGACACCCCCTGCCCCGGAGAACCATTCGAATGCGCATTCTCGTCACCAACGACGACGGCATCGATTCGCTGGGCCTGCATGCCCTCGCCGCAGCGATGACCGATTTCGGCGAGGTGACCATCGTCGCCCCCGACACCGAGTACTCGGGCGCAGGCGCATCACTTGGCACGCTCACCCACGGCGAGCCAACGGCGACACGCCGCCATCTCGACGGACTCGAGTCGATCGAGGCGTGGGCCGTCACCGGACCACCCGCGCTCTGCGTCATGTACGCCCAGCTCGGCACGTTCGACGATCGCCCGTTCGACCTGGTGGTCTCGGGCATCAATCCGGGTCAGAACGTTGGCTGGTCGGTGTACCACTCCGGGACGCTGGGCGCTGCGCTCACCGGCCGCAATCGGGGCGCGAGTGGGGTGGCGGTCAGTCTCGGCTTCAACGGCGCAGACTTCGAAGGGCAGACCTGGCCCGACATCGTCGCCGCAATGGAGTGGGACACCGGTGCCGCCGTGGCTCGAGCCGTCGTGTCCGGCTTGCTCGCTGCCCCTCCGCCCAGGCCCGTCGTGCTGAACTGCAACGCGCCGAGTCGTCCGCTCCATGAGCTTGCAGGGTGGCAGGAAGCTCCTGTCGGCACGGATCCGCCTCGCAAGCTCGTGTCCGGCTCGCTCGTCGAGACCGACGACGACGAGCCCGAGACCTACTCGCTCAAGATGAGCTGGGGTGATCTGAGCGACCTCGCGACCGGGACCGATGCGTGGCTCGTGCGCAACAACACCGTGTCGATCAGCTGGATCGGTGATCTCGCCGCAACCGACGCCGACCCGACGCATCGCGCCGGGGTGGCGGATCGTCTCGACAGCCTCTTCTGAGGATGTCCCGGCGGCTCAACGATCGGAGAAGTCGCCGACCGCTGCACCGGTGATTTCGAGAAGGCGGCTGGGGTCGATCGGAAAGACGTGCCGTGGCGTACCCGCTGCAGCCCACACCGAGTCGTACGCCAGGAGGGACGGGTCGAAGAAGGCACGTACGGGTTGGAGATGCCCAAACGGTGGTACACCGCCAATCGCGAATCCCGTCACCGTGCGCACCGCGTCGGCATCGACTCGACGGCTGGCTTCTCCCCCAGCGAGCTCCACCAGCGCGTCGGTGTCGACCCGGTTGGCGCCCGACGTGAGGGCGAGCACGATCTCGTCGTCGACCGCGAAGATCAGCGACTTCACGATCTGACCGATCTCGCAGCCAACGGCCGCCGCGGCATCGGCCGCCGTCCGGGTTCCGTCGGGGTACTCGACGACGTCGAGGACGAGGTCGTGTTCCGCGGCTGCGGCAACGACTCGATCAACCGCATCAGTCATCGGGCGCGCTCCAGATCCCCCAGCTGCGAGGCGGCAGGACGATCGTGACCGCCCGGCCCGGTCGTCCAGTCGCGGACGAGTCGACCAGGTGAGCGCTCCCGTGAAGCCGCTCCGCGGCCGGGTCGACCACGCCCGACCGAAGCGGGACGTCGTCTGGTTCGTCTGCATGATTGACGGCGATCAGCACCCGCTGGTCGCCAGATCCACGAGCGGCGACCCAGGTTCGACCGAAGTCGGATCCGGGTTCGGGGCCGATTCGTTCCATCGCCGGGTCTCGCAGCGCTGGCGTCTCGTGACGTAGCGCGACGAGCGTGCGGACGAATTCGAGGAGCTCCAGATCCTGATCCTCCGCGTCCCAGAGCATTCCACGGCGGCAATCCGGGTCGGGACCCCCTGCGAGGCCGACTTCGGTCCCGTAGTAGAGGCACGGCGCTCCCGGCATGACGAACAGCAGGAGGAGCGCGAGTCGGACGAGGTCGGGGTCGTCGTTGGCGATCGTTTGGATCCGGGCGGTGTCGTGCGAATCGAGCAGGTTCAACATCGCACCGCGGGTCGACGGGTCGTAGATGTCTGCGAGCCAGTCCATTCGGTCGGCGAACTCTCCTGCGTGAAGGCCCGGCGTGATGTCGTAGTCGTGATTGTCGAGGATGGCCTCGGGGTTGAGCCGGTTGCCGACGGCGAAGGCGATGATCGCCGTCGTGAGCTTGTAGTTCATGACGCCGTCGAAGGGCTTGCCCTCCCCGACCCACTCGGTTGCTTCGCTCCAGATCTCGCCGGTGATGTAGGCGTTGGGGTTGGCGCGGCGGACTCGCGCTCGGAACTCGTCCCAGAATCCAGGCGTGGCGATCTCGTTCGGCACGTCCAGTCGCCAGCCGTCGGCTCCCCGCTCGATCCAGTGTTGGCCAACACCCCACAGAAACTCCCGGACCGCCTCATGCTCCGTGTTGAATGCGGGCAGCGCGTGGAGGCCCCACCAGGCGTCATAGGTCGCCGGCGTCGATTCGTCGTACGGGGCGATGGGGAACTCCCGGACCCGGAACCAATCGACGAACGCAGATTTCTCCTGGTGCTCGGCGATGTCGGAGAACGGGAAGAAGCCGCGGCTCGCGTGATTGAAAACACCGTCGAGTATCAGTCGCATGCCTCGGTCGTGCACGGCGTCGACGAGTGCGTCGAACGCGGCGTCCCCGCCGAGGATGGGATCGATCCGGTGATAGTCGTGGGTGTGGTAGCGGTGGTTCGAGGCGCTCTGAAAGATCGGGTTGAGCCAGATCGCCGTGACTCCGAGGTCCTCGAGGTGACCGAGGCGATCGATGACTCCCCACAGATCGCCACCCTTGTAGCCGTGAAAGCTGGGTGGTGCATCCCAGTCCTCGATTCGAACACCGAGATCCACCATCCCGGATCGACCGAATCGGTCCGGGAAGATCTGATAGAAGACCGCGTCGCGGACCCAGTTGGGCGGCGCGGATCGGGGCGTGGGCGCGTGGTCGGACACGGACGAAAGACTACTGAGGACCGGCGCGGAGGAGCCGACTACGACTCTCGCCGGCGACGGCTGGCGAGGAGCAGCAGGACACCGCCCGCCATCAGCGCCAGAGCGAACTGGACGAGTCGACCTGCCTCGGTTCCGGTCAGCGCGAGGGGTCGAGGCGGCCGAGTGCTGACGATGGTGATCGAATCCGTGTCGTTGTCGAACTCATCGGTGAGTCCGGGTGGATTCGTCAGCGCCGACACTTCGGCAACGACCCGATTGTCGAGATCGCCGATGGACACGATCCGGAGCTGATAGGCGAGGACCACCCGTTCGTCCGGTACGAGCTCGTTGATCTCCCACACGAGCGTGCCATCGACCACCTCGGCTCCGCCGAGTTGACCCTCGACGAGTTCAAACCCTGACGCCGGAGAGTCCTCGATCGTCACGTCGAGGAGCGTGCGCATGCCACGGTTCCAGACTTCGACCTCGAAGTCGACCACATCGCCGGGGCGGTGAGGAGCGACCTGCTCGAGTCGTTTCGTCACCGACAGGTCGGCGGGAGAGGCGACCGTCGCCCGGTCCGTCGCAGTCAGCTCGTTGCCCAGCGGATCGATCGCGACGACCGTCGCCTCGTTGGTGCGGGGCTCGTCGATGATGGGAAGCACTTCGTCGCAGGTCCACTGTTCGGATGCTCCGGGCGCGAGGGTGTCGAACGTGCGAGCGCATGCGGGCGTGACCGAATCTTCGACGGCGACGTTCGACAGGTCGATGTTGCCCGTGTTGGTGACGACGAGTCGCCACGTGACGTCGGCGCCGGTCGGAAGTTGAGTGAAGCTCACCCATGCGTCCTCGTCATTGATCGGGCAGCCCGTCTCTGGATCGAGGCAGACCTCCTTCACGAGCTCGATCGCCGGCGCCGTACCAAAGTGATGAGCAGGGTCGCTTGCGGTCGGCTGCTCGACGGGGTTGCCGTCCGCGTCGACGACGGGAACCAGGTCGCTTTGGGGGTCGACGTCGTTGGGATCGGCGCTCGGCGAAGGAACGTGCGGGACTCCCGTCACCGTACCGACGTTGACATAGGCACCGGGTGCCGCAGGCTCCGGGCCGCCGGTGCAGATCATCTCGTGACGACCGAGCGCGTCGTCGAATGGGGCGAGCCAGTCCTGAGGACACGAGACCGCCACGCCTTGGTCGTCGGTGACGACGACGTTCGTCAACCACGTCTCACTCGTGTTGATGACTCGGTAGGTCCAGGCGACGTCGTCACCGGCGGGGACGAGCAGACCGGGAGCGTCGTCGGCCGGATCGTCGTTCACCGCCTTCTCGATGACGACCCCTGACGAGAACCCGACGTGGTGTGCCGGGTCGTCGGCATTCAGGACCGCCCCATCGATGGTGCGGCCGTCGAAGCCGACGGTGTCGGGCGCGGTCGCCGTGACTTCGGCGACGTTCACGTACGGACCGAAGTCCGCCACACCAGAGGCGGAGAACGACCAGGTCTCCCCGGGGTCGAGGACACCGTCGTCGTTGTCGTCTCCCGCCAACACGTCCGCGCTGGTCAGCGTCCAATCGTCGGTTGCGTCGCCGACGCTGCCGGCGTCGTCGACGAGTTCGAGGTCGCTCAACGCCACGTTGCCGGTGTTGGTGACGTCGTAGGTCCAGTCGACGATGTCGGCGAAGGGGATGAAAGGCCCTGTGGCTGTGTCCGCGTCTTCTCCTTCGACGTACTTCTCGACCTCGAGCGACGGGACCGAGGCGTGGTGATGCGCCGGATCGTCGTCTTCGAGCACAACGCCTGGCGAGACGACGCCGGACGTGTCCGTCGTGTCGGGTGCTGCGGCCGATCCTGCGGCGGTGTTGACGAACGGTCCGTCGAGCGCGGTCCCGCCGAGCGTCCACGTCCAGGATTCACCGGCATCGAGGATCCCGTCGAGATCCGTGTCGCCCGACGCGAGATTCGCCGCCGTCAGGGTCTCGTCGTCGGCGGGATCGTCGGGCGTCCCAGCGTCGTCGATGACCTCGACATCGTCGAGTGGAGCGTTGCCGGTGTTGGTCAAGACGATGGACCAGATGATTGGGTCTCCGCCTGCGATGTACACACCCGGGGCAACGTCGGCGTCGACGGTGTTCACGTACTTCTGCAGTTCGAGCGCCGGCTCGATGCCGAAGTGGTTGGATGGGTCTTCGTCGATCACGAGGACACCGCCAGTCACGGATCCGTCGGCGTTGACCGTGTCGGGTGCCCGTCCGGACACATCCGCGAGGTTGACGTAGGCCCCGGATGCGGCGGTTCCGGCCTGCTCGAACACCCAGACCTCGTCCGGGTCGAGGTTGCCGTCACCATCCGTGTCTCCGGTGAGCAGGTCAGCGACGCCCATCACGAGGTCGTCTCCTGCGTCTCCACTCGTACCGGCGTCATCGGTGAGCTCGACGTCGGCGAGTTGCACGTTTCCGGTATTGGTGACGATGTACGTCCAGACGACCGGGTCTCCAGCGTCAATCCAGACGCCGGGTGCGGTGTCGGCATCTGCGCCGTTGGTGGCCTTTTCGACGCGGATGCCGCTCGTTGTTCCCCAGTAGGCGGCCGGGTCCTCGTCGGTCACGACGACACCGGGAGTCGTCGAACCGTTCGGGTTCGTGGTCGCTGGTGCGGTGCCTTCGATGTCGGCGGTGTTGACGAAGCCGCCGGTGACCGCCGTATCGGCGACGATCCAGACCCAGGTCTCCCCGACGTCGAGTTGGCCGTCGGAGTCGGTGTCGCCGGAGGCCAGATCGGCGGCGCCCAGCACAAAGTCGTCCCCGAGGACGGCGGGCGTGCCGGCGTCGTCGGTGACCTCGACATCGCTGAGCGGCACGCTTCCGGTGTTCGTCGCCGTGAACGTCCACTCCACCGGCGCGCCAGCGACGATGTTGATCCCCGGCGCCGTGTTGGAGTCGCGGTCGTTGACCGCCTTCACCAGATCGATGCCCGGCGTCGAGCCGGTGAGATTGGACGGATCGTCATCCCCGACGTCGACGCCAGGGGTCGTGGATCCGTCCGCGTTCTGCGTCGTTGGCGCCGTACCGGTGGCGTCGGCAGTGTTTTGGTAGGGGCCCCGATCGGCGGTTCCGGTCGCGCGCAGGATCCAGGTTTCGCCGGGGTCCAAGAGCCCGTCGTTGTCGGTGTCCCCGGAGATGAGATCGGCCACGGTCAGCGTCCAGTCGTCTCCCGTCGCCGCGGTGCCGGCGTCGTCGACAACCTCGACGTCGCTGAGCGGCACGGTGCCGGGATTCGTGACGGTGTAGGTCCAAGTGACTGCGCCGCCCGTCGGGATGTAGACGCCGGGTGCGGTGTCGGCGTCGATGGAGTTCGTCGACTTCTCGACGTCGATGTCGGGTGCAGATCCGACGTGGTTGGCGGGGTCGTCATCGGTGACGGTCTCGCCTGCAGTCGTCGAGCCATCAGCGTTGGTCACGTCCGGCGCGGTGCCTGTCGCCAACCCTTCGTTCGTGTACGGACCGTCGACGGCGGTGCCGTTGGCCGTGAAGATCCACGTCTCGCCGGGGTCGAGAAGTCCGTCGTTGTCGGTGTCGCCCGACTGGAAGGTGGCGGCGAAGTCATCGCCGATCGATCCCGGAGTGCCGGCATCGTCGGTCACGCCGACCGATGCGAGCGCGGTGTTTCCAGGGTTCGTGACCTGGTACGTCCAGACGATCGCGTCGCCGGTCGGGATGTAGACGCCAGGGGCGCTGTTGGCGTCAGCGCCGTTGACGAGCTTCGTGACGGCGATGGCGGGGTCGATGCCGTAGGCGTTGGCGGGATCGTCATCGGTGACGGTTTCGCCGGCCGTTGTCGTTCCGTCGGGGTTTGTCGTGGTCGGGCCGGTGGCCTCGACGTCGCCGATGTTCGTGTACTGACCCGTCGTCGCGGTCGAGGTTGCGGTGTACGTCCAGATCTCGCCGACGTCGAGGACGCCGTCGTTGTCGGTGTCGCCGGCTGTGAGCGTCGGAGAGAAGTCGTCGCCGGTGGCGGCCGTCCCTGCGTCGTCGGTGAGGACCACGCCCGACAGGTCGACGTTCCCGGTGTTGGTGACGACGTAGCTGAAGGAGATGGGATCGCCGGGCTCGACCATGATGCCCGGTGCGGTGTTGGCGTCTTGGCCGTTCACGGACTTGACCACGCTGACGGCTGGTGACGAACCGAACGAATTGGCCGGGTCGTCGTCGGTGACCGGGGTTGGGGCGGTCGTCGAGCCGTCCGGTGCCGTGATTGCCGGCGGTGTGCCAGCGACATCGGCGAGGTTCGTGTACTGCCCGGCGGGTTGCGTGCCCGTTGCGGTGTAGATCCACGTTTCGCCGACGTCGAGCTGGCCGTCGCCGTCGGTGTCGCCTGATTGAAGCGCTGGAGCGAAGTCATCGCCGGTCGCGCCAGCGGTACCGGCATCGTCGGAGAGGGTCACGTTTGCGAGGGCGACGTTCCCGGTGTTCGTCACGGTGTACGTCCAGGTCTGAGACGCGCCCGTGGGGATGTAGATGCCGGGGGCCGAGTCGGCGTCGACGGTGTTGACCGACTTCTCGACGTCGATACCGGCGACGTAGCCGTATGAATGGGCGACATCGTCGTCGGACACCGACGTTCCTGGCGTCGTCGAGCCGTCGACGTCGGTCGTCGATGGTCCGGTTCCGGTCGTCGTCGCGGTGTTCATGTACGCACCGCTCGGTTGCGTGCCGCTGAGCGAGAAGGTCCACGTCTCACCGACGTCGAGGAGCCCATCGGCGTTCGTGTCGCCGGAGACGAGGTCGGCGACGGTGAGCGTCGTGTCGTCACCGGTGGCGGCCGTTCCGTTGTCGTCGGTGACGGTCACTCCCGAAAGTGGCACGGTCCCCGTGTTGGTGACGGAGTAGGTCCACGTCAGCGCGCCGCCAACTGTTGTGTAGATGCCGGGGGCGGTGTTGGCGTCGTCGCCGTTGACAGCCTTGACGATCTGGATGCCGGGTGTTGATCCCGTGAGATTGGATGGATCATCGTCGCTGACGCCGACGCCAGTCGTCGTCGAACCGTCGGGGTTGGTCGTGGACGGTCCACGCCCCGTCACCGAGCCGAGGTTCGTGTACGGACCGGAGGTGGCGTTGCCGGCGAGGCGGTATCGCCACGTCTCGGTCGGATCGAGCAGGCCGTCGCCGTTCGTGTCGCCGGACTGGTAAACCGGCGACACGTCGTCGCCGGCGACGCCAGGCGTACCGTTGTCGTCGACGACTCGAACCGTCGAAATCGGAGAGTTGCCGGGGTTGGTGACGACGTACTCCCAGGTCACCGCTTCACTCGTCGGGACGTACACGCCTGGCTGGATGTCGGCATCGACGGTGTTCGTGGACTTCTCGATGACGATCTGGGCGTCGACGCCCACATGGTTCGCGGGATCGTCCGCGGACACGGTGATGTCCCCAGCCGTTGAGCCGTCGGCGTTCGTGACTTCGGGGCTCGTGCCGGAGGCGACGCCGTTGTTCTCGTATGGCCCGACCGTTGCGGTGCCGGTCGCCGTGAAGATCCACGTTTCGCCGACATCGAGGAGGCCGTCATTGTTGAGGTCACCGGACTGATAGGTCGCGGCGAAGTCGTCGCCTGTGGCCGCGGTGCCAGCATCATCGTTCACCCCGACCGATGCGAGGGCGATGTTGCCGGTGTTCGTGACCTCATAGGTCCAGGTGAGCGGTCCGCTGACAGTCACATAGATTCCCGGAGCGGAGTTCGCGTCGTCGCCATTCACCGACTTGACGACGTCGATGCCCGGGTCGACACCAAAGGCGTTCGCCACGTCATCGTCTTCGAGGGTGACGCCTGGAGTGGTCGAACCATCGGGATTGGTCGTGCCCGGTGCATTACCGCTGACCGATGCGGTATTCGTGTATTGACCGACGACGGCCGTGTCGGTCGCGGTGTATGTCCAGACTTCACCGACATCGAGAACGCCGTCGTTGTCCGTGTCGCCCAACACGAGGGTCGGAGCGAAGTCATCGCCGGTCGCGGCAGTGCCAGCGTCGTCCGACAAGGTCACCCCGGTGAGGTCGACGTTGCCGGTGTTGGTCACCACGTAGGTGAACGTGATCGGGTCGCCCGGATCGACGAATACGCCGGGAGCCGAGTTCGCGTCGTCGCCATTCACGGATTTCACGACGGTGAGGCCAGGGCTCGATCCGAACGAGTTGGCTGGATCATCGTCGGTGACGGGCGTTGCCGGCACGACGGCTCCGCCTGGAGCGGTGATCGCCGGCGGCACACCCTGCACGTCGGCAACATTGGTGTACTGGCCAGCGGGTTGGGTGCCCGTGGCCGTGTAGATCCACGTCTCTCCCACGTCGAGCTGACCGTCGGCGTCGGTATCGCCGGACTGGAAGGTGGGCGCAAAGTCATCGCCCGTCGCTGCCGTTGCGGCGTCGTCGGTGACGACGATGGACCCGAGCGCCACGTTGCCCGTGTTTGTCACTGTGTAGGTCCAGGATTGGGTCGAACCGGTCGGGATGTAGACACCTGGGGCGGTGTCGGCGTCGATGCCATTGATCGACTTCTCGATGTCGATCCCCGCGACGTAGCCATACGACGATGCCGGATCGCCGTCGACCACGGTCTGCCCCGTTGTGGTCGTTCCATCCGGGTTGGTCGTGTCCGGTCCGGTGCCGGTCGCCGTGGCGTTGTTGGTGTACTGGCCGGACGGTTGCGTACCAGTCGCCGTGTAGGTCCAGGTCTCGCCGACGTCGAGGAGAGCGTTCGTGTTCGTGTCGCCCGACTGATAGGTGGCCGTGAAGTCGTCGCCGGTCGCGGGTGTGCCGTTGTCATCGGCGACCGACACGCCCGACAGGGGCACGGTGCCGGTGTTGGTCACGGTGTAGGTCCAGGTGAGGGCGCCACCGACCGTCGTATAGACACCGGGAGCACTGTTGGCATCGTCGCCATTGACCGTCTTGACGACTTGGATGCCAGGCGTCGAGCCGGTGAGATTCGATGGGTCGTCGTCACTCACCGCCACGCCAGCGGTCGTCGACCCATCGGGGTTCGTCGTCGACGGCCCCCGTCCGGTCACCGAACCCAGATTCGTGTACGCGCCAGATGGGGCGGGGCCGGTGAGGCGGTAGGTCCAGGTCTCTCCAGGATCGAGGAGTCCGTCGCCGTCGGAATCGCCGGACTGGAAGACGGGCGACACGTCATCTGCTGCGGTCCCTGGTGTGCCGTTGTCGTCAGTCACCTGGATCGAGCCAACCGGTGCGTTCCCGGGGTTCGTGACGAGGTACTCCCACGTCACGGTCGATCCGGTCGGAACGTACACGCCGGGTTGGACGTCGGCGTCGACGGTGTTGGTCGACTTCTCGATCGCGATCTGGGCGTCAACGCCGGTGTAGTTGGCGATCTCGGTGGCGGTGAGCGTCGTCCCTGCGCTGGTGGAGCCGTCAGGGTTGGTCACGGTCGGCGTCGTCCCCGAAGCCGTTGCGATGTTGGTGTGCAACCCCGTCGAGGCCGTGCCCGTGGCCTCGAAGCGCCAGGTTTCGCCGAGGTCGAGCAGGCCGTTGGTGTTGGTGTCACCGGATTGGTAGGCGGCGGTGAAGTCATCACCGGTGGATCCCGGCGTCGCGTTGTCGTCGCTCACACCAACGTTGCCGAGGGCGACGTTGCCTGTGTTCGTGACGTCGTACGTCCACGTGACGGCGCCTCCGACCGGGACCCAGATGCCCGGAGCGGTGTCTGCGTCGTCGCCGTTCACGTACTTCACGACGGCGATGCCGCCATCAGAGCCAAAGGCGTTGGCGGGGTCGCTGTCGGTGACTTCTGCCGCGCCATTCGTCGGATCGCCGGTGACGGTCGCCCAGTTGGTGAAGATCCCCGAGGACGCGGTGTCGTTGAGGGGACCGAATCGCCAGGTTTCGCCGGGATCGAGCCGATTGTCGCCATCGGTGTCGCCCGAGACGAGGTCAGCGATGGTGTAGGTGGTGTCGTCGCCGAGGTCCGCGGGCGTCCCTCCATCGTCGACCACCTCCACGTTCTCGAGCGGGACGGTGCCGGGGTTCGTGACGTCGAACGTGAACGACAACGCCGAACCCGTTCCGACGTAGATCCCGGGGGCATTGTCGGCGGTCTGACCGTTGACGTACTTCTCGATCTCCACGTCAGGGTCCGACGCGGGCGTTTCGATCTCGGCCGAGTCGCTGTCGCTCACCATCTCGCCGAGCAAACCGGTGCCTTCGACGCTGGCAGTGTTGAGAACGTCGTTGCGGACGTTTGTGTAGGTGCAGGTCCAAGACACCGAGCGGGTCGGTGCAAGCGAAGTGAGCCCCCCTTCGGTGGCCGGTGTTGCGTCGCAGTCGGGGGTGACGGCGTCGGTCACCTCGAGGTTCTGGAGAATCTGCCAACCGGTGTTGATGACGGTGATTCGGAACGTCCCGTCATCGTTGAACGGCACGGTTGCGCTCTGTGCCCAGCCGTCGTCACCGATGGCTGCTGTTGGCGAGCAGGCGCTGCCCGGCGTGCAGACCTCTTTGATGATCTGGACATCGGGCGGACCGATGAGACCAATGTCGAGGGTGAGATTCGAGAAGTCGTCGAGTGTGAGATCGGTGATCCCTGCCAGATTGTCTCCGGTCGGCTCCTCGCCGACGGGAATCTGGCCCGGACCCGGCGGAATCGCCGAGAGCGTCAGTGTCGAGGTGGTGACGCCGTCGACGGCCTCGGAGCCGATCGTGAATCCATGCTGATCGACGGTCTCGTTGTCGTCATCGTTCTCGGCCCCCGTCGTCGGGGTGACCACCCAGTCCGCGAGCGGCGCTCCAGGAGCGAAGTTGAAGGCGGGGAGCGTGACGATGTAGTCGCCGGAGTCGAGCTGTGGAAAGAGGTAGCGGCCGCCGCCGAGCACCGTTGTGGAGGTGGAGGCCACAAAGGTTCCGTCCGGTCGCCGAAGTTCGACGACCACGCCATCGGGGGCGGGCACATCGATGGTGGGATCGAAGGCGCCGTCGCCATCGGCATCGACAAACACGAAGTCGCCGATCGAGTAGCTCGCGACCCGCACGGTGACGTTGTTCGACCGAAGGAACTGAGCAGCCGGCAGCGATGGCGAGTCCACCCCGAAACGATTGGTGTACACGTCGCCGGGCTCGTTGTTGTCGGCCTGGAGGGTGATCTCGATGTTCATGCCCTGTCGGGGGTCACCATCGCGGGCGAGGTCGTAGTTCGAGGAGAACTTGAACGCCGTCACGTCTCCCCAGGCCGTCGGGCAGACGCCACCAACGGGTCCGGAGACCTGTGTGAACGTGCCACCGCTCTCTGAGCACCACGTCGTCGTGTTCGCCGCCGCGTCCGCGTCGGGGTCCAGAGTGATCGTGCTGGGTGCGTCCGCGGAGTAGACGAAGTCACCCAACGACGGGAACGGGTCGCCTGCGACCGGCGTCGTGCCGTCGAACCAGGTCACTGTCGGCGGGCCGGTCAGCTCGATGGTCCCGGAGAAATCGCTGGCCGGATCACGGAAATTCGGGTTGCCCGGGGTTCCGTCGCCATTCCAGGGAAGGACGTCGATGACGACCGGGGGCTCGACGGTGAAGTTCGCCGAGAAGTTGCCGAAGCCCAGCGTGTGCACCTGATCATCGCCCACGTCGTCGAGGGTCAGGTCGACCGTCTTCGATGCCTGGATCGACCCCACTTGCTCCAGAAGGATTGTGTGTTCGTCCGAGCGCTGACGCAGTACCGAGACGGTGTTGTCGGACTCCATTTCGGCGTAGTTCACGACCGAGGCACCGTTGGGGGCCAGCGGATCGGAGTCGGTGCAGATGATGAGTGGTGGGATGGCGGTGTTGGACGGGAGGTCGCCCATGTTCCAGATCAACGTCGTGTATCCAGCTGACGGGGTGTTCGGCTGGATGAGGTCCGCGGGAGTACCCCCTGGATACGAAGCCGTACACGCGTCGTTGTAGGACGCCTCGGGCGGGAGGATGTCGGTGATCACGACGTTGCTGGCGACGGCGGCACCGTTCGACGAGATCACGGTGGGGATCAGCTCCCACACGATCTGCTGGCCAGCGATGGTCGAGCCGGTCTCGCCGACCGCCGTCGCCGGTTCGAGCGTGTGCTTCTGCAACCGGATTTGCGCCCGCGTGAGTGTCACTCGGTCGCCGTCGCCGTTCGTGGTCTCGGGTGAGGGCAGGTAGTTCCGTGCCGTCCAGCCCGCTCCCCACTGATCGCTGCGGACGGCGCCATAGTTGGCGAGGACAGTGCCCGTCGGAATCGGGTCTCCTGCGTGCGGGCCTCCGAAGAACGTGTCTCGCGCTTCGAGCGGTACGACGAGACGGACCTGCTCTCCGGGTTCGAGGGTGGTGTTCGCGTCGACGGGCCGGACCCGAACGACATTGACCGCGTCGATCCCACCCGGGACGAGGGTGGGATCGGTCTGGTAGTCGGTGTCGGGGATGTCGGAGCATCGCACCGCCGCCTGGTCTGACCAGTCGCCGAGGTAGCGCCCGGTGGTCAGGTCGCGGTCGAGGACCCCGTCGGCGTTGTTGTCGAGCGGGTCGACCCCGGAAAGATCGGCCGCGGCGTACTCGACGACCCATTCGGTCGGCCAGCTCGTCTCGTACGTCGGCACTCGCTTGTACCGGCCGACGAAGGCGTGGCCGCCGTCGTGGCTGTTGTTGGTGAGGACCATCGTCGAGTTGTCGAAGACGTCGCACACACGAGGGTTGGTCATGATCGTCGATCCGGTGTTCGTGAACGGGATCAGGCCGTGCATGGTCTGACCGGGTTCGAGTTCGCCGTCACCCGAATGCGATCCGGTCTGTCCGGAGATCAGCGGATTGCTGACGCCGTTGACGTTGTTCACGCCGCCGCGCAGGTACTTGGTCCACGTCCCTCGAACGCGGAGCTCGTAGGTGGTCGGGCCGACGATGTTGTTGGAGCGACTGCCGTCCTCCATGAGCGCACCGTTGTATCCGGGCTCGAATCCTGCTCCGAAGTTCGACGTACCGGTGGGCGAGTCCGGATCGAAGTCGTATAGCTCATTGGTGAGCTGGATGGACCCCTGGTTGTTGTTGGGATCGCCATCGGTCGGTTCGATCGCGCGGTACGGGATGAAGACCTGCACACGGTAGTAGCCGACGTAGTACGGACCGGCCG
This sequence comes from Acidimicrobiales bacterium, assembly GCA_020629635.1. Lineage (GTDB taxonomy): Bacteria > Actinomycetota > Acidimicrobiia > Acidimicrobiales > SHLQ01 > SHLQ01. The sequence goes on along the minus strand of JAHDCX010000019.1, from coordinate 29,450 downwards.
ACAGGTCAGCTCCATTGACCTGCTCGGTCGGATACCGCAGACCCGACATGTCGATGCCCTGGAGGGTCAGCTCGTACGGTGAATCGACGTCGCCGGGCGTCGGGCGGTTGTAGGTACAGGTGCCGGAGTCGACGACCTTCCGCTCGATCGGCTGGGAGTTTCCGTAGTAGGTCTCGACCCCCAGCACGGTCTCGCCCCACAAGGTCGGGTTCGGTCGACACTCGGTGATGTAGTACTCGAAGGAGGGCACGGCGCTGACACCGTCGGGACCGACCGCCGTGATCGAATCCATGATCGAGATCGGTTGCTGCAGCTCCTCGACACCGACCGCACGAGTCGCGCCGATTCCGAAGGTGAAGTAGGTGAGGTAGCCCTGCAGCGTCTCGCCGTCGATCGTCCGGGTGATGGCGTCGATGTTGTGGAAGCGATTCTTGATGAGGTCGTAGGCCGGTCCGGCCGAGACCGTGAAGTCATCGAACGGGGTGTCGAGCTCCTGGGGGACGGCGTTGTCCAAGCCGTCGTCGTCGACGGAGTAGACGCGCTGTTCGACGCTGAAGGTCGAGCCGTTCTCCGACGTGCCTGAGGGCACGATGGTGGTACTGAACGTCTTGGCGGCGCCTTCGGTCATGACTCCCAGATTGCACGTGAGCACGATGGAGCCGTCCGGATTGGTCACGATGGTCGACGGCGGGTTGGACCCGCCGACGGGCGGATTGCAGATCGCCGGAATGCGGTCGAAGTTCACGTCGGCGCCAGGGCCGGGAAAGATCGTCTGCTCGAAGATCACGTTCTGCAGGTCGGGCGCGCCGGGCTCGTAGTTGTCGGCGACGACCGACACGTTCGAGACCAGCGTGTCGTTGTTGCGCAACACGCCGTTGCTGTCGCCGCAGTCATCGCCGTCGATGGATGCGTCTGTCGGGCTCGCACAGGTGCCGGTGGTGTTGAAGGTCGGCGAGCCATCGACGAGTCCAGTGGCGAAGTAGCCGAGGAGGAGCTCGGGTCGTGGCCGGATGAGGCCATCGACGATGAGGTCATCTGTCGGACCGACGGTGATCGGTGCGGTGCGACCTGTTGTCCCGTCTCCGGTGGGCGTGAAGGCGTTGTCCGGCGAGGCGCCCGAGACGAGATAGTTGACCGGGGCATCGATGTCGACGACGTAATCGCCGGGAGGCAGATTCTCGAAGGTATAGATCCCATCGGCAGCCGTGATGATCGGCCCAGCCACGACGAGGCCACTCACCGCGTCGCGCAGCACGACTTCGACGCCGGCCAAGGGAGGTTCGCCCGCGTCGAACGCATCGTTGGCATTGACGTCACGGAACAGCGTGCCCGAGATCGCCGGGGGGGTTGCCGCCAACGCTGGCAGCACCGACACGACGGTCGCGACGAGCGCAAAGGCCGTGATTGCGCCAAGTGGGCGCACGAGGCTGCGCTGGGCCACAGCGAACGAACGCGAGAGGAGAACGCCGAATCGGCCGTGGTGACGACTGCTCGGCGGAGTGGGACGCGGGAACATTCAGTCCCATCGGCCCATCACTTCACATTGTGAACACGTCGATCTACCTGCCCGCCAGGTCCCCCAACTGGGCCGCGAGGTCCCCCTGCTCGCAGACCGTCCACGCGTCCGCCCCCACCAGTTGGGTCAGATCATCGAGCGCCGACGCCGTCGGCTCGAGATGTTCGGGGCCGAAGTCCGGTTCGGCCCACGCGGCTCGAACCTCGAGCCGCCGTTCCGCGCGGTGGGTCTTGACGTCGACGCGCGCCACCACATGCCCGTCGATCATCACCGGAAGGACGTAGTAGCCCCAGCGCCGCTTGTCGGCCGGCACGTAGATCTCGATCCGATACTCCATTCCGTGGATCCGTTCGAGCCGGTCTCGCTTCCAGACGACCGGGTCGAACGGCGACAGAACCGTCGAGCCGGTGATCGTGCGCGGGATCTTCGCTTCGGGGTCGGCAAACGCGGGAGCATCCCAGCCAGCGACGGTTGCGTCGACGACGTCGCCGTTCTCGACCAGCTCGACGAGGCGAGAACGAATCTCGCGGATCGGAAGCCGGTAGATGTCGGCGATGTCCTGCACGGTGCCGACGCCGACCGCTCGCACGGATTCGAGCGTGAGCGTGCGCTGTGCCTCATCTTCGGCCGGGGTCGGTTGGGCACGAATCTCTGCAGGGACGATGTCTTCGAGCGGCGAGAACACCCGCTCGAAGCTCGGGGTCCGACGTATCCCGATCTCGCCGATCCGGAAGAGCCAATCGAGCGCCGACACGCCGAGGGATCGATTCCACCAACCGTCGCCCCGCTGCGCGATGGGGCGGGGGTCGCTCAGGTCGCCGCCGCTCACGGCGCCCCGCTCTCGGACCTCGTCGAGCACGGCCTGGATGTACCCGGGTTCGTCTTGTGCCAAGCGGTGAAGGCCCTTCCAGGTCCAGCCCTGCCGCGCCCGTTCCTTCGCCCATCGAAACGATGGCTCGGACTCGACGGGCAGCAACGAGGCCTCGTGCGCCCACGCCTCGAACCACTCGTCGTGGTGGTAGGCGATCCGGTCGAGCAGGTCGGTGTCGTAGGGCCCGAGCCGGGAGTGCAGCGGAAGGTATTGGGTTCGGATGACCACCGGAACGCTGTCGAGCTGCAGGACTTTCATCCGCCCCATGACCCGCCGCAGGTGCCGCCGGTCGACCGTCCCGGACGGCCGAGGATCGGCAAATCCCTGAGCCCCGAGACTGACTCGCCTGGCGACGTCCGCCGACATGTTCCACACGCCTGTTCGCATCGCCCCGGACCATACCCCTCGAACGTCCGAGGAGTCTCTACCGTGATCGACGATGTCTCGCCGCCTCTTCGCCATCTTCCTCGCCGTTCTCGTTGCGTTCGCCGCGTCGTGTTCCTCGTCTGGCGAGGACCCGACGACAACTTCGGAGGACGAGTCCACCGCCGCCGATACCTCGTCCGAGGAGACCTCGACCACCGAGGCTGCAGCCTCGACCGACGCCGGAGACGATGACGCCGACGGCGGGAAGCCCGATGTGGTGGTTCCCGAAGGGCCGGCACCAACCGAGCTGGTGATCGATGATCTGATCGTGGGTGATGGGCGAACCGCGACAGCCGGAGACTTCCTCGTGATGGAGTACGTGGGCGTCCGTCATTCCGACGGCGGCCAGTTCGACGCCAGCTGGGATCGAGGCGAACCGTTCTCCTTCACCCTCGGCACGGGGATGGTGATCCAAGGTTGGGATCAGGGGATCGACGGGATGCAGGAAGGCGGTCGTCGCCTGCTGAGCATTCCGTCGGGCCTCGCCTACGGCGACCAGGCTGTCGGTGCGGACATTCCGGCTGGGTCAGCCCTCGTGTTCGTCGTCGACCTCCTCACGGTGGTGTCTCCCCCGGACGTCCAGAACGCTCCCGCTCCGGTCACCGAGCTCGAGGTCACGGTGCTCGAGGAGGGCGACGGAGCTGTCGTCGAACCCGGAGACGTCATCGAGGTCCACTACGTCGCGATGCTGCAGACGACCGGCGAGGTGTTCGACTCGTCGTGGGCGGGCGGCCGACCCGTCCCCGTGACGATCGGGTCGGATCCGCCGCAGGTGCTCGAAGCCTGGGACGAAGGTCTCCTGGGGCGACGGGTCGGCGATCTCGTTCGGCTCGTGATCCCCCCGGAGATGGGAATCGATGATCCGTCGGGGGCGATCCCCGCCGACGCCACGATCATCACCGAAGTGAACATCATCTCGGCTCGCTGAACGACCGCCGCTCGCTGCGGTCCAGACGTCGGCGTCCGCGCCGGATCAGACGTCGTTGTCTGCGCCGGGCAGTCGCATCCGGATCGAGCGGAGCAGACGTTCGAACGCTCCCTCGTCATCGTCATCAGACGCCCGGTACTGAGCCACGGCTTCGGTCCGGTCCTCGGTCCCGACGACCTGTCCTGCCTCGATGTCGAGCGCGAGCACTTGCTCGTAGTGATGCACCGACGGGATCCCCGCATGGACGTAGAGGTCCGGAATCGGATCGGCACCCGCCAGAAGGTCACCGGTCCACTCGATCGCCAGATCGACATCGAGGTAGGTCCAGATCGTTCCGTGCTCGTCTGTCGTCGGCTCGACGCCGTTGATCGACGCCGGCTGTTCGTCAGCGCCGACCTGCAGATCGGAGAGTAGGAGGCGCCCGTTGTCGATTCGGAACCGCGCGAGCGCACCACGGGTGTTGGCAGTGTGCATCATCACCGGGTGAACACCGTGATCTCGCGGATCGAAGAGCACTCCCGGAACGGGTTCGGCGATTGCCCATTCGACATCGTCGATCACGATCAGGTCTGCCATCTGGCCACTCATGGCGACGAGTGTAATTCGGCGACCGCCTCCCGAACGCGAGCCATCGAGGTGGCGAGGTCTTCGATCCGGCGAACGATCGCCCCCGATGCGGCAGCGAAGACGAACTCGACGGCAACCACACTGCGGCCCGTCGAGCGCTCGACGGCGACCGCATAGGCCGCACCCTGAAGGGCGTATCGGGCGAGCTTTGCGTCGATGTCCGCAGCATTCGACACCGCATCCGTCTTGTAGTCGACAACCACGAGTCCATCGTCGGCCTCGACGAGCAGATCGACGTATCCCTCGATCGTGAGCCCATCCACTGGCGCGGCGACGTAGCACTCCTTCCAGTGTCGAGCCGTCCGGCATTGCGCCACCGTTGGCGAGTCGAGTGCGGCGCGCACCGACGCTTCGATCGTCCTCACCTCACCCGGAACCGACTCGTTCCAGGCGGCGGCGCGGGCGAGCGATGCAATGTCGGACGTCTCGGGGGCGCGGAGATCGATGTGTTGGAGGACGTCGTGAACGGCCGTGCCGATCGCCGTACCGGCGCGACCGCGCCGGAAGGTCTGCGGCGGTAGGGCCTCGGCGGTGTCGTCGTAGTCGTCCTGGGGTTCGTCGTCGTCTCGGTCGGGCTGGTGCCCGCGGGCGGCGATGGTGGTGGCCGAGAAGGCGGGCGGGCCTCCGGCGGCGCGCACGATCGCATCGCGGTCACGGTCGAACCGGTCGATCGACACCGTCGGCAGCAGTCCGTCGGCCAACGCATGGATCGCCGAATCCTGCGGCGGAGTTTCGCGCACGTCGAGCGTTCTCTGGCTGGGCGACGTGTCGATCGGCGCCACGTCGTCGAACAGGCTGGGTTGGACGGGTGGTCGTTCTTCGGGGATGCCGTGCAGACCCTCGAGATTCGTACGCCCGTCGCCGTCGGACCCGGCGACTCGTCGGACGAGCCGCTCACCCGGATCGAGCGAATCGGCGAACGCGGCCACGTCGGCCCCATGGGATGAGAACGGCTCGCCGCGTGCCGTCAGCGGGTGGAAGGCACTCACGAGCAGGTGATCGCGTGCCCGTGTCAGACCGACGTAGAGCAGTCGCCGCTTTTCCTCGTGATCCATCTGCGCCTCGAGGTCGTCGAACGCATCGAATCGGTCGGTCCGTGTCGACGATGTGAATGAGACCTCTGGCAGCTCGGCCTCCTCCACCCATCGGACCGCCAGACCCGGACGAGCGGCGTCGGTTCGGGTGGTCAGTCCGGACACGATCGTGATCGGGAACTCGAGACCCTTCGACCCGTGGATCGTCAGGATTCGCACGGCGTCGTCATCGGGTTCGGGAAGCATCGGCTCGTGCGCTCTGGAGCCATCGGCACCCTGGAGCTGCACCCATCGAAGCCACGCTCGAAGGTCGCCGCCACCGGCCTCGGCAAACGCCCTCGCCTGATCGACGACGTACCGAAGTCGCCGCCACGTATCGCGTGGTCGAGTGTCCGCCGCGGCGATCGCGAGCGCCAGACGGTCGTCGATCAATTGTTGGACGAGTTGACTCGGTTCACGCCACCACCGGTCGGCGGCGAGCGACGCCAGATGCTCCATGGCCTCGGCCACCGGCGAGTCCGCGCCCTCGGGTGGCACACCCGATCGATGGTCAAACGCTCCACCGATCTCACGCCAACGCACCAGGTCTGCGTCGGTGCAGCCATACAGCGGCGACCGAAGGGCCGCCACCAGATGAATCTGGTCAGAGGCATCGTCGATCGCGTGCATTGCGGCCACGACGTCGCGAACCTCCTGCGTCTCGTACACGAGCGTGCCGGTGTCGGCCTTGTGGGCGAGTCCATGGCGGTCGAGCGCAGCGGTCAACTGCGGAAGCGAGGTGCGGGTCGGGAGCAGGATGGCGATGTCGGCAAGCCTTGGGAGCCGCCAGTCGCCGGTCGCTGGATCGGTCACCCGCCAGCGCTCGGGGGCGGCTCGGATGTCGGCGATGAGCGCCGCTACCGAGTCCGCTTCGGCCGCGCGAGTCTCCCCTGCCGGTCCTTCCACTCCGGAGCCGAAGACGACCGGCCGATGATCGACATCGCCCTGCCGGTGGGCGACGAGTGCGGTGTAAGCCGGTTGGGTCGGGGTCTCCGTCGGCATGAGCCTGGCGAAGAACGCATTGACGAAGTCGATCACCTCGGGGACGGTCCGAAAGTTCGTCACGAGCTCGAGGCGGCCGTCCTCGAACTGATTGCGGGTTCGCAGGAAGAGATCGATGTCGGCGCGGCGGAAGCGATAGATCGACTGCTTCGGGTCTCCAACCATGAAGAGTCGCCCTTCGGCCGGTTGAAGGGCCCCGGCGTCGCGGTTCTCCGCCGTCTCGTCGGTGACCACGTCGGTCAGCCAGAAGGCAAGTTCGGTTTGGATCGGATCGGTGTCCTGGAATTCGTCGAGCATGAGGACCCGATAGCGGGACGACAGCGCTCGGCGCGCTTCGACCGAATCCCGAAGAAGCTGTCGTGCCAGCACGAGAAGATCGTGGAACTCGAGACGCCCTTCGGCGCGGCGGGCCTGGGCGGACGTGACGGTGAATCGGGCGATCCGGTCGGCCAAGAGCCGAATCGTCTCGTTGACGAGCTCGGCGCGGATGGACGCGGCGCGTTCGACGATGACCTCACCGAGCTCTCGAATCTCGGCGATGTCGCTGCGCCAACTCGCCTTGCGACCACACCGCCCGAACTTCCACTTGGTGACCACCTCGAGCCCGCGTACCCGATCGTGCTCGGTCCCTTCACGAAGCGTGCGGAGCTCGATGCTGTGCATCCGTGCGAGGAGGTGGTCGGTCGGGTCCACGCAGTCGTCCGCCTGGTCGACGAAGTTCTCGATCGCGTCGAGCAGCGGGATCCAATCGACAGACCGCGGCCGCATCGAACGCTCAGGAAGGTCGACGAGCCGATCCCAGTTGTCGTCGAAGACCTGGGCGAGCTGACGGAACTGCGACCGCTTGTCCCCGATCCCGACCCCGAGCAGGGCGCTCCGAACGATCAGCGCCTCGAGGTCGACATCGTCGAAGAGGCCATCGATGAACGCCGACCAACGATCGTCGAACTCGATCTGGCTCTGTACCTCGTCGACCACCTCCACGCGCGGCGGGATCCCGACCTCGACCGGATACTCCGAGAGCAGCCGCTGGGCGAAGGCGTGGAGGGTCGACACGGCCGCCACGTCGGCGTCGTCGAGGGCTTCGAGGCAACGAGTCTCGGTGATGACATCCCCAGCTTCGCGAGCGTCTCGAAGACGGGCCTCGAAACGGATTCGGATCCGCTCTCGCAGCTCGGATGCCGCGGCTTCGGTGAACGTGATCGCGGCGATCGAGGCCAGTCGACAGCGCTGAGCGTCATCGTCGGTGAGGACGAGCTGCACGATTCGATCGACGAGGGCCCGCGTCTTGCCGCTACCGGCGCCGGCCTCGACGAAGAGGGTGCGGTGAAGATCTGCGGGACCACTGATGATGTCGCGCGCCTGCTGGTCGACGGGTTCGGCGGAACGTGTGGTCACCACTCCCCTCCTTCGAACGGCTCGGGGTCCTTCATCCAGTTCCAGCCACTGAGCCGTTCGTCGGCCACGGCCCGGTCATGTTCGAGGAGACGATCGTGTGAGCAGATCGGATCGAAATCGCAGTAGAAGCAGTTCTCGAACGTGCTACGAAACGAGCCCCAGTTGCCGGGGTTCGGGGGGAAGAGCCCGTCGCCGATGCCGTCGACGATGACGGTCAGGGCGTCGACGAAGCGACGCCGCTCCGCGGAGGTGAAGGGATAGCCGGCCGTTTCGAAGCCGCCGCGGCCCGAGACGTAGAAGTAGTGCGCGTCGGCGCGATTCGTGCCGTAGTGCTGCATCGCGGCTTGGGCGTACACGCCCAACTGCAGCTTGGTCCCGCCCGCGACCGGGTCCTCGCCGAGGCGGGTCTGTGCCTTCTTGCGATCGAGCTTTGCGCTGCCGGTTTTGTAGTCGATGACGATCGGCGAGCCGTCGGCCGCGCGACGGTCGATTCGATCGGCGAATCCCCGAAAGCGCACGGTCCGGCCGTCGTCGAGTTCGAAGACGGCCGGGTCGGTCGACGAGCCGTCGGGGGTGTCGAAGCCGATTGCGAGCTCGACTGCGGCGGGGGTCATGTCGTGCAGTGAGCGCAGCTCGTGGTCCCGTTCGAGGAATCGGATCAGGTCGTTGCGAAGGCGTTCCTTCTCGATCGCCCACAGCAGCGGTCGACCGGTCAGGCCGTTGGCCTCCCACTCGTCGAAGCAATCGTCGGCGTGGGCGAGGAGACGGAGGCGATCGGCTTCGGACCACGGCGTGTCCGGACGGGCGAGCGAATGCGGAGCGCCCGGGAGTGCGTCAGCAATGAAGCGTTCGAGGACGGCGTGCACGAGCGAGCCCCGCTCGAGTGCGGAGATCTCGGTGACCACGTCGGGGGCCTCGATGACGCCGAGTCCCAGGACGTAGCCGAAGAGATAGCGGCGGGGGCATTGAGCCCACGTTTCGAGGCGGCTCGCCGAGACGACCGATCCCGCAACGGACAGGGAGTCGACGGACGGGACGTGGCCATTGTGCCGCCCGAACGGGGCCGTGCGGCCGCGCAGGGTTGCGATGCCCCGACCGACGACCGCAACACAGTCGGCTTCGTCGACGGCCGCGCCACCGCGGGAGAGGACGTCGGCCACGACGGCGTCGGGCTTGCTCATCGCCGTGCCGCGTCGGGCCGAGTCGATCAGGGACGAGCTGAAGGACCGCACCGGTTCGAGACCCTCGACCTCGACCGACCTCCAGTCCTGGGTGGTGACGGTCTCGGCGGCGCCACCTCCTCGCAATGCCTCCAACCACCAGCGGGAGACGGTGCGTTCACGTCCGTTGCGGGCGTCGCCCATCGGGGCGACGACGGTCGTCGAGACGGTGCCGGCCGCCACCGCGTGGAGATGTCGTCGTCGCTCGAGCAGCAGGCGTTCCGACCGTCGGGCGAGGTCGGGTTCGACGAGCGCTCGCTGGTCGTCAGGGAGGAGGGTGTCTTCTCGGATCGGGCGTGGATGGGTTCCTTCGGCGAGGCCGACGATGAAGACGTGGTCGAAGTCGAGTCCGATCGAACCGGCCAGCGGACCGACGTGCACGCCGCTGCCGAATCGGCCCCGGCTGCCGGCCGGACCATCGAGTTCGAGATCGACCGCGCGGATGAAGGCGGCGAGGTCGCCGTCGGCGTCGACGGTGTCGAGGACGGACACCCGTCCGAGGAGGACCTCGATCCGCTCCGCGGCGACGACCTCTTGTTCGGGCCAGGCGGTGCGTCGATTGACCGGCGGTAACAGCTGGTCGAGCATGCCGGTCGCCCAGTCCGCACGCGAGCGCCAGGTGGAGCCGAGCTGGTCAGGGCTCGTGGCTTCGTGAAGGAACTCGACGAACTCGAGCATCGCGAGCGAACCTGCTCGTTCTCGGCGTCGTGCGTCGATCCACCCCGTGCTGCGATCCTCGTTGCGGGGATCGTCGATCTCGTTGGTCCGCACATCGGCGAATCTCGTGAGTTTGATTCGCCAGTCGTCGAGGCCGCCGACGACGCCGGCTTGGCGCGAGATCGACTCCCAGGACCCGGCGCGGAGCCTTCGGCCATCGGGCCCGCGCAAGGGGCCCGACTCGACGAGGGCGAGGACCGTTGCGCGGTCGAACGATGCCCGACGATCCTCCGACGACGTGGCGGCGATGTCGATCAATCGACGCAGAAGACGCCCGACCATCGAGTCGGCGAGCGTGCGATGATCCGGCCCGGCCGTGGGCACCCGGGCGGCCTCGAAGTGCTCGCGCAGCGTCCGCGCATAGGGATCCGCGATCGGATGGAACACGGCGATCCGGTGCGCTGGCGTGCCGGCGGTGAGGCGTTCGATGACTCGGCGGACGACGACTCGACACTCGTCGTCGGCGTCGGCCGCAGGGATCATCGTGTCTGGCAGCGGGAGCTCGGCGCGGGGTTCGGACTGCAGCGACAGCACGCTCGAATCGGGCCGGTCTCGGGGACCCCGATCGTGGACCCAGCGCCACGTGTCGCGATCGACAGCGGCGTCGCCGGTCACGGCGACGACATCGTGGTGATCGGCGACCGAGGCGAGGGCCCGAAGGAACGGACGTCCCGCCGGCCCGGCATCGAGCGGATCGGCAAAGACGACTCGCAGCGACGGGTTCGTGGCGGCTCCGCCTGCTCGAAGAACCGAGGTCGCCGCGGCGAAGACCGCGGCCTCGTCGTGGAGGCCTCCGTCGATCGAGCGGAGATGCTCGCCGATCGCTCGCACCAACGCGACGAGATCGATCGTCCGCGGTGACCCGTGTTCGGCGAGCCGCTGCAGCCGATCCGGGGCGAGCTGGGAAAGCTCGGCGTAGGCCCGCACGATGGCCATCTCCGTGGCGACGTGGCCGGCCACCGACGCGAACCGGTTTCCCTCTGCGCGAAGGACGTGCCGTGTCGCTGCGGCGAGAACGGCGGTGGTGAGCGGCCGCTGGCCCGACGACGCAAGCGTCGGCGCCGCAAGCGTGGCCGCCAACTGGAAGGGGGTGGCGAACGACACGTTGATGATGCCGGCCACCGGCGCGTCCGCTTCGTCGAATGTTCCGGCACCGATGAGTCGCCGAATCGACAGCCCGGCAGTGTTCGACGGAACCAGGACGGTCACCTCGGCGAGGGGGTCGTCCGCTTGGAGTACGCGCACCGCGCGGTGGATCTCGACGGCCCACCGCCGACCGACTCGAGCGCTTCGAGTGGTTGTCTCCTCCGCACGCATCGAAGAGATCGTAGGTGCGGGGAGTGTCATCATCGCCTGGTCCGGGCAGACTTGCCCCATGGCGTTGAACGTGCTGGGAGGCACGCTCGAGACCTGCAGCACCGATCCGCTGACGGGATTCACTCGGTCTGGATGCTGTGAGCACCACCCTCAGGACGGTGGATTCCACATCGTGTGTGCGGTCGTGACGAACGACTTCCTGCGGTTCTCGAAGGCTCAGGGGAACGACCTGTCGACCCCACGACCCGAGTACGGGTTCGACGGACTGAGCGCGGGAGATCGCTGGTGTCTGTGTGCGAGTCGGTGGGTCGAGGCGCTCGACGCCGGCGTCGCCCCCAAGGTCGTGCTCGAGGCCACGCACGCCCAGGCGCTCGAATGGATCGATCTCGCCGACCTTCGCGCCCACGCGGTGTGAACCCCTCGCGGTCAACGTTGCGGCACTCGTGCCGATCGGAGCGGTCATGGAGGTTCTGATCGGACTGGCGTTTCCCGTCATGTTTCTCGCCGGCATCGGCGGCGCCGTCATCTTCGGTGTCAACATGCACAACCAGACCCAGGAAGCGTGGCGTCAGGCGGGCAAGACACTTGGCGTCACCCATTCGCCCGGATCGTTGGCAACGCCGCCGCGCCTTCAGGGCACGGTCAAGACGCTCTTCGTCGAAGTGACGACGATCAAGAAGGGCAGCGGCGACAACAACACCACCTACACCCAGTACCGCATCCACCATCCGCCGGCCGGACCACCGATGACGCTGGTCCGCCAGCATGCGCTCAGCGGGATCACGAGGATCTTCGCCGGCCGCAAGGACGTGCTGGTCGGCGATGCCGTGTTCGACAAGACCGTCGTCATCGACACCGACGACCCGACCGCGGTGGCCGCATTCCTCAACCCGACGCGCCGCATGGCCGTGATGTCGCTGCTCGAACACTGGGATCACGCCTCGGTCAGCGAACGGCTGATCGAGGTGCACCGCAAGGGCACCGAACGCTCGACGGAGGCACTCGTCGCCAATGTGCATCGATTGGTCGACATGGGGCTGTTGATGTCTGCGCCGAACGACGTCGACGTCGCGCTTCAGATGCAGGCGCAGGGAGACCTCGCTCAGGCGGCCGACGCGCTGCACGAGATCAACGACACGTACACCGCCGCCGGTTCGCCGAACTCGTTCTCGCAGCTGCTCGAAGCCGAAGCGCGCGTCGCCATGGGTCAGGGCCACGAGGCACACGTCGTCTTGGCGAGCATCGACGAGGATCGAGTCGACCCCGAGATCCGGGCGTGGGACGCCTTCGCCCAGTCCCAACCTGCGCCCCCTCACGCACCCCTCCCCTCCCCGCCCGAGATCGACGAACCATCGGCGGACGTGGACGTGGGCGAGGAGATGGTCGTTCCGGAGCCGCCTGCGCTCCCTGAATCGGCCACGGCACTCGACCAGGCTTCGGTCATCGCCGATCTCTTCGAGTCGAACCGGATGGGTTACGAGGTCGAGGAGCGCTTCCTCGAGGCGTACGAGGGCACGACCGTCACCTGGACGGGAAGGGTCGACCGGATGCGCGCCTTCGCCACCGACAGCGATTTCGGACGGACGCCGGGTATCAAGGCCACGGTCGAAATCGGCCAGATCGGCGACGGACGGCTCGTATCGAATCGGATTCACGCCGTCGTGCAGTTGCCCGAGGACGCTGCGGTGGCCCGCGGAGACGAGATCCGCTTTCGGGGCACGTTCACCCGAGTCGATCGCTACATGCGAAACCTGTTCGTCGCTCACGGTCAGCTCGCCGATTGAGTTGCGCCGCTGAAGGCTGGCAGACTCGGGCCATGGCACTTGCGGATGAGAAATACCTGAGCCTCACGACGTTCACGAAGGACGGTCGACCCAAGCCAACCCCGGTGTGGGTGGTCGACGCCGGCGACGGGAAGCTCGGATTCACCACCTTCTCGTCGAGCTGGAAGGTCAAGCGTCTCGCCAACGATCCTCGCGTCACGCTGCAGCCCTGCGACGCGAAGGGCAGTGTGCGAGAAGGCACCGAGGTGGTCGAGGGAGCCGCCGTCGCTTCGCAGGGCCCCGAGTTCGAGCGGGTCGCCGCGCTCGTCAAGAAGAAGTACGGCATCCAGTTCACGATGATCACGATGGTCGGCAAGGTGCGCAAGGCCATGGGCAAGGACTCCGGCACCGACACCGCCGTCGTCATCACCCTCGACTGACACGATGCTGGACGTGCCGCTCGGCGTCACGGACCTCGCAGACGCCATCTCGCGACCGCCCGACGAAGACACGGCGGGGCGATTCGTCCCGTCTCCGCACATTCGCCGCCTGGACCTGACGGTCGACGTCGACCGGCTTCGGCGTGATGCCGAGCGCCTTCTCGGCAATGCGGACGACCAGGGCGAAGGGTTCCATACGCGGTTGCTGACACGACGGCCAGGAGTGGATCGGCCGGTCACGAGCGATGAGCTCTCGGGTCGGTACTGGACCCGAACCTCAGATGGCGATGACGTCGCACACGAGCCGCTCGTGGACGAGTCGAGGTTCACCGAGCTCGACCCGTCGATCGAGGGCACTTCTGTGGCCGAAGTGATCGAGCTCCTCCGGTCGTGGGCGCCGATCGGGCGGGTTCGCCTGCTCGGCAAGGATCCGTTCAACGCCAACAGCTGGCACCGGGATCCCGAGCCACGGTTGCACATCCCGATCGTCGCCGATCCGGGATCGTTGTTCGTGGTCGCCAATCACGTGACGCACCTCCCGGCGGACGGATCGGTGTACTTCACGGACACGCGCGCCTTCCACACGGCGATGAACGGCGGGCGGTCTCGGCGGCTGTCGTTGGTCGCGGCGATCGCCGTTTCGACCGCGAGCGAGTCGGCCAGCCGACTCAACGGCTGACAGACTCGCGAGCATGACGTCTGCGCACGCCGCTCCGGCGAACATCCTGTTGATTCAGGTCGATCAGCTGGCGGCCTCGTTCTTGCCGACGTACGGCAACACCGTTGCCAAGACACCCAACATCGATGCGTTGGCTGATCGCTCGCTCGTCTTCGACGCGGCGTACACGAACTTTGCGTTGTGCGCGCCGAGCCGGTTCTCGATGATGTCGGGGCGTCTGGCGTCGGAGGTCGGCGCGTTCGACAACGGCGCCGAGTTCCCGAGCGCAATCCCGACCTTTGCGCACTACCTGAAGGCTGCCGGGTACCACACGTGTCTTGCGGGCAAGATGCACTTCGTCGGCGCCGACCAGCTGCACGGCTTCGACGAGCGCCTCACCACCGACATCTACCCGTCGAGCTTTGCGTGGACCGGCGACTGGAACGAGGTGACCGAGCAGCACAGCAACGACGCTCGGTCGTTCACGCTCGCCGGCCCATGTGCTCGCAACGTGCAGATGGACTACGACGACGAGGTGCTGCATCGGTCCACTCGCAAGCTGTACGACCTCGCCCGCCGAGTCGGACTCGACGCCGGACAGCCGTGGCACCTGACCGTGTCGTTCACGCATCCACACGACCCGTACCAGTGCAGTCACGAGGACTGGGATCGGTACGACCACGACGAGATCGACACCCCGAGGGTTGGGCCCATCGTCGACCCCGATCCGTATTCGGTACGGTTGCTCCAGCAGTACGGGTTGGCGAACTTCGCGCCAACCGATGCCCAGGTCCGGACCGCTCGCCACGGCTACTACGGGTCGGTGAGCTACGTGGATCGGCTCGTCGGCGAGTTGTTGGCCACTCTGAAGCGGACGGGCATGGCCGACGACACGGTGATCGTGTTCACGACCGATCACGGCGACATGCTGGGCGAGCGGGGCCTCTGGTACAAGCGGTCGTTCTTCGAGGACTCGACCCGTGTGCCGTTGATGGTGTGCTGGCCGGGCGAGGTCGAGCCGGGCCGGGTGGCGGCGAACACGTCGCTCGTCGACCTGTTGCCGACGTTTCTCGACATTGCCGGACGGGCGACGTCGGTGCCCGAGCCCGTCGACGTCATAGACGGAACCTCACTGCTCGCCGATGAGGACCGCCCCGACATGGTGTTCGGCGAGAACCTCTCGGAGGGGGCAACCGCACCGATCGTGATGGCCAAGCGGGGGGCGATCAAGTACGTGTGGAGCGGTTGCGATCCGTCCCAGCTGTTCGACCTTGCCGCCGATCCCGACGAGTTGACGAACCTTGCCGACGATCCTGCGCATGCGTCGACGGTCGCCGAGATGGATGCGTTGCTGCACGGCCGTTGGGATGTCGAGAACCTGACCAACCAGGTGTTGGAGAGCCAGCGGCGACGTGCGTTCCTTCGCACGCTCGACCCGCCGGCGTGGCGCCACGTGCCTGCCGATCAGGCGACAGGCCATGTGCTCCCCGAAGGCGTCCGCTACAACGACTGGGTGTACGCCAACATCCTCGACGGTCCGGAAGCCTGACGGTCAGGCCACGCTCGAGAGGGCCGCACGAATCTTCTCGGCAGCCTTGGTCTGGCTCTTCGGCACTCGTCCATACATGGCGTCGATGTCGTGTTCTTCGCCGTCGACGAAGAAGCGGTGCCGCAGGAACGTCCGAGTTGCGAACTGATCGCCGACTCGGGCCCGGTACTGCGAGGTGTGGCCGCCGGTGAAGCGGTCGAACTCCGAGATGTCGTCGACGACGCCGCCGCGCAGCTGCACGCGTTCCGCTGGCCAGCGCTCTTCGCCCCACATGTTTCGGAGCAGAATGTCCTGACCATCGACGAACACGCCGACTCGAAGGAAGCGCCAGACGATCATCGCCGAGAGCGGAAGGACGACGATCGTCTCGACTCCGGCGTTCGGCTCGGCGATCAATCGAGCCAGCCAGAAGCCCATGAATGCGAGCCCCGAGAACACGAGGAAGCCACCTGGTCCGATGATCCGGGTTCGTGCCACCCACTGAGCATGATGGCTTCGGGAGGCGAGGTCAACGGCCCGGTCCTTCAACGTGCGGCCTCGTGCCGCACGCGCCATGATCGACATCCATGGCACACGAGCTTCGGAATCTCGATGATCGCGATGTCGACGGCGTTGTCGACCTCTGGGACCGGTGTGGGTTGGTGCGGTCGTGGAACGATCCGCATCGTGACATCGAGCGAAGCCGCGCCGATGGGGTTGCGCAGCTTGTCGCCGTCGACGAGTCGGGCGGGATCATCGGCTCTGCGCTCGTCGGGTATGACGGCCATCGTGGCTGGGCGAACTACGTCGCGGTCGACCCGACGCACCGTGGCACCGGGCTGGGCCGGGCGCTGATGGCCGAGGCCGAAGAACGCCTGCGGTCGCTCGGTTGCCCCAAGCTGAACCTGCAGGTCCGGCTCGGCAACGACGACGCCATCGAGTTCTACAAATCCCTCGGCTACGAGATCGACGCAGCCGTCTCGATGGGCAAACGCCTCATCCCCGACGAGTGAATGGGGTCAAGTCTGACATAGCAAGAGGTTTCCTCTTGCCGTCCGAATTGGCCCAACCTCTTGCTATGTCAGACTTGACCCCATGCGGCGGCGGGCGGCGAGGAGCGCGACGCCTGCCGCGAGCAGGATGAAGCCGAACCAGGCGAGGTGTTGGGCGGACGAGCCGCTGAAGGCGAGCGGTCCGACGGGGCGGCGGGCCCACTCGGCGAGGTCCTCGGTGCCGGTGTTGGTGACGGTCACGTCGTTGTCGCCGTCGGCGGACAGCGTGATCGTGTCGGATGGCGCGTAGCTGGCGGTGAACCATCCGTCGTCGTCTGGGGCTTCGGCGATGACGCACTCCGAGGCTGCGGGCAGGTCGGAGATCGTGACCGACACGTCCTGGGACACGGCGTGGTCGCCGGGGATCACATAGGTCTCGCTGCCGAAGCCGCCTTCGCACGTGACGGAGATGTCGAAGGATCGGTTGGCGAAGTCGAGCCCGCTCGGGATCGAGGCCAGCGTCTTGGTGATTGTCAGGTCGACGACGGTCCGCTCAGAGGCGAAGGCGAACACCTCGATGTCGGTGCCGACGACGAAATCGACCGTGGTGACGCCCACGCCGACCCAACCGTCGGGAGGAAGGAGCACAATCGTGCATTCGTGTCCGGCGGGGAGCAATGGCGAGGCCCAGGTTCCCTCGCCGTCGGTGGTCGAGATGGTGATGGTCTCGACGTATTCGCTTCCGTCGGGATGAACGCAGGTGATCTCGAAGGTGAAGGTGTCGTCGGGGTCGAAGGGGCGGGTCGAGTCGACGAAGGTCTCTTTGTCGATGACGAACGAGCCCGTGGCGTTGAGGATCGACAGGTCGGCGGGCTCCGCGTCGGGATCGAGGGCCGGGGCGTCGTCGGATCCGATCTCAGCGTCGACATCGGGGTAGGTCGTGGCGAAGCGGGGATCGGGGGTCTCGGTGACGTCGCAGACGGCGCCACGGGGCAGGTTCTCGATCACGACGTCGGAGTCGCCGGTGATCGTGGTGGTGATCGTGTAGGGGTCGACGGTGAATCCGCCGACGCACGTGATCGTGATCTCGAAGGGTTCGATGTCGAGATCGAGATCGGCAGGGCCCTCGACGATCTTGTCGACGACGAGCGAGCCGAGCACCCGGTCGTTCGTGAACGACGCGGTCTGTGGGTCGACGCTCGTGACAACGAGGTCGACGCTGCGGTCCGTGACGAGCGTCCAGTCGGGGGTCTCGTCGAGTTCGGTGATCGTGCAGGTCGTGCCTTCGGCGATGAGGGGTAGCTCGGTGTAGGTGAGAAAGGCCATTGCGCCGGTCGCCGTAGTGAAGGTCGTCGTCAGTTCGTGCACGCCGGTGTAGGCGGCTCCGCAGTCGATGTCGAAGGAGAAGGTGCCGGTCGGGTCGATGGGATGGGCGCTGTCGACGACGGTCTCCTTGGCGATGATGATCGCACCGGTCGTGTTGGTGATCGTTGCAGCCGCTCCGGTGTCGAGGACGGTGACCTCAGCGGCAGTCTCATCCGCATTGGCAGGTGCGTAGTCGACCGCGAAGCGGGGGTCGTCGGCTTCGGTGATCGTGCACACGGCGTTGGTTGGCAGGTCGTCGATCGTCACCGGCGCATCGACGGAAACCTGCGTCGCGAGAGTGTGGGTGCCGCCGTCAAAGTCGCCGGTGCAGACGATCTCAATGTCGAAAAGCACGGCATCGAGGTCGAGACCGACAGGAACGCCGTCGAGCACCTTCGTCACCGTGAGCGTGGCGACGTCGCGGGTGTTTTCGAACTCGGCCGAAACGATCTCGGCGGCGTCGGTCACGACCGTGATCGGCGCGGTCGTCGACGTCCAACCCGGCGGCGGGGTGAGCTCGCTAATGGTGCAGGAGGTCCCCGGCGGGACAAGCGGCGTCGCCGGCGTGGCCCACTCCCCCGACTGCGACGACGTCGTGATCGCAACGATCTCATCGAAGAGCGCCCCGCAATCCACATCGAAACCAAACGTCGCATCCAGATCCAACGGATGCGTCCCCGGACCCGACGTCACCTTCGACACCGTCAACGTCGACGTCGTGTTCGTCACCGTCAACGTCTCCCCATCACCATCCACCGTCACCGGAGACGACACCGACGTCGCAAACCGCGCATCCGGCGTCTCCGACACCGAACACACCGCACCCGTCGGCACATCCGACACCACAAACGGCACATCCACCGACACCGAACCCGACACCGAATGCGACCCACCAACAAAATCACCCGAACACGACACCGTCACCCCAAACAACTCACCATCCAGATCCACACCCGACGGCACACCCACCAACACCTTCTCCACCGTCACCACACCAACATCACGCACATTCGTGAACGACGCGTTGGCCACGAGGGCGGCGTCGGTCGTGATGGTCTGGGGGTCGGGCGCGGTTTGGGTCCAGCCGGTCGCGGCGTTCTCGCTGATGGTGCAGGCCGTGCCCGGCGGGACGAGTGGCGTGGCCGGCGAGGTCCAGTTGCCGGTCTGGGTCGCCGTCGTGATCCCGACGGTCTCATCGAAGAGCGCCCCGCAATCCACATCGAAACCAAACGTCGCATCCAGATCCAACGGATGCGTCCCCGGACCCGACGTCACCTTCGACACCGTCAACGTCGACGTCGTGTTCGTCACCGTCAACGTCTCCCCATCACCATCCACCGTCACCGGAGACGACACCGACGTCGCAAACCGCGCATCCGGCGTCTCCGACACCGAACACACCGCACCCGTCGGCACATCCGACACCACAAACGGCACATCCACCGACACCGAACCCGACACCGAATGCGACCCACCAACAAAATCACCCGAACACGACACCGTCACCCCAAACAACTCACCATCCAGATCCACACCCGACGGCACACCCACCAACACCTTCTCCACCGTCACCACACCCACATCACGCACATTCGTGAACGACGCAGTCTGGACGCCGTTGGAGTCGACGGTGAGCGAAACGGGGTTTGTCGAACTGAGGGTCCAGCCGGCTGGCGGCCCCTGTTCGGTGATCGAGCATGAGGTGCCGTCGGCGATTGCGGGGAGGTCGTCGTAGCGGAGGAAGCCGGTCGCGGTGGTGGCCGAGGTGACCGTCGTGGCCTGCACGGTGTGGGTGCCGATGTGGGCGGTGCCGCAGTCGACGGCGAAGGTGAAATCTCCGGTGACGTCGATCGGGTGAGCACTCGACACTTCGGTGTTCTTCACGATCATGATCTCGCCGGTGGCGTTGACGATGGCGACGGTCTCGCCGTCGTCGTCGATCGTGACGCCGGTGGTGGCAGCGTCGGCGGGTGTCGAGGTGACGGCGAAACGGGAGTCGGGATCCTCGGCAACGGTGCACACGCTGCCGGTTGGGAGATTGGGGATGGTGATCGTCTCGCCGTGTTTGATGGGCTGGTCGTTGAACGTCAGCGGTGAGCTGGTGAAGTCGCCGGTGCAACTGACGTCGACCGTGAATGTGGTCGTGGTGAGATCGAGGTCGGCGGGGGCGCCGATGACGGTCTTGGTGATGTCGAGATCTGCGGTGTCTCGCTGGTTGACGAGGGTGATATCGCCCGGGTTCTCGGAGCTGAGGACGACTTCGATGCCGTTGTCGGAGAGGAGGGTCCAGCCCGCGGGTGGGCCTTGCTCGGTGATCGTGCACGCCGTGCCGTCGGGAAGAAGCGGGATGGTCGGGTATTGCTGTACGGCGGCGACACCGGCGACGACGTTCATCGTGAGGGTGAGCTCGGTGCCGTCGGTGCAGTCGACGTCGACGAGGAAGGTCCCGGACACGTCGAGGGGCTGATCGTCGGCGGCGACGACCTCTTTGGTGACCGTGAGCGAGGCGGTCCGGTTGTCGATCGCGACCTCGCTTCCTCCTGCGGCGATGATCGCCACCTGATCGTCGGGGTCGTATGCGGGGGTGAATCGAGGGTCGCCGGCTTCGGTGACTTCGCAGGCGGCTCCGACGGGGAGATCCGCAATGGAGACCGAGCTCACTTCACTGAGGGGGAACGGTCCGAGTGTGTGGGGCTCGGCGGTGAATCCACCGGTACAGCTGATCGTCACGTCGAAGGTCTCGGTCGAGAGGTCGATCGGGGCGCCGATGATGTTCTTCGTGATCGTGAGCGTGTCGGTGAGGCGGGTGTTGGCGAAGGTGGCGGTCTGAACGGTGTCGGGGTCGGTGGTGAGGCTGATCGTGGCGTCGGTGGTGAGGGACCATCCGGCTGGTGGCCCCTGCTCGGTCACGGTGCAGACGGTGCCCGGCGGCAGGAGTGGTGAGTCGGTGAGCGCCCACGATGCGGTTTGGCCCGAGGTCGTGAGGATCACCGTTCCGGTGTAGTCGGCGCCACAGTCGACGTCGAAGGTGAAGGTTCCGTCGAGCTCGACGGGGTGGGTCGTCGCTCCCGTCGTGTTCTTCGTGATGCTGACCGTGCTCGTCGTGTTGGTGACGGTCACGGTTTCGCCGTCGGCATCGATCGTGACGGGCGCGGTGATCGACGTGGCGAAGCGAGCGTCGGCGTCCTCCGTCACGGAGCACACGGCGCCGGTCGGCAGGTTCTCGATGAGGAGGGGTGTCGTGGCGGTGATCGTCTGGTCGGCGATGACATAGGGGTCGACGGTGAACCCGCCCGAACATGAGACGTCGACGATGAACGCTTCGGTGGAGAGGTCAACGCCGGCGGGGACGCCGTCGAGGACTTTGGCGACGGTCAGGGTGCCGACGTTGCGGGTGTTCTCGAACGCCGCGACCGGGACCGACGGGCTGATCGTGATCTGTTGGGGGTTGGTGTTGACCGTCCAACCTGTAGGCACCGTCTCGGTGATCGTGCAGAGGGTGCCCGACGGCATCGGCGGAAGTTCGCTGTAGGTGAGGCCACCGATGCCCTGGCCGCCCGAGAGGGCATCGACCGAAACGGTGCGTGTGCCGCCGAACGCTGCACCGCAGTCGATGGTGTAGTCGATGTCGAGGAGCAGGTCGATTGGATGGTCGAATGGGGCGATCGTGTCTTTGCGGATGGCGAGGCTGCCGGTCACGTTGGTGATGCCGGCCTCGGTGCCGCCCGCAGCGATGGTCACCTGGGCGGCGGTGCCGTCGCCGATGTCGGGTGAGTAGAGCGTTTGGAATCGGCTGTCGAAGTCTTCGGTGATCGTGCACACGGCGCCGGTCGGGAGGTCTGGCACGACGGCGGGAGCGAGCGAGGTGATGGCGAGGTCGTTGACGACGAGGGGGCTTGATGCGAAGTCGCCCGTGCAACTCACGTCGACGGTGAACGATTCGGTCGTGAAGTCGCTGCCGTCGGGGCCGAGAAGCGTCTTGGTGATCGTGAGGTCGGCGACCGCTCGTTCGTTGGTGAAGTTCGCCGTGGCGTTCGATGCGCCGAGGGTGGTGACGGTTTGGGTGGCCGACCCGACCGGCGCCCATGCGGCAGGTGGCGTCTCGGTGATGGTGCAGACAGTTCCGGGCGCGACGAAGGGCGCGGCCGGCGGCCCCCACGTTGCCGTGCCCCCACTCGTGGTCAGCGTGACGGTTTCGGTGTGGACGATCGTTCCGTCGGTGTCGCAGGACACGGCGAAGGTGAATGTGGCGTCAGGGTCGACGCCAGCAGGGACCGAGGTGGTCTTCGTGATCGCCAGGCTCGACGTCTGGTTCTCGACGGCGACGGTCGACCCGGCCGCGGCGA
This sequence comes from Acidimicrobiales bacterium, assembly GCA_020629635.1. GTDB lineage: Bacteria > Actinomycetota > Acidimicrobiia > Acidimicrobiales > SHLQ01 > SHLQ01. The sequence goes on along the minus strand of JAHDCX010000019.1, from coordinate 7,263 downwards.
TGGTGACCGTGTCAGCTGGAGCGTAGGTGGTGACGAATCGCTGGTCGGCGGTCTCGGCGACCGTGCAGACGGCGCCGACGGGAAGTCCGGCAAGGACCACGGCGGTGCCTTCGACGAGGTTCTGCGCTCCGGAGGTCCAGGTTCCGCCGGGCACGTTTCCGGTGCAGGTCACGTTGACGACGAAGGTGGTGGCTTCGAGCGCAGCGGTGACGGGTGCGCCGGTGACGTCCTTCGTGATCGTGAGCGATGCCGTGTCGAGCGTGTTCTCGAAGGCGAGGGTCGAGCCGGTGGCGACAGTGGTGACCTCGATGCCGGTCGCACCACTCGTCGAGCCGCCCGTGCGGTCGGTGAGTGTCCACCCGGCGGGCACGGTCTCGTCGACGGTGCACACAGATCCGGGCGGGACGAGTGGGAGGTCGGCGGCCGATGCGCTGCCGGTGCCACTGGTGGTGGCGATGGTGACCGTCTCGTCGACGATCACCGATCCGCCGTTGGTGCACGTGATGGCGAAGTCGAAGCTGCCGTCGATGTCGTCGACGATCGTGCTCGACGTGGTGTTCTTCGTGAGGCTGAAGGTCGACGTCGTGTTGGTGAGGACGACCGACTCGCCATCGGTGTCGATGCTGACGGTCGCCGGGGCGACGGTCGAAGAGAAGCGCGGGTCGGCCCGTTCAGTGACGGTGCAGTCGGCGCCGGTGGGGAGGTCGGCGATCACCCGTGGGGTGTCGACGGAGACGGTGAGTCCGTTCATCACGTAGGGGTCGACGGTGAAGCCGCCGGAGCAGCTGACGTCGACGACGAAGTCCTCGGCGTCAAGGTCGAGAGCGGCCGGGACACCATCGAGAACCTTGGTGATGGTGAGCGTGCCCGTGTCGCGTGTGTTCTCGAACGTGGCGGTCGGTTCGGGGTTGGCTTCGGTGATGGTAAGGGCGACCGATCCGTCGCTCGTCAGCGACCAGCCGGCGGGGGCGCCCGTTTCGGTCGCGGTGCAGGTGGTGCCGGGTGGGAGCACGCCGATGTCGGTGTGGCTCACGCCGCCCGATGCCCCGGTTGGGGTGAGTGCGTCGGCGGTGACCGTGAACGTCTGCGAGGTGGTCGAGGTGTCGGGGTAGGTGCAGTCGAGGCGGAAGTCGACGTCGGCGACGGGGTCGATTGGGTGGGTCGTTGCGGCGATCGTGCGCTTGTCGATGATGAGCGAACCGGTGCTGTTGGTGATGGCGACGGTGCTTGTGCCGTCGTCGGCAACGGCGACCGTCTGGTCGGGTGCATAGCGAGTGTTGAATCCAGGAGCAGGAACCTCGGTGACCGTGCAGGAGGTTCCGACCGGGAGGTCGTCGATGACGATTGGCGCATCGGTGGCGATCGCGATCGGTCCGGGGACGTTGTACGGGTCGGGCTCGAATCCTCCGGTGCACACGACGTTCACGTCGAAGGAGTAAGCGGTCGGATCGTCGCCTGCGGGCAAGCCCACGATCGATTTCGTGACGGTGAGCGGAGCGAACTGTCGCTCGTTGTCGAAGGTCACCGTCGGCTCGGCTCCGCTCTCGATCCCGACGAACTGGTCGTTGGCGCTCGTGAGCGTCCACCCGGCGGGGACGTTCTCGGTGATGGTGCACTCGGCGCCGTGGGCGATGAGCGGCGTGTTGGGGAAGACCCGGGTGCGATTGCCATTGGTGGTGACGAAGCTGATCGTCTGGGTGAGGCCGTTGTCGCAGTCGATGTCGAAGCTGAAGGTGCCGTCTTCGTCGATGGGGAGTGGGGAGCCGCTGACGTCGGTGCGTTTGATCAGCCGGAAACTCCCCGTGCGGTTGGTGAAGGCGATCACTTCATCATCCGATGCCTGGTCGATGATGACGGTGCCCGCGTCGGCTAATGCCGTTCCGTCGGTCGAGGTCGTCGACGTGGCATAGGCGGTCGAGGTGGTCTCGGTGGCGGTGCAGGTCGAGCCGCCGGGGATGTCGCCGACTCGTACACGGTCGCCGTTCGAGATGGCGAAGGTGTTGGTTCCGGCCCCGGTCCACGCCGTGCCGGTCGTGTCGTCGGTGATCGACGCCGCCGCGACCGTATGCGATGCGCCGGTCGCCGTCGTGCAGGAGACGGTGATGGCAAAGGTGTCGGCGTTGTTGTCGGCCGGGTGCCCCTCGACGGTCTTGGTCACTTCAAACGCGCCACGAACCTCGATCGTGGTGGGGTCTCTCGGGTCGGAGCCGTCGCCGGGGTCATCAGAGAGCACGTCGACCGTGCCGTCTTGGTCGTAGTCGAGGGTGGCCTGATTCTCGAGGGTGCCGGGCAGGACGTCGTCACCGAGTACGACGTCGATCGTGACCTCTGTCGGTGTCGAGCCCGGATTGGCAGGATCGGTCCAAAGGCTGGAGGGCATGTTGACGTCGAGGCAGAAGCTCGTGTCGCCAGCCGCTCCCCCACTCGTCATGACCGCGGTTCCGTCGGTCGAAGTCCAAGCACCGGTATAGGTGCGGCCGTCCGCCGGAAGAAGATCGCAGAGGTCGGCGCGGAGGTTCTGGGTGGGGAGGCCGTTGTTGATGAGCGTGAACTTGTAGGTGACCGTGTCGCCCGCGGCATAGACGCGGTCTTGCGGAAGCACGGGTGCGCCCGTTGCGTCGACGACGTCCTTCTTGATGTCAATCTGGCTCACGCACGATCCGCCATCGGTGCCACCATCGGCGCCGACTTCGCCCACTTCGACCCACGTCGACGTATCGGCCGGGTCGACCTTGAAGATGTCGCCCGGCGAGTTTCGGAACAGGTAGAGGAACCCTGCCGCGTCGAACCACGACGCGCCAAAGCTCCCGTTGGGGAACGTGCCGGGCATCGCCGTGCTGGTGGTTGCGCCGGTGTTGGGGTCGACCTTGTAGAGCACCCGGTTGACGACCTGGTAGAGGTATCCGTCGAGCGGGTTGTAGGAGAAGTCGGCGAAGTTGACCGGCGTCGAACCGACATGGGTTGCTGCTCCGGTCGCGGGATCGATCGCCCAGAGGTTGAAGCGCTGACCGGCGTACCAGCCGCGGCTGCCGTTGCCGTTGCCAACGGAGTGGATGATGTAGCGGCCGTCGCCGAGCACGGTTCCGGCGTAGGTGCCGGCATCGTCGGGATAGGGATCTTGAATCTGCGTGTCGAAGACGATCCCGCCGTTGGCGTCGTAGGCACGCACCGTCTTCTCGCCACCGACGCTGCCGACGCCGTACACGTAGTCGGTGGTCGGGTCGTAGGCCGTGGAGTTCCAGATCCCGCTGGTTCCGGGGATCGGTTGAATTGTGAGGTTTCCGGGGACGGCAGGGTCGGGGACGATGTAGTGGAACCGTCCTCCACGCATGAGGATCGGCGTGCCGTCGCACTCCCACTTCGGGTTGGCCTGTGCCTCGGACTGCGCCGCAGGAACGACAACGAGCGTGGTCGCCACGAGCACACCGACCACGAACTGGGCGAGGTAGCGCAATCGAAAGCGCGTTTGGTGCGCGGGTGTCTGGCCAGAGGAAGGTGCGCTCACATAGGCCAATCGGCCCCACCCGCCGAAATCTCAAGCCAAACGGCATTGAGTCAAACCCCCATGGGGTCAAGTCTGACATAGCAAGAGGTTCCCTCTTGCCGCCCGATTGGCCCAACCTCTTGCTATGTCAGACTTGACCCCATTTAGCCCACGGTGATCTGGGCGGGGTCGGAACGGTTGTCGTGGAAGTCGACGGCGACCACCTCATACGTTCGAGGACCGTCGAGTGGCTCGGGATCGAGGAACGACGTGGCGGACTCGTCAGCTCCGCCCCCGATGTAGGTGCGCTGGTCACCGTCGTCGAGCGAGACGTTGTACGCCGCGAACTCGACGTTGTCGGTCGATCGGTTCCACGAGAGCAGAACGCCGTCGTCGGTGACCTCGGCGGTCAGCCCCGTGATCGGCGAGGGCGGGATCTCGTCGAACACGGTCAGGGCTTCGGTCCATCGCGGCGCGCTGACTGCATCTCCGCTCCAGGCGATCAAGACGTAGGTATAGAAAGTGTCCGGCTCGACGGTGGTGTCCGTCGTGACGAGATCGTCGCCGTCGTAGACGAGCGAGGCTGCGCCGAAGTCGCCTTCGGCAATGGCGTCGTAGTCGGCCTCGGCGGTCGGGATGCGCCACACCTCGTAACGGTCCGTGTTCTCGACCGCCGACCAGGTGAGATCGACGGCCGTGTCGGTCATCGCCACTCGAGCAATCCAGTTGGTTGGCTCTCCGTCGCTGGGCGCAACCGGAACGCGAACAGCTGGTGCCAAATCGTCGGGAGCGACGACCGTTGTTGTTGATTCGGTCGACGTCGCCTCGTCGGCTCCCGCCGCCGCTGTCGTGGAGGCGTCGAGCTGTTCTGAACCTGCCGCTTCGGCGTTCGCCGGGGCGGACCCCGGATCAGGCTCCGAGCCTGAACACGCGGCCGCCAGCAAGACGGCCAGTACGACGAGTCGACGCATAGGGCAAGTGTGGCACGGCTGCCGGCCGTCGCCCGTGGGTCTGCCGTTTCCTCGCTGCGACGTGGCAGGCTTTTCGCATGCGCAGATGCCTCGGTTTCATCATCGCCCTGTCGACCCTGCTCGCTGCCTGCGGCGGGGATGGCGACAGCGACGCCGGTGGGCTCCGGCTCGTGTCCGCAGCCGACGGTGCGTCGATTCAAGCCGAGCCGCCTGCCGACCTCGTGATCCTCGATGTTCGCACTCCCGAAGAATTTGCGGAGGGGCATCTCGAAGGCGCAACGATGCTCGACTTCTACGAGGCCGACTTCGCCGCGCAGCTGGCCGAGCTCGACCCCGACAAGCCGTACCTGCTGTATTGCCGTTCCGGAAATCGCAGCGGCCAGACGCTGGAGATGATGCGCGACCTGGGCTTCACCGACGTCGCCGATGTCGACGGCGGGATCCTCGCCTGGGCCGGTGGCGGCCATCCGATCGTCACCCCGTAGGTCGAGTTGTTAATGATGCGTGCCTGACCCCACGTCACCTGGCGGAGATTGAGACGAGCCAGCACCCACCGCATCACTGATCGATATCGAGATCCGATGGGTCAGTTCGTTACTGTGCTCGCATGAAGACGAACACGCAGGTCGTTGTCATCGGTGGCGGTGTGGTGGGGGCTTCGATTCTCTATCACCTGACGAAGAACGGTTGGACCGATGTGGTCCTGCTCGAACGGACCGAGCTGACCGCCGGGTCCACCTGGCATTCGGCCGGTGGTATGCACACGCTCAACGGCGACCCCAACGTCGCCAAGCTGCAGCAGTACACGATCGAGCTGTACAAGGAGATCGAGGAGATCTCCGGCCAGGACTGCGGCATCCACATCACCGGCGGCGTGATGCTCGCCGACACGCCCGAGCGTGCCGACTGGCTGAAGGCCACCCACGCCAAGGGCCGGTACCTCGGCATGGAGACCGAGCTGATCTCGGTGGCCGAGGCCAAGGAGATCCATCCGATCTTCGACGAGAAGTTCTTCGTGGGCGCGATGTGGGACGCGCACGAGGGCCACGTCGACCCGACCGGCGTCACCAACGCGTATGCCAAGGCCGCCCGCATGAACGGCGCCGAGGTGTATCGCGACACGTGGGTGCGCTCCATGAACCGGGCCGCCGACGGCGGGTGGGACCTCCAGACGATCAAGACGTCGACGGGCGAGGAGCTCGAGCAGATCCATTGCGAGCACGTGGTCAACGCGGGTGGCTTGTGGGGTCGTGAGGTGGGGCGCATGGTCGGCCTCGAGTTGCCGATCCTCGCGATGGCCCACCAGTACATCCTCACCGAGGACCTGCCCGAGGTCGCCGAGATCAACAAGAGCACCGGCAAGGAAGTGCTCCACGCGGTCGACTTCGGGGGCGAGATCTACATGCGCCAGGAGGCGGGCGGTCTGCTGCTCGGCACGTATGAACCCAACGGCATTCCGTGGTCGCCCAAGCAGACGCCGTGGGAGTTCGGCATGCAACTGCTGCCGCCGGACCTGGAGCACCTGGCCGACCATCTGGCTCGGGGTTTCGAGCACTTCCCGATCTTCCAGGAGGCCGGAATTCGTTCGGTCGTGAACGGCCCGTTCGTGTTCTCCCCCGACGGCAACCCGTGCCTCGGTCCGGTGCGCGGCCTGCCCAACTACTGGTCGGCCACCGCCATCATGGCCGGCCTGTCCCAGGGCGGCGGCGTGGGTCTTGCGCTCGCCAACTGGATGACCGAAGGCGACCCGGGCCACGACATCTGGGGTATGGACATCGCCCGCTTCGGCGACTTCAACACGATGTCGTTCACGAACGCCAAGGTGCGCGAGAACTACGGCCGTCGCTTCCGCATTCAGTTCCCCAACGAGTTCTTGCCCGAGGGTCGCAACCTGCAGACCTCGCCGATCTACGACAAGTTGGTCGACGCCAACGCCGTGTGGGGCAACAGCTACGGGCTCGAATCAGCCCAGTGGTATCAGGCCGAGGGCGAAGAGCCGGTCGAGGAGTTCACCTGGTATCGCTCCAACGCCTGGGATCAGGTGGCCGAGGAGACGATGGCCGTGCGCGAGGGCGTCGGCATGATGGAGACGACCGGCTTCGCCAAGTTCGTGTTCAACGGCCCGGGTGCCCGCGAGTGGTTGGACCGCACGCTCGCCGGTCGCATCCCCAAGGCGGGGCGGATGTCGCTCACGCCGATGACCAACCACAACGGCAAGCTCATCGGCGACCTGACCGTCGCCTGCCTGCCCGCAACGCCTGGCGAACCCGAAGGCCCGCTCACCACGTTCACGGGTGGCGCCACCGGCAACGTGACCGGGGATGGCGAACGGTTCATGATGTTCGGCTCGGGCGTGGCCACCCGCTACTACCAGCGCTACTTCGAATCGCTCCTGCCCACCGATGGCTCGGTCACCTACCGGTCACTCGGCTACGAGATGTGCGGCCTGTCCATCGCCGGCCCGAAGAGCCGCGAACTGCTCGAACGCGTCACCGACGCCGACGTTTCCGCCGACGGCTTCAGATTCATGGCCTACAAGCAGCTCGACATCGGGTGGGCCCGCGTCCACTGCGGACGGGTCACCTACTCCGGCGACTTGGGCTATGAGTTCTGGATGCCTGCCAGCTACGAGCGCTACGTGTTCGACCAACTCATGGAAGCCGGAGCCGATCTGGGCATCCGCCTGTTCGGCTCCAAGACGCTCGACTCGCTCCGCCTCGAGAAGAGCTTTGGCTCCTGGGCCCGCGAGTACCGGCCGATCTACGACCCGTTCGAAGCCAACCTCGGCCGGTTCGTCCAGATGGACAA
>JAHDCX010000009.1 GCA_020629635.1 Acidimicrobiales bacterium | reverse complement strand
ATCGACACCCACTAATTCACAAACCCAACTGTCTCACCAAGGTTGACAGGGCCCGACGCGGACACGCTGAAACGTCATCTGGATAAAGCCGGGAACGTTGATGGGGTATTCGTGATCGAGTCAAGGCATTGGGTGTTCAGGAACCGCAAGACGGACAAGTCCGGGAGGGTATTCGTGGGCGAAGGGCATCCAGAACTTGTGCGGTTTCTGATTCGTCTGCTGGAGGATTGCGCAAAGCCGTTTGAGTCATTCGGCGATCCTCTACTTGGGCGGCGTTAGCGGTAGTCGGAGGATCGGGCTTCCAGTGAACGCTTGATGCACTCAGAGAGTGGACTCCGAGTTCCATCGGAGCGTGTCACACGCTGCCGCTACAGTGGCTTCTATGCCTGCCGATCGAGTGTGGACACCAGCAGAGATGGAACTGTTGTCTCCAGACGAGCGCGCGCGTCTGGTGGTCGACAACTCGGTGTCCTCGTTGGACGGCCTTGATGCCGGCTTCCGCGACAGGGTGGACGCACAAAGTCGTCGTATCGCCGAAGAACGAGGCCTGCTCGACACCGAGCGTTCGTGACGCGCCGCGTCGAGGTCCGGATCGCCGACGCCTTCTTCGAACAACTGGACGTTCAGCTCGGCCTTGAGCGCGGCCCGCAAGGCGAGCCTTCCGTCACTGACTTCCTGATGATTGATCTGCCGGCGATCGTCGAGCGTTTCGCGTCCGGTTTCGACTCACTGCCCGTGGCCATCGACGACGTGTCATCGGTCCGGATGTTCATCGGAACGGCGACGCTTGTGCCAGCGTTCGTGGTCCACGGTGTTGAAGTCGACGATGGCGTTGTTGAGCTCGTCGGCGTTGTGCTCGACCTTCGATGACGCCCCGCTGAAGGTGGACCCGGGTCAGCTCCCCACCTGCTCTGCTGACCCCACGAAGACCAGGCGGTCGACGAGGCGTTCGATGATGCCGTCGACGTCATCGAGTGGAAGCGCGTCGGGCAGGGTCAACACGTCGGTGATCAGACCGCCGATGGCGAGGTGCAGGAGCACGATCTCTTCGGGGCCTCCCGCGAGTCCGGCGCGCTCGTGGAAGGCGACGTCGGCGTCGAACGCGGCGCGGACGACTGCGGTCAGCGGGTCGACGAGCTCGGGACGACGTGTCGACTCGATGCGAAGTTCGAGCAGCGCGAGCTGGAGGTGGGGCTGTGCCCGAACGCGACGGACGAGCTGCTGCATGAGATGGACCCACTGGTCGCGAGTTGGCTCGGCGGCCGCTTCGGCTTCGAGCTCGGCGAGGTCTGGGGTCAGCCGTTCGAAGACTCGCTCGGCGAGTCCCTCGAGGAGGGCGGCTCGGGTCCGAAAGACGTTCGAGCACGCGCCGGCGGGGAGTCCAGCGGCCGCGTCGACCGCCCGATGGGTGAGCCCGCGGAGCCCCTTGGCGGCGAGCACATCCAGCCCGGCGTCGCAAAGCTGATCGCGACGACTCACGATCGGCCGACGATCGCTGGTTGACGGTTCACTACATATGTAGTTACGCTGCATACCTCCACCACTACGAGTGTAGTGCTCGCAAGAAAGGCCGAGGTATCGAATGACCTTCCAACGATGTGTGACCTCACTCTTCAGCGACGAGATCGAGCTTGCCCGCGACCGCTACGCCCACCTGCTCGGCTTCCGGATCGACATGGACCTCGGCTGGTTCGTCAGCCTTCGCCACGACGATCACCCCGAGCTCGAGATCGCGCTGACCGACGCGCAGCATCCATCGGTGCCGAAGGATCGCCGGACGCCGGCGTCCGGCCTGGCGGTCGCCTTCGTCGTCGACGACGTCGACGCGTTGCACGAAGCGCTCTCCAATGCGGGCGTCGAGATCGTGCAAGCGCCGACCGATCACCCGTGGGGACAACGACAGGTCCTTGCGGCGTGGCACGACGGCGTGCTCCTCGACGTGATCCAGTTCATCGAGCCCGACCCCGACTGGATGGCCGCGAACGGCCTCGCCGGAGCGGACGTATGATCGCGGCGCCAGCGATCGACCACGTCGCCGTCAGCGTGTCCGACCTCCCGCGCAGCGTCGCTTGGTACACGGTGTTGTTTGGTGTCGGTCCCGCCTTCGAGGGGCCGATGCTCAGCGGGACCGAACACGCACACACGATCGCCGTGTGAACGCAACCAAACCTCGGCCTCCACTGGTTCGAAGCGCGACCGGACGGCACGTTCGATCCCCGTCGTCCTGGGCTCGACCACCTCGCCTTCACCGTGGCGGACGCAGACGAGCTCGACCGCTGGATCGAGCACCTCGACGCGTTGGGGATCGACCGATCCCCGCCTCTCGACGAGCCCTACGGCACCGGCGTCGCCTTCAAAGACCCCGACGGCATCGCCTTGGAACTTTTCCTGCCTGCCCGGCGACAGCGCTAGTCCTCAGTTGCTGCATCCAGTGCGTCATGAATCTGCCGGGCCAACCACCGGTAGTCCTCGACGAGCGGACCAACGGTCGCCGGGTCGTCGAACGCCTCGACGAGACCCATGGCCAGATCGCGAACTCGTGCCTCCGAATCCGTCAGCCTTATTCCTCGTCGCGCAGCTGATCTCCAACGGCGGACAGCAATCGGTGCGAACGCCTCGCTGTCCCTGGCTATCGGAGAACCTTCCTCCCACGCGGTCGCGACTACCTGACGGGCGATCTCGATCAGGTCAGGCGTGGTCATGCGAGACTTTGACACGACAGCCGCCTGGTGCGACGGCATTGACAAGCGCTCTGGTTGCGTCAGGGCCATTGTGTGACGCCTCCCCTCAGTCGCCCGTAGCGCCGTCGATGCGCTCCCGCAGAAGGTCCGCGTGGCCGCAGTGTCGGGCGTATTCCTCGATCATGTGGATCAGGATCCACCGCAGGTTCACGTCGGGGCGGCCCTCGGTGGGTGCGCCGAGCTCGTCGAGTGACTCCGCGGCGGCAACGACGGCACGGCTCTCTTCGATCGCGTCGAGGTAGTACGCCTCGAGCTCGGACCACGGCATCGATGGTGCCTCGTCCATCTCCCAGTCCGGCTGCTCGTGCCACGGGATCGAACGGAAGAACTCGTTGCCCGTCTGGCGTCCGAATCGGCGCGAGAACCAGCCGTCCTCGACGATCGCCATGTGCAAGATGAGTGCAGCCAGGGTCAGGTTGGACGGCTCGATCGTGGTAGCCAGCTGCTCCTGCGTCAGCCCCGAGGCCTTCCGATGCAGCACCGCCCGGTAGTAGTCGAGCACCGCCAGAAGCACCGCCCGTTCGTCACCGGTCCGATTCTCGGGTGGGAGGGAAGGGAGCTCAGTCATCACTAGACCGTACGTCGTTCATGTCGTGTCAGGCTTTTGGGACATCGAACCCCTCTGGATACACCCGGCGGAGCATCTCATCCATTGTTCCAATCGGATCATCGTTCTCCCGAAAGCCGAAGAAGGTGAGTGCGCGTCGCATCGCCTCTCGGTAGGCCAGCACGCCAACCCACAGAAGTCTTCGAAGCCCTTCCTCGTCGACGTAGTAGGAGCCGTCACGTTGCAAGAGTTCCAGTTGCGTGATGTTCGGGTGCGACAGCAAGGAGAGGCCGCCGTACATGCGCTGGTATTCGCTCCCTTGGTCCTGAAGCTCGCCGAGTGCTCGCCACCGGGCTTCAAGTCCGAGGAGTGATTCGTTGGCTAACGAGGCGTGCTTGTCCCAGCCGGAACCCTTCAAGTTGTCGATCTCCGCTGCGTGAAAGAACTGACGGATTGAATCCTCAAGTTCTTTCAGGCCACGACGAGCCCCCGTGTCACCGGTCCTCGGCAGTGTCGCCTTCTGTTGTTGAAAGCTCGCCGCTCGATCGAGCATCACGCGGGCAGCATGCTGCCTGGGATCGATTCGGGTGTCGAGCAACCAGGTGACGGTCGTAGAGCATTCCGCCGAAGACCGCACCACTGGGGCGATGGAGAAGAGGTATTCACCCGAGCGGACCAGCATCGCTGCTGACGCCAGATTGTTGATAGCGACGGCGAGGTAGTCGCGGACGTGTAGGCCGAGCATTGTCAGCACATAGAGCGGGTCATGCTGTCGTTCGTTTTCGCCCCACGGCCCGTGCGGGCCGACTTCATTCGCAATCAGCGACATGAAGGTCTCGGCGTGCGAACCCTTGATGGGTTCAAACGAGACTCCGTTCATGATCGATGTGTGAAACTCGCGCAGATTGAAGCAGAGTTCGACGGGTTCTCGGAGAAGGTCAAGCAGCGTTGGATGTTCCCGATGCTTCACAACCCAGGGATGGGGGTGGATTGGAGGAAGGTCCGACGGCATCTACCGGACTCCCTTTCGTGTAGAAGCATTCGGCCGGGGAAGCAGCGTTGTGTCGGGCACTGATGATTCCGGCTCTAGGTAGGCTGTCACACCGCAACCGTACACTTGTTCGTATGAGTTCGAAGGTGGCAGACCCTCAAATGCGGGAGGCGATCGACATGATCACCACCGGGTTTGCCATGCTCGCCGAGCCCGGGATCTCCCTCGACGGCACCAAAGAAGTGATCGTGGCCATCGAGGAGATCGAGCGTGTTCGTCGACTCGCCGATTCGGCCGCGGTCGACCTGATGGCCGTGATCCAGAACGCCGGCCTGCACCGGGCCGACGGTCATGGCTCGGCCAAGGCAATGGTTCGACACCACGCCAAGCTGTCGGATGGCGAGGCCACTGCCCGCCAACAAACGTCCAAGCTCTACGGCACCTGTCCGGACATCGCCCGGGCGTATCGAGCCGGAACCCTCGGCACGTGTCAGGTTCGAGCGCTCGCCCGAACCCACGCCAACGTCCGTGTCCGGGACTACATGCCGGCAACGCAAAGCTGGTTCCTCGACAAAGCTCGCCGAGACTTCAGCACGTTCAACCTCGAACTCGACCAGTGGCGTCGGATCATGGACGAGGACGGGCCGACCCCGCTCAACGAGCGCCAGCACGACGACCGCAACGTTCGCCTCGATCAGAACTACGACACGACATGGGACCTGATGGGCCAGTTCGCCGCCGGCCAGGGCATGGAACTTCACGAGGTGCTCGAGCACTACATCCGTGCCGAGCTGCTCGCCGATTGGGAGAAAGCCCGAGCAGAGCATGGCGACGCGGCAACGTCTGATGACTTGCCCCGCACCGCCCAGCAGCGACGCGCCGACGCGCTCGTCCAGATCTTCCGTGACGCATCCGCCAACCCCAACTCCGCCATGCCGGCCGATTTCGTGCATCACATCTTCTGGGACGCAGACACGTTCGAAGAGATGAGCAATCGCCTGCTCACCGAGGGACATCAGCCCAAGCCGCTCAATCCGCAGACGATGATCTGTCGGACCCTCGACGGGTTGCCGCTCGACCCGACCGAGATGATGGCGTCGGCGGTGGTGTCGCGCATCCGCCGTGTGGTGGTCGATGCCAAGGGCACGGTCATCGATCTCGGCGTCGCACGCTTCTTCACCGGCAACGCGCGGCACGCCGTCATGATCGGCTCGACTCGTTGCGTCTGGCCCGGCTGTCGGGCGGCGTCGTCAACGTGTGAGGCCGATCACATGATCGAACACGGCTCCGGTGGCAGAACAAACCCCGGCAACGGGGCGCCACTGTGTGGCAGGCACAACCGATGGAAACAGAAGGGGTTCGCCGTTTACCGAGACCCCGCCGGCGAGTGGCGCATCCTGCGCCCCGACGGAACCGAAATCCCGTGGTGATCGCGGTATATACAGTTCAGTGTTCGTATATACTCGGCACCATGACGAAACGCCTGGTCGAAATCGATGACGCCCTACTCGAGCGCGCTCAGGCGGCCTGTGGGGCGAAGACAATCAAGGCGACCGTCGAAGCTGGACTACGGGCGATTGCTGACCACGCGGCAGGCGTCGACCACATCCGACAGCTTCGGACGATGGAGTTTGATCTCGATGCATTCGACGAGGCCCGGTCACCTCGAACACGATGAGCGGTCCGCGGTACCTGGTCGACACGTCGGTCCTCGTTCGTTCATCGATCGAGGTCGTCGGGGATCGCCTGGAGGAACTCCAGCTCGCAGGCAAGCTCTGGAGCTGCCGTGTCGTCGACCTCGAGCTCGTCTACTCCGCTCGAAAGAACGATGTGGCCGAGCTGGTTGTCGGACGCCGAGCACTGCCCGAATCACCGATCACGCCCGAGGTGATGGACCGAGCGCTGTCTGTTGCCGAGCTGCTTGCGAATGCGGGACAGCATCGTGGAGCGAAACCAGCCGATCTGATCATCGCCGCAGCCGCAGAGGCGCAGGGACTATCGGTGCTCCACTACGACGATGACTACGACCGCATCTCCGCGGCGACGGGTCAACCAGCCGAGTGGATCAGCCCTGCAGGATCGCTCGCACACTGAGTGCCCAACTCGGCGTCCGGCGTCTCACTCCATTGGGCCGAACCAACTGACCGCGTCTTCGGCCGCTGCACGAACATGGGCGAGTGTGGGACGCCGGCCGATACGTTCGACGGCGTGGCTCGCTACGACCGGATCGGCATCGGATACTCGTCGCATCGCCGCCCCGAGCCTGCATGGGAGCAGATGATCTGGTCGGCGCTTGGGGGGTGCCGCACCGTCCTCAACGTCGGTGCCGGCACCGGAAACTACGAGCCTGCCGACCGAGCCGTGACTGCGGTCGAACCATCGACCGAAATGATCCGACAACGCGCAGTTGGCGCGGCTCCTGCGGTCCGCGCGTCGGCCGAGGCGTTGCCTTTCCGTGATGGCATGTTCGACGCGGCGTTGGCCCTGCTCACGGTCCATCACTGGCCAGACCAGCACCGAGGTCTCACCGAACTGAAGCGGGTCTCGTCGCGTCAGGTCGTGATGCTCTTCGAACCCCTCGACGCTCACGCCTTCTGGCTGCTCGACTACTTCCCGGAGGCGATGATGGGAGAGACCGAACGCTCCGCTCCGGGGGTCGATGATGTCGCCGAAGTGCTCGATGTCGTGTCGGTGGAGAAGCTGCTCGTCCCGGCGGACTGCCGTGACGGCGTGGCCGCTGCCTACTGGGCCCGGCCAGAGAAGTACCTCGACGCATCCGTGCAGAACGCAATGTCGTTGCTCGCCATGCTCGATCCCGAGGTCCGGCAGCGCGGGACCCAGCGCTTGGCTTCCGACCTTGCCGACGGCACGTGGGAGCGAACGCACGGAGCGAATCTCGACCGGAGTACACCAATCGACGCGGGGTACCGACTCGTCGTCGCAGGAGCGACCACATGAAGATCGAAATCGATGCCGTGCTCTTCGACAGCGACGGCGTGCTCGTCGATTCACACCACCAGGTCCATGTGGCATGGACTCAGCTCTGTGACGAGTTCGGTCTGGACGTCGCGTCGGTGACGGCAGAGTTCACCGGCAAGCGGGCAATCGACACGTTGCGCAACTACGTCGAGAGGAATCGTCTGGCCGCGGCGCTCGACCGGCTCGAAGATCTCGAAGTCGAGGGCGCCGCGGGGACGCCGCCCGTCCCCGGTGCGATCGACCTCACCCAGTCGCTTCCCGATGGAGCGTGGACGATTGCGACGTCGGCCACTCGGCGTCTGGCTCTCGCCCGATGGGCGGCCGCCGGGATCCCGGTGCCTGCACGGACGACCACCGCCGAAGACGTCGCCAACGGCAAGCCTCACCCGGACCCGTATCTGCACGCCGCTGCACACCTTGGCGTCGACCCGACCCGGTGTCTCGTCTTCGAAGACGCCGACTCCGGAGGACGTGCCGGTGTCGCCGCGGGCGCACAGGTCATCGCCGTCGGCGATCAGCCATGGTCATTCGAGCCGCTCGCTCGCATCCCCGACCTGCGCTCGGTCACGGTCGAGGCGAGTAACCCGCTCACGCTTCGGATCGACGCCGCGTCGTGAACGTCGAGCCCGACGCTTGCCACCGCTGACTCACGACCCCATCCACACGCCGCCACGGGCGCCGATGTCGACCGAACCGAATCGCTGAGCGAAGACCTCGGGGAGCGGCCGATCTCGAGCCGAGGTGATCCACGTCCGGATCAGGTGTCTCGGCCGTTCGGGGTCGTCGACGAACGAGGTCCGGTCGTGCAACGTCGAGTGGTTGTGCACGAACTGCATGTCGCCAGATTCGAGCCGCATCCGCACTGCCATGGCGGGGTCGTTGCAGATCTCGTCGAACAGATCGAGCGCCTCGACAACCTCTGGTCCACGTTGCGGGCCATCGACGAAACGGGCGGCCGAGTCGATGTACTGCCGCTGGTACATGACGGTGAGCCGATCGGAGAACCAGCTGAAGACCGGGATCGTGAAGAACGGATCCTGCCCGTCGGGCACCTCGCCTCGTCGATCGGTGGCGATCGGGTCGAATAGCACGCGGGCGAGCTCGGGGTCGTGTGACCACATCCGATGGAACACGGCGTTGGCGTTCACCAGTAGCGACTCGCCTCCGTCGACCGCGGTGGCAAGCGACAGCAGGCCGACGATGTCGGCCGAGTCGGTGTGGAACGTCTGCCGCTCGTTCGTCTGGTAGAGCCGCACGTTCGTGTCGTCTGAACGAACACCGGTGTCCCGAACGTGCCCAACGAGATCGCCCGCCGCGTTCTGCGGACGGAGCGGCCCGATCATCGTCGACAGCACGAGCATCGCCGTCGTGGCGAGCTCATCCCCGATGTCCTCGACGGGCAAGCCCGACACCACGGCGAATCCCCGGCCATCCACCAGCTCGCCATGAAGCCGATCGATCGCCGCCGTCAGCGACGACGCATCCGCCGCTTCTTGGGTTGCGGCGGCAACGAGTTGGTCGACTTGTCGATCATCCAGCTCCCAACGCCACCCGTCGTCCAACGTCTCGGCGGTCCACCCGTGGGGCACCTCGTCGGGGGAGGGGATGGGGGTCGGCGGTTCGGTCACGTTGGTGTCTGACCCCGGAGTGACTCAGAGGGGGAGGGTGTAGAACTGGCTGAAGTCGGTCGGCTCGTAGCCCTCGAACGCGTCGCAGCGTTCGAATCCGACCTTCTCGTAGAGGTGGCAGGCGGCGGCGAACGCTTCGCCAGATCCGGTCTCGAGACTCACCCGCTCGTAGCCCCGTGCGCGGGCCTCGTCGAGGATGTGGTCGAGCACGACTCGGCCGACCCCACGACCGAGAAAACCTTCGGCGGTGCGCATCGACTTCAGCTCGCCGTGCACGGCGTTGATCTCCTTGAGCGCACCCATGCCAGCGAGCGCACCGTCCTCGCGGATCGACCACACCGTCACGTCGTCGCCAGCCAGACCCGACGAGTCGAGGAAGTGGCAGGCGCCCTCGGGTGAGTTGGCGAGCATCCCCTCGCTGTGGATGCGGATCAGCTCCACCATGTCGGGAGCGTCGAGGTCGGCGACGGCGATCTCCATCAGGTCATCGTAGGAGGGGCTCGCTGGGTACGCTGTGCGCATGGCCGCAGCTCCCCCTCAGCCCGAAGCCCCGATCGAGAACCCCGTTGCAGGCGCCCTGGTGGCTGCGCTGTTCGTGCTCCTCATCCTCGGTGGATTCGGAGTGGCCACCGCCGTCGCGTACGACGGACTCGAGACCTACGACGACGACAAGAGCCACAGCGAGGACGGCGATCACTCCGACGAGTGAGGCTCAGCGCTCGGCGGCGGGCGTGAGGATCACCACAGCGGTCTCGCCTGGCCGGCGGTTGGACCACCCATCGAGGTCCTTGTCGTAGTGGCGCCACCGATCCCACAGCCGATCGCGCTCATCGCCTTCGGCGGCGCGGCCCGACACGCGGACTGATCCGTCGACGGTGGTCAGCGTCGCGTCGGGCGACGCCTGCAGGTTGAGCCACCAGGCAGGTTCGGCCTCGCCCCAGCCGTTCATCGCCATCGTCACGACGTTGTCACCGTCGAGGTAGTAGCCGATCATCACCGATCGTTCGAGGCCGCTTCGCCGACCGATCGTGGTGAGCTCGGCGAGGCCGTAGCTGTCGGGCTTGGGTGCCCGAAGACCGAACCGGCCACCCGACCATCGGTACAGGGCCCGATGGATCTTCCACGCGGTTCGGATCACGAAGCGGGGCGGTAGCCATCCGCCCTGATCGGCGGCGGCAACGGGTGCGGTGTCAGCCATGACGGCAACGTAGGCGCGAGTGCCGACGCGTGTCGTCAGCCATCCGGTCGAGATACCTCGGCCGAAAGGCGGGTTTGTGAGGGTGTCGCCGTCGGGATCGTCGATCAGTGTTCGGTGATCCACGGCCCGAAGGCGGGGTGGGCGAAGGCCACGTGACCGCGTTTCGAGCCGACGATCACGGCCGCTTTGATCAGCCGATCCCGATACCGCGACACCCAACTCGGGCTTCGTTCGAGCGCATCGACCAGGTGGGAGACAGGTACGTCGCGTTCACCGAACTCGGCCATTGCGCGGAGGAAGCGTTGGTCGTGCTCAGACAGCCGTTTCCAGATTGGTTGAACCACCTGTCGCCCCATCGACGCCAACCCCTTGTCGACCCCGCGAGCGAACCCAGCTGTCGAAATGCGTTTCGTCTCATCAGCGTGTAGTGACCAGACGTGATGGCCAATCGACTGGATGGCGAACGGGTGACCGGCCGATGCGGCGACAGCGGACTGCATCGCTCCTTCGACGTAGCCGATGCCAGCGTCGTCGAACGGCCCGGCCAGCGCCGTCCGGCTTGCCGCCTGATCGAGGAACCCGGTGTCGTATCGGGCGCAGCGTTCGAGAAAGGTCGTGCCTGGCGTATCGAGGATTCGTTGGTCGAGTTCGGGCAAGCCAGCCCCGATGAACGCGATGGGCTGTCCATTCATGCGGGCCAGGATCTGAATCGCTGCTCCAATCGTGGCGAGCTCGTTGCTCTCGATGTCGTGGAGCTCATCGATGGCGAGGAGGATGCCGGCACTGCCGCCGTCGACAACCCGGTCGACGGCCGTTGCCAGGACGTCCCGAAAGGCAAGACTGACGTCGTCCAAGGAGGTCGTTGTCGAGGTCGTCGTGATCGACACCGCACCCGGCACGCCGATCGTGCTCGACGTCGATCGGTGCTTCTTGGGCGGAGCGCTCTCCAGCCGTTGAAGGGTGGAAGTGAGCCGTTCGATGAGTCCAGGGTGGGCGATCTCGTAGATCGCATGGAACCCGAGACTGGCCGCCACGTCCATGGCGAGCGCGAGAGACACGGTCTTGCCGGTACCTCGGTTGCCCAGCAGCAGCGTGGTGTACCACTCGCTACGAGGCCCGGTCTCGAGCGCGATCCGGATCTCGTCCTCCAGGTCGGCACGTCCGGCCAACACCGGTGGCCACGTTCCGAATGTCGGAGCGAAGGGCGAGTGATGCATATGGCAATTCTACACGATTCTACAAACTCTACATAATCTACAAACTCTACAAATCTCTACACGGGGCGCCGGTAGTACACGCGCTCGTAGCCGTCGTCGGTGGCGCGATGGGTCTCTTCGAAGCCTCGGCGGGGGTAGTAGTCGAGGTTCTGCGTCATGGCGACGTTCGTGTACAGCTGCAGTTCGCGGAGTCCGCTCGCCCCAGCGCGCGCAGACGCGTGATCGAGTAGGGACCCCCCGACACCGTGGCCGTGCGCAGCTGGAGTGACGGCGATGTTGTCGATGAACAGATGTTCGTTGGCTGGCCAGCTCACCAACACCCCCACGATCTCTCCTCGGGAGTACGCCACCTCCACCCGGCGATCGGCGATCAGGGAGGCGTAGTCGTCGAGCATCGGCGCGGGTGGCTTGCCGATCGCCTCGACATACGGCCCGTACGCAGCATCGACGATCGATCGAATCCGCGGCTCGTCGTCCGCCACCGCCGCACGCACCGGCGTCCACGCCGAACCCCTGTTGGCGGTTCGCCACGTAGCTGCGGTGTCGGCGAGATCGTCGACGGTCCGCTTCACCCGTCGAAATCGGCAGAGCGGGGCCGGAACGCCGGCGACATGGCGGGTGAGGGTCAGACCCTTCGACGAGTCGATCAGCTCGAACACGGCGGCGCCCAGCGGCTGCGGACCTCGGGCCGAAAGATCGAGCGACGCCGTGGGGCCATCCGGCAGCGAAACATCCACGACCCTCGAATCGTCCACCTCGATCAGGCAGTGGTCGATCAAGTCGTTGGGGCCGCTCGCCAACGTCGCTGCGCCCATCAACACGGCGGAGTGTCCGGATGCCCCGAGCGATCGCCGCAGCACCTCATGCGACTCGAATGGCGATCCGGCCCGGCCGAAGCGTTCGAGGTGGTCGGTGACGATGGCGTCGACGACCGCCGTCATCGTTCGACCAACCGGAGCTTCGACTCTTCGATCCAACCGGTCACGTTGGCGTCGGTGAGCACCTGGCGCCACGTCACCCCGTCGACCACCAGGGCCTCGGCGCCGATCGACACCATGCGTTCGTCCCGACCGAGCTCGGACACCACCTCGGACTCCGGATCGGGCTCGACGTGGACGGTCACCTCATCGACGGCGAACGCGTCGATGCTCGTGTCGGGCTCGAAGCCGATCGTGTCCTGGACGCTCGGTGGATCCGGGATTGCGTCGACCCGCTCCCAGGTCGCGGCGTCGGCGCCCTGCGAGCGGGTGGTCAGCGACTCGCCCGAGATCTCCACCCTGAAGCCATCGCCGAGGACCGTCACCACGGCACCGTCCTGATCCACGAAGTCCGCTGCACAGGAGCCGTCCGCCCCGAAGTCGGTCAGCAGCACCTCCTCGGTGCTCGTGAGAATCCAACTGCCGCGGAGATCCCGGCACCCCGTGGATCCGCGCATCGTGCCTGCCTCTTCGAAGACGATCCACGCCGCGCCCTTTGCGTCCCGAAGCTCGCCGTCGAAGGTCACCGTGCTCATCTGCCACACCCCGCCGACAAAGTCGCCGATCGGCGACCCAGCGATGGGCTCGAACCGAAGCACCGTGCCTGCCCCCTCGAGCAGGAGCTGGTCGTCGACGAGTCGCAGGGTCGGCTGGTTGAACAACAACTCGGTGAACTCGTTGGCGGCGAGCATGACCGGCTCGGCGCAACCCGCGGCTTCGGATGCCATGTTGTCGATACGCAGCTCGCCATCGACCACCCGGTACGTGCCGCCCCAGTTGTTGCACCCGTCAGAGCCGCCGAGTCGACGATCGCTCTCGAAGCCGATCGTCGGCTCGAACCCGTCGACGATGTCGATCCCGTCGACGAGAACCCAACTGCTGTCGGCCAGCTCGACCGTGACCTCATCGTTGGCGGCGCACGCCGCCGACCCGATGCCACAGAGGAGGACGAAGACGAGACGGCGCATCGGGGTCGTCCGCTCAGAAGACGATGACCGATCGGGCGACGTGGCCGGCGCGCATCTCGTCGAACGCGTCGTTGATGTCGTCGAGGTCGATGCGGCGAGAGATCATGTCATCGAGCTTGAGGCGGCCGTCGAGGTGGAACTCGACGAGCCGGGGCATGTCGATCCGAAAACGGTTGGAGCCCATGTTCGAGCCGGTGAGCGTCTTCTCGTAGAGCAGTTCGCTGGCATCGATCTCGAGGGTCTGACCCTCGGGCACCATGCCGATCACGACGGCCGATCCGCCAGGCCGAAGCATCTCGTAGGCCTGCTCGCACGTCTGCTTCAGGCCGACCGCTTCGAATGCGTAGGGCGTTCCGCCACCCGTCATCTCTCGCACTGCGGCGACCGGGTCGGTGGTCGAGGCGTCGACCACCTCGGTTGCCCCGAAGCGCTGGGCGAGGTCGAGCTTGTCGGCGTTGACGTCGACGGCGATCACTCGACCGGCACCGACGATCGCGGCGCCGTTGATCGCGGACAAGCCGATGCCGCCGCAGCCGATGACCACGACGGTCTCGCCGGGTCGGACGCCGGCGGTATTCACCACGGCGCCGTACCCGGTCATCACCGCGCACCCGATCAGGGCGGCTGCGTCGAGCGGCATGTCGTCGCGGATCTTCACGGCGGCGCGCTCGTGCACGAGCATCTTCTCGGCGTACGACGCCAGGCCGTAGAGCTGCGGGATCGGTTCGCCGTCGAGGTAGAGGCGGCTGCCCTCGGACCGTTGAGCGTCGGGGTTCTCGCACAGGACCGGTCGGCCAACCAGGCACTGGGCGCAGTGGCCGCAGAAGCTCGACATGCAGGTGATCACGTGATCGCCCACCGCCACCTCGGTCACCGCCGAACCCACAGCTTCGATCACACCCGCCGATTCGTGGCCCGGTACGACCGGGAGGTCGGTTGCGTACAGCCCGTCGATGAAGTGCAGGTCCGAGTGACACACCCCAACTGCTGCCGTTCGGATCACGACTTCGTGGGGTGCGGGGTCGTCGAGACTGATCGCCTCGATCGTCACGGGGCGGCCCGTTTCGCGAAGGATCGCGGCGCGAGTCATGAGCCGTTCTCCTCATCGTGGAACGTCGCAGGCCCTCGGCGCGCGCGGTCGACGTCGAGGCGGAGCACGTCGGGTCGGCTGTAGTGGCCGCCGGGGTCGAAGTTGTGGCGGGCCTCGTGGACCTTGGTGAGGTCGAGATCCGCGATCAACACCGTCTCTTCGTGCTTGTCGGCGACGGCCACCGTTTCGCCGTCGGGGCCGACGATGATCGAACCACCGCTCGAGAAGCGGTTGCCGAACTCGAGCATCTCGTCACGCAACGCAAAGTCGTCGGGAAGGTGTTCGGCTCGAAGCACCGCACCCGCACTGACCACGAAGACTCGACCCTCCATCGCGGCGAAGCGGCTCGGATCGTGTGCCACGCCGGGTGACCCGGGCCATGTGGCGACGTGGACCTCGGGGCCCTGCGCCCAGATCGCCGCCCGGGCGAGGGGCATCCAGTTCTCCCAGCAGTTGAGCCCGCTCACACGTACACCGCGATGCTCGTGCACCCGCAGGCCGTTGCCGTCGCCGTCTGCCCAGAACAGGCGCTCACCGTACGTCGGTTTGAGCTTGCGGTGGGTACCGACAATCCCGGCGGTCGGATCGATCGACACGAGCGTGCAGTAGATCGACGTGCCGGTTGGTCCACGCTCGGCCACGCCGAGCTGGACGAACATCCCTGTCTCGGCGCAGGCCGCGACCACGTCGTCCAGGTCACCCCGTGCGATGTCGACCGCCGACGCCACGTATTGGGCGAAGGCGGCCTTCTGCTTGGGGCTGTCGAACTCGGACGCATGCGTGAAGTCGGCCCACCAGGGATACCCGGCCACATACGTCTCGGGGAAGGCGATCAGCTCCACGCCGTCGGCTGCCGCCTCGTGGATCGTCTCGACGACACGAGCGGTCGTGCCGACCCGATCCAGGAAGACGGGTGGCTTCTGGACGGCGGCAACTCGCATCTCCGAAGTCTGACATGGCTACGGTGACGACGTGACCGATCCGACCCACGACGAGTGGATGCAGATGGCGCTCGACGAGGCGAAGCGGGCGCTCGATCACGACGACGTCCCGGTCGGCGCGATCGTCGTGGGCCCGGACGGGTGGGTGGTCTCGTCCCGCCACAACGAACGCGAGCTCACCGGCGACCCGACCGCCCACGCCGAGGTCCTCGCACTCCGGGATGCCGCCGCTGCGTCGGGCACCTGGCGGCTCGATGATCACACGCTTGTCGTGACGCTCGAACCGTGCGTCATGTGTGCGGGCGCGGCGCAGCAGGCGCGGATCGGTCACGTCGTGTTCGGTGCGACGGACCTGAAAGCTGGTGCTCTCGGCTCGCTCTACAACGTGGGGTCAGACCCCCGTTTCCCGCACCACTATGACGTCATGATGCGCGTGCGAGAACCCGAGTGCGCGGCACTGCTCACCGCGTTCTTCGAAACCCGACGCTGAGTCGATCCCGACCACGCACGTTCACATCGACCCCGCTCGTCGCCTAGCGTGACGCCAGGCACACCTGTGGGGGACATCATGAACACTCGGCGGCGCACCTTCGTCACCTTGGCGATCGCAGTGATCTTCAGTCTGATCGCCGGGGTCACCCCGGCGGCAGCAGCGGAAAGCGGTCGCTCGTTCAACCCGCCACGTCCGTGGTCGGGCGACTCGACGTGTGCGGGCATCCGCGGCAACGGCCCCAACCTCTTCGCGCATTACGGCGCGCTGGCTCGCCACGTCGAGGAGTACGGCACGATCACCTGTGCCGCAGGGGGCAGCTCGGGCAGCATCACGGCCTTCTTGATGGAGAGCATGTGGGCAAATGAACGCATGCATCGGTGCGGGGCGAAGGACCGTTGGTGCAACGCCGGGCAGCAGCGCAACCGTCAGGCGCTGATGCTCAAGTCGGTGGTCGGGCTCACCGACGCGGGCCTGTTCCAGGACGTCGACACGGTCAGCGCGATCCTCGCCGGCGTCCAGGAGGGTCAGATCCTCGAACTCCTCGAAGGCGACGCTCCGCTCGAGGGCGTCGCCGCCTTCGGGCGGGTCCTGCGCGACCTGGGCCCGCTCGTCAATCCGGAGATCTTCACGCTGCTCGCCACGTCACCCGACCCGGTGTTCCACGTCACCGACATCATCGACGGACTCCAGAAGGGCCTGCAGTTCCAGGTCGACAGCGATCGCATCTTCGTGCGCACGTCGGTCATCAACACCGTCGAGCTCGCCGAGCTGTTCGGCCTCTACGGCAACTTCTATGCCGGGTACGGGCCAGCCGACATGGACGGATTCGAAGATTGGCTCCGCGCCTGTGCGTTCGCGAGCAAGGACCTCACCTGGGAGCAGACGGCCGCGCTGCCTGCCAATGACGGACGGACCTGCGGCGAAGAACTGACCGAGCTCTTCAATGCCTATCGTGAGGCGCGGGCAGCGGTCGGAGGGCCGAATCGTCTCGACGATCCGGTCGGCCGCTACATGTCGACGTTCGGCGTGACCGGGGTAATCACGGGCGACTCCCGAGAGACCTGGGCGGAGGCGCGCGACGCCTGGTTGGCGGCCGAGCCAATCCCGTTCACGCCGGACTTCGACGACATCGGCGTCGGCTACTGGGGCAAGCAGGCCGAACTCGACCGCATCGAACGCCGGCTCGATCGCCGCTACGACGATCTCGTCGCCGAGCAGTTCGAGCCGCTCGGGCCCGCCAATTGGCGCGAGGTGCTGTCGTCCTCGCCTGCCGAGCCCGGGTTCGCTCCGGCGATTCCGCTCAGCAGCGGTGCGCTCTCGGTCGGGGGCTGGGCCGACCCGTTGCGCATCATTCCGCTCGATGCGCTCGGCGCGAAGACCACGATCTCGATCAACCGTCTTGGCGGTGTGGGCGGATTCACCGAGAACGTCACCCGACTCCTCAATGCGAGCGAAGCCGAGATCGATGCCTTGTACTCGACCACTGATCCGGCCAGTTCGTTCTTCATCTCGCTCGACATCGCGACGGGCGTGTGGTGCACCAACTGGGATGGCCAGGGCGGAGACCCCAACCGGTTGTTCAACGACGCCTACAACTCGCCACTCATCACGGACGACAAACGACTCCTGAATTCGAGCGTGACGTATCCGAATGTCGGCCCGGACTTCGCCATACCCGGCTGCGTTCCGGGCCTCCCCGTGGGCTGAAACGCCACGTTCTCTCCGCCATCGGGCGATTTGACCACCAGTAGTCAGAATTCGAGGCGACGGGTCACGTACCGTCGTCTACGGTGTGCTTTGGGTGAATTTGCCCAGGGCGAGTGGTGAGTCGATCGCAGATCCCGCGTCTGCCGAAGGTGGAGACAACTGAACATGAGCGTGCTGAGCGTTGCCGGACCGACCGGACCGTCCCCCCAGGTGGCGGTTCCGACCCGAGGACCCTCCTCGATGCTGATCGCCGCCGTGGCGATCCTCGCCATGGTGGCGAGCGTCCTGGGTGTGCAACCACCGACGGTGCTCGAATCGATCGGCGAGGCACTGCCGTCTCGCTCGATCACCGAACCGTCTCCGGCGGACGTCGCCGCGCTCGAACAGCTGGCGACTGTCGGCGAGGGCGTCGTGCTCCCGGGGGCAACGGCTTCCCTTGACGGCCGCTTCATGCTCGCTGGCCCTGTGTTCGAGGCCGACTCCGCTCGTACCTTCGCCGTGGCCACCTCCACCATCCAGGGCGAAACGGTGGCGGCGGTCGAGCCCGTTCTGAGCGGCGACACGGTCACCTACACCCGCGGCGATGTCACCGAATGGTGGGTCCGTGACGGACGCGCCCACGAGCAGGGCTGGACGTTCGCCTCGGCGCCGGCTGATGGCGCCACGACCCTCACCGTCGGCGTCGAGTTCGCCGGCGCATCGCCGCTTCTCATCGACGACTCGACCGTCCAGCTTCTCCTCGCCGACGGCTCGACCGCCTGGTACCGCAACCTCGTTGCGTTCGACGCTGACGGCGTCGACCTGCCTGCGGTCATGACCGTCGACGGCTCAACGGTCCGCATCGAGGTCGATGCCGCCGGCGCGACGTATCCCGTCACGATCGATCCAATCATCGACGCCGACCAGGACATCCGACAGCCAAGCCACACCACCGGAGATCTCTTTGGTGAAGCGGTGGCGACCGACGGCTCGCTGCTCGTGGTGTCGGCTCGGGGCGCTGATCAGCAGGGGCCCGACGAGGGTCTCGCCAGTCTGTTCGAGTGGAACGGGGCCGACTGGGACCGAATCACCGGTCTGGGCAACACCCGCGACGTGAACATCGACTTCGCGTGGGACGTCGACGTCAACGAGACCGCCCAGATCGCCGTGGTCGGTGCTCCCGGCGATGACGAGAACGGGGTCGATGCGGGCGCCGTGTTCGTGTACGCCCCTGACCCCGGTGACGGACTCTGGCGGCTCCAACAGATTCTGTACGAGTGCAACGCGGGAGGCGGCACCTGTGGCGACGCGGCGCAGGGCGGCTTCGACGGGAGCGAGTTCGGCAAGAGCGTTGCTGTGGCCGATTCTGGCCGCATCGTGGTCGGCGCACCCGGCGCGGAGGGCGGCGAAGGCCGTGGCTACGTGTACGAGCCGGGCGCGTCCTTTGGCGACCCCTGGCTGCGTGAGGACGGCGACGTGCTCACCGCCGCTGCGGTCGCCACGCCGCAGACGGTCGACCGCCTCGGCGAATCCATCGACATCTCCTCCGACGGCACGTACGTGATCACGGGTTCGCCCGGCGACCCGTTCGTGGCCGCGTCCGACTCCGGCTCGGTCCAGCTCCACGTGCTCGACGGTGCCGCCTGGAAGGCCATCGACCAGGACCAGGGACCGTCGGGCGCGGTTGGTCAGGAGTTCGGTTCGGCCGTGTCGATCGATCAGGCATCGAACGGCGACTGGATCGTTGTCGCCGGCCGGCCGTTCCGGAGCAGAGAAGACCAGGGCGACTCGGGCACCGGTGGAGTCCGTGTGTACCGACTCACGGGTGCTCCGGGCGCCGAGCAGCTCGCCACGGTTGGTCTTGGTGACATCACCGCTCCGATCGCCGACGACGGCATGGGCTTCAGCGTCGCCTTCGACGGCGAGAGCGACCAGGTCATCGTCGGCGCACCATTCGAGAGCGGCGGTGGCAACCCAGAACGGGGCATCGTTCGGGTCTACCAGTACGACGCCGTGGAGGTGTCCATGGACAACGGCGGTGCCGGGGCGAGCGCCGCCGAGCTCGACTTGCCGACCGCATGGCCGACCGCGGCCGGTCTCGACCGGTACGGCTTCGGCGTCGCTGCTGGTCCTCCCGGCGTCGATGAGACCTACGTTGCCGGATCGCCCGGCTTCGTCCGCAACGATCAGCGTCGGAGTCCGTCGTCCGGCCGGATCACGACCACGGGTCCCAACTTCGCAAGCCTCTTCACCACCAAGCAGACGAGCACCGCCGCGGCCTTCGATCTCTTCGGCTACTCGGTCGCGATCAGCGGCAACCGCATGGCGGTGGGCGCAACCGGCGATGACCAGGACCAGCCACTCAACGGGCTCGTCTACACCTACGAACGTGCGAGTGCCACCGACCCGTGGACGCTCGACCAGCTGATCGTCGATCCGACCGAGACCGATGACGCAAAGCCGTTCGGCGCAAGCATCGACCTCGAGGGCAACTACCTCGCCATCGGCTCTCCGGGCGGTGCGGGAGGTGTCGCGGTCTACGAACACAACGGCACCTCATGGTCGACTCGGGCCTACCTGGTGGGTGACCTGGCGGACAACAGCACCGGAAACCTCGACTTCGGCTACGACGTCGCCATCACCTCCGACGGCTCGCTGCTCGCCGTCGGCATCCCCGGCCACGACAACGCCTGTGGGGCGCTCGACTGCGGTGCGGTCGAGATCTTCGAATGGAACGCCGGCGGCCCGAGCTACGACAGCATCGGCATCCTCTCCAAGAGCAACGGCGAAGAGGACAACCAGTTTCTCGGCTACTCGGTCGACATCGATCAGGGCACCGAGGCCGCCGAAGGCGGCGTTCCCGTCTGGCGTGTCGTCGCCGGCTCGGCCACCGACACCAACTCGATCTCGCTCAACACGTGGACCCGATCGTTCGGTGCTCCGAGCTTCGCTCCGTTCACGTTCGAGTCCGACCTGCCCGCTCAGGCCTCGATCGCGGTCGGCGAGTCGGTCGCCATGGACGGCGACCGGATCGTCGCGGCGTCGTTGAGTGGGCTCAACGATCAGCTGGTCGTGTTCGACCTGAACGGTCCGGGTGAGTGGGCCGACCGGGTGATCTTCGAAGGGCTCCTCTTCAACGGTTCGAGCGTCACGCCCAACAACCAGCTCGACGTCTCCGGCGACACGATCGCCATTGGCCGTTCCGATGGGTTCGGCGGCGAGGTCGGCGTCTTCTACAACGACCCGGCGTTCGGCTGGGGGCTCGCCGATACGAATGCGGGTTGGACCAATGGTCCGGTGGATCGCATCCAACCTGCGGGTCGCGTCGCTGGTGACGGCATCGGCTTCTCCGTCGCCGTCGACGGCGGCACCACCAAGACGATCCTCGCCGGCGCGCCGAGCACCGGCGGTGGCTTCGACGACGTCGGCCAAGTCTACTCGACCAACTTCACCGAAGCCGGAACGCCCGAACCCGACAACAAGCTCACCGTCGACACGTTCGGCTCGGGTCTGTTCGGCTCGGCGATCTCGATACTCGACCTCGGTGCGCCCTTCCCCCCATTCGCGCTCGTCTCGGAACCGGGCAGCAACCGTGCGCACTTCCTGGAGTTCGACGGGACGTCCTGGACGATCAAGCAGACATTCGACTTCGACAACCCGGTCGTCGATGTGGACTTCGGGGACTCTGGAGCGGTCGTCCTCGAAGACAGTGGGCTGGTCTCGATCTTCAATCTTGGATGCGTCGGCGGGGTACCCCCATCCTGTTCGCTCTCGCGCTCGGCGGTGACCGGCAACTTCATCGGCACCACGGCCACGTCGATCGTCGTCACGAGCAACGACGAGATCGTCGTCGCAGGACCCTCGGGCGACGAGATCTCACAGATCCCCATCGCCGACGGTTCCAATCTGCCGACGTTCGGACCCGGGCTCGTTCCGGCGGACGAGTTCGGCGACAGCATGGACGCCAGCGGCACCATCGTGGCGATCGGTGCCCCTGGCGTCGACGGTGGTGACGGCCGCGTCTATCTCTACGACGCCCAGAACCTGAGCTTCATCGAGACGATCGACTCACCGCTCGGGCCGGGCAGCGCCGGACGCTTCGGCGACTCGGTTGCCCTCGACGGCGACACGCTCGTCGTCGGCACGCCGGACTTCCAGCCCGGTGGTGGCGTCGACGGATCGTTCGTCATCATGGACATCAGTGGCCCGACGGCGACCGTCGTCGACACCCCATCGATCAACGCCGGCTCGGGCCTGAGCGGTTGGGGCTTCTCCGTTGATATCGACGGTGACGTCATCGTTGTCGGCGGCACGGGTTACGAGGAGTCCGGCGTGGCGTTCCGCGACGGTTCTGCCGTGGCGTTCGGCCTCGACGGCGGTACGTGGGTGCAGACCGACCAGTTCGACCACACCGACGACGCTGCGGCGGATCAGGCCGGGTTTGCCGTGGCCGTTGCTGGCACGAACGTGCTCGTCGGTGCTCGACTCGACGACAACCCCCAGGGCGAGAACGCGGGTGCCGTGTACGCCTACGAAGCCACGCCGATCGTCGCGCCGCCCGTGCTCGACGATCCGCAACTGACCTTCTCCATCGGCCTCGACGCAGGATCGCCAGCGTCGGTGACCGTCGCGCCGTCCGGTATTGCGGTCGGGGCCTTCAGCCAGCAACTGCTCGAAGACGCCGCCGAGAACGACAGCACCGTCGCTGCCGCACCACTCGCGGCCACCGACCTCGACGCGACGCCGCTCGCCGCCGTGCCGCTCGCTGCGACCCCGCTCGCAGCGCTGGCGCTCGACCCGACGTCGACCATCTCGTCGATCCCGATCATCGAGATCGGACTCGACGAAGACGGCGGCTGGCCGGCGTTGTTCGAGAGCACCGGCTCGGCGCTCGCCGACGTGCCGATCAACGACATCACCTTCGGCGACGTGGCAGCCGACCCCAACGCCGGCTTCGCCGGAGGGGCGGGCTCCCTGGCCTCCACGCCGCTCGCTGCGGTGGACGTGAACGGCACGCCCCTGGCCGCCATCCCGCTCGCCGCGGTCGTGCTCGGCGAGCTCACGCTCGACGAGATCCCCGGCCCCGACTGGTGCACCATCCTCACGCCCTACGTCAGTGGCGGATGCGGAACGATCGGTGCGATCACCCTCATGGAAGCTTCCGTGAGTGGCGTGCCGCTCGCCGCCCTCCCGCTCGCTGCGGTACCGCTCGCGGCCGTCGACTTCCAGGCCACACCGCTCGCCGCAGTCCCGTTGGCGGCCGTCGACCTCGAAGCATCACCGCTCGCTGCGGTGCCGCTCGCCGCGGTGCCGCTCGCCGCGGTCGGACTCGACAGCACTCCGCTCGCTGCCGTGCCATTGGCCGCCGTGCCGCTGGCCGCCGTCGATCTGAACGGAACTCCGCTTGCCGCCACACCGTTGGCTGCGGTGCCACTCGCTGCGCTCGAGCTGCAGAACGTGCCGCTC
Source organism: Acidimicrobiales bacterium (assembly GCA_020629635.1). Lineage (GTDB taxonomy): Bacteria > Actinomycetota > Acidimicrobiia > Acidimicrobiales > SHLQ01 > SHLQ01. The sequence continues at coordinate 186,537 of JAHDCX010000009.1, read as the reverse complement.
GCCGCGACGCCGTTGGCTGCCGTCGATGTGGGCAGCTTGCCACTGGCCGCCGTGACACTTGCTGCGGTCGCCTACGCCGACGTGGCGCTCGCCGACATTCCGCCGTCCGCGCTCGAACCCGGCTCGGGGGATTGGTGTCAGATCCTCGAAGACATCAACGCCGGCTACGACTGCTCCAACGGCGTCAGCGAGGCCAGCTTCCTCGCTTCGACGACCATCGCCGACCTCGGGGTGAACGGCGTGCCCTTGGCTGCCGTGCCGCTTGCCGCCGTGCCGCTCGCTGCCGTGCCGCTCGCTGCCGTGCCGTTGGCCGCCGTGCCGCTCGCCGCGGTCCCCCTCGCCGCCGTCCCGGTGGGCGGGTTGCCCCTGGCTGCGGTCGACATCACCGGCACTCCGTTGGCTGCGGTCGCCGGAGGCTCCACGCTGGCTTCGGTGCCCCTCGCCGCCGTCGACATCGTCGGTAGTCCACTGGCGGCGGTGCCCTTGGCAGCCGTCGACGTCGCTGCGCTCGACATCGGCACCACGCCGCTGGCTGCCGTGCCGCTCGCTGCCGTGCCCTTGGCCGCAGTTCCGCTGGCGGCCGTCACGCTCGACGGCACCGCGATCGAGAACCTTCCGTTGGCTGCTGTCGATGTGCTCAGCAGTCCCCTGGCTGCGGTGCCACTCGCGGCGGTGCCGCTCGCCGCGGTCGGCAACGTCGACTGCGACCTCGTCGATTGCGAGATCGACACGATCGGTGACGCCATCCGTGTGGGTGCGCTCGACCCGAACCAGCTCACCCTCGGCGAGCTCGGCGACGCCCGAGCCGGCATCGGCCTGGGCGATCTCGAGTTCTTCACGAACGAGTCGATCGAAGATGCGCTCGCCGGCGCCGGCCTGACGCTGGGCGACCTCACCGATCTCGACGACCTGACGCTCGGCGATCTGCCCAACGATCTGCCCCAGCTCGCCGACGACACGCTCGGCGATCTCGAAGCTGCGTTGTACAACGTGAACTTCGCCGATCTGATCAACGCCTTCCAGACGGCGCCGGGCTCCCCGATCGACGGCGCAGCGGTCGAACCGCTCCTCCGTGCCTTCGTCGACAACTACACGTTCGCCGATCTCACCGTCTACGGAGATGTCACCCTCGGCACCTTCCTCGAAGACGGCGCTGACGCCAGCATCACCTTCGGCCAGCTCGGAACGATCTTCGACCTGATCCACAGCACGGACACGACCGGGTTCTCGATCAACCCCGGTGCCAGCGACCTCGGCGATCTGGCCGCCCAAGGCCTGCTCGCCGACCTCACCCTCGCGGACCTGATCGGGACTGCCGAGCTGGATGCCGTGCAACTCGCCACCCTGCTCAACGAGCTCGGCGACGCCGGCCTGCTCGAGGGCTTCACTCTTGGCGACGTGCTCGTGACGCTGGTCGATCCCGGGGAGATTCCGTTCAGCGACCTCGACTTCACCGAAGTCGAATCGTCCGAGCTGCCAACGGGAACCGTCCCGCCGGTGACGTTCGCGTCGACCTTCGAGGTGACCAACACCGTGCTCAACCGGACCGTGGAGGTCGTAGTCCAGCTGCCGGCCACTGCCAGCTACGCGCCGACCTCGGGTCTGCTCGTCGGTCCTCGCCCCGTCGAGGCCGAACCCGTGATCGACGGCAACACCCTGACGTGGACGTTCGGAGCGATCGCTCCCGACCTCGAATACACGCTCACCTTCGACGTCGTGCCGACCGTGTCGCTCGGGTCGACGACACTCGACGCCACGGGCCGAGTACTCGGTACGCCGCAGTCGATCAGCGCCATCTCGGCGGTCGAGGTCGCCGAAGGTCTCGAACCCAACGACTTCCCAGCCACGACGGCGCTGAGCCCCGACACGATCTACCTCACGTACATCTCGTCGGAGTCCGACAACGACGTCTTCGACATCACCGTGTCCGACAACGATCAGCTGGCAATCCAGCTCTCGGGCCTCGCTGCGGACTTCGACTTCGCCGTCTACGGTCGCCCCGCTGACGGCAACGTCAACGCAGCACTGACCGACACGTCGGACAATGCGCCGATCGAGCCGATCCTCGACCCGGACCAGACCGGCGCCAACTCCGAGCCACTCGACGACTTCCGTCGACTCGATCAGGAAGACGGAACGCTCGAGTTCATCGGCCTGTCGAACGCACCGGGAACCGAGGTCGAGCAGTTGCTGACCGATCCGCTGCCCGCAGGCACCTACGTGATTCAGGTGTTCGGCGCCAACGGTGCGACGTCGATCGAACCGGCCGCCCTCCAGGTGCAACGCATCACCGGCGACGCCCGGCCGCCGTGTGCTGCCGAAGGCGCCATCACCGGAGCGGTCGGCACGGCACCGAGCCTCGCCGGGTCAACGGCCAACACCGTCTTCATCGTCAACGAGCAACGCATCCGCCACTTCCACGGACAAGCCGGCCTCGATGAGCTGAACACCGCCATGGCCGACTTCGTCGACTACCTCACCGTCGACAATCCAGCGCTGGGCATCGACCCGATCGTGGTCCCGGTGGACGGCATCGGTGCGGTGCAGGCGGCCTACGCCGCGTGGGACACCGACGGTTCGTGCTCGCCCGAGTCGGCCAACGCCGTCGTCGCGGCGATCGTCGACCAGGTCATCGACCCGCTTCGTGGATCGCTCGAGAACGTCGTGATCGTCGGCGGAGACCCGATCGTGCCGATGGCCCGACTGCTCGACGCCACCGAGATCGCCAACGAGTACGACTTCCGCCACGAGTTCATCGGCGACAACATCGTGGGCGGCAACGCCAACGCGATTAACGCGCTGACGGCCTCCTTCTGGGACCGCCAGTACTTGTCGGACGAGCCGTACGGCGAAGCTGCAGCACAGGACCTCGGCAACCGCTACCTGTACGTGTCGGATCTTGCGCTCGGCCGCCTCGTCGAGACGCCGACCGAAATCGCCGGACAGCTCGCCCACTTCGAGACATTCAACGGCTCGCTCGAGGCGAACACCGCGGCCGTGCTCGGCTACGACTTCCTCGTCGACTCCTCCGAAGAGATCGCCGCCGATCTCGCGGCAGCCGGCCTGACCGTCGATGACGAACTCGCCGACGGTCTCGACGCTGGGGGTGCCAAGTGGGACCGCAACGACGCCCAAGCCAAGCTGATCGGTGGCGCCGGAGGCGCCGACCTGATCTCGCTCAACGCGCACTTCGATCACTACCGGGCACTCCCCGCAGACGGCGATCAAGTCCCGAACTTCACCAACAACCTGTTGGCCGACACCATCGCGGCGTCGCCAGGGTCGTTGATCGGGTCGATCATCTTCTCGATGGGTTGTCACGGTGGTCTCAACGTCTCCGATCAGCAGATCGGTGATGGGCCAGACAACACCAACGGTGACTGGGCGCAGACATTCGCTGCGGATCAGGCGATCTTCATCGGCAACACCGGCTTCGGTTACGGCGACACCGAAGCGGTCGCCTACACCGAGCGGCTCATGGCGCTCTTTGCCGAGAACGCCGTGCGCCCGGTGCTCTTGCCCGACGGTCTGCAGACGACGATCGGTCAGGCGCTCACGTTTGCCAAGAACACCTACGCCGCCGACCTGTCGACCTTCTCGGTCTATGACGAGAAGGCGCTGATGGAGTCGACGTTCTACGGTCTGCCGTTCTACCGGGTCGGCGCCACGCCGGTGCCCGCGCCGCCGGCTCCCGAGACGACGACGGTTCCCGATGCCACCGGCATCGAGACCTTCACGGTCAACGCGACCCCGGCCAACACACCGGCAACGACCGATCGCGGCACGATCTGGAGCAACCCGGACGCCAACGGCGATCCGCAGACGATCGTCGCTCCGGCTCGCCCGATCCAGCCGAGCGAGAGCTTCGAGATCTCTGTGGTCGACGACGCCGACACGACGAATCTGGCCCAGGTCGCCCACGGTGCGCTGGTGCTCGACATGGTGTCGACGTATCAGTCACCGGTCGACCCGGTGATCGCCGCAGTGACGTTCAACGAATCGGAGGATTCACCCGAACCACCGATCGGTGATCAGGTCTTCCCGGCCAAGCCGGTGACGATCAACTCGTCGACGACCGTCGGTGGCGAACGCCAGACACTGGTGTTGGCGACCGGACAGTTCGACAGCTTCGGTTCGGTTCAGCGGCTCGACTCCGAGCTCGACGTCGTCGTGTACTACGACACGCCGAACGAGTCCGACTTCGTCGACCCGACGATCGGGGCCGTCGAGTCCATCCTGACCGGCGGCACCCTCACCGTGTCGACGTCGGTGACCGACGCTGCCGCCGTGCGCCGGGTGTACATGCTCGTCGGCGAGAACCCGGGCACCGGCACGGTCGACTGGAAGGGCCTCGACCTGCAGAACGATCCGGGGACCGACGAGTGGTCCGGTTCGATCCAGGTGGCGGCGGGCACGACCGAGGTCGAGTTCCTTCTGCAGGCGGTGGATGCCAACGGCAACGTTGGGTACGCCACCAACAAGGCACGCAACTTCGAAGACGACGTCGTCTCCGAGCCGCCTCCGCCGGCCCCCGACCTCGACGTCACCGTCAGCAACGCGAACCTCGACGGTGGGTCGGGCTGGTACACCGGTTCGGTGACGGTCACCGTCGACTCGGGCGACCTCGACGCCACGTATGTGGTGTTGCCCGGTGGCGATCCCGCGCCGGTTCCCGCCGGCGGGTCCTTCACGATCACCGACGAAGGCGTGAACCGCTGGGAGGTGACGCGAGCCGACGGCCAGAAGGAGGTCGGTGAGGTCCGGATCGACACCCTCAATCCGACGGTCACTCTGGCGCCCCCAGCAAACGGGGCGACCTACACGGTCAGCGAAGTGCCGGGCGTGGGCTTCACCTGCCTCGACACGAGCCTGCAGACCTGTGTGGCGACCGCCGACGGTCAATCGATCAGCAACGGCGACGCGCTGCCCGACGGACTCGGGTCGCACTCCGTCTCCGTGACGGCGACAGATGCCCTCGGCAACCAGGCGAGCGCCTCGGCGACCTACACCGTGATCGCCGACCCGGTGGACAACCCGCCGTCGGTCACGATCTCGACGCCGAACGACGGCGCCGAGTTCACCGTCGGCGCCGTCCCCGACATCGCCTTCTCGTGCAGCGACCAGAACCTCGCATCGTGCACCGCAACGGTCAACGGCACACCGATCGCCGACGGCGATCCGCTGCCCGGCACGGTCGGTTCGTACACGGTCGAGGTGACCGGCGTGGACGCTGGCGGACAGCAGACCACGGAGACGGCGACCTACACCGTCGTCGATGATGATCCGGGACCAGCGCTGGTGATCGAGGAGATCGCTGTCGAGGGCGTCGCGCTCGTGGGCGAAGAAGTCGCGGTCGAGGGTGAGTTCACCGGGGGCACCGCGCCGTACTCGGTCAGCATCGACTGGGGCGACGGAACGTCGTGTCCCGGCGACGGCTCCTGCTCGGTGACCGCTCCGTCTGACGACGATCCCGGCGTCCTCGAGGGCGCGCTCGTCTACCCGACCGCCGGCGTCTACGAGATCACCGTCACCATCACCGACTCGACCGGAGCATCAGTGTCCGAGACGCTCACCACGGCCACGTGCACGATCACCGGGACGAACCGACGAGACGTGCTCGCCGGAACCAATGGCGACGACGTGATCTGCGGTCGTGGCGGCAATGACCGCATCTTCGGCAACGGCGGCGACGACATCATCTTCGGCGGCGCCGGCCGCGACGAGATCCAGGGCGGCAACGGTGACGACGTGATCTTCGGCGGGCGCGGAAATGACACGATCGTCGGAGGCAACGGCGACGACGTCATCTCTGGCGGGCGCGGCACCGACGTCATTCGCGGCGGCAACGGTGATGATGTCCTCCGCGGTCGTCGGGGTAACGATCAGCTGTACGGAGACGACGGCGACGACCTGCTGTACGGCAACCGAAATGACGACCGACTGTGGGGAGGCGACGGCGCTGACGAACTGTTCGGCGGATCTGGAGACGATCAACTCCGCGGAGAGCCCGGGGATGATCTCCTCGTCGGCGGCGCAGGTGCCGACCTCGCACTCGGCAACCGGGGAGACGACGAGATCTTCGGGTCAGGAGGGAACGACGACCTCCGGGGCGGGAATGACGACGACACGATCGACGGCGGTGCAGGAACCGACCGCTGTCGTGGAAACAGCGGAAGCGACACCCTCGTCGCCTGCGAGACCTGATTCCGCTCGAGCCGTTGCCCGCCTAGATGATGGTGGGCAGCGGCTCGAGGCGGACCACGCCGAAGGCATCGAGGATCTGCTGGGATTCTTGCTGCCAGTCAGGATCGGCGTCGTCGCGTGACGCATGGGCGAGGAGCCGCAACGCGAGCGCCCGCTCGATGCCGGTGAGTGTGGGCAACTCCGCAGCGAGGAGTTCTGCCGCTTCGGACGGGCGGCCCCCACGGATCAGCGCCGTTGCGGTGATCCGAAGAAGTCGCGGTCGGTGGGCGGACGTCGACTCGTCTTCGCTCCACTTGGCGACGATCGAATCGGCGTCGTGGAGGTCCTGGTCGACTTCGAAGAAGAGCAGCCGGAGCCGCGCGTCCTCTTCGAGTTCGCTGAAGCCGTACGAGACAATGTCGTCCAGTGCCTCGGTGAGGTTTCGCCGGGCATTCTCGGTGTCTCCCATGCGGTCGTACGTCGTGCCGAGATACAGCTTCGCCGCACAGAGCCCGATCGGATAGCGACCGGCCTCCCAGTTCCGTCGAGCGCGGTGGAGCCGGTCGAGCGCCTCATCCCAGTGGCCCTGTTCGGAGAGGATCTCCCCCGAGTTGAGCTGGCCGAGCATGCTGTCGACCATCGAGCCCGCCCGGACGCCGGCTTCGGTCGCCAACTCGTAACTGGCGGCAGCTTCTGACCACCGTCCCGCAAAGTAGTGCTCGATACCGAGATTGTTGTGCGTGCTCGACACCCGGTCGTGTTGTCCGATGCTCTCGAACAGCTCGAGCGCACGGGGACCGTATTCGATCCGGTCGGGTCGCCCCATGTAGACCGTTGCCAGGTGAAGCCGTTGGAGCGCAGCGGCCATGCCTGCAACGTCATTGGCGTCCTCGGCGTCGCCCAGCGCCTTGCGGCCCTCGATGATGCAGCCTTGGGGGTCACCTTGGCGGTGGAGCGTGCCGGCGCGAAGGAAGTGCACCTTGCTGCGCGCTCGGAGAACGTCGGGCGTCGAGCCCGCCTCCTCCAGCGTCTGATGGGCCCGCGAGTACCACCGCTTGGCCTGGTCGAAGCGACCCTGCCGTTCGCCGATCTCGCCGATTCCACCCAACGCTTCGGCCTGCACATGAGGGCGCTCGGTCGACTTGCGAGCAAGGTCGTATCCGCCCCGGGCGGCATCGAAGTCACCGAGGAGAACTTCCACCTCGGCGAGTTCGAGCGCGGCTTGGGCGAGGAGCTCTTTGTCGAGCGACCGGAGGGCCCGACCGGCCTTCACGGCTCGGCCAAGGGCGATCGCTGCTTCGGCGTTGGCCGCTTGGGTCCGCGCGGCACGACCAGCGATCGTTCCGTACTGCCACGCTCGCTGATGATTACGCGCAAGAAAGAAGTGCTCCGCAAGAAGGCCAGCGATGCCGTCGCGGTCGGCTGAGGTTGTTTCGAGGTGGGTGCCCACTCGTTCGTGGAAACGGCGTCGCTGGGCGAACGGCAGCCCTTCGTAGGCGACCTCGCGGAACAGCGAGTGGACGAACTCGAGTTGTTCGCCGTCTCGTTCGAGATACTCGGTGAGTGACTCGAGATGGATGGCCGCTCCGTCGAACACGGCGCTCAGGTCTGTCGCGGTGAACTGTTGCCCGAACACCGACGCAACCCGCAGGGTGCGTCGTGCTTCGGGATCGAGCACGTCGAGTCGGGTGGCGATGAGCTGCTCGACCGTATCGGGGAGCGCATCGGCCGAACCATCGCCGCCGACGAGTTTGGCCAGCTCGATCGCAAAGAGCGGATTGCCCGCTGACCGGGCCATGATCGTCTCGACCGTGCGGTCCGTGAGTTCGGTTTCGACCGACTCGAGGATGAGTGTGCGGACTTCGGCGTCGCTGAGCGGTTCGAGGGTGATCGTCGACCGGTTGGTGGGGTCGAGGGTCCAGTTCCCGTTCGGGCGAGACGACAGGACGACCGACCAATGCTGTGCCAGCCGGTGGTCGGCACTGAACTCGAGGAAATCGCTCGACGCATCGTCGACCCAGTGCATGTCTTCGACGATCAGCATCGTGCCGCTTGGGAGGGCGGCCTGAAGGAACCGTGCCGTTTCTTCGTGGATCCGTTCGCGCAGGAACTTCGGGTCGATGGCGGAGGCCTCGGGCGTCTCTGCCACGTCGGCGCCGGCGGGGATGGCCAGGACCGGCAGCATCGCCAGGAGATCCGGGTCGTGGTGTCGGACGGCCTTGGCGAGCAGTTCGCCGGCGATCTCCGGGTCGGCGGCGTGATCGATGTCGGCGGCGAGGCGAACGATCGACTGGAGCAGGGCATAGGGCGTGGCAGCCGAGTACGGCGTGCACCGCGCCGAGACGACGGGGTGGAGATGTCGTGACGCTTCGAAGCGGAGCTCGTCGAGCAGTCGACTCTTGCCGGTCCCCGCTGGGGCAACGACTTCGATGAGGGGAACGTCGCCATGCAGGACAGCAAGGAGCGCCTCGCGTTCGGCGGTACGGCCCACATGTGGTGCGTCGGTACGCGGGCGCTGCGCCCACTCGGTGGAGGCATACACCACGGTGGCGTTGATCGGTTCGCTCTTGCCCTTGGCGGCGAATGGGGGCAGGGCGTCGCCGTCGAACACCATGCGAGTGGCGGCGAGGACGTCGTCGACGGCGACGACTTCGCCTGGCCGAGCCTGGCCGAGCATGCGGGCCGCAGTGTTCACCGGGTCGCCCATGAGGGTGTAGGTGCGGCGATCGGGAGCACCAAGGAAGCCGGCAAACACCCGGCCGAACTGCACGCCGACGCGCAGTTCGAAGGGGGTCTGCAGCCGTCCGATCGCCAAGCCGGTGCTCAACATCGCGTCCGCGGTGTTGCCCAACGTGACGGGAGCTCCTGCGCACAACACGAACTTTGCGCCGTCGGGAGCGACGTCGCTGTGGAGCACGGTGACACCGTGCTCGCGTGTGATTCGGGCGACGGCGTCAACGAGTTCGCCGAGCGACTCGGCGGCTGCCGCCGGGTCGTCGATCGAGGACTGGTCGAGCCCGCCGACTGACAAGAAGCCGGTGGTGACAAGCCGGTGCTCGCCGCCCAGGTCGGCGAACCCGGCGAAGTGCGACGCGACGGCAACCGGGATCAGGGCCGCGAGGTCGGCGTTGGCGATCGAGGGAGGCGTGACCGGCTCGAGATCGGTTTGCCCAGCCGCCGTCCAGCCATCGTCTGCGGGTTCGATGTCGGCGTGCCCTCGGAGCGCTTCAGCAACGGTGTCGTCGACGAGGGTCTGACCCTTCGCGGCGGTGCCTTCGAGGTGGATGACCTTGGAGGCATTGGGGCCGAGCAGCAGCAGCTCTCGATGCTCGGTCCCCACCAGGTACGCATCGAACGGGCCGGTCGCCGCGCCGACGGTCATTGACAAGCGAGCGCGTTTCGCTGCGCCGAGCCCGGCAAGGGCCGTCTGCATGTCGATCGCCGCCGCGCCGGCACGAAGGGCGTGGTCATCGGAGCGGAACAGGACCAGGATCGCGTCGCCACCGAACTTGATGATCTCGCCGCCGTGGTGCTGCGCTGCGGCGATCAATGCGGTGAAGCACTCGTTGATGAGTGCGGTGATCTCCTCGGCTCCGGCCTTTCCCTTGCCCGCCAACCGCTCGGAGAGGGCGGTGAAGCCAGAGATGTCGGCCGACAACATCGAGCCGGTGATCGTGCGATGGATGTTGCCCGATGTTGCTGCGAGCTCGACGGCGAGCGCGGGGACGAGCGACCGCAGTCGAACGTCGCTGTACGTCTTCCCCCGTGCCGTCATTTCCCGCACCAATCGTCATGAATGGTGGACGCCCGTCGCGTCCTCACCGATGGTAGGCGCCGGCGTGGGCTCCTGTCTGGCGTCTGGTTGTCAGACCTCGATGATCTTGGCGAGATCGTCGACGACTTCGGCGGTCGGATGGTCGGCGAGCGTTGCCGGCGGAACGAGCAGCTTTTTGTCTCGGCTGCCGCCGCCAATGATGAGGTGCTCGCGTTCCATCACCCGGCTGTCGATCCAGAGCGGCAGCTCCGTCGTGGTGCCGAACGGGGTGACGCCACCGATCATCATGCCGGTGAGCTCGATGGTCTGATCGCCCGAGGCAAACGACGCCTTGCGAGTGCCCAGTCGCTTGCGGACCACCTTGTTCACGTCCAGCTTGGTGTGCGCGAGCACGAGACACATCGCGAACACGGGCGGCTCCGCTTTGCCCGCCACGACGATGGCGTTCGCCGAGTCCTCGGGTGCGTAGCCATACGCGTCGCAGAATGCCGCCGTGTCGGCCAGTTCGGGATCGCATTCGACGACCTCGTACGCCAGGCCGAGTTGGTCGAGATGGGCGATGGGATCGGCATTGGTCATCTCCCCATCCTCGCCCACTCGTACACTCGGAGCGGTGTCCGGGCCGCTGCAACTCCGCTTCCTCCAGTCTGCGTCGAAGCACACCCAGCTTCCCGAGTCGGTGGCGGAGGTGGCCTTCGCCGGTCGGTCGAACGTCGGCAAGAGTTCGCTCCTCAACGCCGTCGCTCATCGCAAGAACCTGGCCAAGACCTCCAAGACGCCTGGCGCCACGCAGTTGCTGAACGCGTTCGAGTTGGCGCCCGAGGACTCGGGACTCTGGGTCGTCGACCTACCGGGCTATGGGTTTGCCAAGGCTCCCGAACACGCCCGCGAACGGTGGGCGCGCATGATCGAGAACTACCTGCTCGAACGCGAGTCGCTGGTCGCCGTCATGTTGTTGATCGACGGCCTTGTCGGGCCGACCGATCTCGACAAGCAGTCGATCGACTGGTTTCACCACATCGAGGTGCCGATCAACATCGTGGCGACCAAACACGACAAGGTGAAGCCGTCCAAGCTCGGCGCCCGCAAACGTGACCTCGCCGTGCACTCCGGTGTCCGTCAGGACGAGGTTCGATGGGTGTCTGCGGCGAAGGGCACCGGCGTTGGCGAGCTGCGCGGAGACATCCGCCGCCTATTGGGGGCGTCGTGAGTCGCTGGTTCCGCCGCATCGCGATCGTCGGCGCCGTCGTCGGCATCGCCTACGCCGCCCGTTCCCGTCTGGGCGAGGTGTCGGCCATCGGGCGCAATGCGACGGTCGCCGGGATGGGTGCCCGCACCGGAGGTCGTTGGGCGGCGACGCAGGCTCGCAAGACGTTCGCCTCGGCCGAACGTCGCGATGAGCTCGACGCCGAGTTCGAGATGAAGACCACCGAGGACGTCGTCGCCTCACTCGGCAATCTCAAGGGCGCCATGATGAAGGTCGGCCAGATGGCGAGCTACCTCGACCTCGGCCTGCCGGAGAACGTGCGGATGACGTTGGCGCAGCTCCAGTCGGATGCCCCGCCGATGGCGCCCGAGCTCGCCGCTCAGGTGATCGTCGAAGAACTCGGCGCGGCGCCCGACGTCGTCTTCGCCGAGTGGGACCCCGTACCGATCGCGTCTGCGTCGATTGGCCAGGTGCACCGGGCGATGACCCACGATGGCCAGGCGGTCGCCGTGAAGGTGCAGTACCCCGGCGTCGGCGACGCGATCGAAGCCGACCTGCGCACCAACGATGCGCTCTTCGCCGGTCTCCGGGTCCTGTTCCCTGGGATCGACACGTCGACGATCACCGAGGAACTCCGTGAGCGGCTGTCCGAAGAACTCGACTACGAGCTCGAGGCCCGCAACCAGCAGTACTTCGCCGACCACTTTGACGGGCACCCCTACATCCACGTGCCGCCGGTCCTTCCCGAGCTTTCGACCCGGCGGGTCATGACTTCCGAACTCGTCGTCGGGGCAAAGTTCGACGAAGTACTCGAGTGGCGGCAGTCAGAGCGCAACCTGATCGCCGAGACGTTGTTCCGGTTCACCTTCGGCTCGATCTACCGTCTCGCTGCGTTCAACGGAGACCCGCACCCGGGCAACTACCTCTTCCACGAAGGCGGCCGGATCACCTTTCTCGACTTCGGTCTGGTGAAGCACTTCACTGACGAGGACACCGAGCTGTTCGAGTCCCTGATCGTCAACATGGTGATCGAACCGAACTTCGCCCAGTTCCGTCACGACATCGAAGCCGCGGGACTCTTGGCCAAGGACGCGCCCTTCTCGAACGAACTGATCGGGGAGTACTTCAGCTACTTCTACGACTTCGTGCTTCGTGACGAGGAGTTCACCTTCGATGACGACTACTCCGCGGCAGGGGTGCGGGCCATCTTCGAAACCGGCGGCGAGCACGGCGAACTGAAGAAGGTGCTGAACGTGCCGGCAAGTTTTGTGGTGCTGCAGCGAATCAACCTCGGAGTGATGGCGTTGTTCGGCCAGCTCAACGCCACCCAGAACTGGCGTCGGATCGCGAGCGAGGTGTGGCCATTCGTGGACGCCGAGCCGTCCACCCCGATCGGCGAGGCCATCGAACAATGGGGACGCACCTCAGGCAAGCGTCCGGACTTCCAGGGTTTGTAGAATCGTTGACCGTGAACGACGACGAGGCGACGGGACCGAACGTCACGCCGGGACGCCCGAAGGGAAGCGGACGCCGAGCACCGTGGATCGTGTTGGGTGTGGCCGGTTTTGCCACGCTGTGTTTCATTGCCGGCTCGGTCATCATCGCGCTGCTGTTGTTCCTCTGACTCCGGCAAGCGGCCCGACGCGCGGTAGAACTGTTTTGTGCTGATCGTGATCTCCCCGGCGAAGTCGCTCGACTACGAGACGCCGCTCGCCACCAAGAAGTTCTCCGAACCCGACATGCTCGACCACGCGGCGGAGCTCGTTGACGTCATGTCCGGCAAGTCGCCCGACGAGCTCGCGTCGATGATGCACATCTCGCCGTCGTTGGCCGAGCTCAACTTCACCCGATTCCAGGATTGGCAGCGACCGTTCACCCCCGACAACGCTCGCCCGGCGCTGCTGGCGTTCGACGGCGACGTCTATTCCGGGATGGATGCGCCCAACACCTTTGGCGAACGCGACTTCACTCATGCGCAGAAGACCCTTCGCATCCTGTCCGGGTTGTACGGGGTGCTGCGGCCTCTCGATCTGATGCAGCCGTACCGGCTCGAGATGGGCTCCAAGCTCGAGACCGACGCCGGCTCCGACCTGTATTCGTTCTGGGGCGACACGATCACGCAGAACCTCAACGACGCGGTCGAGGCGAGCCCGGGAGCCAACGTGCTCGTCAACCTGGCCTCGAACGAATACTTCGGTTCGGTCCGCACCGACACACTCACCGCGCCCGTGATCACGCCGAACTTCCTCGACGCAAAGGGCGACGGCGACTACAAGATCGTGAGCTTCTTCGCCAAGCGTGCCCGGGGGGCGATGAGCGGTTGGATCATCAAGAACCGGGTCACCGCCAAACGGTCACTCACCGAGTTCGACGGCATGGGCTACCGTTTCGATCCAGATCGGTCGACCGCCGACCGGCCGGTGTTCATCCGTCGCAACGACGCCTGAGCGCCACCCGAGCACGGGGAGTTGAGCGACATGTCAACGGGCGGAGCGCCTCCAGGCTGGTACCACGCAGAGGGCGATCCTCCCGGCACCGAGCGCTACTGGAATGGGACCGAGTGGACCGAGGGTCCTCGTCCCGTGCAGCAGACTCCGCCCGCCTCGTCGATCCCGCCCATAGAGCCGCTGTCCGGCGAGGCCCCGTCGGCGGAGAGCCCGGGTTCGGGCTCGCCGACCGACATGCCGATCCTGGGCGGCACGGACGCGTCGACGCCAACGCTGCCCGGCGCAACCCCCGACGTGCCATCGACTCCAGGGTCGTCATCAGATCTGCCCACGATGCCCGGCGAGGCGACGCCGCCGCCAACGTCGATGCCGGTGTTTGGGTCGACGGGAGCGAGCCCGGCAGGCGGTCCTCCGTCCTTCCCGGGTGCACCGGCGGGCGCGATGCCCGGAGCGGCACCCGGGTACGGTTATGCCGAGAACAGCCAGGCCACGACCGGACTCGTCCTGTCGATCGTGGGTCTGATCTGTTGTTTGACCGCACCGATCGGGCTCTACCTCGGGTGGGCCGAGAAGAACGCGATCGATGCTGGCCGACGAGACCCGAAGAACCGGGGTCAGGCCGTCGCTGCGATGGTCATCGGCATTCTCGGGTGCGTGATCCTCGGACTGTTCCTGGTCCTCTTCATGATCGGCGCCGTCGCCGCCTGACGGTTTTCACCGCGGAAATCGGCGGACGCGCCATCGTCGCCGACTCGATGCTCACCTGACCGCTGCGTCGACCGTTTCGCCCTGAATCAGGACCACCGGGACGGACGCCAAGCCGTCAGTCCATGCAAGATCTGCGCTGGTCAGCGCGAACACCGTGAAGTCGGCCCCTGGGATGTCGTTGCAGCTGGCGCCTTCGACGAGCGGTGACGATTCCAGTGTTATGGCTGGGGGCCGGACATCGACTGCGCTGTAGTAGACGCAATGGTCCTGAAAGTGGTGGTCTTCAACGACAAGAAGTACTTCGCTGCCGAGCTCGACATCGCTGAAGAGTTCTGACTCGACCGTTCGTCCACTCCTCAGCGTCGGTCGGCTTGCTGGCTCGGTGAGGATCTGTGCAACGGGGTCCATCCGGTCGTTGCGCGGAAGGTTGTTGCCATAGCCAACGAGACGCCAGGACGGGCCCTCCGTGACCGGCAGGCTCTCCGATGACGTGCAGCCGGCGAGAGTCACGAACACGAGAAGGACAAGCACACGTCGAACCTTGATCCGCCGCATAGGTCCGCCTTTCGCCAGAGCGTGTCGAGTGCCAATTGTTCGTGCCAATCACGATAGGCGCACGACGATGATGGGTAGGCGCGGCTGCTGCGCCCTCAGCGGTTGGGTGTCCAGCGGAAGGTGCGCATCGTGATCGCGGCGCAGACGATTCCCCATGCGGCGATGACGAGCCAGTGCTGCCAGGGCCAGGGCGCGCCGTCGGCGAAGGGATCAAAGCTCTCCTGGAGCGCATTGGAGAGATGCTTCACCGGGAAGATGTCGCCGATCAGGCGGATGAACCCCGGCGTGTCCTCGCTTACGATGAAGACGTCGCTGACGAAGTAGAGCGGCAAGAACACGGCGTTGGTAACCGCGGGAGCAGCGTCTTCGGAGGGGATGATCGAGGTCAACGCGAGCCCGATCGCCGCGAACGAGAGTGCGCCGAGCACGACCGAGATGAGCAGGCTCGGAATGCCGCTCGCGTTCAGCGAGACATCGAAGACGATCCACCCGATGAGCACGATCAGTGCCGTCATGATCAGGCACAGCACGAGGCCCGCGAGCGCTTGGGACAACACGAACGTCCACGCCGGGATCGGCGTGCCCCGAACGCGTTTCAGGACCCCACGCTCGCGCCGAGTCGTCATCGTGATCGCCAGGTTGGTGGCGGTCGCCGAGATGATGGAGAGCGCGAGGATGCCGGGCACGTAGAACGTCGCGGCCCGGACGCCTGGGCGGATCTCTTCGTTGCCGAAAATCGACGTGAAGATGAAGAGGAAGATCAGCGGCAACACGACCGTGAAGAAGGTCGCCGCCGGGTTGCGCCGGAAGATCAGGAGATCGAATCGGGCCTGACGGATGAGTCCGGTGAGCGCGCTCATGCGTCACCTCCTTCGGGGGCACCGGTGAGTTTGAGGTACACGTCCTCGAGGCTCGGACGGGCGACGTTGAGCTTCGGGAGGTCGATCGACATCTGCGTGGCCCAACTGGTCAGGCTGTGCAGGGTCAGCAGCACGTCGTTGGTTTCGATGAGCGCTCCGCCGGACCCGTCGGACGTCCACCCGAGCCGTTCGGGGGGACGCGGGTCGTCGGGTCTGGGTGCCCACGTGATGCGCGTGGCGGCGTCGACGGAGGCGGCGAGCTCGTCGGCGGTGCCTTCGGCGACGATGAGCCCGTCGGCGATGACCACGATCCGATCGGCGAGATGCTCAGCTTCGTCCATGTAGTGGGTGGTCAACAGCACGGTGCTGCCGAGTTCTCGCAGGGCGTCGATCATCCCCCAGCTCTCGCGGCGCGCCGACGGATCAAAGCCCGTGGTCGGTTCGTCGAGGAAGATCAACGACGGGTTGCCCACGAGGGCGAGGGCGAGATCGAGACGCCGCTTCTGCCCGCCGGAGAGCTTGCGAGTGCGTTGGTCGGCCGAGTGGGCGAGACCGACGAGTTCGAGCGTTGCGGCCGGGTCGCGTGGCGAGGTGTAGTAGCCCGCCTGCATGTGGACCGCTTCGGCGGCGGTCAGCTCGGGGACCGGCTCCGACTCTTGGAGGACGATGCCGATCCGCTCTCGCCACGACAGGGGCGCTGTCTCGGGGTCCTCTCCCAGCACCCGCACCTCTCCCGATGTGCGATCCCGAAAGCCTTCGAGGATCTCGATGGTGGTCGTCTTGCCGGCCCCGTTGGGGCCGAGAAAGGCCAGGATCTCGCCTTCCTCGACGGTGAGGTCGACCCCGCGGACCGCGTGGTGGTCGCCGTAGGACTTCGTGAGGCCGTGAACGTCGATCGCAGCTGGCATGTGGTGATTCTGGCTGACTCAGGCGACGTGTGCCTGAATGACGTGCACGCTTCCGTCGAAGGCGTAGGCGCCGGAGTCGGTGCGCTCGGCGTTCTGTTCGAATCTGGCCTCGACTTCGGGGCGTCGGCGATCCATTTCGGCTCGGCGGGTGGGGTCGATCCCGACCATCATCTGTTCGTATTCGCCGAAGTCGGCGTAGGTGTCGCGGCGTGGGTGATCGAACTCGGCAGCGACGCTGACCGCACCAGTGGTGGCGGCAAGCCAGGTCTGGATTGCGGCCTGCGCCTCGGCTCGGACTGCGGTTTCGTCGTCGACCAGTCGGTCGACATCGTGGCCGGGACCCGCGGCGATCGGTTCGGCGATCCAGATCGTGCCGCCGGTTCGGACGACTCGTTGGGCTTCTCGCAACGCGTCGACCATGTGCGGGCCGGGCACGTGGTGCAGCGAGTACTTGAACACGACGAGGTCGAACGTGTCGTCGTCGAACGGCAGGTCCTCGCCGACTGCGTCGACATAGGCGTCGTGGTGTTCGGGATCGGCGTCGAGGGCACGCTGGCGCATGATCTCGCCGCACTCGACGCCGGTCGGATTGCCGCCGCGTTCGCGGATCCACCGGACGAGCGCACCGGCACCGCAGCCGATGTCGAGAACGTCAGCGCCGGCGAGCTCGACGTGCTCGGCCAGGACGAGGGCATCGGGAGCGGTCATGGCGCGGTCGGGGTCCAGCTGGCATCGAGGTGTTTGATGCCGTGGATGAAGCTCGCTTGCAGGATGTCGGGGTCGCTGGTGGCTTCGATGTCAGGCAGGGCGGCGAAGAGCTCGCGGAACATGACCCCGATCTCGAGGCGTGCCAGGTGCGCGCCCAGACAGAAGTGGGGGCCAGGACCACCGAAGCCGATGTGGCGGTTGGGGTCTCGGCGCACGTTGAAGGCGAGAGGGTCGGCGAAGAGGTCGGGGTCGCGGTTGGCGGCCAGATAGAACATCGCGAGCTTGTCGCCTTCGGCGATGTCGACGTCGCCCAACCGTGTGTCCTGCGTCGCCGTGCGGCGCATGTAGGTGACGGGGCTGGCGAGCCGGACGATCTCTTCGACCGCGGTTGCGGTGACGCCCTCGACGTCGCTCTGCCAGATCGCCCGCTGGTCGGGGTTCTCGGTCAGGTACTGCAGGCCCCAGGCGATCGAGTTGCGGGTCGTCTCATTGCCGGCGACCACAAGAAGGATGAAGAAGCTTGCGATCTCGGAGAACTCGAGCTTCTCGCCGTCGACTTGGGCGTTGACCAGGATCGAGGTCAGGTCGTCCTGGGAGTCGGAGCCGACCTTGGACTCGGCGACCGAGGTCATCAGCTCGGCGAGCGATCCCCCTGCCGTGAGGAGCGCCGTGATCAGGTCGCCGCCGGGCGGTGCGTATTCGGGGTCGCTCGACCCGAGGATGATGTTGGTCTGCTCGAACACGAAATCGACCTGGGAGCGCGGAACGCCCATCAGGTCGCAGACGATGATCAGCGGCAGCTTGGCGGCGATGTCGACCACGAAGTCGCACGACCCGCGTTCGGCGACATCGGCGATGATCTCCCGGGTGACGTCGGTGATCGATGCTTCGAGCCGAGCGAGCATGCGAGGGGTGAATCCCTTCGACACGAGTTTGCGGAGTCGGGCGTGGCGGGGGTCGTCCATGGCGATCATCGAGCTGAAGAACTCGAGGACTTCCTGGGGTGTGTCGAGCACGGTGATGCCCCGCGCCGAGCTGAAGACGTCGGGCGTCTTCGACATCTCGAGGATGTGGTCGTACTGGGTGATCACCCAGGCGCCGGGGCCGGGATCGAGCCCGATGCTCTCGACGCGATCTTCCCGCATGAAGGTCGGCGGGGCGGAGCGAAAGCCGGCCAGCTTCGTGTCGATCACGTCACGTTCCTGGGTCCAGAACTTGGGAAGGATCGGGTTGTCGATCCAGTCGTCGTCGGTGGCCGGTGGCGTCGGCTGTGGCATGGGTCGAGCGTAGTCGATCACCTTCCTTCGATAATTGACAAGATCGGTTGTCAATAACAGACTGTGCCTGTGCTCGATGTTGCCGTGCTCGACGAACCCAAGTCCGCCGCCGCGGCCCTCGATCCGATCCGCGGGCAGGTCCTCGCGGCACTCGCCGAGCCGGGGTCGGCGACGACGGTGGCCAACGAGCTCGGGATTGCGCGCCAGAAGGCCAACTACCACCTCCGGGCCCTCGAGGAGCTGGGTCTCGTCACGCTCGTCGAAGAACGTCCCCGCCGCGGTCTGACCGAACGTGTCGTCCGGGCGAGCGCACGCTCCTACGTGGTCTCGCCGTCGGTGCTTGGTCCGAGTGCCGCATCACCCGACCGGGTCGACCACCTCTCCGCGCAGTTTCTGATTGCCCTCGGCGGCCGCCTGATTCGCGAAGTCGGCCGCATGTGTCGCCTCGCCGAGGCCGCCGACCAGACGATCGCAACCTTCGCGATCGACACCGAGATCACGTTCGCATCGCCCGCCCAGCGCAGCGCGTTTGCCGCCGACCTCTCGGCCGCCGTCGCCGAGGTCGTCGCCCGCCACCACGACGACCGGTCGGCGGATGGTCGCCGCCATCGACTGATCGTCGCCGCACACCCCAACCCACCCGATCAACCCGAGGAGCCCAACCATGACCGACCGTGACGAACTCGTGATCGAGATCGAAGTGCCCGGCACACCGGAGGAGGTGTGGGCCGCCATCGCAACCGGTCCGGGCATCTCGTCGTGGTACGTGCCCCACCAGATCGAAGAGGCAGCCGGCGGTGCGGCCAGCGCGTCGTTCGGACCCGGAATGGAGGTCGACGGCCGGGTCGCTGAGTGGGAACCGCCTCGAAAGGTCCGCTTCGAAGGCACCGAAGATGGGCCCGGACTCGCCTTCGAATGGACCGTCGAAGCGGCGTCTGGCAGCACGTGCACCGTGCGCCTCGTCAACTCAGGTTTCGGCAGTGGCGACGACTGGAACGAGGAGTTCTACAACGCCATGGACACCGGTTGGCGCACGTTCTTCGCCAACCTCCGGTTGCACCTCGAGCACTTCGCTGGGCAAGAGGCCACGCCGTCACTCGCCATGGCGATGTGGCCCACCGATCCCGACGAGGCGTGGACACGGCTGCTGGGCCGACTCGGACTCGACCACGTGCCCGTGCCAGGTGACGCCATTTCGCTCGACGGCGACATGCCCGCCCTGTCCGGAACCGTGACGGAGGTCGTCGGCCGTCGGATCACCCTGCTCCTCGACCAGCCGGCCGCCGGGACCGGGTTCATCACGGCGGAGAGTCAAGGCGAAGGCACGACATCGGTGTCGGTCTGGCTGTATCTCTACGGAGACGACCGAACCGGACTCGCCTCGGACGCCTACGACGCCTGGACGACCTGGCTGACCGCCTCCACACACTGAGGGTGCCCGTTGCGATCTACTCGATGCCGTGGTCGAGGGCGTAGCGGATCAGCTCCTGCTTCCGGTTGAGCTGGAGCTTCTTCAAGATGTTGCGGACGTGATTCTCCACCGTCTTCGGTGAGATGAAGAGCTCCTCGCCGATCTCCTTGTAGGTGTGGCCGCGGGCCACGTACTGGAGGACCTCGCGCTCGCGCTCCGACAGCGCCTCACCCGGGGCGTCGGTCTTGCGGAGGCGCCGAAACTCGGTCAACACCAGCGCCGCGAGCGACGCCGAGAAGACCGGTTCGCCCTTGGAGGCCTTCCAGAGTTGCTCGCGCAGTTCGTCAGAGCTCGTCGACTTCGTGAGATAGCCAAGCGCTCCGGCCGCAACGGCGTCGAGCAGATCCGACTCGGCCTCCGACACGGTGAGCATGACCACCGGAACGGTGTCGCTCACGGCCTTCACCAACGCGATCCCGCCGCCCTCGGGCATGTGCAGGTCCGAGAGCACCAGATCGGGATCGGTCTGACGGATCACCTCGATCGCTTCGGCAGCGTCGCCCGCTTCGCCGACGACGGTGAAGTTGTCCCCGAGATCGGCCCGCAGGCCCGAACGCCAAATCGCATGGTCATCAGCGATCACCACTTTCACAGCCACAATCGCACCTCCGTGCCCCGCCCCGGACGACTCCGAACATCCACCCGGCCATCGTGTTCTTCGATGCGACCACGGATCGAGCGACTCAGCCCGATCCGCTCCACCATCTCGTCGGGATCGAACCCGACGCCGTCGTCCTTCACCGACACGACGACGCGATCGTCGGCGTCGTCATCGGGCTCGGCGTAGATGGTCACCTTGGATGCATCGGCGTGTTTCACCACGTTGGTGAGCGCTTCGCCCACCGCACCCGTGATCGCCTCGACCTGGTCCGGCCCCACCTTTGGCAGATCCGGGGCCACCGCGATCCGCACGTCGTGGCCCTCGTTGACCGCGTGACGAGCCGTCAGCGCCCGCAGCTCCACCTCCAACGACCGCACCTGTTGGCGATCCGTGCCCGCCAGATACCCCCGAAGATCGTGCTCCTGCTCGCGGGCCAACGCCGACAGCTCAGGATCATCGGACCGTCGCTGGATCACCGCCAGCGTCTGTAACACGCCGTCGTGCAAGGTCCGCGCCACCTCCTCGCGAGCTCGCGCCGAACCAATCTCCGCCTCGGCACGTCGGAGGCGTTCGGTGACGTAGCCCGCGATCACGCCAGCCATCACCCAGAGACCGAGCTTCGACAACGACCCAACGAAGCCCGTGTCGCGACCAAGCAGGGCGAACTCGCTCACCAAACTCGCCGAACCGACCAGCAACGCCGCGGCCAGGCCCGCCCACTTGCCGTACACGATCCCGGCCACGATGATCGCCGCCGCTGGCCATGACCACGGCAAGGACTGCGCCCGATCCGAGCTGTAGACGAGCCCGTCAGCCACCAGCACGGCGATTCCGGCCACGAGCTCCAGCCCGAGCGCCACCGGCGACCCCGCCCGAACGAACGCCGCTCGTCCCGGCCACACCGTCACCGACAACGTCACCGCCACCATCGACGCGATCGCCACCCCGGCCCAGCCGGGATGGTCGAGATGTTCGGTCGACAACGCCACACCCACAAGTGCCCCCACCAACGCCACCGCCCGAAAAACCGACACCGACCGCAACAACCCAACGATCAGCGGCGCCTCCGACATGGGGTCAAGTCTTTCCAATACACAACCCCCCAAACGGGGACCCCCAGGGGATTTTGGGGGATTCCCCCAGCTCCCCACGGGCCCTCGCCGTGGTCCCATGAATCCATGAGCACGACAACTGACTCTCCCGCAATCGGCGCTTCTGGCGCCTCTGCTGATTCTCCCGCAATCGGCGCTGGCGCTTCGCCTTCGCTTGCCGAGATGGCGGCCGGCGCCAAGGCCGACCGCAACCGGGCGATCGACCTCTACCGCGCCATCGCCATGCTCTGCGTCGCCATCGGCCACTGGATCGCCATGGTCGCCCTCGACAATGGCGGCGAACTCGAAGGCGGCAACGCCCTGTCGTACGAACCGAACTTCGCCTGGGCCACCTGGATCCTCCAGGTGATGCCACTGTTCTTCGTCGTCGGCGGCTTCAGCTCCGCAATGTCGCTCGACTCGCACTGGCGCACACACGGCACCGGCGCCGGGTCAGCCGACTGGATCGCCGCACGCCTGCGCCGCATGATGCCGCCTGCGGTTGTGCTCGCCGGCGTCTGGCTGACGGTGATCGTCGTCTCGGTGCCCCTCGGCGTCCTGCCGCTGGCACTCGCCGGTGTTCACGCCGCAGCGATCCCGCTGTGGTTCCTTGCCAACTACACGATCGACACCGCCCTGGCGCCGTTCGTCCTGCCCCGCTTCCGCCAGAACCCAGCTCGCTTCGCCGCCATGATCGGTGCCGCCTTTGGATTCTTCGAGATCCTGCGCATCGTCGGCGTGCCCATCCTCCCGCAGGTCAACTGGGTCCTCGGCTGGCTCATCTTCCAGGTCGCCGGTATGGCGTGGCGCGACGGGCTGCTCCCGACCGGTCGCCGGATGGCCGTGATCGCTGGCGGCTTCTGGGCTGCGGCGCTCGGCCTCGTCCTCTCGGGTGGCCCGTGGGCCATCTCGATGGTCAACCACCCCGACCTCGCCAACTCGCCCACCAACCCGCCCACGCTGGCTCTGCTCGTCTTCGGCTTCGCCCACAGCTTCACCGCCATTGCCGTCGCACCGGCTGTCTCTCGCTGGCTCGCCGCCAACAAGACCGCCTGGGCCGCCGTCGTCGCCGCCAACAGCGTCGCCATGAGCGTCTACCTCTGGCACATGACCGCTGCGGTCATCGTGACCGCAGCGATGTACGCCACGATCGGTTTGCCCACTGCAGCGGTCGGAACGGCGGCCTGGTGGCTCTGGAAGCTGCCGATCATCGGCGCTTCGATCCTCGTGCTCGCTCCGATCGTCGCCGTTGTCTCGAAGATCGAGCGGTCGGCACTCCTTGCCCCTCGCCGTGCGTGGGAACACTCGCTGCCGGCGATGATCGGCACCGCAGCAGTCATGTCCGCAGCGCTCAAGTTGTGGACCGGCGGCAATCCGGTCACCTTCATCCCGGCGCTCGTCGTGATCGTGGCGATCGGACGTGGCTACCTCTGGCACCGGGGATGACGCCCGCTGAGAGCGGCCGCGGTCGAGAGGCTCAGGCCGCCCTCGAGTACACGTCGAGAACGGGTTGGTGCTGCGTGGTCACCGACGTCTTCGCCGCCCGATTCGCTGCACGGCGGATTCGGGCGGCGAGTGCTGCGTCCACCGTCGATGCGGTCACGACCTCGGGGGAGACCTGCACGTTCCGGTCGAGCGTCCATGCGCCAGCGGGCGACACGACGACTCCGAGACCAAGCGCTGCTGCTCGTCGGACGGTGAAGTGGTCCCGGCCTCGCGAAGAAAGCGAGCACAGCACGTCGCTCTGCGTGAGGAGCACGTCGAGCTCACGGTCGGACACCCGACCGTAGAAGAGCACCCGGTGGGCAAGGCCCATCGACTGCGCCAGTGCGGTCAACGCATGGCGGCGGGGACCGTCGCCGACGATCCGGAGCACGTGGTCGGGACCGAGGTACGGCATCGCCAGAATCGTGCGACGGACATGGCTCCACCGTTCGAGCCCATCGACGACCAAGAGGTCGGTCGTGGCCGCCGGTTGATGCCGAAATGGTCTCGCCATGGACTCTCGCCTCGCCTCGGTGGTTCGATTCCGTTCGAACCACATCACGTAGGTCTTCGGGCCCATCACGGCCGGAGATTGATACCCCTGAGGAATTCGTCATCTGATCGTCATTGGATCGACGACGGATTTACACCGCGTTCATCGATGTTCATGGTGCGTTGACCACTGGTTGTCAGACCGTGTGGCAATGATGGGAGAGCGTGAAAGAAGCACGCGGCGGGAGGAAGACCGATGAACGGCGAAATCGAGTCGAATGACACGACACACCAGACGACCACCATCACCCTCAACAATGTGGTGTTGGCGGTGATCGCGTTCGTCAGCTCGGCGGTAGCAGCGCTGGTGCTGGCGGTGATGTTGGCGTCGACCGTCCTCGGCTGAGCCAGCCGCGGTAGCCGCCGATCAGATCGGTGGCGGCCAGCAGTCCGAGCTGCTGGAGATTGAATGCCGCCAACGACGACGAGCATCCGTCGTTGCAGACCAACACGATGCGGTCGTCAGGCCCGAGGTTGTGGGAGCGCCAGTCACTCGTTGGCGCGAGCCGCCATTCGAGCACCGAACGCGGGATGTAGACCGATCCGGGGATCACGCCCTCTCGTGCACGATCCGCGAAGTCGCGGTGGTCGACGACCAGCACTCCCTCTGCGATGAGGGCGTCCAACTCGTGGGGTTCGACTCGGTCCAGTTTTTCTCGTGCGTCGGCGATGAAGTCGTCGAGATCTCTCATGTCCGTCGTGATGGTAGGCCCACGGCCTCAACTCGGGACAGGGGATCCCGATGAACCGTGAGGTGGTTTGCAAAGCTGTGAACACCTCATACCGATGAAGGAGTCCCGAAATGGGCAAGTTTGATGACGCCGTCGAATCGGCAAAGGCCCAGTGCAAGGCCTGCAAGATCCCCGTGAACGACGATCTGCTCCGCGCTGTGTGCAAGTCGCTCGGTCCGTCGCTGTACAACCGTGATGCCCGCACCGTTGCGGCCAGCCAGCCGTCCGAGATCGCCACGATTCGCAAGAACTTCCTCATCAAGAAGCTCGGCTGTGAGGACTCGCCGAAGCTCGACAAGGCGATCGACAAGGTGATCGACAAGATGGGTCGCAGCAACCGCAACAAGCAGCGCGCCGTGATGTACTACGCCCTCACCCGCGAGATGAAGAAGGAAGACGTCTTCGTCTGACCCAACGGACCGAAGACGTCTTCGTCTGACCCCTCAGCCGCTGGTGCGGCTGATCGAGAGGGTGCCGAGCGGGCCGTAGTCGGCGGTCGCCGACGATCCTGCGGCCAGCGGGGTCACGCCCGTGCAGGTGCCCGACATGATGATCGAACCGGCGGGCATGGTGAGCCCACGTTCGCCATGGTGTTCGAGCATCCACGCCAGTGCGGCCCACGGGTCGCCCATGATCGCCTCGCCGGTGCCACTGGCCGCCGGCTCGCCGTCGACAGACAGCGAGACCTCCAATGAAGAGAGGTCGGGGAGCTGATCAACCGGGACGGCTTCGCCGAGCCGGATGCCGGCGTTGGCACCGCTGTCGGCCACGAGGCTGAGCCAGCCGACGGTGAACATGTCGGCAAAACGTGGCCCGACGATCTCGAATGCCGGCGCGACCGCAGCGGCGGTCGCCTTTGCCGTGTCGCCGGTCCACCCGGTCGCCGGCTCGACGTCGTATGCGGTCACGAAGGCGAACTCGCATTCGAGTTTCGGGTCGATGATGGCGTCGGCCTCGATCACGCCCGAACCGTGGTTCGTGCCGTCGAAGATCCGCCCGGCAAACGCGCCGGGCGAGCCGAGCAGCTCCATGGCGGCTGCCGACGTCGCACCGATCTTCCAGCCGATCACGTCGTGCCCGAGCATGGCGGCATGTTCGGTCGCGATCGCCTCGGCCGTGACGAGGTCGTGCGGGGTGTCGTCGCCGAGTCCGTCGATCACGGTGATCGCGCGGCGGGTCTCGGTCAACAGGCGGGCAGCTCGGGTGATCGATTCGGTACTCATCGGCCAATCCTCGCCCAGATCCGGGCTGGTAGCGTGCTCGGGCGTTCCCCCGAAAACCGGATTCAACGAATCGAGGACATTTCATGGCCCAGACTGCACTCGGCGGCAATCCCGTCAACACCAACGGCGACCTCCCCGAAGTGGGCGCGGCTGCTCCGGACTTCTCGCTGACCGCCGACGATCTCAGCGCGGTGTCCAAGGGCGACTTCGCCGGGTCCAACGTCGTGCTCAACATCTTCCCGTCTGTGGACACGCCAACCTGCGCAACGAGCGTCCGCACCTTCAATGAGCGTGCGGCCGGGATGGAGGGCACCACGGTGTTGTGCGTGTCCGCGGATCTTCCGTTCGCGCAGAAGCGATTCTGCGGCGCAGAAGGCATCGAGAACGTTCGGACGGCATCGACCTTCAAGAACCCCGAGTTCCTCACCGACTACGGCGTGCACCTCGTCGACGGCAAGCTCGAAGGTCTCGCGGCCCGAGCGGTGGTCGTCATCGACGGTGACGGCAATGTCGTCCACTCCGAGCTGGTCCCCGAGATCGCACAGGAGCCCGACTACGACGCCGCGCTGACAGCGATCAGCTGAATGTGACAGCGATCAGCTGAATGTGACAGCGATCAGCTGATCCACTCGGGGGTGTCGGCGCCGGGCAAGGACGCGACATCCCACGAGACATCCCATCCCGGTTCGGTCGCCAGAACCGGGTGGACGTGGGTCACCGGGCCATAGGGGCTTGTGCGCGTTTCGAGGTTGCTCTCGTCCGACGACGTCTCGATCGAGCCGGGTTCCGTGCGTCCGAGGGACACCAGCCAGTTGCGCACTGCGAGCAGCGAGGTCGTCACGTCGGCGCCCCCGCCGGCAGCCAGTGCGGCGATCGTGCCCAGCGCCAACAGGTGGCCCGCTCCATGATCCAGGAACTGGCAGGGGAGCGGCTTCGGGGTGTCTGCGCGGAATGCGGCGGTTTCGGCGTCGACGATTCCGGTGGCGGTCTGGGTGATCGAGTCGAACCCTCGGCGGCCCGCCCATGCGCCGTGGGTACCGAACGCCGAGAGGTCGACATGCACGATGTGGGGAGCGATGGCTCGGATCGCGTGACGGCCGAACCCCTGGCCATCGAGCGCGCCTGGACGGTACCCGTCGATGACGACGTCGGCGGATGAGATCAGTTCGCCAAAGCAATCGTGGTCGTCGGTGTCGCGCAGGTCCAGATGGGCAAAGCGTTTCCCGAGGGTCGTGTCGGGCAGGGCGGCATCGACGACCGGAAGATGCGGGCTCCCGATGCGGACGACGTCCGCGCCGAGCGAGCCCAACAGGCGACTCGCCACGGGTCCGGCGATGATCCGAGTGCAGTCAACGACCCGGAGCCCGTCGAGCGGACGACGAGGATTCGACGGGCCCTGCCAACGGCGGGTCGATGTCGATGACACCGGTGGAGCGACGGTGAGGAGTTGGTGTTCTTCGATCGCGTGTGGGTGCTGGTCCCACTCGTCGAGCGTTCGCATCACCGCCACGATGCCGCCCGAGTCGGTCAACCGCCGATCGATTTCTTCAGAGGTGACGCGTGCCGTGGCCGCCTCGAGGTCGGCGCGCGGTGCGTCGATTGGCAGGCCGAACGTGTCGGCGACGGCCCGTCGGTGGTGGGCGAAGTTGGTGTGGTACTGGACGAATCCGTCCGCGGATCGGACGTGTCCCGACCAGTTGTCCCACAAGGGTGCGTCTACCGTGTGAACGCAGAGACGTTCGCTCCGGAACGCATCAGCCACCAGTGAGCGCCGAAGGCGAGTCGGGTGATCGGGCGGCGCGTGCCCCAGTGTCTCGAGCAGGTGGTCGATCGCTGCATGGAGCGAGGCAACCAGCGCTGCGGCAGCCTCCTCGACTCTGAACGACGATGCGAAGAACACCGGTGGTCGATCGATCTCGATCGATCGGCGACGTTCGATTCCGATCGCCTCGAGCAGGCCGTCGGCGACGTTGGCGACATTGGTCATGCGTGAAGTGTCGACGAGGATGCACCCGGCCGACACCATGATCGGATCAACCCCGAAGTGCGTAAACCCCTGATGTGTCGGGCTGGCCTCGCTACCGTTCTTGGATGCGGCCCGTTCCCGCCATCGTTCCCGCACTTGCGCTGGCGTTCATCACCACCGTCTCTCTCGTTCTGCCGTGGCTGGCGATCGGGTCGGCGCCCGCACGTTCGAGCATCGACCTGATCGGAAGTCTCAATGCGCTCGATGTTGTCGATGGGATCAGTCGCGCCCTCATCGTGGGCGCGTGGCTTCTGATACCGGTGGCGATCGCTGCGGCCTTGTTGCTCGGGGCAAGCGGTCGCACCCGAATGGCGAGCGGGGTGGTCCTTGCCGTGTCCGTCCTCGTCGTCTTCGCCGCGCTTGCGGTCGTTCTCTCTGAGCCGATCGGGATCGGGTGGGGCGGCGTACTCGGAGCGGTCACGGCGTGTGGCGCCGCCGCCTTTGCGCTCAAGGAGATCACCCGATGACCATCCATCTCGTCTTCATCGACGAACTCACCGAGGTGTCGTCGGGGACCACGGCGACGTTCGGGCGGACGGGTGACATCGTGGTCGATGACGCAAACCCCTACATGCACCGAACCGTCGGCACCGTCTTCGACCGGGATGGCGTGTGGTGGATCGCCAACAACGCCAAACATGCCGTCCTCACGATCACGGGCAGCACGGGCCGAACGAGCCGCCTGCCGCCGGACGCCGTCGGGTCGCTTGCGGAGCCGACCGGCGTGATCGGCTTCGAGTTCGGTCCGGGCACCTACGAGCTCGGCTGGGTGCTGCCAGGCCGTGATCCCCTGCTGCCGCCGATGGCCGAGGGCGTGCCGGACGCCGCCGAAACGACGACGTTCGGCGTGATCCCTCTCAATGAGGAGCAGCACCTCCTCGTGCTTGCACTTGCGGAGAGCACCCTTCTCGACCCCTCGGGTGCCGTCGGCGAGCTTCCGGCGAATGCGTCCGTCGCCCACCGGCTCGGCTGGTCGACGAAGAAGCTCGACCGAAAACTCGACTACCTCTGTGCGCGCCTGGCGAGCGAGGGCGTACGTGGTCTGCGCGGCGAGAAGGGTTTCGAGGCCACCGATCGCAGACAGAGGCTCGTGGAACATGTCGTCGGCACCGGAATGGTCAATCGCACCGAACTCGATCGGCTTCCCTGACGACCTGGCTCAGATGGCCCGAACATCCCTGTTTGGCTACAGCGCCGCCTCCGGTTGGCCGAATCACACACCATGACGACAGGCCAGCCCTGGGACCCGTCGCCCCTCGACGGCGGACGCACACCTCAACCAGCGGGACACGACAGCGGCCCCCTTCCGGGGTGGCAGCCATTGCCCCCTCCCGCGCCCGAAGCTCAGACCCCACGTCCCCCGGTTGTCACCCCGCCGCCAGAGGCTCCCCCCGCCTCACCCGCCATTCCACCGGTCGCTCCGCAGCCCCTCGCCTCGTCGACGACTGCGCCCGTGTGGGATGCGCCGCAACCCCCACACGCTCCCGCCGCGCCTCCGGCACGAAGTGGCGGCCAGTTTGCCTGGATCGCCGCCATCGCCGGAGCCGTCGTCCTGCTTGCCGGTGGTGGCTGGTTTGCCCTCACGGCGCTCGGATCGAGCGGAGGTGCAGAGTCGCCCGAAGCGGCGATGGACCAGATGATCGAGGCCATCAACAACGAGGACTTCCTTTCCATGGCCGAGCTACTCGAGCCGGGAGAACGTCGCGCGATCGCCGAACCGATGCTGTTCGACGTCATGCCCGAACTCCAACGCATCGGCGTCCTGGCCGACGACTTCGACTCCGGCCAGGTCGACGGTTTCGACTTCGAGTTCACCGACGTCACCTATGAGGTCGTTCGACCTGTCGACAGCCCCGATGTCGCGCTGATCACGATGACGGGCGGAACGTCCACCTCGACAGTCGATCTCGGTGCATTCCGCTTCGGCGACGCGCTCCGTGACGAAGTCGCCGAGCTCGACCCCGAAGAGGTCGTCGAGACCGAAACGGCGAGCCTCGCCAGCGACGAGGCGATCGTGATGGTCGAACGTGACGGTCGCTGGTATTTCTCCCCGATCTACACGGCGCTCGAAGAAGCCTTTCCGGGTGAGCTGCCCGCCCTCGGCATGGGCCTGCGACCCCTTGGTGCCGAAAGCCCCGAAACCGCCGTCGAGTCGATGATCAACGAGATGGTCGACCTCGACCTCGATCAGGCGATGCGTCGCCTGGATCCGAACGAGATGCACGCCCTGCACCGGTACGCGCCCCTCTTCATGAACGACCTCACCACCGAACTCGCCCAGGCGAAGGCCGAGATGGCCGAGCAAGGCATCGAGATCCAGCTCACCGATCTCCAGCTCGACACCACCGAAGAAGACGGCGACACCATCGTGCGGATCCGCGGCTACGAAGTGACGGGTTCGGGTCCGGACTTCACGTATGTGACGCGCTACAGCCCGACGCGGATCGAGACATCCATTTCGAGCGCAGTCGACCAGATCGACTACGTCAACGTCATCACCCCTCGCTCCTACGAGCTGGACGTGTCCGGCGACGGCGACACCTTCGGCGTCGACCTGATCGGCGATCAGCCGGGCCGCTCCTGGACCCTCGACGGTGACATTTCCGGCGAGCTCTTGAGCGCCGCGCTCGACATCGACCCGACGTGTTCGCCGTTCCGGTACGACTTCGGAGGCGATTGGGTTGGCGACGGTTGTCTCAACGAGGGATTGCCGCAGGGGGCGATCGACTGGCTGAACACCGTCGAGCTCCCGACCGAGTTCCCGACGATGCCAATCGTGGTGACCGAGTCGAACGGCGAGTGGTACATCTCACCGATCGGCACCGTGATGAAAAACGTGGTGACGGCACTCGGTTGGCTGGAGGACGACTCGATCGACTCCTGGATCGCTGACCTGTCGGACTTGCAGGATGTCGATGTGACCTCCGAGCTGGAGGACGCCTTCGGCGACATCGGCCTCGACGAGGGACCAATCGACGGCGTGATCGGTGACGGTGGCGTCGACGATCCGTTCACCAGTACCGACGACGGTGCGTTCACCTTCCCCGAACGCGAAACGATCGACCGAACGACGTCGGTTGCCGTGGGCGAGACGGTGGTTGAGGCTGGCGCCGTCGACCGCGGAGTGATCGACCGCTGGGCGGTCGAACTTCCCGAAGGTGTGGCGGTCGCCGTGACGGTCAATGCGACCGACGACGCCATGGACCCCGCGCTCGACGTCCTCGACAGCGACGAGTTCTTCATCACGAGCAACGACGATTTCGAAGGCCTCAACTCGGCAGTCCGATTCGAGACCACGTCGGCCGGTGTCGTCTACCTCGAGGTCCGGGAGGTCTTCGACAACGGCGGTACCTACGAGATGACGGTGCAGGTCGCCGACAGCACCGAACAGCTCACGGTCGCCGATGGCGCGGACGACGCCTTCGGATTCGACTCAGGCTTCGAGGAAACGACGGTGCAGGACCAACAGCTCGTCAACGTCGGCACCGCACCGCTCGTCATCGGCGAGTCGCTCGACCAGAACACCTTCGACGTCTACGACTTCGAGACGCGTGGTGGGACCCTCATCGTCGAGATGATCCCGACCGAGGACTCGTTCCTCGACCCGGTGATCCAAGTCGTCGACGACCTCGATCAGATCCTCGCCTACAACGACGACGACTCGTCTGATGCTGGCCTTCCGTTCCTGTCGAGTCGAGTCGAGATCGAACTGCCACCGGGCAGCTATCGCATCGAAGCCCGATCCGTCGGGGACTTCGGCGAAGGCGACTACGAGATCTCGATGACGCTCAACTGACTAGGTTGACGTCGATGACCGACGCCTCGCCGCTCCGCTTCGTCGACAATCGGCAGAAGTACCTCCAGTTCGTCACCACGACCAACGAGAAGTGGAAGGTCGCTGAACGAGCGGCCCAAGAGTTGCGGCGGCTCCGGCCGGTCCCACCGGCGCTTCGAGTCTTCGACGCAGGCATCGGCGACGGCACGGTGCTGGCGCACCTCCTTCGGGCCATGCACCGCGAGTACCCGACGATCCCGTTCTACGTGGTCGGCAAGGAGATCAGTCTCGAAGACGCCCGTCTCACGCTCGACAAGCTTCCCGACCGATTCATCGAACATCCCGCGTCGGTCATCGTGCTCACGAACCTCCACTACGCCGAGTCTCCTGGGCTGCGCCCCAACACCGAGGAGAAGCGGCAGCGCATGGTGATGCGCCATGTCGCGCTCGACGGCACGGACAGCCAGACCTTCGGCGAGCAGCTCCGCGATCTCGACGACTGGTTGGTCGAGCACTGGGCCGTTGCGCCGAGCCCGAAGACCGGCAATCCGCTGTACGTGACCCCGACGGCGCTGGTCATCCACCGCTCAGACCAGACCTTCGCGCTCGACAATGTGATCCCGCAGCTCGGCGATCACCGCACCGACTACGACCTCGTCATCGCGTCACAACCGTGGCGGGCCAAGACCGGCGCCGATTTCAAGGTCAGCAAGATCCTGTGCCCGCTCAGCCGCAGTCTTCGCTCGCATGGCGTGCTACTCGGCATTCAGTCCCGGGGCGGTGATCCCGCCATGGAGATCGTGCAGAAGATCTGGCCCGACGAGGTTCCGTTCCCCGTCGATCGCCACGAACTCCTGGCCGAATTGCACCGCGCGCTCGACACCGACGCACGCGACTTCGACCTCATGGCGTTCCCCGACGACGAATCGACCCTGACCTACGAGATGCACACGCTGCCGAGCGATCTCGGATCGAACATCGGCACCTCCACGTTGTTCGCCGCCTGGAACGCTGCCATCTACGTTGCGCAGATCGACGACCAACGTGTCGAAGAAGCGAGCCGCGACGGCCGCTACCTCGAAGCGACCGAGGCCGTCCTGCACGAACACGGCGGCCTCTGGTTCCACGACGAAACCTTCGTCATCCGTCGCAACTGATCTTTCGCTGCGAGTTCGCGCCCTTCGGGCGCTCATGCGCAGATTGCCCGAGGCCCCTGTCCGCGCCGCCCGGCTCAGCCGGATCGGCGCTGTTCTTTTGCTGCGAGTTCGCGCCCTTCGGGCGCTCATGCGCAGATTGCCGGAGGCCCCTGTCCGCGCCGCCCGGCTCAGCGCGCCCCCCACTGGGGTCAAGTCTTTCCAATCGACAACTGGAGCTCCCGTCGTCGACCCGTCGTTGGTTGTCGATTGGAAAGACTTGACCCCCCTCAGGGCCGACCCCCTTCAGGGCTGATCGATGGTGGCGGGGGTGGGGTTGGGGGCGGTGCCCCATCGGCTGGCGTCGGTGCCGTCGTCGCCATCGGGGACCTGGACCCTCGCCCCAGTCATGAGGTCGGCGAGCATGTTGTGGAACCGATGCAGCGGCTCCTCGAACCTCGGTGCCAGGGGGCCCGCCGGCACGGCGCCCCGAGTCAAGCCACGCTGACCACGCTCGACGATGTCGATGTCCTCGCTGTTGACGTCGAGCCAGAACGAACGGGTCGGCTCGAACGCGTCGTCGCTCGCGTCGGCGCCGGACTTCGGCAACAGCCAGGTGCAGGTCTCGGCGGTGAGACCCGGCGCCAAGGGATCGAGCCGCATCACGAACACGTGGTTCGGCAAGACCGACAACAGCACGTTCGGGAAGATCGCCACGAAGCGCCCGCTCACCGCGTCCGAGTCGTCCAAGCCGTCGGCGGGCGGCAGGCTCAGCCAGTCGTCGCGTTCGTCCCCGCTGACCGGCGTCGTCGTCTGACCGCAGTACATGCCCGCGCCCTGGTAGCGGTAGTGATCGTCGACGCGGCTCACCTTCGACAGCTCTGGGTGCACCCACGTGAGGTGGTAGTACTCCTGGAAGTTCTCCGAAATCAGCTTCCAGTTGGCCCGGATCTCGAGCTCCTGGGTGAGCCGAGGCTGCCAGTCGTCGAGGCCATAGCCCGCCATGCGCTCCGGAAGGTCGCCCAACCACTCCGCCAGGGTCACCTGCTCGGGGTCGGCGCACGCAAACAGGAGCACGCCCCACGCCTCCACCCGCACCGGCGCCAGGCCGTACGCCGACGCCTCGAATCCGTCCCGAGGCACGTCTTCGAACCTGGGCGTGGCCTTGAGCGAACCGTCGAGGCCGTAACCCCATCGGTGATACGGGCAGCGCAGTGTCGACCCGACGTCGGCGTCGCACTCGTACAACTCGGTGCCCCGATGGCGGCACGAGTTCAGGAAGCCTCGCAAGACTCCGTCGCCGTCTCGAGTGATCAGGATCGATCGACTTCCGAGGGATCTCACCAGCACCCGCCCGACCGTCGCTTCGGCCGCGATGCCGACGCACACCCAGCCGCGTTCGAACACGGCGAGCTGTTCGTCGGCGAAGAACCGATCGTCGACATAGGCCGCCGAAGAAAGACCGGTCGCCGACGTCAGCGGCGCCCGAGTCCCCACCCAGAACGCCGTTTCCTTCCACGGGCCCCACGACTCCGGGGCGACATTGAGCTCCGACATGGCGAGAACGATGCCACAGGTCCGACCACCACGACCAGAGCCGGTCGGATATCGGATCAGTTGCGCGTCGTCCGAATCGAGCGAGCCGCGCTATCCTCGACACTTCCGCCCCCATCGTCCAGCGGCCTAGGACGCCTGCCTTTCACGCAGGTAACACGGGTTCGAATCCCGTTGGGGGTGCTGTTTCTTCGCGGCGAGTTCGCGCCCGCTGGGCGCTCATGCGCAGACCTAGCAGGACGCTGGCGTCGTGACGGTGCTCACGCCTTGAGCGCTCGGGTTGCCGGCGTCGTCGAGGACGAACGACACGTCCTGTTCGAGGCCGAGCGCCACGAAGTGCCAGGTCGACGAGAGACTCGCCGGCAGGGTGAAGGTCACGGACTCACCGGGACTGATGAAGACGGCCCCGCCCCCGGAGGCCGCGTTCCATGTGGCACGCAGCTCGATGGGATCTCCGCCCGTCGGTTCGATCTGCTCTCCCTCGGCGGGAGCGGCGACGTCCGAACTCGGCTCGTCATCGATCAACAACGTGCCGACCGGAGGCTGAGGGCCGAACAAGACGTGGGTCCCTGCTGCGGTCGATCCGGCGTCGATCCGCACCCGAAGGAACGAACACGACGACTGCACGACCGTCGGCCCACTCATCTGGACGCCGTAGTCGATCGAGGGATCCGCGCTCGTCCGAACGGGCTGACCGGTCGAGGACCACACGACGATGTCGTTGATCACGAGGAGCTCGCCCTCCTCGATCCATCCCAGGAACGAGCCGTCCTCGCTCGCCATGATCCGCGCCCACGTCACGCCCGTGCCATGCAAGGCGGTCTCCCCGGAGTGCACCGCAAGCAAGCCGGCTCCGGCTTCGACGGTCGCGTCCGCGGTCGGGCGGGGTTCAGCCCGCAGGATCCGGGTATTGCGCAACTCGACGAGCTGCCCGGCCTTGGAGGTGTCGACGACATCGACCCACTGGTCGGTCTCGATCAGATCTTCGGCGAGTACCCAGCCGATCGGCGACCCACCGAGCGGACGTCCGATCTGGACCCAGACGTCCTCGAGTACCTCGGTGCGATTCAGCACTCGCACCATCTCGCCATCGGCCACCGTTTCGCCACTTGCGCCAGCGCCGGCGCCCTCGGCGACCGCGAGCAGCTGACCTGACGTGTCCACCTCGTACAGCGCCCCGAGATTGTCTGTTCTGAAGGCCAGCACATCGGGAGCATCGTCGCCCGTTGTGCTTTCGGCCTCCACCGGTGCGGTGAGGGTCGTCGTGGTCGGAACCGTCGTCGTTGGAGCGGCCGTCGTCGTGGTCGAGGTCGTCGTCGTTTCGACGATCGAGGTCGGGGTCACGATCAGCTTGGAGTCGGCGGTCTGCGGTGGGCCGACCTCGCCCGAACACGCGACGATCACGACCGCAGCGATGGCGGTCGCGGCCACTCGGCAGATTGTCGACAGACGCTTCACGGCACCCCGATTTCTGGGTAGATCGACCCATCGGCAGCTCCGGCAGATTCCTGAATGTCTCGCACCGCTCGATTTCGGATGGAATGCGAGACATGGTTCGAGCGATTTCGACCGTCGTGTCCCGCCCGGTGAGTTCTCTTCAGCCCCGACCGTCCGCCGCTCGAGGCGTCGCCACCCTTGCGCTCGGGTACGGCCTGGGTTCGATCCCGAGTGCAGATCTCGCCCGCCGGTGGTCCGGCGCGGGCACCGATCTTCGCCACGTCGGATCCGGCAACCCCGGGGCCCTCAACGCCGGAAAGAATCTCGGTTCGCGCTGGGGAGCGTTCGTGTTCGCCGTCGATGTCGGCAAGGGGATCGCGGCATCGGTGATCGGCCGACATCTCGCCGGTCCTTCCGGCGCCAACTTCGCCGCGTCTGCGGCCGTGATCGGCCATTGTCATCCGCCCGGACGCGAGGGTGGAAAGGGCGTGGCCACCTCCATCGGACAGGTAGTGGCCACGTTCCCGAGCTACCTTCCACTCGACGCGGCCGTCGCAATCGGAACCGCCGCCCTGCCGAAGTGGACCCAACGCACCTGGGCGGGCACTGCGGCGGCGTCGGTCGTGTGGGTTGGGGCATCGGTGGTTGCGTGGCGCCGCGGGTGGTCGACCGGTGTGGATCGTCCCGCCCCGCTGGCGCTTCCTGTCGCCGCAGCGATCTCGAGTGCGGTCATCGCCCGACGATTCGTGGCGAATCCGCTCGTCGATGGATCCCCAATACTCAAAGATTCGGATGAGACCTCAGGGCCGGCCACATGAACATCGCTGTCGTCACCGACTCCTCCGCGCAGCTCTCGACCGACGAGTGCGGCCGGCACCGAATTCATGTCCTTCCGATCACGGTGGTGCTCGATGGTCGAGCGCATCTCGAAGGGGTCGAGCTCGACGTCGATGAGTTCTACGGCCGGCTGGCCTCGGGAGTCGAGGTCTCCACGAGCCAACCCTCGCCCGGTCAGTTCCTCGACCTGTGGAGCCAACTCGCGGAAGCAGGCGCCGACCACGTGATCTCGGTGCATCTCGGCGAGGCCCTGTCGGGGACGCTCAACGCGGCGCGGGTGGCGATCGACGATGCGCCCGTTCCGGTCACCCTCATCGACACCAGGATGACGTCGTACGGCAGCGGCGTCGTGGCGATGGCGGTCGCCGACGCGGTCGCCGCCGGAGGTGGGGTCGAAGCCGCCGTCGACGTGGCCGAAGCCCTCATTCCGACGATCGGCACGACCTTCATCTTGCAGGATCTTCGCTACGTCCTGAAGGGCGGTCGCATGCGCGCCGCCGAGTTGCCGTCGGGAGCCGAGGACGTGCCGGTCCTGGCCGGCTACGGCGGTGGTTACGAACTCGTCGGGACCGGCCGATCGATCGACGCCCTCGTCGACGCAATGACGGCCCAAATGACCGCCGGTGACCGTCCACGGCATGTCGCGGTCGCCCACGCTGCTCCCGACACGATCGAGTTCACCGAGGCGCTCGAAGCTCGACTGCAGGCATCGCCCGTCGTGGCCTCGGTCCGGCGCTACCGCATGGGTCCCTCGATCGCCGTGTACACCGGTCCGGGGACCGCCGGTGGATTCTGGTGGCCAGCGGCCTGACGACACCGCCGTTCTCTGCGGCGGGTGGAGTCATTTCGAGCGCATTCGGCTGCACTGTTACCCTCACGCCATGGGGATTCGCCACTTTGGGTTGATGTCTGTTGGCCTCGTGCTCACCATGGGCGCGATCGCCGGAGTCACGGGCGAAGCCGACGCACAACCGAATGGCAACGGTTCGTCGGCCTGGATCGCACCCACGGCCGACACCACGATCCCGGTCTACGACACCGCCTGGCAGATGCTCTCGTCGGCGAGCGAGGAAGAAGCCGACGAGTACTTCGCCGCGCTTCGTGACCACGGCTTCACCGGGGCATGGACCGGCGTCATCCATCACATCCCGGTCACCTACGTGCAGGACTACCGCGACGGCGGCCCGATGGGAGCGCTCATCGATGGCGAGGTCGTCCTGACCGACGGCTACATCGCCCATGCCAACCGCATCCTCGACGCGGCGCACCGCAATGGCATGAAGGTCGGCCTCGTCGTGGCCTGGCACAACCTCTATCTTCCCGGCGGGCGTTCTGGCGAGGGCAACGAGATCGCCGACCAGGTTCGCGGCACGGTCACCGTCGACAACGCGTACGCCTACGGCCTCCAGATGGTCGAAGCCTTTGGCGATCATCCCGCGGTCAGCATGTGGGTGTTCGGCGGAGACGGCGGCTCCAACAACACCGAGGCCAACAAGGAGGTGTGGCGCATCATGGCCCGTGCGGTCCGAGACGCGGGGTCACCGCTCGACATCGCGTTTCATGCGCCGCCGTTCTGGAACGGCTCGCTCTTCTACGCCGGCGAACCGTGGATCGACGTCGCCGCACCCGAGATCGGCCACGACCGAACCATCGAGGAGGCCGAGGAACACATGCGGCTCGCCGTCGAGGCCTACGGCGTGCCCGTCTTCCAGGGTGAGGCCAAGTACTTCAACAGCAACTTCGATTGGCTCGACGAACGCTGGCGCAACCCTGGCGTCACCGAAGTTCGGGCCGAGGCCATCGCCTCGCGCAACGCCGGCGTCTCGGGCTACCTCTACGGCGACGCTGGCCGCTGGCATTGGTGTCGCGGCTACGCCGACACCACGCCGTGCGACCGAGCGAACATCGCCGACTCCTTCGGGGCCGGCGAGGCGGCGGTGATCGAAGTCTTCAGCCAGCCGAGCCCGCCCCCGACGACCACCACCACGACGACAACAACAACGTCGGTCGCTCCTGCGCCGGTCGCGTACTGCGACGGCCTTCGGGTGACCGTCGACCTTTCGAAGGGTCAGACCCCCACCCCGGGAGACGACGTCATCCTCGGCACGAACGGTCCCGACATCATCGACGGCGGGACCGGCGATGACGTGATCTGTGGGCTCGACGGCGACGACCGCATCTGGGGCGGCGGTGGATCAGACCGCATCTTCGGCCACCGCGGCGACGACCGGATCGGCGGCAACAAAGGCCACGATGTCATCTACGGCGGCCACGGCCACGACCGTCTTCGGGGAGGTCCGGGTCACGACACCCTCGACGGAGCCGCGGGCTATGACCGCCTCGTTGGCGACGGCGACAACGATCGCCTCACGGGCGGCAACGGACGCGACCGTCTGATCGGATCCGGAGGACATGACGTGCTGCTCGGCGGTGCGGGCATCGACCTGCTCGCCGGGGGAGGCGGAAGAGACAGTGGCGACGCCGGCGCGGATTTCGATCGATGCGCCGGTCTCGAAACCGTCCGCAACTGCGAAGCCCCCGCCTGACCGCACCCTGCCGCCCCATGGGGTCAAGTCCCAACAAGTAACAAGTTGGGTACGGCGTCCGGGTTCAGGCCGAGCTCAGAGGAGCTCGATGCGGGCGGTCGTGAGCTCCTCGAGCAGGTAGCTCATCAACTGGTACACGACGTGTGCCTGGACGTTCGGGTCGTCCTCGTCGATGTCTCGGTCGTCCTCGCCGACGTCGAGCCGAGTCCCGAGCACCAGACGAATCTGATTGATGGTCGACATCCACGCGTCGGCGGTTTCGACGTCGAGCACATCGGCGTCGAGCGAACCCGAGACGGCATCGATCGCATCGAGCCGCTGCATCAGCAGTTGGTCGTGGACCATGTCCCCGAATCGCTCCTCCGAGTCCGGATCGTCGGGATACGCCGTGGGATAGAGGCGTCGGATGTCGTCTCCCTCATCGACGAGCAGGATTTCTCGGAGCTCCTCGATCAGTCGCCCGAGCAACACCCGGATCTCTTCGTCGAGGCGATTGTGGACGGAGCCGTTCCGGGCCACGAAGAGGCGTTTGCGGAGGATCACGAGCTTCCGGCCTCGCCGCCCGAGTCCGACCCGTCCTTTTGCATGGTGGCCCAGAGTCCGTGTTCGTGGAGGCGGGCGACGTCGGCCTCCGCCTTCTCTCGAGTCCCCGACGACACGACCGCGCGGCCCTTGTGATGCACGTCGAGCATGAGCTCGGTGGCCTTCTCCTTCGAGTAGCCGAACAGCTTCTGGAACACGAACGTGACGTAGCTCATGAGATTGATCGGGTCGTTCCAGACGAGCACGACCCATGGCATGTCGGCGTCGACGCCGAGGTTGACGTCGATGTCGGGATCGGCGACCTCGAGTGGTGCAGTCATGCGGGTACCTCCTCCCGAACCGCTCGGGCTGGCTGTCCGACGTCGCGGCGAACGTCGAAGAACCACCAGGTGAGCGCAGTCCAGAACAGTACCGAGCCCGCGATGTGCACCCCGACCAGCAACACCGGGACACCGGTGAAGTACTGGAGGTATCCGATCCCGCCCTGTGCTGCTCCGAGGGCGATCGCCCGGACGACGCCACGATCGTGCGGTGAATGTTCCCGTCGGGCCTTCACGATGATTGCGAGAAGCACGGCGCCGAGAATCCAGACGGTCACCGAATGCACGCGAGTGATTTCGCGAATGTCGAGGCCCAGCCGTGGTACCGCCTGGCCGGACTCGTCGCTGCCCGTGTGCGGCCCCGATCCCGTGACGAGCGTGCCGAGGACGATGACCGCGCTGGCGAGCGCGACGGCCACCGTCGAAGCAGTCCGGAGCCATGGGTCGGACCCAGGTGCCGAACCTGTTGCTTGTTGAGACTTGACCCCAGTGGTACGGGCGCCGTGGTCGAGGGCCACGCCGATGAAGATCAGCACGATCGACAACAAGAAGTGCCCGAGCACAACTCGGGGATCGAGGTGGGTGCGGGTGACGAGCATGCCGAGGAGAACTTGGCCGAGGAATCCGATGACCATGGCGACGAACCACGGACGGAGATCGACGCGGTTCAGCCGGCGTGCCGCGACCCAGGCCGCAATGACCGGAATGATCGCCAGGCCCGAGATGATGCGGTTGCCGAACTCGATCGTCGCGTGGAATCCGGGAGCGTCGAGTTCTTCGTTGATGCTGCATGTCGGCCAGTCGGTGCAGCCGAGCCCCGAGCCCGTCAGACGGACGGCCGCGCCAGTGACGGTGATCGCCATCAGCCAGACGAGCGTGACGCGGGTCCAGAAGGCGGCGTCGCGACCCCAAAACATGTCACTCACGATACGGGCCAATGACCTTGGCAGAAGTGCCGAGCCCGGCCATACCATTGGGGGCGATGACGACTGTTGCGCCGGGTGCCTCGACGACCCGTTCCACATTCGGCGCCTACCTTGCGCTGACCAAGCCTCGAATCATTGAGCTCCTGCTGATCACGACCGTGCCCACGATGGTGGTCGCGGAGCGTGGCTGGCCGGGCTGGTGGCTCGTCGTCGCGACCGTGATCGGCGGAACGTTCGCCGCGGGCGGCGCCAACGCCGTCAACATGTATGTCGACCGCGACATCGACAAGATCATGAAGCGGACCGAAGGTCGACCGCTCGTGACCGGCGAGATTGAGCCCCGAAACGCACTGGTCTTCTCGGTCGCCCTGCTGGTCGTCGCCGGCGTCTGGCTCGCCGGGTTCGTCAATCCGCTGTCGGCGTTGCTCGCCTTGTCTGCCGCGGCGTTCTACATCTTCGTGTACACGCTCTGGCTCAAGCGGACGTCTCGACAAAACATCGTGATCGGTGGCGCGGCGGGGTGCATGCCGGTCCTGGTCGGTTGGGCGGCGGTCACGAATTCGATTGCGTGGGAGCCCGTCGTCTTGTTCGGGATCATCTTCTTGTGGACGCCCCCGCACTTCTGGGCGCTCGCGGTGAAGTACCGCGACGACTACTCGGCTGCCGATGTTCCGATGATGCCGTCGGTCGCCAGCCTCGAATCGACCGCTCGTCAGATCGTTGCGTACTCGGTTGCGGTTTGGGCGCTTGGTGTCGCATTCGCGCCGATCGCCGGGATGGGCTGGTTCTACCTGGTCACGTCGATCGTGTCGGGCGGTCTGTTCACCCTGTATGCGGTGCAGTTGTTGCGTGACCCCACGCCACAACGAGCGATGAAGCTCTTCACCTTCTCGATCACCTACCTGACGGTGCTCTTCGTGGCCATGGCCGTGGACGTCGCCATCACCTGATCTCCACGGCTTCTGTGGACCGCGGACCCCGCCGAGCGGGGCCCAGCGTCCACAGATGCGGGTGTGACGTGTGACGCGCGTCGGGGGCCTTCGCCTTGGGACACGAATCCAGCGCCCGATACTGTCCGGGCAGGTGCGCGCGGAAACCCCGTTGATGCGCCTCAAGCCGTGCCGCGCCGAATACCATCGGGTGGTCCGGTTTGACCGGTGACCCAATTGCCAGCCGAGGGTGAATTCACACACATGACCGCCACCGAAGCGCATGCCGAATCCCACGAGTCCGAGCTCGACGTGACCGTGGACGACGCAACAGGCGATGGCCTCTACCTCCTCGTCGCGTCCAACGACCACAAGATGGTCGGCCGTCTCTGGATCGGCGCATCCCTGTTGTTCCTGCTCGTCGTCTCCGTGCTGGGCGTGCTCAACGGATTCGAACGAGCCTCGCTCAGCGGCATCGACCTGTTCGGGTCGGTCGCCTCCTACTTCCAGAGCTGGGTGCTGTTCCGTACCGGCGGGGTCTTCCTGGTTGCCATCCCGCTCTTCCTCGGCATCGCCACCGCGGTCGTGCCACTCCAGGTGGGCGCCGGGGGCATCGCGTTCCCCCGCTTGTCCGCGGCAGCGTTCTGGGCCTGGTTCATTGGCGGCTGTGTGCACCTCGCCTCGTTCCTGGCCGACGGCGGCCTCGGCCCGGCAGACGGCACGTCGAGCGAAGCCACGCTGCTCACGGTGACCTCGCTCGTGCTGATGATCGGCGCCATCCTCGCCGCATCGATCTGCGTCGCCACGACGGTGATCGCGTTGCGTCCATCGGGGATGTCGCTGCTGAACGTCCCGGCGTTCGCCTGGTCGATGCTCGTCGCCTGCTCGGTCTGGCTCCTGTCGCTGCCCGTCCTCGTCGCCAACCTGATCTACGTCTACGCCGATCTCCAGGGCCGCGACCCAATCTTCTTCGGCGAACGTTCCCGGATCTGGGGCGATGTCTCCTGGGCGTGGGAACAGCCCCAGGTCTACGCCTACGCCATCCCGGTCCTGGGTGTGCTCGCCGAAATCGGCCCCGTTGCGGCCAAGACCCGCCAG
This sequence comes from Acidimicrobiales bacterium, assembly GCA_020629635.1. GTDB lineage: Bacteria > Actinomycetota > Acidimicrobiia > Acidimicrobiales > SHLQ01 > SHLQ01. The sequence continues at coordinate 143,631 of JAHDCX010000009.1, read as the reverse complement.
GTCAGCCGCTCCGTCATCTTCTCGATGATCGGCCTCTTCGGCGCCCTCAGCTTCGGCGCATGGGCACAACACTCGTTCTCCCGAGGCGCAGACCCCGTCTTCACGGACGGCAACCGGATCTACGACGAATTCCTCTACATCGCCTTCGGTCTCGTCGTTGTCCTCCCGATTCTCGGCGTCATCGGCGGTGTACTCGACACCATCCGCCGAGGCGCGACCCCAAAGATCTCCGCGGCACTGCTCGGTGGGCTGATGGGCGCGATCCTGCTGCTGCTCGCCGCCGTCGCCGGCGAGATTCGGGTCATTCCGCTCTGGGACGGCCTCCACGAGGACAACGTGTTGTTGTCGACCACGACCGCACAGCTCTCCCTGGTCCTCGCCGCAGTCGTCGTGTCGGGCGCCGGTGCGCTCGCGTGGTGGGCCCCGAAGATCTTCGGTGGCTACGCCCGTGAGCCCCTCGCCATGCTGGCGATCGTCACGGGCCTCGGCGCTGGCGCAATCGGTGGCGTCGCCGACCTGATCTCCGGCCTGATGGGCCAGCCCGACATCAGCGTCTCCGACGCCGTCGAATCGGGCGTCGAGACCTTCAACGTCATCGCCGCGATCGGTGCGGTGCTGCTCGTACTCGCTGCGCTGGCGCTCATCGGGTCGGTCATGGCCGCCGTGACGAGCAAAGAGACCCTTCCCGATGACCCCTGGGAGGGCCACACCCTCGAGTGGGCGGCGCCGTCGCCCCCGCCGGTCGGCAACTTCGTCGAACCGCTGCCGGTGATCACTTCCGAAGCCCCACTGCTCGACGAGTTCGAGGAGGTCAACTGATGGCGGAGTCAACCCTCAACGTGCTCCCGCAGGCCGAAGCCACCCGGAGCCGGACGCTGCTCGTCGGCACGGCCTTCGCCTCGGTCGCCGCGATCATGGTCTTCGTCGGCCTCTTCGCCGTCTACATCTCGATCCGGCAGAACAACGAGTTCCTCGTCGAGAACCGGCTCGGCGGTGGCCTCTGGTTCCCCGAGGGTGCCGTGCAGATCGCACCCGGCACGATGATGATGTTCACCACGTGGATCGGTGCCTTCACCATGGCATGGGCCGTGCAGGCGTTTCGCAACGACGACCGCGGCCACGGCTACATGGCGCTCGGCGCGACCATCCTCATGGGCGCCGCGGTGATCAATCAGATGGCGTTCGCCATCAGCGACTTCGCGCTACCAGTCGATCGCAGCCTTCCGGCCCTGCTGCTCTTCACCATCTATGGCGCCTACATCGCCTTCCTCGGAAGCGCGATTGCGTTCGTCGCCCTGATGCTCGTCCGAGCGGTCACGGGCCAGTTCAACTCGACCAATGCCGACGGCATCGAAGCGGCGGCGATCTACTGGTTCGCCACCGTCCTCGTGTACCTGCCCGTCTGGTACCTGATCACGATCACGAAGTGAGCCTCGCATGATCCCAACAGGACTCAAGCTCTATCTCGGCATCGCCATGGCGGCGCTCGCCGCAGCTGCCATCGGCGGCTACACGAGTGGCGGCGACGTCGTCGGCCCGCTCAGCGCGGGCTACAAGGGCGGCATCGGTGACCAGGTGTCGTACACGGTGCTTCTCGGCGTTGCCTTCACCTCCGTCATCGTCGGAGGCCTGCTCACCTGGTTCCGTGACGCCGACGCCGAAGCGGTCGCCGCAGCGATGGGGCGAAGCGACGCACCAGCCGCTCAGCGACCAGTCGGCGAATCGATCTGGCCGATCATCGCCGGCGCCGGTGTCGCCGCTGCCGCAACCGGCCTCGCGATCAGCCCACTCCTGTTCGGTGTGGGACTCGTCGTGCTCGCCATCGTCGCGTTCGAATGGACGATGACCGCCTGGGCCGACCGCGCCTCCGCCGACGCCTCGGCCAACGAAGCACTGCGCGACCAGCTCATGGGCCCCTTCGAGGTTCCGCTCCTCGGACTCCTCGGCGGCGGAGTCATCGTGCTCGCCGTGTCACGGATCTTCCTCGCGGCCTCCAAGGAAGGCGCCGTCGTCGTCGGCTCGATCGTTGCGCTCGTCATCCTCGGCGTCGCGATCCTGATCACGCAGCGCCCCAACCTCTCGAAGAACGCCATGACCGGGCTCGTCGCCCTCGTCGCCGTCGGCATTCTCGCCGGTGGCATCTGGGGAGCGGTCGAGGGAACCCGCGAGATCGAACATCATCACGACGATCACAGCGAAGATCACTCTGACGACCACTCCGACGAGAGCGAGGACGCCTCCTCGTGACCGCCGCAAACTCTGGCCCGCGCGACTTGCCGTCGACCGGGCGCTCGGGAAAACTTTCACAAGGTGCTGCTTTTCCTGCCACGACCGCCGAAGGAACAGGTATGACCCTCAACTCGTCCGCTGCCCGCCGGTACACCCGGGTGGCGCTCGTGGTCCTTGCGACGCTGCTGCTCGCCGCGTGCGCAGGCGACGCTGAGCTCGACACGCGCTCCGATCTCGCTGGCCCGGAGGCCCGCGACATCGAGAGCTTCATGCGGATCCTGCTGTGGGTCACCTACGCCGTGTTCGCGTTCGTCATGGCGATCTCGTTCGAAGCGTGGCGTCGTTTCCGTATCAGGGGCGACGACTACACCGACGACGACGAGTGGCCAGAACAAGAAGACGAGAACTCTCTCCTCGAGATGTTGTTCAACACTGTGCCGGCCCTCATTCTCCTCATCGTCGGCGGCTTCACGATCATCCTGCACATGGAACTGAACAGCGAAGAGACCAACCTCGTCACCCTCGACGTCGCCGGATCGGCCGTCGAATGGGAGCCGCAGGTCGTCGTCGTTGGCCAACAGTGGTGGTGGGAGTACCAGTACCACTTCGGCGATGTCGACGTCGATCAGGAGCGGGTCGAAACGCTCCCGAATGCCGACATCGTGACCGCCACGCAGATGGTCATCCCGGTGGGCCAGGAAATCGAACTCGAGATCACCAGCCGCGACGTCATCCACTCCCACTGGATCCCCTCGCTCAACGGCAAGCGCGATGCGGTTCCCGGGCGCCAGAGCGCACCATGGAAGATCCAGGCCGACGAGCCCGGCGTCTTCTTCGGCCAGTGCACCGAGTTCTGCGGGCTCTCGCACAGCCGCATGCGGATGCAGGTCGTGGCGCTCGAACCCGCCGACTTCCAGGCGTGGGTCAACGCCCAGATGGAGGGCTATCCGCTCGAAGCCGACGACCAGGCGTACCTCGAAGCCCTCGTCGCTGGCGACACCCCCGCCGCCGAGAACTCCACCCAGCGGGCGATCAACACCTTCCGAGGAAAGTGCGCCTCGTGCCACCTGATGGAGAACATCGCCGACGACGTCTGGTCGCAAGAGCGGGTCGCCGAGCAGCTCGTTGCCGGAGCGGCACCGAACCTGACGCACTTCGCCACCCGCACGACCTTCGCTGGCGGCATTCGCAACGTCTACGACCCGGATACCGGTGACTTCAACGAGACCGATCTGCGCGAGTGGTTGATGAACCCCGCCGACATCAAGGCCAACTACGCCCAGCCGGCCAACGACGACGATCCGCGCATGCGAGGAATGCCGAACCTCAACCTGACCACCGAGGAGATCGACGACCTCGTCGGACTCCTCAAGGGGGCAGGCGAAAAACCGGCCGAATTCATCATCGAAGAGACGGGAGTTGAGTAGTGGCAATCATTGAAGAACCACTCGCACTCGAGGCCGGTGAAGACGCGGTTGCCCGCGTCGAGCGGCCCTTGGGCGATCTGACCCGTCCACAGGCCGACGGCAGCTGGAAGGACTGGCTGTTCACCGTCGACCACAAGAAGATCGGCATCATGTACGGCGTCGCCGCGATGTTCTTCTTCGTGATCGGCGGCGCAGAAGCCCTGCTCATCCGCATCCAACTGGCCACACCCAACGGGACGCTGCTTTCGCCCGAGGTCTACAACCAGGTCTTCACGATGCACGGCGTCACGATGATCTTCCTCGTGATCATGCCCCTCGCTGCGGCGTTTGCGAACTACCTCCTGCCGCTGCAGATCGGCGCCCGAGACGTCGCGTTCCCTCGAATGAACGCACTGTCGCTGTGGATCTTCCTCTTCGGCGGCATCTTCCTCAACACCGCCTGGCTGTTCGGTGGCGGCGCCGACGGGGGCTGGTTCAACTACGCCCCCAACTCGAGCGTCACCTTCTCGCCGAGCAACGGCATCGACTTCTATGCCCTCGGCCTGCAGATCACCGGTATCGCATCGCTGGTTTCGGCGATCAACCTGATCACCACGGTCATGAACATGCGCCCCAAGGGCATGACCCTCATGCGCATGCCGATCTTCACCTGGATGAACCTCGTCGTCCAGTTCCTGCTGCTGTTCGCCGTGCCGGTCATCTCGATCGCACTCTTCCAGCTGACCTTCGACCGCCTGTTCGGCTCGGTGTTCTTCAACACCGAAGCGGGCGCCGATCCGTTGCTCTGGCAGCACCTCTTCTGGATCTTCGGTCACCCCGAGGTGTACATCCTCATCCTCCCGAGCTTCGGCATCATCTCCGAGGTCATTCCGACCTTCAGCCGCAAGCCGATCTTCGGCTACAAGTTCATGGTGATTTCGGGCGTCGCCATCGGCTTCATGGGCTGGGGCGTCTGGGCCCACCACATGTTCGTGTCCGGCATCGGTCCGATCTCCGTCGCGGCGTTCTCGCTGTCGACGATGTTCATCGCCGTGCCCACCGGCGTGAAGATCCTCAACTGGCTCGCCACGATCTGGGGCGGCCGCCTCCGCTTCACCACCGCGATGCTCTTCGCCGTCGGTGTGGTGTCGATGTTCACCATCGGCGGGCTCTCCGGTGTGACGCACTCGATCGCCCCCGCAGACACCCAACAGACCGACACCTACTACATCGTGGCGCACTTCCACTACGTGATCTTCGGTGGCGCCCTCCTCGGCATCTTCTCGGGCTTCTACTTCTGGTGGCCGAAGATGTTCGGCTACATGCTCAACGAGCGCATCGGCAAGTGGAACTTCTGGCTGCAGATCGTCGGCTTCAACGTGACGTTCGGCCCGATGCACATCCTCGGGTTGCAGGGCATGAGCCGCCGCATCGACACCTACGACGAGGACTTCGGCTTCGAGTTCTGGAACCTGGTTGCCTCGATCGGCTCGTTCATCATCGCCGCCGGTATTGCGATCTTCTTCTACAACATCTTCTACAGCCGATCGCAGTGGAAGAAGGCCGGTATGCCCAACCCGGGTCCCGATCCGTGGGACGCCCGCAGCCTCGAGTGGATGACCGCATCGCCCACCCCGGAGCACAACTTCGACGAGGACATCGTCGTCGAGGGCCCGGACGAGTTCTGGCATCGCAAGTACGGCTACGACGAGAACCACAACGTGGTCCGGATCGCCACGGCCGAAGAGGTCGCCCAGGACGGCTCCAACACGAACGTTCACCTTCCGTCGCCCTCGTACTACCCGATCGTGCTGGCCGCCGGCCTGCCGATCATCGCCTACGGACTGATCTTCAGCCTGTGGCTGTGCATTCCGGGCGCGGCGCTCTTGATCTGGGGCATGGTCGGCTGGATCTTCGAACATCCCGACGACCCGAACGCCGCCCACGATCACCACGACGATCATCACGACGACGACGATCCCGAGGCGCTCGAGACCGGCGACGACGATGACGACGCCAAGGAACTGGTGGCAGCCAGTGCCGACGCAGGAGACGAGAACTGATGAGCGACGCCGTCCTCACCCCCGATGACGTCGCCGGTCACGATGTGGCCGCCCACGACGACCACGGACATCACGAGACCAACACCGGCATCTCCAACAACAAGCTGGCCATGTGGCTGTTCTTGTCGTCGGACTGCCTGCTCTTCGGCGCACTGATCTCGACGTTCCTGCTCTACCGCACGAACATCAGCGACAACACGGTGTGGGAAGAGCCGGCGGACGTGTTCGACATCCCGTTCACGTCACTCAGCTCGTTCATCCTGCTGATGAGCTCGCTGACGATGGTGCTCGCCCTCTCGGCGGTCAACCGGGACGACCAGCGCAACGGCCGCATCTGGCTGCTCACCACCGCCTTCCTCGGCATGGTGTTCATCGGTGGTCAGGTGTACGAGTTCACGGTCTTCCGTGAAGAGGGCCTGGGCTTCGGCACCAACACCTGGACGTCCGCCTTCTTCACGCTCACCGGGTTCCACGGTGTGCACGTGAGCGTCGGCATCCTGCTCCTGCTCGGCACGGTCTTCGGGACCCGCAAGTCCGGCCTCGGCAAGGAGAAGGGCGAAACGGTCGAGCTCGTCGGCCTGTACTGGCACTTCGTCGACATCGTGTGGGTCATCATCTTCACGGTGATCTACCTCATTCCGATCGGCTAGGAGATCCTGATGGCCGCTACCGATACCCACCTCGACCACGACACTCACGATGATCACCACGATCACCCGAGCGATCGCACCTACGTTGGCATCGCGATCATTCTCGCGGTCCTCACCGCGGTCGAGATCCTCATGTTCATCTTCGAAGATGACATGCCCCGAAATCTCGTGAAGCTCGGGCTGATCGCGCTCATGGTGGTCAAGTTCTGGATCGTCGGCTCGTGGTTCATGCACCTCAAGTTCGACTCGAACGTGCTTTCTCAGCTGTTCGTCGCCGGGCTGATCCTGGCGATCGTGGTGTACTTCATCATGTTGTCGGCGTTCGAGTTCAACTTCTGGAACGACGGCTTCGAAGACCCCGGACTCCCTGACATCGAGTAGCGATGCTCGCACAGATCGACCCGTGGGCATACCAGCCGCACCCGGAGGTGTGGGTGCTCATCGCGGGGATCGTGGGCCTCGGGTTCTACGCCACTCGGGTGATCGGTCCGAAGGTCGTCACCGACGGATCCGCCGTCGTCACCACAAAACAGAAGCGCATGTTCGCACTGGGTGTGGTGATGCTCGCCGTTGCGGCCGATTGGCCCATGCACGACATCGCCGAGGAGTACCTGTACTCGGTGCACATGTTCCAGCATCTGCTGATCACGTTCTTCATCCCGATCTTCTTTCTCCAGGCGACGCCCGAGTGGCTCGCTCGCCTCATTCTCGGAAGTGGCGACCAGACGACGACGTGGGTCGGCAAGCTTGCCCAACCGCTGGTCGCCGGGATCATCTTCAACGCCCTCGCGGCACTCACGCACTGGAATGGCATCGTCCAGCTCTCCCATGATTCGGGTCCGTTCCACTACGGCATCCACCTCGTGATGTTTGCCTCGGCGTTGCTCATGTGGGTACCGGTACTCGGCCCGCTGCCCGAACTCCGACTCTCGCCTCCCGCCCAGATGCTGTACCTGTTCCTGATGTCGATCATCCCGACGATCCCCGCCGGTTGGCTCACCTTTGCGGACAACGTCGTGTACCCGGCCTATGACACGCCAGTACGTCTGTGGGGCATCTCCGCCGTCGACGATCAGCAGGCGGCAGGGTTCATCATGAAGGTCATCGGTGGCTTCTTCCTCTGGGGTCTGATCGCCATCCGGTTCAACCAGTGGGCAAAGGCGTCTCGTGGCGATGAGCGCCGAAACCGCGGTGTCGTCCGGACCAGTGTTCCCGAGGACCTGACGTACGCAGACGTCGAAGCCGAGTTCGAAAAGACCGCACCCTCCCGAAGCGAGTAGCGCCACGTGCCGCTCGTCGAGTTGTCGGACGCTTCAGGCACGACACGAGCTCGGCCGTTCGCCGGGCCCGAACACCCAATGCGGGTGATCACCAACGAGCTCGCCGCTGGCGCCGCGTTCACGCCGAACATGGCCTCGCAGGTGACCGACCTGTTCTCGTCCATGGCGGCCGAGTGGACCGCCAATCACGACAAGCCCGAGAAGCTCGAACCGCTCCGCGACGCCTTGGCCCGAGGTGTCGAGACGGCACCGGGCGATGTCTGCGTCGAGGTTGGCTCGGGTACCGGGCTTGGAACTCGTATCCTCGCCGAACACTTCGACCGGGTCGTGGCGCTCGACCGAACGATGGCGATGCTCGCCGAGGCGCCCGCAACCTACGGCCCGCGGGTCCACGGCGACGCGTCACGGCTTCCGGTTGTCGACGCCTCGGTGGACGTGCTCGTCCACGTGAACATGTTCCTGTTTCCGGCTGAGGTCGACCGGGTCCTTGCCCCGCGCGGTGCGCTCGTATGGGTCAACACCAGCGGTGAGTCGACGCCGATCCACCTCACCGCCTCCGCCGTTCACGACGCCCTGCCCGGAGAGTGGCACGTCACCCACTCCCGTGCCGGCACCGGAACCTGGGCGGTCGCCACCCGCACCCCCTGACCAGTCACCTCGGGGTCAGACACCAACGTGACCGAACCGCGAGTCAGTATTCGCTTGCCACCGATGCGAGGGCACCGACGACGTCGAGCACGTCGAGCGTGGGCTCGAGGCCCGGTGCGTCCGCCCACGAACCTGCCTTCCAGTTCCATCGCACACCCGGTGGTAGCTCCATCTGGACGCCCTGTTTGGGAGGGAGGTTGACGGGGTTGCTGGCGTGCACTCCCCGAAGCTCCTTGGGGATCTCGTCGAGGTCGTCGACGACCCGATACTTGGGACGTACCGACTCCCGAAGGGCGTCGCCGAGTGCCGAGGCCAACGCTCGGTTCTGGCCGCCGAGCAGGATCCACTGTTTGTCCATGTCCCGGCCGTAGCCGTGCACGGTGCACACGGCCTCGCAGTGATCGATGACCCCGGCGAAGTTGGCGGAGTCGTCGGGCCGGAAGCGCGTCGAGGGCAGGTGGAGAGGACGGTCCGCAGGTTGGTTGATGGTGTAGAAGGATGCGCCAGCCCGCTCGGCAGCCATCCGGGCGATCATCGACGTGACCCGCTCGACCGGGCCGCCATGAAACGCGAGGATCCCGAACCTCGACCGCAGCACGAACTCCTCGTCCACCCCGGGCTGCTCGAGCAGCTCCGCGAACGTCATCCCTCCGCTGTTGTCCACAACTCCAGAGTGGCCGCTCGTTGTTCGGGTGTCAGGACCGGGCAGCGACAGAATCGAATCCGCAGAACGGACGCAACACCTCAGGCACCGTGAACGAGCCATCAGCGTTCTGGTAGTGCTCCATCAAGAACACGAGCATCCGGCCGACCGCGCACGCCGTTCCGTTGAGCGTGTGCACGTACTCGGAGCCCTCGTCGGTCTTGACCCTCGTCCCGAGGCGACGGGCCGAGTAGTCGGTGTAGTTGGAGCACGAGGTGAGCTCGCGGTATGCCCCCTCGGATGGCAGCCAGACTTCGCAGTCGTACTTTTTCGCCGCCGGATTACCGAGGTCACCTGCGGCCACGTTGATCACCCGATACGGGAGACCCAGCTCGTCGAGAATCTCGCGCTCGATCTCGAGAAGGAGCTCGTGCTCCTCCCAGCTCTTGTCCGGCGAGGCCCAGATGAACATCTCGACCTTGTCGAACTGGTGCACTCTGAAGATGCCGCGAGTGTCCTTCCCGTAGGTCCCGGCCTCGCGCCGAAAGCACGAGGAGAAGCCGGCGTACCGAAGCGGAAGATCATCGGCGCTCAGGCGATCGCCGCGATGCAGTCCGGCGAGCGGCACCTCGGAGGTGCCGACGAGGTGAAGTTCGTCGGCGGTGACCTCGTAGACCTGGTTGCGGTCGGTCGGGAAGAAGCCCGCGTCCACCATCATCTGCTCTCGCACGAGCACCGGCGGGACGGTGGGGATGAAGCCTCGACCAACAAGCTTGGCCATCGTCCACTGAATCAGCGCGAACTCGAGCAGCACGGCCTCGCGCTGGAGATAGGCGAAGCGAGAGCCGGACACCTCGGCGCCCTTCTCGCCATTGACCCATCCCATGGCTGTACCGAAATCGGCGTGGTCCATGGCCGGAGCAGCGGGCTGATCGCCGACGGTCACCACCGTCTCGAAGTCCTCCTCGCCGCCGCCGGGCACGGACGCGTGCGCCGGGTTCGGCACGCCCAGGATCATGCCGTCGACCGTGGCCTGTGCTGCCTCGAGCTCGGCTTCCTTCGCCTTGAGTTCCTGCTTGAGGGCGTTCGCCGCCTCGATCTTTGCCGGACGTTCCTCGGGAGACGCCTGCCCGATCTCCTTCGATACCGAGTTCGACCGACCACGCAGCTCCTCGACCTCCGAAAGGAGGCTGCGCCGAGTCGACTCGGCAGACGCGAGCGCTTCGAGCCCGTCGGCCGTGGCGCCCTTCAGGATGGCGCCGTCTCGGTATGCCTGATCATCGAGTTTCCGGAGATCGATCATGTTGCCAAGTCTGACCGATCCCTTGGCCGGTTCCGACCATTCGATCGATCAAATTGGCACCACCGGGTGACGGATCCGGCTCGCTGGATACTCAGAACTGCGCGCGGATCGCCCAGAGGTCGGGGAATGCCGGCTGGAACAACGTCGTCTGGAGGTAGGCCGCGCCGTCCGATCCACCGGTTCCGGGCTTCGTGCCGATGGTCCGGCGCACCATCATGACGTGCCGGTAGCGCCATTCCTGCACACTCGTGTCGAGGTCGGTCAGCATCTCGCACAGGGCGGCAAACCCGTCATCGTCGTAGCTCTCGATGATCGTCGCCTGCAGCGCTGGGCTCTCGCTGATCGGCTCTCGTACGTCACGTTCGAGCACCTCGCTCGGCACGGCGATGCCGCTCCGGAACCACGCCCGGACAACGGCATCCCACAAGGTCGGAGAGTCGAATCGTTCTTGGAGGCGGATCCGCTCGTTTCCGTCGAACCAGTCGAGCTGGATGCGGTTCTTCACCCCGAGGACGAACTCGATCTCGCGGAACTGAGCCGACTGGAAACCGCTCGCTTGAGCGAGGAACGAGCGGAAGTTTGCGAACTCCACCGGGGTCATCGTCTCGAGCACGTCGATCTGGGCGATGAGGGTCTTCAAGATCTTGTTCACGCGTTTCAGATGGTGCCGAGCTGCGTTGCGTTGATCGAGATCGAGGCGGCCGACGATGTGGTCGAACTCGTGGAGAAGCTGCTTGAACCACAGCTCGTAGACCTGATGAATGATGATGAAGAGCGTCTCGTCGTGCTCGGGCCTCCCCGTTGCGGGGTCGACCGATCGACAGTCCTGCAGCGCGAGCAGATCGTCGATCTTCAGGTAGGAGCCGTAAGTGAGGTCGTCGGTCACGAACCGTCTCCGCCGAGTGGTGCGGACGTCCCCGGGTGAATGACCCCGCAGTTCGGACACGTGCGAGCGCGGAGGTCGTGGTTGAACGCATCGAAGAGTGGTGGAAGGTCCTCGTCGATTGCCTGTACCTGGACTTCGACTCGGTGCACCCGGTGCGCACAGTTGAAGCACGCCCACTCGAATCCATCCAGTTCTCCAGGCGCCCGCTGATACTCGACGACCATGCCGATGGAGTCGGGGTCGGGCCGCTGCGGGGAATGACGGAGGTGCGGCGGAAGCAGATACACCTCACCCTCGTGGATCGGCATCGGGTACGGCTCGGCGGCTTCCTCGGGCCAGATCCAGAGCACCATGTCGCCGACGAGCTGGTGGAAGAGCTCTTCGCGGGGGTCATCGTGGAAGTCGTTCCGCTCATTGCCGCCACCGACGATCATCACGATCATGTCGGCCTCTCGCCAGATCTGCTTGTTGGCCACGGGCGGGCGAAGTTCGTCACGGTGCTCGTCGATCCACCGCATCAGATTGAACGGCTGACGCAGGGTCGGCTCGGCGGGATCATACGAGGGCATCGTGAATGACGTTAGCTGGCGACCACGGTGTCCTCTGGGGTTCGCTCCCAACCGCCCGCGATCTCCACGTGACCGAGCGCAGGGGCCGCGCCTAGGATCGCCACTGTGCGGGAACCAATCGACGGGATCGGTCGTGCGCTCGCGTCGTCGGGCGCCACGTTGGGCCTTCCGCGCGGAACTGTGGGCCTCGCCGAAGCGGATGCGTCCTGGCCCGCCGTGTTTGAGGTCGTCGCGTCGGCCCTCGACGTGTCGCTCGATGGACTTGATGCCGCTGTCGAACACATCGGTTCCACCGCAGTTCCCGGCCTGGCCGCCAAGCCGCTGATCGACGTTGGTATCGGTGTCGGGCCTGACGTGGCGGTTGACGACGCAGTTGCGGTCATCGAACGCACGGGGTTTGTCTTCGAGTCGGACGAAGGCAACTTCGGCGGCCTGTTCTTCACGCTCTCGATCCCAGGTGACCCGGCCGTCGTGCTGGCACACCTCCATCTCGTCGAGCGAAGCAACTTCCAATGGCGGTGGTACCTCGGATTCCGAGACGCCTTGCGACGCGACGCAGATCTGCGTGCCGACTACGAGCGGATCAAGCGCCGTGCGGCGGAAAGGCATCGCCGCGACCGCGTCGCGTACACCGAGGACAAGGCGGACTGGATCCTTCGACTCGTTTCGGCGCTCGACGCGGGGAACCTCTGACCGGCGTCCACGACCTTGTTAGTTGTTGGGACTTGACCCCACGTCGCCGGAGGCTCGTTCGGTCGAGCTGCGCCAGATGTCGGCGTCGAACTCTCGTGCCGCCCCCGAAGGATCGAGCGCCGTGATCTCGTCCTCGATGTCGCGGGCACGGGTGCGCGCGTTCACGTAGTCGCGGAACGCCGAGACTGCGTTCTCCTGTGCATCGTCATACGCGGCATGGAGCACGTCGTCGTCCGGTGCCGCTTCGTGGTCCATGCGCATCGTCTCGGCCACGACGAGCAGCCGGCCCGCTTCGGCGTCGAGTTCGGCGGCCTTGCGCTCGGCGGTGTCGAGCTGGTCGGAAAGGCGAGCCAGCTCGGCGAGGTCGCTTTCGTCCGGTTCGGCGTTGAGACTCACCTCGTCGGTGGCCAGCACCATCACGGCGAGCGGGAGGCCCTCGACGAGCATGCCGAGCGGGGTCTCGAACGGACCGATCGCAGCGCCCCGACGCACCCGCAGCGGGGCGAGGGCCAGGGTCGCCGAGCTCAGGGCTTCGGACAACGTGGCCGGGTTCCCTTCGACCGGCTGCACTTCGGCCGAGATGCGTGCGGCATCGAGCAACTCCCGAACGCGGTCGGTGTCGTGCTCTTCTTCAGTCGGAACATATGCGGTGATCTTCGCCTCGGCCCACGACGGGTCTCGCGTGCAGAGCCAGGCGAGCAGTGTGATCAGCTGGCCGACCTGATCGTCGGACCACCACAGCGCAATGGTCCGTTCCGAACGCGGTGTCGCCTCGAAGCGCTCCCACGCGTCTCGGCGAACGTTCAGGACGGCGACATTTGCCCCGAAGCGGACACAGTTCTGCAGCATCTGGCCGTACTTCGCCCGCTCGTCGGGCGTGCCACGAAGATCCCGTACGCCGAACAACGCCATGTTGGTCTTCACGCGACCGAGGCCGTGCGCCTGCACGAGCGTTTGCACGCCGATCTGTGGGTCGGCGACCAGAAGCGACTTGGCGAACGCCCCGGGCACCAATGCTTGCACCTCACGCTCGAGATCGTCCTCGACGGCGTCCGCTTGACGGCGATGGACCGGACCCGAACCCTCGAGCAATCGGACCGCGGTGAGAAACCCCGAACCGCCCTCGAGCCACGACGCCATCTTCACCATGCGTTCTCGGGTGTGCGGATCACGGGGCACGAATACCAGGGCGCACGGCCGCCAGTCGCGGGCCGGCTCGGGCTCGGCGGAGAGCGACCGAAGGTGCTGACGGGCTCGGGTGTAGTGATGCGACCCCGCCGAGTCGATCCATCGGTCCGGGACTTCGCGACGGCGGAGGAACGAATACAGCCCGACGAAGATCAGCGCGGCGACCGCACCGGCAAGTGGATTGATCGCAATGATCGCCCCGACGCACGCAATCGTCCCGGCGAGGCTCGCGCGGTGGTCACCCCACCGGAACCGCGGTCGGAACGACGTGCTGCCAGCCCGGAACTCGTAGTACGTCGCGTAGTTGATGATCCCGTAGCTCGCCAGGAAGAACATCGAGATGATCGGTGCGATCGCATTGAGGTCGCCGACGGCGATCGTGATCAGAGCGATCACGAACGAGACGCCCAACGCCCGGCGCGGGTTGTTGGCCGCGCCAGCGCCGACGGCAAAGTGCTCCAGCCGGGGAAGCACCCGGTCCTCGCCGAGGCGCTGCAGCACGCGAGGGCTGCCGAGCGTCGACGCCAACGCAGACGAAACCGTCGCCGCCAACACGCCGACGAGCATCGTCCACCCGGCCAGTGAGAGGTCGCCGATGATCGTGTTGGTGTCCTCGACAAGCACGCTGGCGGCGGTCGTTCCGGCGAGGATCACGATGACGGCGAGGTAGACGACAGTCGACAAGCCCACGGCGGCGAAGGTGCCCGTCGTGATCGACTTCGACGGTGTTCGGAGGTCGCCCGACATCGCGACGCCCTGACTGAATCCGGTGACCGCCGGGAAGAAGATGGCGAACGCCTCCCAGAACCCGATGTCCTGATCCGAGGGTGGGCCAAGGTTGTCGGTGAACTGGCCGCCGTCGAAGTCGCCGACGGAGCCGAGGAAGAACGAGACCAGGGCGACGACCAGCAGCACCATGACGAGGTACTGGAGTCGCGTGGCGAGGTCTGCGCCGATGAAGGCGATTGCGGCCATCAACACCACGAGTCCCGCTGCGACGAGCTGGATGAGCAAGGTCGAGTCCCGATCGAACGCGGTGACGACCGCTTCGGCGAAACCGATGGCGTAGAAGGCGATCGACACGGAGATCGCAAGGTAGAGAACGACACCCACGGCCCCACCGAACTCGATCCCGAGCGTGCGCGAGATGATGTAGTACTCGCCGCCTCCGCCGACGCGCATGTTCGTCGCCACCACCGCCAGTGAGATGCTCGTCAGCACCGACACGAGCGTCGACAACAGCAGAATCAACAAGGCCTGGCCGAGTCCGACCGCGCCCACGACGTAGGGGACACGGAGGAAAAGAACGAGACCGAGGATTGTCAGGATGCTCGGCGTGAACACCCCACCGAACGTGCCGAGCGTGCCCGTGGGTTGGGACATGAGGAGGATCGTATTCGACCGGCGCCACCGGGTCCGCAGTCGCCGGTGCAGGTTAGGTTCTGTCGATGGCTCCGGTCGGACGTCAATCAACGCGGTGGGGTCGAGCGGTGGATCGCGTGCTCGGGTGGGTCAGCGTCGACCTCGACGTCGAGGCGCTCGACCGACGTTTCAGCCCGATCCGCCCCGGGCTGATGTTGGGATCGATTCCGGGGCCGGCAGACATTCCAGAACTGCGCGCCGCGGGCATCACCCATGTCGTCAGCTGTCTGGCAGAGACCCGCCGACCGAAGGTCGCCTTCTTGTCCGACGATTTCGAGCAGCTGTTCCTCGACCTCGACGACACCATCGATCAGGACATGACCGGGGCACTCGATCAGTTCGGTCGTTTCATCGCTTCGGTCGACACGAATGGCGGGGTGCTCGTGCATTGCCGGGCCGGCGTGAGTCGTTCATCGTCGCTCGTGGTTGCGCACGTCATGGCGACGGAGGGCCGGTCGTTCATCGACGCGTACCGAGAGGTGCGTGCGGCGCGGATCCGAGCGCTCCCCAACGTCGGCTTCGCGAGTCAGCTGCAACGGCTGGAACACATTCTCGAGCCCAGTCGACGAGACCTCGAGGTCTCGTCGCTGGCGCAGTACCTCCACGAGTTCTGTGCAGTGCCCGGCGAGATCGGTCCGCTCGAAGCTGCGTTGCAGGCGTCTGGCTTTGATGGCCCCACGGCGCTGCGCGAGCTCTTCGGCGGCGACATCCCGCGGGTCGTGCAGGGCATTCGCCCCGCCTGACCCCGAAGACGCGTCAACCGGTGTGGCGGGCATCGACGCACGCCGCGCGGCGAAGGAAGCGCTGATCCCGAAAGGTGGCGCTCTGATAGCCGGGACCCATGGCCTCTCGAAGGAGGCGGGACTGGCAGTGGGAGTCGGTCTGGTGTGGGGTGCGGTTGGTGTTCATGGAGCCAGCATGCGGGCGGAACGGGGCATGCACAAGCGACATTGTTCGCTGAAAAGTATTCCGGTCTGTCATGGACTGATTGATAGAGTCATCCGCATGAATCTGGACGTCGAATCGCTTCGGGTCTTCATGGCCGTGCTCGATCACGGTGGAATGACCCGCGCCGCCGAACGCCTGCACCTTGGCCAATCCGCGGTGAGCCGCAAGGTGCAACGACTCGAAGAACGGGTCGGCCGTCCGCTGCTCATCCGAGATGGGCACGACCTTCGGCCCACGAGGGACGGCCGGGTTCTGCTCGAAGATGCCCGAGCGATCGTCGAGCTGCACGACCGCGCCGCTGCACGGTTGCAACGTTCCGATCTCACCGGCACCGTCAAACTCGCCTGCAACGGCGAGGTGGACGCTCGCCAGATCGCTTCGCTTCTCGGGACGTTCCGCCACCGCCACCCGGGCGCGTGTGTCGAATTCACGCTCGACCACACCGGGAGTCTCGTCAACAGAATCGAAGAAGGCTCGATCGACGTGGCCGTCTTTCAGGTGACCGACGAGGTCAGCCGCCCCGACGACATCACCCTCTGGTCCGAAGACCTGATCTGGGTGACGGCAGCGGGCGAACCCAATCTCGGGCCCTCCGTCCCCATCGTCGACTTCGGCGAACACTGCTACTACAACTCGTTCACCCTGCCACTCCTCGATCAGTCAGGCATCGAGCACCACACGGTCTTCTCGGCGGCCTCGTCGATCGACGTGCTTGCCGCGGTCAAGGCCGGGATCGGCGTTGCCGTCATGGCGCGTCGGTACCTCGACGTCGACGTCGTCGAGTGGTCCCCACCGGCACCCATCGCCGCGCTTCCCACCGTCCACCAAGTCGTACGAACCGTCCCCGGTGAACGCCCCGAAGCCGTCGCCGCCCTCGTCGACACGATCAGCAACGAACTCACGTCCGGGCGCACTGCCGCCTGATCAACCGTCGTCGACGAGCGACTTCACCTGCGGCAGCGAACGCACGCCGTCGGGGTCCGCGAGCGCCCGCATCGCCAGATCATGATCGGGGATGGCGAGCACGTCGCCGTCGTCGTTGATCATCACGAAACGATCCATCGTCGACAGAAACGCCCGGTCGTGACTGACCGCGATGACCGTGCCGACAAATCCGTCCAGCGCCAGCTCGAGCGCTTCGGAGGACTCGATGTCGAGGTTGTCGGTCGGCTCGTCGAGCAACAACACGTTGTGTCCGGCGAGCTCGAGACAGAGCACCTCGAGCCTCGCCTTCTGTCCGCCAGACAGCGTGTCGAACCGTTGACGGTGGTGGTCGGCGAGCCCGTAGCGGCCGAGTGTGCGTCGGGCCTTCTCCTCGTTGCCGACGAGATCGACGATGATGTCGCCGATCTCCTGGCCTTCGAAGTCGGGCCGGTGATGGACCTGGGTGAACATGCCGATCGACGTGCGCGGGCCGAACTTCACCACCCCGTCGTCGGGTTCGAGTTCGCCATTGAGGGCTCGCATCAGGTGGGTCTTTCCGGTCCCGTTGGGTCCGATCAGCCCAATTCGTTCGCCGAAGTACACCTCGTCGCTGAACGCGAAGAACAGATCATCGATCGACACCGCCTCGAGCGCGACCACCCGCCGTGCCGAATCTGCCCCGCGGAGATTGACCGAGATGTACTGGTCCGGGGCAGGAGGCGGCGGAGGTCCGACTTTCACAAACCGCTGCCAGCGGGTCTCGGCGGCGTCGGCCTTCTTGGCGTTGCCGGCGTTGAGCTCGGCGCGCTGCTTCATGATCTTCATGTGCCGATAGAGGCGCCGCTCCTCGTCGTTCCACCGCTGCACGGCATCGCCGAGACGTTTCTGGCGAGCCTCGCGCGCCTCGGGATACGTGCCGTACGAACCGCCGTGCACCCAGCAGCCGCTGCCCTCGATCACGACGATCTTCGTGGCCACCCGCTCGAGCACGGTCCGGTCGTGACTCACCATGAGGATCGTGCTCGGACAGTCGACGATGCGCTGCTCGAGCCACGTGCGAGTCGGAACGTCGAGGTAGTTGTCGGGCTCGTCGAGCAACAAGATGTCGGGCGCCGCCGTCAGCAACAGCTCGAGGACGAGTCGTTTCCGTTCGCCGCCAGAGAGTTCGGCGACCGTGCGCGTGGCGAAGTCGTCGACGGGAGTCTTCACGCTCCTGGCCGCAGCAGCTGCCCACGCGGCTTCGAGTTCGTACCCGGACAAGTCTCCCCAGGCGGTCAACGCCTCGGCGTAGCCCGTGCCGTCATCGTCTCCGGCCGCCATCGCGGCCTCCGCGGCGAACAACGAGCGGCCCGCGTCACGCAGAGCCGGCGGAGCGACCTCGATCAGCATCTCCCGAAGCGGCTGCTCGGGCGAGGACATGCCGACGTCCTGGGTCATGCGCAGCATCGAACCCGCCAGCTGAAAGACGCCCGCATCGGGCTCGAGCTCGCCGCTCAGGATTCGTAGGATCGTCGACTTGCCGACGCCGTTCGCGCCGATGAGCGCCACGTGTTCGCCCGGCTTGATCGTGAACGAAACGTCGAAGAACAGCGGTTCGGCCGCCGGCGGCGCATATTCGAGTTCGGAGACGACGATGCTGCCCACGGACTCAGTCTGGAGTGACGACAAGCGTTTGGGCCGATCGACTCACCAGAAGACCACCCCGATCTGCCGATCTTCCAGCCATCGAAGATCCGCGGGAGGGTCCGCCATGACCGACACAGCCAGTGCCACCACGACCTCGGAAGCCGGCTTTGAGCGCGCCGCGATCGTCCATGTCGCCACGGTCGGGCGTCATCCCGACACGGTCCTGTCCTTCGATGGACTGCACCCGCCAGGGGAGGCGTTCGAGGCGCTTCGGGCTCTTGGATGGAACGTCCCCGCCAACCCTTCGCCTCCGCACACCGCCATCGAGTGGGTTCCGAACCCGGTCACGGGCGAGAACCACACCCTTCGGTCGTGGCACGTCACCAAGTTTCGACTGGGTCCCGCGGAGAGCTGGCCAATCGATGAAGGCGCCGTTGCGTCACGCACCGTCGAAACGCTCGAACACCATGGCTTCCGAGTGGAGAAGACCGGTCACGCGGTGACCCCGGTTGCCGCCGCTGCGCCGCCGGAGGCGACGTCGCCGACCCCCCAGCCGGAGGGCGCAACTGCGCCCCCTTCGACCCCCGAAGTCTCCGTGCCCGCAGGCAATCTCTTCCTCAGCCTGACCGCGGCTGGACAACCGACCCCCGAACGCGCCCAGTCCTGGACGACCAGCCAGGGTCGTGCTCGAGGCAATGGACAGTGGATCGAGGTCGCGGCCGTCGACGGTATGCAGGGTCTCGACTCGTCCTCGACGTGGACCTACCCGTCAGCCGCCGTTCCGGAACCCGTCGCAGGGCATCGTCAGATCCGCATGCTCCTGCCGGCCACCGGTCCCGGCGACTCTCCAGTTCAGAAACTGGCCAAGCTCATCGGTACCGCGCCGACCGTGATCCCCCTCTCGCCGTTGGGCGATGGCGAGGTTGCCGTGTTGGCCGTTGTGAGCGTGCCCGCAGCGAGCGCGGAGATGTTGCTCTCCAACCTCCGACTGCGATTCAGCAAGGCGGTCGTGCGAGAAGGCTGAGGCTGCTCGTCAGCGACGTCGCCAACCTCGCGCGCGACGTGAGGTGTCCATCCCCTGCGACTGCAGGATCGACTTCAGCTCAGCACCGGGAATGCCGGTCGCGTCATGGAGCTCTTGCGCCGAGGCGCCGATCGTCCACGCCGCAGCGATGCGTCGATCCCGCTCGCCAACGTCCTCGCCAACGTCAGCGATGCGCTGCAACATCGTCGTGACGGCTCGCGCCTTTTCTGCACTGCGGAGAAACACTGAACCCTTCTCCTGCTCGCCCGCCAGCTTGTCGACGCGCAGTCTTTCACTCGTCGCGCATCACCGCGACATCATGGGGATGGGATTCGCGAAGTCCTGAGGACGTGATCCGGACGAGCTTCGTCCGGTCGCGCAGGTCGTGGAGATCGGCGGCGCCCGCGTACCCCATGCCCGAGCGAAGCCCACCCACCATCTGGCCGATCAGGTCGCCGATCGACCCCGCATAGCGGACCCGAGCTTCGACACCCTCCGGGACGTGTTTGCCCGGGGCTTGACCAGACCCGTAGCGGTCTGCGGCGCGACCACGCATCGCGCCGGCGGAACCCATGCCTCGATAGGTCTTCCACATTGCCCCATCGACGAGCTCGAGTTCGCCGGGGGCCTCGTCGGTGCCGGCAAGGAGATTTCCGACCATGACGGCGTGCGCACCCGCCACGAAGCACTTCACGATGTCCCCAGACGTCACGACGCCACCGTCGGCAATCAGCGGGACCCCGTGCTGCCGTGCGGCGACCGCGCAGTCGTAGATGGCACTCATCTGGGGCATGCCCGCACCGGCGACGATTCTCGTCGTACAGATCGATCCGGCCCCGACCCCGACCTTGACCACATCAGCACCCGCCTCGACAAGGGCGTCGACCCCCTCGGCGGTGACCACGTTGCCGCCGACGACGACGAGCTCGGGCCACCCCTTCTTGATCGTCCGGACCGCATCGATGACACCGGCCGTGTGCCCGTGAGCAGTGTCGATCACGACCATGTCCACGCCGGCGGCAGCGAGGACCTCGGTGCGCTCAGCGGTGTCGGTCACGCCGACCGCGGCACCGACACGGAGCCTCCCCGACGCATCGAGCGTGGCGTTGGGCTTCTCGATGCGCTTGTCGATGTCCTTCACCGTGATGAGCCCCGCGAGTCGGCCATCGGCGTCGACGAGCGGCAGCTTCTCGATCCGATGTTGGTGGAGCACCGCCTTGGCGTCTTCGAGTGTGGTGCCAACCGGCGCAGTCACGAGCGCATCCGCGGTCATGAACGAGGTCACGGGCTGGTCGTATTCGTCGGGCGTACAGAATCGAACGTCTCGATTGGTGAGGATGCCGACGAGACGACCATCGGGCTCGCAGATCGGCACGCCGCTGATCTTGTGACGCGCCATCAAGGCTTCGGCGTCGTCGAGCGTGGCGGTCGGCGGGAGCGAGATCGGATCGGAGATCATCCCCGCCTGAGCACGCTTGACGAGGTCGACCTGCTCCGCCTGCTGTTCGGGAGAAAGGTTGCGGTGCAGGACGCCGATGCCGCCCTCACGCGCCATGGCGATCGCCAGAGGGGCTTCGGTGACCGTGTCCATCGCCGCGCTCATCAGTGGCACCCGCAACTCGATGTCGCCCAGCGTGGTCGTCGTGTCGACCTGGTCGGGGAGGACTTCGGAGTACCCCGGGACGACGAGCAGATCGTCGAAGGTCAGGGCCGGCCCGGCGGAGAAAACGCCCTTGTTCGGATCGAGATGCTCACCCATGTCTGGAGGCTAGCGGCACGAGTCGCGGACGGCCGATGCGAACTTCGGTTCCGCGCGTCCAATGCACCACGGCATCGTCTGGCGGTGGGCGATGGCCGGCAGCGACCGACAACGTGTCGTCGAGGTGGAGCAGCGACGCGTGCTGCAGCGGCCACGTGCCGTGGTGGACGGGGGCGTAGACGAGACGACCGTGAAACGTCGAGAACAGCCCCCATCGCGCCGTCAGGTACCGCTCGAAGGGGGATTGTTCGGCGTCTGCGATGGGCGAACCGACACGAACGGCGACCTCGCTTGCTGCCGGCTTCGGTCCGGGCCATCGTCGCCTCGACCGGTAGGTCCAGACATCGCCGGCGCCGGTGACCGACATGTCCGCCCAGAAGTAGGGGAGGCCGTAGCTGACCCGAGCGGCGACCGTCGCCGAGAGCCGCCCCGCCTCGAGCGAGTCGAACCAGACCCCCGGAGTGCCGTCCGGACCCCGGACATAGGTCCGGATGTTCGTCTCGGGGAAGCGTCCTTCACGGGGGATCGGAATGCCACCCGGGAGCATCACCTCCATCTCGAAAGGCACGAGGGCCAGCCAGGCCGCGCCGTCCCAGGTGTCGACCGTCAATCCGGCCGGAAGCATCGCCTGCACCTCGGCGGGCTCTGCGGGCCAGTGAATGAAGCAGAGGTTCCGCCACCACATCCGCATGACCTCGAAGCGAATGGTGTGCGGAGGAATCGGGGGGTGAAGCGAGGAGTCGGACATGGCAACAATCGTGTCGTTCTTCAGCCGCCATGGAAGGCCTGTGCAGCCGTGATCGATGCCACGACCGTGGCGATCGCATATGCCGCGGCGGCCCGTCGATTTCCCGACTCGTGGAGCTCGACCACCAAGCCCACGAACGACGAAAAGGTGGTGAGCGCTCCCAGCCCGAACACGCCAAACACCAGCGAGTCGCGGTCGACGCCGCGGGCGGTCAACCACCCGAGAATTCCCGAACCCACCACGTTGACGACCAACGTCGCCAACGATCGACGCCGCACGCTCGTTTCGACCCCGGTCGCAACGGCACGAAGCAACGTCCCGAGGCCAGCCATGAGGACGGCCACCACGACCCAGAACACGGCGGTCACGGCGTTGCCGCCTCTCCGATGCGCCGTCCCGTCACGAAGGCCAGCAATCCCGCGGCGACGGAGATCGCCGCGTACCCGATTCCCGCGAGCCAGCGGCCGTCGCCATCGGCGATCGTGACGACGTCGACGGCGAGCGTCGACATCGTCGTGAAGCCCCCACAGAAGCCGATGGAGAGCGGGGCGCGCCACCGGGACCGCCCAAAGCGCCGACTTGCCCAGCCGAGCAGCGCCGCTCCCCACACATTGACCACGAATGTGGCGGGCACGACACCGTCCCAACCGAATCGCTGGGCCCCCACGGACTCGAATGCGACGAAGACGAGCACTCGGCACACCGTGCCCACGACACCGCCGGCGACGATCGTTGCCATTTGCCCCGCACGTCCCATCGAGTCCCACCGTAGTCAGGGTGCAATGGCACACTCTCGCCATGGACCTGCAGGCTCGACGAACCGAATACGAAGCCGAGGGGATCGATCCGGACACCTTTGCGGTGGATCCGTTCGACCAGTTCGGCAACTGGTTCGATGCTGCGGTGTCCGCCGACGTGGACGAACCGTCCGCGATGGTCCTCAGCACCGTCGACGGCCGCGGTCGCCCGCGAGGTCGCAACGTGTTGCTGCGCGGCGTGGACTCCCGGGGCTTCGTCTTCTACACGAACCACACGTCAGACAAAGCCAGAGCACTCGAGGCCAGCGGATTCGGGGCGCTGACGTTCCACTGGTACCCGTTGCATCGCCAGGTTCACGTCGAAGGCGCAGCCGCTCGGGTGAGTGACGACGAGTCGGACGCGTATTTCGCCAGTCGACCGCGCGAATCCCAGCTGGGAGCCTGGGCCTCTGATCAGAGTTCGACGATCGAGAGCCGTTCGGTCCTGCTCGACCGTCTCGATGAGGTGACGGCTCGATTCGATGGCGTCGATGTGCCCAGACCCGAGTTCTGGGGCGGGTGGCGGATCGACCCGGTCCGGATCGAGTTCTGGCAGGGCCAACCGAGTCGGCTCCACGACCGTGTTCGCTACGACCGGGACGACGCCCTCTGGCATCGGTCGATCGTCAGTCCCTGATCGGCGACACCGAGATCACCGTCCGAACGTCGCTCGGGTCCGCCCCCGAGAGATGCAAGATCGCCGAATCGCGCTCGTCTCCGACGTGGGCGGTCAACGATTCGTCCGCCCAGCTCGGACTTCGCCATTCGATCTCGACATCGGCTGGTCCGGCGAGTCGCTCGGTCACGAGCTCCTCGGCAACGGCGAGGTAGGCCGCGTTGTTCACATGACCGAACGCATCGTGGTCCGTTCGACGGAACCGCCACGAGTGTCGAGCCGCGTGCTCGAGCGGTCGTTTGGGCAATCGGAGCTTGGCATCGACCTCGCGGCCTTGTGCCGCCTCGAGGTACCGCTCGGCGAAGTCCTCGCCCCAGCGGACCGGTCGACCGGTGGTCGTGTCGACGTGCACCCACACCACAGCGGCGTCGATGCGGGCGCCGTCTGCGCCGATGAGCGTTGTCCGGCGCTCCGCCCACCGTCGACCTGTACCGGAGCACCAGGTCGTGATCGAGAGGGCCTCTCGGGCCACAGCGGGGGTTCGAACGACAAAGCGTCCGCGCCGGGCGACCCATGCGAGCCCCAGCTCCGGAAGTGCAGCGTCGTCGGTGTCGTCGTTGCCGGCGTCCTGGAGGAACCGGGCAACGGCGTCGAGCTCCATGCGGCCGGCCGAATCGGCGTCGGCGATCGAGACGCGTCGCTCGGTCCGGAAGACTCGACCGGTTGAGGGCTCCGGCACCAGCTCGTCGCGGTTGCTCACCTCGTTGACCCTACGAGGGGGCCCCGGCGATTCAAGAGTGGGATGAGAACAGGTTGAGAACTCGACGTGGACTGCATTCGTCGTGGAATGCTGCCGAAGAAACTAGGGGTTGGTGTTGACGATGAACACGACGGTGATTTCGACCAGAGCCCGCAGAGCGGGGGCCGTGCTGTGCTTCTTCGCGCTCGTCGCCGCTGGCTGCTCCTCCGATGGCGCCAACACGGCTCGACTTTCTGACGGCGCGATCATCGCCGACAGTGGTGTCGAAGCCGGAGACGTCGAAACCGACGCCTCCGGCGAACCGGTCAACTTTCGGTGGGACAACCTCGACGACGAGTTCACGACCGCGTTGTCGGACCTTCCGGCCGGAACGCCCGTCGTTCTGAACTTCTTCGCCTCGTGGTGCCCGAGCTGCATTGCCGAGATGCCCGACTTCGAGAACGTCAGCCAGTCCTTCGGCGACGACGTGCGATTCATCGGTCTCGCCATGCAAGATCGGCCCGAGTCCGCCCGCGCCCTGGTCGCCGAGACCGGCGTCAGCTACCTGGTGGGTGCGGACCCGAACGGCGACGTGTACGCCCAATTCGGTGGGATCGGCATGCCGACCACCGTCTTCATCGATGCCGACGGCCGCGTGACCAGCGTGTTCAGTGGTCCGCTCAACGCCGAGGCACTCACCGACAAGATCACCGACGAACTGCTTCAGGAGTCCTGATGCCCGAGCTCAGCCTTCTCGCCTGGCCATTCACCGCTGGGATGGTGGCCGCCTTCAACCCGTGCGGCTTTGCGATGTTGCCCACGTACCTCACGTACTTCCTCGGACTCGACTCCGACGAAACCACGCTCTCTCGCAGCGTGATGCGGGGCGCCAAAGTGGGTGCGGCGCTCACGCTCGGCTTCGTGCTGATCTTCGGTATCTTCGGCGTCCTCTTCGAGGTCGTCCTGTCGGCCGGGGCTCGATCTGCAGTCCAGGACGCGTTGTGGGCGGTGACCATCGGTTCGGGCCTGCTGATCCTGGTCCTCGGGGCAATGATGCTCCGTGGCTTCCAGCCGGTCCTCAACCTCCCCAAGACGAACATGGGTACCGACAGCCGCGAACTTGGATCGATGTTCCTCTTCGGGGTGAGCTACGGGGTCGTCTCGCTCGGATGCACGATCGGTCCGTTCCTCATCGCGGTGACGAACTCGGTGTCCAACTCCGACGCGACTGGGGGCTCTCTGTGGGCGTTCGTCGCCTACGCCCTTGGCATGGGCTCGGTCATCGTGTTCCTCACGATGGCGATGGCGGCTGGCCGGGCGCAGGTCGCCAACAAGATGCGCTCACTGCTTCCGTTCATCAACCGGATCAGCGGGGTCCTGCTCGTGCTTGCCGGCATCTTCCTCATGATGCACGGCTGGTTCCAGCGTGATCCGCTCAACAACAGCAACGGTGTGCTGGAGTTCATCGACGGCATCCAGGCGGACGTGCAGAACTGGGTTTCGTCTCGCGGTGAGGGCTTTGGACTCGTCTTGCTGGCCGCAAGCCTCCTGATCGGCGCAGCGGCGCTCATCTGGCGTCGCTTCGGCTCGGCGGGTGGCGGCACCGAGAACGATCCGCCCAACGTCGAGCCAGCAGCCTGAACCTCAGGTCGGATCGAGCTCCGCAGCGACCATCTCCAGGAGCCATCGACGGAGACGACGGACACCGTCGTGGCGAGACAGACCCGACGCCCAGACGAGGTGGTAGGCCTTGTCTGGGCGAGTCACGACCGGTCCGACAGGCACGAGCATGCGCCGTTCGACGAGATCGCCCAGCAACGTCGACCATCCGAGGGCAACGCCGCGCCCGGCGAGCGCCTGCTGAACGAGGATCGAGTACGTCGGGTACACCAGGTCGTCGGACCGGGGGCTCCAGGCGATGCCGTTGCCGGCGAACCAGTCGCCCCAGCTGATCCACGTGCGGTCCCGATCGTCCGCTCGCAGAAGCGGAATGTCTCGTTGCAGCCTCGCGGGGTCCGTTGATGGCGAGAGACCTTCGCGCTCGGCGAGCTCGGGCGAGGCGATCGGAAACACCGACTCGGTGACGAGCGGTGCGCTCTGCTCATTCGGGCCGAGCCGAGGATCGAACTGAATCGACACGTCGTGGTCGCTCGCGGAGAGATCGGCCGTGCGATCGAAGATGGTGATGTGCAGCACGGTCGGGGCCATCGCCGTTCGGAGCTCGGTGAGACGCGGCGCCAACCAGCTCTCGGCGATGGCCGGCTGCACGGCCAGACGGAGTTGATTGGATTGGCCCCGGATCGATTCGAGACCCTCGGCGAGAGCGCCGAACGCGTCGTCGATGGCGTCGGCGAGCACACGGCCAGCCTCGGTCAGCTGTGCGCCACCGGCGTTGCGGGTGAAGAGCACGGCCTGGACTCGATCCTCGAGCGCGGCGATGTGTCGGGATACCGCAGGTTGGGAGATCGACAGCGCAGCGGCTGCACCAGAGAACGATCCGAGCCGCGCCGCATGACGAAAAACTATGAGCCGATGGGTATCTCCGAGGAGCATGGTTGCCATCTCTGCATGAGTCTCCACAGGGATGTCATAACACGAGAACATGGCGACATGTCTTTTCGGCAGGCGACGCCGGACAGGGCGTGCCGTACCGTGGCGGGATCGTGCCCGTCACCATCGACCGCCTCACGCCCGCCATCGGTGCGCTCGTTCACCTCGACGACCGGACCGTTTCCGATCCGTGCCTCGCCGAGACGCTGTACGCCGCGCTCATCGACCACCAGGTCCTGGTCCTTCGAGACTTCTCGAGGTCGGTCAACGATCTGGTCGCGCTCGCCGAGGCCTTCGGCCCCGTCACCAACGATCACCACGAGTACCAGAGCCATCCCGAGTCTCGTGACGTCGTCGTTCTCGAATGGGGCGGAGACCGACGACCCGACGCCGCCGAGTGGCACGCAGACATGACCTACCGGGCCAGCCCACCCTTCGCCTCGGTGCTCCAAGCCGTCCACCTGCCGCCGACCGGCGGGGACACGCTGTGGGCATCGATGTATTCGGCCTTCGAGGCACTTCCCGCAGGGCTCCAAGACGAGCTGGCGTCGCTCGATGCGGTGCACGACATGGGTGCGTTCCGGACGTCGGCCTATCGAGCGGGAGGCCTTCAGGCGATGTCGGACGCGCTCGTCGCCGCGGGATCGGCGGTGCACCCGATCGTTGCGCACCATCCGGTGACCGGCCGCCCGTACCTGAATGTGAGCGAGTCCTTCACCCGGTTCGTGATCGGTCTCTCCGCGCCCGAGAGCGCTCGGCTGCTCACCATGTTGTTCGATCAGATCAATCGGCCCGAACACCATGTGCGCCTTCGTTGGGAGCCGGGCACGGTGGCCATCTGGGACAACCGGGCCACTCAGCACTACGCCGTTGCCGACTACCTCCCGAATCGCCGCGTGATGCATCGAGTGGCGGTCACCACCGACGTCCGCGCCGCGACCTTCAGCGAGTCGGGCGAGCTCATGACTCAGACGTCGTAGTGAAACGTCCCGCCGGATTCTGATCGGGTTGCGTCTCCACGCAACCGCAGCCACTCGAGGTGGGCATAGGTCTCGCTGGCGGCCATTTGTCCCCAGCTCCGCTCGCGGAACAGCCCCTGCATGTACGACGTCACCGGCTGCGAGCCGATCTCCTCGCCGATCGACCGAACACGGTCCAGCCGGTCCCGGTGGTGCGCCGCGATGTCTCGGGCCCGGCCGGCCAGATCCTCGAAGGGGTCCCCGTGCGCCGGAAGAACGATCGTCGATTCGTAGGACTCCATGCGGTCGAGCGAGTCGAAGAATGAGCCAAGCGGGTCGGCGTCTGCGGTGAGGCCGCCGATGTGTGGGGTGATCGTCGGCAGGACGTGATCTCCCGAGAACATCACGCCGAGTTCGCCGTTCCACAGGCAGATGTGGTCGTCGGCGTGGCCGGGGGTGTGGATCACCGTCCATTCGAGACCGCCGAGCAGCAGGCGGTCTCCGTCGGCGACCTCGTGGGTCGGATCCGGCGGCCGCAGCGTCGAGGTGGGATCGATGCCCACGGCGGCGAAACGGATGAACTCCGGTGGAGGTCCGTCGGTGAGGCCACCCCACGGCACCGGCCGTCGGAGCTTCGGGAGGACCTCGTCAATCCAGATCTCGAGATCCGCGCGTGCCCGGTCGTCGACCTCGGGCGACTCCAACACCTCGTCATACGCCTCGCGCCATCCGTCACCGAAGTTGCGGTGGGTCACGACGGCGATATCGCGGCCGCCCTCGAGGTTGCGCAGGCGAGCGAGACCGCCGTAGTGGTCGAAATGGCTGTGCGTGACGACGACGGTGTGCACGTCTGCGATGTCGAGCCCGACCTCCCGGAGCTGGTCGGCGAGCGCGGTGTGGCTCCCACCGTCGGCGAGCCCGGGATCGATCAGCGCCAGGCCGTGGGCATCTTCGAGCACGTAGCAGTTGACGTGACCGAGTCCGGGAAGCCCCACCGGCAACATCACGCGCAAGATGCCGGGGGCGACCTCTTCTGCGGCGCCGTCCGGCGCCCTCGATTCCGACTTTTCCGGCTTCGCCGCCGGCTCAGCCGGTGGTGAGCTCACGGAACACGGCGGAGCGGTAGTAGGCGAGCTCGTCGATCGACTCGCGGATGTCGTCGAGGGCGCGATGGCCTGCGGCCTTCTTGGGGGCCTTCGACAAGACACCGGGATACCAACGTCGGGTGAGTTCTTTGATCGTCGACACGTCGATCGAGCGATAGTGCAGGTACTCCTCGATGTCGGGGAGCTGCTTGGCGAGGAACCGGCGGTCGGTACCGATCGAGTTTCCGCACAACGGCACCGTGCGAGCTTCGGGGATGTGCTCGACCAAGAACGCCATCGTCTGTTGACGAGCGTCCTCGAGCGAGATCGTCGATGCTTCGATCTGCTCGAGCAATCCGGACGACGTGTGCATGTCCCGCACGAAGTCGTCCATCGTGGCCATGGCTTCGGGCGGCTGGTGGACGACGAGGTCGGGGCCTTCGGCGACCAGCTGCAGGTCGTCGTCAGTGATCAGCGTTGCGATCTCGACGATCACGTGTCGGTCGGGGTCGAGGCCCGTCATTTCGAGATCCATCCACGCGAGCATCCGGACACGATATAGGGTCGCCGCGTGCTGGAGATTCCACTGAAGCGACTCGATCCCGATCTGGCGATGCCGGCCTACGCAACCGAGGGTGACGCCGGTGCCGATCTCGTGGCGGCGGAGGTGGTCACGCTGGCCCCCGGAGGTGGCCGAGCCCTCGTTGCGACGGGCGCGGCGATCGCCATCCCGGTCGGCTACGCCGGTTTCGTTCAACCTCGAAGTGGGTTGGCGTTGCGGCACGGCGTGACGTGTCTGAATACGCCCGGTCTCATCGACTCCGGGTACCGGGGCGAGCTCAAGGTCCTCCTGGTCAACACCGATCCGAGCGAACCGTTCGAGATCGCGAGAGGCGATCGCATCGCACAGCTCGTCATTCAGCGGGTCGAGACCGCACGATTCGTCGAGGTCGATGAACTCGACGACTCCGCTCGAGGAAGTGGCGGTTTCGGGTCGACGGGTGTGACGACCGACTGAGCCGGACGGAGCTCAGCGACGCTTGGTGAACTGGACCACGCCCGACTCCGTGTCGGCGTCGAAGCGGTCGACGAGCGCACTGATCGCCTCGTCGAATCGAGCGATCGTCTCCGCCGCGACCGGCACGGGTCCGTCGTCGAGCCGCTGGACGAGGGTCACCGACAACTCGTGGTCGTCGATCTCGAAGGTCACTTCGACCGCTCCGTCGTGATCGACCACGGCGTCTTCGGTGGCGCCGAGCAGCAGGATGAAGGATTCGTCGACCACGAGGCGGAGGTCGTCGATCGCCCGAACCGAGAAGCCTCGTCGGCGCGCGAGTGACGCCACGCCGATCCGGACGAGACGTACGAAACGGTCCGCTGCGGGCACGGTCAGGCTGATCACGTCGGCCTCGGCTTCGCCGAGGGCGTCGTCGTCGATCGTCGCTACCACGAGTTCGAGTGTGTCAGCCCGGGCCCTAGCGTGGACGGATGGCGATTCTGGTCGATCAGGCGCGGTGGCCGTGGCGGGGTCGCCTCTGGTGCCACCTGGTGTCGGACCGCAGTTTCGACGAACTGCACGAGTTCGCTGCTCCGCTGGGCTGTCGCCGGCTGGGTTTCCAGGGCGATCACTACGACATCGACACCGAGACCCGCGAGGTGGCGATCGCTGCGGGCGCGCTCGAAGTCGACAGCCGGGTTCTGGTCCGGCGGATCCGAGAGGCCGGATTGCGGCGCCGCCCGAGCGACAAGCGCTCGTGGAATCTCGTCGAACGAGTCGAGGGCCCGGTCTCGGTGATGAGGCGTCTCGAGGCAGACCACCGCCTCGATGGCGATGGCGTCGAGGCGTGTCGGAGCCGTCTCGAGGACGTCATCGGCGCGTTGCATCTCCGACGGGACGAGGGCGTTGGCGAGCTCGGCCCGGTCGACGCGTTCCTCATTCATGCGACCGGCGAACCGCTGCGACTCGCTGACGCACCATCACGAGGCCGCCACGTCCGGTCCTCGGACGGCGCAGACGGCCGACTGTGGTCGATCGAACTCACTTCGAGGCCACTCGCCGACGCCGAGTAGGCTCGCGCGCCGCCATGTCCTCCACGTCTTTGTCGATCCGAACGGTTGCGATCAGCATCGTGATGCTGTTGTTCGTGGTTGCGTGCACCTCTGGCGCCGACGTCGCTGAGCCGGAGGCCTCGAGCACGACCTCGACAATGTCGACCACATCCACGACGACGACCGAAGTCGTGAACACCACCGTGGTGACCGTCCCGGCTCCGGAGTTCTCGAGTCCGGGCGAGATCATCATCGGCGAGGACACGTGGGAGTTCGTGTTCGAGTGTTACGCGGCCGGGGCGGGCGACGTGTTGGCCCTCGGATTGGGCTCGGAGACTGACGGCGCCCAGACACAAGCCGTCGTGCAGGCGTTCTTGGGCGCCGCTTACGTCGCCGTCCTGATCGGTGAGGACCGCGTCCTGGAGCTGGCGATCGATCGCCCCGCCGAACTCTTCGTACAGGGCAACCTCATTCGGGGAAGCGCGCTGCGCTTCGTCGACGCCGACGGCGCCTCTGGTGTCGGTGAATCACTCGGCCTCGGCACGGTGCACATCGACTGCGACAGCTTCGCCCCCGGACTCCCCGAGGGCTACCAGACCAGCTGAAAGCACGGGGTCAGCAGTACGAGGGTGGTTCGACCTGAGGGACCCGACCCGACCGAAACGTCGTCACCGTCGTGCCGTCGGTTTCGAAGATGACCCGGAAGGCCGCGTCGCTTGCATCTGCTGGAGTGAACATCAAGGTGTTGCCGCCGTCGCCACGCGGCGTCGACGTGAGCTTGTCCCCGAAGAGCGCGGTGAGCTCGTCCTCGGTCGATCCGACCCCGGCACCCGAGCGGGTCGTGATGGCCGGAGTCGTGATGTCGACGCGTTCGATCGTTCCGGCCGTGACGGTGAGGACGACACCTGGCGGACCACCCTCCGGGCGGATCCGGTAGCACTCGATGTCGACGATGTCGGCGACGGGGACGAACGCCGCCTCAACGGCGCGTTCGGCCTGATTGACGGTCATGCCGAAGGTGATTCGATCGATGCCGACCGTGCTGACACTCGAATTGCCCGTGAATGCTGCGGCCCCCACGAACTCGGGCGTCTCGGTGGTGGTCGTGGCCTGGGTGGTTGGCGTCGCCGAGGTCGTCGTGATGACGATGGTGGTGGTGGAGCTGCTGGTCGGCGCCACCGTGCCGACGGTGGCATCGGATTCATCGCCTCCACACGCCGCAAGCGCCATCGCCGTGACGACGAGGGCCACCCGGGAGCGAAGGTTCGGCAGCAGATGCACGCGCGCAGTGTAGATCAGCTGTGTCGGACGTCACGAAACGCCTTCTCGTCGTTGGCCGGGGTCGAGTCTCGGCGTGGCTCGACTACCGTTCAGCGCCATGCAGCGCCTCACTCCGACCCGCGTCGCGTTGAGCGTGCTGACCATTTTCGGTGCGGGATGTGCTTCGGCAAGTCCCGAGGTCGAGTCCGTTGGCGCGGCAGCTGACGCCAACGACGCCGCGGCAGCTGACGCCAACGACGCCGCGGCAGCTGACGCCAACGACATCGTGTCCACAACCTCGCTTGAGGTGGGCGAGGACCGTGTCACAACGACCACCTCGACGACGACAACGACCACGACGACGGTCGCGCCAACCACGACAACCGTGGCCACGACGGCACCGATGACCCAACTCGAAGCCATCGAGAGCTGCATCGATGCCATTCCTCATCGAGTCCGGATCGGTCAACTCCTGTTTCCCGTCATGGTCCAGAGTGAGTTTGGTGAGGCGACGAGACTCGCCGCTGACGGCAGCCTCGGTGGCGTGGTGGTCCTCGGTGCACCGGATGCGACGGTTGTCGACGACATCGCGACGTTCTCCGCGTCGAGCGCGATTCCGTCACCGATCGTGGCTGTGGACGAGGAAGGCGGACGGGTGCAACGTCTCGACGGTCTCGTCGGCGTCCTCGATTCGGCCCGAACCGTCGCCGCAGAACGAAACGCCTCCGGCGCTCGTCAGCTGGCG
This sequence comes from Acidimicrobiales bacterium, assembly GCA_020629635.1. Taxonomy (GTDB): domain Bacteria; phylum Actinomycetota; class Acidimicrobiia; order Acidimicrobiales; family SHLQ01; genus SHLQ01. The sequence continues at coordinate 110,822 of JAHDCX010000009.1, read as the reverse complement.
CGCACCCATGCGGAACGGATCGGCACGCTCGGTTTCACGATGAATCTCGCTCCGGTCGCCGACCTCGACACTGGCCCGTTCATCCGTGATCGCTCGTTCGGCGCCGACCCCACCGTCGTGACCGACTTCGTGGTCGCGACAGCCCAGGGCATCCTCGACGCCGGTCTCACGCCCACCATCAAGCACTTCCCGGGCCATGGCGCGGCGACGGACTCACACACCGGTCTGCCCACGCTTCCACCGCTTGCCGAGCTCACGTCGGATCTGCAGCCCTTCCGTGATGCGCTCGCCCAGGTCGACTCGCCCGTGATGGTCGGACACCTCGTCGTGCCGGGCCTCACCGACGGACGACCCGCCACCCTTTCGCCCGCGGCGATCGACGGGCTCTTGCGAACCGATCTCGGGTTCGACGGGGTGGTCATGACCGATGCGCTCAACATGGACGCAATCACGAACCAGTACGGCGGAGTCGAAGCTGCAGAGCTTGCCCTCGACGCGGGGAACGATCTCGTGATGCTCGGTCGACTGCAGGACGTCGAACCAACGATCGATCGCATCGTCGACGCGGTGAACACCGGTCGATTGAGCCAGGCGACGATCGATGAGTCCTTCGTTCGGGTGATGGCGCTCCGAGACGTGTCGCTCTGCGACGGCCTGGCCGACCTCGCGCCGGCGATCGCCTGCGAAGGCGTGGCCACGGCGAGCTGCAACTGAAGGTGATCCCGGGTCAGATGACCCAGCGGAAGATCCTTGAGACCTGCCCGGTTCTGCCGATCACAGGAGGAACGACGCACGGCTTCGACTCGTGCCCGATCCTTCAGGAAGTGCCACATGTTCGCCAAGACCCGCAAAGGCATGGTCGCCGTGATCGCCGGTATGACGATGCTGGTTGCCGCATGCACCGGGGAGAGCTCTCCGCCCGAGGGCCTCGCCTTCGACTCGTCGAGTGACCCCCTCACCCGGCCGTCTGACCAGTTCTGTGCCGACATGGAGTACTCGATTCAGTTCGACGCCTCCATGGTGCTCACCGACACCGGCAACACGGTTCGGGGTCCGTACTCGTTCTCCGCGCCTGCCGGCACCTACACCGTCCGCATCGCCTCGTGGTTCGGTGACACCGACTACCCCGATCAGGTCAACGAGCGCTGGTACTTCACGACCGACAGCGGCTACTCGTCGCCGCTCACGACCGACGCATCGCCGGCCAACTCGACCATCGACACTTTCTCGGGTCAGGTCGTGCCGGGCGACTTCACGACGATCACGCTCTATCACGAGCACCCCGGAATCAACCTGAACAACTCCGTGCACCCGTTGTGCATCGGGCTCGAGCCCGTGCCGGTCGAGACGACCACCACTGCGGCGCCGACCACGACCGAAGCGCCGACGACGACCGCAGCTCCCGAGACCACGACCGAGGCTCCGACGACGACGGCGGCCGAGACGACGACCGCGGCACCGGAGACCACCGCTCCGGCGACCGACGACAGCTCGGGTGAAACCACCACCACGGCCGCCCCGACGACGACGGCCGCTCCGGAGACGACGACGGAGGCTCCGACGACGACCGCCGAGATCGCTGCGGGTGCGTTGACCACCACGACCACTGCGGCGCCGACCACGACGACGACCGCAGCCTCGACGGCGCCTGCCGAGCTCGCACTCACAGGCGCTGGCGACATCAGCGCTTCGCTGGGTCTCGTCGGCGCAGCGTTGACGCTCGCCGGCGGTGCCGCAGTGATCGCTGCCCGTCGCAGCGAAGACTGACCAAAGGTCAAGAACCGGCGACCGGATCGTTCCGGTCGCCAACAAGCCGTAGCGGCCCCCGGGAAGCGGGAACCCGGGGGTCGTTGCGCGTCCGGACGGCACCTCGCCGCCCCTCTTGCTCCGATGCGCAGGACACTGGTACCACTGGAGGCGTCCTCGGTCGGTGCGTGGCCGTCCGTGTTCTCGAGGGAGTCGACACAAAATGCGTTCGATCAAGGCAGTTCGGTGGCTGGCGCTCGCTGGCGTGTTGGCGCTCGGCGCGACGGTCCTCTCGACGACGACCGTCAATGCGCAGACCGCGGTGCGGCCCTGCGTCGTGAACGGGGAGAGCTTCACGCCGACACACGTCATCGAGCTGAATGGTGAAGTGACCGAGCTCGATCCCGAGCGGCGCGGTCGAATTCAGGACACGCAGACGACCACCGATTTCTCTGATGATCCGACGCCACGCGTCATCCTCGGCTCGCCCGGCCACGATCTCATTCGTGCGGGTGGCGGAAGTGACGTCATCTGTGGCGGCGGCGGCAACGACGTCATCTTCGGCAACTTCGGCCGCGACCGGATCAACGGTGAAGGCGGAAACGATCTGATCTACGGCGACTCGGGCAACGACACGATCATCGGTTCCGATGGCATCGACACGCTCTTCGGCAACGCAAAGAACGACGTGATCTTCGGCGGCGAAGGGAACGACCGGCTCTACGGCGGAAGTGGCGACGACATTCTCTTCGGCGAGAACCGGAAGGACCGAGTCGCAGGTATGTCGGGTGACGACACCCTCTACGGCGGTCGTCATTCCGATCGCCTCATCGGCGGCCCGAACAATGATCGCTGCATCGACCCCGACACCAACTTCGCCACGTTCCTCGCGAGCTGTGAGCTGACCGAGCTGGTCGCCAATCCGAAGTGATGTCCGCGGCCCCAGGCCGCACGGAATTGTCGTAGGCCGCCCGGGACTCGAACCCGGCACCTTGGGATTAAAAGTCCCCTGCTCTAACCCGATGAGCTAGCGGCCCGAATCGAATCTACCGAGAGATGGAACCGACCAGATGAGCCAAATTGCGCGACGTGTCCTGCGCCGAGCGGTGGGCCTGACCCTCGTTGCGGCGTCTGCCTCGCTCGTCGGTACGGGTCTCGTCGTCGCTGCGGGTGCCCAGAGCAGCGGCCCCTGTGTTGGCGACATCGTGATCGACACGACCGGGGTGCGGTTGGCGAATCTCGATGGCCAACGGCTCTCGGGGTCCTTGCCGCTCCAGCTTCCCGCCGGGACCTACCGAATCCAGGCAGCGTCGTTCGATGTGCACGGCGTCGATCAGGTCTCACAGACGCAGGAACAGTGGCGGATCCTCGCCGATACGGGTTGGACATCGCCGTTCACGGCCGACCTACCCGACGACGTCCAGGCGAACGTGACCACCTTCGACCAGCAGGTCATCGACGCCGACATCTCGTCGGTGCAGCTCCAACATCTCGGCGTCGGAGGCATCAACTCGGTCAGCCCGACCTGCATTGCCTTCACGGTGCTCGCCCAGACCGGCGACGGTACGGACGGCGCAACCGACCCTACGTCCTGCGATGAGTCGCTTGTGGGCGATCTCGTGGAGGATCTCACCGGGTCGACCGAATGCCCGACCACCTCGACAACGACGACCACCAGTACGACGACGACCACCTCGGTCGCACCGCCGCCCACGGCCGACGGATCGGCCGCGAGTATCACGGCGCCCACGACGACGGTGGACGAGAGCTCCGGCAACGACCAAACCACGACGACGACGACGACGGCGGCGGCCCCGACGACGACTGCACCAACCACCACGGCGGCGCCCGCGACCACCGTCGCAACAACAACGACGACCACCGCCGCACCCGGGACGACGACGACCGTCGAATCCAGCACCACGACCGCCGCGGAAACGACCACCACCGTCGCGACCGAGGTCGCCGGTGTTCAAGAGCTCGCTCGGACCGGCGCCACCCCGTTCACGAATCGAGTACTTGGACTTGCGCTCGTTCTCGTCGGCATCGGCGGGCTGATGCTCAGCTGGATTCGTCGGGACGAGTTCTTCGTTCTCGACTGATCACCACCACAGCGATCCAGGGCCACCCTTGAATGGGCCGACGACTTTGGACGTGATCCAGCCGCCGTAGAAGGTGCCCTCATTCGCGTCGACGGCCTCGCCGTCGACGACACAATCGAGCTTCTGGGCGTAGAACGCCAGATGGCCGGCGATCGAGGCGAAGGGTTCGCTCGGCGACGGGTAGGTCCACGCGACCTGTTCGACCACGAGATCAGGCAACGCCAAATCGAAGTACGTCGCCTCGCCCTTCCATTCGCAGAAGCTTCGGGCGAGCGACGGGGTCAACAAGTCCATTCGGACATCGGCAGGGTCGAAGTAGTACGCCGGAGGCTGGGAGGTCTCCAGGATCCGTTGCGCCCGTGTCGTGTCGATCAGTGTGACGCCGAGTCGTGAAACGGTGATGTGCTCGGACGACTCGTCGATTCGAGGAGGTCTCGGATAATCCCAGACGGACTCCTGCCCCGGACCTGGCTCGATACGCTGCGGACGCATACGACAGGCTCGCACGGAGGTCGAGTGCATGAGGGACTCAGCGGACGACCTCGCGGCGTACCGTCAGTACGGGGAGGCGCTCGTGGATGCTGTTCGCGCCGAGCTGCCCGGCCGGTGCGCCGCTCTCGTTCGTCGCCTGACCGGCGATGCGCCCGACCCGGGTACTGAGCAGGCCATCGATCGTGTCGTCGCCGACGCGGTGACTCGTCTCGAGGTCCTCGTCTCGGCCGATCCCGCCGAACCGCTGAGCGGTCCACTCGAACGCCTTCGGAGCGCCACGCATCCATTGACCGCACGGTTCGACGAGCTCGGAGTCACCCCACCCACGCGAGATGCGATGGACATCGAGCTTCGCCCTGACGACCGCTACGGCCTCGGGCCGATGACCTTCGCGGACCTCGGGCCACGGACCCACGAGGCGGGCATCGCCTGGGGAGCAGCCAAGGCGCATCTCCACCTCCGCCGGCGAGCCGAGACCGACGGTGGACAGGCATGATGGGACGGTGACTTCGGCGCCCGCTCCCGTCCTCGACCGATCCGACCTCCTCGACGATGCCGCGTTGCAGGGAACGGCGTTCGCCGAAGCGCACACGGAGCGACTCGACGACTGGGTTCGGGCAGTCGCAGAGAGCCTTGGAGTCCCCGACGGTGTCGCGCTCGTTGCCGTCGGCGGATATGGCCGCCGAGAGATGGCGCCACACAGCGATCTCGACCTGGTGCTCGTGCACACCCCGGAGGCCGAACATCAAGACTTCGCCGAACGGGTCTGGTACCCGATGTGGGACTCGGGCCTGAAGCTCGGGCAACGAGTCGACACGATCGACGGCCTCTGCAAACTCGCCCGCACCGATCTCGACACCGCGACCGCGCTCCTGTCCGTCCGCCATCTCGTCGGCGACGAATCGCTCGCACTCGACCTCGCCGTCGCGGCCGCATCGCAGTGGCGGGAAGCGGCTGCGGACAACGCCATGGCGTTGTCCGAACGTCTCTCCGGTATGCACGACGCCAACGGCGAGGTGGCCTTTCTGCTGCACCCCGACCTGAAGAACGGGCGTGGCGGGCTTCGAGACACGAATGCGCTTGTTTGGGCTCGGGCCACCGGAGTGCTCGGTCAGGACCCGGATCTCGAGACGATCGCGGATGACCGCGAGGTCATCCTCCGCGCACGGATCGCCCTGCATCGGGTCACGAGCCGAGCGACCGACCGTCTTGCGCTCGACTTTCAGGACGACGTCGCGGCTGCGCTCGGGTACTCGACCGCAGACGAGCTGATGGCGGACATCTCCGCCGCGGCACGTGCGATCGCTTGGGCGAGCGACGGCGCATGGTTCTGGGTCGATCGGTCGCTCCGCGATCCGGTGTCTGCGCCCCAGGCGCTCGACGGTGGGATCGTGCTCGATGGCGGACTGTTGCGCATCACCGATGACGCCGATCTGAGCGATCCCGAACTTCCGTTCCAGGTGGCGTTGGTCGCCGCACGCCATCGAGCCTTCATCGAACGCCGGACGCTACGACTGCTCCCGGAGACTCCAGCACCGCCGACGCCGTGGACCGACTCGATGCGCTCGGCGTTTGCCGAACTGCTCGGCTACGGCCGACCGGCGATTGCGGTGATCGAGGCATTCGATCGTGTTGGGCTGATGTCTCGGATGATCCCCGAATGGGAGCCGTGCCGCAGTCGACCCCAACGCAACGACTATCACCGGTTCACCGTCGATCGTCACCTGCTCGAGGCGGCCGCGGAGGCGTCGTCGATCGTCGACCGTGTCGCCCGGCCCGATCTGCTCGTCGTCGGCGCCCTCCTCCACGACATCGGCAAGGGGTATCCCGGCGATCACACCGACGTGGGAGTCGAGTTGATCGCCGCCATCGCGGCACGGATGGGGTACCCACCAGCCGACGTCGAGACGCTCGTCGACATGTGCCGCCACCACCTCCTCCTGCCCGATGTCGCGACTCGGCGTGACCTCGACGACGACGGCACCATCCGCACCGTCGCCGACGCGGTTCGATCCGTCGACTTCCTCGTCTTGCTCGCCGCACTCACCGAAGCGGATTCGGTCGCCACCGGTCCTGCCGCCTGGAACCGTTCGAAGGCCGACCTCGTGAACCTGCTGGTGCAACGCGTCGACGATGTGTTGTCGGGGGCAGACCCACAGGCCGTCGTCGGACGTCGATTCCCCGGACCCAAACAACGAGCGTTGATGAACGGTGGGGTATTTGCTGCCGACATCGACGAGCGCACCGTCACGGTCGTGCAACGGGACCGGGCCGGCGCCTTCAGCCGCGTCGCCGGCGTGCTCACCCTCAACGGACTCGACATCGTCCGCGCCGCCGCCCACACCGAGGACGGCATGGCGCTGAGCGAGTTCACCGTCCACACGAACGAGTTCGATGCTGGCCGGCTCATCGAGCAACTGGAGCTGGGGACGAAGGGTCGACTTGCGCTCGACGCGCGGGTCGACGATCGACGGGCAACCTACGCGCGGTCGATGAAGCGGCAATCGGCGAAACGCATCGTGCCATCCGTGACGGTCGACAACGCGACGAGTCACGTCGCCACGGTGGTGGAGGTGACCGGGCGAGACCAGATCGGCTTGCTGTATCGGATCGCTCGCGCCCTGGCGGAGCTGAAGATCGGCATCTCGACCGCTCGGATCCAGACGATCGGCGACGAGGTCATCGACGCGTTCTACGTGACGGCCGACGGCAACAAGCTCGAGGACCCGGCACATCTCGCCGAGGTCGAACGAGCCATTCTCCACGCCATGGCTCGCAAGTAGGCTCGCCCCAACATGGACGACGCCGAAACGGTCACCGAGAAAGAACTCCTCCGCTGGGCGGAGATGTTGTCCGCGTTGGCCCGCACCGGTCTGGCCTTCACCGAGTCGCTGTACGAGCAGGAACGATTCGAGGAGATTCTGGCTGTCGCCGCCGAGATTCGTGCCGGCGCGGACCGACGAATCGATGCGACGCAGCTCGTCTCGGAGTGGACCAAGACCGTGGGCCACGGCGTGCCCGGTTACGTGACCCCCAAGAGCACGGTCGGTGCGCTCGTCGGTGACGATGACGGCCGGCTGCTGCTCGTGCAACGCGCCGACTCGGGGATCTGGCTCTACCCGACCGGATGGGCCGACGTCGGCTATTCGCCAGCCGAGGTGGCGGTGAAGGAAGTGTGGGAAGAGACCGGCATCCAGAGCGAGGTCGTCCGCATGGTCGGCGTGCACGACGGGATGCGGCTCGGCTTCACCCGGATCCCGCTGTATTCGATCCTCTTCCACCTTCGGGCGACCGGTGGCGAACTGACGGCCCACCCGCTCGAATGTTCTGATGTGGGGTTCTTCGGCGAGAATGAGCTTCCTGAACCAATGGTGGGTGCCGATCGCTGGGTGGACCGAGCGTTTGCAACCATCCGAGGCGAACCGATCGACGTCGAGTTCGACGGCGTGCGAACCAATCCCTGGGAGATCGATCATGGCTGATCCGAGTACGGCATACGCGGGCCGCTCCACTGGCGAGGAAGTGACCTCGCGGGCGGGCGTCGCGCAGTTTCGGCGGACGTGGGACGCCGACGAACCGATCGCGAACGCTTTGGTGCTGCACGGGATCGCAGAGCACAGCGGGCGGTACGAACATGTCGGCGCAACCCTCGCCGACGCCGGCTTCCAGACCCGTGCGTACGACCACTACGGATTCGGGCGCTCGGGTGGTCGGCGGGGATACGTCCCGAGCTTCGACACGTTCCTCGATGACGTCGAGGACAACCTCGCCGAGCTTCGAGGCGACGGTCGACCGGTCGTCCTGCTCGGTCACTCGATGGGTGGGCTGATCGCCTTCAACTACTGCGTGTCCGGGCGGCCGGTTCCTGATGTGCTCCTCCTGAGCGGTCCGGCGCTCGACGCGATCATTCCGCGCTGGCAGCGAATCGCCGCGCCGATCCTCGGTCGACTTGTGCCAAAACTGTTCATCAAGAGCGAGTTCGACGGATCACTGTTGTCCACGGACCCCGACGTCGGTATCCAGTACCGGGACGACCCGCTACGGGTCGAGGGCGCAACGGCCGGTCTCGGGTACGCATTGTTCACGGCCATGGCCGAGTCCCGCGAGCGAGTGGATCGGTTGACGATCCCCACCTATGTCGCACACGGAGGAAGCGATCGGATCGCACCAGCCTCGGCCTCGGAGCCGATCGGCGCACAGCCGGTCGCGACCCGCCAGGTCATCCCGGGCATGGAGCACGAGGTGCTGAATGAGCCGAACTGGGAGCAGACGCTCGGTTCGATGATCAACTTCGCCAAAGGGGCGATCGGCGCCACGTCCTCCTGATCGAGGTTGACGGCGCAGGGCCCGGCTAGTTGTTGCGCTGGTCTCGCAAGAATTGCTCGACCTCGTCGACGAGCGAGTCCGATGACAGGAACTCGGCTTCTTCGTCGAAACGTTCCTCGAGCTCGTGGACGAACTCTGCGGTGTCCTCGTCTTCGGCGACGAGTTCACTGATCTGACGCTCGTAGGCGACTGTCGCGATCTCGAGGTCCGTGGTGTAGACGTTGACGTCGAGCAAGGTGGTCAGCTTCTCGACCAGCGCCAACGCAGCCTTGGGGCTGGTCGCGCCCGGGATGTACGCCGGGACCGCGCCCCACAGGGATGCCACCGTGAAGCCCGCATCACGAGCTTGTGCGTGGAGGACGCCGAGGATGCCGGTCGGACCTTCGTAGTTCGAAGGCTCGAGGCCGAGGCGCTGGGCGGTGGCTTCGTCGTAGGCCGTGCCGATGACCTGCACTGGTCGGGTGTGTGGGACGTCGGCGAGGAGTGCCCCCATGGTCACGACCATCTCCGCACCCACGGCGCGGGCCGTCTCGAGGACCTGGTCGCAGAACGTGCGCCAGCGCATCTGCGGTTCGACGCCCAACAGGAGCACCGCGTCGAAGGGTGCGTCTTCGAGACGTGCGGCGTGGAAGGAGTTCTCCGGCCAGTGGAGCGCTCGGTCGAAGCCGTCGACGATCTCCACCGTCGGTCGCAACGACGTGAAGTCGTAGAACTCTTCGGGGTCGATCGAGGCGAACTTCTCTGCTCCCCAGCGGTCGAGGACGTGGCCAACGGCCGTGGAGGAGGCGTCTCCCGCGTCGTTCCAACCTTCGAAGGCGCAGATGAGAACCGGAGAGCGAAGCTCCGGGAGTTCGGAACAGCGGACGTGTGCGGCGCCGCCGATCTGGCTAGTCACGACAAAAACGGTAGCGGTGAGGGTTGGTGATCCCACGCGCGTTGCGTCGTACCATCGCGAACATGATCGAGATCCATGAGGCGACCGCCGTCGACGACGAGCTCATCGAGGCCTTCGCCCGGCTCATTCCGCAACTGTCCCGCTCGAACCCGGCACCCGACGCGGACGCGCTCGGGGCGATCGTCGGAAGCGAGGCGTCGACGGTGTTGATCGCCCGCGATGAAGACGGACGGATCGTTGGTTCGATGACCCTCGCCATGTTCCGGATTCCGACGGGGCTGCGGGCGTGGATCGAGGACGTGGTCGTCGACGAAGCGGCACGCGGGAAAGGTGTCGGCCGCATCCTCAACGAACGAGCCCTCGACATCGCTCGTGAGGCGGGCGCGACGACGGTCGATCTCACGAGCCGCCCGAGTCGCGAAGCGGCGAATCGCCTCTATCGGCGGATCGGCTTCGTCCAACGCGAAACCAACGTCTATCGCTACTCGTTCGACTGAGCGACGGGCACGTGCGGCGCGCGACTCACCGCAGCGACGACAGCGAGAGCGCGTAGTCACCTGCGGGATCGGTCCACCATCGCTCGAGCTCGAGTCCGACGGCGGCGAGTTCCTTGGCGACGCCGTCGCGTCGGAACTTCGCCGAGATCTCCGTACGCATCTCTTCGCCGCGGGCAAAGTGCACGTCGAGGTCGAGATCCGCGATCCGAACCGTCTGGTCTTCGAGCGAGCGCAGTCGCAGGTCCATCCATTCGTCGGTGTCGTCGAACCGGGCGACGTGCTCGAAACGATCGGGCTCGAAGTCGGCGTTGAGCCGACGATTGAGCACGTGCAGCACGTTCTTGTTGAATTCGGCCGTGACCCCTTGGCTGTCGTCGTATGCGGCCACGAGTCGACCGGTGTCTTTCACGAGATCGGTACCGAGAAGGAAGGTGTCGCCGCGTTGCATGCCGGACACGACGTCGGTCAGCAACGCCTTGCGACCGACCGGTCCGAAGTTGCCGATCGTGCCGCCGAGCAGCGCAATCACGCGGCGCCCTCCGCCGGGGACCTGATCGAGGTGGTGTTCGAAGTCGCCGACGACCCCCTCGACTCGCAGCCCCGGGTATTCGGTGATCAGCTCCAGCGAGCTCGACCGCAGAATGCCTTCGCTCACGTCGAACGGTACGTACCGGTCGAGCCGGCCGATGCGAGCCATTGCATCGAGCAGCACGCGGGTTTTGTCGGCAGTTCCGGATCCGAGTTCGACGAGGGTGTCGGCGCCGCTCGTGATGGCGATCTCGTCGGCACGTGCCCGAAGGATCGTGCGTTCGGCTTCGGTCGGGTAGTACTCGTCGAGCCGGGTGATCTGATCGAAGAGGGCAGAACCGCGGTCGTCGTAGAACCACTTGGGCGGGAGTTCTTTGAACGAGCCGGTGAGACCTTCGAGGACGTCAGCGCGGAGCGTGCGTTCGAACCAGTCGGGATCGAGATGGACGTCGACGGTGAGCGCGTTGGTCATGTGAGGTCCTTGGCGAGTCGAAGGCCGGAGAACATCCAGCGGCTGTGGGTGGGGAAGAAGTTCCGGTAGGTCGCTCGCACATGGCCGGCCGGGGTGGCGCAACAGCCGCCGCGCAGCACGTACTGGTTGACCATGAACTTGCCGTTGTATTCGCCGACAGCGCCCTCGGCCGGGGCGAATCCGGGGTATGGCGAGTACGAACTCGAGGTCCACTCCCAGACATCGCCGAACATCTGTCGAAGTGATCCGTCGGCGGTTGCGGCTGGCACCGGGTGGAGGTGTCCTCGATCCGCGAGGTTGCCGGCGGGTTGTGCGTCGCCGAGCGATCGGTGGGCGGCGTGTTCCCATTCGGCTTCGGTCGGGAGGCGGGCACCCGCCCATCGGGCGAACGCATCGGCTTCGTAGTAGCTGAGATGGACGACGGGTTCGTCGGGGTCGACCGGTTGCATGCCGTGCAGCGTGTGGACGTGCCAGCCCGACGCAGTCGGCTCCCAGTAGAAGGGCGCCTCCCAGCCTTCGCGTGTGATGGTGGCCCAGCCTTCGCTCAGCCACAGGATGGGCTCGTGGTAGCCGTCGTCGGCCATGAACTCGAGCCATTCGCCGCAGGTGACGAGTCGGTCGGCCAGGGCGTACGGCGCAACGAACTGGGTGTGGCGGGGTCCTTCGTTGTCGAAGTGGAAACCGTCGCCTTCGTAGCCGATCTCGACGAGCCCACCCTCGTGGGTGACCCACCCGAGCGGCCCGACCGTGGTGGCGGGACGGTCTGGCCGCTCGTGGAGGGCGGGTCGAAGGGGGTTCTTCCAGAACACGTGCTTGATGTCCATGAGCATCAGCTCCTGATGCTGTTGCTCATGGTGCAGTCCGAGACGAACGAGTTGTGCCAGGTCGTCGTTGGCGGGCACGACCTCGTCGATGAGCCGACGCATCGCCGCGTCGACGTGGCGTCGGTAGGCCGTCACCTCGTCGGCGGTCGGACGGGAGATCAGTCCTCGTTCGTGGCGGGCGTGTCGGGGGCCGGCTTGCTCGTAGTACGAGTTGAAGAGGAACTGGAACACCTCGTCGTAGAGCTCGTAGTCGGGAAGGTGGGGGAGGAGCAGGAACGTCTCGAAGAACCAGGTGATGTGCGCTCGATGCCATTTCGTTGGCGAGACATCGGGCATCGACTGGATCTGTTGGTCTTCGGGCGTGAGGCGGGCAGCGAGACGTTCGGTTTCGTCCCGGACCACCTGAAAGTCGGTGACTTCGACCGACGTTCGGGGGAGTGCGGTGGGCATCGTGCCTTTCGGGGGTCGTCCAATGCGGTAACCACGATCCTGCCGAAGATGTTCCGCCCATCACATCACCCGGCGCCCCGATTCACCCGTCAGCCAGCGTCACCCATGAAATCCACATCCTCGCTTGGTCGATTGGCGCGAAGTCGACGTAGCAGGGGAACTCTTGGTCGTCATCGATTGTGACCACCGCGGACGAAAGGTCGTCAGCCCCGGCTCCGAGGCAGCCGCTGAATCGCCTGGCTGCAGCGTCGTACTCTTCTTGCGTCAGGACACCGTTGCGAAGGACCCCGCTTTCGGTCGAACTTGGCAGGCTCGAAAGCACGTCCGCGAGGCAAGAGCGGCCGGCACAGGCGACCTCGTATCCCTCGGCAAAAGACTCGACGCGTCCGTCCGTGTAGGTGATCAGGAGCGGTGTCTGATCCGCCGACAACACGGGACTTGTCGGCTGGATGACCGAGTCGATCACGTACCAGCCGTCACTTGCGGCGAAGGCCTGATCAATCACATCGGGGCTGTCGAGCCGGATCTCGGCGACGTCCGCACGGAGTTGTCCGTGAATCGAAATCAGCGGTTCGCCGTCGGGGGTTGTCGCGCCAATGCTCCCGAAGGTGAGCACGTTCGCAGGTTGGTCCGGCCCTATCTGCGGGAGCGGGAAGCCAGGGATACCTGAAGGACCCGAACCAGGCCTTTCGCAGAACGCCGCCCAGGTGCGGGCCGGATCGTGCAACGCGAGCGCGACTGAACCCAACCGAGTCGAATCGATTACAGACAGCTCGAGGACCGCAGGAGGCGTGACAAATCTCGCTGTGGGCAGCGCAGCCACCCCTTGGGCGCATGCGACGGCTGCTCGCTCGTCTGGCGTGCCGAGCTCGGGGACTCTCAGCACCAGCGGTAGTTCAGCGCGCTCGATGCGCTGCTGCGGTGCTATGGGATCGGCGAAGTCCTTCTCCAAGGTGATGCCGTAGCTTGCCGCTCCAGGTGCTTCGGGCGTGGGCGTGGCGAGCGTGACCACTTTCGTCCCCGTCCATGGGTCATCGATGGTGATCGTCGTCGTGCGGGAGCCGAGATCGGACTCGGTGGGCACCGGCTCGCCGTCGACAAAGGCCTGTGGCCACCCTTCGGTGCCGGCGGTGGCGATGGTGATCGCCGTCGTGCCGTCCCCGGCCGTCTCGACGAAAAGCTCCGGGACTTCTGGGCTCGGTAGCCGTTCGACTTCGAGCCGGAACGTTTCGAGCGTGTACCGCATCACGAAGGCCGCGGATCTCGTCGGGTCGTCTTGGGAGATCACGGTGACGATCGGTGTGAAAGCGTCGCTCGTATCAGGGAAGGGCGAGTACTCGGAGGTCTCGATCGTGAGGCGATCCTCGAACGTCCAGGCGAAGTGGTCGGCGTAGGCATCGATCGCGGCTTCGTCGATGTACGCGCCAGTGTTCCGGGAGCGGATCTCGTTGGGTCCGAGACCACCCTGGAAGATCCGCTGCGCTTCCGCGCGCCACATACTCGAGAGCACTTCGCGCTCATTTGGAGCCGCCGAGGACCCATCAGGTTCGGGCTGCGTCGTTTCGGCGTCGACCACCTCTTCGGTGCCACCCAACGGATCGTTCGGGCCCGAAAGAAGGAGAAGGTTCGTTTCGGCGCGAGCCGATTCCACCCACCGCATCGTGGTCAGCTCGCAGGTCTTTCCTGCGCCGAACTCAGCAGTTCCTTCAATCACGAAGACGGTAGGTACCCCAGATCGGGCGAGGGACGCGGATGCGAGGCAGTCGATGAAGGCCGAAACAGAGTCGTCGTATTCGTCCTGTGTCAGTACCCCATCGCGAAGGCGGTCCGCCTGTGCAGCCTGACCAGATGCTTCGGCATCAAGCGAGAGTTGGCGGATGAAGCTGCGGATGCACCCAGAGTCGCGACACGTCGACGACGTCGTTTCGGCGAGCAGTTCATGCTCGATGGCGGTGCCATCGCGGAACGTGAGTAGGACGGTGGACAAGTTCATCGTCGGATCGATGATCTCCTGATCGAGCTGCGCGTCGATCCAGAAGCGGCCGAACGCGGTGCGATACGTCTGCTCCACGACTGCGTCGCCGATCAGTTCCATGGACCTCACATCACTGGCCACGAACCCGCTGATCCGTAGCGCGTACGCATCTCCCAGGTTCGTGGTTGCGCTCGAATCTGCAGTTGCGAGCTCAACACCGCTTGCCGGTTGGGAGAACAGTGTCCATGCATCGGACTGTGGAGGGCACTCGCCTATCGCACCAGGTGCGCTCAGCACCGTGGATGCACCGAGGCCCGACGGCGGCAACGATGCGACGGCCATCGAAGCTGGGGTACTTCCGGCGGTGACCTCGCGGATGCCCGCCGCACACTCCGTCAATGCCGATGAAGGGGTGTCGACGTCGGTCTCCAAGAACATGACGATGGGATTCGCCATGCCGTTCACGAAGATGAGGTCGACGCTTTCGTTTTGGTCCGCCTGGATTTGGTCCGGTGCCTCGCTGATGACGGATGCGTTGTCGACACGCAACTCCAAGGCCCCGATGATCAAGGCAGCTGTGGCCGCAACAGCGCCCGCCAATATCCACACTCGCGGCCGATCCCAAGCCGCTGGACCGTCGATCAGCGGTGCAGCCACGTCATCTCCGTGGCCACGGAGCGGGGCAGGGGCCGTTCTGAGACTCTCCAACAGCAGGTCGGCCGATCGGCTGCCCGGGTCGATCTGGAGTTCGGTTTCGGCGAAGAGGTCTCGGATTTCCTCGTCCATCATGCGCTCGCTCCTTCGTCATCGGGCATCGCGTCTCGGAGGCGCTGGCGGGCTCGGCTCAGGCGGTTGCGGGCAACCTCAGGGCGCAGGTCGAGCACCACCGCAATCTCTCTAGGCGAGAGTTCCTCCGCACCCGCCAGGAGAAGGATCTCGCGGTCGGCTTCTGTCAGTGAATGGATCGCCGTTCGGAGCGTTTCGAGGTGTGCCGGCGGGGGAGACACCGGTTGCACCCACGCCTCGCAAAGACGGGTGTGGAGCGCAGTCCGCCGAATGCCACCGCGCCGCTGATTGGCGAGTACGCGGCGAGCGACGCCGTACAACCACGGCAGGGCGTCGGGCGGCACCTCGTCGATTCGCCGCCACGCAACGGCGAACGTCTCGGCCACCACATCCACCGCGTCGGCCGCATCTGTTCGCCGAGACGCATAGCGGCCGATCGCCGCAACATGGGCGCGATAGACGGACTCGAAGCGCGTCTGCCGATCGGTCGCCGCAACCATCACATGCAGTATGTGTCCGCCGCAGGCTCAGACGTATCAGGCGCGTTCTCGCGTGATGCGCACGACCCATGCGGAACCCCAGGAGCGTCCGCCGATCCCTTGGTGATGAAGGCGTTCCCTCTCCAGGACCCGAAGGTGCTCGTCGCACTCGCGTTCCTCCTCGTCGTGGCGATCGGCTGGGTACGGGATCGCGACACCACCTCAAACGCCGAAGTCCGTCCCGGAGATTGCTTCATCGTTCCGGACGAAGAGTTCGATCGCACGGAGACCACGCCGTGCGACGCGGCCCACGATGGCCAGTTCGTCTCGCTGTACTCGATCGACTCAGCCGATGGGGAGTACCCCGCCGACGACGACGAGGGGTACTGGGATCGAGTGTTCCAGCGATGCTTCGACGATGTCGGCGATGCGGTCGTTCGGCAGACCGATCTCCCCGATGACTTCGACTGGAATGTCTTTGTCCCGACCGAGGACGGCTGGCGCGATGGCGACCGAACCATGATGTGTTACGTGTACGCCGAGGGCGGACTCGAAGGCTCCTTCATCGCAACCATTGCCGAACGAGCAGCAGCATCCGGCTAGAGCTGGGAGAAGGTCTCGCGCTCAGCTGTCTCCGCGCTCGGCGGAGAGCACGCGCTCAGGGATGGCAACCACGCGCGCCCGGAGCCATTCGCCGAGCGACTTCGCCTGAGCATCGGGTCGTGTGCTGGCGGCGACGCCGTCGCCGAGCAGGTCATGAATGACGAAGTTGAGCGAGCGGATGCGGGGAAGACGATGTCGGTCGATGTCGAGCGCAGCCGTTTCGGGGAGCAGGGTTCGGAGCTGCTCGGTAGTGAGGAAGGTGTCGAGCCACACCCATGCCTCGTCGGAGCGGGCGAAGACCCCAAGGTTGGCGTCGCCGCCCTTGTCGCCGGAGCGCGCGCCGATGATCGTGCCGAGCGGGAGGTCGACCGTGGTGCCAGCGGGCGCGGGTTCGGTGGTCGGTGATTCGATCGAGGCATGCGGCCCGGATGGGGCGGACGATTCGACGATGGTCGTCTCGCCGCCCAGCACGTGCACGTGCTGCGGAACAACGTCTCGAGACACGGTCGCCGGCTGGTAGACACCGAACGGGTCGGCTGCCTTCGGGGCTCCGCTCAAACCGTGCATGCCCGGGATGCTCGCCAGCGCCGTCGACGTGATTGCGTTGGAGAACGCCCGGCCGACCTTGTGCGAATCGTCGTCCTTCACGGTGATCGTCCACCGTGCCGTGGCGGCATCGTTCGAGTGAGGGTCTGCGTGGTCGGTCCGACTGAGTGAGATG
Source organism: Acidimicrobiales bacterium (assembly GCA_020629635.1). Lineage (GTDB taxonomy): Bacteria > Actinomycetota > Acidimicrobiia > Acidimicrobiales > SHLQ01 > SHLQ01. The sequence goes on along the minus strand of JAHDCX010000009.1, from coordinate 93,926 downwards.
TGCACCTCGTCGAGTTCGTCGGCGGTGTACGGGTAGGCGTCCCAGAACACCGCTTCGCAGAGTGCGGCCTTTGCCTCGACGTCGAGCCCGACAAGGCCGACGGTCATCGAGTTGCGAAAACCGCCCATGCGGTTCGTTGCCACCTTGAGGGTGGGCGGTGGAGCTTCGCCGACCGTCCCGCTGATTCGAACGCGGTCTCGGTCGACCTGTTCGAGCTCGAGGGCATCGAAGCGAGCCGTCACGTCGGGACCGGGATATGCCGGCGCGCCGATCTCGTACAGCAACTGCGAGGTCACCGTGCCGACCGTGACGGCTCCACCTGTCCCGTCATGTTTGCCGATCACGGCAGACCCGTCGCGAGCGATCTCCGCCCAGGGGTGGCCGAAACGGGCTCGCCCACCGACCTCGTCCCAGCCGTCGACCTCGGTGAAGAAGCTGTAGTTGCCTCCCGTGGCCTGCGCCGAGCATTCGATGACATGACCGGCCGCAACAGCGCCGGCGAGGCGATCGAGGTCGTCGCGCTCCCAACCGTGATGCCACGCGGCCGGACCGCACACGACCGCCGCATCCGTCGTGCGACCGGTGATGACGATGTCGGCGCCGCGGCTGAGGGCGTCGACGATGCCCCAACAGCCGAGGTACGCGTTTGCGGTGAGGATGCCGTCGGCGTCGACGGGCGATCCGTCGAACGGTCCGATGTCTCCGGAGGCGACGAGCTCCGCGAAGCGGTTCGTGAGATCGTCGCCACCGACCCACGCGATCGTCGGCGAGAGACCCAGGGTGTCGGCGACCTCGGCGACGGCATCGGCGCAGCCGTCGGGATCGAGGCCACCTGCGTTGGTGACGACCTTGATGCCCCGATCGAGGCAGGTCCCCATGACCTCCTCCATCTGCTTCACGAAGGTGCCCGCGTATCCGCCGCCGGGTTTCTTCGCCCGGATGCGGCTGAGGATCAACATGGTCAGCTCGGCCAGCCAGTCGCCGGTCAACACGTCGATCGGGCCACCCTCGACCATCTCGCGTGCCGCCGACTGCCGATCGCCGAAGTACCCCGAACAGTTGGCGATACGAATCGGCTCGGTCATCGTGGGGTCAAGTCTGACATAGCAAGAGGTTCGACCCGTCGGTCACGTTGGTGTCTGACCCCGAAGTGACTCAGGGGGTGTTTGCGGGGCGGAATGCGATGAGTTCGAGGACCTGTTCGAAACCGAGGCTGAGCGCGAGCTTGCGGCTGACGGGACGGGTCCAGTTGCAGCGATACAACGGCTTGACCCCTGCGTCGTCCAGCATCGACAGCAGGCCTGTGGTGAGTGCCTTGCCTGCGCCGCGGCCTCGAAGCGCGTCGCCGATCACGATGCCGATGTCGCCGAAGGCCGATCCCTCTTCCCACTCCACGGCCGACGCCACACCGACGAGCGTTCCATCCGTGTCAAGCAGACCAACGATGTAGGGGTCGAGCTCGTCGGGTTCGAAGTCGGCTGCCTCGACGTCTTCGGGGTCGTTCGAGGCAAGGAAGGCTCGGATCTCGTCGCCGTCGGTCTCGGCGTCGAGACGGACCAGCGTCAGTCCGTCGGGAGTCGGTGCCGGCACGAAGCGCCCGTCTTCGAGGACGTGGGTGTGATTGCCGTCGAACTCCTCCCACCCGTGCTCGATCGCCCAGGCGCGCAGTGCGTCGTAGTCCAGCGCCTCGTCATCTCGGTTGAGCGGCGCAACGAGTGGGCCGTGGTCGGGTTCGGCCCGAATGATCGTCGTGTCACCGACCCGGTATCCGACGATGATGTCGGACCCTGCCCGGTCCGGTTCGAGCCGGACGATGGAACAGGTCCGCGAGAAGTCGTTGACGTCGATCTCTGTACCAAGTTCGGCCAGGAAGAGGTCCCGCATTGCGTTCATGGCGCCAGTCTTGTCGACGCTGGAACGCGACGGCCGTCAGGTCCGGATGATGAGTTCGCCGTTCGCCACGATGAACCATCCCGTCGGCTCGTCCGCCCAGCGGCGCCACCCGGCGGCGAGCTGTGCCTGTTCGTCCGCTGTCGTCAGCCCGTAGGCCCGGGCCTGCTCGGCGAACGACGATGATGTCGTGCGCTCAGCCCAGAGGTCGGCCCACCACGATCGCTCCTCCTCGGCGCTGAACAACCAGGTGTCGGCGGATGCAACGACGTTCGTACGGTCCACGCCGGCGGCGAGGACCCACTCGATGAGTCGGCGGCCGGCGTCGGGTTCGGCGCCATTGGCACGAGCGACTGCCTGGTAGAGGTGCATCCAGCGGTCGAGTTCGGGGGCGGAGGGATGCCACGCCATCGCGTGATAGTCCGCGTCGCGGACGGCGACGATGCCACCTGGCTTCGTGACACGAACCAGCTCGCCGATGGCGGCGACGGGGTCTGTCAGGTGCTGCAGTACCTGGTGGGCGTGGACGACGTCGAACGTGTCGTCGGCGAATCGCAGCTCGTGGACGGATCCGACCTCGAACGACACGTTCGTGAGCGCCCGTTCGTCAGCCTCGGATCGTGCCTTCTCCAGGACGTCGTTGGCGACGTCGATCCCGATGACCGAGTCGACTCGTTCGGCGAAGTCGCACGTGATCGTCCCGGGGCCGCAGCCCACATCCAGCAGCGCGGTCGTGGATGACAAGTGGGGAAGCAGATAGCCGGCCGAGTTCTCCACCGTTCGCCACCGATGTGACCGAAGGACGCTGTCGTGGTGCCCGTGCGTGTAGACGTCGTCAGGCATCGAGGTCGCCGAGCTCGACGAGAAGATCTCCCGCGTCCACCCGGTCGCCCTCGCCGAAGTGCACAGCCACGACGGACCCGGCGGCGTTGGCCATGATCCGATGCTCCATCTTCATCGCTTCGACGACCATGAGCAGTTGCCCTTCGGCGACCTCATCGCCCTCGGCCACATGCACGGCGAGAACCGTGCCTGGCAGCGGACAGATCGGCCCGCCTGCTCCGTTGTCGGCGTCGTGGTCGACAAACCGTGGAGCCAGGACGAATGACCGTGAACCGGTAAACGATGCCGCGTGGGCGACGGGTTCGGCGCCGCGAAAGTCGAGGTCGACTCGGACCGCCCGCCGAACACCGTCGATCTCGAGCGCAAGCTGAACGGCGTCACCCTCGATGGGGTTCAGGTCCAGAATCCGAACGCGTGCCGAACGGCGGTCGTCTTCTCTGAGTGCACCTGACTCGCCCGGTTCGGGCGGCGAGCCGAGAAGCACGTCGGCGGAATCGCCTCGGCGTACATATTCGACGTGGTGCTCGGCCGGGCCGTCGAGCCAGGTCCGACGCTGTCCCTGGATGCGAAGGTTGCGCCATCCCGATGGGGCGAAACCGAGAACCCCGTCGTCGCTGCGGTTCATGTCTTCGAGCGCGAAGGTGGCCGCCAACACGAGGGCATCCAGGTCGGCGCCGGCAGGACCGGACGCGGCGAGCACCTCGGGATGCTCAGCCAGATACGCCGTCGGTGTGGCGGCGGCAAGAAAGTCGGTCTCGGTGAGGACGGCTGTCGCCATGTCGAGGTTGGTCTTCACGCCAACGACGCGGCTGCGTCGCAACGCCTGCGCGAGCACGCGAGCGGCCGTCGTGCGGTCGGGGCCGTGGGCGATGAGCTTGGCGAGCAACGAGTCGTACTCTGCCGAGACTTCGCCTCCCGAACGAAAGCCGGCGTCGACCCGGACGCCGTCTGCCCATTGGACGATCTCGAGCGGTCCGGTGGATGGCAGCCAGCCCGCCGCAGGATCTTCCGCGACGATCCGAACTTCGATCGCATGACCGTCGATCGCCACATCGTCCTGCGTGATCGGCAGTGGTTCGCCCTGCGCGACCCGCAGCTGCAGCTCGACGAGGTCGAGTCCGGTCACCGCTTCGGTCACCGGGTGCTCCACCTGGAGCCGAGTGTTCACCTCGAGGAACGTGATCGAGCCGTCGTCTCCAACGAGGAACTCGACCGTGCCCGCATTCTCGTAGCCGACGTGGCGGGCGAGGGCGACTGCGCCCTCGAGGATCGCAGTCCGAGTCTCAGCGGAGATGCCTGCCGAAGGGGCCTCTTCGAACACCTTCTGGTTGCGGCGCTGGATCGAGCATTCGCGTTCGCCGAGGTGAACGACGTTGCCGAGGGCGTCTCCGATGATCTGGACTTCGATGTGGCGGCCGCGTTCGATCCACGGCTCGACGAATACGGTCCCGTCACCGAACGCGGCCTCAGCTTCTCGGGCGGCGGCGTCGACGGCTTCGCCGAGTTCGTCAGCCGATCGCACGATGCGCATGCCGCGGCCACCACCGCCTGCAGCCGCCTTCACGAGTGCGGGCATCGGCACGTCGGCGGGGATCGACCCCGGCGCCAACTCGACGATCGCGGTCGTCGGCACACCTGCCTCGAGCGCCGCAGCCTTCGCCGCAACCTTGTCGCCGAGCAAACGGATTTGGGCTGGCGTCGGCCCGACCCAGATCAATCCGGCATCGGTCACCGCCTGAGCGAAGTCGGCGTTCTCCGCCAGAAACCCGTAGCCCGGGTGCACGGCCTCGGCGCCGTTGTCGAGTGCCGCCTGGATGATCGCGTCGCCGCTCAGGTACGACTCGGCTGGCGACGACCCGCCGAGCGCAACGGCTCGGTCGACCCAATCGACGTGCAGGGCGTTGCGATCCGGCTCGGAGTACACGCCGACGGTCGAGATCCCCATCCGTGCGGCCGTGCGTGCCACACGCACCGCGATCTCGCCCCGGTTGGCGATCAGCAGAGACCTCATGAACCGGATCGTACGAGTTGCGTGCCGCCGAGGCCATCGTGGCCGCGGCCCGTGTCAGACGAGGTCGGTAGAATGCACCCATGGCGATGACGGAGATGACGTGGTCCAAGGACCAGTACCTCCGCGCCGTCGATGAGGGCGTGTTGGTCAACACCCAGCTCATCGACGGAAAGATCCACAAGAACGTGACCCCAAGCCCAACGCATCGTCACCTGCTCAGCGCCATCATCGTGCAGCTGATCAACGTCTTCGGCCCGGAGTACGTGGTCCGGGAGAACCCGATCGAACTCGACGATGGCTTTCCCGAGCCGGACGCAACGGTTCTTCGTGTTCCGGAGCCCGAGATCGAGGGTCGGCACCCGGCCCCAGCTGATATCGCCCACGTCGTCGAAGTTGCGGTGAGCTCGGTAGACGACGACGTCAAGCGCAAGGCCCCGTCCTATGCGGAGGCTGGTATCACGTCGGTGTTCGTGGTCGTCGCGCTCGATGACGACCGCTATCGGCTTCTTGGTACTGGTACGGACGCACTTGTGCTGGATGCGGTCGCCGCTGCAGCCAAGCGGATCGGCTGGAAACAGGTCGACTGACAGTTCTCGTCAGCGGCTGAGGACCTCGAAGTACCCAATCGCTTCCGTTCTTTTGCGTATGTCGACGAGTTGGCGAGTGCGGTAGAGCCCGTCCGGCGCATCCTTGGGGATCACGATCACGCCCGGTAGGGCAGGGAAACCATCGTCGGTGACGCCCGTTTCGTCTTCGAGGTACACGAACGATGGGTCGTCGAAGTAGATGCCGACGGCGAGCCAAGCGTCCATCCACGCGTCGCCGTTCCAGCATTCGATGCCCCATTCGTCGCCCGTGAGGATTCGGTCTCGGTCTTTGGCGTCCCAGTCGACTCCTGCGCGATCGCCTGGGGCGTATACCTCGGCATCAAACACAAGTGCGGCTCCCCTGGCTGAGCCCGGGTCACGGTCGAGATCGTCGAAGGGGCCACCGCACGCGGCAAGGACCTCCGATCCGCTACTGAAGCTGCAGCTCGCGAAGATCAGGCTCACTGCTGCGACCGGCCCGAATCGCAGCGCTGCCCGCCCTGGCATCAGTGCCGCCATGTTCCGTAGCGGTCGGTGCCGGAGACGACGTTGCTGTGACACGCGCTGAGGGCGATGCCGAGCACGGTCCGGCTGTCGTTGGGGTGGATGATGCCGTCGTCCCACACTCGGCCGGTCGAGTACAGCGACGTCGATTCGATCTCGATCTGGCCCTCGAGCGCGGCGGTGCGTGCGGCGAGCTGGTCTTCGTCGACCTCTATGCCTCGCCCTGCCGCCGCGTTGCGGGCGACGATGTCCATCACGCCTGCCAACTGCTTCGGCCCCATCACGGCGATCCGATGGTTGGGCCACGTGAAGATGAACCGCGGGTCGTAGCTGTACCCGCCCATCCCGTAGTTGCCGGCCCCGTAGCTGGCGCCAACCATCAGGTTGAGGTGGGGCACCGTCGAGTTGGAGACGGCGTTGATCAGCTTGGCGCCGTTACGGATGATGCCACCCTGCTCGGCTTTCGAGCCGACCATGAAGCCGGTGATGTTGTGGAGGAACAGCAGCGGCGTGTCGGTGCGATTGCACAGTTGGATGAACTGGGCGCCCTTCTTGGCCTCTTCGCTGAACAGGATTCCGTTGTTGCCGAGCACACCGACGGGAAACCCGTGGATCGACCCCCACCCGCACACGAGCTTGTCGCCGTACAGCGGTTTGAACTCCTCGAATCGGCTGCCGTCGAGGAGACGGGCGAGGACCTCCCGGATCTCGAAAGGGATGCGCACGTCCGCGGACGCACACCCGATCAGCTCATCGGGGTCGTGGAGCGGCGGATCGTCGGGCTCTGTCGGGCCCGGGCCGAGCTTCTTCCATTGGAGGTGTCGGACGACGCGGCGCGCGAGGCGAAGGCCGTCCATTTCGTCGACGGCGAGCCAGTCGGAGAGGCCGCTCGTGCGGGAGTGCATTTCGGCGCCGCCGAGCGTTTCTTCGTCGACGATCTCGTCGATCGCCATCTTCACGAGCGGCGGTCCGCCCAGATAGGCCGTGCCGCGTTCTTTGACGAAGACGGTGTAGTCGCTCATCCCCGGCACGTAGGCACCGCCCGCCGTGTTGGGGCCGAAGGCAACGCAGATCGTGGGGATGCCTTCGGCCGACAGCTGTGTCAGGTTGCGGAACGACTGGCCGCCCTGGATGAAGATGTCGGCCTGTCGCGGAAGGTCGGCACCGGCGGATTCGTTCAGCACGATGATCGGCAGGCGGTTGCGGCGAGCGATGTCGTACATGCGCTCGCCCTTCTTGACCGACGTGGGGTTCATCGACCCGCCGCGGTACGTCATGTCGGTGCCCGTGATCAGGCATTCGACGCCTTCCACGACGCCGATCACGTTGCACGTCCCGACCCCGACCGGGTCTTGGGTTCCCCAACCGGCGAGCGGGCTCAGCTCGAGGAGGGGAGTGTCGGGATCGACCAACTGCTCGATCCGCTCGCGCACGAGCATCTTGCCCCGGTTGCGGTGACGGTCGACGTAGCGCTGGCCACCGATCGTTGGCACCGAGCCGAGCTCGGCCTCGACCATCGCCCACATCGATTCCATCTCGGCGAGGTTGGCGGCGTACTCGGGGCTCGACGTGTCGAGTCGGCTTCGCAGCACATTCCCGATCCGAGTCCTCGACATGACGCGACCGTAGTTCTTCTCGCCGCCGTGATGGCCAGATCAGAAATCACTTGACAATAACCCTACAGTGTTATTACCTATAGATCATGGTAGGACGAGCACCAGGCGGAAACCTCGACGTCCTGAACGTCGACGACATCGTCGAGTCGGCCCGAGCGGTGAAGAACGCAGAACACGCAGGTCCCTTGCGTCTGCACCGCTTCGGCCGGCGCCGCCGGTATGCGCATGCCCGCGAAGTCGAGGTGGCGCCCATCGGTGAGCGCCTCGCCCGTTTCGTCGGAAGGCGCTGACGATGGGCAACGGCGGTGGCCGTTTGGGCATGTCCAGGATCGTCGATACCGACCCGACCTTCGTCAAGGCGATCCCGGGCTCTCGGACCGACGACGGTTCGCGGGCAGCCGACGCCCAGCCCCGAGCCGCACTCACCGACGACGAGGTCGAGACTCGCGCCAACGACTTCAGCGATGCGATGGTCGAGGTCGCAGAAGCAAGGGCTCGCACGCTCCCGTGGTGGAAACGACTCGGCTCCTCAACCCGAATCGATCACCTCCGCCGCTGATGCCCGTATCGGCATACGCAGTCACCCCACTGCCATCCGGTGATGAGGTACGTTCCGAAGGGTGACTCGACAAGCGCTCGCCGGAAGCTGACGTGGACGTCAGCCAGGTACGCGCCGATCTGATCGCCGAACAGGAGTCGCTCGACCGTCTCGTCGGACCCCTCCCCGACGAGGCGTGGGCGACGCCTACGGCCAGCCCTCGCTGGACCATCGGCGATCAGATCGGGCACCTGGCCTACTTCGACGCCACCGCAGCGCTCGCCATCCGAGACGAGGCCGCCTTCGTCGCTCACCGAGCCGAACTGCTCACCGCCTTCACGAGCGAGGAAGCCGTCGACGAAGCGACGCTCGGTGCGTACCGACAGATGCCGCCGGCCGAACGCCTCGGCGCCTGGCGAGCCGAGCGGCAGGCGCTCGCCGACGCGTCGGCAACACTCGCTGACGACCAGCGAGTGGAGTGGTACGGCCCGTCGATGGGGGCGAAGTCGTTCCTCACGGCCCGCCTGATGGAGTGCTGGGCGCACGGTCAGGACGTGGCCGACACGGTCGGGGTCGAACGCCAGCCCACCGATCGGATCCTCCACGTGGCACGCCTTGGCGTCATCACCCGTGGCTGGACCTACAAGAACCGTCGCCTCGAGATGCCCGATGTGCCTGTCGGTGTCGTACTCGACGCGCCGTCGGGCGAACGTTGGGACTTGGGCGACGCCGACGCCGAACAACGGATCGAAGGGTCGGCCAACGACTTCTGTCTGGTCGTCACCCAACGCCGACACATCGACGACACTGCGCTCACCGTGACCGGCGACGCCGCCCGCGACTGGATGCGCAAGGCCCAGGTCTTCGCCGGACCAGCGACCGACGGCCCGGCCCCTCGTTCGTGAGCGGCATCGGCACGCTCAATGAGAGCGGCCTGCACGACGCGCTGAAGCGGCACTACGCAGCGCCGGGGGACCGGTTCGAGGTGCCGCTCGACGGGATGATCATCGATCTCGTCCGGGCCGACGACACTCTCGTCGAGGTGCAGACGGGCACCTTCGCCGCGCTCGGTCCGAAGTTCGACCGTCTTCTCGAAGGCAACCGCGTTCTGCTCGTGCATCCGATCGCGCGCCGAACAACGCTCGTGCGCCCCGATGGTGGTCGACGGCGCTCGCCGAAGACCGGCAACGCGATGGACGTGCTCGACCAGCTCGTGTCGATCCCGACGCTGCTCGACCATCCCAACTTCGGGCTCGACGTGGTCGTGGTCGATGTGGTCGCTCACCGTGAGCACGACCCGCGGGCGCGTCGTGGCCGCGGCGGCTGGCGGGTGGTGAACCGAGAGCTCGACGCGATCGTCGACACCGTCGAGTTCCGCTCGGCGGCCGATCTGGATCGGTGGGTTCCGGCCGACCTGCCGAGCGTCTTCACGACGGCAGATCTGGCCAGCGGAGGCGGCTACTCGCGAGAGAGTGCACGCAAACTGGCCTACTGCCTCCGCGCCCTCGAACGATTCGAGGTCGTCGATCGCACCCGCGCCGGCTACCGATATCGCCGAATCTGACGCCCAGGCGTCGCAAATCGGCGCCCGTATGACGGGCATCACGCCAGGTTTGGCGCCCAGCTGTCTGTTCGGGATGGCGGTCTCGTCGATGCTGATTCTCGACAAGAAGCAGCAACCGAGAGGTGGGAATCATGCGCAATGCAACGTGGTGGAACGGACTCTGGACGACGGATCCTCGCAAGCCCGGAGACGTCCGAGGGCGTCACGAGAATCGGCCAGGAGGTCGGGCAGCCATCTATGCAGCGCCCGGCGAACACATCGGTCTGAGTGGCGCTCCACGGCGCTTCTCCAACCCGGATCGCTGAGGATCGGCCACCATGACGCAGGCACTCCACAACACCGTGGTCGGCGGCCGAATCGTCGGGGCGAGCGTCACGCCCGATTGTGGGCGCAGGCGTGGTGTGCGAACATACGTTCGTGTACCGACCTGGCGCCGACTCGACGATCCTTCACGCCGACCTCGACTCGTTCTACGCGTCGGTCGAACAGCGTGACGCGCCGCAGCTTCGGGGACGTCCGGTCATCGTTGGTGGCGGCGTCGTCCTCGCCGCAAGCTACGAAGCGAAGGCGTTCGGTATCCGGACGGCGATGAACGGGCGGCAGGCACGAGAACTGTGCCCACAGGCCATCGTCGTCGAACCTCGGATGGAGGCCTACTCCCAAGCCAGTCGAGACGTGTTCGACGTGTTCGACGACACCACGCCGGTGGTCGAGGGTCTCTCGATCGACGAAGCGTTCCTCGACGTCGGCGGGTTGTCGAAGATCAGCGGTAGCCCCGAGCGGATCGCCGCCGATCTTCGAGCGCGAGTCCGAGACGAGGTCGGACTCAACATCACCGTTGGCGTCGCCCGAACGAAGTTCCTCGCCAAGGTCGCCAGCGGTGTCGCCAAGCCCGATGGTCTCCTCGTCGTGCCGCCTGACGGTGAGCTCGACTTTCTCCGGCCGCTTCCGGTCGAACGACTGTGGGGCGTTGGCGAGAAGACGTCGAGCAAGCTGCACGACGTCGGCCTCCGCACGGTCGGCGACGTGGCCGATCTTCCGGAGCAGACGCTCATCGGCCTCGTGGGCGTCGCCGCGGGTCGCAAGCTCCATGCGCTTGCGCACAACCGCGACCCGAGGCCGGTCGAGCATCGAAAGCGCCGGTCGTCCATGGGGTCGCAACGAGCGCTTGGTCGCCGACCCAAGAAGCCCGGAGAGCTCGATGCCTTGCTCCGCGAGATCGTCGATCGAGTGACGCACCGGATGCGCAACGCCGATCGCGTCGGTCGCACGGTCGTACTTCGCTTCCGCTTCGACGACTTCAGCCGAGCCACCCGATCCCGGTCGCTCGAGATCGCCACAGCCGAGACGGATCGGATCCTGGCCATGGCGTCGGAGCTCCTCGAAGAGATGCGGCCCACGATCTCGAAGAAGGGGATCACGCTCCTCGGTCTCTCGGTGACGAACCTGTCCGACGCCAGCGCCATCCAACTCGCGTTGCCGTTCGCCGACGGCTCCCCGCTCGACGTCGCGCTCGATGGTGTCCGCGACAAGTTCGGCTCCGCATCGATCGGCCGCGCCGGCAGCATCGGCCGAGACACCGGCCTCAGCGTGCCAATGCTGCCCGACTGATCGCGATGGCTCGGTCGGTTGGCTCAGCCGACGCGGCGTTCGATCAAAAGGCGTTCGGCGGGGTTGGTGGCGAGCTCTGCGGCCCGACGCCAAGCGTCGCGAGCGTCGTCCGATCGGTCGGCCCTCTCCAGCAGTTCGGCCCGGGTCGTGTGCAACAGGTGGTAGTCGTCGAGGCCTTCGATCCCGTCGATCAATGCGAGGCCCTCGGTCGGCCCGCCGGCCACGCCGACCGCAGCCGCATGATTCAACGCGACCACCGGAGACGGATCCATCTGCGCGAGTTGCTCGTACAGCCCGACGATTCGAGCCCAGATGGTGTCGTCAGACTTCGAGGCGTTCGTGTGGTACGAGGCGATCAACGCCTGTACCTGGTAGCGGCCGGGCGCCCGGGCGGACATGGCCCGATGGAGGGTGGCGTTGGCCCGCGTGATCAACGCATGATCCCATCGGCGTCGGTCCTGATCCGCAAGGAGCACCAGCTCGCCGTCGGTGGTGAAGCGGGTCGCCCGGCGAGCGAGATGAAACGCCATCAGCGCTTGCAGGCCCGTCACTTCCGGATTGTCGGGAAGCAGTGTCGACAGCAACGCCGTCAAGCGGATCGCTTCGAGGCAGAGATCGAGGCGCTGGGCACTTGTCTCCGATCGGGACAGGTAGCCCTCGTTGAAGACGAGATACAGCGTGGAGAGCAACACGTCGACGCGGGTGTCGAGGTCGTCTGGGATGGCGAGCGGAATCGCCGCGTCGCGGATCTTCGCCTTCGCTCGACTGATTCGTTGGGCGAGAGTCGGCGTCGGGACGAGGAAGGCTGCCGCAATCTCTTCGGTCGTCAGGCCGCCCACGAGTCGAAGCGTGAGAGCAACCTGCGCGTCCTGGCGGATCGCCGGATGACAGCAGAGGAACATGAGCCGGAGCTGTTCGTCGATGGCGGGGTCGTCGTGGGTGTCGTCGACCAGGTGGGTGGGGGTGGTGGGGTCTTCGTCGAGCATGAGTTCGGGTGCGGAGGCGAGGAGCCGTCGGTCGGCCGACTCCGCCCTTCGCAGGAGATCGATCGCTCGGCGGCGAGCCACGGTCATCAGCCATGCCGGAGGGTTGTTGGGGATGCCCTCGGCGGGCCAGTGGTCGTGAGCTCGGACGAGCGCGTCCTGGACGGCGTCGTCGGCGAGGTCGACGCTGCCGAAGCGGCTGGCGAGAATGGCCAGCACCCGGCCCGAGTGTTCTCGGGTCAGTTCGGTCAGCGCAGCGTCGACCTCGGACGTCAGCGGCACGTCGTGTTCTCCGATCGTGGGTCGGGACGCTCAGTCAGCGTCGGGGCGGAAGGCGATCGGGCGGACTTCGATGTTGCAGTGCGGCATCGGGACCGCCGTCGCCAGCTCGATGGCTTCGTCGAGGTCGGCTGCGGAGATGACGTAGTACCCGCCCATCACTTCCTTCGTTTCCATGAACGGGCCATCGGTGACCGTGGCGCCATCAGGCGTCTTGGCGATCGTCGTGGTCATACCGCTCGGAGTGAGGCTGGCGCCGCCGATCCAGTGGCCACCATCGATCAGGCGCTGGTTGTAGGCCATCCATTCGCCCATCATCGCTTCGAATTCGGGCGAGCCGGGTGCCGGCATGTCGCCGTCGGCCTCTTCGCTGTGGAGAAGAATCATGTAGTCCATTTGTGGTTTCTGCTTTCGTTTCGGTTTCGATGTGTTGAGGGTTGTGCTGTTCGAAATGGTCAGGCCGTGGCGGCCGCGGCGAGGTTGTCGAGCGTGGTCTGCATGTTGACACGAAGGTCGGCGGCACGATCGGTGATGCCAGCACGCTTCTGTAGCAGACGAATGAACAGCGGCGAACGCTTCTGTTGACGAACCGACTCGGTGACCCGCGTACCGCCTTCGACCGGCTCGAAGCGATAGGTCCAGGTCGGTCCCGACTTGCCGGGGACCTCGAAGGCGAACTCGTGGCCCCGTTCGGCGACCGTCACGGTCGGCTTGGTGCTCCACGTATTCGGTCCGGCGGTGTTGGTTCCCTTGAAGCGGGCGCCCACAACGGCCTCGTGATTGTCGCCGAGCCATTCGGCCGACGTCGTCTCTGGGCTCCATTCGCCCATGCGAGTCACATCGGCGACGAGGTCGTACAGGGTCTCGGGCGATGCCTCGATGAACATGGCGACGTCGAGGTTGATGGGTGCGGTGGTGGTGCTCATGGCTGGTCCTTTCGGAGGGTTCTTGTCGGGCGTGGTGCCCGCTTTCATCCCCGTGACGCAGCGCTCGACAGCATTCGACAGAGAAATCCGGAATTTTCTCGAGAAATCTCATCCGGCAGACTCCGGCGATGGAAATCACCCTCGAAAACCGCCGGGTCTTCATCACGGCGGGCGGTGCCGGAATGGGTCGAGCCACGGTGCTCGCCATGCGAGATGCGGGAGCCGAGGTCTTCACGTGTGACATCGACCCGACCGGGTTGGCCACCCTGCCCGACGACGTGACGACCTTCGAATGCGATGTCAGCGTGTCGACCCAACTCGATGCCATCTTCGACGAGATCCTCCCGGGTGGTCTCGACATCCTCGTCAACAACGCCGGCATCGCGGGTCCGACCAAACTCGTCGAGGACGTGACCGACGAGGAGTGGCGTCAGACGATGGCTGTGTGCATCGACGCGCAGTTCTACTGCGCTCGCCGGGTCGTTCCGATCTTCAAGGCCCAACAGTCCGGTGTGATCATCAACCTGATCTCGGGAGCGGGCATCTTCGGCTATCCGACCCGTGCGCCCTATGTCGCTGCCAAGTGGGCGTCGACCGGATTCACCAAGACCCTGGCCATGGAGCTCGGCCCGGACAACATCCGGGTGAACGGCGTCGTGCCGGGCAACGTGAATGGCGACCGGATGGAGCGCGTGATCGCCGCCCACGCCGAGACCGAGGCGATGGATCCCGAGGAGGTGCGACGCCAGTACGCGCTCGGGACCTCGATGCTCTGCTACGTCGACCCCGAAGAGATCGCCGATCTCAACGTGTTCCTCGCGAGCGACTACGCACGCCACATCTCGGGCCAGGTCATCGGCGTCGACGGACACACCGAAACACTCTGGCCCCGGAGCTGACTCGGTCTCGTCGATCTCGGCTGAACCGCCTGTTGCTATGTCAGACCTGACCCCATGGTTTGCTAGCTGACCTGCCAGGCCCAGTAGTCGCCGGTCGAATCCATCGTGTACGGCTGGTCGGCGAGGTGCACGAGCGGCTTCAGAGCGCCCGAATCCTCGAGGCGCTGGCGAACGACGTGAAAGTCCGTCTCTTCGTGGTAGGCGCGGCGGGTGCTCACGATCAGGATGCCGCCGGGCTCGACGAGCGCAGCCATCTGCTCAAGCGCTTCGGGTGGAACGTGGCCAACGGTGAAGACGCCGCCCACGGTGACGATGGGCGCGGCGGCCCGGAGGCTCTCGTCGGGCGGAATCGTCAGATCGACGCCGCCTCGTACCGTTCGGTAGATGCCTCGTTCGGTGGCCTTGGCGGCCATCTCTTCGGAGAGGTCGACGCCATCGAGCGTCGTCCATCCCGCCGCATGGAGCGCGACCCCCACCAGCCCGGTTCCGCATCCGGCGTCGAGCACCGCTGGTGATCGGGTGAATGCCGGGGAGTCGGGGCGAACCTCGCCGATCGCGAGCTGCAGGGTGCGAACCATCGCTTCTGGCAGCCCGTAGCCATGACTCGCGACATCGTCGTCGTAGTCGGCCGCCCAGCCTTGATAGAAGTCCGACAGCTTGTCGATGTCGCCGTCGAGACTCATCGCGCCGCGCATCGACTCGGTCATGTCGTCGAGTTCATCCCCCATGGCATTGACAGTACGTTGCAGAGCGATGCGCGTCTTTCTCACCCACAACACCGAAGACCGCGAGGCGTACTTCGGCCGGGCGCTGCCCGAGCTCGAGGCCCTCGCCGAGGTGGTCCTCAATCCCACCGATCACGACCTCGCCGATGAGGAGCTCCTCGACGCCTCGGCAGGGTGCGACGTGATCGTGGCGCACCGCGCCACGCCGGGCAGCGCCGCGTTCTTCGCCGCTCACGACGAGGTGCTTGCCTTCCTCCGAACGGCGGTCGACATTTCGACCATCGACGTTGACGCCGCATCGAAGGCGGGAGTCCTGGTAGCCCGCGCCGACAAGAGCTTCGTCCCGAGCACGGCCGAATTGGCGCTCGGACTGCTCATCGATCTCTGGCGAAACATCGCGGCATCGGACCACGACTACCGCGTCGGCACCGAACCACCTCAGCGTTCGGGTCGTCAGCTCGCTGGTGCAACCGCCGGAATCATCGGGCTCGGCGCGATTGGGTCCCATCTGGCGGGATTGCTTGGGGCGATCGGGATGCGGGTGATCGCTCACGACGTGTCTCCGCGGACGGAGACCGCACGGGTCGAGTTCGTCTCGTTCGAGGAACTTCTGGGCCGATCCGACGTCGTGTTTCCGCTCGCTCCGGCCACGCCCGAAACCGACGACCTGATCGACGCTGCTGCCCTGGCCGCCATGAAGCCGGGCGCCTCGCTCGTCAACGTGTCGCGCGGCGAACTCGTCGACGAACACGCCGTTGTGGAGGCCCTCGACTCGGGCCGGCTCGCGGGCTTCGCCTGCGACGTTGGCCGGGCTCCGGACCAACGGCCGTCTGCGGCCCTCGCTGCTCGTCCCGATGTGGTCGCCACGCCGCACCTCGGGGGTCTGACCCCCGAAAATGCTGATGCCCAGGCCCGAAGCGCCGTCGACCAGGTTGCCGCAATCGGAGAGGGCGCGCTGCCCCCACGTTCGGTCAACCCCGAGTCCGCCGACCGGCTCCGGGCGTTCTGGGCCGCTCGCAACGGCTGATCTCCCCGCGATCCGCGCGCGACCGCGCGCATTCCGGGGAGATCGCGGTCGCGCCCGCCGGTCACTGTCGTACACCGGGTCTAACGTGCGGACATGCACTCCGACGAACGCCTCCGGGCACTCGTCGAGCTCGCGGCCTCTCGACACAACGCCTTCAGCACGACCGAGGCCGCCCACATCGGAATCCCACAACACCGCCTCAGGCGGCGCGAGCAGGCGGGCGAGTTGCTCCGCTTGCATCCCCGCGTCTGGAGCTTCGCAGCGCTTCCATCCACGCCCCAGCAAGTGCTGTTGGCGGCGGTGCTTTCCGTCGACGGCGGTGTCGCCGGAATGCGCAGCGCAGCCTGGCTCCACGGTTGGATGGATGCGCCAGAGAGGCCCACGGTCTGGGTTCCGGCACGCCGACGCAACGGACACGCACGTGCCGACCTGCGATGGTGGAACGCCATCGACCCGGCCAGAGACACGACACTCATCGACCGTATCCCGACCCTGAACGCAGCCGCCACCCTCTGCTCCCTGGGCCCGCATGTCGAGCGCGAAACACTCGAACGGTGCCTCGACGAGTTCCTTCGGAGCCATTCGCAACGGTGGCTCGTCGACACGATGGATCGCTTGGGTACCGGCAAGCCTGGGGGAGTGGCGACGCTTCGCGCCGTACTTGATGACCCTCGACGCGTCGGCGGGGTCACCGACAGCTGGTTTGAAAGGCTCGTGGCGAAGTTGCTGACGCAGGCCGCTCTGCCCCCGCTGGTCCTCCAGCACGAGGTGGTTGCGCACGGCCGCCACTATCGAATCGACATCGCCTGCCCCGAACTTCGTCTTGGCATCGAGGCACACAACCGGACCTTTCACTGGGGCACGGCTGCGACTCAGGCCGACAACGCTCGCGACCTCGATCTCGTGGCGGCTGGTTGGCAGCTGCTCTACGTCACGTGGGCACAGGTCAACGACCCCGACACACTCGTCGATCGTTTCGTGAGTGCGGCCCAGGCACGGGCCGAACTGTTCGGCGTCGAGTGTCCGGCACCGTGATCTAGGTTCGCTTCGTGATCTGCGACACGCACATGCACTTCTACGACTCCTCCTACCCGGCTGACCCACGCTCGGTGCTTCGTCCACCAGACGCGACCCTCGCCGACTACCGCGCCGTCCAGGAAGCGCTCGATCTGGAGCGCGTCGTCATCGTTCAGCCGACCACGTACGGACTCGACAATCGCTGCCAACTCGACGCGCTGGCCGCAATCGGTGACTCGGCCCGAGCGGTCGTCGTCATCGACACCAACGCAAGCTCAGAGCTGATTCGTTCGATGACCGCGTTGGGGGCTCGAGGCGCACGGTTTCACATGCTGCCCGGTGGTGCGGTCGGATGGGAGCAGCTCGACGCCGTGGCCGCAGCGATCGCCCCGTCTGGCTGGCACATTCAACTGCAACTCGATGGCCACGAACTCGCGGCCCGGCTCGATCAGCTCCTTGCGTTGCCGTGCCCACTGGTCATCGATCATGTGGGCCGATTCATGCCGCCGGTCACGCCCGACTCGACGGCGTTCGCCGCGCTGCTGCGAC
Source organism: Acidimicrobiales bacterium (assembly GCA_020629635.1). Lineage (GTDB taxonomy): Bacteria > Actinomycetota > Acidimicrobiia > Acidimicrobiales > SHLQ01 > SHLQ01. The sequence continues at coordinate 76,357 of JAHDCX010000009.1, read as the reverse complement.
TTGTCGACGCCGGCGCACACGTCAAGCTCTCGGCACCGTATGAGTCGGCGACGGACGCAACCCACCGATACGACCTGGTCGGCGAGTGCGTTGACGAACTCGTCCGTCGTGCACCGGATCGAATGCTGTGGGCCACCAACTGGCCTCACCCCGGACAAGCCGATCCGCCAGATCTCGGGACGATTGCCGAACTGCGCGATCGTTGGCTGCCGACCGACGGGCTCCGTCAGCAGGTCCTTGTCGACAACCCGCAGAAGCTCTACGACTTCTGATCGGCGTCGAGGGTCACAAAGCTTGCTTGAATTGGCGAGGGCGTCGACCGACGTCTGCTTCGCAAGGAGGACCGATGATCGATCCAGCTGCTGCCCCGGACGCCGAGTACGCGTCGTACCCCTCGCTCGCCGGCCGGGCGGTGCTGATCACCGGCGGTGCCGACGGCGTCGGTGCAGGCTTGGTCACCGAGTTCGCCAAGCAGGGGTCGCGCGTTGCCTTCTTGGATCTTCAGGAAACCAAGGCCGCGGAGGTGGTCGCCGCCTGCGAGGCGGAGGACGTCGCATACACGCCGATCTTTCGCAAGGTCGACCTGGTCGACATCGGGGCCATGCAGGCGACGATCGCCGAACTGTCCCAGGAGGTCGGCGGCTTCGACGTGTTGGTGAACAACGCGGCAAACGACGATCGTCACGGCTGGGAAGACATGACCGTCGACTACTGGGACGACCGCCTGAACACGAACCTCCGCCACTTCTTCTTTGCCCTGCAGTCGGTCGCCCCCGCGATGATCGAGCGGGGCCGAGGATCGATCGTCAACGTCGGCTCGTCGAGCTACATGATGCAGGAAGACTTCTTCCCTGGTTATGCGATCGCGAAGTCGGGTGTGGAAGGCATCACTCGCACGATGGCACGCACCTTCGGTCCCCATGGCGTGCGGGTCAACACGGTGCTTCCCGGCTGGGTGGCGACCGAACGTCAGCTGGAGAAGTGGTGGTCGCCCGAAGGTGAAGAGGGCACGCTGCGGGACCAGGCGATCAAGCGGCGGATCTACCCCCGCGAGTTCGCGCAGATGGTCCTGTTCCTGGCAGCTGACGATGGCGCCGCCTGCACCGCGCAACAATTCCTCGTCGACGGCGGCAGGCGCTGATTCTCGCCGCACGGCTCGCAAAAGGCTCGCGCTGCGGTTGGCCGGAGGCCCCCTCCACACCGACCGGCCAAGCCGGCCGGTGCTGTCTTTCGCCGCACGGCTCGCAAAAGGCTCGCGCTGCGGTTGGCCGGAGGCCCCCTCCACACCGACCGGCCAAGCCGGCCGGTGCTGTCTTTCGCCGCACGGCTCGCAAAAGGCTCGCGCTGCGGTTGGCCGGAGCCTTAGCGGGTGACGCGGGTGGCGGTCAGTTCGGCGACGGCGTCGACGATCTTTGGGCCCGCCGTGTGGTTGGTCCGCGGGTAGCCCTGCACCATGTCGAGGATCGCCTCCGTCGGCTGCACGATCACGACTCGGGTTCCGGTCTCCGCGAGGAGCGCGACCTCTTGTTCGAGCTGACGTCGAGCCCGCGCACGGATCACCCCGCGCCCGGGTTTCGTCATCGGCGAGGAGATGAGCACGACATCGTGGTGCTCGTCGACGAGGAGGTCGGCGTTGGTTGCCGATCGGACCGCGCCGTCGAGATACCGCTCGTCGCCGATCGTCTTCGGCTGAAACATCGCCGGAACGGCGGCGGTCGCTTCGATCGCATCGGCGATAGACACATCGAGCTGGTCGCGCCCGAAGACGACGAGCTCGCCGTCGGACATCCGCACCGACGGCATCCACAACGTCGATGGCCACTCGTCGCTCGGGGCCGGGAAACGACGCAGCGGCGCAGTCGGGAACACCCCGCCAGGTAACAAGCCAACGAGCGCGGCTGCAGGATGCGTTCGCCAGGCCCGTCGGGCGAGTCCGGGGGCGACGGGACGGAGACGTTTCCACGGTTTGCGGAACTCGGCTGCCGCGGCCCGCATCTTCGCCATGTCTTCGGGGTCCGGAGGGGTGCTGATGGTGGCCAGCACCTCGTCGGTGGTTGCGCCCGCGAGCAGGCTGGCCGCGATGGCCCCACCTGCGGAGGTGCCGATGATGCGGTCCGCGCCCGACGGGTCATGGCCGAGTGAGCGTCGGACACCTTCGATCACGCCGAGGTGGAACGCCCACCCGAACGCGCCGCCGGCCCCGAGAACAATCCCGACTGTCACGCCCTAGAACTTGCCAGAGTTCACCAGATCTGCGGGATCGGGCAGGACCTCGACGTTGTCCCAATGCTCCACGATCATGCCGTCTTCGAGGCGAAAGATGTCGAAGGCGGCGTAGTCGATGTCGTTCCACACCTGGTGGGCGAACGACACCACGAAGTTCCCTTGCCCAACGATTCGGTGGACCTTCTTGTAGTAGAGGGTCTCGCCCTTCTCGCGAGCCATGCGATCCATCTCCTTGAGGGCCTCGATGCCGTCCGGCGCATCGGGATTGTGATTGATGTAGGTCTCCGACGAGATGAATTCGTCGAAGCTCGCGGTCGGCTCGAGAATGAACGCTTCTTCGAGCAGGCGACGTACGACGACCTTGTTCTCCTCGGTCTTGTCGAGGTCGGTGATTTCGGTGGCGCCGTCGACTTGGGTGTGCCCTCCGGGGTTCTCGCCGCCCCATTCGTGGATCACGTCCCAGTGCTCGATGATCTTGTCGTTGCCGTCGGTGTCGAACAGATCTGTGGTCACCCACCGCGATTCGCCGTCGTTGAGACTTTGGGCGGCCATCAAGAACACGAATCGTCCATCGACAATCGACCGAACGATGTCGATGTCTCGCTTCGGGTTGCGCTCGATGAACGGTTCGAAGAACTCGACGAAGCCCTCGACCCCGTCGCGAACCCCGGTGGAATGCTGCGTGTAGCGGTCACCGGTGTAGGCCTCGACGGCGGCGCGGGCATTGCCGTCCCGGATGCCTTCCATGTAGAGCCGGGTGGCGTGATCGAGGCTCCGGGCACGAGGTGAGGCAATCTCCACCGAGCGACGCATCTCCATTGCGGTCATGTCGATCATCGACAGGTAATCCTGCGTTGCGGGTGCGTCCATGAACGACGCCATCGATGCGTCGGCGTCCGCAGCGGAGTCCCACCGGAGCGAGATGGTCCACGTGCCGTCGTCGTCGAGGGTCGTGACCCGCGACCCGACGTTGAAGCCCGACTGCTCGGGCAGGTACTCCGCTTCGACACGTGCGTTGGCCCGAGAGAAGGCGGTGATGTCTGCTCCGGGGGTGAGGCGAAGCGTGATGGTTTCGATGACGGCCATGGTGCGACCGTACGCACGTCGGCCCGGCGTGACGAGGTTCGGCCTCGACAGCAAATGGTCGAAACTGGACACACCGAACATGGCGGTGACCTGCAGACTGCACTCGTGCAACTTCCCGAACATGTCGAGATCGAACCGGGCCTCGATGTCTCGGAGCTGGCCGCACGGTTCGAGGTCTTCGAAGCGTTGCACGACGGCCTCGACATCGCCACGCCGATGAGCTCCGCCGATGTCGATTGCGTCGTCGAGGCCATTGTGGCCAGCGATGGCGAGCGGGCACTGGATCTTGCTTGTGGCACCGGGGCGTTGCTGCATCGGCTTCGTGTCCGAGCCGATGTCGAAACGGTCGGGGTGGACCTTTCGCCCTGGATGATCGACCGGGCGGCGCGTCGAGATGCATCGAGCACAGCTGTCCGCTGGATCCTGGGGGATGCCAAGTCTCAGATCGCCAAGATCGGTGAGGCCGATGTCGTTGCGTGTCTCGGAGCGTCCTGGGTCTGGCTTGGGCCTGTCGGCACGCTGACCGCGATGGGCCGGACATTGCAGCCCGGCGGACGTCTCGTCTTTGGCGACATGTTGCGGCGAGACCACCTCGCCGCCGACGAACGACCGTCGATTCCGAGTGCGGCGGAGCTCGTCGCGCATCTGGATCGGATGGGCCTCGACGTAGTCACGACCGTGACCACATCCGACGAACGCTGGGACCGCTACGTCGAGGAAACGATGGCCGCGCACGCTCGTTGGCGCGCCCGCCAAGACGTTGATCCGGAGCGCCACGACGCGGCGCTGGAGGAGTGGGTGGAGTCGCAGCGCCACGATCGGGCGACCCTCGGCTGGACGGTGATCGTCGGTATACGCCGCTGAAGGCGATGTGGCAGGCTCATCCAATGGTCGAGCTTCTGGTGATGCGGCACGCCAAGTCGGATTGGTCCTCTCCACATCTCGCAGATTTCGATCGACCCCTCGCTCCGAGAGGGCACCGTGCTGCGTCGCGGATGGCGGAATGGCTTCACGAGCGGGATCTGATTCCGGATCGGGTTGTGTCGTCGGCCGCAGTCCGGGCCAGACAAACGGCGGAGCATGTCGAGCGCGGGCTGGCACTCGAACCGTCGGCGATCGAGTTCGTCGAGGACCTCTATCTTGCAAGCTCCGAACGGTGGATGGAGGAGCTCCGGGTGCAGCACGAGAACCACGTGCTCATCGTCGGGCACAACCCGGGCTTCGACGACCTGGTCGAGACGTTGTCGGGGCGAGCGGTCGCGACGAACGCCGACGGCAAGCTGATGACGACCGCAGCGGTTGCCCACTTCGAGTTCGAGGGCCCGTGGGAGGAGATCGACGTGGGAACATGCCGTCTCCTCCAGCTCGTGCGGCCGCGCGAGCTCTGACGTTCAGATCATCCCGAGGGCAGACATCCGGGTGCGGAGCGATCCTTCGTCGAAGACCGCGAGGGCGACGTCAAGCAGGTTGCCGTCCGCGTCGTAGAAGGCGGTCATCGGCATGCCGCCGGTTCCGCGAAGGCTTCGGTACAGGCCGTTGCGGCGCGTGCCCTGGATGTCCTTCGCGAGAGTGAAGTCGCCGATGCCGTTTCGTTCCACCATCGACTCCCAGTTTCCGGTCTCGTTGGTATTGACGAAGATGAAGTCGACCTGACCGGCGAGCGACTCCGCGGTGTCCCTGAACGCCGGGAGTTCACGGTCGCACTCCACGCACCACGATGCGAAGAAGTTGACGACGGTGGGAGTGCCTCGAAAGTCGGCGAGCCGTACCCGATTGTCGGGGTTGTCGTCATCGCCGAGTGCCGGCAAGTCGAACGCCGTGGCCGTGACGACGCCTTCGCCCCCGTCGTCCACGGCGTCGCGGATCCCGGCAAACACGATCGCCCCGATGATCAGTGCGCCGACCCCGAAGATGAGCGCCCACTGGACGCCGGCCGAGAGGCTCCTTTTCTTCGTCGGGGGTGCATGCTTCGATGCACGCTTCTTCGATTTCGACGTTGATCTCGATGCCATGGGAGAGGCCTTTCAGCCGAGGTTGACGATCCATTCCAGACCGACCGAGCGCAGCAGGTTCTGGAGTTGCGAGGTGACCCAGATGAGTCGATTGAGGACGAGAAGGCACCCGAACACCACCAGCGAGAATCCGCTGATCAGCGTGACGGCGTGGCTGTGACGCTTCAGCCAGTCGAAGGCGCCGCGCAGTCGATGGAACGCGAGGCCCGTCGCCAAGAACGGCAGGCCGAGACCGAGGGCGTAGACGCCGAGCAGCGTTGCGCCAGCCCACGCGCGTCCCGACGCCGCCGCGATCGCAAGGATCGAGCCGAGCACGGGTCCGATGCATGGAGTCCACCCGAAGCCGAACGCCGCGCCGGCGATCGGCGGTGCGGCTCGCCCGAAGCGCCCGAGGTCGGGATGAAACCGTGCCTCCTGGAAGAGCCGAGGGTCGCTGGCAACGGTCTGCGCGAGCACGAACACCCCCATGCCAAGCACCAGAAAACCGGAGATGCGGGTCAACAGGAGTTGGTTGTCGAAGAGTGCTCGGCCGACGGTCGAGGCAGACAGTCCGAGCCCGACGAACACGGCCCCGAACCCGAGGACGAACAGGCCCGTGTCTCGAGCGATGCCGACCGTCGTTCGGGCATCGCGGCCATCGTCGGCGGTGATGTCGAGACCCGTGATCACCGACAGGTAGCCGGGCACAATCGGCAGGACGCACGGGGACAGGAAGGAAATGACTCCCGCCCCGAAGGCGAGCACGTAGGAGGCTGCGCTGAGTGTTTCGATCTCGATGCAGGCGGAACCCGCTGCAGCGAGTCGAGCTTCCCGTCAGTCCTCGAGAAGTGACAGAAGCTCGCCGAGGTTGTGACGATCCTCCATCGGGTGGCGCAGGTCTGCGTCGGTGACGATCGAGTAGTGGTTGCGGCGCCCGATCTTCTCGTGGGTCAGGCAGCCCGCAGCTTCGAGCTCGGTGATGATCCGTTGAACGGCGCCCTCGGTGATGCCGACGAGCTGAGCGATCTCACGCTGCCGGATGTCGGGGTTCCGGCGAATCGCGAGCAGCACGTGGGTGTGGTTCGTGAGGAACTGCCAAGTGTCTGAGATTTCCATCGGAAAGAAGGCTACCGAAATATCCGTGTTTCGTATTGACACCAAAAGTGTGGGGTAATGAGGGACTGTATCGAGCCCGTCGAGCGCAGGTATGTCAACTCACTCGCCATCCATAGATTTGAGTTGAGTTCTCGCTAGTTTTGCGAGGTCGGGTCGAGGCGGGCAATCGACGCGACCATCCGCAACCCCCGGGCGCCTCAACAACGTGTCGAAGTCGAAAACACTGGCGAAGATCTTTGCGCTCGTCGCAGCCTGCCTGCTCTTGGGCATCGTGGCGATCTCGGCGCAGGGTGACGACGCGGCTCCACGTGAAGAGGCCAGTTGGTGTCGAGCCCCCGTTCGCATCCCACTCGCCGTCCAAGACGTCGACGGGGTCGAGCCGACCGACGGCGTCGTGATTGCCCGCGGCGCAGAAGCCGTCATGACCGACTCGGGTCCCGCGATCCGCCTGCCGGATGCCGGAAGCCGAGTCCAGGTGACGTTGCCGGAGCCGCTGTTCCACACCGAATGGCTCTTCGCCCGAGTCAACCGACTCGATACCGTCCGGGTGGACGCCTCGCTCAACGACGTGACGCGCCGACTCGATGCCGTCACCGTGCTCGGCTCACTCGAGATCGCCGAAGAAGGTCGCACACTCGTCACGTCAGGACGGCTCGGCGGCTACCAACGTGCCCGCATCGACGTCCACACCGGCGTCGATCAGGTGTTGCTGTCCAACGATGGGGCATCGGCCGTCGACCTGCTGGGGGTCATCGGTTGCCCGGCGTTCGTGCTGCACGCCTCGGTCGAACAAGCCCCGACCTGGGATGCCGATCGACAGCGCTTCGTCGCCCGCCACCGCGTCGTCGTCACGAACAATCTTCGCAATGCGAGCGCCCGTGCGCTCAAGAACCAGCGACCCGCCAGCCCGGACACGATCATCGACAACTTCCAGGTCGAGCTGGACGTGCGCGCACCCGGCTTCTCGTCGGCTGAGGTGACCGAGTGGGAGGTCCCGGAGTTCTACGAGGGAGTCGTGTCAGACGCCTTCGACGGGTCCGCCCAGACCGAACTCTTCGACGGCCGCCAACCGTTGCGGGACGGCAAGCCGCAGACGTTCGAGTTCGTCGTCGAATACGAACCGGACTTCGACGATCCGGCGTGGTCCGAAGGAGTCGGTTCGCCCAACCCTGAGCTGCGTGTCCGCGGGTCGGTCGACGATGTCACCGTCGGTCTCACGGCCGTGCTGGCCAACTCCGGTGCGCAGATCGACACGGCGACCGGCGGCGCAGCGGGCTTTGGTGCACCAACGCCCACGCTCGACGTGGATCACCGCTGGGTCGAAGAGCCAAACCTCGCCTCCGATGGCACCGTTCGGCTCCGAGAGCGGATCTCGGTCACCAATGACGGCGAAACGGCGCTGGCCGAGCTGTCGATCATCCGCGACCTCGAGGAACTGTTCGGCGAGGGCACGAACGTCTCGGTGATCAGCGCCGAAGCCGATGGTCCCTGCGCTGGAGGAATCGACGATCGGTACACCGGGGTCGGACGCCGCGTCCGGCTTCTCGCATCGCCGAACTCGATGTCGGTCGGGTCGACCTGTGTTGTCGAGATCGAGCTCATCGTGTGGCCCGGTATCGCGCCCACCGCTGAAGGCGTGGACTACCGCGGTCCGATCGAGGTCACGGCTCGATCCGGTGTGCGCTCTGCGACGGACTTCGCGCTGGCAGGGCTGACCCTCAGCCAGAACCCCTCGATCGCCTCCGAGGTACGACCCCCGACGATCGTGAATGTCGGTGACGGGTCGTACCGAATCTCCGGCACGGCGACCATCACCAACGACGGTGACCAGAATCTGCGAAACGGGCTCCTCCGGATCGACGTCGGCGATGGATCGACCACCGAACCACGTCGGGTCTTCGCACAGGAGTTCCGTGCGCTGTCGACCACCTGCGCGGGCGCAGAGACGCCGAGCCGATCGCGCTCGTCGCTGGTCCTTGCGTCCCGGCTCGATCTCGAGCCCGGCGATCGCTGCGCGATCCGTTACGACGTGTCCGTCCGTCCCGGCGCGGCCATCGCGGACTGGACGATCACCCCAATCGTCAGCGCAGTCGCTCCGAGAGGCGAAGAGCTGATCGAGACGGGCGACCCGATCGAATTCGATCTCCCGGAGTCGCCGGAGATTGAGGTCGCCGTTCGACACGAGCCGACCCGAAACTTCGGGAACGGCGTGCACGCCGTCGACCTCGAGTTCGTCGTCACGAACGCCGGCGACGTCCCGCTCACCTCGGTATTCGTCGACAACGACATCGCGGGGACGTTTGGTGATGGCGTACAGAGCGTCCGGGCCGGGGCAGACACCTGCGGACGCGTGTCGCCCCGCCAACCGTTGCTGCCGTCGGGGGCGAATGGTGAGGCCGGCTCGTGCCGTGTCGCATTCACCGTCGAGGTTGCGCCAGCCGCCCAGCTCGAAGACTGGAACGTGTCCGCCTCGGCGGTGGCGTCCTCAACATCGACGGTCGTCGTCGACGCCACCGGAGCATCTGACCCGATCACGTTCGTCGAAAACCCTGAGTTGGTGTCCGATCTTCGGGTGCTCGGCATCGACACCCTCGACGACGGTCAGCTGCGGTTCCGACTCACCGGACGAATCGAGAACACTGGCGACGTCAACGTTGGGTCGCTCTCGGCAGTACTCGACCTCCAGGCCGCCTTCGACGGCCGCCCGATCGTGGTCGAGGGCCTCTCGAGCGACGACTTTGTCATCGCCCCGACGTGGACGGCGGGCTCCGCCAGCTTCCTCGAGGCCAGCGACATCCTGCGGGTCGGCGCATCCGGCGACTGGTTTGCGACGGTCGTCGTCGACGTCGCCGGGGAGCCAGGGCCCTGGCGTCTCGAGACGACCGCCACCGGAATCCCGCCGACATTGGAGCCGGTCGAATCGACGCCCGCCGCGGTGAGCCGATCCATCCCGATGTTCTCCGTCGCCGACGAAACCCTGACCAGCGAGAACAACGGCGACGGGACCTACACGGTGCGGCATCGCCTCGTTCTCCAGAACCGCGGGGTGGCCGCGGTCGACCAGATCGCCGTCGTCGACGACTTCGATTCGGTGTTCGGTGGCGTACTCGTCTCCGAGCCGCGGCGAGGCGGAAGTTGCGGAACCGGACTCGGCGTCGACGACACCTGCGTGGTCTCGGTCATCGGCAGGATTCGACCAGCCGCTCAACTCGGACCGTGGGCGGTGACGGCCGCTCCCAGCGCACAAGATCGCTTCGGGGTCGTTGCGGTCGAGTTGGCTCCGGTGGTGGAGTCGGGTTCGGTGCAGGCCTTCTCGTCGCTCGGTGTGCCGGAGGTGCTGCTCGAGGAATCACCGTCGATCGCCGTCGCGGCGAACCGCAGCGACATCGTCAACAACGGCGACGGCACCTACACGGTCGATCACGGGGTGATCGTCCGTAATGACGGCGATGTGCCGTTGTATGAGGTTCGCCTCAACGACGCAATCGGCTCGACGTTCGGTGAACGGATCGTCGACCTCACCATCACGAGCGACGGGTGTTCCGAGGTCGGTTTCGTCGCTCCGCTCGGACCCGGTTCGACCTGCGAACTCCGAACCAGCACCATCGTGCGTCCACTGAGCGAACTCGGCCCGTGGGCGACCACCTTCGTCGCCGACGCCACCTCACCTGCGGGCGCGATCGTCACCAGCTCGGCGACTCCCGATGACGTCAACTTCAGCGAGACGGTCGCGGCCATTGCGGAGTCCTCCCTGGTGGTCGACGGCAATCGGGGCAATGGGTTGTACGACGCCACGTTCTCCATGTCCGTGGAGAACACGAGCGATGTGCCGTTGGTCGGACTGGAGATCGACGATGGTTTGACGAGCCAGTTCGGCGATCGTCTTGTCGAGCAGGCCCTCCTTCTCGACGAGTGCGCGCTCATCACGTCGGCCGAGCCGTTGGCGCCGGGCGGCGTTTGTCGGGTCGAGCGATCGCTCGTCGTTCGACCGGTCGACGCCCTCGGTCCGTGGACCGTGCCGACGACGATCACTGCTCCGTCCCCGTCGGGCAAGATTGCCTCCGTCGAGATCGAGACCCCCCCGGTTTCGTTCGAGGAGGCTCCAGCCGTGTCGGTCTCGTCGGAGATCGAACTGGTCGAGAACATGGGCGACGGGTCGTTCCGAGTCGTACTGGATCTCACGGTGGTCAACGAGGGCGATGTCCGACTCGACGACCTCGACGTCGCGTTGGATGCCAACGCACTGTTCGGCGATGTCGAGCATCGGGTCGATGGATTGCTCAGCGAATCGTTCGAGGTCTCCGAGCAGTTCACCACCCGAGAGTCCATCTCCATGTTGACGCCGGGACAATCGATCGTCGCTGGCGGGGTGGGCGAACTGACCGTCGTGTTCACCGTTCGTCCCGATGGTGAGGTCGAACCCTTCATGGCTCCCATCGACGTGATCGCGGTCTCCCCAGCGCAGGCGATCACCGAGGCGAGCAAGCAGACCACGATCGACCTGCCGTCGGTCTCGCTCTCCGTCCTCGAACAATCCGTCACCAACAACCGTGACGGCTCCTACACGATCGAAACGCAGTACTCGATTCGCAACAGCGGTACGACCGATCTCGAAAACATTCGTCTCGGCGAGGACATCTTCGCGATCTTCCAGGGCGCACCGGCGGGGACCACGGAGATTCGCTCCTCGACGATCGACGTGCTCGCCCCCGATGAGCCCGACCGGCGGGGCGAAATCGTGCGATGGGGTCAGACCCTCGCCGTTGGTGCCGCGGCAGAGATCGTGACGGTGACCGAGGTCGAGCCCGGCAACTCTCTCGGTCCGTTCGAGTGGGGTGCGGAAGCGTCGGCCGTGTCGCCCACGGGAACACCGGTCGGAGTTGTCACCACGGCAAGCCAACCCGTGGTGTTCGTCGAACAACCGGATCTCGTCGTCGAGCAGCGCCTCACGCGGCGCCCGGAGTGGAGCCCGAGCGGACGCTTCGATGTGTCGCTGGCCGTCGACGTCACCAACGCGGGCGACATCGAACTCCGGAGTCTCCAAGTCCGTGAGGACCTCCTGTCGGCCTTTGGCTGGCAGTCGACGATCATTGTCCGAGATATTCGGTCCGACACCCTGACGGTCAACGAGAACTACGACGGTCTCGGGATTCCGCCGCGGCCGGACGTCGAGCTCGACGCCGACGGGGAGCCGATTCCCTATGAGCCCCCTCGCCCTGCCGGTGACGTCTCTCTCCTCGCTGGCTGGGACACGCTCCCGGCGGGTGAAACGGCAACCATCGAACTCGACCTGACACTCGCTCCCGAAACCCGCGGCGTGTACCACACCCGGGTCAACGTCAGCGCACGGACCCCGGGTGGGGTCGGCCTCGGATCTGGTGGTGACGATGGCGAAGTCATCGAAGCGACGACGCTCGCACGGCTTTCGGTGCAGGGCGAGCTCGGCGTCGCGAAACAGGTGATCGGCGAGCCCAGTGTGCGGGCGGACGGGAGCGTCGCCGTCACCTACGAGATCCTCGTGCAGAACGCAGGGCCATTCCCGCTCACCGACGTCGAGGTCCACGACCAGCTCGCCCAGGCATTTGGCCTCGGGTCGACCTTCGTGACCTCACGGGTGCGGACCGAGGCGGACTCGCCGTGCACCGGCAAGGCATCATCCTCCTACGACGGTGGTGCGATCGACCCCGTGCTCGTGTCCGGTGTCGAACTGCGACCCGAAGAACAGTGCCGCATCCAGTACGACGCATTTGTGCTGCCGTCCAAGGCCTTCCCGGGGCCGTATCGTTCGTCTGCCTTCGCCGTCGGCGCAGATCCATTCTCTGGCACCGTGATCGACGACTCGACCGATGGTGCCGACCCGGACCCCGATCAGAACCAGGAGCCCGGCGACAACGACCTCGCGACGTCCGTGACGGTCGAGAACCCGACCCCGCAACTCGAGATCGTTGCGGTGCCCATCGACGTCGTCGAAGCGGCCCGCGACGACTGGTTCGATGTCACGTGGCAGATCACGCTCACCAACGCTGGCGACATCAACGCCACACAGACACGTGTGGTGGCCGACCTCGACGACGCGTGGAGCGTTCCGTTCACGGTCCGGGACCTGTCGAGTGATGAGCTGTCCGTCAACACGAGCTTCGACGGCTCGCGCGACGTTCGTCTGCTCCGGGCGTCGAACGTGCTCCGTGTCGGGGAGTCGGCCGAGCTCACCTTCGTCGTGTCGTCACCCGCGCCGCGAGGAGACGCGCTCGAGTTCCCGGTCGAGTTCGAAGCTCGGTCCATCGCAGGCCGTCTCGACATCGCCCCGAGTGCACTGGTTTCGGCGACGGCGTCGGTCGAGCTTGCGTCTCGGACCGGCCAAACGAGCCTGAACCCGTTCGCCGGCGCAACCACGGAAGAGCAACGCCTCCTCATCCTCGGCACGGCGGTCTTCGTGCTCTTTGCGCTCCTCGGCCTCTGGACGGGCTGGCGCCGCTATCGGACGTGGCGTGACGTTCGCCGTTCGAGCCGGCCTCGTCGCGATCCGAACGAGGTCGTGATCGACTTGCGCGACGGTGTCGTCGATGTCACCGACCAACCGTCGCCGCGCCGACTCCGTCGAGGTGCCGATCACGGCGAGCGACGGCGACGACGAGGGTCACGTGATCGTGATGATCAGCCGGTTTCCTGATCGACGGGGGCGTCAGCCCTCGTGTTCGATCGCCATCACCTGATCGACGCGCCGCTGGTGGCGGCCACCTTCGAAGGCCGTGTCGGCGAAGAGATCGGTGATCTCCTCGGCGAGGCCGATGCCCACGACGCGAGCGCCAATCGACAGCACGTTGGCGTCGTTGTGTGCTCGCGCCATCCGTGCCGTGTAGAGACAGTTGCACAGCGCCGCACGCACGCCACGCACCTTGTTGGCCGCCAACTGTTCGCCCTGACCCGAACCTCCGAGGACGATGCCCCAGTCGGCCTCCCCGGCAACGACCGCACGGCCCACCGCCGCGCAGAACTCGGGATAGTCGACCGATTCGGTCGAGTCGGTCCCGAGATCGATGGTCGTGAACCCGCGTCCGCCGAGATGGGCGAGAAGGTGCTGTTTGAGGTCGAAGCCGGCGTGATCACTGCCGAGTGCGATGCGCATGGCCCCAATGATTGCCGCTCGGGCCACCGGGCACATCTTCGGGGGGATCTGGGTCGATCGAACCGAATCCGTCCCCGGGGTGTACATCTTTGAGCCGAACGCGCCGAAGACAGCAACATGTTCGAACGGCTTCGACGAAACCCTCGCGAGCGGCGTCCGCGTGATCGCGGCGCAGCCATGGTCGAGTTCGCACTCGTGGCGCCACTGTTCTTCTTTGTGGTGTTCGGCGGGATCGAATTCGGTCTCATGTTCCGTAGCAACCTCGCCATCGAGGACATCTCGCGAAGCGCAGCTCGCATCGCCTCGATCGAACGAGACGATCCACTCGCCGATCAGGCCATCCTCCAGGAGATCGACGCCCGCTCACGAGGCCTCCAGCGTCCGATCCGCAAGGTCATCATCTTCAGCGCGACGTCGCTCGACGCGGAGCTCCCGACCACCTGTATCGACGGCGACCTCCCGAAGACGCAGGACTTCCTGTGCAACTCGTACGGACCCGAGTTCCTCGATGTCGCCAGCTACGAAGTCGACCCGGCCAATCCTGCGGACGAGCCTCCGGGCCTCCAGAAGGGTTTGAAGCCTCAACAACGCAGTCAGTGGGACAACATCGGCGTGTACATCGAGTACGAGCACGAGTTCATCACCGGCTTCTTCAGCGACATCACGCTGACCGCATCGACCGTCGAAGTCGTCGAGCTCGACCTGTAAGGCCCTGTGAGGTTCCCCATGCTCCGCTCCCTGTTCACCCCTTCATCTGGTCGACCACCGCGCGACCGCGGCGCTGTCCTCGTCGAAGCTGCGCTGGCCATCCCCCTGCTACTCGTCGTCATCTTCGGCGCTGTCGAAGCGGGCATGGCATGGGACGCCCGCTCGTCGACCACGTCGGGAGTCCGCACCGGGCTGCTGCGTGCCGCGTCGCTCGGCGACAAGCCAGAGACCGATCTCCGCATCCTCCAATCGGTCATCGGCGAGATTGGCGCCGATGACGCGGGTGACATCGAGTGGATCGTCGTGTTCGACGCCACCGATCCCGACTACGACGGCACCATTGCCGATTGCGCCGCAGCGATCGCCGGCGGCGGAATCGCCGACACCTGCAACACCTACTCGCCGTCTCAGATCCAAGACGTCGTGTCCTCGACGCTGACGATGTCGGACTTCGACAGTGGCTTGAACGGAAGCGACACGGGCTACACATGTGAGACCACGTCGGTCGATGCGAACTGGTGTGCTGGCAAGCGCCGAGTCGATGACAACGACGTCCTCGTCGGGGTGGCGCTGTCGTTTGATCACGACTGGTTCACCGGCATCTTGCCCGGTGACGGTGTGACCTTCACCGAATACGCCGTCTCGTCGACCTTGCTCGGCGACGGAACGATCAACGCCGGAAGCGTCACGATCGATGATGTGACGCCCGTTGATCCGCCTGACGATGACGATGACGACGACACCACCGGTGGTGGCGATGACGATGATGATGACACCGCTGGTGGCGGCGGAACCGGCGATACCGACGGGGGTGGAACCGACACGGGAGGAACTCCCGCCGACACCCCACCAGTCCCGACGATCACCGATGACACCGCGTTCTACGCCGCACCGACGATGTCGACCGGCGAGGGCGGCATCCTCGACAGCAACACCAAGACGCACGTGCTCCAGGAGGCTGGCCCGTACGTGTTGACCTCGGACCTCACGGTCAACCGGACCTCGGCAGGTGCCTTTGATGGCGGCGACAACGAGAACAAGAAGATTCCGGCCGGCACGCAGGTGTGCAGCTACATGGCGCACGGCGACCGACTTGACGACGGTGGGAAGCTGACCGGCTCGATGACCTTCACCGATCGCAAGATCCTCGGGCTCGTCTACCGCAACAACGAGCTCAAGAACTCGACCTTCCTCGAAGGACCCGACGCCACGTACGTCTACGGCCCGATGGAAGGCTCCGACAAGATGACGCTCGACCTGACCCCTGGGGCGAATACGGTCACCTGGAACATGGCATTCGGTCCACATCTGGACCAGATTCGAGTCATCGTCGAGTGCTGACCTGTGGGCGGGGTGCTCGTCATCCCGAACGGGGAAGCGTTTCTGCCCATGGTCGTGTCGAGGCCCAGTCAGCGGCGCTGATCGGGGATTCGGCCCGGAAACCGACCGGGAGCCACAGGGTGCCGGCGACGGTCCCGACGTAGATCTCCCAGTTGTAGAAGCCTCGAATGGCGAGCGGCTCTCGTTCGAGCAGCTCGGCATAGGTGAGTACGGCGTCGACGTAGTGGTCGGAGTTGTTGTAGCCCCACAACCCACGGCGGATGTCGTCGAGGCCGCCCCGTTGCACGAGGTAGCGGGCAGCGCCCGGAATCGCGTCTGCGGGATCGTCGATGTCGCCGCCCTGTGACACCTCGGCCCACGTGGTTGGGAGGAACTGCATCGGTCCTTGTGCTCCGGCGCTGCTCAGGCCGTCGATGCGACCCATCCCGGTCTCGATCAGGTTGATGCCGGCGAGAATCTCCCAGCGGATCCCGGTGGCGTCCTCCGCAGCTCGATAGTGGCCGATGAGCGTGTCGAGCGGTTCGGGCTCGATGATCTCCCACGCGGGAATCTGCTCGACGGGGGACCACCCCGAGTGCAGGCGTCCGAGCGACGCTCGGGCCGACAAGTGCAACTCGAGCACGGCCCTCGTCCGTTGGCTGAGCCGGCCGAGAACATCGTCGTGGATATCCGGGCGCCGCGCCAGTGATCGCACCAACAGCTGCTCGCGATGTCCGAGGTCCGGAAGCTGCTCGGCAGGAGTGTCGGGGTCGAGAAGCGCGGTCGTGACCTCCTCGACGGCGAGCGCGATCGCTGCTGGCTCGGTCGGCGTGACCGGAACGACCCGGCCGTTGTCCGCGACCGGGGAGATCGTCGTCGTCGAGCTCGGTGCGCTTGTCGTTGTCGAGGACGTTGTCGTCGCTGTCGTCGTTGCCGTGGTGGCGACCGAACTCGCCGGGCGCGTGGTGCTTGCCTCGGTCGACGTGGGGGGTTCGACATCAGTCGTCGACGATGTGGGCGCTTGCGGCTCGGTTGGCTCGGTGAGCAGGCGCGAATCTGCGGTCTCGGTACCCCCACACGACGACGCGATCACGACGATGGCGGCCACTGCGAGGCGCCGGGTGGACACGAGTGACATGTGATGAGTCTTGTGCACAATGCGCGGCGGGACGCGGAGCCGAATACCCTTGTCCGGATGGACCGACCCGTGCGCCGCTTCGACGTGGCGCGCCTCTGGGAGCAGTACGGGCTACGACTTGTCCGCTACGGCGGAGTCACCGTCGTCTCCACCGTGGTCGGTCTGACCACCCTCGCCATCGGCATCTTCGTCTTCGACTGGCCGGGTGTGTTCGCCAACTTCGTCTCCGTCTGTGCGAGCACGCCGCCCGCCTACCTCCTCAACCGAAAGTGGGTCTGGGGTCGTGAGGGCGATCACTCCACCTCCAGAGAGGTCGCGCCGTTCTGGATCATGACCTTCTTCGGCTTTGTCGTCTCGACGATCGCCATCGGTGTCGCGGACACCATCACGGACTCGAAACCGATACTGCTCCTGACCCAGATCGGTTCGTTCGCCGCACTCTGGCTGCTCAAGTTCGCCTTCCTCGAGAAGGTTCTGTGGCCGAACGAGGACAGCGCCGTCCCCGAGCGGGTCTGAGGTCGTGACCCCACTCGATCGATCCCGAGCGGAGGCCGCACGGGGTTTCATGCCCGTGGACGAAGGACTCGCACTCCATCGTCACGCACGTGCGTGTCCGGTCGACGGGCCCTTCCTCGAAATCGGCAGCTACTGCGGCAAGTCGGCGATCTACCTCGGCTCGGCCGCCCGAGACGACGGACGAGTCCTGTTCGCCCTCGATCACCATCGCGGGTCGGAGGAGAACCAGGCGGGATGGGAACATCACGACGCAGCGCTCGTCGACCCGGAGATTGGCCGGATGGACACCCTGCCGTTCTTTCGGCGCACGATTCACGATGCCGAACTCGAAGGAACCGTCGTTGCGGTGGTCGGCGACTCACCCGTCGTCGCGAGGTCGTGGGAAACGCCGCTTGCACTGGTCTTCATCGACGGCGGTCACGGCACGGAGCCGGCGCACGCCGACTACGAATCGTGGACCCCAAAGATCCGGTCCGGCGGGACGCTCCTGATTCACGATGTGTTCCCGGATCCCGCCGATGGCGGTCGGCCGCCGTATGAGATCTACCTGCGGGCGCTCGACGATGGCTTCGCCGAGGTCGACGTCGTCGGGTCGCTTCGGGCCTTGCGCGCCCCCTGAGTCCCCCGAAGAGACGACTCAGACCGGAAGCAGATCGTGATCGACGAACAGTTCGCTCGCCGCGGAGGTTCCGGCAAGCGCGTCATCGGCCAGAATCACGGCCGCTGCCGAGTACGTCGACATCTCGTCACCGGGAAAGTTCACCCGCTCGGGGTGGACCTCACCTGTCCAGTAACGGCCCTCCGGGGTGCGAAGCGCACCGGTGGTGGAGAAAAGCTCCAACGCCGCGTGACGGTCGCCCGCGGCCAGATAGGCCATGGCACATTCACAGGTCTCGGCGGTTGTCACCCACGGTCGGTCGCCGACGCAGCGGACACCGAGGCCTTCCATGACGAAGGTTGCCCGGCGCGCGGACAGACGCTCGATTGCGGCGTCGCCGGTGATCGCACCGCAGAGCACCGGGTAGTACCAGTCCATCGCCCACCGGCTCTTGGGAGCGAACGCCTCGTCGTGGCGGTCCCGGATCGCCTCGCCGAGGCGCTCGACTCTCGGACGCCAATCGCTGCGATCTGCCCCGACCTCCCGAGCGATCGCCAACGCCGCACGGGTCGAGTGAAACATCGAGGAGGAGCCGGTCAGCAGCGCGAACGACCACGGAGTGCCGTCGCCGTGGCGGGCCCACAGGATCTCTCCGCCGGGCTGTTGGAGTTCGAAGACCCAATCGATGGCACGCTCGACCACCGGCCACAGCGTTTCGAGGAATCCCCGATCACCCGTGACGAGCCAGTGGTGCCAGACGCCCGCCGCGATGTAGGCAATCACGTTTGCGTCGAACTTGTCCTGCTCGACCTCGTCACCGACGTAATACTGGTGCCACGCCCCATCGGGGTGCTGGACGTCGACCAGCCACTGGTAGGCGCGCTCCGCCTCGGCCACTCGGCCGGCGACGGCGAGCGCCATCGCCGCCTCGACGTGATTCCACGGGTCAGCGTGGCCCCCGGGAAACCACGGGATCATCCCTGACGGCAGCTGCCATTCGGCCAGACCGTCCGCCGTTGCCGAGATCTCCGCGGGAGAGAGCAGCGCCGTCATGCCGCCGCTGCCAGAGCCGAGACCGGCTTGGTCCCATAGACGACGAGACTTTTGCCGAGGACCGGGTTGAGGATCCGGTCAGCCACTTTCGTCGAAGTCGGCTGCGTCATGATGTCCCACGTGAGGAACCGGTTGTAGGCATCGGTCAGCGGATGCTCTTCGGTTGGTCGATTCACTCCCACGGCGCAGCGCAACCACCAATACGGACTGTGCAGTGCGTGTGCTCGATGCTGGTCCGTGACCTCGAGTCCGGCGTTCGACATCCGCTGTGCGAGCTCGTTCCGGGCATAGATCCGAACGTGGCCACCCTCGGCCTTCGGCGCGTAGTACTCGTCAGAGAGTTTCCAGCAGATGCGCTCCGGTAACGCAGCGGGGACCGTCGCGGCGAACGTGCCGCCCGGACGAAGCACCCGCACCAGTTCGGTCAGGGCCGCAACGTCGTCCTCGATGTGTTCGAGGATCTCCGAGGCAATGATGCGGTCGAATGACGCATCAGGAAACGGGAGTCGGGTCACGTCGGCGTTGCACGACGATGAGCTCGCGCCGCTCGGGAGCTCGCCCGCCATGCGCATCGCCTCGACGGTTCCGTCGACCTCGGTGAGCTCGGGCATCGAGAAGTCGCTCGAGACCACCGTCGCGCCACGTCGTAACGCCTCGTAGCTGTGCCGGCCGAAGCCGCAGCCAATGTCGAGCAAGCGATCGCCCGCGTGCAACCCGAGCGTCTCGTAGTCCACCGTCAGCACTATTGCTCCACGCCTCTGATGGTCGCCGGGCCGGTGGTGGGGGCTGTCGTGGGCGGCTGGGTCCGCTCCACGCCTCTGATGGTCGCCGGGCCGGTGGTGGGGGCTGTCGTGGGCGGCCGGGAGACCATCATGCTCGGCTCCCGTAGCGCGCCGCAGTCTCGCCGAGCAACGCGTGATACTGGTCGACCGTCTTGTGTGCGGTGTGACGCCAACTCCAATGGTCGATGACCCGTTGGCGCCCCTGCCGACCGATGCGCGCACGCAGCTCAGAATCGCCGAGCGTGCGCAGGATCATCGCCGCGAGCGCATCGGAGTCACCGGGCGGGACGAGGAAGCACGTCTCGTCGTGTGTGCCGCACACCTCCGGTAGCGCGCCGCCCGTCGTCGCGATCAGCGGAGTCGAGCACGACATCGCCTCGATCGCCGGAAGCGAGAAGCCCTCGTACAGCGATGGGACGCAGGCCAACTCGGCCTCGGAGTAGAGCTCGACGATGCGTTCGTCGGGGACTCCAGACACGAACGTGACGACGTCCTCCAAGCCGAGTCTGCGGAGGGTGTCCGCCGTCTTCGAGCCTTCCTTGGGCTTGCCGATGATCACGAGTTCGACGTGTCGTTCTGCGCGGACCTTCGCGGCCGCCTCGAGCAGGTGCACCAGGCCCTTCATCGCGACGTCAGCGCTCGCCGTCGTGATGATCCGTCCAGGCACCTTGGCGACACCCTCGATCGGCCGGAACAGCTCCGGGTCAACGCCGACCGGTACGACATGAATGCGCTCGATCGGAACCTGATGGTCGCGATGGATGTCCTGTTTCGAGTTCTCCGAAACAGTCATGACCCGGTCCATGCGCTTTGCGACCTGGGTCTGCATTTTCGTGAACGCGTACCAGCGACGCTTGCCGATCTCCTCTTTCCAGCCGCGGGCGTGGTCAATCTCCAAGCGACGGTCGACGGTGATCGGATGATGAATCGTCGACAGCACGGGCAGCAGCCGCTGGAGGGCCAGGATCCCCCACCCGAGTGTCTGGTTGTCGTGGACGAGATCAAAGTCGGATGCACGATGACGAAGTTCGTCCCAGGCCCGCCACGAGAACGCCATGGGCTCGGGGAAGTTGCCCGTGTTGAACGACGTGTTCTCGAGCCAGTCCCAACGGTCCTTCAGCTCGAACATCCGTGGCTTGCGCATCGGGAAGTGGTCGTTGAACGTCTCGAGGCTCGGCAGCTTGGTGAGCGGAACGCGATCATCGAGGATCGGGTATGGCGGGCCACCGAGCACCTCCACGGAGTGCCCGAGATCGACGAGGGCCTTCGTGAGATGGCGGGTGTACACGCCCTGACCGCCGACGTGAGGTTTGCCTCGATACGACAGATAGGCGATTCGCAGGGGGCGATCGGTCGAGGCGGGATGATCGGGCATGGCGAGTCGGAGTCTACCGGCCGATAACGGCCGCTATTGGGGCGGTACTGTTCGGCCATGCGAGTTGTGGTGCAACGTGTGGCCGAAGCGTGGGTGACCTCGGAGGGCACCGAAGTCGGACGGATCGGGCAAGGCTTGTGCTGCCTCGTCGGATTCACCCACAGCGACGAGCCCGCTGCCATACCGAAGCTCGCCGACAAGCTCTGGAATCTTCGGATCATGGATGACGTCGAGGGGGTCATGAACCGATCCGTCGCAGATACCACCGGTGAGCTCTTGTTGGTCAGCCAGTTCACGCTCTACGGCGACACCCGGAAGGGCCGCCGACCGAGCTGGATCGACGCGGCTCGCCCCGAACAGGCCGAACCGCTCTTCGACGCCCTCGTCGAGGCGCTGCGCGGGCTCGGTGCAACGGTCGGAACGGGGGTGTTCCGGACCGACATGCAGGTCGGCCTGGTCAACGACGGTCCCGCCACCGTCCTGGTCGAACTCTGATCGCGACGAACGCCGCCGTCGCCAGCACCAGCATTGGCCAGGCGCCAAGGCGAGTTGCGAGCGTGAGTCCGCTGCGTCGCTCGACGGTGCCGTAGAGCACACGCTGCTCGGAGATGCCGGTCCGTTCGACGACCTGACCGTCCGGAGACACGATTGCGCTGAACCCCGTGGGCGCAGCCTGGAGAACCCAGCGGTCGGTCTCCATCGCCCGCAGCCGGGACGAGGCGACCTGCTGCGACTGGAGGATCGTCAGCCAGTAGCTCGATCCGTTGGTCGGATTGACGAGGATCTCGCCGCCGTCGCGGATCGCTGCCCGTCCTCGACTGTCGAAGAAGATCTCCCACGAGATCGAGATGCCGAGGGTTGCGGCCGGCGACTCGAGCACGGCGGGCCCGGTGCCCTGGAGTACGTCCCTGCCCGGAATCTCATCGTTGAAGATCTCGATGAAGCTCCGAAGTGGAACGAACTCGCCGAAGGGGACGATCCGCACCTTGTCGTAGCGGCTGACGGTCTCGCCTTGGGGGGTGATCGCGGTCGAATAGTTGACCGTGTTGCCGGGCGAGACCGAGCCGGCTGAATGGAACCAGCCCGGTATCAGCACGGCATTCTGCGATCGGGCGATCGCGGCGGTCTGCTCGATTGCCTCGGACATGAAGAACAGATCGTCGCAGCGGCCGGGCGGGGTGCCGTCACTGATCGGGTTGACGACGTTCTCGGGCCACATCACCAGGTCGACCGCTCGGTCGATGCTGGCGGTCGCCTCTGCGTGGCGATCGAAGACCCGCTGGTTCTCGCACGTGTCGGCGCGGGTTCGTTGCGGACCACCACCTTGCACCACGGCGACGTCGATGTTGCCGATCGGCTCAGCGCCGGGCCACAGCGTGCCGGCGAGCACGGCGACCACGACAGGACCGATCGTCATCGCGGCCATGTCGAAACGTCGGGTCGCAAGGAGCTGGACCGCCGACCCTGTCGCGATGGCGACGGCCGTCAGGAGGAGGGCGCCGAGTAGCGGAAGGGTGGCGTTGAGCGGCGAATCCACCTGCGTCATCGGCACGGTCGCGAGGGGCACACCCCCGAAGGGATACGACCATCGAAACCACTCGTAGAGGACGAAACCCGCCGGAAGCAGCACGAGGCGTTCGTCCCCGGATCCGGCGGCCAGGGCGACCACGCCGTATCCGGCTCCGAAGACCACGAAGACGAGCACGTACCCGGGGGCGGTCAGGTCGAACATCCACAGTTCGCCCATGGCGAGCCACACGAAACCCGCCGCATAGCCCATCGCAAACCGATGGCGACCGGCCGCTCCGTCGCAGCCGTGGGCAAAGAGCGCGAATCCAACCAACCCGAGTGGCCACCACCCCCACGGGGGCAGCGAGAAGGCGATCAGAAAGCCGGCGAGTGCGCCCATCGCGACGGCTCGAACGGGGCTCCTCATCGGAGGGTCACCCTAGGCGTGATTGCAGCCCGGTCCGTGTTCGTGATGAATGTCGATGTCGATCTTCTTGCGCACGGTGCCACGAACGTCGAGCTGCACGGTGGACGCGTAGCCGACCAGCTTCGGGGAGACGTGAATCTTCAGTCCGTCGGTCCGAACCACCCGGTATGGGGCGAGGTTCTTGCCTTTGAGATGCGTGTCGACCGACACGTCGAACTTCGTCCGACCTCAACCGATCGGCGGGATGAAGTCGATTGCGGCGACCCCGCCTCGCTTTGCGATGAGGGCGGCGGCGGCCTCGGTGACGAAGAGTTCCATGTCGAGTGTCAACCCTCCAGCGCAGCGCGGTGTTCCGGCCTCGTCGACGTCACAGGACCGGAATCAGTCGATGGATGTCGCCGATTCGGCCGACACCCTTGATCTCCACCGACACGTCGCTCTCGGGGTCGACCCAATCCGGGAGGATGTCGATGGGACAGGCGGCGAGAATCTCGTCCGGCTTGGCTGCGGCGCAGAGTTTGGCGGCCAGGTTGACCGGTTCGCCGATGTAGTCGTCGCCTTCGAAGAGCAGCGCGATTCCGGTCGCGAGACCGACCCGGACTTGCAGGTCGGTCTTTGAGAAGTGGTGGATGAGGTGGGCGCCGAAGGCGACCGCGGCCGTTGCGTCGACCGCGACGATCATCACGCCGTCGCCCAGCCACTTCGCTACTCGGACGCCGCGCTTTGCGGCGACGTTCCGGGTCATCCGGCGGAACTCTCCAAGGAGCTTGACGGCTTCGTGTGGGCCGTTCTCGCGGGTGAACTGGGTGAATCCGGACAGGTCGGCGAACACGAAGGTGCGTTCGACGTTCAGGTGGGTGTCGCCATCCGGAAGCATGTCGGGGCGCTCGACACCCGAACTCGTCCGCGCCTCATACCAGTCGAGCGCCGGCCCCAGGTCGGCTTGGCTCGGCTTGATGACCGGATCCGGTCGTTCGATACGGCCACTGAGCGGCGTGACCTCGGCTTCGGATGCCATCTCGGGGTGCTCCTGACGCTCCGCCGGGCGAACCGTCAAGTGTACGGCGTTGACCTGCCCGCCGGGGCTCAATGGCCCGAGTGTCCTCCATGGCCGAAGTGTGAGCCCGGCACGATGATCGGCGCCTGGTATCGGTTGTAGAGGTTCTCCGGCGTCAGCTGGTTCTTCGGCGGGTAGGTCAGCCGCATCGAGGGGGAAATCGTGCCGCCCTTGCAATCGTGATTGGCGTTCCAGCATCCCGAATCGAGGATGTTGATGACCTCGGGGTGCCACGCCGCAATCCAATCCGCGTGAACGGTGGTACCACCAGGCTTGAGATGGCCGTTGTGCAGATCTGAGGAGAGGTACCAGCCCTTGGTGCTCATGTCCCCGTTGTTCCACTGGATGTTGTAGGTGAGTTCGGGGTGCCGGATCGGGTGCGATGCGGGGCACGAGCGCCCGAACTTCTCGGGATAGGCGAGATGGCTGCGATGGTCGGGCGAGTCGAGGCGGCCGTCGCTGCACTGAGGGAAGTGGAGCCGAAGCGTAAGGAACTCTCCGGGAGCGCAGTCGGGGATGAGCTTGGAGTTCTTGGTTTCGAGCGAGAAGAACGTGGCCCCGCAATAGAACTCGTAGTCGATGCCGCCGGTCCCGCCTCCCGCCGTGCGTCCGGGCTGGACGCCGTCGGCCATTGCGTTGCCGACCACGATCTTCATGCCGTTGGGCCAGGGCACGACGTCTTCGTCGCCTGCACGCTTGTAGTAGGCGAGCATGAAGTGCGATGGACGGACGTCACCGTTGCTGTCGAACATCGCCGGCACCCAGTACGCCGAACGGTTCAGCGGACCGCCCTGGCAGGTACCGTCCCCGCTGGCTGCGAGCGAGTCCGGAGTCGAGGAGTAGTCGGCTCCGGTGTTGCCGAAGTACATGTGGAGGTGCGTGGCATCTTCGCGGCCGGGGAAGACGATCGGGTCGTCGAAGTTGAAGTGGCTGGTTCGACAGACCGTCCGGAACGAGCCGACCTGACCGTCGGGCTTGATGAGCGGATTGCTCGTCACATGGTCGGCGACGCGGATGCCTTGGAATCCCGAACCGGTGACCGGCACCTTTGGCGGCGTCGGAACGACCTGGGTGGTGGCGGGGGCAGCGGTCGTGGTCGGCGCCTTGGTGGTGGTTGTGGCTTTGCGGGTCGTGGTCGTGACCCGGATGGTGGTGCTCGGTGCGTGGGTCGTGGTGGTGGCCTTGGTGGTCGTCGTGGCCTTGGTCGTGGTCGGCGCCTTGGTTGTCGTCACCCGGGTCGTGGTGGTCGCCTTCGTGGTGGTGGTCGTGGCCTTGCCAGTGCTGGTCGTCGCCTTGGTGCTCGTCGGTGACTTGGTGCTCGTCGGCGCCTTTGTCGTGCTCGACCGCTTGGTCGTGGTCGTCGTGACTGCTTTGCCGCCGGTCGTCGTGGTCTCGCGGGATTCGACGGCGACCTCGGTGGTCGACGTGTCGCGTTCGGGCTCACTCGGGCGATCGTCGGCGGCCGACTCCGAGGTCGTGGTCTCGAGCGAGTCTGCGGCCAGGCTCTTCGATGGCTCGTCCGCGGGTGCCGGTTCCTCAGCCGTGCGGGCGAGGGCGACCGGAGCGTCCTCGTCGACTTCGGGCGTCTCCAGAACCTCCGACTCGGACTCCTGGGTGCTCGGCGACGTCGGAATCAGTGCCGGGCCGCTCGCCAGTCGGCTGGTTTCGACCGCGGTCGGGTCTTGCAGAAGTCGGGCGATCAGATCTGGCGGTGTCGTCCCGAACGCGGTTGCGGTGAGGGCGCCAGCCGTCAGGATGGCCACGACGGCGACGAGCACCGTTCGGAACAACCGATGAGTGGAAGTCAAGTGAGTGAATCTCCTGCCATGCGGCCCGCTGGCCTCCGCCGTCACGCAATTGCAATATAAATGACACGAAGCGTGATGTCACCTCGCGCGTCGTAAGAATGTCAATTTCTTTTCTGGGCCAAACTCACCCATCGCGGTCGACGATTCGACGCAGGGTCCTCCGAATCGTCATCTCGACGACCAAATTCCGTCATCTCGATGTCCGAGTCGGCCGGTCAATCCAAAAGTGAAGCTGCGGCACGCTGGGCCGCGCCCACGCAGGCGGGCAGTCCGAGGCCTCGATGCCAGGCTCCGGTCATCGCCAATCCGGGGGTTTGCTCTGCGGCGGACTCGACGACCGACACGCGTTCATGGTGGCCGACGTCGTACTGGGGGAGTGCGTCGCGCCACCGGGTGACGATTGCGGAGGTCGTGTCGAATCGCGAGGGATCGAGTCCGAGCACGGTGCTGCAGTCTGCGACGGCGCGATCGAGGAGCGAGTGATCGTCGAGGGCGATCCAGCTGGTGTTGGTGCGACGGCCGACCGAGACCCGAAGCACGAGGCGTCGTCCGGACTCGCGTCGTAGCCACGGCCACTTGTGGTCTGCGAACGAGATGGCCGTGACGTCGAGTCCGGCGAGACGGGGCACCAGGACCCCGGACATCGAGGGTTCGACCGGCGCCTCCCCGAGGTCGACTTCGAGCAGGATGAGAGCGACCGAGGAGTACTCGATCGCCCGTAGCGCTGCGCCGGCATCGGCGAGAGTGGCCTCGTCGAACAATCCGGCGGTCACTGGTGCAGGCGTCGTGGTGAGCACCGCATCGACGTCGTGTCGTCCACGTGGCGTGGCGATCGACCAGCCGACGCCGGTTCGGACGCAGGCATCCACGCCGGTGGGGGAGAACCCGACGCCGAGCGACCGAAGCCGTTGATCGAGCGCATCGAGAAGGCGATGGAGACCGCCCTCGGGGGTGAGAAACACCGGCGCATCGGTCGCGACCGCCGACCCCATCTCGTCGGCCGACCGGATCAAGCTCGCGTTGCGTGACGCCAGCGCGTCGATCTGGGGCACTCCGGACCGAACGCTCAACCGGTCGCTGTCCCCTGCGTTGATGCCTCCGAGGAGCGGATCGACGAGCCACTCAAGGACATCGTCGCCAAGCCGTCGGCGGACGAGGGCACCGACGGACTCGTCGTGAGCGGGGCGATCCGCCGCGGCGTCGAGGTCCTCCGCCGCTCGAGTGACGGCGCGATCATCGAGGAGGTCACTGGACCGGAGCGAGTCGACCTCGCGCGGAACCCCGAGCACGCTCGGTGGGATCGGATGAAGCCGCCCGTCGCGGAAGATCCGGGCCTGCCCGGCCTGAGGGGCGACGAGCTCCTCGCCCAGACCGAGGCGCTCGGCGAGGTCGATCATCTCGGGGCGGCGGGCCAGGAAGGCGTCGGGTCCGGTCGGCAGTCGTGACACGCCGTGCTCGACGAAGGCGACCTTTCCTCCGAGCGACGCGGGTTCGAAGACGGTGACCTCGCATCCCGCCTCGGCGAGGTCGAGGGCTGCCGTGAGGCCGGAGATGCCTCCGCCGACGACCCCGACTCGGCGGAGGCTCACGAGGCGCCGGCGGGTGTTGTCCGATGTGCGTGGACGCGCTCGACGACTCGTTCGAGCACCGTCGGGTCGGTGTCGGGCGGTACCCCATGTCCGAGATTGAAGATGTGCCCCGGATGCCCGGCGTTTGCGTTGAGGACCGCGTCGACTTCGTCGCGAACGACCTCCCACGGAGCGCCGAGGATCGCGGGGTCGAGATTGCCTTGGAGGGCCCGATCTGCAGGCACCCGCGTGCGTGCGACATCGAGCGGGATTCGCCAGTCCACTCCGACGACGTCCGCGCCGGCGGCGGCCATCGAACCGAGAAGTTCGCCCGTGCCCACACCAAAGTGAATGCGCGGGACCCCGGCGGCACCGATCGCGTCGAGCACCTTGGCCGACGCAGGCATGGCGTACCGCTCGTAGTCGGCCACGCTGAGTGCGCCCGCCCACGAGTCGAATAACTGGATCGCTTCGGCGCCGTGGGCGACCTGGGATTCGAGCGAGGCGATCGCAAGGTCGGCGAGACGGTCGGTGAGCGCGAACCACAGGTCCGGCGTCGCCTTCATCATCGTCTTGGTGCGGTGGTACGTCCTCGACGGTCGACCTTCGACGAGATAGGAGGCGACGGTGAACGGGGCGCCAGCGAACCCGATCAGTGGGATGTCGAGCTCGGCGACCAGATTGTCGATCGTTTCCAGGACGTAGGGCGTGTCGGCCTCGGGGTCGAGCGGGCGGAGTCGGCGCAGATCGTCCGAGGAGCTGAAGGGTTTTTCGACGACGGGTCCGACGCCGGGGACGACGTCGAGCCCGAACCCGATCGCATGCGCTGGGGTGACGATGTCGGAGTAGAGGATCGCCGCATCGACGCCGTATCGACGAATGGGTTGGAGGGTGATCTCGGTTGCGAGGTCCGGGTTCGCGATGGCGTCGTTGATCGAGCCCTCGCCGCGCACCTCTCGGTATTCGGGCAGTGACCGACCGGCCTGTCGCATGAACCAGACCGGGGTGACGTCGTGGGGTTCGGATCGGCAGGCGGCCAAGAACGGAGAGTCGGGGCGTGCGGTCATCGATCCCGAGCGTATTGGCGCGGGGGCTCGATAAGATTGTCTCCCCCCAATTGGCCCCAGACCTCGGAGCGACGTCATTTCCACCGGCTCTTCAGCGACCAACCGACACGCCGATCTCCGCGACGAGCAGGCGTACCTCGATCGTGCACATCAGTGCCTCGAAGACGCCCGCGCCCTCGCTCGCCGGCTCTCGGACAACCTCGAAGTCGGCGCCGGCGGGACCAATCAGGCGCGCTTCGAGCGAGAGGCGTTCACCGACAACATCGTCGATCGGCTGCACCAGCTCGACATCGGTGACGCGTCCCTGGTCTTTGGTCGGATCGATCACGAGCAGACACCGGAGTCGGTCCACGACGAGCCGCTCTACATCGGGCGAATCGGGGTCTGGGATCGCCAGCAGGATGCGGTCGTCGTCGATTGGCGTGCCCCCGCGGCCGAACCGTTCTACCGAGCGACGGGGATCGATTCGTTCGGTCTCGAACGGCGCCGTCACTTCGCCACGCGCGGGCGAGTGCTCCTCGACATCGACGATGAGTTCTTCGGCGACCTCGGACGGCTCGACACCGAGCGAGCCGACACGGGAGGGGTCCAGGGTCACGGGGCGTTGATCACCGCGCTCGAAACGGCGCGGACCGGTCGCCTCGGCGACATCGTTGCAACGATCCAGGGCGAACAGGACGAGATCATCCGTGCGCCGCTCCCGGGTCTGATCGTCGTTCAGGGAGGACCGGGAACCGGCAAGACCGTGGTCGCGCTCCACCGCGCCGCGTACCTGCTCTACACCCACCGCTTCCCGCTCGCTGATCAGGGCGTGCTCGTCGTCGGCCCGAATCGTCTGTTTCTCGCGTACATCGAACAGGTCTTGCCATCGCTCGGCGAAGCCGGCGTCCGGCTGTCCGTACTGTCGGATCTGGTCGTGCCCAAGGTGCGCACGGATCGACTCGACACCGAGGCCGCCCAGTCCGTGAAGGGCGACCTGCGCATGGCCGACGTGATCCGTCGGGCCGTGTCGCACCGTCAGCGCCCCCTCCGTGACGACCTCGTGATCGGCTACGGGCTTCAGCACCTGCGGGTGAGCGTCGCCGAGAGCGAGATCATCATCAAGGAGGCGAAGCGCCGGTTCCGCACGCACAACGCGGCGCGGCGTTTCGTCGAAGACGAGATCTTCGCCACGCTCGCCCAATCTGCTCGCGACGAACTCGATGGACGGGTGTTGCGGGATCGCATCCGGTGGACGCTGCCGATCCGTGAGACGCTCGAGTGGATGTGGCCGGTGCTGACGCCGGCGCACCTCGTCCACGACCTCTACACGAGTCCTTCGCTGCTACGGGCGGCGTGTCGCGGGATCTTCGACTCGGAGGAGGTCGCGCACCTGGATCGCCCGCGTGACCGCCATGTCGATGACGTCCTGTGGACCTTTGCCGACGCGCCGGTGCTCGACGAAGCACGGGCGAACCTCGGATTCCGGCCGGGCCGACGAGACGAGGACGAGGTTCGGACCTATGGGCACATTCTGATCGACGAGGCGCAAGACCTCTCGCCGATGGCGCTCCGGATGGTCGCCCGTCGATCGCTCAACGGCTCGATGACGATCGTCGGCGACATCGCACAGGCGACTGGCACGTGGGATCGCCAGGACTGGGAAGAGGTCATCGAACATCTTCCGCAGAAGCGTCCACCGGAGCGTCGCGAGCTCACGACGGGGTACCGGATCCCGGCGCCGGCCATGAGCCTTGCCGCACGAGTCCTCCGCCACGCGGCTCCGGATCTGACCCCACCGGTCGCGATCCGTTCCGACGGCGATGCGCCGATTGTCCGCCAGTGCACCGATCTCCTCGCGGATCTTCCGTCGATGGTGCGCGACGAACGGGACCGTGTCGGTTCCGGCAACGTTGCGGTCATCACGCCGCGGTCGCTCACCGACGACGTCCGGGCGGCGCTCACGGCCGGGGGGATCGCCCACGGTGGTGCGACCCGCTCCGGGCTCGATCTTCAAGTGACGGTCGTTCCGGTGCAGCTCGTCAAAGGGCTCGAGGTCGACGCCGCCATCGTCGTCGAGCCGGCACGAATCGTGTCCGAGGAGCGCCAGGGCGTCCGTGCGCTCTACGTCGCGCTGACCAGAGCGACCAAGCGAGTTGGCGTCCTGCACGCCGAGCCGCTCCCGGCCGCCATGCGCGAGTAGCGGCGGTTCGATCGCCATGACCTCCGACGCCGTCCTCGATCGTTTCTCGTCGCCGGTTCGGAGCTGGTTCGAGACGTCGTTCGCCGAACCGACCCCTCCTCAACGCCTCGGATGGCCGGCCATCGCCGACGGCGACCACACGCTGATCCTCTCGCCGACGGGGTCGGGCAAGACGCTCGCGGCGTTCTTGTGGGGTATCGACGCCTTGATGACGCAGCCGGTGCCCGAGAAGGAGGCCCGCACCCGTCTGCTCTATCTCTCGCCACTCCGTGCGCTCGCCGTCGACGTGGAGAAGAACCTGCGGTCGCCGCTGCGCGGAATCACCCTCGCCGCCGAACGGCTCGGCGAGGACGTGCACGTGCCGGTCGTGGGGATGCGAACGGGCGACACTCCCGCTGACGAGCGGCGGCAATTGGTTCGCAATCCTCCCGACCTGCTGATCACGACCCCCGAGTCGCTCTATCTGATGTTGACGTCGGCGGCGCGCGAGACGTTGCGCAATGTGGACGCCGTGATCATCGACGAGATTCATTCGGTTGCGGCCACCAAACGCGGCGCGCACATGGCGCTCACCCTCGAACGTCTCGAGCAGCTCGTGGGGCGTCGCGTCCAGCGGATTGGCCTGTCGGCGACGCAACGCCCGCTCGAGGAGATCGCCCGCTTCCTTGGGGGCCGCGACGTCAGTGACGAGGGCTCCGCTTGGCGACCGGTACGAGTCGTCGATGCCGGCGCAGCGCCCAACATGGATCTCGAAGTCGTGGTGCCGGTCGAGGACATGTCCGACCTCGGACAGATCGTCGAGGAGCCATCGCCGGGTCCCACGGCGGCCGGCCCCGCACGGCGAAGCATCTGGCCGTCGGTCCATCCCCGCATCCTCGAGCAGATCCAGCGACATCGGTCGACGATCGTGTTCGTCAACAGTCGTCGCCTCGCCGAACGGCTGGCAGGGCAGCTGAACGACATGTGGCTCGACGAGCTCGCCGAGTCCGACACCCCCGACGACGCGGTCACTTCGGGGTCAGACACCAACGTGACACCGGCGCTCATCGCCTCTCACCACGGCTCCCTGTCGAAGGAGAAGCGACTCCAGATCGAAGACGAGCTCAAACAGGGACGGCTTCGGGCGATCGTCGCAACGAGCTCGCTCGAGCTCGGGATCGACATGGGAGCGGTCGACCTCGTGATCCAGGTCGAATCGCCGGGTGCGGTCAGTCGAGGGCTCCAACGCGTCGGGCGTGCCGGGCACCAGGTCGGGGCGACGAGCATCGGCAAGATCTTTCCGAAGCATCGCGCCGATCTGCTCGAGACGGCCGTGGTCGTCGATCGCATGCAACACGGCCTCATCGAGGAGACCCGCTACCCCCGGAACCCCCTCGATGTGCTCGCCCAACACGTCGTCGCAATGACGGCGCTCGACGACTGGGCGCTCGATGACCTCACCCGAACCGTTCGTGGTGCCGCGAACTTCGCCGAGTGCTCCGACGACGTGATCGAAGGTGTGCTCGACCTGCTCGCTGGCCGCTACCCATCCGAGGAGTTCTCCGAACTCCGGCCTCGGATCGTGTGGGATCGCGTCGGTGGCATGGTGCGCAGTCGCAAGGGCGCCCAACGCCTGGCGGTGACCAACGCCGGCACGATTCCGGATCGCGGTCTCTACGGGGTGTTCTTGCCGGACGGGACCCGGGTCGGCGAGCTCGACGAAGAGATGGTGTACGAGTCGCGACCTGGCGAGACCTTCCTGCTCGGCGCGTCGACGTGGCGCATCGAGGACATCACATTCGAGCGGGTGGTCGTCACGCCTGCTCCCGGTGAGCCCGGCAAGATGCCGTTCTGGCATGGGGACGGTCCCGGGCGGCCGATCGAACTCGGTCGGGCGCTCGGCGCGTTCACTCGGGAGCTTCAGTCACTCCCCGAGGCCGACGCCATCCGTCGACTGCTGGACCGGCACGGACTCGACGAGCTGGCCGCGAAGAATCTGATCCAGTACGTCACGGATCAGGTCGAGGCCACCGGCGTCGTCCCCGACGACCGAACCATCGTCGTCGAGCGGTTCCGTGACGAGATCGGTGACTGGCGGGTGTGCATCCTGTCGCCGTTCGGTGCCCAGGTGCACGCCCCCTGGGGAATGGCGTTGCGTGCCCGGCTCGCCGAGCAGTGGGACATGGACGTCGAGATGATGTGGTCCGACGACGGAATCGTCATCCGACTGCCCGAATCGGCGGACGACCTCGCCATCGACGAGCTCCGCATCGCCCCCGAGCAGATCGATGAGGCCGTCGTCAACGAACTCCCCGGCTCGGCACTGTTCGCCAGCAGGTTTCGTGAATGCGCCGGCCGTTCGCTGCTGCTGCCGCGACGCCGTCCCGATCAGCGGACGCCGCTCTGGCAGCAGCGCCAGCGCGCGGCCGATCTCTTGCGGGTGGCGTCGAAGTACCCGAGTTTTCCGATCCTGTTGGAGGCGACCCGAGAATGCCTCAACGACGTCTTCGACGTGCCGGCGCTGCGAGAACTCCTGCAAGGCCTGGCCAACCGCTCGATCCGGATGGTCGCGGTCGAGACCCCCAAGGCGTCGCCATTCGCCCAGTCGCTGCTGTTCGGGTGGATCGCGGTGTACATGTACGAAGGCGATGCACCGCTCGCCGAACGGCGAGCGGCGGCGCTGTCGCTCGACCGCGACCTCCTTCGGGATCTGCTTGGCGCAGAGGAGCTTCGTGAACTTCTGGACCCGGGGGTTCTGGCCGATCTCGAACTCGAACTCCAGCGACTCGTCGATGGCCGCCGGGCCCGCGACGCCGACGAGATCCACGACCTTCTGCGGGTGCTCGGCCCGCTCGACCGCCACGAGATCGAGGCCCGTACGACGGACGAGTTCGACGTCGCGCAGGCGATCGTGGCGCTGGTTGACGAGCAGCGAGCGATCGAGGTCGGGATCGGCGGCGAGCGCCGGTTGGCCGCCGCAGAGGATGCCGGTCGGCTGCGAGATGCGCTCGGCGTCGCCGTGCCGATGGGCCTGCCCGCTGCCTTCTCGGACTCTGTCGACGATCCGCTCGGCGATTTGGTGCTGCGCTTTGCGCGAACCCACGGTCCATTCGTCACTCGACAGTTCGCCGATCGCTACGGCGTCGGGGTCGATCGTGCCGAACAGGCCCTGGAGCGGCTGGCGGCGGACGGTCGCCTCGTACGTGGCGAGTTCAGACCCGAGGGCTCGGGGCGCGAGTGGGTCGACGATGGCGTGCTCCGCCAACTTCGCCGCCGGTCGTTGGCGGCGCTTCGAGCCGAGGTGGCTCCCGTGGAGCAGGCGGCGCTCGGTCGCTTCCTCCCTGGATGGCAGGGCGTCGGTGTTCGTCGTCGGGGACCCGACGGGCTCGCCGAAGTGATCGGAATCCTCCAGGGAGCCGCGCTCCCGGCGTCCGTGCTCGAGTCCGCCATTCTCCCGTCCCGAATGATCGAGTATCGCCCGAGCGATCTCGACCTACTCATGACCTCCGGCGAGGTCGTCTGGGTGGGCGCCGGGGGCATCGGCGCAAAGGACGGGCGGATTCGTCTGGCGTTCCGAGATCAGCTCGGGCTACTGGTCAGCCCGGATCCCGAGCCTCCCGACGAGCCGATCCACGACGCGATTCGGGCGCGGCTCGCATCGATGGGCGCATCCTTCTGGCACGACGTCGTCGCCGCGGTGGCCGACGCAGACGGCGTTCCGCCGAGCGACAAGGCCGTGCTCGCGGCGCTCTGGGATCTGGTCTGGGCGGGCGAGATCACGAACGATTCGCTCGCCCCCGTTCGGGCCTTCCTCGGTTCTGGCTCGGTCGGCTCGTCCTCACGTTCTTCGCGTCGTCGTCCCCGTGTCGGTCAGCTTCGAGCCCAGGGCCCGCCGCAGGCGGCCGGGCGCTGGTCGCTCGTTGGTCCGTTGCTCCAGCCCGAACCATCGGCGACACAACGCCAGACGGCGAGGGCGCTTCAGCTGGTCGAGCGATACGGCGTTCTGACGAGGGAAGCCGCGCTCGGCGAGGGGATCAGCGGCGGGTTCGCCGGCGTCTACCCGATGCTGAAGTTGCTCGAAGAGCGGGGCGAGGTGCGACGTGGCTACTTCGTCGAAGGCCTCGGAGCGGCGCAGTTCGCGCTTCCGGGCGCAGTGGACCGCCTCCGGACCGCAGCCGCCGAGTCCCACGATCTCGACGCCGAACCGCAGACGGTCGTCCTCGCTGCGACGGACCCGGCTCAGCCCTACGGTGCCTCGTTGCGTTGGCCAGAGACGGCGGGACGTCCGGCCAGGGTCGCCGGAGCGTGGGTCGTCCTCGTCGACGGCGAGCCCGCCGTCTTCTTGGAACGTGGTGGCAAGAGCCTCGTGTCGTTCCCCGTTGCGTTCGAATCGGATCGGTGGATCGATCCCCTCAAAGCCCTCGTGAGCGATCGACGACTCCGTGCGCTCGAAATCGGGCGGATCGACGGCGAGCCGTCGTCGGCCTCACCGTTGGCGCACGTGTTCGTCGATCACGGCTTCGTGAAGGCCTACAAGGGCCTCACGTGGAACCGGCGTTGACGCCGACCACCGATCGCTCACCCGCCGACGGTGACGGACCCGCAGTCGATGTCGGTGTTGATCCCGTCTTGTTTGAAGCGGATCGCGTACGTGTGCGCACCGGGCGCGACGTCCGAGTCGACGTGGGCGGTCGTGCTCCCGAGCGCAGCGACCCACCGTCCGTCTCGGCGCAGCGTGTAGGCGTCCTCGCCCTCCACCGCAGTCCACGAGAGGGCGACATCGGTCCCGTTCACGGTGGCGGTGCACTCGAGTGCGACCGGCGGGGTGTCGTCCGCAACGGTGACCGTGCCGCAGTCGATGTCGAAGCGAGCGCCATCGAACGTGTATCGGATCGCATAGGTGTAGGTGCCGTCCGGAACGACATCGGTCGTGGTTGTCACGTCTTCGAGGCTTGCCACCCAGCGGTCGTCCCGGCGTAGCGACTGGTTCTTTGCCTTGTTGACCTCGGTCCACGTGAGTGTGACCTCGTCGCCGCGAGTGCTCACCCAGCATTGTGTGGTGGGTTCGACCGGTTCGGGCTCTTCGACGACGATCGGGCCGGCGCCGCACGTCAGGTCGATGGTCTCGCCGTCGGCACGGAAGCGAAGCGAGTAGGTGTAGGCGCCGGGCTCGGAGCCCTCATCGACCCACGAGAACACGTTGGAGACCGTGGCCTTCCACGCGTTGTTGCGACGGATCTGCCAGCTCGACACGCCGGCGACTGGTGTCCACTCGAGGGACGGATTCCCGTTGGGGGTCAACGACACCGAACAGGACGCGTCGGCGAACGGAACGGTGAAGACGCGGTTCTTCCATGCCTCCGTGGTGTTGCCGGTCCGGTCGGTCGCTTTGACGGAGAGCGTGTAGCGGCCCGACGGAAGGTCGGCGACGTCGAGATTCCAGGTCACCTGTCGGTCGCTGGCAGTCGTCTCGGCGGGAAGCGTGGCGGCGTTCGCTCCGAACGAACCGTCAGATTGGAGATAGAGGTCGGCGTCGCGGTTGTGGAGTCGGATCGTGACGGCGTCGACCCGGTGGGCATCGGTCGCGATGCCTTCGAACGTCAACGTGGGGTCGACGACGTCCTTGTTGAGTGCGGGGAAGGTGATCTTGACCTCCGGCGCAGTCGCGTCGTCGAGCGGCCCGAAGTCGAGGAAGGCGTGGCGTCCGGTGTTGACCTGATTGATGCGGTCGTTGTCCTGGCCGATCAGGAGGCCTCGATCGATGACTTCGAGGGCGTAGACGGCAACCTGCGCGTTTGATCCGGGATTCCAGTCGAGTGCCCAACCGGTCGACGGGTCGAGCGCAGCGATCTGGCGTCGAGCGACCCACGGCTCGACATCGGTGTTCGCGCCTTCTTCGCCCGTCTGGCAGGGTTGTGGCTTGCTCCGGAGAGGCATCGTCTCGAAGCCGAAATCGGGTGCGCCCGGACCTTCGGTGAAGCAGAAGTGCCCACCGATGTACACGGCCGCGTCGCTGATGCCGACCGAGAACGTCGAGTCGAAGTTCCTGGTCACCCAGAGCGGCTCGACGGTGCCGGTTGCATTGATCGGAAAGGCCACGGCCGTATCGCACGCCGGCGGTGCGTCGTGCCCGGCGGTCGTCACGACGAAGTACTCGCCGTTGGGAGCGATGTCCATGTCGCGCATCCACACGAGCCCGCCGATGCAGCCTTCTTCGCGGCCCCGGTCATACACGTCGGTCCGCCAGTCGCGGAGCGCGGGTGCGCCCTCGACGTCGATGAGCGCGAGACCGACTTGTTCGGTGTCACCGATCTGGAGCGCGTTGTACGCGACGATCAACGTGTTCAGATCGGGTGTGAGGTCGAGCCGCTTCACGGCGCCGACACCGGTCCACCCCGCGGGTTGGGTGATCGGAAAGTCGAACGCGTCGTCGACCTGTCCCGAGGTGACGTCGACGGCCGCGAGCTTCAGGCGTTCGAGCCCGCCCACGTTCTCGAAGTTCCCGCCGATGAAGACGTGTTGTTCGCTGACATCGAGGGTCTCGATCTCGGAGTCGACGTCGGCGACGAACTGCCGGTCGACCTCTCCGTCGAGGTCCAGTTTGGCGAGTCGATTGCGCCAGCGTCCGTCCACCCGGGTGAATGATCCACCGATCAGGAGGTGGCTGCCATCGGGTGTCGCCTCGATGGCTCGGATGGATCCGTTCTCCACGGTCGGAGCAATGTCGGCCAAGTGCGTGCCGTCATCGAGGTCGTAGGCGAAGAAGTGTGGTTGGGTGATGACCGTGCCGTCGGGGAGCTGGATCTCCTGAAAGTTGCCGACGACATAGACCCGATTCCCGACCTGGGTCATGTCGTAGACCGTTCCGTCAAGAACGACGGGAAGATTCCGACGAGGGTTCTCCGGCACGGTCGTCAGGTGCGCCGATGCGCTCTCGGAGTTTTGGAGTGTCGAGAGGAGCGCCACGCTTGCGGCGAAGCAGGCGAGCAGGATGCCCGGCACGACGAAGCGGGAGGTGCGCGTCTTGGCCATACGTATCCATCGACCGATGCGACGCCGCCGGTCATGGGCCGGATGGGCCAGTGGCTCAGGGAGATTCGGACGCCTCGAGGCGAGCCAACAGCTCGTCGCGAATCGACCGGCCGGGTTCGCGGGCCTTCGCTCCCGCGACGCGCCAACCGTGTCGCGACGAGTACAGCAGCGGGTCTTCACCCAGACGTCCTTCGCCGAATGCGACGACGCGGGCGAGGAACAGGTCGTGGTCGAGATCCGTGTCGAGCTTCTCCGAGACCTCGCAACCGAGCCAGGAGATGCAGTCGACGACGATCGGCCAGCCATCGGCCTCGGTCAGGTACTCGGGTGCAATGTGTTTGAACTTTCGGCCCGGGTACGAGAAGTACTGGCCGACGTCGACCTGGTCTCCGGCCAGGTTCGATACGGCGAATCGGCCGGAGTTCACGAGGAGCGGGTGGGTGTCATGTTTCGGGGAGATCGACACGAGCATGATGGGCTCCTCGAACGAGACCTGCATCGCCCAGTGGCTGCAGTACCCCCGCGTCTTGCCGTCGTGAGTTGCGGCGACGACCTGGACGCCTTTCATCATCTGGCCCAGGCATCGTTTGAGGTCTCGATCCATGACGCTCAGTCTCTCAGTTCAGGCGGGCCCACAGATGACCGACGTCGCTGCCGTCCGGGAGAAGCCGTGCGTCGAGTTCGGCGATGATGTCCCATCGTGCTCGTGTCTGGGCGAGGTCGCGGAGCACGCGGTCATCGCGAGGGTGGGGTGGGAGTGCGAGTCGCACGTCGAGTAGGCGATCGAGACGCGAACGGTCACGGGTGAGCACGGTGTTGGTCAGGTTGTTGCAGACCCGGCGAACCGTCAGCACCGTGTCGACGGGTTGGAGCAGGTCATCGGTGAGCTCGGCACCCGGTCCCAGCATGGATCGGAGCCGGTCGGCGACCGCGGCGCGGCCCACGATGGCCCCGGCGAACGGGTCGACGAACTGATCGCCGTCGCCTGCGACCCCGACCATGAAGTGGCCGGGGAGACCGATGCCGTGCAGCTCGATGCCGACGCGTTGTCCGACGCAGATCAGCACGGACGCGAGGGTGATGGGCATTCCGCGTCGACGTTCGAGGACGCGGTCGAACAGCGAATTGTCGAGTGCGTGGTAGTCGTCGACATCTCCGTGGAAGCCGTGGATGCCGAACAGATACTCGACGAGGCCGGGCAGATCGTCGGGCGCTGCGGATGCCAGTTCGGTCAGGAGCGTCTCGCCGACGTCGGACGCGTCGTCTCGATCGCTGATCACCGCCGAGACGAGGAGGAGCGCTCGGTCGAGCCTCGGTGCGGGTCCGGCGAGTTCTTCGGCGAGTGTGCTGCCCGACATCCTCCGATGGTTGCAGGGTTGGGACGGCTGTGACGGACCGGCGGTCACGGCCCGGATGTTCGCCACTTTGCGTGACGGTTTCGTGCGGTACCATCGGGTTTCGTCGATGCGTCGGAACGAGTCTTCATGAGCGGGGCATCGAGCTCCCGCATGCTTGGCGCCCTCACCATGGTCGCAGTTGTTGTCGCGCTCGCCGTGATGGTCTTCCGGCCGGGCGACGAGGCTTCTGCCGGGATCGAACTCGATGATGGTCACGGCTGGGTTGAGCACGGCATTCGCGGCGAGGTGTTGCGGGTCAGCGGTATCGACGGCGAGGTCACGACGCGGCTTCGGATCGCCGAGCCGGGTGACGACCTCGTCGCACGGGCGCATCGAGCGGGTGTGGCGGTGCTCAATCGAACGAATCGTTCGGTCACCGTCGTCGATGGCGCGACGTTCGAGACGGTCGGGGTCTTCCCGATTTCGGCATCCGACGAAGAAGCGGCCGCCGAGGTGCTCGAACTCTTCTCGACATCGTCTCCGACGTCCGATGTCGTCGTCGCGGCGAGCGATCGGTTGGTGACGATCGATCCAGAAACCGGGGTTTCGGCGACGATCGCCGTCGAGAACGGTGGGGGTTCGGTGGTCCAGACCTCGGACGGAGAGATCTTTGGGTTCCGAGAGCAGGATCGAGAGGTACGTCGCCTGACCCGGCTCGGCCTCGAATCACATGTTGCGGTGCCGGCACCAGCGGCGGACGCCTCGACGGACCGACAACTCGTCGCGCTGGGGGACGCTGTTCACCTGCTCGACGCGGATCGGCTTGCGGTCAGTGAGGTGCTCGAGGGTGTCGGTCTCGGCACCTCTCGGTGCCTCACCAGTGGTGCCCGCGGTGGGGTGGTGGGCCACTCGTCCGGCGACAGCTCCCGCGTAGTCATCCACAACCCGGACGCCGAACTACTGTCGATCGCCGACCTCGACCGCGACCGTTGTTTCGACATCACCGTCTCGGGCTACGGAACCAACTTCGGTGCACCAGTCGCCGTCGACAACTTCGTGTATCTGGCCGACTACGACACGGGCCAAGTCGAGGTCGTCGACATCGAGGCGGGCGAGGTTGTGGCGAGCGCGGCGTTCGCCGCGGCGGGAAGTGAATTCGAACTCGAGCTCGCCGGTGGTCGCGCCTGGGTCAATCAGCCGCTCGGACCTTTCGCTGCGGTGCTCGAGGCGACCGACCTGATCCCGGTCGCGAAGATCGAAACGGTCGTTGCGGCGGAAGTCCTCGACGTCGAGAGCGACGAGGACGATCAGCCCAGCACGATCGGCGACACGGGCTTGCGGATTGCCGGTGATTCGGGCGATCAGGTCGTGTCGGCCACCGCAGATGCGGTCGGCGACGGCGCGGCGGGTGAGGGATCCGAGGGAGAAGGAGATGCCCAGGCGGCCGACGGCACGAGCGCCGTGGAGACGGTCGGCGTCGAGGCGGCGCCCGAGGTGGACGGCCGGCAGGTATCCGAGCCCACGAGCGAGACCGACCTCGAAGCGCCAGCGTCGACGACGTCGCTTCCACCGACTTCGCTCATCGCCAACTTCGCGATTTCGGCGACTGCCGTGACGGTCGACGAGGAGGTGGTCCTCACCGACTTCTCCTCCGGAGCTCCGGTCTCGTGGTCGTGGGACTTCGGTGACGGCAACGGCAGCACCGAGCCCAACGTGACGCACTCGTGGTCGGAGGAGGGTGTGTACATCGTGACCTTGACCATCCGTGACGAGGCTGGCCGTGAGTCGCTCCAGGCCGTCGAAGTGTCCGTGGTCGCCGAGAGTGTACTGCTGCCACCGACGGCCGATTTCGTCTTCGACGTCAGCACGATCGAGGCAGGCGAATCCGTCACCTTCGAGAGTCAAACCACCGGTGAGGTCGTGGCGCTCGCCTGGGACTTCGGCGATGGGGCACGCGAGATCGGGGACGTCGTCACCCACACATTCGACGATGTCGGGCGCTTCGTGGTGACTCTGACCGCCTCCAACGATGCCGGCTCGACGTCGACGAGCACCGTGATCACGGTGCTGAGTCGTGTCGAGCCACCAGGGGCGGTCATTGGATCGCTGCCCGGAGGAATCGTCGACGGGCAGACGGTGTCGTTCGTCAGCCGATCAACGAACGATCCGACGTCGGTGCAGTGGAGCTTCGGCGACGGAGCCGAGGCGACGGGCACCCGGGCACAGCACTCGTGGACCCGGCCTGGGACGTATCGGGTGACGCTCACGGTGGCGAACGACGCAGGGCGTGACTCGACCTCGGTCCAGGTCGTCGTTGGGCCGTCGATCGATCCGCCGGTCGCCGACTTCACCGTCTCGGCCACTGAAGTCTCGGTCGGAGAAGCCGTGACGCTGACGAGCCTTTCGACCAACGACCCGACCCGGCTCGTCTGGAGATTCGGTGATGGCACCAACACCAGGGGTGAGTCGGTCCGCAAGTCCTGGTCCGAGCCGGGTAGCTACACGGTCACGCTTCGAGCAATCAACGATGCGGGCGCCGACATCGCCTCCAAGACGATCGTTGTCGTCAAGCCGGTCGATCCCCCCGTTGCGGCCATCGGCGTCGATGCCGACGCGGTGAGCCCGGGGACGGCGGTTCGGTTCACGGATCGATCGAGCAACGATCCCACGAGCTGGACATGGAACTTCGGTGACGGCACGACGTCTTCGGCGCAGAGTCCCGCTCATGCGTGGACGGAGCCCGGTGACTATGTCGTGCGACTGACGGCGACCAACGAGGGTGGGTCGTCGTCGACCGAGCGAACCATCACGGTGCGAAACATTCCGTCGGCGAACTTCCGCTGGGAGACGTCGGGACTTGCGGTCGATTTCACCGACACCTCCTGGAATGGTCCGGAGTCCTGGCGATGGAACTTCGGCGACGGGAACACCTCGACGCAACGAAGCCCCGACCACGTCTATGAGGCCGCCGGAACCTACGACGTGACCCTCATCGTCTCGAATGCCGTGGGCGAGAGCGAGGTGTCACTTCAACAGGTGACGGTTGCTCCGACGCCCGAACCCGTCATCGTTTGTGTGGCCGAAGGGTTCCGGTTGAACTGCGACGGCAGTCGATCGGAGAATGTGGTCCGATTCCGTTGGCGTGCTGCTGACGCGGCGGTCATCACGACCGCCGGTCGGGCCACGACAACCTTCATCTTCGACCGCGCCGGTCGATACGACATCACCTTGGTCGGATTCAATTCGGCGGGGGAGCGGGCCGAGGTCACCATCCGGTCGCCCCGCGTGGCTGCGGGTGTCGAACCGACCGTGCGAAGCGTGGCGGTCGACGAAGGCGCCAACGGCGTCGTGGAGCTGACCGCGCGGGTCGTCGGCTCTCCCACCCGATGGTCGTGGACGGTCCCGGGTGCCGCGATCGCGAACGGAAACACCGCTCGTCCCGTCCTGACCTTCGAGCGCAACGGCGTCTACGAGGGCACGGTGATCGCGTCCAACGAATTGGGCGACTCGGCAGCCGTCACGTTCCGGATCACCGTCGAGTCGATCTCGCCTGAGGCAGCCTTCACCGTGCGCACGCTCGATCAGCCCGGACGTGTGCAGCTCGTCAATGAGTCGAGGGCGCTGCCCGAGGCCACGTTCGAGTGGCGTTTCCCGGACGCTGCAGAGGTCATTTCGGCGGACGCTGGCGGGGCGATCCTGCAGTTCCCGAACGCGACGAGGAACTACAACGTGACGCTGATCGTCCGAGACGCAAATGGCACCGACTCGACGCGTCTTCCGGTTCGGATCGTCGCCGTTGCCGAACCCGACCCGGACCCCGAACCCGACCCGGGCCCGGACCCAGAGCCTGACCAAGACGAGGACGACTGATTTGGCGCGGTCCGTGCCGCTCGCTTGTTGGTGGGGCGGGCTGGCAGGATGCTGCGATGCGCAACTCTCGATGGGCCGACTACGGCTGGGTGATGTTCTTCCTGAGCGGGCTGTTCTTCTTGAGCGACGCCATCCAGACCGGGGACCTGACGGTCCTCGGGAGCGCGCTCACCTGGCTCGTGGGCGTCGTCTTCTTCGTGGTCGCAGGACGAGCCCCGAGCGTCGATGCCTGAGGGAGACACCATCCATCGTGCAGCCAACCGGCTCCGTCCGGCGCTCGTCGATCAGGAGCTGAAGCGCTTCACGGCGCCCCGACTCGTCGGCGATCGTCCACGGATCGGCGAGCGAATCGAATCGGTCGAGGCGGCGGGCAAACACCTACTGATTGCGTTCTCGGGTGGCCTGACCGTTGAGACGCACCTGAAGATGACCGGTTCGTGGCACCTCTACCGAGAGACCGACCGCTGGCGCAAGCCCGCAGCGATGGCGCGTCTCGTCGTCGGCGTGGAAGGTTGGGACGCCGTGTGTTTCAACGCCCCGGTCGTCCGCACCGCCCCGTCGGGCCGCGCCGGCCGTCAGGACCTCGGCCCCGATCTGTGCACACCGGATGTGGACATCGACCGCGCCGTCGCTCGGGCTCGCCACGTGAGCGAGCCGACCGCCGAGGTCGCGGACGTGCTGCTCGATCAGCGTGCGGCATCCGGGATCGGAAACGTGTACAAGTCCGAAGTGCTGTGGGCACTCCAGGTCGACCCCTTCTGCGCGATCGGCGAGATCGACGATGCGACGTTGACCGCGCTCTACGGGCGAGCGAATCGACTGCTCCTCGCCAACCTGAAGACCACCACTCGAACAACGGTGCCGGGCGGTCTGGCGGTCTACGACCGCCGTGGACGACCCTGTCGACGGTGTGGCACGCGGATCTCAAGTCGGGCACAAGGGCCCCACGCCCGCACGACCTACTGGTGTCCACGCTGTCAGACTGCGGGACCGCGATGAGGGTTTGGTCGAGTCACGTGTCGGTCGCCGTCAGGTTGCTCGTCGTGGGAGTGTTGATGATCACCGCGGGGTGTTCGTCAGGCGACGCTCTGTCCGATTCCGAGCGCGAGGAAGCTACGACCGAGGCCGATCGTACGAGCGAAGCAGGTGGCTCGTCAGTGGTCACGACGACCACCATCGCGAATCGTCCGCCGACGATTCGCGAGGTCCCGCCGCTCGAGATGATCGTCGGCGAACGGCGTACGGAGCCCCTCATCGCGACCGACCCAGACGGTGACCCTCTCGTCGTTCGAATCGACGTGAACGATGCCCCGGGACTGGCACCGATCACCAACGCCCGCGGGTTGATCACGGGCATCGAGTGGGCGCCCTCTGAACCGGGAGAGTGGACCGCCTCGGTCACCGCAACCGATCCCGATGGGCTCGAGGCATCGACAGAGTTGTCCTTCATCAGTCGCCACCGGTTCCGTGAAGAGCTCGTCATCACGGTCGGCGACGGCGTCGTCGCTGGCGTCGGCCGAGACCGCACCGATCTTGTCGCAGGAGACCCCTGTGGCCGTGCCGAGGACTCCGCATGGCCGTCCCTTCTCGTCGAGGATCTGATCGATGCAGCCGTACTCCCCGAGGGAGCGACGGGATGGAACGCCGCATGTGTCGGTCACACCACGGAGGACCTCATGGGGGGGAGCGTCGCCGTCACTGACCGTTCTGGGCGTGTGGTCGCCGAGGGCGTTCCGCTCGATCTGGTCACCTCGAACAATCCTCGCCTCGTGGTGGTCGGGATCGGCGCGAACGATCTCGGACTCTTCGATGCGGCGCAGACGGTGTCCCGTGTGGCGCAACCACCCGAGGACGTCGACGTCGCGTTCGGACCCGACGCCGAGATGGCTGCACGAGCCGTGGCTGAGTTCGTCGACGGGATCCATCGCACGACAGACGCGCAGGTCCTCGTGACGACGTATGGCGACCCGACCGCCGATCTCCCGGTCGGGGTCGACGATTGCGACGGCGTGTGCTTCGCCATCGTGATGGATCAGGCGTGGGCGACGCTCAACGACGCGTTACGGCGAGCGCTGTCCGAAGTGGAGCGCCCAGAGCGGCTGACCGTGG
Organism: Acidimicrobiales bacterium; assembly: GCA_020629635.1. Lineage (GTDB taxonomy): Bacteria > Actinomycetota > Acidimicrobiia > Acidimicrobiales > SHLQ01 > SHLQ01. The sequence continues at coordinate 31,377 of JAHDCX010000009.1, read as the reverse complement.
TCGACCTCGAAGACGTGTTCGAAGATCACGCGGCGCCGAACGCCGCCGGCCCCGATGCGCTCCGGGACGGGTTCGGGCCGCTTCGGGACCTGATCGACACCGTGACCGGGGGTGGTGGTGTCACCTGTGCAGCAGGTCGCGAACCGGACGAGACGTACGTGTCGTCGCTTTCGTGCGTGTATCCGAACGATGCCGGTCATCGCGCGATCGCCGATGCAGTCATCGACGTTCTGCCCGAGATCTGAGAACGTGGGAGCGTGAGCGCATCGATCGCCGTCGGCCGGCCCTTTGGCCCCTATGAGGTCCGAACGGTGCTCGGCAAGGGTGCCTCGTCCACGGTGTACGTCGGCCGACGCTCCGACGGTGTCGACGTCGCGGTGAAGGTCCTGTCGGTCTTCGCGATGGGCAACGCGGATTTTCGGCGAGCGGTGCCGCGGGAGTTCGGCGCTCTCGATCGGTTGGATCACCCGGGAGTGATTGCGGTCCACAAGACGGGGACGATCGCCGACGTGTTGTTCATCGAGATGGAATGGATCGACGGTCCGACGCTCGATGCCGAGCTCGAAGCCGGCAAACCGATGGATCTGGATCGTGCGGTTGCGATCGTCATTGCGCTCTGCGACGCGCTTGCGCACTGTCACGAGCGGGGGGTGGTCCACCGCGATCTCAAACCGTCGAACGTGCTGCTTCGAGATGGCGAGCCGGTCCTGTTCGACTTCGGGCTGGCCCAGGATGCGGACAACCCTGACGCCGAACCGGGTCGGTTGTACGCCACGCCGATGACGGCGTCGCCCGAGCAGGTCCGGGCCGAGGGCCCCGTCGACGGTCGCGCCGACCTCTATGCGCTCGGGGTGACCTTCTACCGGCTGGTGTCGGGCAAGCTTCCCTTCTACGGCGAACGAATGGACCTGCTTCGTATGCATGTCGAGGAGGCACCCGCCGACCCCCGACAGCACAACAAGCATCTGCCCGAGCCCCTGGCGGCGATTGCCCTTCGAGCGATCGAGAAGGACCCGGATGACCGCTATCAGACCGCGGAGGAGTTTGCCTCGGCATTGCGGGGTCTCGACCCCGAACTCCTCGCTGGTCGTCGGAGTCGCTGGCGCCGGCGCTGAGGACGACCGAGTTCAGTCGAGGACGAGTCGTTCGGGATTTCGGATGTGGCCGGGCTCTCCGCAGAACCAGCACGGCGCTCCGTCGTGATCCCGCCACGTCACGTCGCACTTGTCGCAGGCCAACACGGCAGCGATCGGCTCGCGTCGGCGAGTGCGGGTAGAGGGTTCTCGACGCATCACTGGCGACCGTAGCGTTCCGCATCTTCGGTGGGGGTGATAGGCCGAAGTCCGCCCGCGCGGTGGTACGGTCCAGCGACCCCGAGAAGAGGACGTACCCGTGTCGGACACCCCATGCCCACCCGCCGACGGCAGCGCTGAGCGGCGCACCGAGTTCGCGACCGAACAGCCGATGTGCATCGACCCGTCCAAGACGTACACCGCGGTGCTCGACACCTCGATGGGGTCGATGACGATCGCGCTCGATGCGGCGAAGGCGCCCAAGACGGTCAACAACTTCGTGGTGCTGGCCCGCTATCGCTACTACGAAGGAATCATCTTCCACCGGATCATCAACACGTTCATGTGTCAGGGCGGTGACCCGACCGGCACCGGCCGCGGCGGCCCGGGCTACCGATTCGCCGATGAGCTCCCGGCCGCCGGCGAATATCGGATCGGATCGGTTGCCATGGCCAATGCGGGCCCGAACACCAACGGAAGCCAGTTCTTCCTCGTGTCCGGCCAGGCAGGCGTGGGCCTTCCGCCGTCGTACTCGCTGTTCGGTCAGATCACCGACGGCTTGGATGTGCTCGATGCGATGCAGCAGGTCGAGACCGATCGCAACGATCGGCCGCACACCGACGTCGTGATCAACTCGGTGACCATCACCGAGAGCTGAGTCGTTGGGGGCGTTCGCTCAGTCGGCGAACGCCCACTCGCCAGTATCTGCCGACCACGCGCCAGCCTCGGCCTCCCGCACCAGCGTGGCCGCGGCGACGTCGACGTCGCAAAGCGCAAGTCCGACGCGTACAGAGATCGTTGCGTCGGACAGCGCAGCGGTGAGTCGTGTGCCGATCTGTTCGGCCGCGGCGAGCTGCGCCACGTTGTGCATGCTCAACAAGAAGCCGTCGTCGCCGGCGACCGCCACCACATCGTCGGGACGCAACGTCGCGAGCAGACGGCGTGCAGCTTCTTTGCGGACGATCTCGGTCGGCTGGTCGAGCTTCACGTAGGCGACGACGCCGGTTCCGTGGTCGACGAGCTGTGCGATGTCGGCCATGGCGGCGCCGCGTTCTGGAAGACCCGTGACGGGGTCGCTGTCCCAACTCGGTGGCCGAGTGACCGCAGACGGGACCACGATGCCGACGGCGCCGGCCACGGTGCCCTCGTCGTCGACGACCGCATGGATCCGCACTCGGAGCGACACGCCGCCTCCGCGAGCATTGAAGTCGACCTCGAGGGGTGCGCCGGTCGGATCGCTCAGGGTCTGATTCCAGATGGAATCGACGAGGGTGCGGTCTCGTTCATGCACGCTTGATCGCCAGTCGTCACCGGGCACGAGCCGGAGCAGTTGAACGAAGGCCGAGTTGCTGTGGAGGACCCGACCGTCGAGGTCCGCTTCGAAGGCGGCATCGCTGATCACGGTGGTCAACGCGATGGTCGAGTTCGGCGAGTTGGAGATCATCAGGATCCTTCCGAGTCATCGGCAGCTGCTTCTGCCGCTTCGACCACGCGTGTGTCGAGAATGAAGTTCGCCCGGTCACAGACCGTCTTGGCTGCACCAGCCGACGGATTGTCGGCAACCTCGGACCGCTGGTCGAGTTCGCGGAGTTCGTCGAAGCGGGCGGTTGCGGCGCCGGCGGTGACTTCGACCAGTTCGCCGTACTTGTCGACGACGACTTCGAGCTCGTGATCGCCGGAGGCGTCCGAGACGATGGTGATCGGGACCGATTCGATGTCGTGGTGGAGCCACCATGCGGCGTCACCCGGCGCGTCCCCGGGGATGTCGAGATTCCGGTTGAACGAGGTCGTGGCGGACGCCACGGTGAGGTCGCCGCGCAGGGTGTGGAGCAAGGCGATGGTGGAAGAACCGAACCTGCTGCGAATCTCGGCGACGTTGGCTGACGGAAGTCCAGCGGTCGTGGTGATCACATTGTGCGCGTCAGCCGCGACGCCGACGGTCAGATGTTCGGCGAGGGGTTCGACGTCGACTTCGGTGCTTTCACTTCCGGGGATGGTGGGGCAGGCGTAAAGGAACACCCGCACGAATGATGGCCCGTGGCGACCTTCGATCTCTTCGGCGGACCATGGGTTGACCACGGGTTCGGTCGTGGTCGACGGAGGGAGTGTGGTGGTCGAACCCTGGAAGGCGATCGTGTCGGGGGTTGCCGGGCCGCGGGTGATGGTGAGGTAGGCGAGCCAGGCGACTGCGAGGGCGAGCACGCCGAGCAGGACGTAGCTCACGGTCCCGACCGGCTTTTCGCGCATGTCATTCGATGAGAGGGTCTTGGAGCCTTTCCGCGTGCCGATCTCTGGAATCGGAGCACTTGCCGCGGTGGCGATCCGCCGAGGAGCGGGGGCGTCCTCGTCGAGTCCGAGGGCGGAGGACAGGGCAGCGTGTTCGACGCTCGAGATGCTCGCCAGTGGTGTGTCGGCGTCTTCGGACTCCGCGTCGATTTCGGCGCGAGCTTCGTCGGGGTCGACACCGAAGGAGATGCCACCGTCACCGAAGTCGAAACCGAGATCGTCGGGGTCAGCATCAGCATCGGAGGGCGCAATGGCTGTGGTTACGTCCGCTGGGACGGGAGGCGGCGCTGTCGGGACCGGTGGCGGCGCCGTCTGCTCGACGTCTTCTGATGATCCGGCTTCGGGAACGGGCGGGGGTGTGGCCTCATCGGTTGCTGCTGCTGATGCGTCGTCGACCACATCGATCGGCGGTGGCTCGATTGGCGCGAGCGTCAGCGGGGGAAGTTCGATGGAACCGCCCGTGTCCGCGCCTGCGTCGGTGGACGGCGAAAACAACTGACCATTGCACTGTGCGCAATAATCGTCGTCTGCGCTGTTGGTTGCGCCACAGAGATAGCAGTCCACAGATACGTTCGCCTTGGTCCAGAAACCGATTGGGAGCGGTCCCCAATCAATCGGCGGATGGCTGCGCAACGTGAGTGTTTTGCTGGCGCGAGTCAGCGTCGCGTGTTCAGGCGTGACTCCCACTCTGCAGCAACCGCGCGCGCCTCGACTTCGAGCGAGATGGCCAGGTAGGCCTGATGGTGGTTCCGCAGACGCCAGAGATTGACGAGGTACTCCCGCACGTACGTCGACAAGAACGCGATCGCTCCCATCTCGGCGAACTGGCGAACATGCACGAGCTCGTGGGCGAGGAGCGTGTTCGCGGAGCGTTGGATCCGGTCACCCCGCAAGAACACCCATCGACCGATCGTCAGTCCGTCCGCCTGGGGTGGAAGCAGGTTTGTGCGGACGAGCCGGACCCGCTCGAGTAGTCCTCGGGCGAGATGGTCGTAGTCGTCGACTTCGGCGGTCGTGAGGGTCCGTCGACGGGTGGGGGTGGGCGCCATGTCAGTCCGAGGAAGGTGGTTGGTCCGTCACCGATCGTACGTGATCGGGGAGCTCGGTGATCGAGGCGATCGTGCGGATCCGTGGATCATCGCTCGCCATGTCTTCGTGCGCCCAGATCGACGTGTGTGGCAGGTGGACCGCATGCATGCCGAGGTCCAGCGGTGGCAAGACGTCGGAGGCGAGCGAGTTGCCGATCATGAGGGTCGAACGGGCGACGAGGTCACGCCGGTGGAGGAACTCCCGGTACGACGAGGCGGTCTTGTCGACGAGAATCTCGTATCCGTCGACGACGTGCTCGAGACCGGATGCCGCGATCTTGCGCCGCTGATGGGCGTTGTCGCCCTTGGTGACGATGAGTGTCCGATGGGACTCGGCAAGTTGTTCGACGACGTCGGTGACGTCGGGCAGGAGGTCGACTGGGTGTGCGAGGAGCTCCTTGCCGATCTCGCGAACGCGGCGTGCGAGTTCGGGTGGGGCGGCGCCGTTGGTCACCTCGTCGATCGTCTCGAGCGACGTCAGCACGAAGCTCTTCACCCCGAACCCGTAGAGCGGGAGGTTGCGTCGGGCGGTCTGGAGCAACAGCTCGTCGACCGTCTCTGGTGTCGCCCAGTCGGCCAGCAACGAGGCGATCTCGAGCTCGGCAGCGTCGAAATAGGCCTGGCTTTCCCACAGCGTGTCGTCGGCATCGAAGCAGATCGTGTCGAGCATCGTCGACGATCGTAATCACAACGATGTGATTCGAGAGGGGCGCAAGCGCTAGGGTCTGTTCCATGTCGGCGTTGTGCGCAAAGCCGGGGTGTGCAGAAGGGGCCACCGATTGGTTCGTGTTCGCACCGGCCGAACAGCGAGTGTGGCGCGTCCGCGAGCCGGGCGTGTCGACGGTCGCGCTCTGCGCAGAGCATGCTGCCCGCTTCGCCGTACCCGCCGGATGGACCCTCGACCAATTCGACGACGGAGCGCACCTCAACTCGGAACCTGCTGTCGTGACGGAGGGCGTGGTCGCCGAAGCGCCTGCACCAGAACGCTCGGCGCCGCGTCGATCGGCCTGGTTTGCCCCCGACGTCGACGCCGATCCCGTGGAGGAGTTCCGGGCGACCGGGCTGCTCGCCCGTGCGTTCCGCGGCCCGATCGTGGAGCCTGAGGCGGAGATCGCCGAGTTGTCGGCGGACGCCGAGGGGTGGCCCGATGAGGTGGACCTCGACGAGTACGGGACGATCCAGCTTCCGTTCCCTCCTGCCGCAGCGGGCTGAACCATCGATGGCCGATCAGGCCCTGGCGGACGACGCATCGCAGCACCCGCGTGATCGGGCTCCCGACTACCCGTACGACGAACTGATCACCCGAACCGTTGAACGTCGTCGACGTCGGCGCCGCCAACGGACGATCGATCGAGTCCGGTGGGGGCTCATGTTGATGGGCGCAATGGTCGTCGCCACGACGTTTTCGGCACTGCCGATCGCCGACGAGATCGCAGTCACCACCCTCGATTTCCTCCAGATCGACACGGACGAGCCCGATCAGGCCACGGTTCCCCCCACGTCGACGACGATCGTCGACGAGCCGGTGGATACGACGTGGGACCCGACGGTCTGGGTCGATCCTCTGATGGTCGGCGTGGCCCCGCCGCAGGCCATCGACGGTCTGCTGGGCTTTCGGGGGTCGCCCACGCGTACGTGGTACGGCAGCGGGCCGATTCCCGAGGACCCGGTGGTCGCCTGGCGTTACCCCGAAGAGGGTGGACTCTGTCGTCAGTCGACGGTCGGCGCCGAAACCCGAACCTGGTGCGGCACCGGTTGGACGGGGCAGCCGACGATCTTCGAACGGGATGGCCAAGTGTGGACCGTCTTCGGCGCTCTGGACGGGGCGGTGCACTTCTTGGACGCGACGACCGGCGAACCGATCATCGAGCGTTTCCAGACCGACGACATCATCAAGGGGTCGGTCACGATCGACCCAGATGGCTTCCCGCTCGTCTACACCGGGTCCCGCGACGATCGGTTCCGCGTGATCGCCTTCGATGGCGGTGAAGCCCGCGAATTGTGGAGCCTCCACGCCGACGACAGTGGGCCGACCCTCTGGAACAACGACTGGGACGGCAACGCCCTCGTGCTCGACGACCATCTGTTCATTGGCGGGGAGAACAGTCGGCTGCACATCATCGAGCTCCGACGTGGCTTCGGCGCCGACGGCTCGGTCACGGTCGACCCCGAGGTCGTGTTCTCTGCGCCCGGGTGGGACGCCGAACTCGTGTCGGCCGTCGGCGAGAACGTGTCGATCGAGAACTCGGTGACCATCTCCGGAGACACGTTGTACTTCGCGAACTCGGGCGGTCTCGTCCAGGGATGGGACATCGCACAGCTCGGCGAGGGTGTGGATCCGACTCGGGTGTTTCGGTTCTGGGTCGGCGACGACGTCGACGCCACGGTTGTGGCCGACGCTGACGGCATGTTGTACGTGGCCGCCGAGTTCGAGCGGGGCAACGCCCGAGCACGCGAGCTCGGGCAACTCCTCAAACTCGATCCCCGACGCGAGGGTGATGACGCCGTCGTCTGGTCGGTCCAGGAGAACCAAGGAATCAACACTGGGATCTGGGGCACGCCCGCGTTGCACCGCGGCGTCGTGATCTTCGGGAGTGAGGGCGGACGACTACGGGCGGTCGATCAAGCCACTGGCGAAGACCTCTGGGAGATCGGGCTTGGGTTCCACCTGTGGCAGTCACCGGTGGTCGTCGACGACGTCTTGTTGATGGGCAACTGCTCTGGCGTGCTCCGAGCGTTCGATGTGTCCGACCCCCGGTCGAGGCCCGGCGAGCTGTGGGCACTGCCGCTCGACGACGGGTGCATCGAGTCGACGCCTGCGGTCTGGGGTGGGCGGATCGTGGTCGGCACCCGAAGGGGAGGGGTCTACGGCATCGAGTGATGCCGGGGCTCAGCCTCGGCGCCAGATCGGACCGTGTGGCGTGTCCTCGATCACGACGCCTCGGGCGGCGAGCTCGTCTCGGATCCGGTCGGCTGTGGCGAAGTCGCGGTCGGCCTTGGCCGCCGTGCGCTCCGCGACCAGCGAGTCGATCTCGGCATCGTCTTCTGCCCCGTCGTTCTCCCCAGTGTCGCCGCCGATCGTGAGTCCGAGGGCGCCTGCCAACTCGATCGCCGTCTTGGCCGCGACGGCGGCCTCTGGCTCCCCTGCGTCGATGGCACCGTTCGCCCGACGCACCTGCTCGAAGACGATCGCCATCGCCTCTGGCGTGCCGAAGTCGTGGTCCATCGCCTCCGAGAACGATTCGGCCGCGTCGGCGTCGAGCTCGGCGCCATCGATGTCGACGCCAGCTGCCGTTGCCTTGCGGACCATGGCGTCCATGCGGTCGATTCCGGCGCGGGCCGTCTCCAAAATCTCCGGGTTGATCTCGAGAATCTTGCGGTAGTGCGTCTGGAGGAGCGCGAGTCGAAGCGCCCGAGCGTTGCGGGGGTCTTCGTCGAGCAGATCTCGAACCGTCGTGTAGTTCTGGAGCGACTTCGACATCTTCTCGCCGTCGATGTTCAGCATCGCGTTGTGCATCCAGTAGCGGCTGAACGAACGGCCCGCCGCGATCGCTTCGGCTCGCTCGTTCGTGTGGTGCGGGAAGACGAGGTCGTTGCCACCGCCGTGCAGGTCGAAGTCGTCGCCCAGAATGCCGAGGCTCATCGCAACGCATTCGATGTGCCAGCCCGGCCGGCCCGGACCCCACGGCGAGTCCCACGTCGGCTCGTTGGGCTTGGCAGCCTTCCACAACGCGAAGTCGAGCGGGTCCTCTTTGGTTTCGTCGACCTCGACCCGAGTTCCGGCGCCCTCGGCCAACTCGTCGACCGTGCGGTGGACGAGGTCGCCGTAGCCCTCGACCGAGCGGACTCGCAGATAGACCCCCGAGTCGGTGACATAGGCGGTGTCGCGCTCGATCAGGGTGCTGATGAACTCGATCATCTCGTCGACGTACTCGGTCGCCTTCGGCCGATCGTGCGGGGGCAGGATGCCGAGGTCGTCCATGACCTCGAGGTAGACGGCGGTCCAGGTCTCGGCGATCTCGGTGTCGCTCACGCCTTCACGGTTGGCCCGATTGATGATGTTGTCGTCGATGTCGGTGATGTTGGCGACGTGATGGACTCGCCAGCCGGCCCATTCGAGATAGCGGCGAGCGACGTCGTAGGTCATCGCCTGGCGGGCGTGCCCGAGGTGGGGATGGTCGTACACCGTCGGCCCGCACGCATAGAGCGAAATCTCCCCGTCGACGCGAGGGATGAGTTCGACGAGTTCGTCGCGCAGGGTGTCGTGGATGCGAAGCACCCCGACAGGTTACGCAGCGGCGATGCCGAGGAGTTGGGCAGCTTCGGCGAGTCCGTCACCGGCCCGCGGATCGTCGCCGCGACCGTCGATGGTCTGGCGGGCGAAGCGGTCGATGGCGTCTCGGGCCGTCGGCGCGTCGAGGTCGTCGTCGAGCGCGTCACGGACCGCGGCGAGCATTGCGGTGGGGTCGGGTCCGGTGTGGACAGCGATGGCCTGTCGAATGCGAGCGAGGCGTGCCTCGCCATCTTCGATGTCGCCGTCGAACCACTCCCAATCGTCTCGATAGTGGTGTCCGAGCAGCGCGAGCCGGATCGCCGCCGGGTCGTGTGACGCGCGCAGGTCGCTGACGAAGACGAGGTTGCCGAGCGACTTCGACATCTTGGTGCCTTGGTAGGCGACCATCCCGGTGTGCATCCAGTGGCGCGCAAAGCTTTGCCCATACCCGTGTTCGGACTGGGCGAGCTCGCACTCGTGATGGGGGAAGATCAGGTCGCTCCCTCCACCGTGAACGTCGAGCGTCTCCCCGAACTGCGCCCAGCTCATGGCCGAGCATTCGATGTGCCAGCCCGGTCGACCGTCGCCGAAGGGCGACTCCCACGATGGTTCGTCCGCGGCGGACGGCTGCCAGAGAATGAAGTCGAGTTCGTTGCGTTGGCGGACGTCGGCGGGGTTGCCGCCTCGTTCGGCGGACAGGGCGACCATCGTGGTGTGGTCATAGCCCGAGAGACGTCCGAATCGTGGTGCGGTCGTGACGTCGAAGTAGGTGATGCCGTCGACTTCGTAGGTGTGGCCGGCGTCCTGGAGCCGGGAGATCAGATCGATCATGCCGGGGATCGACTCGGTGGCCCGCGGTTCGGCCACAGCCGGACGCATGTTCAGCGCGTCCATGTCGGCGGCGAATCGGGTCATTTCCCGCTCCGCGAGCTCGAGGAAATCGATGCCGAGCTCGCGGGCCTTCGGCAGGATCGAGTCGTCGACGTCGGTGATGTTGCGAACCATCTCGACGCGGTGTCCGAGGTCTTCGAGCCGCCGAATCAACACGTCGTAGGTGAGGTAGGTGTTGGCGTGGCCGAGGTGGGTTGAGTCGTAGGGCGTGATGCCGCAGACGTACAACCGGACCGTGGATCCGACCTCGAGCGGGACGACCATGGATTGGGCGGTGTCGAAGATCCGGATCACGGTCGAAGCCTACGGGTCAGGGCGTGGCGACGACGCATGAGGTCCCGGCGTCTTCGACGAACTCGACGTCACCCAACACCTTCTCGTCGATTTCGTTCTGGTCGAAGTTCGGGACACCGGAGATGATGACGTCGATGTCGGCGGGATTGCCGCCCTGCTCGGCGAGCTGGTCACGGTAGGCGGCTTCGAGCGCTGCGGCCGTCTGGTCGTACGCAGCCATCATGCATTCGGACGACCCGATCACGGTCTGGGCGAAGGCGAACGCGGCGGGGGTGAGTTGATCGTCTTCGTTTGTCCAGGGAAGTGCCTCGACCAACTGGTTGACGATCCCTCGGTCGGTCTCGACCGAGTTCATCGTGGCGACGGCGTCGACGCGCGGCCGGACGAACTCGATGGCATCAGCGTCGATGATGACGCCCCAGGTGCCGTCGGCTCGCTCGATGATCTCGACGCCATCCGAGGCGACGCACGTGTCGACGTCGCCGACCGCACGGAGTCGGACCGTATCGGTGCTGACCGTGGCACCGGCGACCTCGGTCCGCTGGGTGCCGATGACCGGCACCTCGGCGACGATCCGGGCGCGGCAATCGAGGGCGAGTGGTTCGATCGCCACGACCTGCGCGGGTCCGGCCTCTTCGACGGGAATCTCGATCGTCGTCTCCTCGGTGACGATGTCCTCCCACGGCCAGTTGATGTCGACCCAGCCGAAGGAGAAGAGGCCGATCACGAGAAGGAGTGCCAGCACGAACACTCCAGCGATCGTTGCGAAAGCGACGGCGGTCTTGCTCACGGCGGCGATTCTCCCTTCGAGCCTCTTCACACAGCGTCCCATACTCGCCAAACATTCCGGAACCGGTGCCTGCTGCGATATGTGACGGACGTCGCACGAAAAGGCGCGACCTTTCGTGCGGCCCGGTCGTCATGTAGGTGTCTGTCGCTGGGGCGGTTCCCGCCACCGCCTCGGCGACGGATATAGAACGAAAACGAACGTGCCCACTCGATCCAACGTTGCATCGACCGGGCGCTGGGACCCACGATCCCCCCTCCGTGGGTCCGAGATGTTCGGCCCGGGTCGGATACCCGCCACCGACCCGGGCCGAGCCATTTTTCCCGTTCGGTCTCAGAGGTGACCGGCGATCAGCCCCTCGAGGACCAGTAGCTGTCCGGTCGTGGGTGTGCCGCCGACGCGAGAAGAGGTGGGGTCGCCGAGGGCCCAGTAGGCGAACGCTTCGGCAAAGTCGCCGGCGCCGGTCTCGAAGTCGCTCGCATAGGCATCCGGCCACCATTGCGTCGCTGGGATACCACGCGCCTCGAGCCACTCGTCACGATCGGCGTCCTTGAAATGCGTGACGTCGACGGCGTGGCCGAGCTCGTGGGCGAGGATCCCCGCGAGCGACTCTGGCGTGTCGTCGGCGCGGACGTACATCTCGATCGTCTGGTCATAGGGAAACGTGAGGCCGCGGAATCGGTCGTGCGATCCCGCGTACGTGATCCGCCATCCCGGAAGCGCGGCCTCCCAGTCAAAGGGCAGAAGCGCCTCTGCCGCTTCGCCCATCTGCTCCGGTGTCCAGCCCGACTCGGCCAGAGTGGTCGTCGGAGCGTCACTCGCCGCCGGGGACGCTGCAGCCGTCGACGTCGTCGTCGCTGGAGCCGACGCGGTGGTCGTTGGCGAGCCAACGTCGCCGGCTTGGCTCGTGGCGCCGCTCGTCGCGCCCAGCAATCCGATTCGTGCGGCGGCATTGCTGCGCAGATCAGGCAGCCCGCCGTCCAGGCCCGCTGGCGAAGGGGGTGCCGCCGGACCCTCGGTGACCATGACCAGGGTGCCGATCGAAACCGCACCAACCAGCGCACCAGCACCCGGGACCCACAGTCGCTGGCGAAGCCAGCCGATGAGGCCACGGACCGCTGCGGTGTCCGCAGCCATGGCTGCGAGGAGTTGTTCCTCGATGAGTTCGCTGCGCTCGGCGAGCGAAGCAGCGAGGATGGCGACGTCTTCGTCGCGCAGCGGAACCGAGCTGCCGGGTTGGCGATTGCGCAGGAGGTAGACCAAAGAGAGGTATCGGTCGAGGATGTGGTCGTGCTGCTGCGACTCGAGCGGCACCGCCCGACCCGAGGCCGACATGACGTGCATGTCGAGGTCGATGGTCAGCTCGGCTCGTTGGGGCACGATGATGCCGCAGTCGACCTCGTACAGCGTCGTGATGGTCTCGATGAGGGCATCGTCGAGGGAGCGATGTCCGGCTTCGAGATCGTGGAGTTCGCCAACGGTGAACTCACCATGGCTGCGTTTCGCCAGCTCTTCGAGGTCGGCGCCCGAGCGAAGTCGGGCCTCCGCGAGCAGTTGACCGAAGCGGTTGGCGGGAACGATCGTCGATGTCGGACTCGTCACCATCGCCAGATCGGTTGAACCACCCGACGCGTTGAGGCACTTCTGGCTCATTGTCGGCGCCGCATGGGTGGTCATCCTTTCGGTGGAGGTGACATCAGACCCAGGGACGAAGACCGGGCGGCGTTGGGTCGGTAGCGTGCATCTGCAGAGTCGAGTTGGGGAGAAACAACATGACGGTCACCGAAGAAGCGGTTCGATGGGCGGCGCGCGCGGATCGTGCCTCGAAGATCTATGGATCGGGTGACACGGAGGTCCACGCGTTGCGTGAGGTCTCGGTCGGCTTCGAAGCCGGGCGATTCACTGCGATCATGGGCCCGTCGGGATCCGGCAAGTCCACGTTGATGCATTGCATGGCCGGACTCGATCGCCTGACCTCGGGCAGTGCGTTCATCGGCGGCACCGACCTCGGCACCCTCAACGACAAGCAGCTCACCAAGATGCGTCGCGAGCAGGTCGGCTTCATCTTCCAGTCGTTCAACCTCGTGCCCACGCTGAACGTGCGCGAGAACGTCACGCTGCCGTCGGACCTCGGTGACGGCAAGATCGACATGGGCTGGGTCGACGAAGTCATTCAGACCGTCGGTCTGGGCGACCGCATCTCGCACCGACCGAACGAGCTCTCCGGCGGCCAGCAGCAGCGGGTGGCGGTGGCGCGGGCGCTCGCGACCCGACCCGAGATCGTCTTTGGTGACGAGCCGACCGGCAACCTGGACTCCAAGACCAGCGCAGAGATCCTCGAGTTCATGCGCCGGGCCGTGAAGGACCTCGGCCAGACCATCGTGATGGTCACCCACGATCCGGTCACTGCGTCGTACAGCGACCGAGTGCTGTTCCTTGCGGACGGTCAGATCGTCAAGCAGATGGACGACCCGACACCTGACTCGGTGCTCGACACGATCAAGAGCCTGGGGGACTGAGCGATGCTCAAGCTGGTGGTGCGCGGAATTCGCGCCAACCTCGGACGACTCGTCCTCACCCTCATCTCGGTCGTGCTCGGCGTCGCCTTCGTGTCGGGGTCGTTCGTACTCGCCGACAGTCTCCGCTCGATCTTCGACCAGATCAGCGAGGACGCCTTCGCTGGTGTCGACGCACAGGTTCGGGCGGTCGAACCAGAGCTCAACTCTTCTGGCGAGAATCTGGTTCGCTTCGACGAGTCGATCATCGATGAGATCTCAGCGCTGCCCGAGGTCGACTATGCCGAGGGCGGAATCTTCGCCTTCGAGCAGACCTATTCGCTCCTCGACGACGGCGAGGTCAATCGACCCCTCGGACCACCCGTCTTCACGTCGTCGTGGGGTGGGCCGAGCCCGGTCTCGAGCTTCACCGTTGTCGAGGGTGTCGCTCCGATCGGCCAACAGGTCGCGCTCGACTCCGCGCAGGCGAACGCAGGCGGGTTCGCCGTCGGCGACCAGGTCACCATGTCGCTACCGACCGGTGAGCCCGAGCAGTTCGAGCTCAGCGCCATCATCGACTTCGGTGACGGCGGCACGGGTGGCGCCTACTTCAACCTGTTCGACCTCGACACAACCCAACGGATTCTCGACTCGGGTGACGTCGTCGACTCGGTCGTGGTCAACGGCGGCGGCACCGACACGGACGTACTCCTTGCGGCCATCGAGCCGCTGCTTCCGGCCGACGTCGAAGTCGTGTCCGGCGAAACCGTGATCGGCGAGTCTCAGGAGGACTTCGGTTCGGTGATCGGCATCTTCGGCAACATCTTGTTGAGCTTTGCGTTCGTGGTGCTCTTCGTCTCGATCTTCATCATCTACAACACCTTTGCGATCCTCGTCGGCCAGCGCACCAAGCAGCTTGGCCTGCTCCGGTCGATCGGTGCGAGCGGCGGACAGATCCGATTCATGGTGCTGATCGAAGCGCTGATCATTGGCATCTTCGCGTCGATCGTCGGCCTCTTCGGGGGCATCGGCGTTGCGTGGCTGCTCAAACTGTTGTTCAGCGCTGGCGGCAATTCGTTCCCCGACGGCCCACTCGAGATTCGCCTCCGCACGGTCATTGTCGTCGTGGCCGTCGGGCTCTTCGTCACCCTCATCTCGGCCATCATCCCGGCGTTCCGGGCGTCTCGAGTGTCGCCGCTCGAAGCGGTCCGAGACGGTGGACGCAAAGAGCGCAGCGTGAGCTTCCGTCTCGTCGCTGGCGCCGTCGTGTTGATTCCTGGCCTTGTCCTTCTCGCCCTCGGCATGTTCGGCGATGTGGACGGCACCGCAGCACGGTTGGCGGCGATCGGTATCGGTGCCGCCCTCACGTTCATCGGAGTCTCGATGATGAGTGCGTTGTTCGCTGGCCGAGCTGCCGGGATGATCGGTGGTCCGGTCGAGGCGACGCGCGGCATCAACGGTCGTCTTGCTCGTGACAACGCGAGTCGCAATCCGCAGCGGACCGCAGCCACCGCGACGGCGCTCATGATCGGATTGGCGCTGATCACCGGTGTCGCGGTGCTCGCCTCCTCGCTACTCGCCACGTTCGACGACCTCCTCGAAGACGCGCTCACGGCTGATCTCTTCGTCTATGAGGCGAACCAGGGACTGGACTTCTCCTCTGGCGTTGTCGAACAACTCGATGCGTTGCCCTCAACCGACAGCGTGGCGGGCTTCGCCCGTGTCGAAATGCTCGTCGACGGTGATGTCGAGGCGGTCACCGGGTTCGATACGGCCACCGGTACGTCGGTCATCAACGCTGGCATCCTTGACGGCACCGCCGAGCTCAGCCAGAACGGTATCGCCGTCTTCGATGAGACCGCGGATGAACGCGGGTGGGGGCTCGGCACGACCGTGCCTGTCGAATTCGAAGACGGCTTCGTGACCGATCTGACCGTCGAAGCGATCTACGACGACCGGTCGATCGTCGAAAACTCGTTCATTGTGGATCGCCGACTGAGCCGACAACACGTCCAGATCGATGCGGTCGGGTTTGTCGGGATCACCATCGCCGATGGGGTGGACGCAGAGGTCGCCCGTGCGGAGGTTGAGACGATCACTGACAACTTCGCCCAGCTCACCGTTCAGGACAACACCGAGTTCCAGGAAGGCGTCGAAGGCCAGATCGGCCAGATTCAGATCGTGATCAACGGTCTGCTCGTGCTCTGCCTCGTCGTGGCGTTCTTCGGCATCATCAACACGATGGCGCTCTCCGTGCTGGAGCGGACCCGAGAGATCGGCCTGCTCCGTGCCGTAGGGATGACGCGCAACCAGCTCAAGTCGACGATCCGCTGGGAGGCGGTGATCGTGTCGATCTTCGGAGCGCTGCTCGGAATCTTGATGGGACTGCTCCTCGGATGGGCGGCGGTTGTCGCCATCCCCGACAGCTTCATCAGCAAGGTCGGCATCCCGTGGCTCAGCCTCGTCATCTACCTGATCGTGGGCGGGATCATCGGTGTCATCGCCGCCTACTTCCCGGCGCAGCGGGCCTCGAAGCTCAACGTCCTCGACGCAATCAGCCACAGCTGAACCCTGCCAGGTTGGTTAGCCGACGATGCCCGCTTCGTAGGCGGCGATGACCGCTTGCACGCGGTCTCGTGCGCCGAGCTTCATGAGGATGCGGCCGACGTGCGTCTTGATCGTCGTTTCGCCGAGGATCAGCGACTCGGCGATCTCACCGTTGGACAGGCCCTTCGCCATCAGTTGAAGGACCTCGTTCTCGCGGTCGGTCAACTCGTCGAGTCCAACCACCTCGACCGAAGCCGGACGCTGGGCGAAGTCGCCGATCAACCGGCGCGTGACCGTGGGAGCAAGCAGGGCTTCGCCCGAGGCAACCACCCGAATCGCTCGGATGAGCTCGTCGGCGCCCGCATCCTTCAACAAGAAGCCCGAGGCACCCGCTCGGAGCGCCGCGTAGACGTATTCGTCGAGATCGAAGGTGGTGAGAATCAACACGGCTGGCGGATTCTCGAATTGCGTGAGGACCTGAGTCGCCTCGATCCCGTCACGTTCGGGCATCCGGATGTCCATCAGTACGACATCGGGGTTGAGCGAACGTGCCAGGGACTCGGCCTCGATCCCGTCGCAGGCCTCGCCGACGAGGTCCATGTCGTCCTCGCCCTGCAGGATCATCCCGAAGCCGGCTCGCAGCAGGGGCTGATCGTCGACGACGAGGACGCGAATCGGGGCGTCGGCGCTCATTCGGCGCCCACCGGAATCTCGGCGCGCACGGTGTAGCCGCCTCCTTGGCGTGGCCCGGTACGGAGCTGACCGCCAACGGCTTCGATTCGCTCGCGCATGCCGAGCAAGCCATGACCCGGTGTCTCGGGTGTCGCCCCGGCGCCACGACCGTCGTCGACCACCTCGATCGCCAAGGCGTCGTCTCGGTAGTCGACCGTGACAGCCGCCGATGCCGTTGGACCGCCGTGCTTGATCGTGTTCGTCAGGGATTCCTGCACGACCCGGTAGCCGGAGAGTTCGATCATGGCGGGAAGTGAACGCTGTTCGCCGTTGACTTCGAGCGACACGTCGAGCCCGGCTTCGGCACATTGCTCGACGAGCTCCGGCAGCCGGGACAACTCGGGCAGCGGGGTACGGGCGGCGTCGCTTCGGAGACCGCCGATGGTCGAGCGAATGTCGTTGAGGTTTGTTCTCGCCGTCGCCTCGATGGCCGCAAGTGCCTCGGCAACGGCCTCATCGTCGCGGCCGACGAGGCGTTGAGCCCCCTCGGACTGCACGACGATGACCGACATCGAGTGGGCGACGATGTCGTGGAGCTCGCGAGCGATCCGCGTGCGCTCGCCTTCGATCGCCCGTTCGGTCGCCGCCACCTTCTCCGCCTGCGCGGCGTCGATCTGCTCCTGCAGTCGTTCGACGTTCTCCCGTCGACCACGGATCCCATCGCCGGCAAACCAGGCGAGTTGGAACAAGACGATGTTGAGCACGATCAACCCGACGCTCACCCCGTTCTCCTCTGGGGAAAGCCATCCGGCGATGAGGACCAGCGAGATCACGATCGTGAACAGGACGAGCACCCGGACCGCTCGAGCTCGCTCGGGTTCGTGCGCCGCGAGCGAATACAGCAGGACGAGCAAGGCGAGCCCTCCGCCGGCCAGGGGATAGTCCATGATCCAGTAGGTCAGGCTGGCGATCGTCGCGACCGCGAGCGCCGGAACGGGATTCGTCCGACGCCACAGGGTCGCCCCACCCGCGATCAGGATCAGCACGATCGCAAAGGCGTCGATGTTTCGTTCGGTCTGCGCGGTGTCCGCCGGCCCGATGTTGCCGATGAGCAGCGCGGCAGTGATCGCGGCCATCGCCATTGCATCTCGGCGCGAAGGCCGGACAGACGTCTCGGACATGGTCCAATGGTAGGAATCCCGCGCCGTGTCGTCATCCTCCCAGAGGTCCACCTGTTCCTCGTCCCAACGGATGATCTTCGGCGCGATTGGGTGAATGCCCGAACGCCGCCCGAGGCGCGGCGGTATGGTGCTCCACGTGATCCAGTGGGCGATCGACCTGTTCCATCAGATGGAAGAACTGATCACCGACATCTCGTCGAATCCGTGGTTCTTCGCGGTGCTCTTCTCGATTGCGCTTCTCGACTCGGTGTTTCCGGTGGTGCCGAGCGAGTTCACCGTGATCGCTGGTGGTGTCGCCGCGAGCGACGCGGTCCTCATCAACGACCAACGCGTGCTGCCCCTCGTGCTCGTGATCGTGGTCGGCGCTTTCGGCGCCTATTGCGGGGACACGCTCGGCTATTGGATCGGAAGCCGCTCAGACCGTTTGCTCCGATCGATCTTCTTCCGTGGCGAGAAGGGCGAGAAGCGGTTGTTCGCGACCGGCGAACAGATCCGAAAGCGCGGCGGGTTGCTGCTGATCACCGCTCGGTTCATCCCCGGAGGCCGCACGGCCATGACGTTCTCTTGCGGGCTGACCGGTCAGCCGTTCTGGTCGTGGTTCACCCGGTGGGATCTCCTCGCCACGACCTTGTGGGCGAGCTACGCCGCACTTCTCGGCTTCTTCGTGGCCGAGCAGGTCGAGAGCACGACGACAGCGCTGTGGCTTGCCTTCGGTACGGCGCTGTCGATCACCTTGAGCGTTGAAGCGATCCGATGGTGGCGCGACCGGCGCCGGAACGCCACGGCGTGACGACGCCGTCGGTCCGCGAGCTGCTCCTGGCCCGCCAGGCACGCGGGACGACCCCCGGTGACCGCGACGACGAGCATCGGCTGATCCTTGCGGTCGAGGGTGGCGGAATGCGCGGCGCGGTGAGCTCCGGGATGTTGCTTGCGCTCGAACAGCTCGGCATGCGCAACTGCTTCGACGCCATCGTCGGAACGTCCGCTGGGGCGATCGCCGGCGCGTTCTTCTCGATCGGGCAGGGCACCAAAGGTTCGGTGCTCTATTACCGAGTGCTCAACTCGGAGCAGTTCGTCGATCGGCGTCGACTGCTCCGCGGCGGGGTGATCCTCGACATCGATCATCTCATCGATGAGGCGATGGACAGTCACGGGTTCGACTGGGAAGCGCTCGTCGCCTCGGATCTTCCGGTCTGGGCGACGGCGAGCCCGGCCGAGCCAGGAGACCACCCGACGCTGTTCGGCCTGTCCGACGACGTGAACCGGGCCAAGCAGGTCCTGGCGGCGACGGCGTCGCTTCCGGTGATCTCGGGACCGTCCCGACCCATTGGCGACGTGTCCTACGTCGATGGCGGATTGCTCGAGCCCGTCCCATGGGTGAGCGCCGTCGGCCTGGGTGCGTCACACGTGCTCGTGGCCAGGAGTCGCGACTTCATCCGAACGGGAGAGCCCGAACTACCCAATGTCGTCGAGCGGGCCACGATCCCTCGCCTCGTCAAGCGGATCAATGGGGAGTACGTCGCCGACCTCGTCGAGGATGCGCCGCATCGCTTCTGGGACAACACCGACGCGCTGCGCGCCGTGGTCGACGGCGAGGCGACCCCGATCGGTCTACGGCAGGGCCAGGTCGTCATCGAGGCGGTCGTTCCACCGGCGGACCTCGATCTCCCCGACCGTCTCGAGCTCGACACGCATGTGCTGATGGACTCGCTCGCCGGCGGCGCCGAAGCGATGCTCGACTGGCTCGACCTCGAGGGATTCGAAGTCGAGCAACGCGTGCTGATCACCCACCCGCGTGCTCCGGTCGGTCGGATTCGCACCGACGTCCTGGCACCGATCGTGGCGACGCGGCGGTCCAAGGCGCGTTCGACCTGACGTCGGGCCGATCGAGCCTCAGGAGACCGGTGTCAATCGGGCGCCGCTGAACCAGTAGCGGGCGACCGATCCGTCGACAGCGCTGGCGACCGCAATCGACACGTCATCGTTGTCGACCAGCCACTCCACGGTGCCCGGCGAGTCGAGCAGCTCGATGGCGATGCCGTCGTCGGAGCAGGCGGTGAGCCAATGGAGCCCGCGGCCGTCGGCGAGGGTCGTCGTTCGGATGGTGGCGACCGCCCCATCCAGCGCGACGGTCTCGAACCCACACGAGATCGGTGGTGGCGGGGCGTCGTCGGTGCTGAGCGCACTCCACGCGAGGGCGTGAATCTCCGGGCCGCTCGCGGCGGTCAGCCCCATCCGGTAGACGACGAGGCTGTCGGCTGACGTGCCGTCGGGTTCGAGCCAGGAGATCGTCGTGTCGCTGCACGTCGCCCCGCACGTCGATGGGGTGAGGACGCCGGTCGCTCCTTGGGGAAGTGGGACTCGCGTCCCTTCGGTGAGCAGAGCCTCGCCTTCTTCGCGGTCGAGCCGGCGGCCACTGATCACCCCGAAGCGACAGGCGGCGCCCCCGGGGCAGTCGCCGTGCCCGAGCACGATCTCGTAGTCGTCGTCGGTCGCATTGACGAGTGTGGCGGCTGGAGGAAGTGCATCGACCGAGGCGGGCGGATCGACGACGCTGGGGAGCCGGACGCGAAGCCCGACCTCGGCGGCGAGCGTCTCCACCAGCGGTTCGAAAAGGGGATTGACCGCCGAGGTGGTCGGAGAGGTGGTCGTGGGAACGGCTGGCGCGATGGTCATGGGCGGGGAGGTGTGGTCCACCGCGGTGGTACTCGGCAGCGCGACGGTGATCTCGTTCGAAGGTTCGGACAGCAGGGGCGCGACCGGCGACGTTGTGGTGGGTGCCGCAGTTGACGGCGCTGTCTCGCTGGCCTCGGACACGCCGCATGACGCGAGCGCGACGAAGACGGAGATCCAGCTGAGCCGTCGGATCGAGGAGTGCACGGTCCCAACGTAGGAGTCGTCGGGGGCGACCACAGTGGGGAGCGCTCCCGTAAGGTCAGCGGCGATGACGTCGCCAGGTGCACAACTTCCGTACTTCGCCTATGGGTCGAACATGTGGGATGTACAGATGGAGCAACGGTGCCCGGGTTCGACGGCGATCGGGCTGGCGCGATTCGACGGTTGGCGCTTTCGGATCAATCAACGCGGGGTGGCCACCATCGTGCCCGATGTGGATGCGACGGTCGTCGGTGTCCTGTGGGACACAACTGCGGAGCACATCGAGATCCTCGACGGCTACGAAGGTGTCGCGAAAGGCAACTACGAGCGAACCGTCATCGGCGTGCAGCCAATCGACAATCGATGGGCGGACTCGGGTCCGACTCGGGACGCGATCGTCTACATCGCGTGTCACGATCGGCCGGGCCCGCCCCGCAACGGCTATCTCGAGAAGGTGCTCGCCGGTGCAGTGGGATCCGGGTTGCCTCCAGCGACGATCACCGAGATCGAATCGTGGCGTGAGCCGGGTCGCCCCGGAGGGCCGCGGTGATGGCGACGGTCGCCGTCGCGGCGAAGATCCACACGACGAGAATCGCCCGGCCAACACCGAGTGGCTGAGCAAGCGTCGTCAGGAGGACGGGCATCGCCATGCCCGGGTACGCCAGAAGGTAGAAGGTCGAGTTGATGCGGCCTCGTTCGTCTGGTGACGCGACCTCGGCGAGGAGCCCGAGCGCCCCAGCGGTCAGCAGTCCCGACGCGCAACCGAGCAGAAGGGCCGCGGGAAGGACCAGTGGCCAGATGTCCTGACCGAGTGCGGTCGCGCCGATCGCCCATCCGCAGAGGCCCGAGACCATACCGGCGACCACGCCGCCCGATAGTCCGATTCTGGCGACCAACGGTCGGGCCAACAAGGCCGACCATGCGGTGATGGCGCCGGCGATCGCGGCCACGACCACCGGGCTCGCATCGATCCCGTCGCTGATGAGCACCGGGAACAAGGCGAACGACGTCGAGGGGAAGGCAAACACCCAGATCGCGGCCGGCACGACCACTCGACCAAACCGACGCCGCGCCGTCGCCGGTACGCCGAGCGACGGACGAAGCGAGCGGGGGATCTTCGGCGAGGTCTCGGGCACCGCGCTGAGCAGCGCGAGCGCGGCTGCGGTGGCGACGGCGTGCACAACGAAGGGAGCGACGAGCGGCGCAGCGTCGGCGACGTCGAACAGGGCACTGATGGGTGGCCCGATACCGAACCCACCGAACGAGACGACCGTCGAGCGCAGCGCGGCGTCTCGCTGCCGGTCGGGGGGATAGAGCTCTTGCAACCACGCGGCGGAGACACTCAACACCGCACCGCTGGCGACGCCGAGCAGGAGGCGGCCGAGCAACAACAGTCCGTAGGCATCTCGGCCCCAGATCAGGATCAGCGAGGCAACGACGGAAGCGGCCGTCGTGGAGGCGACCACCACCTTGCGTCCGATGCGATCGGAGAGTGGACCGGCGAGCAGCAGCGACCCCATGATGCCGATGACGTAGACCGTGAAGATCGCCATCGTCGCGGAGTCGCCGAGGTCGAGGCGTTCTCGGTAGGTCGACAAGAACGGCGTCGAGACGTTCGTGCCCCAGGCGACGGCGAAGACGACGAGCGTCACGCGGGTGATGGCGTTCATGCGGGCGCAGACAATTCTTGGAGCGGTCTCCAGATGAGTGCCACCGTGACCGCCGATCCACCGAACGCGAACCAGTAGGGCCAGGTGATGTCGCCGATCCGAGCGAGCAGCCCGCCCAACGCCGCACCGATGAGCAGGCCGAGGTTGAGCCCGACCATGTAGACGGCGTGCACTCGGCCTTGCAGGGGTTCGGGGACGACGCGCTGGCGCACGCTCGGCACGATCGTGCTCCAGCACCCGATGTGCACCCCGAAGGCCACAAGTGCGGCGAACGCGATCCATGCCGTGGTCGTGACTGCGAGGACGAGGTGGGTGAGTGACTCGATGATCAGGCCGATGCGCATGATCCAGGTGTGTCCTGCCAGACGTTCGAGTGAGCCGAAGAGCGCGGCCCCGACCGCACCGCCGACGGCGGTCGACGCGGTGAGCATCCCGAAGCCGAGCTCACCGAGGTCGAGCCGCTCCGATGCCAAGACGACGAGGAGAGAAAATGACGCGCCGAACGTCACGTTGAACACGATGATCGTGATCGCGAGGGTGCGCATGGCGCCATGGCCCCACATCCATCGGGCACCGTCGACGATGTCGCGACGAATGGACTGACCACGTTCGGGGCGTTCGGCGTCGGGAAGCCGCAGGCGGGCCAGGACCAGCGCACCGAAGGCCATGATCGTGGCCTGTGCGAGGAACGGCACCTCACGACCGATCGCGAACAGCGCTCCACCGAGCGCCGGACCAGCGAGCTGGTTGAGGGCCATGAAGCCGAACTGCAGTCGTGCGTTGCCGACGGTCAGGTCGTCGGGTTTGACGACCATCGGCAGGATCGTGCCTGCGGTGGTGTCGGCGAGGACTTCGGCGAGGGCCAGAACGAAGAACGTGACGAGGATCAGCGCCGGGCTGATCGAGTCGCTCGCAACCGCGGCCACCAACAGGGCGAGCACGAGGGCCCGCGCGGCGTTGGCGGCGACGAGCAGGCGCCGGCGGTCGAGCCGGTCGGCGAGGACCCCTGCCTGCAATCCGATCAGCAGCCACGGGGCTCGCTGGACGAAGACCGCCCCAGCGACGAGCAGCGGGTCGTCGGTGGCGCCGGCGATCAGGAGGGGAGCTGCGGCGAGGCTGATGCCGTCGCCCAGGTTGGTCGCCCACTGTGAGGCGAGGACCTTGCGGAACTCCGGACCGAGTCTCGCCGGTACGACGGCCTCGATAAGTCCCACGGGTCGAGGCTATCGGTGCTCCGAACGCCGAACGGCCGCCCACCCATCAGGGCGGACGGCCGTTCGGATCCAGCCGGGGCTAGAGGTCGATCGGGCGCATCACCCGGTCGATGATGTGGATGAATCCGTCCGACGCAATGATGTTGCGCGGTGCACGCAGGCGCGGGTTGCGAGCGTCGAGGTCGTTGTCGACGACGGCGTTGCCGCGGACTCGGAAGGTTGCACCGTCGAGGAGCGTTGCGTTCTCACCGCCGCGCAGGCCAGGAGCGCGGGTCGCGCCGGGAGCGACGTGGTACAGCAGGACGTCGTCGAGCAGGCCGGGGTTCTCGGCGGACTCGAAGCCGGTGGCGGCGATGATGGCGGCCAGTGCGCCTGCCTCGTCGGTCACGTCGGCGCCGAGGTCCTGGGCGAGCTGGATGAATGCCGCGTCGGTCGGCGCCATCACGTTGATGTCGTCGGCTGCGGCGACGGCGTCCACCAGGCCGGTGGCCACGAGGGCCTCGCGGAGGAGGTCGAAGTCGGCGCCGTTGTCGTCGGTGCCTTCGGCGCCGGAGACGGCGAGCACGATCTCCACGATGCTCAGCTGGCTGTCGTCGACGTCGATCGGGCGAAGCACGCGGTTGATCGTGTGGATCGTGCCGTTGGCGACTTCGAGGTTGCGGGGGCGGCGGATGATCGCGTTCTGGTCGTCGAGGTCGCCGTCGAGGACGCGGTTACCGCGGATGCGCAGGTCTGCGCCCTCGAGGAGCGTCGGGAACGTGCCGGCCGCGCGGAACTCGGCGATGGTCTGAGAGCCGGGGGCGACGTGGTAGAGGAGCACGTCGTCGAGCAGGCCAGGTGCTTCGGCGGACGCAAAGCCAGTGGCCTCGACGATCGTGCCGAGTGCACCCTGCTCGTCGTCGCCGGAGTACCCGAGGTCCTGGGCGAGGCGAATGAACGCCGCGTCGTTCGGCGCGAACACCGAGACGTCCTGCGCAGCGGCGACCGCATCGACGAGACCGGTGGCGACGAGCGCCTCCCGGAGGATGTCGAAGTCGCGGGGGTTGTCATCGACACCCTCAGCGCCGGAGACGGCGATGACCGTGTCGACGATGCCGGGGGCGTCTTGGGCACCGGCCGGGGTCAGGGTGGCGCCGAACACGGCACCCGCAGTGAGGGCCGCGGCAGCGACCGTCCGGAAGGAACGCATCATGGTTCTCCTGTGAGGTGGGGGAGGGGGAGCCGAGCCGGGATGGGCTCGACCTTCCCTCTACGCCATCAACGGCATCAGCGGATGCAGGAGATCACGCCGAGAGGTCGACGTCGGGGAGCACGTCGAAGGCCTGGCGGAGGGCGTCACCCCATCCCGTCGAGATCGCGCGGAACGTCGGATCGTCGCCCGGGATGCGTCGCGCCTTCGGCGGGTCGAGGGTGTCGGCCTCGTAGATCTGGAGGTCGAGGGGCGGGCCGACCGACAGGTTGGCCTTGATGGTCGAGTCCATCGACACGTACAGCAGCTTCACCGCGTCCTCGAACGACATCGCCGGATCGAACACCCGAACGAGGATCGGCCGGCCGTATTTCGTCTCGCCGATCTGCACGAAGGGGGCCTCGTCGAGCGCCTCGATGAAGTTGCCCTCCGGATAGATCAGAAACAGCCTCGGCTCCTGCCCGGCGATCTGGCCGCCGAGGATGAGCGTGCCGCTGAACGCTGAGTCGGCCTGCTGTCCGTTGTCGGCGGCCGAATCGGCGATCACCTCTCGCAGGGTCTGGCCGACGAGGCGCGCGACCTGGAACATCGTGGGGGCTTGCAGAATCGACGGGTCGCGTTCGGCAGGTGCCAACGACCGTTCGTCGAGGAGGCTCACGACGGCCTGGGTGGTGGCGAGATTCCCGGCCGACAGCAGCGTGATGAACCGCTCGCCCTTCACCGTCCACGTCTTCATCTTGCGGGTCGCCGACACGTTGTCGACGCCGGCATTCGTGCGGGTGTCGGACATGAAGATCAGGCCGCGGTCGAGGCGCAGCGCCACGCAGTACGTCATTGCCGGGTCAACCTACTGCTGGGTCTGAACGTCGTCCGTGTCGGCCACCTGCACGCTGACCGAAAGATCTTCGTCGCCACCGCCGAGCCGGACCCCCGAGATCGGTGCAGCGTCGCGATAGTCGAGTCCGGTGGCGAGTCGGACGTAGCGGTCGTCGGGGCTGATGCCGTTCGAGATGTCGAAGCCGATCCACCCGAGATGCGCGACGTGCGCCTGCGCCCAGGCGTGCGTCGCCGCCTGGTCGATCGTGTCGTCCATCCGCAGGTAGCCGCTCACATAGCGGGCTGGGACACCGAGGTGCCGTGCCGCCGCAACGAACACGTGGGCGTGGTCCTGGCAGACCCCTGACCCGATTTCGAGGGCCTCCTCGGCCGTCGTCGCTGCGGTCGTCGTGCCGATCTCATACGCGACGGCGTCGGCGACTCGCTGGGCCAGATCGTGCAGCTCATCAAGGCCGGTCTCGTCGTTCTCGTCGAGACCGTCGACCAGCTCGTCGATGCCGACCCCCGGAGCGGTCAGCGGCGTGTCGCGGAGGTACGCCCACAGCGGCATCGGGCCCGGATCGGCGCCGACGATGCCGTGGAGGTCGGTGGTGGTGACGTCGCCCCGAACCTGGATCCGGACATGCTTCTGGAGGTCGTGGAGTGCCACGAGCGACACGACGTTGCCGTGATGATCGGTGAACCGGACCTGCTCGGTGGCGCCGTCGAGCTCGACCGACCAGGCGTCGATCCGCTGGCCGGGATCGTTGCGCGGGTGCAGGCGGAGCTGTTGCAACGCGTGGGGAACGGGTTCGGAGTACAGATAGTGCGTCGTGTGGTCGAGGCTCAGCCGCATCGCATCACTCCGTGAACCGGTAGTCGATCTCGATCTGCGAGGCGACGTGGTTGGTTTCGGCGATGCACTCTCGAAGGAAGTCGTGCAGGCCGTGGCGGAGAATGTCGCCGATGGAGCGGCCGACGATCTTGTCGCGGAGGCGCTCGGCCTGCTCGGTGGACGGGGGCTTCTCGCCGTAGTCGTAGGCGAGCTCGGCGAGGTTGAAGGCGATGCGGTTGTGGCAGAACGCGAGCGACCGCGGCATTCGGGGGTCGAGGATGATGAACTGCGCGATCGACTGGGCGTCGACGGTTCCGCCGCTCTGCCAGTGGTACGAACGCTGTGCCGACAGCGACCGCAGGATGGTCTCCCACTGGGCGTTGTCGAGCGGTGAACCGACGTGCAGGGGTGACGGCAACAGGACGTAGTACTTGACGTCGAGGATGCGGGCCGTGTTGTCGGCTCGTTCGACGAAGGTGCCGAGCCTGGCGAAGTTGTAGATGTCGTTGCGCATCATCGTGCCGTGGAGCGCGCCTCGGACGAGTGCGCTCTCTTGGCGGATCAACGCGAGGATCCGGGGAAGTTCGGTCTCGGGGATCGGCCGACTCAAGGCGTCGCTCAGCTGATGCCAACAGTCGTTTGTGGCCTCCCACACCTCGCGGGTGAGCGCCGTCCGGACCTCTCGCGCATTGTGGCGGGCGACATCGATCACCGACCGAACGCTCGACGGGTTTTGCGGATCCCGGAGCAGGAAATCGACGACGGCGTCTCGGGCGAAGTCGTCGTGGGTGGCGAGGAAGGCGTCTCGCGCGGCGGCGGTGTCGACGAGCGACGTCCATTCGTCGGTCGTCTCGGTGGATCGGGTGAGCGAGATTCGATGCGCCGTCTCGACGAGTCGGGCGGTGTTCTCGCTGCGTTCGAGGTAGCGGAACATCCAGTAGAGGCCGCCGGCGGTGCGTCCGAGCATCAGTCCTCCAGCACCCAGGTGTCTTTGGTGCCGCCGCCCTGGCTCGAGTTGACGACCAGCGAGCCTTCGGTGAGGGCGACGCGGGTCAGCCCGCCCGGGGTGACGTGCACGCCCTTTGGTGAGACCAGCACGAACGGTCGCAGGTCGACGTGGCGCGGCGCCAGCCCGGCGTCCGTGAGGATCGGCACCGACGACAGGGCGAGGGTGGGTTGGGCGATGTAGGCGTCGGGTCGGGCTCGCAGCTTCTCGGCGAACGTGGAGCGTTCGGCCTTGGTCGAGGTGGGGCCGATGAGCATGCCGTACCCGCCCGAACCGTGGACCTCCTTGACGACGAGTTCGTCGAGCTTGTCGAGGACGTAGGCGAGCGAATCGGGCTCGGCGCAGCGCCACGTGTGCACGTTGTTCAGGATCGGCTTGGCACCGGTGTAGAACTCGATGATGTCGGGCATGTACGAGTAGATCGCCTTGTCGTCGGCGATGCCGGTGCCGGGCGCGTTGGCGAGGGTAATGTTGCCGGCCCGGTACACGTCGAGGATCCCCGGGACGCCGAGCATCGAGTCGGGGTTGAAGTTGAGCGGGTCGAGGAAGTCGTCGTCGACGCGGCGGTAGAGCACGTCGATCGGTGTGTCGCCCTGCGTGGTGCGCATGCACACGCGACCGCCGATCACGCGGAGGTCGTGACCTTCGACGAGTTCGGCGCCCATCTGTTCGGCGAGGAACGCGTGCTCGAAGTAGGCCGAGTTGAACGTGCCCGGCGTGAGCACGGCGATCGTTGGCGGCCCCGACGAGTTGGGCGGCCGGCAGTCGCCGAGGGTGCGACGCAGATGCATCGGGTAGTCCTCGATCGGCCGGACCCGGATGTCGCCGAACAGCTCGGGGAACATCTGCAGCATCGTCTCGCGGTTCTCGAGCATGTACGACACGCCCGACGGTGTGCGGGCGTTGTCTTCGAGCACGGCGAACTCGTTCTCGCTCGTGCGCACGAGATCGATCCCGACGATGTGGGTGTAGATGTCGCCGGGCGGGTCGACGCCGACCATCTGTGGCAGGAACGCCGCGTTGTCGATGATCAGCTCAGCCGGCACCCGGCCTGCTCGCACGATCTCCTGGCGGTGATAGATGTCGTGGAGGAAAGCGTTGATCGCGACGACGCGCTGTTCGATGCCTTTCACGAGCTGCGCCCACTCCGTGGCCGAGATGACCCGGGGCACGATGTCGAACGGGATCAGCCGCTCGGTGGCATCGTCTTCGCCGTAGACGTTGAATGTGATGCCGGTCCGGCGAAACGCCGCCTCGGCGTCGGCGGCTTTGGACAGCAGCCGCTGGTGGTTCTCGTCATCGAACCACTCCCGGTAGCGGGAGTACGGCGCGCGAACCCGGGTGCCGTCGTCGGCCATCTCGTCGAAGACGCCGGGCCGCACATCCATGTGTCTCGACGGTACGTGCCCGAGTGAAGCCGGACACAATCTCTGACGAGCTGTTCACGCGCCGTTCGCGATTGCCTCCCTGCGTCAGCGGCCCCGCTTCTTGAGGTCGAACGTGACGAAGTTCGGTGGGATGTCGGACAGCTCGCCGGTCAACAGGTTGACCGAGAAGTCCGCGGAGCCTCGCACGCGATAGCGCGTGCCGTCGGCGGTCGTGACCTCGCCCTTGACCCGGTTGAAGATGTCGAGCGTCGGAAACGACAGCGTCTCGCGGACCTTCAACGTCGCGTGGCCACTCGCATATGGCGCGGGAACGGGATGGCCGGCGAGCCAGTCCTGGCAGACGCCGTTGATCCACGACGGGCCGTCGAGCGAACCGACCTCGTAGAGATGGATCGGCTGGCGGGAGTCATTGACTCGCGTGATGGTCGTGCCGTCCTTGCGCTCCTGGATACGCGCGGTCGACGTGCCCGGCGCCGCGCCGAACGGGTCTTCGGCGTTGTCTTCGCAGAAGTCTTCGGCCGTGCCACCGGCAAGCAACAGCAGGTTGTCGGTGGGGTTGAAGGTGCCGTAGAAGAAGCCGACGTCATAGGGCTCGGTCGATTGCGCTGCCGCCGCGGGCGACGTCGCCGTTGCGAGCATCGCCATCACGATCGCCAGACCGGTGAGCAGTCGTCGGGTGAGTCGCCTGGGTGATGGATGCATGGTTGGTTCCTCTCTTGTGGAGACATCGGTCGACGCCTCGCCATCGCCCATTCATCGTTGGGGCGTGCGGGAATCTGTCGTTCGATGGCGAATCTCTGCGGGGCGTCGTAGGTTGCCGGTCGCATGCGTGAGGAGCAGTGGCCAGTCGGCGCGTCGGTGACCGTCGATCAGCTGACCGAGTCGCCATACGAGGTGCTTGCCTCGATCCGGGCAGTCGAGCCCGTGTCGTGGGTACCTGCGACCGGCGCATGGTTCGTGACCCGTCGTGACCTCGCGATCAAGGCGATGAAGGACACCGAGCGATTCACCGTCGACGACGAACGCTTCACGACGGCCCGGGTTCTGGGCACGTCGATGTTGTCGCTCGACGGACCGGAGCACGCCCGCCATCGGCAGGCGTTCGTCAAGCCGTTTCGCCCGAAGCTGGTGCGAGAGCAGCTCGAGGCTCGAATCGTCGAACACGCTCGACGGTTGATGACGGCCACGCGTGATTCCGCCCAGCCCGAGCTCCGATCGAGTGTGGCCGGGCCGCTTGCCGTCGCCACGATCCTCGACGTGCTCGGCTTGCCCGAGGTCGACGCCGACGACGTGCTTCGTTGGTACGGCGCGTTCGGCGACGCCATCGTCGCCCTGACCGTCGGCGAGGACATGCCCGCCGAGATCGGCGATTGCCTGTCGTCGCTCTACGGCCACGTCGGTGATGCGATGGCGAGCGACGACCCCTCGCTCGTACGGCAGCTCGTCGATGATGCGGTGTTGCGCGACGACGAGATCCCGGCCGCTGTGGCGGTGGTGATGTTCGGAGCGATCGAAACGTCGGAGGGCATGACGGCCAATGCGTTCTGGCACCTGCTCTCGCATCCGGAGACGCTTGACCGGGTGCGTGCCGACCGCTCGCTGATTGCGGTGGCCATCGACGAGTCGCTCCGGCTCGAACCTGCGGCGGCAGTCGTCGACCGCTACACGACCGTGGATGTCGAGCTCGGTGGGGTGTCGATCCCGGCGGGCGAGTTGGTCACGATCTCGCTGCTCGCCGCCAACCGCGACCCGGAGGTCTTCGCCGACCCGGTCCGATTCGACATCGACCGCCCCAACCTCGCCCAGCACGTGACCTGGGCCGTCGGTCCCCACACGTGTCTCGGCCTCCACGTCGCCCGCGCTGAAACCCGTGCCGCACTCGAGGCCTTTCTCGACGCCGAAGCCGAGCTCGGGGTGCAGTTCGTCCTGGGAAGCGAGTCCGTTGCGCCAAGAGGCCTCATCTTCCGCAAACCCCAATCAGTATTCGTGGGGTCAAGTCCCAACAAGTAACAACCCGATTCGCGCGCCGCGCTGGGATCACTCGAATGGGTTCCAGTTGGTGCAGTCGCCGTCGCTCACTTCGTTCGCTTACCGAGTTTCGACGAGTCGAAACTCGCAGTGGGATCACCCGAACGGATCCCAGTTGGTGCAATCCCCTTTGCAGCCGTTGTCGCAGGTGCAGAGGATCTGGCCGTTTTCGAGTGAGGTGGGGCCGTGTTTGCTGGCGGGGTGGATGTGGTCGGCGACGAGCCAGGTGAGGGTGGCGGGGCAGCCGGGGATGACGCATCGTCCGCGGGATTCGACGAGTAGCGCCTGTTTGAGGGCGGGTGGGAAGAGTCGGGTGTCGGTGCCGAGGTCGATGGTCCGTGATTCGGCGGTCATGATTTGTCTGCGGAGCCGGCCGATCAACAGGATCGGCCAGATACTTCGAGGGTCCAATGGTGTGCCGCGGATGGTTTCGCAGCGTCCGTCGATGTCTTGGGCGTCGACGGGGAGTTTGAGCGGGTCGAAGTCGGCGATCTGTGAACCGCCCTGGGTGTGATGGAGGCTCAGCTCATTTGTTTCCAACCCCGGTT
>JAHDCX010000008.1:189209-209753 GCA_020629635.1 Acidimicrobiales bacterium | reverse complement strand
CAGGTACTATTTCACTCCCCTCCCGGGGTACTTTTCACCTTTCCCTCACGGTACTAGTTCACTATCGGTCGTCTACGTATACTTAGCCTTACGAGGTGGTCCTCGTTGATTCACACCAGTTTTCACGGTCCCGGTGCTACTCGGGAACATCGATCAGAGACGAATCACTTTCGGATACGGGGCTGTTACCCGCTGTGGCCCAGCTTTCCAGACTGGTTCTCCTAGCAATTCGCTTTGTAACTCTGTGAAGGTTCTGACGCACCTTCCATCGAGTCCCACAACCCCCAGCGTGCAACGTCGTCAGACTTACACACACTCGGTTTAGGCTCTTCCCGTTTCGCTCGCCGCTACTCAGGGAGTCGCATTTGCTTTCCTTTCCTACTGGTTACTGAGATGTTTCAGTTCACCAGGTTCCCTCAACCCTCCCTATGTGTTCAGGAGGGAGTGACACCCCATGACGGGTGCCGGGTTTCCCCATTCAGACATCCCCGGATCGAAGCTTAGTCGGCAGCTCCCCGAGGCTTTTCGCAGCCACTCACGTCTTTCATCGGTAGTAGACGCCAAGGCATTCACCGTTGGCTCTTCGTAGCTTGGATATTCTCAAAAATACTCTTGCGTACGATTGGATGCTCGTGCTCGCTATGCAGTTCTCAAAGATCGAAACGAACAATGCCCACCCTCGAGAACGAGAGCGGGCAGTGTGTTCTGAATGAGGCACGTCCCTCAGACGAGGGCGCTTCCTCAAAGCGGAGAAGAGGACGGAACGATCGTCTGACAACCGGCTTTCGCTCGGATGCGATCGAATTGGTCAGTGCTTCAACTGGGATGTTTCAACCCCACCAGTGAACGTACGCCACTGAATGGGAGAAATGAAACTCCTTAGAAAGGAGGTGATCCAGCCGCACCTTCCGGTACGGCTACCTTGTTACGACTTCACCCCAATCGCTAACCCCACCTTCGGCAGCTCCCTCTCAAAGAGTTAGGCCACTGACTTCGGGTGTTGCCAACTTTCGTGGTGTGACGGGCGGTGTGTACAAGGCCCGGGAACGTATTCACCCCGGCGTTGCTGATCCGGGATTACTAGCAACTCCAGCTTCATGGAGTCGAGTTGCAGACTCCAATCCGAACTGAGACCGGCTTTATGGGATTCGCTCAACCTCGCGATCTCGCAGCCCTTTGTACCGGCCATTGTAGCATGTTTGCAGCCCTGGGCATAAGGGGCATGATGACTTGACGTCGTCCCCACCTTCCTCCGAGTTGACCCCGGCAGTCTCCTACGAGTCCCCACCATAACGTGCTGGCAACATAGGATAAGGGTTGCGCTCGTTGCGGGACTTAACCCAACATCTCACGACACGAGCTGACGACAGCCATGCACCACCTGTGTACCGCCCCGAAGGACACCATATCTCTATGGCTTTTCGGTACATGTCAAACCCAGGTAAGGTTCTTCGCGTTGCCTCGAATTAAGCAACATGCTCCGCTGCTTGTGCGGGCCCCCGTCAATTCCTTTGAGTTTTAGCCTTGCGGCCGTACTCCCCAGGCGGGGCACTTAATGCGTTAGCTACGGCACGGAATCCGTTGAAAAGACCCCACACCTAGTGCCCAACGTTTACGGCGTGGACTACCAGGGTATCTAATCCTGTTCGCTCCCCACGCTTTCGCTCCTCAGCGTCAGTACCGGCCCAGAGATCTGCCTTCGCCGTTGGTGTTCCTCCTGATATCTGCGCATTTCACCGCTACACCAGGAATTCCAATCTCCTCTACCGGACTCTAGTCACAGCAGTATCAAATGGCGTCCCAAGGTTGAGCCTTGGGTTTTCACATCTGACTTACTGAACCGCCTACGAGCTCTTTACGCCCAATAAATCCGGACAACGCTCGCCCCCTACGTGTTACCGCGGCTGCTGGCACGTAGTTGGCCGGGGCTTCTTCTGCAGGTACCGTCATTTTCGTCCCTGCTGAAAGGGGTTTACGACCCGAGAGCCTTCATCCCCCACGCGGCATCGCTGCGTCAGGCTTTCGCCCATTGCGCAAGATTCCCCACTGCTGCCTCCCGTAGGAGTCTGGGCCGTGTCTCAGTCCCAGTGTGGCTGATCGTCCTCTCAGACCAGCTACCCGTCGATGCCTTGGTGAGCCGTTACCTCACCAACAAGCTGATAGGCCGCGAGACCCTCTCAGAGCGCAAAAGCATTTCTTCAACCGGCCATGCGACCGAAGGAAGGTATTCGGTATTAGCCACAGTTTCCCGTGGTTGTCCCGATCTCCGAGGCAGGTTTCTCACGTGTTACTCACCCGTTCGCCACTCCCTCATGTGACCCGAAGGTCGAGGGCGTTCGACTTGCATGTGTTAAGCGTGCCGCCAGCGTTCGTCCTGAGCCAGGATCAAACTCTCCGTCAAAATCTCCGAAGGCTGCGGACCGGAGTCTGCAGCCGACGTTGAAATCAAAGTGTCCGCAGGCCGAAGCCTGCAGTCGAGTTGGTTACCTGACTGAGTCACCCGATGAATCGGATGACTCGTTCTAGGTTGCCGTCCATCGATCGTTGCGTTGTGAGACGCTGACCGGCGGACGACGGAATTGTTCGAGATTCGTACAATCTGACTCGATCAGATGGTACGAACCCGCACTGACTTTTTCGTCCTCTTCTCCGTTTTCAAGAAGCGCCTGACACGCAGCTGGATGAGCGACCCGTGTGCCGAAGCTTTCGGGCCGATCGTTTCGCACCAGCTGGTGGTGCCGCTCGCTCCGGCCAGAGTCCCGACCAGAGCGAAGCACAACACTA
This sequence comes from Acidimicrobiales bacterium, assembly GCA_020629635.1. GTDB lineage: Bacteria > Actinomycetota > Acidimicrobiia > Acidimicrobiales > SHLQ01 > SHLQ01. The sequence goes on along the minus strand of JAHDCX010000008.1, from coordinate 206,969 downwards.
GTGGTGTTCGGGTATGCCGACAACCTCGTCGGAAGAAAATCTTCCCGCGGCTCCCGCGGTCATCGGCAGGTCGACCAAGAACTTGAGCGAGCCCGCCCGATCGGCGGCGTCGCGGTCACCGGAAGACGGCCAGATGACGGCGCTTTTTGCCCCGCTGGATCATGGCGATCGTGCCCGCCCCAACCTGGTCTTTCGTGACCGCATCGACCCGCTCGCCGTTCCAGCGCACCGCTCCGTCCGCGATCGACTGGCGGGCGTCGCGTTTGGATGTTGCAAGACCGGTGCCGATCAGGACTGCGACGAGCGGCTCAACCACAAGGTCGTCCCCCGCCGAATCGAAGTCCGCTTCGGGCACGATTCCCCGGAGCGCCTCGAGATCATCGGCCGAGGGCGCATCCCCCCCGAAGAGCACGTCCGCAGCCCGACGGGCACGCCGGACCTCATCGGAACCGTGAACCAACTCGGTCGCGGTGTCTGCGAGCAGTGACTGTGCCTCCCGCCGTTCAGGATGCACCGCATGGGAGGCCATGACCTCACCCACGTCCTCGACCGAGAGCAGGGTCAGTTGGAGCAGGAACCGCTCAACGTCGTCGTCAGCCACTTGCAACCAGTACTGATGAAACTGGTACGGACTCGTCAGTGCCGGATCGAGCCAGACCGCCCCATCGACACTCTTCCCGAACTTCTGACCGTCCGAACGCGTGATCAGCGGCCACGTGAGTGCGTGCACATGTGCCGATGATCGACGCCGGATCAGATCGACGCCCTGCGCAATGTTGCCCCACTGGTCGCTCCCGCCAATCTGCAGCGTCACCTCGTGGTGTTCATGCAGCCACCAGTAGTCGTACGCCTGCAGCAACATGTAGCTGAATTCGGTGTAGCTGATGCCATGGGTCGACTCCATCCGTGAACGCACGGAGTCCCTGGCGACCATTTGGTTGACCGTGACGTGCTTGCCGACGTCGCGAAGGAAGTCGAGCACACCAACGTCTTTGGTCCACTCGTAGTTGGAGACCAGCGTCGCACGCTCGAAGTCGACGAGTTTCTCGAGCTGTCCGCGCAGACCCTCGATGTTGTGATGGAGCGCCTCTTCGTCGAGGAGGTTTCGTTCCTCGGAGCGTCCACCGGGGTCGCCGATCATGCCGGTCGAGCCACCGACGAGCACGTACGGATGATGCCCAGCGTCCTGGAACCGGCGAAGCGCCAGCACCCCGACGTAGTTGCCGATGTGCATCGACGCTGCCGTCGGATCGATGCCGTGATAGAGCCGAATCGATCCGCCGTCGAGATCACGACGCAATGCGTCGATGTCGGTCGTGTCGTGAACGAGGCCGCGCGCCTGGAGATCGTCGAGCACCATGACCGGCCACGCTAGGGCTTGTGACGTGCCTTCGAGGCCCGGATCGGCGACAATGTGGCAATGTGTTCGGCAGAACGCCGAGGGCACCTCCTGCTCATCGGCGCGGTCATGGTCCTCCTGGTGACCTCGTGCTCGTGGGAGAGCCAGAACCTTGTCCCACCCGTGCCCGAGACGGCGCAGACCTCGCAGATCCTGGCCCGAGATGGTCGCCTGATCGTCGAACCCCCTTCGGACGAGAACCGAACCTCTGTGCAGATCGGCGACATCCCCCTCGTCATGCAGAACGCGGTCGTGGCGATCGAGGACGAACGCTTCTACCTGCACGACGGTGTCGACCTGAAGGCGCTCGTGCGTTCGGCCTCCAGAGGCGTGACGAGCGGAGGCATCTCGGGTGGCGGCTCGACGATCACGATGCAATACGTCGGCAACGTGTTCTTGGACCGTTCTCAGCAGACCGCGGATCGAAAACTCGACGAGATCGTGCTGGCCCGCCAGTTCGAAGAGCAGTATTCGAAGGACTTCATTCTCCAGGAGTACCTGAACTGGATCTACTTCGGTGCTCGTTCGTATGGGGTCGAGGCTGCGGCCCAGCAGTACTTCGACAAGACCGTCAGTGCCGTCACCCTCCCCGAAGCAGCGCTTCTGGCCGGACTGATTCAGGCGCCGTCACGCCTGAACCCCTACGACAACCCCGACGGAGCGCTGGCACGACGAGAAGAAGTGCTCAACGCGATGCTCCGCAACGAGCTCATCGATCAAGCCGAATACGAGGCCGCCCTCGACACGCCGCTCGATCTCGCGCCCGAGTTCGACGAGGTCGAGGACCAGTACCCCGCCGGGCATTTCGTCGAGGAGGTGAAGGCGTGGATTCTGGGCGGCGAGTTCATGACCGAGGAGTGGATCGCCGAGAACCCCGAGCGCGCTGCGGCACTGTCCACCTACCAGGCCCGCGAAGATCTGCTCTTCCGCGGAGGAATCCGGGTCCGAACGACGATCGATCTTGACCTGCAGGCCGATTCCGAAGCCGCCGTCCAGGCAATCCTCCCGGCGGGCAGCGGCATTCCGGACGCCTCAGCCGTCGTGATCGATCCGCCCACAGGCGAGATCCTCGCAATGGTCGGTGGTCGGGACTTCTTCGGCGAAAGCGAATTCGCCAACGTCAACCTCGCCATGGGCACGGGTCGCCAAGCCGGATCGGCGATGAAACCGCTGGCCCTCGCTGAAGCGCTCGACCGAGGCATCGCCGTCACCCAGGCCTACGACGCTCCCCCGACCATCGAGCTGCAGCCGCCCGACCTCCGAGAGCCCTGGAAGGTGCGTGGCGGCTCACGCACCGGCGTCTCGGACTTGGTCGACGGCACGATCTGGTCCCGGAACACCGTCTATGCCCAACTCGCCGTTCAGCTCGGCCCGGAGGCGGTCGGCGAGATGGCCACGAAACTCGGCATGACGTCGCCGATCGCGCCCGTCTACGCGAGCGTGCTCGGAACGGAAAACGTCACGACTCTCGATCTCGCCGCCGCCTACTCCACCTTCGCCAATCGCGGAGTGCGTCACGACCCGGTCTTCGTCACGGAGATCCTCAACCCCGACGGCACCACCCTGTGGCGTCACGAACCGATCGGGGAACGTGTCCTCGAAACCGCCGACGTCGACCAACTCACCTGGGTGCTCTCGCAGGTGATCGAACGCGGAACGGGACGCGACGCCGATCCCGGCCGACCCGCGGCCGGAAAGACCGGGACCGCGCAGAACTACGCGGATGCGACCTTCGCGGGCTACACGGCGAACTACGCCGCTGCCGTCTGGGTCGGTTTCCCCGAGGGCCAGATCTCGATGGTCCCCTGCAACCAGAAGGCCTGCACGGCGGACGACCCCGGAACCGACATCCAGGTTGCGGGCGGCACGTACCCCGCACGCATTTGGCGAGAAGTGATGATCGCCGCGCATGGCAACATCGCCCCGCTCGACTTCGCCGAACCGCCGGTGTCTGCTCCCCCGACCACCGTCGAGATCCTGCCCGATTCGGTCGAGGTCCCCGATCTGTTCGGGCAGACGCTCGACGAGGCCGGGCCGATCGCGGAGGAACTTTCACTCGTGCTCAACGCCGTCGAAGTGGAGGATCCGACCTTCTCCCCCGGAACGATCATCAACCAGGCACCGCCACCGGGGACCAGCCATCCGGGAGGAGGCGTCGTGATCGTCGAGGTCGCCGTGAGACCGGCCGGTCCTCCCGTGCCCGAGGTCGTCGGCGACGATGCGACAACCGCTCGCCGAGAGATCCGGCGTCAGGGCTTCGTCGTTCGCCGGACCTACGTCGACGCTGCGGGCAACGAGATCGAGCCCGTCGGCACGGACGGCATTGTGGTCAGCCAGGATCCCCCTGCCGGGACCGAGGCGGCACCCGGCTCTGGAGTCCGTATCGTCATCCAGCAGGGCTGACGAGCGCGGAGGAGCATCGTGGCAGATCTCGACCTGGGCGACGAACGCCGCGAGAACAGCGGACGTGTCGAGGCGATGCCGTCTCCGATGAGCACGTGGACGCGGGCCGCCGCAACGGTGTTCGTGATCGTCTGCGTCGCGTTCTGGATCTTTGCATTCAGCCCATGGGCTCGCGACATGTTCGTCGCACCCGATGGGCTCGACGACGACGTCTTCGCCGAACGAATTGAACGACGCTGTGCGACGGCTCGGTCGGCGCTCGAGGAGCTCCCGTCGATCCGGTCCGCAGAATCACCCGAGCAACGGGCCGTCACCCTCATTCAGGCCAACGAGGTGCTCGAAACGATGGTCGCCGAGATCGCCGCGTTCGATTCGACCGTGCTTTCGGATCAAGAGGTCGTTGCTCGATGGCTCGACGATTGGCAGATCTACCTCGACGACCGCGCCGTGCATGTCGATCGCCTCGCTGCAGGCGAGGACGATCGTTTTCTCAACAGCGAGGCCGATGGCATCTTCATCGCCGAACGCATGAACGGCTTCGCCCGTCGCAACGACCTCGACAGCTGCGAGACCCCCGGAGACCTCTGAGGTCAGGAGAAGATCTCTGCCTCAGCGAGGGTCTGACGCGCAACGGACGCGCCGGTGGTGATCATCCGGTGCGTCGCGGGGTCGAGGTCGTAGTCGGCGGCCTCGGTGATGGGCACCCACCGAATGTCGGTCGACTCGTGATTCCCCATCGGCTCAGCCCCCTCAGGCGCAACGACTGCGAAGCGGACGTCGTAATGGAGGACCTCGGGACGTCCCGGTGGAGCCACATTGTGGATGTCGAGATCGATCGCCGGATCGATGATCTGCAGGCCGTCGATTCCGGTTTCTTCGGTCGCCTCGGTCAGCGCAACACGGGCGAGGTTCGCCTCGCCGTCGGCATGTCCGCCTGGTTGGAGCCAGCGTCGAAGCTTCGTGTGATGCAGGAGAATGATGCGCTCGATGTCGGAGTCGAAGACACAGGCCGATCCGGTCAGATGGCCGGGAGTCGCCGTTCGGAGCAACGCGTCCGGCTCGAGCGCCGTGAGCTGAAAGAACCGGCGCTTGGTCTCCTCGAGCTCCTCGACATGGATCGGCGCCACGTGATGCCACGCGGCGCGTGCTTCGCTGGATCCCACCATGGCGGGGTGCCCGGCATCGAGTAGACGGTATTCGCGCATGTCACGCTCCCTTCGCACGCATCGTCGACACGTACTCGTTCCCGCGAAGGTACCAACGCCACGGCACGTCCATGGCGACCGAGATTCCGATTCGCCTGTCGGTGACGACCTCGCCGGGGTCGGCCGAGGGACGAAGTTCGAGCGAGACGGGTGAACGTTCGGTCGTTGCGAGCAGATCGACGCCGTCATGGCGTCGATCGATTCCCAAGGCGGCGCAGAGCTTGCCGGGCCCGTTGGTCAGATCGACTGATCGACGAGCCTTTGGTCGCGCGGATTCCATCGCCCGGGTCACCCCGACCGGCTCGACGGCACGGATCAGGACGGCCTGGCCGCTTCCTTCGGGTCCAACGACGACGTTGGCGCAATGGTGCATGCCGTAGATCAGATACACGTACAGGTGACCCGGTGGGCCGAACATCACCGTGGTCCGCGGCGTCACGCCTCGAAAGCTGTGACTCGCCGGATCATCCTCTCGGTAGGCCTCGACCTCGACGATCCGGCCAGACCCGTTCGGGCCGTGAAGGATGCTGTTGAGCAGGGCGGGCGCCACAGCGACACTCCCCTGCGCGAGGTCCGGGATCACGTGCGAGCGTTGGCGGCCCGTTCCTGATCCGTCGCCAGGCGCTCGCGGAAACGCTCGAGCTGGATGGCGACCGCCTCAGGCCCGCCCGCGCCGTGCGTGGTCCGGCGGGCGAAGGACACTCCGGGCTCGAGAAGGGCTGCAGCAACAGGGCCAAGTCGGGAATCTGCCGAAACCAGCTCGGCCAGAGACGCCTCGCCGTCGAGCGCTCGCCGGACGAGCTCGCCGACGATCGCGTGGCCCTCACGAAATGGGTGGCCGTTGGCGACAAGCCATTCGGCGAGATCCGTCGCAGCGGCGTACGGGGACGAGGCCTGCTCGGCCATTTGGTCCGTGCGGAAGGTGAGCGTCGAGATCATGCCTTCCATCGCGAGGAGTGTCAGTCGGACGGTGTCGACCGCGTCGAAGAGCGGTTCTTTGTCCTCCTGCATGTCCTTGTTGTACGTGAGCGGAAGGCCCTTGACGCTCGCGAGGAAACCCGTCAGGTTCCCGAGCAAACGACCCGCCTTGCCTCGGGCGAGCTCGGCGATGTCGGGGTTCTTCTTCTGCGGCATCATCGAAGAGCCCGTCGAGAACGCATCGTCGAGCTGCGCGAAACCAAACTCGGTCGACGCCCACAGGATCAGTTCCTCGCCCAGACGAGACAGGTGAACGCCGGTCATCGTGAGCGCGTACAGCGTGTCCGCTACGAAGTCTCGATCGGCGACGCCGTCGAGACTGTTGTCGAACACCGCCGGGAAGTCGAGCAGCTCGGCGGTGACGTGAGGATCGAGTGGCAGCGACGACCCCGCCAACGCACCAGCGCCGAGCACCGACACGTTCGTGCGTCGGCGGGCTTCGAGGAGTCGGTCGACATCGCGGCTGAGCATCCAGCAATGCGCGAGCAGGTGATGGGCAAGCGAGACGGGTTGCGCCTGCTGAAGATGGGTGTACCCCGGGAGGTAGGCATCGCCCGTCGCCTCGGCGTGGCGGAACAATGCCAGCTGCATCGCAAAGATCGCTTCCAACACGTCGTCGATCGCCTGGCGGGTCCACAGCCGAACGTCCGTCGCAACCTGATCGTTCCGGCTCCTGCCGGTGTGCATCTTGGCGCCCGCGGGTTCGAGTTCGGTCACCCGCCGCTCGACCGCCGTATGGATGTCTTCGTCGGACGAGGCCACGACGAAGGAGCCGTCGGCCATCTCCGTCTTCACGGCGTCCAGCGCGACCAGAATCCGGTCCCGCTCAACGTCGGTGAGCAGCCCGACCGAGGCGAGCATCGTCACGTGTGCGCGGGATCCTTCGATGTCCTCGCGATACATGCGCCGATCGAAGGGCAAACTGTCGTTGAGTTGCTGCAGCGCCTCGGCGGGACCGTCGGCAAAGCGCCCATGCCAGAGTTGGCCTCGGGACTCCGCCGTCATCGAATCGGACCGCGCTTGCTCGCAAGCGTCCGGAGACGGAGCGCATTGAGTTTGATGAACCCTTCGGCGTCGGACTGGTCGTATGCGCCGTCGTCTTCCTCGAAGGTCACCACCTTCTCGTCGAAGAGGCTGTCATCGCTGCGCCGGCCAACGCACGTGATGGATCCCTTGTAGAGCTTCAGGCGAACGTCACCGTTCACGGCGGCCTGGCTCTGATCGATCGCGGCCTGCAGCATCAGACGTTCGGGGCTCCACCAATAGCCGTTGTAGATGATCTTGGCGTAGCGGGGCATCAGTTCGTCCTTGAGATGCGCCACCTCGCGGTCGAGGGTGAGCGATTCGATCGCTCGATGCGCCCGCATCATGATCGTGCCGCCAGGGGTCTCGTAGGCGCCCCGGCTCTTCATCCCGACGTATCGATTCTCGACGATGTCGAGACGGCCGATGCCGTTCGCTCCACCGATGCGATTCAACTCGGTCAACACCGTCGCCGGCGACATCTCGACCCCGTCGATCGCCACGATGTCGCCGTGCTTGTACGTGAGTTCGACATAGGTCGGCGTGTCCGGTGCGCCCTCCGGACTGGTCGACCAGCGCCACATCTCCTCCGGCGGCTCGAACCACGGATCCTCGAGAGGACCGCCCTCGTAGGAGATGTGCAACAGGTTGGCATCCATCGAGAACGGGGACTTCGTCCCTCGCTTCATCTCGATCGGGATGTCGTGCTCGGCCGCATAGGCCATCAAGGACTCTCGGGAGCCAAGGTCCCAGTCCCTCCATGGTGCGATGACGGCGATGCCGGGCTTGAGCGCATACGCGCCGAGCTCGAAACGAACCTGGTCGTTCCCCTTGCCAGTCGCACCGTGACTGATCGCGTCGGCGCCGGTCTCCTCTGCGATCTCCACGAGCCGCTTGGCGATCAACGGACGAGCAATCGACGTGCCGAGCAGGTACTCGCCCTCGTAGATCGTGTTGGCCCGAAACATCGGGAACACGAAGTCGCGAACGAACTCCTCGCGGACGTCCTCGATGAAGATTTCCTCGGGGGCAACCCCCATGTCGAGCGCCTTGGCCCGAGCAGGCTCGACCTCTTCGCCCTGTCCGAGATCGGCGGTGAAGGTCACGACCTTGCACTCGTAGGTCTCCTGGAGCCAACGAAGGATGATCGAAGTGTCCAGCCCGCCCGAGTAGGCGAGCACGACCTTGTCGATCGACGACGGATCCGGCATGTGGGATTCTCCCTGGTGATGAGCGCAGGTCAGATGCCTGCGAGCGAACGGAGCGTATCGGCGAGGTCGGCGCCGGTGGTCGTCTCCGAGGCGACCACCAAGATGCTGTCGTCGCCGGCGACGGTGCCGAGGACTCCGTCCATGCCGGAGCGATCGATCGCCGACGCCACGACGTGGGCCGATCCTGGGGGTGTGCGGACGACGACGAGGTTGTGTGCGTGCTCCACGGACGCGACCCAGTCACTGAGGACACGGCGGAGGTGGTCCGGAGCAGCGGGTGCCTCGTTGGGGTGCTCAGGTAGCGCGTACACGAGCTCGCCACCCGGTACCCGAACCTTGATCGCACCGAGTTCTTCGAGATCGCGCGAAACGGTCGCCTGCGTGGCCTCGATGCCCGCAGCAGACAACAGCTCGACGAGTTGTCCCTGCGACGTCACCGGCTCCTCGCCGAGAATCCCGACGATCGCGTGCTGACGGGACGTCTTTGTCACGACGCTCCCGCTCCGTCCCCCAGCGCGAAGGCGAGGTAGCCGCGTGCCGCATGCATGCGGTTCTCCGCGAGCTTCCAGACCCGACTCGCCGGCGAATCGACGACCTCGTCGGTCACTTCTTCGCCGCGATGGGCCGGAAGGCAGTGCAAGAAGACCGCTCCCCCGCTCGATGCCATCAGCGGACCGTCGACGCAGTAGTCGGCGAAGACCTCGAGGCGAATCGCGGATTCCGCCTCCTGCCCCATCGAGGTGAACACATCGCTGTAGACCACGTCCGCCCCGTCCACGGCCTCGTACGGGTCGACCATCGTGTGGACTTCGCCACCGGTCGCTCGAAGCCTGGCGAGATCGTCTTCGCCGAAGCTGTAGTCAGCCGGCGATGCGATCCGCATCACACCTCCCAACATGCCGACCGCGAGGCCGAGCGAGCGGGTCACGTTGTTGGAGTCGCCGACGTAGGCGACCGTCCGACCTTCGACCGAACCGAACTCCTCGATGATGGTCAACACGTCCGCAAGCGCCTGCATGGGGTGGGCAGAATCGCTCAACAGGTTCACGATTGGCACCCGATTGACTGCGGCCATCCGCTCCACCTTGGAGTGTTCGAATACTCGTGCGCCGATGGCGGCGTGGAAGCCGGCGAGCGTGTTCGTGACGTCTTCGACCGACTCGCGAGAATCGAGGCCCACCTCGGAGCCCTGGATGTAGACGGGATGCCCGCCGAGCTGGAACACGGCCATCTCCATCGAGTTGCGAGTCCGGAGACTGGGCTTCTCGAAGACCAGTGCCATGCCCTTGCCCGCAAGCACGGCTGGCGGAGTTGGCGATTGGGCGAGCGAGAGCACGTGATGAAGCTCGTCGACGGAGAGGTCGTCGACTTCGAGGAGGTGTCGCATCACGAACCTACGCCAGCGATCACCGAAGTGATCACGTCGATGGCTTCGGCGATCTCCTCGGAAGAGACCGTGATGGGCGGAGCCAGCCGGAGCGCCGTCGGGGTGACGCCGTTGACCAGCACGCCACCGTCTGCGCACGCAGCGGCGATCTGCCCAGCGGTACGGCCAGCGAGGCCCTTCTCGTCGAGCTCGGCGCCGAGCAGCAACCCGGCGCCACGAACCGATTGGACGCCGTCGATCGCTTCGAGCGCCGCTCGGAGCTCAGCGCCTCGGGCGGCGGCCACGGCCGGTGCGTCCATGTCTTGCATGACCGTGAGCGTCGCCCGAGCAGCCGATGCGGCCAGCGGTTGCCCGGCGAACGTCGAACCATGGTCTCCAGGCTTGAGCGTCTGCGCGATCTCGCGCTTCGCCCACACCGCACCGATCGGCATGCCGTTACCCAGTCCCTTGGCCATCGTGACGATGTCGGGGAGGATCCCCGCGTGCTGGAACCCGAACCACATCCCGGTCCGAGCGATCCCCGTTTGGATCTCGTCGAGAATCAGCAGCACCTGTCGATCGTCGCAGAGTGCACGAAGGTCTCGGAGGTACTGCGGGTTGGGTGTGTTGACCCCACCCTCGCCCTGGATCGGCTCGACGAGGATGGCTCCGACGCTGGGGTCGAGTGCGGCTTCCATCGCGTCCACGTCGTCGTAGGCGGCGTGTCGGAATCCCTCCGGCAGCGGATGAAAGGTCTCGTGCTTCTCGGGCTGACCGGTCGCATGGAGCGTCGCAAGCGTCCGACCATGAAAGGAACGCAACGCAGAGAGGACGACGTGCCGACCGCGGCCGTTGTACTTGCGAGCGAGCTTGATCGCCGCCTCGTTCGCTTCCGCGCCGGAGTTCTGGAACAACACCTGCCCCCGGCCGGTGCCGGTCGCCCCTGCGGCCGCTCCGGTGACGAGCCGATCGAGGGTCATGGCGACCTCGGGTCCCGGAATCGTGTTGTAGAGGTTGCTGACGTGGGTGAGCGTCATCGCCTGATCGGCGATCGCTTGCGCGACAACCGGATGGCTGTGGCCCAGACTCGTCACCGCCAACCCCGTGAGAAAGTCCAGGTAACGCTTCCCCGTCGTATCCCAGAGCTCGGTGCCCAGGCCACGCTCGAAGGTGATCGAGGGTGCGCCATAGTTGGGCATCATCGGGCAATGCTCGAGTCCTTCGGGGACTGCGGCGGCGTGTGCGCTCATGGGAGCTCCTTGGTGATCATCGTTCCGGTGCCGGCATCGGTGAAGAGTTCGAGCAAGAGGACGTGAGGGATCCGACCATCCAGCATGTGGGCGGCGTTTGCGCCAGCCTCGACCGCACCGATGCACGCGTCGACCTTGGGGATCATTCCTCCGGTGATCGTTCCGTCGGCCATCAACGCTCGGAGTTCGGCGATCGACGCCTTCGCAATCACGCTCGTCACGTCGTCGACGTCGGCGAGGAGGCCCGGGACGTCCGTCAGGTAGATCGCCTTCTCCGCGCCGATTGCTCCGGCGAGCGCGCCCGCCACGGTGTCGGCGTTGATGTTGTATGCCTGACCGTCGACATCGGAGCCGATGGTGGAGATGACGGGAATCATCTCCTCGGCCAGAAGACGTTCGACGATCGACGGGTTGACGTCGGTGATCTCGCCGACGAAGCCGAGCTCGGGGTCTCGAGGCACCGCGGTGATCAGCCCGCCGTCTTCGCCGCTTAGCCCGACGGCGTAGGCCCCGTGCACGTTGATGGCGCCAACGATGTCGCGTCCGACCTTGCCGACGAGGACCATCCGAGCGACGTCGAGCGTCTCCGAGTCGGTCACGCGTAGGCCGTTCTTGAACTCGCTCTTCTTGCCGAGTCGTCCGAGCAGCTCCCCGATTTGTGGGCCGCCTCCATGCACCACGACAGGTTTCATCCCGACCGATCGCAGCAGAACGATGTCCTCGGCGAAGGTTCGACTCAGCTCCGGGTCGACCATGGCGTTGCCGCCAAACTTGACGACGACGATCGCGCCGCGGAAGCGTTCGATGTACGGCAGCGCCTCGATCAGCGCATGCGCCCGGCGTTCGGGCTCGAAGCCGCGGTCCTGGGTCACGCTCATGACCGATACCCCGCATTGATTTCGATGTAGCCGTGCGTCAGATCGCACGTCCAGATGGTCGCCTCGGCTGTGCCGACGCCGACGTCGACCGTGATCACCACCTCGGGTTGCTGAAGGTGCGCGGTGGCGCGCTCCTCGGAGTAGGAGTCCGCAACGACGCCTGCGTCGGTGACGAGCTCGTCGCCAAGGTGAATCCGGAGCGCGTCCCGGTCGGCGCGTTCACCGGCCTTACCCACCGCCATGACGATTCGGCCCCAATTGGCATCTTCAGCCGCAATCGCAGTCTTGACCAGCGGGGAGTTGCCGATGCTCAGCGCAATTCGACTTGCGGCAGCCTCGGTCTCTGCGCCGACGACCCGGACCGTCACGAACTTCGTTGCGCCTTCGCCGTCGCGCACGATCTGATGGGCGAGATCGAGATTGACCGCATCGACGGCGTCAGCGAGTTCCCCCGCGCGGGGGTCATCGACCGAGGTGATTGGTTCGTTGCCCAACCCACCGGTCGCGAACAGCAGAACCGTGTCGCTTGTCGACGTGTCCGAATCGACGGTGATTCGGTTGTAGGAGCGCGTCGTCGAAGCCGAGAGAATCGCCTGAAGGACATCGGGGGCGACGGCGGCGTCGGTGAACACGAAGCCGAGCATCGTCGCCATGTCGGGAGCGATCATGCCGCTCCCCTTTGCGATTCCGACGACGGTTGCGACCGCACCGTCGATCGTTGCCGTGGCCGTACTGCCCTTGGCGAACGTGTCGGTGGTCCGGATCGCGTTCGCCGCCGCTTGCCAGTCCGCGTCGAACGCCCCCATGGTGCGGAGACCGTCGACGAGCGCGTCGTCTGGCAGGGTCTCGCCGATGACGCCCGTCGATGCCAGGAAGACCTCGTCGGCGTCGATGTCGAGCTGTGCTGCGACGGTCTCGGCGGTCAATCTCGCCGACGTGTCGCCCTTGCGTCCGGTGAAGGCGTTTGCGTTGCCGGCGTTGCACACGACGGCACGTGCCGAACCCTGCGAAAGGATGCGGCGGCACCAGTCGACGGGAGCGGAAGGACAGAGCGACGAGGTGAAGACGCCGGCGACGGTCGAACCTTCGACCAGTTCGGCGAGGAACAGGTCCGCTCGCCCCTCGTAGCGCAGGCCCGCCGCGTGGGTCGCCAGTCGGACGCCGGTCACCTCGGGCAGGTCGGGGAAGTGGCGGGGCGCCAATGGGGACACCGGACTCATGGGTACACCCCCACGATCGGGAGGCCGCTGGTCTCCTCGAGTCCGAGCGCCAGGTTGGCGTTCTGGATCGCCATCCCCGACGCCCCTTTCATCAGGTTGTCGAGTGCGGCGATCGCCATGACGAGGCCGGTCCGCGGGTCGACCCGCGCCGTGAGGTGGACCGTGTTGGCTCCCGTTGTCGCTTTGGTCTGCGGGCTCGCCTCGCCGACGACCATCATCGGCGAGTCGGCGTAGAAGTCCCGGAGCACGTCGATTGCCTCCTGCGTTGTCGCTCCACCGGTGGGTTGCCCGTAGCAGGTCGCAAGAATCCCCCGGTTCATCGGGACGAGATGCGGAGTGAAAAGCACCGAGACGTCGGCACCGGTGCGTTCGGTGATCGCCTGTTCGATCTCCGGAGTGTGCCGATGCGTCAGCAGGCCGTACGCCGTGGCGTTTTCGTCGACGGTGCAGAAGGTCGTCGTTTCTTTCGGGGGTCGACCTGCTCCGCTGACGCCGGTGATCAGGTCGACGACGAGACCGTCGGGGTGGACGATCCCGGCATCCACCAGAGGCGTCAATGCGAAGACCGCAGTCGCGGCGTTGCAGCCGGTTGCGGCAATCAGCTCGGCGCCGACGATCTGGTCCCGAAAGAGCTCGGGGAGTCCGTAGACGAACTCGCCCAGCAGGTCGGGATGGGGGTGTTCGTTGCCGTACCACGTCGGGTACAGCGACGGATCGTGGAGTCTGAAGTCCGATCCGAGATCGACGATGTGGCCGACACGGCCACGGAACTCCGGGATGACGGTCTGGCTGATGCCGTGTGGCAGCGCGACGAAGACCAGGTCGAGGCCATCGAGCTCGACAGCGTCGAATGCGGTGTAGACGAGGTCGGGGTATGCGGCCGCCAGACTCGGGTAGAGGTCGGCGACTCGCGTTCCGGCTTTCGAATCGCCGGTGGCCACGACGAGGTCGAGGTCGGGGTGCGCTGCGAGCAATCTGAGCAGCTCGGTACCGGTGTAACCCGACGCACCGACGATGCCGACGCGCTTGCCCGCGGAGGTTGAGGTTCCTGACACGAGGAGCGAGCGTAGTCGGTATTCACATCAATGCATACTCATTCATCCAGGCGATTCTTCTGCCGACCTCAGCACCGAGAGCACCGGGCTGTCGAACTTCCGATCGGGATCGCTGGCGTCGACGAGTTCGAGCCACTCCCCCAGCCGCGGATAGACGCGGTGCAACTCGTCTGACGAGGACGAGAACAGCTTGCCGAGATGCGGACGAGCGTCGAACTCCGAGAGCGCCGACGCCATCCTCGGAATCACCGCCCGCACCTCGACTGGCTTCTTCTGCCACGTGCAGCCAATGCTGAACGTGTCACGGCCGTACGCGGGGCTCATCCACAGATCGTCCGCCGCAACCGTCCGCAGTTCGAAACCGCGTAGGTGCGGATCGATCTCCTGACCGATTGCCCGAAGCGCATGAAGCGCTGGCACGGCATGGGCGCGATCGACGAAGAACTCGCTCTGTAGCTCGTCGCCGCGGGCGGACGGTTCAGCGTCGGACCTGAAGTGTGCAAGTCGTTGCGACCACGGTCCGGGCTTGGCGCGAATCGTGTGGGCGTCGTTGTCGCTCGGGCCGACCAGGAGCTGAGCCCCGAACCGCTCGGCTGGCGGTTCGTACTCGGGCGACCCCGCTTCGAGACGTGTCTTGGCCCAGAAGCCGTAGAGCCGTTCGTGTTCGGGCGAGAGCCGCCCCCAGACGTTGACGCTGTACGCGCAGCCCATCACGTCGTCGAGGTCATCGAGGTACACGTCCCATCGGGGCCCGAGGTAGATGTCGCCGGCCACCTGGTAACTCGGCTCGACGTCGACCGTTACGCGGGTGATGATGCCGAAGGCGCCCAGCCCGACGGCGACCGCCGGAAACTCGGGGGCGGTTCGATCGATCCAACGGATCGAGCCGTCCGCCGTCACCAGTTCGACTGCGGCAAGATGCGCCGACAACACCTGGTTGGTGTCGCCGGAACCATGCGTGCCGGTGGCGGTCGCTCCTGCAACCGTGATGTGGGGAAGGGACGCGAGATTCGGAAGGGCGACCCCCTCGGCCTCGAGCGCCGCGGCAACGACGCTGTAGCTGGCCCCGCCTGGGACCGTCGCCGTCATCGACTCGTGATCAACGGAGATCGGCGAACGACACCCGGTCATGTCGAGCAGGAGCCCGCCCGGGCTGTCGGCGATCCGGCTGAACGAGTGGCGGGTGCCGAGGGCCTTGACCTTCGGCGCGTCCCGCACCAGATCCTGGACTTCGGCAATGGTCTGCGGCCGGGTGATGTCGGCCGCCTCGAAGACGAGTTCGCCACACCAGTTCGTCTCGACCACGGACTTGTCTTTCAGCCTGCCCGAAGCACACCAGCGTGATGTTTCGCCACCGCGGCGACGACCGCATCACGGGTCGACGTCAGATCCTCATCGGTCAAGGTGCGGTCCGTCGCCTGAAGACGGAGACGGAACGCCAAGCTGCGCGCCCCGTCATCGATACCGACGCCGCGGTACACATCGACGAGCGACAGATCGACCAACACGTCTCCTGCCGCCTTTGCGATGGTGTTGCGGACCCGGTCGGCACCCACATCGTCGGCGATCACGAATGCCAGATCGGTATCCGATGACGGGAACTTGGCGACCCGGCGATAGCTGCGTTTGCCATGTGGACCATTCAGGATCTCACCCAGGTCGAGTTGCAGCCACGCCACCCGGCCGGCGACGCCGTAGGCCTCCAGGACGGAGGGCGCGACCTCTCCCACCGCCCCCCGAGGACGTCCCGCGATCACGACTTCGGCAGACCGTGTCGGATGCATGCCGGCGAGCTCTGCCGAATTCCGTACCTGGACGTTGGGCAGCGCGAGAGCCTCACCGAGCAGGTTCAGCACGGCGACGGCCTCGGGCGCCTCGGCTCCTTCCAGGGCCACGGCAAGATACTCGCGCTCGTCGGGCAGCAGATCGCCGGGGTTGGGCGGCAAGAAGACGTGCCCGACCTCGAAGAACCGGACCGCCGGATTGCGATGGGACTGGTTGTAGGCAATGGCCTTCAGCTGGCCAGGGAGCAGCGACGTCCGCAGAATCGACTCCGAGGCGTCGAGCGGATTCGACAGCGCGACGCCATCGCCGGGCAGTCCGACCTTTTCGAGGTCGCCGGGCGCCAGGAACGGCATCGGTTGGGTCTCGTCGCAGCCCGCACCGGTGAGGACCGAGCGCACGAGGCGACGCTCCGCCTGGTATTCGGTGAGGTGTCCCGCCTGCTCGCCTTTTGGCACGGTGTAGGGCACGTCCTCGTAGCCGTACATTCGGCCGACTTCCTCGGCGATGTTCGCTTCGAACTCGTGCGCGTTCTCCCCGATCGAGTCCCAGCGCCAGGTCGGGACGGTGACCGACAGCGTGTCGCCCTCAACAACGGTGCCGAACCCGATCGATTCGAGGTGGCTGGCCATCTCGTCGGACGAGAGCTGCGTGCCCAAGAGGGTGTTCACCTTCGCTGCCCGGGCAGTCGTGAAGGGTTGTGTGGGCGTGTTCCCGGCCACATCGACCTGCCCCGGGCAGGTGGTTGCACCGGTCTGCGCGATCAGTTCGCAGAAACGGTCCATCGCTCGATCGATGTTGTCGCCCCAGTCAGCACCTCGGCGGAAGCGGGTCGACGCCTCGCTCGGCAGGTTGAGCCGCTTGACCGTGCGCGAGATCGACGGCGGATCCCACCAGGCCATCTCGAGCAGTACGGACGTCGTCGTGTCGGTCACTTCGGTCGTGAACCCGCCCATCACCCCGGCAAGGCTGATGGCGGCGTCGGACTCGTCTGCGATGACCCCATCGCCGGGCACGAGCGATCGTTCGGCCCCATCGAGCGTCTTCAACGTCTCGCCGTCATGGGCTCGGCGCACGCGCAGGTGTCCATTTGGCACGGTGTCGAGATCGAAGACGTGGTTGGGTTGACCGAGCTCCAACATGACGTAGTTGGAAATGTCGACCACGGAGTTGATCGGACGCATTCCGAGGGCGATCAGGCGGTTTTGGATCCACTGCGGAGACTCGCCGACCGTCACGTTGTGCAGGACACGGGCGGCAAAGCGCCCGCAGAGATCCGGATCGATGATCTCGACGGACACCTGCGCCTCCGCGTCATCTCCGGTCCGCTCGACCGAGCGCACAGGATGGGAGAACTCGACGCCGAGCGCCGCCGCGAGATCGCGCGCCACGCCGGCGACCGACATGGCGTCGGGTCGGTTGGCGTTGACCTCGAGGTCGTACAGCACGTCGGTTTCGATCCCGAGCGCGTCAGTGATCGGTGCGCCGAGCGTCGCGTCGTCGACCTTGTCGGTCAGAATCATGATTCCGTCGTGGTCGTCACCAAGGCCCATCTCGGCCGCGGAGCAGCACATGCCGTTGCTCATCTGACCGCGCATCTTGCGTTGAGCGATCTCCATGCCGTTGGGCATGACGGTGCCGATCGTCGCGAACGGGATCAGGTCGCCTTCGGTCATGTTGAACGCCCCGCAGCAGACCTGTAGGGGTTGGCCATCACCGGCATCGACCTGAACGAGCTGGATCTTGTCGGCGTCAGGGTGTGGCGCCAGCTCGAGCACCTTGGCGAGGACGATCCCGTCGAGACCCTGACCGGTGATCGTCATCTCTTCGACGGCGAGGCCGAGCGCGCTGAGGATCTCGCCGAGCTCGACAGGGTCACCGTCGATGTCGGGAGCGAATTCGCGGAGCCAGGACAGCAGAACCTTCATTGGTGACAAACCTTGGACGTTGGACGAGGAGCGAGGGACGAGCGACGGGCAGGCGCCTCCGG
>JAHDCX010000008.1:0-189109 GCA_020629635.1 Acidimicrobiales bacterium | reverse complement strand
CGCAGCCGCATCGCGAGTCGAGGAGCGCAGCGACGGATCGAGCATGCGGATCAAATCACGAGGAGCGAGGGACGAGCGACGGGCAGGCGCCTCCGGCGCAGCCGCATCGCGAGTCGAGGAGCGCAGCGACGGATCGAGCATGCGGATCAAAACTGCCGCAGGAAGCGGACGTCGTTGTTGACGAGCTCGCGGATGTCGTCGAGCTGATAGCGCATCACGGCGAGACGGTCGATGCCGAAGCCGAAGGCAAAGCCGGACCATTCTTCGGGATCGATGCCGCAGTTGGCGAGCACGTTCGGGTGCACGACTCCGCACCCGCCGAGCTCGAGCCAGTCGCCTGCGGGCGTGGAGATGTCGAACTCGGCCGACGGCTCGGTGAACGGGAAGTACGACGGGCGCAAGCGCGTCTTCACCTCCCGGCCAAAGAACGCCTTCACGAACGAGTCGATCGTGCCGGCGAGGTCGCCGAGGCCGATCCCCCGGTCCACGACGAGGCCTTCAATCTGGTTGAACGCTGGCAGGTGGGTCGCGTCGGCAGTGTCGGTGCGGAAGGTGCGCCCCGGCGCGACGATGTAGATCGGCGGCTCAGTGTTCTCCATCGTACGGATCTGCACGGGTGAGGTGTGCGAACGCAACATGACCTCTTCGGGCTCGCCCAGGTCGACGAAGATCGTGTCGAAGCTCCCGCGGGCCGGATGCCATTCGGGGATGTTCAGCGCTTCGAAGTTGTACCAGGCCGACTCGACCTCCGGGCCTTCGGCGACGGTGAAACCCATGCCGACGAAGACGTCTTCGAGTCGGTCGCGAGCTTGAGTGACGAGATGCAGGTGCCCTCGCTGGAGCTCGGTGAGGCTCTCGGTCAGATCGAGTCGCTCATCGGCGAGGCGGAGGGCTTCGGCGTCGGCGGCGAGCACACCACGACGCGCCTCAACAGCGGCCGAGACGGTCCCGATGGCGTCGTTCAACGCCTGGCCGGCTGCCTTTCGCTCTGACGGATCGAGGGCACCGAGCTGCTTCTTGCGAGCGGCGAACTCGCCCTTCTTGCCCAGAAATCGGCGATCGATCTCCACCAGTGCATCGAGGTCGGCAGCAGTGGCTGCAGCCTCGGAGGCCTCGTCGATCAGTTGCTGGACATCCATCCGCCCAGTCTGCCGTGCACAGCGCAGCGCGACTCGCATCGGACGAGCGAACTCGAAGAATCCACAGTCACGAGGCGGCGTTTTGTGTCAGGTCTCGTAGACGCGTCGAAGCTCCTCGGCCCCGGTGGCGAGCGCCTCTCTCGGGGTCATCAGCCCGCTCCCGACCGCATTGAACATGTTGACGATCGAGGCGTTCTGATAGACGAGGCCCGCTTCGAGGCTGGGAGGTAGTGGCCAGCCCGGCATCCGACCCTCGGCCGAGCCCGACGACAATCCGGCGAGGTTGAGGTCGGTCCGCCATGGCATCTGGGGGTCGTCATCGAGGCCGATCACGAGGGGGGCGTGAAACGCCAGGGACTTTTCGGCGCGATCGATCAGAACCGATCGCCGCATAACGAACTCGATGAAGTCGCTCGCCGCTTCTGCGTCGGGTGAGTGGCGAAAGATCCCGAGACTGTTGATCTCGGGCAGCTGGAAGCGACCCGCGGGTCCTTGAGGCAGTGGGACGTGTCGCATCTCCCGAGCGAGGGCCACATCTTCGTCGAGCGCTTTGACGTAGATCGACGACGGATTCTGGGTCACCGAGATCCGACCTGCCAGGAACGCAGCGTTGTTGTCCGGATGCCCCCAGGACAACGCGCCATCCGCATTCACCCTCGACAGATCTTTGAAGTACGTGAGTGCGGCGAGCGTGTGTGCGCTGTCGATCGCGACGCGACCGTTCTCGGACAGCTCCTGTCCACCAAAGGCCCAGACCATGCTGTATGCGAGCGCGGAGGAGTCGCTCGGGCCGACATCGGACATGGTCAGACCGACCGGCGGCAGGCCCGCATCGTGCAACGACTCGGCCACCTCGAGCAGATCCTCGTAGGAGTCCGGTACCGCCGGGCTCACCGCGTCGAGCGCGTCGGCACGGATCACGAGACAGTGCCGAGTTGCCGACCACGGCACGGCTCGCCAGATGCCATCGACGACACACGTATCGCGAGCGACGGACGTCCAGCCGCCCATCGACTCGCCGACCCATTCGGCCAGCTCGGACACGTCTACCAGCCGGTCGCTCAGCACATGAGGCTGGTTGTTGTGGACCTCGACGATGTCCGCGCCTTGCCGGCGCTCCGCGATCTGCAGCGCGGCAGCCTTCCAGTCGAGGCTGATCTCGACGTCGAGCGATGCGTTCCTCTGCGACTGCCACTCGTCGACCAGGCGGAGCGTGAGTTCATCAAACTCCGGGATGAGCTCGCCCCGAAGCGAACCCTCGAGCGCTGCCCCATCGAGGTCGTCCACCATTGCGAGGGACTCGGGTTGCTCGGCGCACGAGTTGAGCGCGCCGGTGAGACCCAGCGCTGTGGCCGCACCCAAACCCTTCAACGCGAACCGCCGCGTACATCGCCGAGGAGCGAGGTCTTGCTGTCTCATCATGAGCCAATCGGCATGTTGATGTGAGAGTTCAGCTGGCCCTTGCCCGGTTCCGACCGTTGGGTACTTTCACCCAACGTCGGGGCAAGTTCCTCTGGTCAAGGGGCCGGCGAATTGGTCGATTGACTGTCATGGACCTTGGTGTTCGTGGTCGCGTTGCGTTTTGGCTGCTCCTGATGGGATTGGCCCTGGTGATCTCCGGTTCAGTTCTCGTGCAGCTGACGGAGACACAGCTGCGTACCTCGGCGGAGGACTCGCTCGGTCAGCTCGTCCTGCTCGAGCGCAACCGCCTGTCGGCGGAGATCGACGCGCAACGCGCCGCCATCGAACGGATTGCGGCCGACGAGGCTCTCCACGCGACATTCGACGACGACTCGGACGCCCTTCGCCGCGCCTCCGCCCTGCAGACACTTCTCGCCCGAACGCAGTCCGCTGGACAGACGGTCAACGCCATGAGGCTGTACGACCGAAGCGGTGCATTGCTCGTCACGGTCGGGCCCACCAACGAGGCGGCAGACGCGATCACCGGTCACGCCATGGAAGACCGCAAGACCATCGTTGGGAACTCCTCGTCGACGTCGGGGATCGCGATGGCCGCACCGATTGTCTCGGACGTGGGCGAGGTTCTCGGAGCGCTCCGTGTCGAGATCGAGCTCCGACCAGTCGTCGGCCTCAGCGAACGCTTCGAAGAGTACGCGGAAACCAGCGAAGCCTTCGTCTATCAACTGCGGGCAGACGGTAGTTGCGAACTGCTCACCAATCTTCGCTTCGATCGATCTGCCGCGTTCTCGGCCCTGGACGGCGCGTTCGCCCGCAACTGCGGTGACCTTTCAGACCTTCGAATGGTGAGTGCGACGGACTATCGCGGGGTCGACACCCTGACTGCCTGGTCGACTGTCCCCGAGGCGGACTGGGGTGTCGCCGTGAAGATGGACGAGGCCGAGATCTTTGCGCTGCTCGACACTGTCCGGCGAACAGCATCGATCACGGGTCTTGTCGTGGCCGGCTTGATGCTCATCGGGTGGTTTGCGCTCGTTCGTCCGATCGGGAGTCGGCTGGCCCGGGCAGCCGATGCGGCGGAAGAGCTCGCGTCCGGCAACTTCAATCAGCTGATCGAGGACTCGAGATCCGACGAGATCGGC
The DNA here is from genome assembly GCA_020629635.1 of Acidimicrobiales bacterium. Classification (GTDB taxonomy): domain Bacteria; phylum Actinomycetota; class Acidimicrobiia; order Acidimicrobiales; family SHLQ01; genus SHLQ01. The sequence goes on along the minus strand of JAHDCX010000008.1, from coordinate 185,409 downwards.
CGGATGTCGGAGAGCATGGATCGCCTCGCCCTCGATCTCGACGAAGACATCAAGCGACGCGAAGCCGCGGAAGCCCGACTGCGGGTCCGCGCCGAGACCGACATCCTCACCGGATTGATGAACCGCCACCGGACCACCGCCCTGCTCGAAGAGCTCCACGAGGCCGACGACGACTACGCCGTCGTCTTCCTCGACCTCGACGGCTTCAAGGAGATCAACGACACCTACGGGCATGGAATCGGCGACGATGTGCTTCGACTGGTCGCCGCACGCATCCAGCAGGCGCTCGAAACGACCGAGCCCCACACGCACCTCGGCCGGTGGGGCGGCGACGAGTTCGTCGTGGTCTGTCCGGGGGTCGGGGCGACTGACGCCGGCTCAATCGCCGAGCTGATCGACGAGCAATTCGACCGGGCGTTCACGACTGAAGCCGGCGAACATCGAGTCGGCGTCAGCCGAGGAATTGCCGGCCGGAGCGACGGGCCGACGATCGACGACGTCATGTCCTCTGCAGATGCCTCGATGTATCAGATGAAACGACAACGCGACGGGCGTTCGCCACGCCTGTCGAGCAAGGCACTGAAAATGGTCGAGAGTGCGCTCCGCGACGACCGGATCGAGGCCTACCTGCAGCCGTTCGTCTCCACGAACGGCCAGAGCCCGCCTCGCCTGTCGGGGGCCGAGGCGCTCGTCCGCCTCCGCAACGAGGACGGCTCGCTCGAGAGTCCGGCATCGTTCTTGCCCGGAATCGGTGCGAGTGAGCTGGCGTACGCGCTCGACCTGCGCGTTCTTCACAAGGCTGCCACCTCGGTCGCCCACTGGCGACGGGAAGACCGGCTGGCACCGGACTTCTATCTCTCGGCGAACTTCGGTGCAGCAGCGATGGCCAACCGAGAACTTGCCGACGACATTGGTCGCGTCCTCGATGCGACGGGCCTCGTGCCAACGGATCTTGTCGTGGAGGTGCCCGAGACGGCTCACGAAGTCGATCATGGCTTGATCCACCGTCTTCGCCACGCCGGCATTCGGGTGGCAATCGACGACGTGGGTTGTCAGTACTCGAACCTCGAGCGGCTGGTCGACATCAGTGCAGACGTCGCGAAGATCGATCGACGATGGGTTCCCGCCGACCGCCATGACTCCGCCACCTACGAACTGTTGAGCGGGTTGATCATGCAGTGCCGGATGCTCGACTTGGACGTCACCGTCGAAGGTATCGAGACCGCCGAACAGTACGAGCTGCTCCGCAAGCTCGACATCGCCCGCTTCCAAGGGTTCCACTTCGGGGCTCCCGTCGACCCGCGCGCGTTCGGAGAGACCTGGCTCCTCGTCGACACAACCGACCGTGAGATACCCGACGCCGCGTAAACGCCGCCCGCCGATCAGCGGGCGTGGAGGTAGGCGGCGACCTCGTCCAATGCCTCTCGTGTCGGGTGGCCGGCCTCATCGACGAAGTCGTGCGTGAAAACCGCATGCCCGTTCCCGGGCAGGGTGTTCATCTCGATGCGTTGACCGCCGTCGTCATTGAAGGCGGCGTCGATTGCGTCGAACCGACGGGCGCTGCACAGGCGGTCGCCCTCGAAGCGATAGGCCTTCATCGGGCCGACCTCGTCGAGCTTTCGGCGAATCGCGACGACCTCCTCTGAAGCCATGTGCAGATGATCCTCCCCAAGGATCGGTAGCGACGGTTGTGACGACACTGCAGCGAAGACCGCGTCATCAGCCATCAACGAGATCGCGAAGTTGCCCGTGAGACACATGCCGACCACGCCGATTCGGTTGCCGCCGTGGTCGTCTCGAAGCCGGCGACACAACGCCTTCAGCCAGTCCACGACAGGACTCGCCTCCCCGCGAGCGAAGATCCGGAACTCCCGACGGACGCAGATGACCTGAAGCAAATTGGCGTTGGTGGTGTTCTTGCCCAACGGGCCGACGAGGTGCGGGAGCACCACGGTGAAGCCACGCTCGACAAGCCTGCGGGCGAAGCGAACGGTCTCGACCTCGATGCCGGGGAGTTCCTGTATGACGAGGACCACCGGGCCCGAGCCCAACGTGTAGACATCTCGCTCGAGCATCCGGCCACCGGCCAGCGCCGAGAACCGGACGCACGCGAAGTCTTCCATCATGATCCACCACCGTGTCGGCGGCGCATATCGAAAGCGAGGACTGCGGCCGCGGTGGCGACGTTCAACGATTCGACGCGGCCCGACATCGGAATGCTGATGCGAACGTCGGCGTGCTCGACGACGTCGGGCGGGAGCCCGTGTGCTTCCGAGCCGAACAGGATGGCGTCACAAATGTTGCCCTCGACACTGATCTCATCGTGAGGTCTGCCGTCGAGCACGGTTGCCAGCGTTCGGTACTTCCAGCTGCCCAGCGTGGCGAGCACCGGCTCATCCGGTTCGAACCTTCCGATCGGCACTCGATGGAGTGATCCGGCGGCCGCCCGAATGACCTTGGGCCCGAGAACATCCGCACCCCCGACGACGACAACGCCAGTCACTCCTGAGGCCTCAGCCGTTCGGAGGATCGTGCCGACATTGCCCGGGTCGGCGACGTCGAACAGCACGAGGATCGTGCCATCGGTGTCGAACCGTTCGTCGAAGGTGATCGGTGGAGCTGCGGCGACGGCAATACCTGCCTGAGGGTTCTTCGAGTCCGCCAGCTTGTCGAAGGCCGCATCCTCGAGCTCGAACACTGTCGTACGCGAAGCTTCGGCAGCGTTGAGCAGCGACGCGTCTACGTGGCGTCCAGCCGGCACGATGACGTGCTCGACCTCGACACCGTCCTCGAACGCCTCGACGATCAGCTTCGGCGTTTCGATCACGACGCGCGACGTCCGGCGCCGCTCCGCTGGTTGGCGGAGCAGACGCCGGACGTCGGCGATCCGTGGATTACGGGGCGAAAGCGGCTCGATCAGGCCGCAGCACCCTCTTTGGCTGCGGCGTTCGACGCCTCGACCAACGCCGCGAACGAGTCGGCATCGTGCATCGCCATGTCGGCGAGGATCTTGCGATCCACCTCGATGCCGGCCTCCTTCAGGCCGTGGATGAACTTCGAGTAGGTCGTGCCGTTCTGGCGGCAGGCGGCGTTGATCCGCTGCACCCAGAGGCGGCGCATCTCGCCCTTGCGGGCCCGGCGATCACGGAAGGCGTAGTTGCCCGAGTGCATCACCTGTTCGTTGGCGGCCCGGAAGGACCGGCTCTTGTTGCCGTAGTAGCCCTTGGCCTTCTTCAGCGTGGCCTTCCGGCTCTTGCGGCCGTTGACCGCTCGTTTGACTCGTGCCATGACGTTTCTCCTTCCTCTGGCTCAGCGCTCGCCGAGCATCTTCTCGACGAGCTTCTGGTCGCCCTTGGCGACGTCGACCGAGCCGTGGAACCGGGCCTTGTGCTTCGTGCTCTTCTTCTCGAGCATGTGGTTGCGGCCCTGCTTCTCGCGGCGAAGCTTGCCGCTACCGCTCTTCTTGAAGCGCTTGGCGGCGCCGCTGTGGGTCTTCATCTTTGGCATGGATTGTCTCCGTGTCAGTCGTCGGTGCCCGCCGCGGCATCAACCGCAGCCTCCGGCTCGGCGGGGGCGTCGGTGTCGACGGCCTCGTCTGGTTCGGCGGCCGCGGCTTCGGCGGCTTGGGCTTCTTCTTCGGCTTTCTTGAGTGCAGCCAGCTTCTTCTTGTCGGGTCCGAGAACCATGACCATGTTTCGACCCTCGGTGTTCGGTCCGAACTCGACGTTTGCGAGGTGCGATGCCTCTTCGGCGACGTCATCGAGAATTCGGCGACCCAGCTCGGGGTGCTGCATCTCTCGACCACGGAACATGATCGTGACCTTCACCTTCGAGCCCTCGCCGAGGAACTTGACGACCTTCTTCGTCTTGGTGTCGAAGTCTCCCTGCCCGATCTTGGGCCGGTACTTCATCTCCTTGACGGTGATGTTCGTCGCCTTCTTCCGGGATTCCTTGTCCTTCTGGGACTGTTCGTACTTGAACTTGCCGTAGTCCATGATTCGACACACCGGCGGATTCGCCTTTGCGGCGACTTCGACGAGGTCGAGACCCATGTCTCGGGCCATCCGGAGGGCTTCGGGCGTGGGACGCACACCCATCTTCTCGCCTTCGGGTCCGACCAGGAGCACCTCTCGGGCTCGGATGCGGTCATTCACTCGGGCTTCGGACTTGTCAGCTATGACTGCTCACTGCGCAATTGGCAGAACCTTTCATCGGGTCTCCATCCCACCCGACGGGCACAGCCGAACGTCCCGCCAATGTGGCGGAAAACTCCGTGTTCGACCTGGTGCACCCGCAAGTGACGAGGCGGGCCCACACGTGTGACCAGTTTGGTCAACGGGGGCCGCTTCTCCGGAAACGATTTGTCAGCTACCCAGCATAGGCTTGTTGCGGACTTTGCACACAGGAGCAACCCCCATGAGCCTCTGGACCCCCGGTGGAGAACACGAAGTTCCCCGCGAGCCCCAGCCCCAGCCCGCCCCGAACACGGCTCCCTCGAGCGCCGATGCGGCCGGAGTCGAGATCGACGAAGCAGCGCTTGCCGAGATGTTGGGCATCCCGTCGCTCGACGAGCTGAGCGACGAAGAACGTGCCCAGCTCGAAGAGGCGGTGATCCGGATGGCCGAGACCGAGCGTCAGCTCGCGACGACGCCCGCCGACATGGTGATCGCCAATCACGCGATGGGCATGTACGAGCTGGCCGCCATTCACCTTCGCCAGAGTCCACCGAACCTGGCTGAGGCCTCACTCGCCATCGACGGCCTCGGGGCGCTACTCGACGGGCTCGTCGGCCGGCTCGGCGAGAACGAAGCAACGCTTGTCCAGGCCCGCGCACAGCTCCAGCAGGCGTTCGTGGCGGCCAAGGGTTCCGCTGCCCCGGACGCCTGAGCGCGCGCTCGTGACTTCCACCGCACGGATTGCCGTGCCCTCGAAGGGTCGCTTGCGCGACTCGGTTCTCGATCTCCTCGCCCACGCCGGGTACTCCCGCCGGGCGTTCGACCGTATGAACGCGTCGGCGATCGTCGATGACTTCGAGTTCATCGAGATGCGCCCGCGAGACGCCGCCGCATGGCTCGCCGAAGGCCGGCTTGATGCGGCGTTCATCTCGACGGACACCGCGCTCGAGAACGACATCGAGGACTGGCCGACGCTGGACCTCGGCTTCAGCCGGTCGGATCTGATCATCGCGGTGCATGAGGATTCCGCGTACCAGTCCATCCGAGATTTGAGCGGCGCGACGATTGCGACCCATCTGCCCGGTTGGACCGAGCGCTGGCTCGACGCGGTCGGAGTCGATGCCAAGGTCGTTGGGATGGGCGGCTCGCTCGAAGGTGTGTGTGCCGTCGGCATGGCTGACGCGATCGTCGATCTACGCGAGACGGGCGGAAGCCTTCAGCGGAACCGGCTGCGCGTGGTCGCAGAGGGGGTCTCGTGCCAGGCGACGTTCTCCTGGCAGACCGATCCGCACCCGGCGCTGACCGACCTTCGACTTCGCCTCGAGGCTGCGCTCGATGCGCGCCTCACGCAGTACGTGATGTTGCACCTTCCGGCGAACAAGGTCGCCGACCTCGGCTCCATCTTCCCGGGACTTGCGGCGCCGACCGTGCTTCCGTTGGCGGGACGAGACGACCTCGTCGCCGCCCACATCGTCGTGCAACGAAAGAACCTGTGGGCGAAGCTCGGTGAGCTCCGGGCGATGGGCGCAACCGGGATCGTGGCTCTGAAGACCGACGCCGTGATGCGCTGATCCCGCGGCGCAAGCCGCAGGATCGGCGACCTGCTACTTCTTCTTCTTGGTCTTTCGAGGGCGGGGCGGGACGGCGGTCGCCGTGCCGGAGCCTCCGGGCTTTGCGGTCTTTCGGGGCTTGGCCGGACCACTGCTCGAACCGCCCTCTTGTTGGCGGCGCTTGCGTGCAGGCTCGGACGCAGCGGCATCCGACGCGGCGACCCGGCGAGTCCCCGTGTCGGTATCGCCGTCCTTCTTTGCGACCTTGGCGGCGATCTGCTGGTACTCGGGCTCGCGTTCCTTGAGCCACGCCACAACCGCGGAGGCAACGAAGATCGACGAATAGCCGCCCACGATCAGGCCGACGAGCAGGGCAATCGAGAACTCCTGCAGCGTCGTCGCGCCGAGAATGAGCGAGCCGACGATCAACATGGAGAGCACCGGGATGATGGAGCTGACCGTCGTGTTGATCGAGCGGGCGAGCACCTGGTTGAGGGCCAGGTTCATCATTTCGGTGTACGTGTAGCGACCGGTGGCGCCGACTCGTGCGGTGATGTCTCGGACCTTGTCGTAGACGACGATCGTGTCGTAGAGCGAGTAGCCCATGATCGTCAAGAAGGCGATGACCGTTGCCGGCGTGACCTCGAACCGGAAGACGGCGTAGACGCCAACGCTGATGATGATGTCGTGGGCCACTGCGGCCAGTGCGCCGAGCGCCATCTTCCATTCGAGGCGAACCGAGATGTAGAGCGCGATCGCGATGAAGAAGAAGATCAGCGCTCGGATCGCCTGGTTGGTGATGGCTGAGCCCCAGGTCGGACCGACCGACTCGAATGCGGTGATTTCGCCGAGCTGATTGAGTGCGCCGCGGAGCGTCTCGACTTCGGCAGGGTCCTCGACTCCAGAGCGGACTCGTACGAAACGCTGACCGGTCTCGTCGGTGACTTCCTGCACCCGTGCCTCGGACGCGATGTCCGCGGGAAGCGCTGCGGCAACGTCGTCGGTCGAGACGTCGGTTGCGACCTCGAAGGAGGTGCCTCCCTCGAAATCGATACCGAGGTTCAGCCCACCGATGATCAGGGCGACGACGCTGATGGCAACCAGAGCCCCGGAGACGACGAGCGCCTTCTTCCAGAGCGCCGGGAAGTCGAAGTGACGGAGGCCGTCGTTCTCGGGAGTGAGCTTCATGATTTCTCCTCCCCCGCTTCGGTGCCGACCCGTTCGGAGCTGAGCCCGGGGATGCCCATGAGCGCCGATGATCCTGCGATCGAGGGCGTTCGTGAGACCCATTGCAGGGCTGGGCCGAGGAAGAACCACGTGGCGATCAGATCGAGGATCGTGGCGATGCCGAGATAGAGGGCGAAGCCTCGGACGGCACCGACCGTGAGGGCGTAGAGCAACACGGCGCCGATCAGCGACGCGACATCGGCTTTGACGATCGTCGAGAACGCAACCGGGAACGCTTTGTTGACTGCGGTACGGACGGTCCGACCGTTGCGCACGTCCTCTTTGAGGTGTTCGAAGGCCACGATGTTCGAGTCGACGGACACGCCGATCGACACGATGATGCCGGTGATTCCGGCAAGCGTCAGGGCAAGCCCCTGGGTCTCTCCCAAGAACGCAATGATCGACCACAGGAGCGCTGCGGAGATGGCGAGGCTGACCATGGCGATGACGCCGAGCATTCGGTAGAGGGCGATGATGTAGACGGCGACGAGGATGAGGCCGATGATGCCGGCGATCACGCCCGCCCGAAGCGCATCCTGGCCGATCGTGGCGGACACGATCTGCTGATTCTCTGGTTCGAGCTCGATGGGGAGCGCACCGAATCGGAGCTTCAGCCCGAGCTCCCTGGCGCTCTCCTCGGTGAACGAGCCGCTGATCTGGAACGAGTCCCCGAGGTCGGCGGCTTGGACGGCGGGTGCCGAGATCACCTGGTTGTCCAGGTCGACGGCAATTCGACCGGGGCCCCCGCCGAGCGACGGGCACTCCGGGGTACCGAAGAAGCACTGTTCGGTGAGACGGCGGAAGGCGTTCTCTCCAATGTCGCCACCTTGGAGATCGACGGCGACCACCCATTGGAGTCCGTCGAAGACGCCAGAGGCGTCGGAGAGTCCCTCGCCAGTCATCCCGCTCGGGCCGAGCACATACCGAGCCGGAATGGCGAGGTTCGGATCGGCATCGACGACGATGATCGAGTCTTCTTCGATCGCCTCGACCGGGGTGAGTCCGAACTCGTCGAGGGGAAGGTCGGCAGGATAGGCGGCGGGGCGATCGGTCGTTCCGGGGGCGAGGTCTTGGAGGACCGGCCGGAATCGCATGACGGCGGTGTCTCCCACCAGCTCGAGGGCCCGCTGTTGGTCATCGACGCCGGGCAGCGAAACGAGAATGCCGTCACCTTCGGCCTGGATCTCGGGTTCCGCAACACCGAGACCGTCGACTCGGTTGCGGATGATCTCGACCGCCTGATCGATCTGTTCGGGGTCTTCGACCGGCTCGGTGGCGCGGTAGCGAACCGACACACCGCCTTGGAGGTCGAGACCCAGCAGGGGCTGGTTGTTGGCGACGATCGTGTAGATCAGTGCCGCTGCCGAAACGACGACAATGCCGATCAGCGAGAGAAGCGTGTTGCGGGGCATCAGGCCTCGGCGTCGGCCGGCTCGGGCTCGTCCTCACCCGGAAAGTGGGTGGGAATACTGTCGATCTGCGACTTCGCGACGAGGATCTCGATGCCCTCGGCGACCTCGACATAGATGGCCGCATCGAGCACTTCGGTGATCGAACCGTAGATGCCGGACGTGAGCAGCACCCGGTCTCCTGCAGACGCAGAGGCGATCGTTTCGCGCTGTTGCTTGAGCTTCTGCTGCTGCGGACGGATGAGCAAGAACCACATGCCGCCGAAGAGCAGGATCGGGAGGATCAGGGACTCCATGGGTGCACCCCTTGTCGAGCGAAGTCAGCCGCCGAGGCTACCGCTGTGGCGGGCGGGTCCGGTGTCTTCGGCGCGAGAGCTCAGCTCCAGACCTCGTGGACGCTTGCGGCGAAGGACTCGAAGCGGTCTTCGAGAATCGCTGTTCGCATGTCGTCGACAAAGCGGAGAAGCCACCACAGATTGTGGATCGTGAGCAGGCGCGCGGCCGTTGGCTCTTTCACCCGCAGGAGATGACGCAGGTAGCCGCGGGACCAGCGGGCGACTGGGCTGTCGGGGTACGCCGGGTCGATGGGCTCGTCGCTGCGTTCGAATTCGGCGCGACTCAGGTTGAGGCGTCCTTGGGACGTGAGCAGCGTGCCGTGGCGAGCGAGTCGGGTCGGGAGCACGCAGTCGAACATGTCGATCCCCCGTGCGACCGCGTCGACGATGCCGGCGGGGTCGCCGAGGCCCATGAAGTAACGGGGTTGGTCGGCGGGGAGCTCATTGGTGGCGGCGAGCAGCGGTTCGTGCCATTCACTCCGGTGTTCGCCGACCGACAGTCCGCCGACTGCGTAGCCGTCGAAGCCCACCTCGACCGTGCGTTGTGCAGATTCGGCGCGCATCGACAGGTCGAGGCCGCCTTGAACGATTCCGAACTGTGCTTGGCGGGCGAGGGCGTCGGGTTGGTCGAGGAAGTGCTGGCGTGCCCGGACTGCCCAGTCGATGGTGCGATCGAGGGCCTCGCGGATGACGTGGTCGGGGCTCGGGAGGGCCGAGCAAACGTCGAGCACCATTTGGATGTCGGCGCCGATCTGGACTTGGGAGTCGACGGCACTCTCGGGCGTCATGTGGAGCTTGGAGCCGTCGTAGACGGACTTGAACGTGGCGCCATCGTCGTCGATCTTCGGTTCGAGCGAGAAGACCTGGTAGCCGCCCGAGTCGGTGAGGGTGTGCCCGTGCCAGTCGGCGAACGAATGCAGCCCGCCGAGCGCGGCGACGACGTCGGCTCCCGGCCGCAGCATCAGGTGGTAATTGTTGGCCAGAATCACCTGCGCGCCGAGATCTTCCATGTCCGCTGACGACAGATGCTTGATCGCACCGCGGGTACCGACGGGCATGAAACACGGCGTCGTGAATGTGCCTCGTGCCGTCGTGACCGTGCCAGCGCGGGCGAGGCCGTCGGCATTCTCGAGCGTGAACGTCGTCTTCATCAGGTCACTTCGGGGTCAGACACCAACGTGACCGAATCGGGTCACGCGTGGCGGTCGAGGAGCATGGCGTCGCCGAATGACAAGAAGCGATAGTCACCGGCGAGCGCCTCATCGTAGAGCCGACGCCATCGAGGCCCGACAAACGCGTCGATCATCACGAGCAGGGTCGACTTGGGCATGTGGAAGTTCGTGAGCATCAGGTCGACCACCTCGAACTCGAACGGGTGGCGGATGAACAGGCTTGTGTCGCCTTCGGGGCCGAATCGGGCGGACGATTCAAGGGCGCGAACGGTGGTCGTTCCGATGGCGACGATCCGGTCGGCCTCGGCGACGGCCAGGCTGGTCTCGGTGGGCACGCGATAGCGCTCGGCGTGCATGGCGTGATCATCGAGCCGCTCGGCGGTGACGGGGCGGAATGTGTCGAGGCCCACGACGAGCTCGACACGAGCGAGACCGACGCCTCGACCAGCCAGGTCGGCAAACAGCTCGTCGGTGAGGTGCAGCCCGGCGGTCGGTGCTGCGGCGCTGCCGGGTTGCTGGGCGTAGACGGTCTGGTAGCGATCCGGATCCTCGAGCCGCTCGGTGATGTAAGGCGGTAGCGGCATCTGGCCGATGCGATCGAGGGCAGCGTCGAGGGCGGTCGATGCGAGCGTGGCGCGGCGCCGCCCCTCCCCCAGGTCCTCGCCGACGGTGATCACGAGGTCGTCTTCGCCAGGCACGTGCAGCTCGGTGCCCGGGGAGACCTTCTTGCTCGGCCGAACGAGCACCTCCCACTGCGACTCGGCTGCCGAGAGCGCCGTCGCTGCCGGACCATCGGGGTGGAGCAGCAGGACTTCGGTACGTCCGCCTGTGGGCCGGACGGCGTGAAGACGAGCGGGCAGAACCTTCGTGTCGTTGACCACGAGGAGATCGCCGGGACGGAGGACCTCGGCCAGGTCGTGGACATTCCGGTGGGCGGGGGCACCGCTCCCCTGATCGACGAGCAGCTTGGACGAGGCACGGTCGGCGAGCGGGACCTGAGCGATCCGCTCGGGAGGCAAGAGGTAATCAAACTCGTCGATGCGGGTCACGATTCCGAGCCTATGGTCACAGCCCCAGCCATGCGGATCGAGGCCTGGTGGAGCTACGTTCGCCGATGTGGCATTGACGAAGTGGCAACCTCCTGCGCTGCGTCACGACGTGGCCGACGATGGCCGCGTCACGTGGCTGGAACTCTTTTTCGACCTGATCTACGTGGCGGCGTTCATCCAGTTGGGCGACCGACTGTCCGCTGACACCTCCTGGAACGGCGCGGTCGTGTTCATCGGCTCGTTCACCTTGTTGTGGTGGACGTGGACCGGCACGACCGCGTTCATGAATCGGTTCGCCGTCGACGATGTGGTGCACCGGCTGTTGGCGTTTGTGCAGATGTTCGCCGTCGGCAACATGGCGGTGATCGCCGCCACGACGCCGGACAACTGGCGGACATGGCTGCCCGTCGCCTACATCGCAGCCCGCCTCCCGCTGCTGCTGATGTACGTGCGGGCAAGAAAGCGCCTGCCTGCCGCAAAACCGATCGCGGATCACGCACTGCGGTTCTTCTCGATCAGCCTCGTGATCTGGCTGGTCTCGATCGCCCTCCCCGACGATGTCCGCCCGTTCGTGTGGGCGTTTGCGCTGTTGATCGAGTTCTCGACGCCGTTCACCCAGCGGGACGCCGCCGTCGATGCGCCCAACCACAGCGAGCACTTTCAGGAGCGCTATGCGCTGTTCACGATCATCGTGCTCGGTGAGACCTTCGTGAAGAGCCTCACGAAGTTGGCGGACACCGGCATTCGGTTCGAGACGCAGGTGTTCGGCACCGTGGGCTTCCTCATCCTGGTCGCCATCTGGTGGACCTACTTCGACGACGTGGCCGGCGGTCATGTTCGATCGACGAGCGCGATCGCCAAGACGCCGCGGTTCAACATGCTCACCTGGGTCTACACCCACCTTCCGCTCACGATGGCCATCACGGCCTTCGGGGTGTCGAGCAAGAAGGTGTTGGGCGTCAAGGAGTTCGGCGACGCCTTCTCCGCCAACTACACGTGGCTTCTCGTGCTCTCGGTGATGGCGGTGTTGTTGTGCGTCGCCGTGCTCGACCTCGTGACCGTGAGCCCGCACTACTCGATCGAAGCTCCCGAACGCGTCGGCCCCCGTCTGGTGGCGGCGGTCGTGCTCGTGCCGCTCGGATTCCTCGTCGCCTCGGGTTCTGTGGGAGCGCTCGTCGGTGTCGGGTTGATTGCGGCGGTCGTGGTCGCCCAGATCGCCGTCGAAGTCGTGGCTGCCGCCAAGTCGGAGTACCGGATCGACAAGGAAGTTCGCCAGATCATCGACGACAGGACCGGCACGTGTGAGCATCTCGAGGCGGCGACACGACCGGGACCGGTCCCCGAGCTCGAATGCCGGGAGTGTGTGGCGAAGGGCCAGGACTGGGTGCAACTGCGGTGGTGTCTGACGTCGGGCGAGGTCGGATGTTGCGACGACACCCCGGGCCAGCACGCCCGAGCACGCTACGAGCGAAGCGGAAACCCCGTGATTGCCACCATCGAACCCGGCGGCACCTGGGCGTACTGCTTCATCTGCGACATCAGCGACCCCACCTGGCTCAACCGCAATTAGAAAACCGCGTCTCTGAGACCCGACACCAGGTCAGTCGAAGAGACCGGGCGGGATCTGCTTGTCGGGGCTGGTTGTGGGTGGGGTCTTGCCGAGGTGTTCCCACGCGGCCGCCGTGGCCACCCGGCCCTGGGGGGTGCGCATGAGGAGGCCCTGCTGGATGAGGTACGGCTCGTAAACGTCTTCGACGGTCTCGGTCGGTTCGGAGCAGGCGATCGCGAGCGTCTTCAGCCCGACCGGGCCGCCGTCGAAGTGCGAGCAGAGCGCGTCGAGGATCGCCCGGGTCGCCTTGTCGAGGCCTCGGTTGTCGACCCCGAAGAACTCGAGGCCGTCTCGGGCAACATCTGCGGTGACCTTGCCGTCTCGTTCGACTTCGGCGAAGTCACGGACCTGGCGCAGCAGCCGGTTGGCGATGCGTGGCGTGCCTCGGCTGCGGCGGGCGATCTCGGCGGCGCCGTCGGGCGCGATGTCGACGTTGAGGATGCCCGCGGCGCGCAGCACGATCGAGGCGAGCTCGTCGGGTTCGTAGTAGTCGAGGCGAGCCGGATAGTCGAAGCGATCCCGCAGCGGGCCGGTGATGAGACCCGTCCGAGTCGTGGCGCCAACCAAGGTGAACTGGGCGACCGGCAGGCGCATCGTGCGAGCGGCCGGGCCCTTGCCAAGCACGAGGTCGAGCTGGAAGTCCTCCATCGCTGGGTACAGGACCTCTTCGACCGGCCGGGCGAGCCGGTGGATCTCGTCGATGAAGAGCACATCGCCGTCTTCGAGCTTGGTCAGGATGGCGGCGAGATCGCCACCTTTCTCCAGAGCCGGACCCGACGTGATGTGGATCTCGGCTCCCATCTCGTTGGCGATGATCGCCGACAGCGTCGTCTTGCCGAGACCAGGGGGCCCGGCGAAGAGCAAGTGGCCCATCGCGTGGTCGCGGTTCTTGGCGGCTTGGAGCATGACTCGCAGGTGCGACTTCAGTTGCTCCTGACCGACGAAGTCGTCGAGCGATTGCGGCCGAAGCCCTTGCTCGTCGCGGTCCTCGATGCGGCGTTCTTCGTCGTCACCCTCGGCAGAGAGCAGCTCGCTGCGCACCTCAGACGCCCTCGGCGATCATGCGGAGCGCGTCGCGGGTGAGCGTGGCCGAATCGCCCTCCGATGGGAGACGACTGAGCACGGTGCGAACCTCGTCGGTGCCGTAGCCGAGGGCCTCGAGCGCTTGGCGAACCTCGACATGGGCCGGGGCGTCGACGGCAGCGGTCGGCTTCTCGATCGCGGACAGATCGACGTCGGGGAGATCGAGCTTGGACTTCAGCTCGATGAGCAAGCGCGTGGCGGTCTTCTTGCCGACGCCGGGCACGAGACACAGCGCGTCGACGTCTTCGGCGGCGAGGACCGCACGCAGCTCGATCGGGCTGTGGATCGACAGGATTGCCATCCCAAGCGCCGGCCCGACTCCGTGGGCGGAGATCACGGCTTCGAAGATGCGCCGCTCATCCACCGAGGTGAACCCGTAGAGGATCTGGGCGTCTTCGCGCTGTTGATGGTGGATGTGGAGAAACGCCTCTCCCCCAATCACGCCAGCCGAAGCAGACGCGCCGGGCCCGACCTGGATGCGATAGCCGACGCCACCGACCTCGACGATGAGCTCACTGCCGTCTGGCGAGCGGTCGATCAGGGTCCCACGAACCGAGCCGATCATCGGACCACCGCCGGGGCCTCGGGGATACCGACAACCGCTGTGTGGCACAACGCCACGGCGATCGCGTCGGCGGCATCGACCGGCTTGAGCTCGTGTTCGATCTTGAGTTGGGCGCGCACCATGCGTTCGACCTGTTGCTTGTCGGCGCCGCCCCATCCGGTGACGGCGAGCTTGATCTCGTTCGGCGAATACTGGATCACGTCACAGCCTGCGTTGGCGGCTTCGGCCATGACCACACCAGAGGCATGGCCGACCGACATCGCCGTTTGCACGTTGACCTGGAACAGAACCCGTTCGATCGCTAGAACCTTCGGATCGAACTCCGCGATCAGCTCGCGGACCTCTCGCTGGATTGTGGCCAAGCGGTTCGGAAGCTCCGCAGATGGCTCGGTGCTGATCACGCCGGCCGAGATGGCCTTCACCCGCGAGGGGCCTCGCCAATCCACCACTCCGTAACCACAGCGGGTGAGCCCGGGGTCGATTCCGAGAACGAACATCTGTACGAGACTAGCCGCAATCGTCCGTCAGGATCGTGACCGGTATCGACATCGTCTCGACCGCCTACGACCGACATCGCACGGATACCATCGTCATCGATGACCGACACCGCCTCGGGATCGCCCGACACGACCGGCCTCGACGGACTCGACCATGACTCCTCGGGCGCCGGCTCCGAGAACGCCGAAGGCGTCTTCTCGAAGTCGGTCGTGATCTCGGGCATCCGCTGCCTGCTCTTCTACGTGCTCTTCCCGTTCGTGGCGCCGCTCGTCGGCGTGACGGCGAGCGTCGGTGCCGTCCTCGGTGTGATCATCGGGGTCGTGGCGATCTTTTTCAACGTGTGGAGCATTCGTCGGTTCTTCGCCTCTGGCCACCCCTACCGGTGGTGGGCCAGCGCCATGAACGTGGCCGTGATCATCCTGCTCCTCGTCTTGTTCGTCCTCGACAGCCAGACCCTGCTCGGCTGACGTGCGGTTCGCCGACGCCACGGCCGTCTCCGCAGTCGCAGCTGTTGGGCCGGACACCACTCTCTCTGGTTCGTTCAACGAGGGGTGGGACATTCTCGGCAACATCAACGGCGGCTACTCGATGGGACTCATGGCCCGAGCCGCGCAGGTGGCCTCGGATCGGCCCGACATCGTGTCGGTCTCGGCGTCCTTTCTCGCACCCGGCCGACCGGGACCAGCGCGAATCGAGTGCCACACGCACAAATCGGGCAAGCGGTTCGCCACGATGGCAACCGACCTCTTCCACGAGGATCCCGAAACCGGAGCGGACCGTCACATCCTGAGCGGAACGGTGGTCACCGGCGACCTCACGCGGGGCGACGGGCTCGACTTCGCCCTCGCCAGTCCACCGGACATGCCCTCGCCCGACGAGTGCATCCGATCGGTGCCGGGCTCGATGAACGACTTCTTCCCGCCCCCGTTCTCCGGCAAGATCGACATGCGCCTCCACCCCGAGGATGGCGACCTCGCGTCGGGCAGCAACGATTCGGGCCGAATGCGGGTGTGGTTCCGCCTGCTCGATGGCGAGCCAATGGACTCGGCCGCCTGTGTGCTCGCATGTGACTCGATGCCACCGACTGCCTTCAACACCCCAGCAGGAATGGGATGGACCCCGACGGTGCAGATGACCACGCACGTTCGAGCCCGCCCGACCAGCGAGTGGCTGATGATCGACAGCCGAACCCGAGTGATTCAGGACGGCATGCTCGAAGTCGACGCCGAAGCGTGGCAACCCGACGGCACACTCGTCGCCCAGAGCCGCCAGCTCGCCCTCGTCGCCAAACTCGGCTGACCCCCGGACGACATCCAGTCACGTTGCTGCCTGACCCCGAAGTGACCGGGGAGAGGTAGCGTGCGCGAATGGCGCTGTACCACAAGGCAACGATCACGCCCTCCAAGCTCGAGGTGATCCAGGCTTGGCTTCCGAGCCAGTCATGGTCGCCGCCGGATTCGGGCTCTGCAGAGGCCATTGGCGCGTTTCGCTTTGACGATCCTGAAGGTGCCGTGGGTATGGAAGTCCATCTCGTTCGGGTCGGCGACATGGTCGTGCACGTGCCGCTCACCTATCGAGCTGAGCCCATGGACGTTGCCACTGCTCGACAGGTCGGCACGATGGAACACTCGGCCCTCGGTACCCGGTGGGTGTACGACGGGCTGAGCGACCCTCGCTTCGTGGTGATGCTCGCCGGCGCAGCGCTCACCGGCCAGGGGGAGGCACTCGGCATGGTCGTCTACGACGGCGAATGGACGATCGCACCCACGAACATTCGGATCCGCGGAGGCGGTTGGGGTCTCGAACGGGTATCCGTCGACGGTTTTGTGGCCGACGACCTCGACCTCGCCACGGTCACACTCACGAGTCCGCGCTTCGCCATGCGGGTCGACCGCCTGCCCCAACCCGGCACTCAGCCATCGATGGGCCTGACGGCGAGCGGCGACGGGCTCGACGGCTCGATCGTTCTGGCCACGATCGACCGGTCCTGACCCTTCAGCCGGGTACGGCACTCAGTCGACGAGCTCGGCAGGCGATTCGGTGGGACCGTCGGTGATCACCCAGCCGAGGCGATCGTCGGCGTCGGCGCGCCACCAGCGGCCATCCTCATCGAGCCGGAGCTGAACGGGGCCCGCGGCGACGACATTCGCCCGCTGGCGAGCGCCGCTGCCCAATGCCCGCAGACCGGCGTCGAGCGCGCCCTCGGCCGGTTCCCAACGGCGCCGCAGCGCACGCATCGCGTCGTGTCCGCCGGTCAGCCACGATCGGGCGGCAGCTTCGAGCTCGTCTTCGGCGAGACCGGTGGTCTTGGCGATCGGGGCCAGAAGTTCGGTGGTGGTGGCGGCATGCGGATCGCGTTGCCCGCTCGCCCACGCCAGCCGGTCGGCGTTGGCGAGCACGGGCCGAATTCGTGCCGCCGCTCGTCGGACGGCGTCGGCGCCGGCCTTGAGTTCGAGTCCGGACCGGTCGCCCTCGACCAACATTCGACGTGCCCGCTCGGCGGCATCGTGGACGACACGATCGAGGGCGACCGTGTCGAGTCCTGCCCCTGCAGGCGGGGTGAGCCGCAGCGAATGCGTTGCCGCAGCAACTGGCGCGGGCCGGGCACGAGGTGTCGACCGCTGCCGTCTATAGGCATCGGCCGCCTGGATCCCAGCGTCGATTCCACGTGGCTCGCCGATCCCGGCCGCGCTCGGGGCGGACCCTCGAATGGCGGTGACGAGACCGGCACGGTCCCGCCCTCGAAGGAGGGCGAGGGTGAAGTTGTCGTCGTCGATCAGGTCGGCGAGCACCCGGACGAAACCCGCAACGTGGGCACACGTCCACGCGCCTTTCCCACACGAACACTCGACCGACAGCTCGCTGCGCACTGGGAGGAGCACCGAGGCGAAATCGCCGTCGAGGGTTCCTCCCGTCGCAAGGGTCCGAAGCCGACGGTCGGAGCGCACCGACTCGACGAGGGTGTCCCACGCCGGCTCGGGGAGCATCTGCATGCCGATCTGCACGGACTCGCCACCGACCTCACCGGTAGCGAGACCGGGGATGAGTTCGAGGTTTGCCGCCTCTCCGCTCCTGACCGGACGTGAGGACGTGAGACGGCCGCCATCGTCAACGGCGGCGACGAAGGCCTCGACCCAACGCTCGCCCAGAGTCATCGATTCGCTGCTCATCCGACAGCCACGGCGCTCGAGGATCGGTCGAGGCGGACGAGGTCGGCGAGGTCGTCATCGTCGAGTTCGCTGATCCAGCCTTCGCCGCCCGCCATCACCCGGTCGGCAAGCTTGCGTTTGCGTTCGAGCAGGGTCGCCACCCGATCCTCGACGGTGCCTTCGGTGATGATGCGATGCACCGTGACACATCGGGTCTGGCCAATCCGGTACGCCCGGTCGGTGGCTTGGTCCTCGACCGCCGGGTTCCACCAGCGGTCGTAGTGGACGACGTGGGTGGCGCGGGTGAGGTTGAGCCCGGTTCCGCCGGCTTTGAGCGAGAGCACGAGCACGTCGATCGCCCCGTCCTGGAAGTCGTCGACGAGGCGCTGTCGGGCACCAACCGACTGGCCGCCGTGCAACATCGCTGCCCGATGGCCGGCGCCCGCAAGATGCTGCACGAGCAGCTCGCCCATGGCGACGTATTGCGTGAAGACGAGCATCGCTTCACCCCCGTCGACGACATCGGCCACGAGTTGTTCGAGCTGGGTCAGCTTGCCGGAACGAGCGGCGAGCGGTCCGTCTTCTCCGAGGTAGTGCGCGGGATGGTTCGTGATCTGCTTGAGACCCGTCAGCATCTTGAGGACGAGACCCCGCCGCTCGATGCCCGACGCCTTCTGGACCTCGGCCATCGCTTCGGACACCGTTGCTTTGTAGAGGGTGACCTGCTCTTCGGAGAGCGGCACGACGACGTCGCGCTCCAGCTTCTCCGGGAGATCGGGGGCGATGCCCGGATCCTGTTTCGTTCGTCGAAGCACGAAGGGGGCGATCAGCTGACGGAGGCGGAACGCCGCCTCACGATCATCGTCCTTCTCGATCGGTTGGGCGACGGTGCGACGGAAGCGGTCCAACGGCCCGAGCAACCCGGGTACCGCCCAATCGAGGATCGACCAGAGTTCGAGCAACCGGTTCTCGACCGGCGTGCCCGACATCGCGATGCGGGCCGTGCCGTTGAGTTCTCGTATGGCCTTCGCCGTGCGGGACCTCGGGTTCTTGGCGTGTTGGGCCTCGTCGGCGACGACGAGGTCGAATCGATGCGCGCCGAGGGTCTCGGTGTCGGAGCGGACCACGCCGTACGTCGTGAGGACGATCTCGTTGGGGGCGAGATCGTCGAGCGACCGGGTGGGGCCGTGGAAGGTGCGAACAGGCGTGTCGGGGATGAACTTGGCGGCTTCTCGCGCCCAGTTGCCGAGCAGCGACGTCGGGCAGACGACCAACGTCTGCCCGGGCCGGGATACGTGCAGCGCCAACACCTGGATCGTCTTGCCGAGACCCATGTCGTCGGCAAGACAACCACCCAGCCCCACGCTCACCAGGTCGTTCATCCACGCAAGCCCACGTCGCTGATACGGCCGCAGCTCCGCGTGCAACGCTGCGGGTTCGGCCATCTCGCGATCTCGGCCGACCTCGCCGATCATGCCCGCGAAGTCGTGCAGCCCGCCGCGGATCTCGACCTCGGCCTCGCCGAACTCGTCTTCGGCACCCTCGAGGGGTGAACCGAGCGACGCCGCCAGCGCCTCGGTGGGGCTGATCGCCGGTGGCGGTGCCGTCAGCATCTGCCGGGCACGGCGGTCGAGGCGCACCCACCGTCCGCGCAGCGGAACCACGCCTCGTTTGGCTTCGCCCAACACCGTGAGCTCCTCGGCGGTGAGCGCGAGGCCATCCAGGAGGAACTCCCAATTCACGGTGAGGAGCGATTCGAGGTCGCCGATCGTGCCGACGCCACCTTGGTCGCCGGCCATCGTGTCGACGACGAGTTTGCGTTCGATTCGGGGGGCGACGAGCTGGGCGGGCCAGCGCACGTCGACCCGTTCGAGTTCGAGCACGTCGAGCTGGTCGAGGAAGTCGTCGAGGTCGGCATCGGCCAGATCCGCTTCGGACGGGCGGTCGATGTCGAGGACGTGTTCGAGCCCCGCCACGTTGGTCGCCAGCGTTTGGAGGCCCGCCACCATCACCGACTCTGCTTCGTCGCCCAACCGGGCGGCGACCTCGTCGGGCGCTCGATGCCAGTCGGCAACGTCGATGATCAGCGACGGGTCTCGGGTGCTTTGGAGCTGGAAGACCAACCGCCACGGATTATCGTCTTCCTCATCGCCGCCCGCGGGCGGATGCACACAGACAACGAATCGGCTGTTGGCGCAGCGTGAACGGGCGATGTCGCCGACCCACGGCCGAAGGTGTTCGACCGTCGTGGGCCGAGGATCGGCGAACAGCGACAGGCCCTCGACTCGGTGCGCCGCGGCCGTGCGGATGAAGCGATCGGCGATCGCGTCGAAGGCTGCCCGCACGTGGTGGACGGGATCGGCGATCCGCCCCCGGCCTCTCGGGATGGCATGAGCGGTGGCCGGAAGGGCGGCGGCAAGGTTGGCGACGATCAGGTCGTCGCCCGCATCGAGTGGATCAACCCGCCAGGTGTCGCGGCCGCTTGGCGACACCCACGGCAGGACACGGCCGTCGGCGATGTAGCTGAGCGCAGTCCGCACGATGCTCGACCAGGCGTGAACGCTCGGATGGGCATCGTCGGCGAGCCCGATCACGGCGAGCTCGTCGATCGCCGTCGCCATGTCCATCGACCATCCCCGAACCGGCGACAGAGTCGTTCCCCGTGCCGCCGGGAGCACGAGCTCGATGTCGACTTCGGTCAGGCCCTCTGGCGGTGCTCCGGCGGTGAGCCCGCCCGGTTCGGCTTCGTCCCAGAACACGAACGTCGACGCCCGCGGCGGGTCCGCCGGAACAAAGGTGCAGACGCGGTTGCGCCACGGGGTCGAAGTCACAGCCACAGACGATAGCCAGCTAGAACACCTGTTCGCTTCACCTTGTTGAACTCGATCGCTTTCTGTTGATTTTCCAGGTGGCATCTCGGCTCCGAGCACTGTCACAGGTCCTTCGTAGTCTCGTTCGCACAGCGAACGAAAGGCCCCTTTCATGCCCTGGCAGCCCACCCCGACCACGGTCGATTTCCCTGATCTCGACGCCGATCTCTCCACCTTCTCGACCGAGCAACTCGAGCACTCGATCACCTCATACGCCGGCCGGATCGCTGCGGCCACGGCCTTGTGGTTTGCGTGGATTGCCGAGTTCGATCGACGCAAGGGCTGGGAGCGTTGGGATCAAACGTCATGCGTTGGCTGGCTCAACTGGAAGTGCGGGATCGAATCGCGCACGGCCCGCGACCACCTTCGTGTCGCCCACGCGCTCGAGGGCCTTCCGCGGATCCGGGCGATGTTCGCTGCCGGTGAGCTGTCGTACTCCAAGGTGCGGGCACTCGCCGGGGTCGCCAACGAATTCAACGAGGAGGACCTCGCCGAGATCGCCCTGCATGCAACCGCCAATCAGCTCGCTCGCACGTGCGCGGCGACCAAACGCAGGGAGCAGCCGAGCAACTGGGACCCGATGGTCGCCTTCGAGAACCGAGGCGAGTACGGCCGGATCGTGATCGACCTTCCGATCGACGACTTCCACCGGGCTCGCCAATCGGTCGACGACGCCGCGGACCGGATCCTCGCTGAGGCGATGGCTGATCAGCCTGGCGAGCTTCGCCGCCACGAGATGAGCGCGCTCCTTGGCGGCGCCAGTGCGATCCGCTCGGCCGCGGCCGCCGCGATGCTCACCGGGGCCATGGACACCGCCGACGGCCCCTTCGAAGACGCGATGTTGATCGTCGACGACGATGTCCTTCGTGACGCGTGCAACGACCACTCGGACGAGCAGTCGGACGGTTCGGCGGCTGCGGCCGATGACGTGGTGGACAATGACGCGGAGGCACATTCGAACGCGGAGAGCAGTGCAGGTTCGGGAGCATGTGGTGCCGAGTGCACGCTCGGCTCCGAGCATGTGCCGCCGATCATCGCTCGCCGCATCGCCTGCGACAGCCGGCTTCAGCTCGCGCTGGCAGACGAGACCGGTGATGCCATTGGTCTCGGCCGCGAATCCCGGGTGGTCAACCGCCGTCTACGCCGGCTGCTCGCTCGACGCGATCTCAACATGTGTCGTTTCCCCGGATGTGGTGTGCGGCGGGGACTGCATGCCCATCACGTCATCCACTGGGTCGACGGCGGCGAGACCGAGCTCGACAACCTCGTCCTCGTTTGTCACTTCCACCACCGCTCGCTCCACGAGGGCGGATGGAACGTGGTCAACAAGAACGGACGGTTCGTCTTCTACGACCCACATGGCAAGGCGTCGACATCGGAGCAACTCGTCGATCCGATGCCGGGCGAGCTTCTGCCCGAGCGTCGGCCGAATCGTCGCCCCACTCACGAGCTCGAACCCCTGTCGGGCACCGGCGAGAGGATGGACCTTTGCTTCGTCGTGGCGTTCCTCGGCGGGAACGAACGCGTCCGCCGGGCCAAGGCCGAGGCAGCGGCGGCTCCGCGGAGCCGCATTGATGAGTTCGCAATCAGTTCCGGGGTCGATACTCCGAGGGACCGGCGATGACGATTCGGTAGCCGTCGGGGTCGAGGATCCAGCACTCCTGTTGCTTCGCATTGGGATTGATGTGTGGGTCCCGGTCGATCGGGGCGTCCAATGCACGTGCTCGCTCGACGACGGCCCCGAAGTCCTCGACCTCGAACCACAGAAGCACACCGTTCCCAACGGGAGCGGAGAGATCGGCGAGCGCCGAATGCGCATCGTCGGGCTTGTCGTCGTGGAGCTGCATGACGATCTCGCCATCGAGGAGCAGCTGTTCGTACTCCTCGCCCCCGTGCCCGCTCTCGAACCCAAAGAGTTGGCAGTAGAAGCTCGACGATGCCTCGACATCGGAGCAGATGATCATCGTCTGTTGCCACGGCCCGGCCATGCGATGGAGTCTCGCACAGTCGAAAACGGCTCCGCGGAGCCACCTTGGCCTTGGGCGGACCGGGTAGTCGACCGATGAAACCTCCATGGTCGGTTCCGAGCTCGCCGTTCGACGCGTTCGCTTCGACTGGGACGCGGTCGATCCGACCGACTGGCATCACGAACTTCCCGAGTTCGGCGCAGGAGCGAACGCCGTCTCGCTGCTGATGCCTCATGCAGAGCCATTCGTGATCGACGCGGTCGCCCAATACGCCTCCACACCGGCGACCCAGGCATGGATCGGACAGGAGCGGGCCCACCACGGAGCTCATGCCCGTTTCAACCGCCGCCTCATCACGACCTCGCGGACGGCGCGGATGCTCGACCGCGTCGCGAAAGAAGTGTTCGGAGCGTTGCGGCGCCGCTCGCCCGAGTTCGCACTGGCCTTTGCAGCCGCATTCGAGATCGTTGCCTTCTGCTCTGCGCGTTGGGCCGAGGCCGGGCTGCGCCGCTTTTTCGGCGGCGCAAACCCGGAGGCTGCGACGATCTTCTTGTGGCATCTCGCTGAAGAGATCGAGCACAAGGGCCTCGTCCATGACGTCATGGCTGCTGTACCGACTGCAAGCCGGCGCTATCACGGTGCCGTGCTGGCCGCCTGTGTTGTCCTGCTTGGCTTCACCGCGTTGGGTGGCGTGCTGCTCTTCGCCACCTCGGGGCGGTCGGCGCTCAACCCGCTCCGGTGGATCCGACTGGTGGGCTGGGGATTCTCGTTCGCGTTCGTTGTCTTGCCCGTGGTCGGCCAGTCGATGACTTCGGGGTTTCACCCAAATGACTTGGTTGATCCCCCGTGGATGGCAGCCTGGCTGCGCGAATTCGACCCGGCCACCAACACGATCAGCCGGTGGGATCAGGCCGGGCTCACCCCACCATCGGCGAGCGCCCTCGACGCGGCCGCATAGGCATCCTCTCCGAGCAGGGCGGTCAGTTCTTCTCGCAGCGAGACGACGACCGGAACCTCGCCGACGTGTGCCTCGGCTTGTTCAGTGCAGCACCACGCCATGGTGTCGCCCTCCGGCCCCCAGTCGGCGCGCGACCACGCCCGCAACGTCGCGGCACCCTCTGCGGGGCGTTCGACCCGGATCGGTAGCTGCCAGCAGATCGCCGGCTTCCAATCGGTGATCGACTCGCCGGATCGAATGGCCTCAGCGTGCAAAGCGCAGCCCGCTCCCCGGGCGAAGTCCTTCCGGTTGAGGAAGATGCACGCACCGTCCACGACTCGTGTGTGGCGACGGTCGCCGAAGCTCGGCTCGACGTACGGCCCGCCGGCGGCGAGCTCGTCGGCGAACTGCAGGTGGGCATGATCGATCGTTGCTGCGAGCGCGGCGATGCGCATGGCCTCGTCGTCGTCGAGCAGCTCGGCACCGACCGAACAGCACCCCAAGATCGACGTCTCATCGGGCGTGGCTTCGATCCCCTTGCAGCCCGCACCCCAGATGCACGCCCAATTGGAGCGGAGGAACGCAGCGTCGAGCGACCACTCGGTGCCTTCGTCGTCGACGACCTTCAGCCAGTCGCCGGGGTCGCTCAACTCGCCGAGCCGGTCTTCAGCTCGTTGAACGGGACACCCTTGTCGACCGAGATGTCTCGGGGCAGACCGAGCACACGGTCGCCGATGATGTTGCGCTGGATCTCGTCGGTTCCGCCCGCAATGCCGGCCTGAAACGAGTTGAGCACTCGGGACTGCACGGCATGGCCAGGCTCGCCCTCGTCGACCCACGCCTGGGAGTCGAGGCCCTGGATCGCTTGGGCGATCTCGCGGTAGCGCCACGAGATCTCCGACGACGCCAGCTTGCCGAGCGAGCCGCCGGGGCCGGGGGCCTTGCCGGCCTTGACCTCGGCGCGGGCCCGCATTGCCACCATCGCCTTGGTGCTCTCCATCGCGTAGAGCTTCATCAGCTCGTCGCGGACGGTTGCGTCCTGGATGCGGCCGTTCTTCGTGGCGGCGTTGATGAGCGATTTGGTCATCGGTTGGCTGATGGCGCTGCCGGCGCCGAGGCTGCCGATCGCCACCCGCTCGTACATGAGCATGGCGGTGGCCTGGTTCCAGCCGTTGTTCAGCTCGCCGAGGAGCCAGTCCTTGGGAATGCGCAGGTCGGTGAAGAAGACCTCGTTGAAGTGTTTGCCGCCGTCGATCTGGTGGATCGGGCGGATTTCGACGCCGGGGGCCTTCATGTCGACGATGAACATCGAGATGCCCGCGTGCTTGACGACCTCGGGGTCGGTGCGGGCGATGAGGATGCCGTAGTCGGACACGTGGGCGAGGGTGGTCCAGACCTTCTGGCCGTTGATGATCCACTCGTCACCGTCGAGCATCGCCTTCGTGGCGAGACTGGCGACGTCCGACCCGGCGCCGGGCTCGGAGAACATCTGGCACCACATCGTCTCGCCCGTGATCATCTGCGGCATGAAGGTGCGCTTCTGCTCGTCGGTGCCGAAGTCGTTCATCACCGGCAGGCACATGCCATGGCTGATCACGAACTCTCCGTCGCGGGCGGCGAACTTGGCCTTCTCCTGACGCCAGATCTTGTCGTGCGCCTTGGTGAGGCCGGCGCCGCCGTGGTCGGCGTCGTACACGATGCCGCCGAGGCCCGCCTCGGCAACCTGACCGAGCCACCACTTGGCGTCGTCGAGGCCTTCACCACCGGACTCGCCCGCAAGCGACTCGAGCACCTCACGACAGCGGAGCGCAAACGCCTCGGACTCTTCGGTGGTCAACGTCTCAGCCATCGGCTACTCCCCGGTCGCGTTCGTATGCCTCCGTACAGTATGTCCCCGTACAACGGGGTCAAGTCTGACATAGCAAGAGGTTTCGAATGGGTGGGGCCCGATCGGTGGCACGTTGTTCGAATGGGAACCAAGGACGTTCGAATCAGCGTCAACGGCGACACCTTCGCGTGCGATGTCGAGGTGGTGAGCACGGACCACCTACGCATCGCATGCTGCCCCTGGTTCGAAGAAGCCTTTCGCTACGACGACCTCATCGAAGTGCGACGCCGAGGTCCCGATGCGACCCGTTATGAGCGGCCCGATGAGGAGGTCTACGAGTTCGTGTCCGTCGTCGAACGGAGTCCGTTGAAGCAACATGACTTTCTGTTGTCGCAACAGCGTGCCGAGACCTTCGACTTCAGCGAGTTCGCCGAACGCGTGACTGCAATCGGTGGCTACAGCGAGATGGCGATGGGCGGGTGCCTGTTCGTTGCGCTGCCACCGAACGTCGAATTCGACTTCGGCGAGCTACGCACGTGGATGCCACGACTCCGAAGGGCATCGGCGAGTCCATCCGTCCACTATTCAGCCGATTCATGCCTGATGCGTCTGGGCCGAGACGCTCGAATTGTGACCGGCAGAGGCGTCAGGGTAACGCCTCACGGCTGAGATCCGCCGCTTGATGTTCGCTGGCTTGTGCCGACCCAGACCTATGCGGATTGCTCCCGTCACGGTCTCGATCCTCGTGCTTCTTACTTCTGCCTGTGCAGGCGAGCAGTCCGGAACGGCAGCCCTTTCCAGCACGACGCAGACCTCGCAGGCTCAACCCACGTCGTCATCGGCCTCTCCCGACCTGTCGACGACCACTTCAGATGACAGTTCCAGTTCGACGATTCTGGAGGTCGCACCCACGGAGCCCAGTTCATTCGAGATGAACAGTGTTCTCCAAGCGTTCGAGGCACTTCCCGACATCCCAGCTCTTCGCGACCTACCCCAATGCTCGCCGCGTGAGTCACCTCCCGAGGTCATCAAGACGGGAACCCAGGTCCCGGACGGGACAACGCTTCTCGCCGATCTGTTCACGACAGACATCGGCGAACGCAACCCCTTCAGTATCGGCTTCACCACGCCGGCGGCCATCGCATACGGAGGGTGGGACGAGGATGGACAGAGCGTGCGGTGGACGTGGGGAACACCGCCGCTCGTCGTCGGGGCGCCGGATGGGACTGAGGGTGCCGTTCTCTCAGAGTTGTTGGATTCGCCGCCTCCGCCGGTCACGTTGCGGGTCGCTGAGTCGGGACTGGTTGCGACAGTCGAGAACCTTGACGAGGTCCGCGAAGTGCTTCTCGATGGCCACCGAGCCTTGTCTGAGCTCGAAGGCGGCCCAGCCTTCGACCCGAGTCGCTATGAAACGATGAGCGATGAGGCAGTCGCTGCAATCGCGATTGCAGACGTGCAGGTGTATCACGCTGCTGAGGGTTACGAATTCGAGCTTGGCGTACCGGCCTCCACCTCGGATCTACTCCCGAACCACCTTGGTGGCGCGCCGTACCCAGCCACAACGAATGCCACCACCGCGTTCGATCCATCCACGTCGTGCGGGCTAGTGCATCTCGTCACAGAGCTCGACCGAGAGTCGGCGGGCCCAATCCTGTCCGACTCACTCCGGCCGCTGTTTCCAGACGCAGGGTCCGAAGAGTTTGACGAGCTGATTGCGGACACCGAGGTTCGCAACCAGACATTCATCTGGGCCGACACGAAGAGCGGCCAGATCCGTCGAGTCCGGGTCGAACAGACCGTCCGCGTCGGCCCGAGCGGCAACGTCCGAATCGTTGATATCGGTGTCGTCACAGAGCTTCCTCACTAAGCCAACCTCTTGCTATGTCAGACCTGACCCCATTTAGGGGAGAGGTGGGAAGTCGACGGGGCGCTTCTCGAGGAAGGCGGTGATGCCTTCTTTCACGTCATCGCCTTGGAGGGACTCATACATCAGCTCGTCGGCGCGGGTCATGGCCTCGAAGGGCGAGGTCAACGGCTGATTGAGGACCTGGTCCTTGATCACCTTCATCGACGTCGGGCTCACGTTGGCGGCGAGCTCGCGTGCCAGCGCCTGCGCCTCGGCCACGACGCCCCCCACGGGAACAACACGGTTGACCAAGCCGAGCTCGGCCATGTCTTCGGCCAGAAGCACTCGGGCGGTGAGCAATAGGTCGAGGGCTGTCGCCCGTCCGGCGACGTGGGCGAGATGCCACGCAAGCCCGTACTCGGCGATCAGGCCGCGCTGGCTGAACGCCGTCGTGAACTTGGCTCCAGCGGCGGCGATCCGCATGTCGCACAACATGGCGTGCCCGAGCCCGGCTCCGGCGCAGGCACCGTTGATCGCTGCGATGATCGGCTTCGGCACCTGCAACGGCAGGGACGTCGGGAGGACCTCGTTGGGCAGCGGGAGGTCGCCTTCGCCCGCTCGGTAGGCGAGATCGGCTCCGGGGCAGAAACCCCGTCCGGCGCCGGTCACCACGATCGCCCGGACCTCCGGATCGTGTGCGGCCTGCACGAGCCGTTGGAGGTAGACGAGCTCCATGTTGCCGATCATCCCGTTCATCCGGTCGGGACGGTTGAAGGTGATCGTGGCCACCCGGTCGTCGACGTCGTAGAGAACGAGCTCGGGATGGCGGATCTCGCCGGGGTCGGACGGAAGGGGATCTCCATGGGCCATGACGCGCACAGTACCGTCAACGGCGATGCCGTTGGACCCCCGCACGCCGATCATCGTCGCCGCCGCCCAGACGGCTGGCGATGGCGAGACGGCCGAACCGATCGCCGAGATGGTCGCCGTGTCGTCGATCGCACTCGACCAGATCCCTGATCCGTCGGCCCGCCCGATCGAATCGGTCCGAGTGGTTCGAGGCATCAACCCGTACCGCAATCCGGCGGCCCTGGTTGCCGATCGGCTCGGCCTCGAAGGCGCACACACCGCACACACCCAGATCGGCGGCAACGAAGCGTTCGACCTCGTCAACCTCACGGCCGAGCAGATCCTCGCCGGCCAGCTCGATGCGGCGCTGGTGTGTTCGGCCGAGACGATGCGCACCCGTCGCCGCGACAAAGCCGCCGGGCGCCGATCGACCTACCTCGACGAAGCGCTCGATGCCGTGCCCGATCTGCTGATCGGCTCCGCGGAGCCGTTTTGGGACGATCTCGACGTCGCTGCCGAAGCGTCGACCGCCGTCAACTTCTATGCCATGGCCGAATCGGCGATTCGGCACCGTCGGGGAGAGACGGTCGCTGCGCACCGAGCCCGAATCGCCCAGCTGTGGGCGCAGGGGTCCGAGACGGCGCCGACCAATCCGGTGGCGGCGATGCCCAACGCCATCGACGCCGAAACGATCGCCACCGTTACCGACCGCAACCGCATGGTCGCCTCGCCGTACCCCAAGTTGATGACGAGCAACATCAACGTCGACCAAGCCGCGGCCGTCGTCGTCTGCAGCGTCGAGTGGGCCCAGCGGGCTGGGGTACCCGAGGACCGGTGGTTCTTCGTCAATGCCGGTGCGAAGGCGAACGACCACTGGATGATCCGCGAACGGTGGACCCTCGATGAGTCACCTGCCATGCGTGCATCGATCGAGTCAGCGCTCGACCACAACCTTGCTGCCACCGAGCCCGACATGGTCGACTTCTACTCGTGCTTCCCTGCAGCCGTTCAGACCGCCTTCCGCGAGCTGCGCTGGCGAGAAGGCCGGCGCTACACGATCACCGGTGGGATGACTTTCGCCGGTGGCCCGTTCAACTCGTACTGCATGCACTCGCTCGTGCGGGCGTTCGAGTGGCGCCAGATGGGATCCCCACACGCGTTGTTGACCGGCAACGGTGGCTTCTTCACGAAACACAGCGCACTCGTGCTCACGTCGGACCCGGGACCCAAGCCGTTCGAGTGGCACCGACCCCAGGAGGCTGTGGACCTGCTTCCGAAGCGGCCGCTCCGTGCGGAGTGCCCAACCACTGCCACGATCGAGGCGTACACCGCCACCTACGGTCGCTACGGCACACGCGACAAGGCGATCTTGTCGATCCTCGACGACGACGGCGCCCGCCACTGGGCCCATGCCGTCGATCCGGCGTTGATCGACGCGATCGTGGACGAGCCGAGCATCGGCCGCACCGTCACCATCGACCCAACGTCGAACGTTCCGACTGTCACGGCGCTCCCTCGCTGACCAGCCCTCGTCGCCTTCTTGCTACCGTCTGCGCAGGAGGGGAAGTCAGGTGAGCGACATCACGGTGCATTACGGGGTTGGGGCGACCATCGGAGGCATGGATCTGCGCTCGCTCTCCGATGCGCAGGTTGACCAGATTCGATCGACGCTCGGCAACCACGGCGTCGTCTTCTTTCGTGACCAAGAGTTGAATGAGGTCGACCACATCTCGTTGGCCGAGCGCTTCGGCACGATCAACATCAACCGGTTCTTCGCTGCCCATCCCGATCACCCAGAGATCGCCATGGTGCTCAAGGAGCCCGATGACGATCGCAACATCGGCGGGCTCTGGCACACCGATCACAGCTACGACCACGAGCCTGCGCTCGGATCGATCCTCGTTGCCCGCGACCTCCCTCCCGTCGGCGGCGACACCCACTTCACTTCGATGTTCGCTGCGTTCGACGCGCTCGACGACGAGATGAAGGAGTTCTGCCTTACTCACAACGCAGAGCACTCTGCCCACCATGCCTTCGGCACCGAAGCCGACGGTTACGGCGAATCCGACCCCGAATACGAAGGCCGTCTCGGCAACGCCGCTGCGGCAGATGAGCTGAAGAACCCGATCCATCCGATGGTGATCGCTCACCCGATCAGCGGAAAGCCAGCGCTGTTCGTCAACATCGCGTTCACGATCGGCATCGTCGGCGTCGACCCCGACGAGAGCCGCCGGATCATCAAGACGCTGTACGACCACGCCACCCAAGAGCGGTTCGTTCATCGATTCCGCTGGGAGCCGGGTTCGGTCGCCTTCTGGGACAACCGAGCGGTGTGGCACAACGCCATGAACGACTACGCCGGCCACCGCCGGCTCATGCACCGCATCACGATCGAAGGCGACCCGCTGCACGCCGCAGCGGCCTGAAGGAGCACCCGATGAAAGCCATCCTGTCCCACGACGTCGGCGGCCCCGACACGCTCGTCCTCGAAGAGGTCGACGACCCAACGCCATCGGGCAACGAGGTCGTCGTCGATGTTCACGCCGCCAGCGTCAACTTTCCTGACGTCCTGATCATCCAGGACATGTACCAATTCAAACCACCACGCCCCTTCTCCCCCGGCTCCGAATGCGCCGGCGTAATCAGCGCTGTCGGGGCCGACGTGTCGGTCCTCGAAGTCGGGCAACGGGTGTTGGCTTCGACCGGTCACGGCGCGATGGCCGAGAAGGTGGCGGTCGACGCCTCGGCGATCGTCCCGATCCCCGACGACATGCCCTTCGACCACGCAGCGTCGTTCCTGCTCACCTACGGCACCAGCCACTACGCCCTCAAGGACCGCGCCCACGCCAAGGACGGCGAGACGCTCTTCATCCTCGGCGCATCGGGCGGCGTCGGCCTCGCCGCGGTTCAGCTGGGCAAGGCGATGGGCCTCACCGTCATCGCCGGCTGTTCCTCGCAGGACAAGGTCGACCTGTGTCTCGAACACGGCGCCGACGCCGGCATCGTGTACCCTCGCCAACCTCTCGACCGCGACCAGCAGAAGGCGCTCTCCGCCGAGATCAAGGCGGCCGGAGGCGGCGGGGTCGACATCGTGTATGACGCCGTCGGCGGCGACTACGCCGAACCTGCGATCCGGGCGATGAACTGGGAAGGCCGCTTTCTCGTCGTCGGCTTCCCCGCTGGCATTCCGTCAGTCCCGCTCAACCTGACGTTGCTCAAGAGCTGCCAGATCGTCGGCGTGTTCTGGGGCGCGTTCGTCTTCGGCAACCGGGACCGCCACAACGAACACGTCGCCGAACTGATGCAGTGGTACGGCGAAGGCAAGATCACGCCCCACATCACCGCCCACTATCCGCTCGAACAAGCCGCCGACGCCATCACCGAGCTGATGGAACGCCGGGCGAAAGGCAAAGTCGTCGTCACGATGACGTGATCAGGTGGACGACGATCAGCCTTCCACGTACGACTCGTCGATGATCGAGGCGGTTTCCGGCATCGAGGCGGTACGGCGACGGCCGCACATGTACTTCGGTACCGATTCCATCTCCATCACAACGCTCGCAAAGGAAGCCATGTGTCTTGGCCTCGCGCAGGCGGCATGCGGCGCCGTCACGTCGATAGCGCTACGAGCGGATGGACACACCCTGACGATCACGGACGATGGGCCCGGTCTGGCGCTCGACGTCGATGGATCTGGTCGCACCTTTCCCGAGCGTGCGATGACTGAGCTGTCGGCCTGTCGTGACCACGATGCGATGCTGGAGAACAAGCGCCTTCTTTGCCCCGTTGGCCTTGCCGCAGTGAATGCGCTGGCCTCCCAGTCATCGATCAGCACGGGTGATGGCCGATCTGCGTGGGGGCAACGCTACGAATCGGGCTCACCGATCGACCTATTCGCAGAGCTCCCGACTCCGATTCGAGGGACAACGCTCGAGTTCACGTTCGACGCACAGTTCGTCGACGACCAGCTCTTCGACGCTGGAGCGATTCGAGCACACCTCGCTGCGATCGAAGTCGACCTCAACTCACTTGAGTTCACCATTCTCGACGAACGGTGAACGCGAGACGGGCGCCCCGTAGGGCGCCCGTTCACTTCCCCCGTTGTCAGCCCGAACTAGCCAAACTGATTCATGGTGTTGTCTTCGCCAGCGGCCTTGAGGGCCTGATCACCGGAGAAGTACTCCTTGTGATCGTCACCGATGTTGGAGCCGGCCATGTCCTGGTGCTTCACGCAGGCGATGCCCTGGCGGATCTCCTGGCGCTGGACGCCTGCGACGTAGGCGAGCATGCCTTCCTTGCCGAAGTAGCCGGCAGCGAGGTTGTCGGTCGACAGCGCCGCGGTGTGGTACGTCGGGAGCGTGATCAGGTGGTGGAAGATGCCGGCGTGTGCGGACCCGTCGGCCTGGAACGACTGGATGCGGGCGTCGGCCTCGATGGCCAGCGGCGTCTCGTCGTAGGCGGCGGCCATCAGCTCGTCACGGTTGTACTCGGAGAGGTCTTTGCCCTCTTCGGTCCACGAGTCGAACACCTGCTGGCGGAAGTTGAGCGTCCAGTTGAACGACGGCGAGTTGTTGTAGACGAGCTTGGCGTCCGAGACGGCTTCCTTGACCCGGTCGACCATGCCCTTGATCTGCTGGACGTGGGGCTTCTCGGTCTCGATCCAGAGAAGATCGGCACCGCTGCGGAGGCTGGTGATGCAGTCGAGCACGACACGGTCTTCGCCGGTGCCCTCCTTGAAGCGGTAGAGGCCGTTCGGGAGACGGACCGGGCGGACGAGCTTGCCGTCACGCTTGAGGAGCACGTCGTTCTCCTCGGCGTCGTCAACCGAGCCGAGCTCTTCGCAGTCCACGAAGTCGAGGTATTGGCTGGCCAGATCGCCCGGCGTGGTCGACACGGGCAGCTTCTGGGTGAGGCCGGCGCCGAGCGAGTCGGTACGAGCAACGATGATCCCCTCGGGGATGCCCAGCTCGAGGAAGGCGTAGCGCACGGCGTTGATCTTCGAGGTGAAGTCCTCGTGCGGCACGGTCACCTTGCCGTCCTGGTGGCCGCACTGCTTGGCGTCGGAGACCTGATTCTCGATCTGGATGGCGCAGGCGCCCGCTTCGATCATCTTCTTGGCGAGGAGGTACGTGGCCTCTTCGTTGCCGAAACCAGCGTCGATGTCGGCAATGATCGGTACGACGTGGGTTTCGAAGTTGTCGATCTTGGCGAGGATCGCCTCTTCGGCTGACGAGTCGCCTGACGACCGTGCGGTGTCGAGGTCGTGGAAGAGATGGTTGAGCTCGCGGGCGTCGGCCTGCTTGAGGAACGTGTAGAGCTCTTCGATGAGTGCGGGCACCGAGGTCTTCTCGTGCATCGACTGATCGGGCAGCGGACCGAACTCGCTGCGGAGGGCGGCGACCATCCAGCCGGAGAGGTAGAGGTAACGCTTGTCGGTGGTGCCGTGGTGGCGTTTGATCGAGATCAGCTTCTGCTGGCCGACGAAGCCGTGCCAGCAGCCGAGGCTCTGGGTGTAGCGGGTCACGTCGGCGTCGTACTCGGCCATGTCCTTGCGCATGACCTGGGCGGTGTACTTGGCGATGTCGAGACCGGTGTGGAACCGGTTCTGGAGCGCCATCCGGGTGGCGAACTCGGGGTTGATCGAACTCCAGGTCTCGCCCTTCTCGGTGCGGAGGGACGCGAAGGACTCGAGGTCGGAGAGGTACGAAGTCATCGGGGCTGCTTTCGTCGTGTGGGGCTTGTGTGGTTGAGGATGGAGCGTGGACCTGGCTCAGTCGAGAGCCGAGAGGTCCATTCCGAGCTGCATCCGCATCGGGAGCTCGCGCAGTTCCTCGAAGCACAGATCGCAGAGGTCGTCTTCCGCGTATCCACCACCGAAGCCCGTGGGCTGCGGAGCGCTCATCATCATGTTGTGATCGGTGTTGGCTGGTGGATTCATGGGGTCGCCTCCTGTGTTCGTGCACCACTATCGACGCTGCAGCGGCCGTGCTGACGCGAAAACTCGAGACAAAAACTGCATGTTTTTGCGAAACTCCCGCGAACAATCCAAATCAAGCCAAAGTTGCGAGGCAAAAAAGGAGCCAATTTTCGCAGAGCGGGAGATTCGACCTATCCAGCTCGCCCCTGTGACGGAGATCCTCTCGACGGGCTGGCCGCCGAGGCGCAACGTGCATCATGTTGTTCAGCGCCCACATTGCCGACACCACGCCACTCTCCGCCCTCCGGCGAGCGACGCCGGCGCCCGGTGAGGTACCGGGCCTGCGATCCGCCCGAACGGCAATCGCTGCGCCGTTCACGGGCGGGGCACCCCGACCGCAGTTCGGCCGCGAGATCATGCTCGCTGCGTGGGAGGACGCTGCGGCGCTGGAGAAGTTTCTCGAGCGTGACGATCTCGGCCGGCAACTTGGCGACGGCGTCACCGTCCGCCTGGAGCTTGTGCGGGCCGTCGGGATCTTTCCAGGCCTCACCCGACACCAAATCGACAAGGCGCTCGACGGCGTCGACGAACACGTCGACGGGCCAAGCGTCGCCATCACTCTCGGTACCGCCTACCTGAGGACGTTTCCGACGTTCTTCCGGGTCAACACGGGACTCGAACGCCAATTTCTCGCGACGCCGAGCGGCCGGTGGGGCACCGCGATGTCCAACCTTCGCACTCGGTTCGTGGCCACGCTCACCGTCTGGGACTCGCTCGACGCAGCGTCGAGCTACATGAAGGAGGGCGCACACGGCGCGGCGATGCGCGCCCACTTCGATCCTGAAAAGGACCCGAACGGTCACGAGTTCGTGACCGACGGTGGATTTCTCGGCTTCCGTCCGCTGTCCATCGACGGGCGCATCGGTGGCCGCAATCCGCTCGACGTCGACGTCCTCTCGACGAGCTGACCGCACCGCGGGTGCAACAATGCGGAGATGAGCGACGCCGCGACACCTGTCCTGTTTCCCGGTCACTGGGCCGAAGTCGACCCCGACCGGGTGGCCATCGTCATGGAACCCTCCGGCGAGACCATGACCTACGCCGAGCTCGACGACCTGGCGAATCGTCTGGCCAATCATCTCTCCGAGTGCGGACTCGCCGCCGGGGATCATGTCGCTTTCTGCTTGGAGAATCGCGTGGAGTTTCTCGCAATCATGTGGGGCTGTCACTACGCCGGGCTCTACTACACGGCGATCAGCTCTCGCCTGAACGCTGACGAAGTTGCGTACATCGTCAACGACTGCGGGGCCCAAGCCTTCATCGCGAGCCGATCGTTGACGGATGTTGCGTCCGGCATCGTCGCTTCGACCCCCAACGTCCGAACTCGACTGTCCGTCGGAGGTGACATCGAAGGTCACGACCGCCTCGAGGCCGCCGTCGCAGCGGCGTCTCCCACGCCGAGCGAGAACCGGGTCGAGGCGAACGACATGCTGTACAGCTCTGGCACGACCGGTCGCCCCAAAGGGGTCAAGGTGCCGGCCAGCGGCGAACCCCTCGGCACCGGCGATGGCGTCACCGGGCTCGGCCAGATGTTGTTCGGGTTCGGCGACGGTGCCGTCTACCTCTCCCCCGGACCGCTCTACCACGCCGCTCCCCTCCGATTCTGCCGTGGGGTGCTCCGCACGGGCGGAACCGTCATCGTGCTCGAACGGTTCGACCCCGAACTCGCCCTTGCCGCCATCGAACGGCACCAGGTGACGACGTCCCAGTGGGTCCCCACGATGTTCATCCGCATGCTCAAGCTGCCCGACGAGATCCGGTCTGCCCACGACGTTTCGTCTCTGCGGTGTGCCGTTCACGCAGCGGCCCCCTGCCCGATCGATGTCAAAGAACGCATGATCCACTGGTGGGGGCCCGTCATCCACGAGTACTACGCCGGCACCGAAGGAAACGGGCTCACCTACTGCAATTCCGAGGAGTGGCTGACCCACAAGGGGACCGTCGGCAAGCCCGTGCTGGGCGTACTGCACATCGTCGATGACGACGGCAACGAACTGCCGATTGGCGAAGAAGGCGGCGTGTACTTCTCGGACGGCGGAACGTTCAGCTACCACAACGACCCCGACAAGACCGCTGACTCCCACCTCAGCAACGGCTGGTCGACGCTCGGCGACATCGGACGGATCGACGATGACGGCTATCTCTACCTCACCGATCGCCGAGCGTTCACGATCATCTCCGGTGGCGTGAACATCTACCCGCAGGAGGCCGAGAACGCCCTCGCCATGCACCCCGATGTCGTCGACGTCGCCGTGTTCGGCGTACCGAACGAAGAGTTCGGCGAAGAGGTCAAAGCCGTTGTTCAGCCGACCACGATGCCGGCGACCGACGACGAGTCGACTGAGCTCGAACGTCGCCTGATCGCCCATTGCCGCGAGCAGCTCGCAGACGTGAAGTGCCCACGGTCGGTGGACTTTCGGGCCGAACTCCCGCGACACCCCACAGGCAAGCTCTACAAGCGGCTCCTCAAGGACGAGTACTGGGGGCGCTGATCATCCGGCGGCGAGGGTCTTCGTCATCCTCGCCGGAAATCTCGGTTTGACGACGACGTCCCCGACCGCGGCTTCGAGCTGGCCGATCGCCTCGTCGAGAGCCCGACGATGCACGGCGTCGAGTTCGGTGAACAGCTCCACGTTGATCGAGGCGTCCGCTCGCTGCATCCAGCCTCCGACGATCCGCCCGTCCGCCCAGATCGACGGTCCGATGTTCCCGAACCGGTCGTACATCGGCCCGACCCACCGAGGATCGAGAAACCAGTCCCGCTCCTTCCACCCCATCGCCGTCGGATCGAGACCGGGGAGCAACCGCACCCAGGGCCCCACCTCGTCCTCAGGGTCCACGTCATCGGCTGCCACCCACGCCAACGATCCGTCGTCGAGCTCGACCTCG
This sequence comes from Acidimicrobiales bacterium, assembly GCA_020629635.1. Taxonomy (GTDB): domain Bacteria; phylum Actinomycetota; class Acidimicrobiia; order Acidimicrobiales; family SHLQ01; genus SHLQ01. The sequence goes on along the minus strand of JAHDCX010000008.1, from coordinate 148,425 downwards.
ACCGCCTCGGCATCCGCGAGCGCATTGCGAATCAGCGTCTTGGTCTCACCGAACCACCAGACCAGGTCGGTCTCGGTTCCCGGACCGAAACGCCGGAGCCACCGGTCGACGAGAGCCGCAGCGGCCGGCCGCTTCTCGAGGCCCGCAATTGGTTCGCCGAGCCAGTCCTCGGTCACGGTCCAGGGGTACTCCGAGGAGATCCAGGTACCTCCCGGTCGGACCCGGACGATGTTTCCGTCGAAGGCGGCCCCTTGGAGCAGCTTCGAGTGCGCGTTGAGGGTCGCGGTATGTTTCGCGGAACCGTACTCGAGCGGGACGGCGAGATGCGGAAGTTCTTCGCCGATCTGTCGGGTGCTCCGGGAACCGACCCGTGCGAGGTGAGCGATCACCTCGGCCTGGGCATCCAAGAACCAGGTTTCGGGGTCGTCGATTCCGGCGTTCGCCGCGGCCTTGATGTTCCGCTTCTGCTCGGCGGCGGCGATCTTCGCGGTGGCCGTTGCATGCGCAAGGCGGACGGTCTCGCGTCCCATCACCCAGATCGTGCGGCGCATCGCGTGGTGCCGGACGATCGACCGGTCCTCATAGATCGTGTCCTCGATGACCGGGATCGACGGATTGGCCATCCGAGCAAGGCAGGACAGGTAGACCGTCGCCGGGTCGCTCGCGTGGAGGGCGAGCACGGCGTCAGTGATCCCCGCCACGTCGTCGGTCGCGGCTCCGGGGACCAGGAGATGTCGGCGACCCAGCCGGTGTCGTCGCTGTTCGGTGGTGATCGTTCGTCGGGACACGGAGACTCGCTCTCTCGCACGTACGGTGGTCCGACGTTAGCGAGCGCAGAAACGGAGATCCTGATGCTCGAAACCGGAACGGTGCTCGTGACAGGCGCCTCGAGTGGCATCGGCGAAGCGGTCGTCCGCATGCTCGCCCGACGAGACCTTCATGTCCTGGCTGCGGCGAGACGAGCCGACCGACTCCATGCGGTGGCCGAGCAGGTCGGTTGCACGCCGATCGTGCTCGACGTTCGTGACCCCGAACAGATCGCCGAAGTGGCAGATGCGCACCCCATCGACGTGCTGATCAACAACGCAGGCCTCGGCCGAGCGATGGGTTCCCTCGCCGAGGGCGACGCCGCTGATGTCGAGCGAACGATTGGCACCAACGTGATCGGCCTCATTCAGATGACCCAAGCGGTCCTTCCGGGCATGATCGAGCGCGGACGAGGTCACGTCGTCAACATCAGCTCCACGCTTGCGCTCTACCCCGGTCCGGCGTCTCTCTACGGAGCGAGCAAGGGCGCGGTCCACAAGTTCTGCCGCGACCTGCGCGTCGAGCTCGCGGGCACCGGCATCCGAGTCAGCGAGATCAATCCAGGCCGTGTCGCCACGGAGTTCTACGACGTGGCTTTCGACGATCCCGAGCGCCGCGCCGCCGCAAAGACGACGGGCATCGTCGAGCTCACCCCAGCAGACGTCGCCGCGTCGATCCTTCACTGCCTCGATGCGCCCACGCACGTCAACATCCACCAACTCGAACTCGCACCGGTCGAACAGATCTACGGCGGTGCGCGGTTCGCTCCACTCGACGGCGACACACCGTGAGCACGCTCGACGCCGTTCTCCTCCTCGTCGGCGGGACGTTTGCCGGTGCCGTCAACGCCATGGCGGGCGGCGGATCGATGCTCACGGTCCCGCTGCTGGTTCTGGCCGGAGTCCCCGGCGTCGCGGCCAACGGAAGCAACCGGGTCGGCATCCTCACGTCCAACGTGACGTCACTCCTCTCATACCGACGGGAGGGCGCGACCGTGTCCCCCGATCGACTCACTCGCGTCATCCCCCCAGCGCTCGTTGGAGCGCTCGTCGGTGCCTACGGCATTGGCGAGCTCACCGACGAGTCCTTCGAGCGGGTCTTCGGCCTACTGATGATCCCGCTCATCGTGCTCACGATCCTCAAGCCCAAACCGCGCCAGGACGCCGAACCGTGGCCGCTGTGGGTCACCCTGACCGTCTTCTTCGTGATCGGGATCTATGCGGGCGCCATCCAGGCCGGGGTGGGCCTGGTGTTGCTGAGTGCACTCAGCCGTGCCGGCCTCGACCTGGTCACCGCAAACGTCGTGAAGGTCATCTTCACGTTGTGTGCCACCTGCATCGCCCTGCCGGTCTTCATCGCTCAGGGCAACGTGCAATGGGGCCCGGCGATCGTCCTCGCGGTCGGCCTGTCGATCGGGGGTTGGGTCGGGGCTCGTTTCGCCGTGCGTGGCGGCGAACGGTGGATCCGCGGCGTGATGATCGTTGCCGCGCTCGCCCTCGCTGGACGCCTGCTCGGTCTCTGGTGACCCCCTGCTGAGACCTAGCGTGACACGCGTGAACCGGCACCTCGAGGACATCACGGCGGCGAAGCCGACCGTGTTCTGGACCGACCGCGAAGGCGCCCCTGGCCCCTACGAGTCGCTCGTCGGCGAACACACCGCCGATCTGGTGATCGTTGGGGCAGGCCTGACCGGGCTCTGGGCCGCGCTCCATGCCACCCTCGAGCAGCCCGGCCGGTCGATCGTCGTGCTCGACGCAAAGGCCGTCGGCTTCGGGGCCTCGACGCGCAACGGCGGCTTCTGCGATGCGTCGCTGACGCACGGGCTCTGGAACGGGTTGCGGCACTGGCCCGACGACTACGACACCCTCGAACGAATGGGGCATCAGAACCTCGCCGACATGCAGGTTCAGCTCGACGCTCTCGGCATCGACGCAGCTGTCGACACTGCCGGATTTCTCGGTGTCGCCGACAGAGAATGGCAGGTCGACGATCTCGCCGACGAGGCAGAGATCCTCCGCGCCCGGGGCCGTGAAGCCACGCTGCTCGACGCGTCCGGCACACGGGCGCTACTCGACTCGCCGACCTACCTTGCGGGCCTCCGCGTGCACGGCGGGTCGGTCATGGTGGACCCCGCACAGCTCGTGTGGGGCCTCGCGACCGCGCTCGAAACGCAGGGTGTCCGGTTTCATGAAGACAGCCGCGTCACCTCGATCGAACGACAGGGGCCGACGCTCGAGGTGCGTACCGAACACGGATCGTGTCGAGCGGAGCGGGTGATCGTCGCAACCAACGCATGGGCCGAACCCGTCCGCCAGATCCGGAACTGGGTCATTCCCATCTACGACCACGTGCTCATGACCGAACCGCTCAGCGAGCCGCAACGAGACAGCATCGGCTGGGTCGAGCCCTTCGGCGTTTCGGACTCTGGCAACCAGTTTCACTACTACCGGTTGACGCGAGACGGACGAATCCTCTGGGGCGGCTACGACGCGAACTACTACGCCGGAAACGGCATGGGCCCGGAGTACGAGAACCGCACGGCAAGTCACGCGCTCCTGGCCTCGCACTTTCGGGCCACCTTCCCCCAACTCGACGACGTTGCGTTCTCACACCGCTGGGCTGGACCGATCGGGACGACGTCGAAGTTCGCCGCAACCTTCGGGACTCGCCACGACGGCCAACTCGCATGGGTGGCCGGCTACACCGGTCTCGGCGTCGGCGCGTCACGCTGGGGGGCACGGGTCGCCCTCGATCTCGTCGACGGCATCGACTCCGAGCGAACCGACCTCGCGCTCGTCCGCCGCAAGCCGATGCCGTTCCCGCCCGAGCCGTTCCGGAACACCGTCATCCAATACACGCGCAAACAAATCGCACGTGCCGACGAGAACGGCGGGCAGGACGGTCGATGGCTTCGCCTGCTGAGCGCCATCGGAGTCGGCTTCGACTCCTGACCGCCGGGTCGTTTCCTGCTACAACGACAGTCGATGAGAATCGTCTATGACCGCACCGCCTGTCAGGGTCACAACCGTTGCTACGCCCTCGCCGGCGCGATCTTCGACGTCGACGACGAGGGGTACTCCATTCTTCGGCTCGGCGACGGAGTGACCGCCGAAGTTCCTCCCGAACTCGAGGAGCTCGCCATCCTCGCGGCAGACAATTGCCCCGAGTTCGCCATCACGGTCGAACCGTGAGCGGCAATCCACCGACCGATCCCACCGTCGCCGACGAGATCGTCGGAGCGGTCCGGTCGTGGGTCGACGCCGAGGTGATCGGCAACGTCGAGGCGTTCGAGCATGCCGACGACTTCCCCGACGCGATGTTCGAGCAGATGTGCGCCTTCGGTCTCTTCGGCGCAACCATCGCTCCCGAACACGGCGGGCTGGGCCTCGACGCCACCACCTACGCCCGCATCATCGAGGAACTCTCGCGGGGATGGATGTCGCTCGCTGGCATCGTCAACACGCACAAGATCGCGGCCACGATGATCGCCCGCTTCGGTACCACCGAACAGCAGGCGTCGCTGCTCCCACGGATGGTCGACGGCCGGTTCCGCGCCGCATTTTCTCTCAGCGAACCCGACGCGGGTAGCGACACCCGCTCGATGCGGTGTCGTGCCAGACGCGACGGCGACGAGTGGGTCGTCAACGGAACCAAGATGTGGGTCACCAACGGCGTTCGGGCGAGCCTGGTGATGTTGCTCGCCAAGACTGCCGACGACCAGATCACCTGCTTCCTCGTGGAGAAAGAACCCGGAGATGCCTTCGAAGGGATCACCGCCTCGAAGAAGATCGACAAGCTCGGCTATCGGGGCCTCGAAACCGTCGAGATGAGCTATGTCGATCATCGCGTTCCGCATTCGTCGATCCTCGGTGGAGACGACGGCATCGGCCACGGGCTGCAATACGCCCTCTCTGCGCTCGAGCTCGGTCGGGTCAACATCGCCGCACGAGCGGTCGGCGTCGCGCAAGCGGCGCTCGACGATGCGATCGCCTACGCGAAGGAACGGGAAACGTTCGGCAAGCCAATCGCCCATCATCAGGCCATCGCCTTCCGACTCGCAGAGATGGCGACGAAGGTCCACGCCGCCCGGCTGGTCACCTACGACGCGGCACGCAAGTTCGACGCTGGCGAACGCATCGACCTCGATGCAGGCATGGCGAAGCTGTTTGCGAGCGAGGCCGCGTTTGAGGTGGCGATGGATGCCGTCCGAATCCACGGCGGCAACGGATTCACCACCGAGTACCGGGTTGAGCGCTACCTCCGAGACACCCCGCTGATGATCATCGGAGAGGGCACGAACGAGATCCAGAAGATGGTCATCGCCCGTCGGCTCCTCGCCGAGTCGAGCTGACCCTCACCAAAACCGCAAACGCCCGCCCCTTGCGGGACGGGCGTTCGGCAGTGGATCAGGGTCTGATCAGATCGTGGCCCGACGACGGCTCACCTGCACGGCGAGCGCCCCGAACAGCACCAGAGCAGTGCCGAGGAGTGCGAGGTGCGAAGACTCAACGCCGGTGACGGCGAGCTGAGCTGCAGCCGGATCGACGATTGGAATCCACACTGCGCCGGCCTGGGGCGCACCGGTGATGGTTCCGGCCGACAGGAAGAAGTTGTCGCCGATCTCGGCGGTCACCTCGGCCTCGAATGCACCGTCGGCATCGGTCTCGATGGTGAGCGCCGTCGTGAGGTCGCAATCGGCCAAAGCATCGATGGCGCCAGCGGCGGCGGTGATCTCTTCGACGGTGGACACACCGGGAACCAGCGTGTCTGCCGGTGAGATGCACGATCCGAGCAGGATCGTTGACTCCGGAATGAATCCGGCGCCAGTCGCCGTGACGGTGTACTCACCGGCAGCCGGTACGGCGGGCGGGTCGCTTTCGACCGTGCCGATGACCGGCTCTTCGTCCTGTGCCGATGCCGTGCCGGTAAGCCCGAGCATCATCAGCGCAACGGCGAGCAACGCTGCCAACATCTTCTTCATGAGAGTCCCCTCACTTTTCTCTGATCGCCTGCGGGCGGGTGCAAGCGAGTTACCCGACAGTAACGTTTGCCCGGCTTCCCGCACGCATCGGGCCGATGTACGCCGTACCGTGGCGCCATGACGTCCATCTACGACGACACCCACGAACTCTTCCGTCAGAGCGTGCGAGCGTTCATCGCCGACGCCATGGTTCCCCACTACGACGACTGGGAGCGGGCGGGGATCATGGACCGGTCCGTGTACGCCGCAGCGGGCGAGCACGGCTTCGTCGGCTTCAACGCACCGGAGAGCCACGGTGGTGGCGGGTCCACCGATTTCCGGTTCAACGCCATCATCAGCGAAGAGCTCGCCAGCGCCGGCATCGGTGGCGCCGGGCTCGGCCTCACCCTCCACAACGACATCACGGTCCCGTACTTCGTCGAATACTGCACCGATGACCAACGAGATCGCTGGATGCCCGGCATCGCATCGGGCGAGGTGGTCACTGCGATCGCCATGACCGAACCCGGCACCGGATCGGACCTTCGGGGTATCGCGACGACAGCCGTCCGCGACGGGGACGAGTACGTCGTGAACGGCTCCAAGACGTTCATCACCAACGGCATCAACTCGGACCTCGTCATCACCGTGGTTCGCACCGGCGAGGACGGCCAGGGCATGTCGCTCCTCGTCCTCGAGCGCGGCATGCCCGGTTTCGAGCGGGGCCGGAACCTCGACAAGGTGGGCCAACACAGCGCCGACACCGCCGAATTGTTCTTCTCCGATGTGCGGGTACCGGCAACCAACCTGCTCGGCGAGGAAGGCCGGGCCTTCGAGTACCTCACGTTCAACCTCGCCCAGGAACGGCTGTCCATCGGGGTCTATGGGCTCGCCGTCGCCGAAGCCGCACTCGCGTGGACCGTCGAGTACGTGACGGAGCGCACCGCGTTCGGGTCACGTCTCGCCTCCTTTCAAAACACGAAGTTCGAGCTCGCCGAAATCGCAACCGAGATCGCGGTCACGCGGCCATTCATGGAGCAGTGCATCATCGAGCTCAATGCCGGCACGCTCTCGGCCTCCAAGGCGGCGCAGGCGAAGCTGTGGGGCACCGAACTCCAAGGCCGGGTCACCGACCGCTGCCTCCAGATGTTCGGCGGATACGGCTACACGAGCGAGTACCCAATCTCTCGTGCGTGGGCCGATGCCCGCGTCACTCGGATCTACGGCGGAACGTCAGAGATCATGAAGACGATCATCGCCAAGGACGTGCTCGCCTGAGGTTCCTCAGTTGTTCACACCGTCACCGAAATGAACGACCGGTACGCGTAGGTTCATCTACGCATGAACATTCGACAGAACACCCCCCTTCTCGCCGGCATCGGCGTCGTGGTGCTTGCCGGCCTTGCGTGGCTCGCCTTCGGTTTCTTCGGGATCCAAGCAGCGTTCCTCGACAACGAGGTCGATGAAGCCGGCCCGGTCTTCACCGCCACCATCGAGGAACAGGACGAAGTCGCCGCGACCGACGAATTCATCGAGGCCATGGAAGAGGCCCAAGAGGACATGACCGAGATCGACGAACCGATCGAGGCCGTCGAAGAAGAGATGGCGGACGACGACGAGGCGACCGGTGACGATGGCGCAACCAACGACACCGCCGCCGACACCGCCAACCAACCCGGCGGGATCGTGACGATCTTCAGCGGCGCCTTCAGCGGCGAATCCCGGTATGAGATCGTCGGGCGCGCCGACGTCTTGAACGATGGGTCCGAGCAGCGATTCCTCCGCTTCGAAGACTTCAGCTCAGACAACGGTCCCGACCTGAAGGTCTACCTTCGGGCCGAGAATGGCGACTTCGTGAGCCTCGGTGAGCTGAAGGGCAACATCGGGTCGCAGAACTACGAGATCCCCGTCGATGTCGATCTGAGCGTGTTCTCCGAGGTGCAGATCTGGTGCGAACGCTTCGGCGTCAACTTCGGTAGCGCCTTCCTGAGCGCGACCTGAGCCTCAGAGGAGCTGGCCGGCCTCGTACAGCGCGGTGATCTCGTCGGCGTACTTCTCGTTGACCACCTTGCGCTTCACCTTGAACGTGGGGGTGAGTTCGCCGCCGTCGGTCGAGAACTCGCCCGGCAACACGACAAAGTTTCGCACGTGCTCAACGCGGGCCATCTGCGGATTGACGTCGGCCTTGATGGCCGCCTCGATGTGCGACCGAACGACGTCGGACTCATGCATCGTCGCCACATCGAGCCCGTGCTCCTCTGCGAACTTGGCGGAGGACTCAGGCTCGAGGGTGAGCAGCGAGACGAGGAAACGTTGCTGCTCGCCAATGACGACGGCGTGGGAGACGAGATCGATGCCAGACAGCAGCTCCTCGATGTTCTGCGGAGCGATGTTCTTGCCACCGCTCGTGATGATGATGTCCTTCTTTCGCCCAATGATCGACAAAAAGCCGTCGTCATCGAAGGCGCCGAGGTCGCCAGAGTGGAGCCACCCGTCGATCAGCGTCTCGTCGGTGGCTTCCTGGTTCTTGTAGTACCCGGCGAACACGTTCTTGCCGCGGACGAGGATCTCGTCCTCCTCCGACAGCTTCACCTCGACGCCGGGCACCGCACGGCCGACCGTTCCGTACTTGGTTGCGCCGGGAAGATTGGTGGTGGTTGGGCCGGTGTCCTCGGACTGGCCGTAGAGCTCGATGATGCCCATGTCGAGCGATGCGTAGAACTCGAGGATGGCGCGAGGGATCGGGGCGGCTCCCGAGATCATGAATCGGCAGCGATCGAAGCCGAGCGCGGTCTTGATCTTGGAGAAGAACAACTTCTCCGCAACGCCGTACTGGACCTTCAGTGCAGCTCCGGGAGTTCCACCCGCGTTCTTGACCTTCGTCATCTCGGTGCCGACGCCCATCGCCCACTCGGCGATCTTGGCCTTGGCCCCTTCGGCCTGAGCGAGCTGGCCACTGACGCCGGCTTCGATGCGCTCCCACACACGGGGCACGCCGAAGAAGACTGTCGGCCGCACGTCTTTCAGGTAGTCGGCCAGCTGAAGACCGTCGTGGCAGTACCAGACCTCGTAGCCGTAGCTCAACGGGATGAGCATGGTGCCGGACTGCTCGGCGATGTGGGAGAGCGGCAGATAGCTGAGACCGATCTCCTCGGACGTCACCTCGACGGCATCGCCGAGCGCTTGGGCTGTCCAGACAAGATTCTCGTGGGTCAACATGACGGCCTTTGGCGGGCCGGTCGTTCCCGAGGTGTAGATGAAGTCGGCGACCTGGTCGCCGGTGATTCCATCGAGGATCTCATCGATCGACTCGTCGGTCGTGCCCTCGGCCTTCTCCAAGAATGCCTCCCACGACAACACGTCGTCGGCGTCGACCTTGTCGGCATCGTTGAGGAGCACGATGGTCTGCAGATCCGGAAGTTCGCCTCGCACCGAGGCAACCCGCTCGTACTGCTCGAGCGTCTCGACCACGAGCAACTTCGACTCGGCATGCGAAACGATGTAGGCGATCTCCTCGGGTGAACAGGTCGTGTAGATCCCGGCCGAAATTCCGCCCACTCGCATTGCGGCAAGGGCCGAAATCGACCACTCGGGACGATTCGCTCCGAGAATCGTGACGACGTCGCCGGTGCCCAGGCCAAGCGAGACCATGGCACGGGCGGCCGTGCGCGTGAGCCGATTGAATTCGGACCAGCTCGTGGAACGCCAGTGACCGGCGAGCTTGTCGCGATAGGCAATACGTGCACCCTGTGTGGATGCGTGACGCTCGAGATGATGGATGATCGTCGTCGGGGCCATGGCCGCCTTTCGTTAGAACCTCGATCGAATCATGGCCGACGCGCCTGCCCTTTGCCAGCTTCACGTCAGAGCACCCGCCACCAGCGACGAACATGGGGTCAGGTCTGACATAGCAAGAGGTTCGTCGTTCGTAGCCCCGTGGTCCGAACCTGTTGCTATGTCAGACCTGACCCCATTGGTTCGATGATCGCAGCACCCGACAGCCGCCCAATAGTGTCGACGTCGTGGTGACAACGAACGACTTCGACCAAATGGTGGGCGATCCCCTCGGCGAGTGGACCTCTCCCGACCCGATTGTGCCCACCACGCTCGAGGGCACCCACGTCCGACTCGAACCGATGCGTCGGACGAGTCACGCCATCCCGCTCTTCCATGCATTCAAGGCTGCGCCCGAGTCGATCTGGACCTACATGAGCTGGGGTCCGTTCATCGATGCCGCCGAGCTCGGCCAACTTTGCGACTCGCTGGTCGCGAAGCCCGATTGGGTCCCGTTCGTCGCCGTCGTCGATGGCAACCCCGCCGGGATGTGCAGCTACCTGCGGATGGACCCGACGGCTGGCGTGATCGAGATCGGCGGGATCACGTGGGCGCCATCGTTGCAGCGCACCACAGCGGCAACCGAAGCAATCGTCGTGATGCTCGCGCACGCGTTCGAGTTGGGCTATCGCCGGGTCGAGTGGAAGTGTGACGATCTCAACGGAGCGTCCCGCGACGCGGCCAAGCGACTCGGATTCACCTACGAGGGAACCTTCCGCAAGGCGACCCACTACAAGGGCCGGAGCCGGGACACCTCGTGGTTTTCGATCATCGACGACGACTGGCCCCGGGTTGAGATGCGTCTCCGGACATGGCTCGACCCCGCCAATTTTGATCCCGAAGGCCTTCAGCGTCGCCGGTTGGACGACCTCATCGTCGGTCGCTGAGCCAGGAGCCGATCGCTGCTGCGACGGCGGGGGCGTGCGACTTGTGCACGTTGTGTCCGGCGTCCGCCACCACGACCGACTCCACATCGGCAAGCTTCTTCTCGAAGACTGCACGCGCCGCGTCGTATTGGCGGTCACGCTCGCCAGTGATCACCAGGACGGGCACGGTGATGGCCTCGAGGTTCTCGATGACGAGGGCGTCATGCTGCAGGACCACAAGCTCTTCGCCAGGACGATCAGGGTCTGCGTGTTTGCGCGCCCATGCGTTCCATTGCTCGCGCGATTCGTCTCGCTTGAAGCCTGGCCCCGTGGCGATGAGGACGAGTCCTCGTGCAATGTCCGGGCGGGTCACGGCATGTGCGAGGGACACGAAGCCACCGAGCGAATGCCCGATCAACACCGGGTCTGACGCATCGCCGATGACGTCATCGAGCAGTCCGAGCACCTCATCGCGAGCATCCCGATCCGGCTCGGCGAGCGGACCGGACTGGCCGTGGTACGGCAGGTCCCAAGCCACTGCATCAGCGGCGATGTCACCGAGCGCTTCTCGCAGCGGCGCCCACACTTCCGCAGAGTCCTTCCATCCGTGGGTGAACACGAGGCGGTCAGCCACGAGGCGCCCTCGGTAGTCCCAGAACCCGTTCGCCAAGGATGTTGCGCATGACCTCGGAGGTCCCTCCCGCAAGGGTGTACGACGGGGAGTAGCAGAGCTCTCGGCTGAACTGCGTGTCCAGCGTTGCTTCCGGGCCCAGGACCCGGGCGGCGAAGTCGGCCACCCGCTGTTGGTGTTCGGTGCAGTACGACTTGGTCGCGGCGCTGAAGCCCTTCGGTGCCTGGCGGAGAACCTCTCGGTAGACCAGCAGCCGACCCACGTGATAGCCCGACTCGAGCGCGGCAATCTCCTGGCGAACCCGCGGATCCGATCGATCCGCATGGGCCTTGGCGAAGGTGTACAGCGGTTTGTTCGACACGAGCCGGTCGATGCCGCCTCGCTCGTGTTCGAGCTGGACCATCGTCTGTTTGAACGCGCCGCCCTCGACCCCGACGAGATTCTCCACCGGTACTCGAACATCGGTGAAGAAAATCTCGCAGAAGTGGGTGTTGTCGACCATGTCTCGGATCGTCCGGACCTCGATCCCGGGTAGGTCCATCGGAACGATCAGTTCGGACACGCCCTGATGGGGTTTGCCGGTGGAGTCGGTTCGACAAATCAGGTAGCAGTAGTCGGCCAAGGCACCGCCCGATGTCCAAATCTTCTGCCCGTTCACGACGAATTCGTCGCCGTCGCGCACGGCAGACGTCTTCAGCGCGGCGAGGTCGGATCCGGCTTCAGGCTCGCTCATTCCGATGCACCAGGTGGTCCGGCCGGCCAGCATGTCGGGCAGATACTCGGCTTGCTGATCGGCCGTCCCGTACGTGAACAACGACGGCCCGAACTGACGATCCGCAAACCAGCTCGCCGCGATCGGGGCACCGACGGCGATCATCTCCTCGGCCATGATGACCCGCTCGATCGGTGGTCGGCCACCGCCGCCGTGCTCGGTCGGCCAGGTCATCCCGACCCAGCCTTCGGCGGCGATCGTCTCGGAGAACTCCTTGGAGAACCCGTTGATCCACGAATCGTTGTGTACGCCGTGGTCCGCCACACCCTTCGCCGCGACGTCGGCGGCATGCTCGCGCAGTTCCTCGAGCTCCGGAGTGAGCCGAAAGTCGAATCCGCTCACGTCAGCCCTTCGCCGCGATCCGGGCCTTGAGCGCCGTGACCATGTCCACGAATGCAGCCTCACCCATCGACCAGACCTGCGTGTCAAGCTCGTTGTCGATCGCGGCGTCGCTGTCGTCGATCGCAGCGGTGCGTTGGATCGTTTCTTTCGTTCGCATCAGCAGTTCGCGTGGGGCCGACGCCGCCTTGGCAGCCAGAGCTTCTGCAGCGGTCAGCAGTTCGTCGTCGGCAACGCAGGCCCACGCGAGGCCGACGTCGGCGGCTCGGCGCCCGTCGAGGACTTCGCTGAACAACACCATGGCCTTCGTGGTCTGCAGGTCGGTCTTGTTTCGCAGACGCCACGTGTGTCCCCCACCAGGCCCGAGGCCGATCTGCAAGAACCGCGAGTCGAACTTTGCCGACTCGCCGGCGATGACGAGGTCGCAGACCAAGAGCGCGTTCATGCCTGCGCCGACAGCTGCCCCATTGACCGCTGCGATCGTGGCGAGGCGCGAGTTCGCGATGCGCACGAAACCCGAGTAGATCTTGCGAAGCCCGTCGTGGCCGGGATTGTCGAGCAGCTCATCGAGGTGCCCGCCCGACGAGAACGCCTTGCCGGCGCCGGTGATGATCACTGCGTTGATGGATTCGTCGGCCTCCAGGTCGTCGAAGGCTGCAATCACGCCATCGCTCATCTCGAGCGTGAAGACGTTGCGGCGGTCGGGATCGTTGAACGTCACGATCGCGTAGCCATCCCGTTTGTCGACCAAGACCGTGTCCAACGTGCACCTCCGATGGTTGCTCCCGACCAAACGTACTGCGAGGGTGTCGAAAGTCGAGGACCCCGTTCGACGTCCGTCTGAGATCACCGACACGACCTGCCGAGGAACGACCATGATCACCAACCCGATCGTCGACGCTGAAGCGTTTCGAGCTGCCCGTCTTGAGCATCTCGACGCCGAGAAAGCCTTCACCCGAGCCCGCGACGAGCTGTCCCGGATTGGGAGGCGGGGTGTCCGACGTGTTCGTTCTGGGCCGACAACTACGACGGCACGATCCAACACCTCGCAGCATGCCACACCCGATTCGTCGCGGTGGCGAGAGCGCCATTCGGCAAGCTCGATGACTACCGGACTCGGATGGGATGGACGTTTCCTTGGTACTCCTCGTTCGGCTCGTCGTTCAACGAGGACTTCGGCGTGAGCTTCTCCCCCGCTCAGGTCGCCGCGGGCGAGCTCGCCTACAACCACGGGACCATGGCTGCGTTCGGTGAGGAATCCCCGGGGTTGAGTGCCTTCCGTCGTGAAGGCGACCGGGTCTTCTTGACGTATCAGACGTTCGCTCGTGGCCTCGACATGTTGAACGGGGCGTATCACCACCTCGACGTGACGTCGCTCGGGCGCGACGAGGCGGACCTGCCGTGGAGCCAGGCCTGGCTACGCCGCCACGACGAATACTGAGCGTTGCCAGATGGCACACTTCCGTCATGCAGATCTGGCGGGCGACGACAGCGGCGGCAACGATTCTTCTCGCCGTCGCCTGCGGCACGTCGAGCGACGCCGCTGCTCCTCAACCGACGTCGACCACGGCAACAGGCGCGTCTTCGACGGCACTGAGCGAGCCGGTGGACACGACCCCGTCGGCGACATGGAATTCCCTTCGACGCGAGATGTCGGCGGCTGAGCTCGTTGTCGGGGACGTCAACGTGGGTCGGGTCGGCGCAACGATCGAGTGTTTCGCGGGAACCTGTCAGGACCCGATCGAACCGACGTCCGGCGCCACGGCGGTACTCGTCACGTCGACCGAAAGAATCGCTCTCGAACTGCCTCGCGGAGAGATCGACCGAATCTCCGTGACCCGGCTCGGCGATCAGCTCCGATACCGCGCCGCCGGGTCGATCGACGGCGACCTCGACGGATTCTCGATCGACGAGGACGGGCTGCATCACGTGTCGATCCGAAGCACCATCACCGAGCTCGACGCCGTCGCCCACCACTTCCTTTTCGTGTTGCGGGTGCCCGAGGACGCGACCTGCGCAGCGGCTGGCGCACGACTCACAAGGGTCGGCCCCGTGGTCGACGCAGAGGGATGCCCGACGGACGGCGCCTCGCTGAACCATCGGGAGCTTCATCCGGGATTCCACTGCGCGCCGTGGCCTGCCGTGGTCGAGATCGACGCACGGCCCGGGCAGCGCCATCTTCGAACGCAGCATGGTGCCAATACGGAGCCCACCATCGTCGACTCGTTGCCCAGCAATCATCGCGTGTTGGAGATCTGGATCCCCGCGGGCCAACTCGCCACCGCCGACGACCACCCCGACTCGCTGTTCGTGCTGCGAAAGGACGGAACATTCGAACGGTGGGACGCCGCAGACGGCGAAATCGGCTGTGCCTGATGCGCGGCAACGGGTAACCCCCGACACGGCCAAACCGACGAGCAAGCCGACCCTGAAGACTGCCGAAGAACCCACCGACATCGCTTTCCTCTTGCACGTCGAGCCGCCACCGTGGTCTCACCCCTCAACCGCTGGGAGACCGCGATGCGAATACTCGTTGTCGAAGACGACGAACAGCTCCGAGAGGGATTGGCCCGTGGACTGCGTTCCGCCGGCCTCTCGGTGGACGTTGCGGAGGATGGGCGAGTCGCACTCGACAAGGCGTTGGTGACCGCATACGACGTCGTGGTCTTGGATCGCGACCTCCCCTACGTCCACGGGGACGACGTCTGTCGCCAGCTCGTCGCCGACGACAACGGGGCACGCGTGCTCATGCTGACCGCGTTCGGAGAAGTCGACGATCGGGTCCAGGGCCTGCGGCTCGGAGCCGACGACTACCTGCCCAAGCCCTTTGCCATGGCAGAGCTACTCGCCCGAGTTGATGCGCTCGGACGGCGGGCCGGCACCACCACGAACTCACAGCTGTCCGTCGGAGGAATCACGCTCGACTCCGCCGCGCTCACCGCAACCCGTGAGGGCCGACCGCTCGGATTGTCGCGGAAGGAGTTCGGTGTTCTACGCGAGCTGCTTGCCGCAAGCCCTCATGTGTGCAGCGCCGAGGTTCTTCTCGAGAAGGTGTGGGACGACCGAGCCGACCCTTTCACCAACGCAGTCCGAGTCACGATGACGACGCTGCGCAAGAAGCTCGGCGATCCCGCCGTCATCGAGACGGTCGTCGGATCGGGATACGTGATCCGATGAAGGCTCCGACCATCAAACAACGCCTGACACTCTGGTTCGCCGTCGCGTTCCTCGTCAGCGGCGTGATCGTCCAGGCGATCGTGGCGTGGCGCCTGGACCGCCGCTTGCGATCAGATTTCGATGGGAGCAACCTCGAGTCACTCGGTATCGAACTGCCGGAAGGGCTCGAGGATCGCGGCCCCCCAGCCATCGTGCTTCCGGACGGGCGATCGCTCGCCGACATCGTCGTCGAAGCCCAGGAGCAGTTCCGCATCGACACACTCGCCGAACTCACGCTGTGGTCGGGTGTGTCGATCGCCATCACGGGCGTCCTCGCGATCCTCATCGGACGATGGCTTGCGGAGCGGGCGCTTCGACCCATCGAGGGCATCACCGAGACGGCCAAGCGCATCACTGCCTCATCGCTCGACACTCGACTCTCATGGGATGGACCTGACGACGAGGTGCGAGACCTCGCTTCCACCATCGACCACATGTTGCAACGAATCGAGGACGGCATCAGCGCACAACGACAGTTCGCCGCCATGGCCTCTCACGAGCTGCTCACCCCGCTCGCCGGCATCGAGCTCGAAGCCGACCTCGCCAGGAGCGATCCAACGTCGACAACCGTCGTCGAGCTTGCGGACCGCACGCTTCGAGGGTCGAGACGTGCCTCCGAACTCGTGGCGAAGCTCCTCGAACTCGCCCGAGGCCAGGCAGGCCCGATCGAGCGTTCTCCGCTGGAGCTCTGGGAGGTCGTCAACTCGGCGCTCGACCCGCAGCTCGATCGGGCGAACGAGCGGGAGGTGCGCGTCGACTTCGTACCCGGCTCGGGACAGGTCATCGGCGACCGAACGCTGCTCACCTCGATGGTGGCAAATCTGATTCAGAACGCGATTCGCCACAACGTCGCAGGCGGTGAGGTCACCGTGACCGTGGCCCAGAGGGCGCACCGAGTGGACCTCATCGTCGAGAACAGTGGGCCGGTGGTGGATGGCCACACCCTCGAGCGAATCAACAAACCGTTCCAACGCGGCGTGGACAACCCACAGGACCTCGGCCACGGAATCGGCCTGTCGATCGTGCGGACGATCGTCGACCACCACGACGCAACGCTACAGCTGACGCCTCGACCTGCCGGGGGCATGAGGGTCGACGTGTCGTTCCCCACACGCTGACGCCCGAGCGACCCTCCTTACCTCACCTCGCTTACCTGGCGTTCAGGAATCCTTCAGCCACATCTGCACCCAACCAGACCCTGTCCAAACACGCCAATCCTCATGGTGGCTCCCAGCACAACGCTGGAAAGGAACATCATGAGAACCAGATACCTCGTTGCGACCTTGGTAGGCGCCGTGGCGCTAGCCGGTTGTGGCGGATCGGCCGAGACCACATCGGACGAACCGATCATCGTCATCGACGGAGCCGACACCTCGTCATCGGCTCCCGCCGCTTCTTCGGAGGCTGTCGCCGAACCGGAAGCCGAGATCACCGATTCGACGACGGATCGTGCCGAGCCCGAGGTGGCTGCGGCTCTCGCCGAAGACGCCTCCGACGAAGAACGAGCCCTCGCCTTCGCAGACTGCCTTCGAGACGAAGGACTCGAGGTCGACGATCCGACCGTTGCCGCGGACGGCTCGGTCGACATGTCGACGCTCTCCGACGGGAACGTGGCGCAGTTGTTCGGAGAGAACGAGGCGGCCGTCGACAGCTGCTCGGCGCTACTCGACGGTGGCAACTTCGGACCCGGCGCGAGCGGATTCGACCAAACGGAGATCCAAGACCAACTCGTCGAGTTCGCTGGCTGCCTCCGCGACGAAGGACTCGATGTTCGGGATCCGGACATTTCCGGGGGGCTGAGCGCTGCTGCGGGCGGCCCCGAGGCACTGTTCGGACTCGACCTGCAAGACCCTCAATACGAGGCTGAAGTCGAGGCTTGCTCAGACATTCTCACCTTCGCTGCGGGAGGTCAGGGAGCATGAGCGAGATCACACAGTCCAACGATGTCGAGTCTTCCGAATCCGCCGCTGGCACCGCGCTCGAGAACACCGCCCTCGATGACTCCGCGATCGAAACCACCGCGGGCAGCGGCGCCGCGATCCCTGGCGCGGACACCGCAGAGATTCACGCGACGCCGACACCTCCCACCAAACGGACCGGGGCAATCTTCGGCGGTGTCGTCTTGCTCGCCATCGCGGCGGGCGCAACCGTGTGGTACCTGACGGCAACCGACGACGATCCCACGACGGTCACCGAGCCAGCACAGATCACTGCGGTGACAGCTGAGGTACGAGACCTCGTCGAATTCACCGAACTTGACGCAACGCTCGGCTACGGCGACGCATTCATGATCGGCCCTCGTGTCGACGGAACGGTCACGACGATCGCTGCCGTTGGCGAACGCATCGAGCGAGGCGACGTGCTTTGGGAGATCGATGAAGCACCGACGAGCCTCTTCTACGGCACCACTCCCACCCACCGGCCGCTGTCCAACGGCGACTCGGGCGACGACGTGGCGATGATCGAGGAGAATTTGGCTGCCCTCGGCTTCACCGCCGATGGAGCCATGGTCGTCGACGGTGTCTTCGATGCCAACACCGCGACGGCTATCGAGGCCTGGCAGGACGACATCGACGCAGAGATCGACGGAACGATCGCGATCCACGACGTGCACGTCGAACAAGGGCCGATCACCGTTGATGCGGTGATGGCGCGTCCCGGCGACGCTGCACGCGCCGGCGGCGCCATCGTCGAAGCAAGTCTGATCGAGTCGACGACCGTGCTCCTCGCAACCGCCGACGGGCTGATCACCGCCGTCGCACCGGTCGGCACGGGGCTCGCCACCGGAACGCCCCTCTACGAGGTCGACACCGAGCCCATCCCCGTCATCGTCGGTGAACCAATCGACCGGGAGCTCGCCCAGGGCGTTGAGGACGGCGAGGACATCGAGGCCTTCGAAACCGTGCTCGTCGAACTCGGCTACCACGCTGACGGCGAGCTCGAGGTCGACGAGGTCTGGGACGAGGCCACCACCGACGCACTGCTCGCTTGGGAGGAGGATCTCGGAATCGAAGAGGACGGAATCCTCCAGCTGGAGCAGTACGTCGGTATCGAAGAGCCGGGCTCCATCTCCACGATCGAGATCGAACGCGGCGACGAAATCGAGCGAGGAACCGCCGTCGCCACGATCACCGAGCCCACACAGGTTGTGACGACCAACATCGACGTCGCCGATCAGGGCCAGCTCCCGCTCGGCGCACGCGTCGATGTCGAGTTCCCCGACGGATCGGTGCAGGAAGGATCCGTCGTGTGGATCGCCGCGAAGTCGACGGCACCCGTCGGTCAACCCGACGCAGATCCGACGATCGAAGTCCGGATCGAACTCGACCGGATCCCCGAATCGGCGGCGTCGTTCGCCGAACTCGATGTGACCGTGCTCCTGGTCGACGACATTGCGTCGCAGGTCGTCGCCGTTCCGGCCGCAGCCATCGTCTCGACCGGGTCGGCGTTCGCCGTCGAGATCGTCGACGGCACGACGACCCGCTTCGTGGAGGTCGACCCGGGCATGTTCGCCGACGGGTGGGTCGAGGTCGCCGGAATCGACGCCGGAACCGCCGTGGTGGTGCCGTCATGAGCGCCCTCACCCAGGCCGCTCGGACCGAGACGACCCCTCCCCACTCGGTCCGAGCTGCGCTGCACATGCGCAACGTCGTCAAGGAGTTCCCGGGGTCACCACCAGTACGGGCGCTCGACGATGTGTCCGTTCGGATCGACCACGGAGAACTCGTCGCCGTGGTCGGTCCGTCGGGGTCGGGCAAGTCGACGATGCTCAACGTGATGGGCACCCTCGACCGCCCGACGAGCGGAATCGTCGAGATCGACGGTGTCGACACCGCGTCGCTCCCCGACAAGCACATCGCAGGCATTCGGGCCCGCAAGATCGGTTTCGTCTTCCAGCAGTTCTTTCTGCTCGACGGCATGTCCACGGTCGACAACGTCACCAACGGTCTGCTCTATCAGGGCGTTCCACCCGCAGAGCGACATGACCGGGCCATCGAGGCGCTCAAGACCGTGGGGCTTGGCCATCGGCTCAATCATCGACCGAACAAGTTGTCCGGCGGCGAGCGTCAGCGAGTTGCGGTTGCACGGGCGTTGGTCCACCGACCGGCCTTCGTCCTGGCCGACGAACCCACCGGCAATCTCGACTCGAAGTCGAGCGCGGCGGTCATGGACCTCATTCGGGAACTCAACGACCTCGGCACGACGATTGTCGTGATCACTCACGACAACGCCATCGCCGAGGCGCTGCCACGGCGGGTCGCCGTCCTCGATGGACGAATCCTCGACGACTCGGGGAGGCCCTCATGAACCACCCGACATCCACCCTTCGATTCGCAGACATCCTTCGTGTCGGCTCTTCGGGACCGCGCGCCCGCAAATCACGAACCGCGCTCTCCGCGCTCGGCGTGTCGATCGGGATCGCCGCGCTCGTCGGCGTGCTGGGCCTCTCGGAGTCATCGAAATCCGACCTGCTCGACGAGCTGTCACTGCTCGGCACCAACCTGCTGACAGTGGAGGCCGGACAAGGCATCGGTGGCGGAGACGGTGCCCTGCCCGAAAGCGCCGCGGCGTCGATCCAGCGCATTCCGACGGTCGAGCAGACGAGCCAGGTCATCCCCGTGGACGCCACGGTTCGGCGAAGCGAGTTCGTCGACGAGGGCATCACCGGCGGTCTCACGGTTGTAGGCACCGACGGTGATCTCGTCGACACGCTCAACGGCTCGGTGGCGGTCGGGGTCGACCTCGACGAATACGCATCGTCGCCGTATCCGGTCGCGGTCGTCGGATCGGTCGCTGCGGAACGGCTCGGTATCACCGATCTCGACCAGCCGACCCACGTACAGATCGGCGATGACCAGGTGCAGGTCGTCGGCATGCTCGATGAGTTCACGCTCGCTGCCGACCTCGACCGGTCGGTGATGATCGGTATCGACGCAGCAGTCGCCGCCTACGACGCCGAAGCCACCCCAAGCACGGTCTACGTGCGGGTCGAAGAGGGGCGGGTCGACGCGACCCGGGACCTCATCGCGGGAACCGCGGACCCGGAGAACCCCGAGGAGGTGAACGTTTCTCGACCCTCCGATGTGCTGTCGGCACAGGCTGCGGCGGAGAGCAGCTTCACCTCGCTGTTCCTGGGCCTCGGGGCCGTCGCGCTGCTCGTCGGCGGCGTCGGCATCGCCAATGTCATGATCATCGCCGTGATCGAACGCCGCGGCGAGA
Source organism: Acidimicrobiales bacterium (assembly GCA_020629635.1). GTDB lineage: Bacteria > Actinomycetota > Acidimicrobiia > Acidimicrobiales > SHLQ01 > SHLQ01. The sequence continues at coordinate 127,780 of JAHDCX010000008.1, read as the reverse complement.
TCGGTCTTCGGCGAGCGCTCGGCGCCACGCAGGCACACGTGCGTCGGCAATTCCTCACCGAGTCCGTGCTCCTCGGGATTCTCGGTGGAGGTGCCGGAGTGGTGATCGGCATCCTCGTCACCTACGCCTATGCGGCGACGCAGGGATGGCGGGTGGTGATCCCGTGGATTGGCCCCGCAGGTGGCTTCGCGTCGGCGATCGTCATCGGCGCCGTCGCCGGTCTCTACCCGGCGATGCGGGCCGCGCAGCTTTCGCCCGTCGAGGCACTGCGTAGCTGATCCACGAGTCTGGGCGGCGAGGTAGGTTGGCGATCGGTGCCTACCTCGCCGCTCGTGTGCAGCCAGACGCCCCACCGCAGACAATTGACGAGGAGCATCGATGGACATGGAGACGACACTCGCCTGGGCATCGGAGCGACGCAACGCCGTGCTCATCACCCTTCGCAGGGATGGACGGGCTCAGTCCTCCGATGTGGCCTACACGGTCGTCGACGGCACCATCTGGATCTCGCTGACCGACAGTCGGGCCAAGACCGCCAACATGCGACGCGATCCGAGGGTTGTCGTCCACATCACCGAGCCCGGTTCGTGGAGCTATGCCTCGCTCGACGGCACGGTCGAGCTCTCCGCTGTGGCACGGGAGCCCCGGCGACGCGACCTGCGACGCCCTCGTCGAGTACTACCGCCTGGTCGCCGGCGAACATCCGGACTGGGACGAGTACCGACAGGCGATGGTCGAAGAAGGACGCCTGCTCGCAACGTTCGTTCCGTCGACGGCGGTCGGCCAGATCCACTGAGGTCGAGCGACCCCAACGCTCGGGCGGCCGAGTCAGAGATCGTCGAGCCGGGTGAGCCCTGTCCGAAGGGCGATCACGACGAGCTGGGCGCGATCGCGGGCATGCAACTTGGTCATCGACCGGCTGACGTGGGTCTTTGCCGTCAGTGGAGAAAGAAACAACTCCTCAGCGATCTCCTCGTTCGACAGCCCGCGACCAACGAGGCCCACGACCTCTCGTTCGCGGGCCGTGAGATGCTGCAATGCCTGCTCGTCGACTGGCACTGCGACCCGGTCGTCGAGCGACGCAAGGAGCGCTCGGGTCGCCTTCGGCGTGAGCAAGGCGTCCCCGGACGCAACGACTCGGACGGCATCCAACAACACGTCGGGGTCCACACCCTTGTCGAGAAAGCCGCTTGCACCAGCGGCCATCGCCTCGACGACGTACTCGTCGAGTTCGAAGGTCGTCAACACGATCACTCGGACGCCGACCAGGTCGTCATCGGAGGTGATTTCTCGTGTGGTGGTCAGACCATCCTGTCCGGGCATACGGATGTCCATCAGGACGACGTCGGCGCGTTCTCGACGAATGACCTCGATCGCATCGGCGCCGTCATCGGCCTCGCCAACGACGTCGATGTCGGCTGCCGAATCGAGGATTGCCTTGAACCCGGCGCGGATCAACGCCTGATCGTCGACCAGTACGACACGAATCGTCACGACCCGTCTCCCTCCATGCGTTGCGTCGGCAACCGCGCCGAGACGACGAATCGACGATCGGTGACCGTGGTTTCGAGCTCGCCACCGTTTGCCGTTGCCCGCTCGCGCATCCCGACCAGTCCAAGGCCGGCGCCGCTCGGGTCGTTGTCGTCCGCAACGTCATTCTCGATGGCCAGGTCGAGCATGCGATCCGACCACGTCGTCAAAAGCTCAACTGCGCCGGCCCCGTGCTTGGCGGCGTTTGTCAGCCCCTCCTGCACGATCCGATAGGCCGCGAGCGACACCGCCGGCGCGAGCTCGCGTGGCTCACCCGTCTGCGTCCACCGCACATCGAGACCGGTGGTTCGCATCGTGTCGACGAGGGCGTCAACGTCGACAAACGTCGGCAGCGACGACGTGGGCGCATCGGTGTCTCCATCCGTGCGGAGAACCGACAACAGGGACCGAAGCTCGTCAAGCACGTCGCGACCGGCGTCGCGAGCCGTTCCGAGCGCGGCCTCTGCAGCGTCGGGGTTGTCACGAAGCAGATGCATCGCCGCCCCGGTCTGCACATTCATGACCGACAGATTGTGTGCGAGCAGATCATGCAGTTCACGTGCGATCGCGAGTCGCTCCTCGGAGACCTGCTGTCGAGTCTGTGCTTCGGCGGCGAGGACCGCGCTTCGGATCTGGGCCTCGGACGACGCCCGAAGGCTTCGCCAGGACCGGGTGGCATCGGCAATCCCGATGACTGCCGCCGTCCAGCCGACGAAGATCACGGCACGCTCGTCGCCGAACTCGAGGTCACCGGCGATCAAGGTCACGAAGTAGAAGCTGGCCCCGATCGCTGCGCCGAGAGCGAACGCCGGCCAACGCGAGATGCGAACAGCAACCGTCCCGACCAGGATCAGTGCTGCGAAGATCAACGTCGTGGGCCGTTCGTAGACGCCCACGAACGCCGCCGCACCCACCATCGCAATCGCGAGCAGCGGCCCGGGGGCGGCCCGACGAAAGACGATCAGCGCGAACGCGACGACACCGGCGGCCACATCGGGCCAACCGGTGTCGAACTCTTCGGGCCCACCAAACAGCGGCAGGATCGTGAGTGCGGTGGCCAGAACGCCGAGACCGACGTCGAATCGACGTCGGTCGGTGGCGAACCAGCGAGTGACGCTCTCGCCAGGTCCGGTCATGCGTCCCGGCGCCGGAGCATCGCTGCGGCGATCCCGAGGAACCCGAAGACCCAGGCGCCGAAGACGACGTAGGCCGTCCCTGTGCTCAAAAGGTCGGGGTCGTTCACCCGGCTCATCATCGCAGTACCCGCTTCGGAGGGCAGGTATTTGAGGACGGCGTCGGTGAAGGAGTCTGGGAGCAGCTGCATGAGCTGGGGGCCGATGAAGATGCCGCCGAAGAGCGACCCGATTGCGCCCGATGCCGACCGGAGCATGAAGCCGAGCGCCAGCCCGATCAACCCGATTCCGACGAGGTAGGCCACGGCACCTGCGGCGACGCCCCACAGCTCGGGATCCGTCATCGACAGCGTGGGCTCGGTCCCGCCGTAGACGGCCTGGCCGGCCCAGAGCGCTCCGAGGACGCCGACTGACATAACGCCGATCACCGATGCCGTCAGGACGGCCGCCTTGGCCCGCAGGACGTTCGTCCGCCTGCCCACGGCGGCGAAGGCCGTGCGGATCAGGCCGGTCGAGTACTCGGTGGTCACGAGGATCACGCCGAGGACGCCGATGATCATCTCGGCCATGTTGATCCCGCCGAGGGCGACATCGATCGGGTCGGTCAGGCCGAAGCCCGGCCCGGGCGCAGGCTCATCACTGCCAACCGTCCAGGAGAAGATCATGCCGAAGAAGACCGTGGCGAAGGCCGCGGCGACGAGGGTGATGCTGGTCGAGCGGACCGACCAGAACTTGATCCACTCGCCGTGGATCACGTTGTCGAGTCGGACTCGTCCCCCGGATTCATTGGCGGACATTGGTGCGTCGAGGTCAGTCGGTGTGCCGGTGTTCGGCGTTTTCGTGACGGTGGTGTTCGGGTTGATGGTGTTGTTCGGATTGGTGGCGGGGATCGTTGCTGTCATTGGTTCGTGCTTTCCGGGTGAGAGGTGGGTGGTGTTTGGGTCGATGTCGGGGGTTGCCGGGGGCGAGGTCGAGGTCATTGCGACGCTCCGACGAGTTCGCCCGAGCGGTCCGAGGGCGTCGAGGCCTGGTACTGCACGCTGTCGGCAGTGAGCGTCATGAAGACGTCCTCGAGGGTGCGGGATTCGGGAATCAGCGAGCGCAGGGCGATGCCCTGATCAACGGCGATCCGCCCGATCGCCGCGGCGTCGAGTCCAGACACTTCGATCGTCTCGCGGTCACTCGAAACAATCTCGACTCCATCGCCACGAAGATGGCTGACCAGGTCGTCGAGCCGGTCGGCCCGTACGAGCGTGCTCTCGCCCACGGCCATTGCCCGCATGTCGTCGGCGGTGATGTCTTCGATCAGGCGGCCGCCGCCGATGATGACGAAGTGTTCGGCCATGAGTTCCATCTCGCTCATCAGGTGTGAGGAGACGAAGACCGTGCGGCCTTCTCGGGCGAGATCCTGGAGCAGGTGGCGGATCCAGAGGATGCCCTCCGGGTCGAGGCCGTTGACCGGCTCGTCGAGCATGACGACCTCCGGGTCGCCGAGCAGGGCGGCGGCAATGCCGAGCCGCTGACCCATGCCGAGGGAGAAGCCGCCGCTGCGCTTCTTGGCGACCGAGCCCAGTCCAACCGTGTCGAGAACATGGTCGACCCGTGCGGTGCTGATGCCGTTGGTGACCGCGAGCGCCCGAAGGTGGTCGTACGCCGATCGTGTCGGGTGTACCGCTCCGGCGTCCATCAGCGAGCCGATCACGGTGAGCGGGCGCCCGTGTTGGGTCAGGGCCTTGCCCTTGACGGTTGCCGTGCCCGACGTCGGAGCGTCGAGGCCGAGGATCATCCGCATCGTGGTCGACTTGCCGGCGCCGTTCGGGCCGAGGAAGCCGGTGACAATTCCGGGTTGGACGGTGAAGGTGAGGTCATCGACGACGGTGGTGTCGCCGTAGGCCTTGGTGAGGTTGGTGACGTTGATCATGCTCCCATCGTGCGGAAAGACCCGTTTCGGGTCGTCCCACACCGGGAGGCTTTCGAACTACTCCCGAGGGAGTAGTGCTGATGACGAGTCGCTACGGGGTCCGCACGACGAGTTGAAACTCGAGCACCCCGTCGTCGGCGACGCTGGCCACGCTCGACTCCGGCGTTTCGACGCCGTAGTCGGCCCACACCAGCTCAGTCGACCCCACGACGACCCCACGTCCGCCGTCCACGATGGTCGCTTCGATCGGAACGGTGACGTCTTGAGTGACGCCAGAGATGGTGAGCTGACCATCGACTGCCACCGAGACCGTTTCGCCAGCGGTGAGCGCCGTGGTGTCGAGAGAAACGGGTCCGGCGACGACGAAGGTGCCCGTCGGGTGCTCGGCGACGTTCATCACGTCGTTGATGACGCTCTCGCGAGCCCGTTCGTCCGACCGCATCTCGGTCATGTCGACAACGATCTCTCCGCTGGTGAGCGCGCCGTTTTCGATCACGAGTTCTCCGGTGACGCCACCCGATCGCCCGACCGCCGTCGCTCCCCCTCCAGCGAAGAACGTCTTGCCTACCCGGAAGCCCGCGAAGCTGCCGCTCGCGTTGGAGAATCCGAAGTCGCCGAACTCGTCGTCGACCACCCAGGTGCCAACGGCATCGATCGTCCCGGCCGCCGGCGCATCGGCCGAGGTCCCCCCAGCGTCAACCTCCGCGGCCGCCGCGTCGTCGGCAAGCTGCTGGAGTGCGGCGTCCGTGGAGACCGCGTCGGGGGCGTCGGTGTCGATGATCTCGAACGCGAACCACCCTGCGGCGAGGACGACGATGGCGAGGGCGGCCAGGAGGACGTTGCGACTCATTCGTTCACGCTACGGCACCCACTGATAGCGAGTTGCAAGACGATCGTGAAGCTTCGTCAAGAACGAGCGTCTGCACGCTGCATCACGAGGGTCGAAGGAAGTAGAGGACGACCCCGAGTTCTCCGCCGTGGTTCGTGGTCTCGAGATGGCACTGTTCGACGCCGATCGCGCTGAGCGCCCCGAGCACGTCTGCGAGGTCGTAGGCATGCATCTCCATGCGAGGCGAGCCGACGAGCCGACCGCCGAGCGCATGTCGTACCCGGGACAACAGACCCTTGCCGGCCACACGGCTTCGACTTGCCGTCGTCGAGTACGTGACGTGGACAACGCCAACCCCTCCGGGTGTGAGCCGATCGAGCAGACGCCGAAGTATCCGCATCCCGCGAGCCGGCGGAATGTGCTGGAACACGATCTGGGAGTGGATCAGGTCGAACTGACCCGCGACCCCGGTCAGCTCGTCATCGGAGAGAACGAACTCGACGTTGTCGAGTTCTGCGTCTGCACAGTTCTTGCGGGCTTCGGCCAACATGCCCTCGGAGACGTCCAGGCCAATCGCGACCTCGGCGAGCTCTGCGAGCGGGATCAGGATTCGGCCGACGCCACACCCGAAGTCGAGGGCACGGGCCGGCACGAAGTTCGGCACCAACTGTTGCTCGATCACGTCGAGGACGCGACGGAAGTCCGCGCGGCCCGATCCGTGGAACTCCGCCTTTCGCTCGGCGGAGAGATTGGCCGAACGGAACCGTTCGTCGCTGATCACCCCAAAGTACGGGTCTTCGTTTCCGAAGCGCTTCCAGTCTCGGTCGGATCGGCCGTCAAACACCGCCTCGAACCTAGACCAACTACAATTCTCGCCGTGCGGCAGACCGATGACGCCGTGTCGACCACGATCGCCCGACCGCCGGAACCGGGATGGTACCGGGCTCGGATCCAGCTCGACGGAGACGACCCCGAGGACGAGTCGACCGTCGTCTTGCGTTTCTTCGCCGACGAGGACACCCCCGTGCACATCGTCCAGCGATTCGTGCCACGCACCCGCTGGGGAGTGTCCCGGATCGTTCACGTTCCCGTGCACACGCGGCGGGTCGATGTGGAGGTTCACGGCGACGTCGATGCCTCGATTCGGGACGTCAGTTTCCAGTCCCTCCCAGGACCGACTGGACCGATCCTGTCGCTCGTTGATCTCGTTGCGTCGAGCGTTGGGCGCGGCCGCGCCGGGTTCGCCGAGCTCGCTGGACTACGAACGCCGCTTTCTCATGGCGGGCTGGCCGCCGTGCGCGCCCACCTCGCCGTCTCCTACGAGCGCCTACAGCACCGCCGGGCGACCGCACTCGAACACCAGCGTTGGCGGGCCCGGAACGTTGACCTGACACCCCCGATGGCCGACGCATGGCGTGCCACGCTCGAGGAGATACGTCCGCCTGCGGGTTGGCCAACGATTTCGGTCGTCGCCGGAGTTCACGATCCAGACCCGGGCCATCTCCGATCGATGATCGACTCGGTGCGCCGCCAGCTCCATGACGCCTGGGAGTTGTGCCTCGTCGACGACGCCTCGACTGACGCTGCGGTGCGCGCCGTCCTCGACGAGGCCGGCGAAGATCCACGGGTCTCGATCGTCCGGGCCGAGAAGAACGGCGGTATCTCTGCAGCGACGAATCGCGCGATCGCTGAGGCGACCGGCGAATGGATCGTCTTCGTGGACCATGACGACCTCCTCGAGCCCTTTGCGCTTGCCGTCGTCGCCGTGGCCGGTCTGGACGCGGACGTTGTGTACACCGATGAGGACAAGGTCGAGGCAACGTCGACCGGCGAGCGATGGTCGGCTCCGCACTTCAAACCGCCCTGGAATCCCGAACTGCTGCTCGGACAGAATTATCTCTCCCACCTGACCGCGATCCGGCGCACCATTGTCGAGGAGGTCGGCGGACTCCGAGCCGAGTACGACGGCGCACAGGACTGGGATCTGCTCCTCCGGGTCACGTCGAGCGTTCCGTTCGATCGCATCGCCCATGTTCCGCTCGTCACGTACTCCTGGCGCAAGACTGCGGGTTCCACCGCCCTGTCGATCGACGAGAAACCTGCGATCGGTGAGGTCGGCCGACGGGTGCTCGTCGATCACCTCGGCCCGTCATGGTCGGTCCGCGAGGTTGCCCCGACCGGGTACGAAGTGCAGCCGCCCGCCCCTCCCGATTGGCCATCCGTCTCGGTTGTGATCCCGACTCGAGACCGAGCAGACCTGCTCACCGTCAGCGTCGCTGGTCTCCATGCCACCGATTACGGTGACCTCGAGGTCATCATTGCGGACAACGATTCGTCCGAGGCAGCCACACACGAGTTCCTTGATCAGTTCGCCGAACGCGACGGCCAGCGTGTCGTTCGATGCCCGGGCCCGTTCAATTTCTCGGATATCTGCAATCGTGCCGTCGACGCGTCGGGCGGGGACGTCATCGTCCTGCTCAACAACGACATCGAAGTGATCGATCCCCAATGGCTGAAGGCGATGGTGCGGTGGCTCGTCCGCGACGGGGTGGGAGTGGTCGGAGCCAAGCTGATGTACGCCGATCGGACGATCCAGCATGCAGGCGTCATCCTGGGACTCGGCGGCGTTGCAGGACATCATCACTTACACGAGCCCACTCGACGGCACGGTTATCACAATCGACTCCGACTGACCCACGAAGCGGGCGCCGTCACCGGAGCGTGCCTCGCCACCCATCGCGCCGCCTGGAACCGCGTTGGCGGACTCGATCCAGAACTGGGCGTCGCCTTCAACGACATCGACTATTGCGTTCGGGTCCGCGAAACGCTCGGACTCCGGACGCTGTGGACGCCCACTGCCGAACTTGTCCATCACGAGAGCCTCAGCCGCGGCCCCGAAGACGACCCCGAAAAGGTCGCCCGATACGTCACAGAAGCGACGCGGTTTCACGAACGCTGGTCGGCCGCCTTCGCGTCCGATCCAGCACACTCACCGAATCTCTCGCTCGAAGGCGATGCCTTTGCGGCAACTCCGCACCCGAGACTCGATCCGTTGACGTGGAGCCGACGGAGACCGCCACTGACGGCGTGAGGCATCCCTTGTCTTGACTCGAGGGCCGTATCGCCGACCGGAGAAGACCATGAATGCTGCGTCGAGTACCTACGACCTCGTGATCATCGGCGGCACCGCGGCCGGTCTCTCGGTCGCGATCAGTTCGATTCGCTCGGGAATCGAGCTGGTCCGGGTCATCGAGCCGAGCGACGATGTCGCCTTCCCCGAGCTCGTGCCGGAGAACCGGCTCGACGTCGGCTACGGCGAGCAGGTGACCTCGATCGACGTGCACGGCGATGCCCTCGTCGTGAACACCACGCTCCACGCCTACCGAACGACGGGCGTGTTTGTTGCCCACCGCGAACCCGACCCGGCGTGGCGAGCGCCGATACCGATTCCGGACAACGATCGCGTACGGGTGGACGTGCTCCCCGACCAGGTGTTCGAAGAAGACGTCATGGTGATCGGCCACACCGACAACGCAGTCGAGCTCGTCGCCGCGGCCGCCCACGACGGGGCGCGGGTGGTGTACGCCGCGGGTGGCATGGATCCCGGCAAGCTCTCGCCCGCCGGCGCCCACATGCTTCGACGGCTGGAGCGAGAGCGCAAGATCACGGTTCTGTACCGCGCCGTGCCCAACCAAATCGGCGATGTCGGCGGCTTCCCGGTCGCCTATTTCGACGACCGCCGGACCCCCGACCTCGAGTTCGACCACGTGGTGTTTGCGTCGAGTCGGCGCCAGCCGCAGGCAACCCGCGCGGTGATCTCGGAGGCAGCCGTCGCAACGGGTCGAGTCATCTTCCTCGGTGTGTCGGGCGAGGATCCGACCGTTCCGATCGCCCACGGCTGGAATGCCGGCAACGTGGTGGCGGAGGCGTGCTTCCCGGGCGCAGACGTTCCGCCAGCGCCGGTCCTCTCACAGCGCACCCGTCATGAGGGTGCGGTCGAAGAGCTCCGTCATGAGCACTACAACGCCACGATCACGATGTTCGAGCCGACCCACTCGGACCTCTGGGTGCTGCGTGTACGTCCTGACACCGGCGACACCGCCTACATGCCCGGACAATACGCCTCGCTCGGTCTCGGCTTCTGGGAGGCCCGAGTCGACGAAGCCGTCGACGACAACCTCGACGACCGGTGGTTCAAGTTGATCCGTCGGAGCTACTCGATCTCGCATCCGATCTTCGATGACAACGGCTACCTCGCACGACGGACCGGCGAGAACGAACTCGAGTTCTACATCGTCCTCGTTCCGCCCACCGACGACAACACGCCGGCGCTCACGCCGCGCCTCGCCTTGAAGAAGCCCGGCGACCGCATCTACCTCGGTCCGAAGGTGGCGGGCCGGTACACGCTCGCGTCCGTCACCGATCCGTGGTCAACGGTGTTGTTCCTCTCCACCGGTACCGGCGAGGCGCCCCACAACGCGATGGTCACCGAGCTGCTTCGCAAGGGCCACATGGGGCCGATCGTCTCGGCCGTGACCGTCCGGAACTGGGCCGACCTCGGCTATCTCGAACAACACCGTGAACTCGAGTCACGGTTCTCGCAGTACCACTATCTGCCCGCGCCGACCCGCGAACCGGACGTACCGAAGCGCTACCTCCAGGACCTGATCCGCGATGGAGACATCGACGAGATCACCGGGCATCGTTTCACCCCTGACGCGAGCCACGTGTTCCTCTGCGGCAACCCGTCGATGATCGGCCTGCCCGAGGATGGCGCCGATGGCACCGAATGGCCCGAGCCCGTCGGCGTCGTGCAGCTCTTGACCGAACGGGGTTTCACGATCGACCGACGCGGCCAGCCCGGCAACGTGCACTTCGAGGAGTACTGGTAGGACTGAGTTTCAAGGGTCGTGTGTTTTCAACGTCGAAAGCTACACCCCTCGCAGTTTCAACGATTCTCTTGACTTCCTTCGCTTGTTTCGCTTAACTCATAGTTAATTCGTTCATTTCGCATGTGTAGCGCATGTGTAGCGAAGCCACCCAAGGAGCACCCCAATGAACACGACCGAGTACAACGAAGCCGTAGCCGCCGAGCTGCTCGACGACAGCCTCGAAGACCTTCGACTGGCAGCGACGCAGGTACCGATGGCCGAGGCGCTGCTAGCCCGGATGAAGGCGAGCCTGCACGAGGCCGCAGCCGCCGCACTCGAGGCCGGTGCGACTGGTGAGCAGGTCGCCGAGATCGTCGCCGAGGCGAGCGTCTGAGACCACTGCAAAGGGGTGCGACAACGCCTCGCCGGTGTCCGGTTCGTAGACGGCCCGGCGAGGCGCACTCCCTTCGCACGAGAACAACATCAAGCAACGACACGAGCCCGCTCCGGATCAGCCGGGGCGGGCTCGACTCGTTGTTGGGCAGTTTGACCCACTAGCCCAGCGCGCCCGTGGTGCGTCCGTGTCGGTACGGTGCGCACGTTGGCGGGCGATGCGGAAGGGCGCAATGAGACTGACGATGATGTTGGCGGCGGCAATCGTGCTGACTGTCGGGTGCGGCGGCGCAAGCTCCAGCGAACTGGATGCAGCCGAGGCTCGGGTCGCCGAACTCGAGGCACAAGTGGCTGAGCTTGTCGAGGAGCGCGCCGAAGAGGCGACAACGACGACCGTGGCTGAGTCGACGACAACAACCGAAGCCGAGCGCCGATCTGCACCTCGGCGGTCACGCCACCATCGAGGTCGGCAAGTAGTGACCGGATGCCCGAGTCGTCGATGGTCGTGTCGATGGTGACCGACTCCGACGAGAGATCGTCGATCAGGCCCTGAAGGGCGACGATCTCCGAGTCGTTGACGTTGGCCGTGATCTCGACGGCCTTGTCGCTGATTTCCTTGAGTCGCCGGTTGACCAGCTCAATGGAGCGGACGGCCGGGGTGGTGTCGAAGTCGAGCTTTGGCTTGACCCGAGTGAGGTCGTTGATCTGTGCGGTGAGTCGGGCGAGTTCGTCGAACGCACCGGAGACGTCTAGCTCTAGCGTCTTCTTCAAGTCCACACAGTGGACGCTGACGCATCGTGGCTAGGCAACCGCCGCCAAAACCACGCAAGGCCCGACACCAACCGGTGCGGGCTTCATCCCGATGCCGACCAGCGCAGACGCTGACCTCGCCGACGTTGAGCTATCCGACCCGGCCGCAGAGCTGTCGCCGTGATCAGGGAGCACCTTCGGCGATGTGGGTTATGGGATGGCGTTGTGTCGAAGTCGAGTTGGGCGGCGGTAAATCCTGCGCAACGGTCCGAGAGCTACCACGGCGCCGACCCGATTCAAGAAACGCCAGACATCTGTGATAGCACTCGCGCTGGCACTTGGGTTGAGATTGCTGAAAGGCGCGTTCGTACAGGTGAGGCAGTTCACGGCTACTGACTGGTTGTTGTTCGCTCAGTTCATTGGCGTCCCCCTCGTGGCTTCGTTGCTGGTCGCGGTCTCAAGGAAGCAAGAGCACAACGCAACTGTGCTCAGGTATCAACAGGTCGCCGCCACACTCATGGGAGAAGCGGTGGCCGCCGGACACGTTGGGGTCATGTCGGAGCAAACCGAAGCGGCGGTTGTCGTGCAAGCCGACAATGAGTCGGCTCGAGAGCCCGATTCTTCGACGCCAAACGGGCAGGGTGATGAGGGTGGCGCTGTTGCGGACCTGACAAACGAGCACCTCACGCGCCTGTACAAAACGACGGCGGGACTCGGGTCCGTGAAGCGACGCAAGGGGGAGGAATGGCCAAACAACATCGTCTCCCTCCTTGCGAATCCACCGCGCCGCTTCACTGGGGAGGACTATTTCGATTGGCGAAGTCCGATGATTGCCCTGTCAGCGAACGTACTGACGATTCTCGTCCTGACTGACCTCCGAACGCTCGACCGGACCTACTTCTGGCAGGGTCTCGGAATCTTCGTCGTCCTGCCCCCGTTCCTACTCACCGTGATCACGAACCGGCTCGGGGATCTACATTTCGCAAACAGGGCCCGTGAGCTCATCGTCTCGGTGGCGCTGTTCCTCGCTGCGACACTGTTCTGCGTCGGCGGATTCATCTGGGCGAGTGAGCCACCCGAACAGGTCGAGCTCCCCAAGTCGATCATCGACGTCGATGACGGAACGGAAGAACCCCCGTTGGAGTAGGTTTCAGCCGTCTCCCGCACTATGCACTCCCATTCGCAAGTCAGTCGCCGCCACACTGCGGCCCAACAAGTAGGCTCAGTTTCCCATGACCGCATCACAGGTACCCCTAAATGCAAGCGATGACGGCGTCGATGGGAAGGAGGTGAGAGATCGATTTGAGCGCTTTACACATCTGCGTCACGTTTTTGATGGCGCAGTCCCGGCTCTCATCGCAGTTCTCGTCGGCTTCGCCTCGGTGCTCGCTGCCGTCGCGTTGAGAGGTGGAAGCCTTGTGCTGGCCATCACCATCGTTGTTCTTCTCTCAGCGGTGGTTAGTCTTGCCGGTCACCTCGTGTGGAAAATGCTGCGAGACGAGGCTTAACGACTTGGAGGCTTGCCTCGGTCGTCTAGCCCGTGGCGGCAACCACGCACACTCCTCCTCGTCGAGTCGTCCGGTAGCGCTCCATGCGTCGGCCTCATCGATGTAGGCGGCGACAACCGGTGACCCACGGCCCAATGTCCAGTGGCCTCGATCTCGAGCACCGCTGCCTTTCGGTCGGCGAGGTCGGTGGCGAGACCGCCGGGGGTCGAACCCGGCCGAAGACCGTCAGCGCCTTAATGCCCGCGCCCTACGCCGCCACCGCCCCCAGAGGCGCCCTCAGCGCGCGCAACAGCTCCGGCAAGGCGTTGGCGCCCAGCACCTCGGCGGCAGCCCACAACGAGCTGTGAGGCGCCGGTAGGGCGACGTGAGCGGCACTCGGCAGGGTCTCGGCCAGCTCAGGCCCGACAACGTCGCTGGACCCCGTGACGATCGTGCATGGGCGCCCGCTTGCACCGAGTTCACCAACCGCAGGGTCGATGACGTTCGCAGCGAGGTCAACCGCTACAACGGGTGTGGCAAGGTCGAACGCCTCGACGATCACCCCGGCATCGATCGGGGACCCGACCACGAAGACGTGCGGTGTCGGGAACATGACCGGATCCAGCCGGTTAGCCCCGAAGACGGGGCGAGGCCACGGGTTCGTCCACCGATCCGATGTCGGCGTCCACGTCGAGGTGCCCGCATTGCCGCCCGTTTGCGAGTGGTGCGGGAAATCAAGGGCGATCCTGCCGTCATCGCCGGTTGTCGCCGTCACGGCGAGCGAGACGAGCGACAGGAACGAGACCGGCGTACTGCTCGCCCACTTGGCTAAGGCGGCGTCGCTGGGTGCGGTCATGATGCGGCGCCCATATCCAGCCGACATGTGTCGAGGTAATCCATCACCTCGTCGTACCTGTACCGCAGGGCACCGCCAATCTTGTATCCGGGCGGGCCAATGTTCCTGTGCCGCCAGCCGTGCACGGTGCCAAGGCTCACATTGCAAAGCTCTGCCAGCTCGGACGACGACATGAACGTTGGGAGGTCAGTTGTTTTGCTGCTCATTCCCTGCAAGCTATCCACGTGCGATTAAGCCCACCACGTCGAAGGGAAGGGTTCTTTCGGGATTGAGAGTCGATAGATATGAGTTTGTGCTCTGGAAGCATCTAAGATTTCGCAATGCAATTCGAGTACTCGCTGTTCCTCGGTGACCTGGACGACCTCGACGTCCATCCGCTCACAACGAACGACCATCCGATCTGGTCGAACGTTTGGCTCGCATATGACCCCGGCGAACGCTACGACTGGCCGCGGCAGCGGTCCCACTACGTGATGTCTCGACCAATTGACGACTGGCAAGTTGTCGCAGAGGTGCAGAGCTTCGACGGGCATCATCCGGACCGGGACCACCTCAAGTCCGCAACGTTTGTCAACGCCGTGATTCAGCCTCATGGGCAGTGGCCCGTACACCATGAGCGGATCGATCGAGCCAAGTGGAATAACGAGTGGATCGCTCTCGACCCTTCGGACGCTGTCTACGAGACAGAGGACGGGCCCGAGGAGATGGCGCTCGCACATAGCTCGGTAGGTATCAAGCCGACGTCCGCACCCAGTAGCGCAGCGCTGAAGGCGCTGTCGAGGTCGAACATCGCCGACGCCGAGAAGTTGGTCGTCGCTGCCTCGCAGTGTGTGGCGGAGGTAGACATTCTTCGGGGCTGGTACCGGCTGCCGACTCCGCGGACCACACCGACGAAACGGGGTCTTGGGGGGCGGAACATCAGAGAGTTCGCCGAGCTGGCGAACCTCTTCATCTACGCCGCCGAGCAAGACCCGGCGGCGCCCGTGAAGTGGTTGGCAAACGAGTTCTCCTACACTGGCTATCCGTCTACGTGGTGGCACCAGATCGGCAACAGCCTTGCGAAGAAGGAGTTCATCTCGGATCGCAGGTGGGGTCTTGGTGGCGGCAAGCTGACACAGCGAACGCTCGACGAGCTCGCCGCACATCGTCGGCCGTGAGTTCGATCAGCCGCTCCCCTTCCGGCAAGTGGTGGGTGCGATGGCGTGACCCCGACGGCCGTCAGCGGACAAAGACCTTCCCGAAACAAGCGCTCGCCAAGCAATACCAGACCCAACTCGACGCCCGTTTGCTCGAGGGCACCTACATCGACCCGTCCGCAGGGCTGATTACATTCGCCGAGTACGCCGAGAGGTGGCGGAAAGCCCAAGACCATCGTCCACTCACTGAAGACAACGTCGAACGGTCGCTGCGTCTGCACGTGTACCCAGTTCTCGGAGATCGCCCCCTGAAGTCGATTCGCAAGACCGACCTTCAGGCTTGGGCAAAGAGTCTCGAGGGGCGCCTGGCACCCTCGACGATCAACGTCACGTGCCGCTACGTGGCCGCCGTGTTCAATGCGGCGGTCGACGACGAGATTCTCGCCACGGCTCCGCGCAAGGGGTGGAAGCCCAGGGCTGCCAGCTCGAAGGAGGTGAACCCGCCGACGCCGGACGAGATCATCGCGGTGGCCAACGAGATAACTCCGAGGTACCGCCCCATCGTGCTGACGATGGCAGCCACCGGCCTACGGCCGGCCGAGGCCTGTGGGCTGACTATCGACGCCGTTGACCGCGTTGCACCTGCCGTCAAGGTCGACCGCCAACTCGTGACGATTGCGGGAAAGCCTGAGTTCGGGCCACCCAAGACGGAGTCGGGCAACCGCATTGTGCCGATCCCCGAGTGGCTGGTGGTCGAGTTCGATGCACACGTCGACGAATACGGGCTCGGCCCCGACAGCGTCATCTTCACCAACACCAGAGGCGAGTTGGTGGCCCGGCACCAGTTCGGCGCAGCGTGGCGCTCGGCGGCCGAAAGAGCTGGTGTCGATGCAACACCGCACGGATGCCGTCATGCGTACGCATCAGTGCTGATCGAGGCTGGCGAGTCAGTGAAGGTCGTCCAGAAGCGACTTGGCCACAAGTCGGCGATGCTCACTTTGGACGTCTACGGACATCTCTGGAAGTCGTCAGATGAGTCCACTCGGGTGGCGATTTCGAACGCTTACGACGATCTTGTGTGTAGCCCTCGTGTAGCGAACGCCAGCTGATGCCTTGCCTTTGTTGACATCTCAACGGTTCTCGCCGCAGTCCCACACTTCGAGGAGTACTGGTAGCAGCTCGCTACCGCGGGGCAGTCTGATGCGATACTGGGGACATGAAGATCGAGAACTCGTTCACCGTTGATGCACCGATCGAGCGGGCGTGGGAGGTTCTGACCGACATCCCGACCATCGCCCCCTGCCTTCCAGGGGCGAAGCTCGAGTCCTCCGACGGCGACACGCACAAGGGCCGGGTCAAGGTGAAGGTCGGTCCGGTCACCGCGGAATACACGGGGCAGGCAACCTTCGTCGAAAAGGATGCCTCAACGCATCGAGCCGTGATCAACGGCAAAGGTCGAGACACCCGTGGCGCAGGCAACGCCCAGGCGCTGATCACCGCACAGATGACCGACGTCGGCGGCGGCCAGACGAAGGTCGACATCGACACGGACCTCAAGGTCAGCGGAAAGGTCGCGCAGTTCGGTCGCGGGGTGATGCAAGACGTCAGCGAGAAGCTGCTAGGGCAGTTCGCCGAATGTGTCGCGGGCAAGCTGGTCGCCGATCAGGAGTTGACGCCGCCGCCCATCGCCCCACAAGACGCTCCCGAAACCGCCGCGATGAGTGACGTCTCGCAAGCCGCGTCGACCGCCACCGACACGCCTGCGACCGCCACGACATCAACGGCAACGCCGAGCCAATCGCCGAGCGACGAGGACGATGCGATCGATCTTCTCGACGTCGCCGGTAACGCCGTGTGGAAGCGAGCCGCACCCGTCGCCGGCGTCGCGCTCGCGTTGGTGATTCTGCGGGCGTTGCTCCGCCGGCGCCGCTGAGCCACGAAGACCGCCTCAGACCGGCTCGAAGAGTTCGGGCGGAAAGCCGCCTTTGCTGATCGGGCCCCACCGTGTCGGCGTGATCAGGATCACGGACTTGCCCTGATCAATCATCGCCTGGCGGTATTCGTCCCAATCTGGGTGCTCGCCAGAGATCGCCCGAAAGTACTCGACCAACCCGTCCACGGCCTCGGGAACATCGGTCGCCTCGGCGGTGCCGTCGATCTGCACCCATTCGTCGTTGAACTCGTCCCCCATCACGAGCACGGAGACGTCGGGATTGGCCTTGGCGTTGTGCACCTTGGCCCGCGTCGGATAGCTCGCAATCGCCAGTCGCCCGTCGGGCAACATGCCGCCGCTCACCAAACTCATCTGCGGGCGCCCGTCGCGCCGCGTCGTCGAGAGCACCCACCGGTTCTTTCCCTCGACGAACGCCGCAAGATCTCGCGCATCGACCTCGCGATCTGACGCCAGATATTGGGCACGACGATCGTCTCGTGGGATCTTCTTGACCATGGCCCAACGTTACGACGCTGACGCACTCGACTCGGGCGATGTGTTGATCCACTCACGCTCCTACGACGTGGCGTCTTTCCGCGTGGACGACTCGACCATCCGGCTCGACGGGCGAATCATCGACGCCAAACCCGCCGGTCTCTTCGTCAAGGGCGACAGCACCGCGTTGCCGGTGCACGACATGACCGTCTCGTTGACCCTGCGATTCCCCGAGCTCGAGATCGCCGCCATCGATGTGGGCTTCTCCGAGCACCCTCATCACGAGTGCCCGGGCATCACGACCGCGTACCAACAGCTCGTCGGCCAGTCGATCGCTGCCGGGTTCAGCCGGTTCGTGAACGCCACCTTCGGGCGCCAAGCGGGATGCACACACATCGGAGCCCTACTCAAAGCCATGGCGCCCGTGGCGATCCAGTCGATCTATTCGATGCGCCAACTCCCCCACGTCGACGGTCAGGCACTGGGCGCGCAGGAATGGACAGCGGAAGAGAAGGCGCTCTCGATGGCGTTCACGCTGAACTCGTGCCACGTGTGGGACGAGCACGGCGACCACGCCCGAGCAACGATGGCCGATGAACCGACGGGCGCCCCCGTCTGGATCGAGAAGCGTCATCGGGAGCTCGGCTCTCCCGAGCTCACCGCCAACTGGGAGCACTGAACCTCGGTTCGTGTCACGTTGGTGCCTGACACCAACGTGACAAGATCCCGTCGAGGCGATGCTCGAAGGTTGACGAGAGTGCGCAGCGGTACGATGCGGGCAATGAGCACGCAGGACCAGGCCGACCTCGACATCATCCTGGAAAGCCTCGATCTCGAGGAACTCGATCGCAACCTGTACCGCGGGCACCCACCGTATTGGGAAGCGTTCCGGCTCTTCGGTGGACTCGTTGCGAGCCAGGCGCTCGCCGCTGCCTATCGCACGATCGACGACATCGAGGTCCACTCGCTCCACTCCTACTTCCTACGGCCCGGCGATCCGACCGTGCCGGTCATCCTCGACGTCGACCGCATTCGTGATGGGCGAAGTTTCGCCACCCGTCGGGTGGTTGCCCGACAGCACGGCGAGGCGATCTTCAATCTGTCGGCCTCGTTCCACAAGGACGAATCGGGCTTCGAGCACGAGATGGACATGCCCGACGTTCCCGGGCCCGCCGACACCCCCACCCCTGAGGACTTCGGTCTCACCTCGCGGGACTTCCTCCCCCGCCACTGGAACCTCCAGGGGATCCCGATCGAGGTGCGTCACTTCGTCTCGCCCAGTGACTGGACGCCCGGCGACCCGGTTCGGCGGATGTGGTTCCGAGCCAATGGCACGCTCCCCGACGGCGGGCAGGCGATGCATCGCCAGTTGCTCACCTACATGAGCGACTTCGCCCTTCTCGGCACCGCGGTTCGGGCCCATGCGTCGTCGTTCGACCAGATCATGGCCGCAAGCCTCGACCACGCAATGTGGTTCCATCGTCCGGTCCGTGCAGACGAGTGGATGCTGTACTCGATGCATTCGCCGTCGGCATCAGGTGCGCGAGGCTTCAACATCGGCCACGTGTTCTCCGAAGACGGGACGCTGGTCGCCTCGGCCGCGCAAGAGGGTCTGATGCGGCCCATCGACCCCGAACGGAGCACGCGATGACACTCGAGCGGAGCGAGCAATGAGACAGCAGTGGGAGGACACTGCCCGGTCGGAGCTTCGGGGCAAAGACCTCGACGATCTGACGATCACGACCCCTGAAGGCATCGACGTCAAGCCGCTCTACACCGCCGATGATCTCGACGGCATCGACCACCTTGGTTCCGTTCCGGGACACGCCCCCTTCGTCCGCGGACCGCGGGCCACGATGTACACCAACCGGCCGTGGACGATCCGTCAATACGCCGGTTTCTCCACGGCCGAAGAGTCGAACGCCTTCTACCGGGCAAACCTCGCCGCCGGCCAGATGGGCTTGTCGGTGGCGTTCGATCTCGCCACCCACCGGGGCTACGACTCCGACCATCCACGGGTCGTCGGCGACGTCGGCAAAGCCGGAGTGGCCATCGACTCGGTCGAGGACATGTCGATCCTGTTCGACGGCATCCCGCTCGATCAAATGAGCGTGTCGATGACGATGAACGGCGCCGTACTGCCGATCATGGCCTGCTACATCGTGGCGGCCGAGGAGCAGGGCGTCGACCAGACCCAGCTGTCGGGGACCATCCAGAACGACATCCTCAAGGAGTTCATGGTCCGCAACACCTACATCTACCCGCCCGAGCCGAGCATGCGGATCGTGGCGGACATCATCGAGTACACGAGCCAACACATGCCGCGGTTCAACTCGATCTCGATCAGCGGCTACCACATCCAGGAGGCGGGCGCGACGTGCGACCTCGAGCTCGCCTACACCCTGGCCGACGGCCTCGAATACGTCCGTGCGGCCCTGTCGAAGGGCCTCGACGTCGATGCATTCGCTCCACGTCTGAGCTTCTTCTTCAACATCGGCATGGACTTCTTCATGGAGATCGCCAAGCTCCGCGCCGCACGGTTGTTGTGGGCCGAGCTCATGGCGCAGTTCGAGCCGAAGAACCCGAAGTCGTCGATGCTGCGCACGCACTGTCAGACCTCGGGCGTCTCGCTCACCGAGCAGGACCCGCACAACAACGTGGTGCGAACCGCGTTCGAGGCGATGGCCGCCGTGCTCGGCGGTACGCAGAGCCTGCACACGAACAGCTTCGACGAGGCGCTCGGACTCCCGACCGAGTTCTCCGCCCGGATCGCCCGCAACACGCAACTCATCCTTGCCGAGGAAACGGGCGTGGCCCGAACCGTCGACCCGCTCGCGGGCAGCTACTACGTCGAGTCACTCACGGCTGCCCTTGCCGACCGGGCCCGGGAGATCATCGCCGAGGTCGAAGCGCTCGGCGGGATGACCAAGGCGATCGACCAGGGCATCCCCAAGCTTCGCATCGAAGAAGCCGCTGCCCTTCGCCAGGTCCGTGTGGATCAGGGCGTCGACACGATCGTCGGGGTCAACAAGTACACCGTCGACTCGTCCGAAGGTGTCGAGGTGCTCGACATCGACAACGCCGAGGTCCGCCAACAACAGGTCCGCCGACTCGAGGAGATCCGGTCGAGCCGTGACGCGGGCGCCACCGAGGCGGCGCTCGAAGCCATCACGTCCACGGCGATGGGATCGGGCAACCTGCTTGCGGCGTGCGTGGAGGCCGCCCGGGCACGGGCGACCGTCGGCGAGATGTCCGATGCGATGGAGGCCGTCTTCGAACGACACCGGGCCCAGACGCAACTGCTTTCCGGCGTGTACGCGAAGGCATACGAAGGCCACCCCGACTTCGACGCAGTGATCGCCGCGGTTGAGGCGTTCCGCGCCGACCACGGCCGTTCGCCACGCATGTTCGTCGCCAAGATGGGCCAGGACGGACACGACCGCGGCGGTCGGGTGATTGCGACCGCGTTCGCCGACATGGGTATCGACGTGTTCGTCGGCCCACTCTTTCAGACGCCCGAGGAAGCGGCGGCCGAGGCCGCCCGCCACGGCGTCGACGTTGTCGGGGTCTCGAGCCACGCGGCCGGCCACACGACGCTCGTTCCCCAACTCATTGCCGCACTCGATGCCGCCGGAGCGGACATTGCCGTGGTGTGTGGCGGGGTGATTCCGCCGAAGGACTACGACGAGCTCACCCAGGCTGGTGTGATCGGCATCTTCGGCCCGGGCACGAACGTTCCTGATGCAGCCGCCGAAGTCGTCCGGCTGTTGAGCGAACGGGCGAGCGCATGAGCGAGCGACCATTCCGGATCCTCGGGTTGCAGCAGATCGCGATCGGCGGCCTCGACCTCGAGCCGCTTCGGACGCTGTGGGTTGACACGCTCGGCGTCGACAAGACCGGCGAGTACACGAGCGAATCCGAGAACGTCCGCGAGGACATCCTCACGCTGGGCGCTGGCGCGCATGCTGTCGAGATCGATCTGATGCAGCCTCTTGAGCCGGAGTCGCGGCCGAAGGTGCACGACCCGGCACTCAATCACGTCGGGCTGTGGGTCGATGACTTGGCCGCCGCCGTCGATTGGCTCACCGAGCAGGGCATGCGCTTCACGCCAGGGGGTATCCGCCCCGGCGCTGCCGGACACGACATCGTGTTCGTCCACCCCAAGGCCAGCGATGAGTTCCCGCTCTCTGGCGAGGGCGTTCTGATCGAACTGGTGCAAGCGCCCGCGGACGTCATCGCCGCCCTGGGGTGAGCCTTGGGGTCAAGTCCCAACAACGAACAAGTTTGGGTGACGGCGGCGTGTTACGTGTTGAGACTTGACCCCACTGGTGCGTGGGCGGAGAGGTTGGTGGTGTGGCCGACGGAGAGTCCGGCGTCCTCCAGTGCTCCGACCAAGGCGGTGAGCAGCTGCGACCGGTGCAGTGGTTCGGTCGACCGGTCGGCGATCCATGCGTAGACCTTGAAGATGGTCGCGTCGCCTGCGACTTCGTCGAAGCAGATCATCGGGCGCCGCTCCGGCAGCTGCCACTCCCATCCGTCGAGCAGCCGCTCCATGACGGCCCGGGCGAGATCACGGTCCGGGCTGTGATCGAGCGGGATGTCGATCTCGATTCGGTACCCACCCATCCGGGAATGGTTGAGGGTCTTTCGCTCCGATACGACGGCGTTCGGGATCCACACGGTCGTGCCATCGGGGCGTCCCAATTCGATGCGGAGCAGCGATCGGCTGAGCACCGTCCCCCAGGTGCCATCGACCTCGATGACGTCGCCGACGTCGTAGATGTCATCGAGGGTGGTGACCACACCGGCGACGATGTTCTGACCCAAAGGGGTGAAGATCACTGCGCCGGTGAAACCGACCGTGGTGAGGATGGCCGCCATTCCCGTCACATCGATGCCAGCGACTTCGAGACCCGCAGCGATGACGAGCACTCGCACCGTCTTCGGAGCAAAGAAGTCGAGCTGGCGTCGCGTGCGGTCGTCGTCGATGTTTCGTACGGCGCGCTTGACGACGCGGGACGCCAGGAACGACAGGAGTGAGAGCCCGCACAGGCGCACGACGATCGGCCCGCTCGTTGTCATCAATGCGGCACCGTCGAAGTCGATGCCGAGACTTGCGTTCAGGAAGTCCTCGCCCACGATGTCGTGTCCTTCCAACCACCCGCATGTCGATCTGTAATGTTCGTAACATAATCGACATATCCGGCGCCTGCACGCACCGTGGCGCAATCAGTCGATCACGACCTCGCCGCGTTGCGTGAAAAACCTCGCCGTAAGGCCCTCCACTCCATCCACCACGACGATCTTGGGGATCCCCCAACGTTCGATCATCGCTCGCACCTGCGGGTTTGGATGCCGAAGCTCGAGCTCGACGAGTCCCCCCAGCGAGGGAAGCGTCGGCGCTGGCCCGGGTCCGTGTCCCCAGTCGATGACGAAGGGCACCACTCCCCCTCCGGCAAATCCGGTACCCGCGCCGCGGAGCTGGCTCCACCGAAGTTCCTCGCCACTCGGAGTACGGCGGCTCATCGACGCAATCGGGCCGACGTCGATGCCGTCAGCCGACATCATCGCCCCGACGTCCTCGAGCCGCTCACCCTTGCCCGGATGGACGGCGAACGTCACGAGGCGGCGGCCCGCCATCGAGTCGATCCCGAA
Organism: Acidimicrobiales bacterium; assembly: GCA_020629635.1. Taxonomy (GTDB): domain Bacteria; phylum Actinomycetota; class Acidimicrobiia; order Acidimicrobiales; family SHLQ01; genus SHLQ01. The sequence goes on along the minus strand of JAHDCX010000008.1, from coordinate 104,791 downwards.
TGGCCGAGGCCCACGCGGCTCGGGTTGGTCATGGTCAACACCAATGATCTCGTAGTAGGTGGTGTCGTCGATCCCGAGCAGATGGTTGCGGGTCCCGAAGCCGTCGTGGCTGCCGCCGACAACCGGCTCGACCCCGAACCGAGCCGCGGCATCAGCCACCGCAGATCCAAGATCGTCGGCCGCAAAGACCAGGTGGTCGATTTCAGGCATGGCGGATCTCCGAGGTCAGCGACCGTTGATGGCGTGCCAGACACGCTGCGGTGTTGCCGGCAGATCGATATGGGTGACCCCCAGGTGGCTGAGCGCATCAACGACGGCGTTCTGGACCGCAGGAGTCGCGCCGATCGTTCCGGACTCGCCGATGCCCTTCACTCCCAAGGGGTTCCGATCGGTCGGTGTTTCCATCACCAGCCGCTCAAAGCTCGGGAATTCGCTCGCGGCCGGCATCGCGTAGTCCATGAAGTTCGCCGTGAGCGGGTTGCCGTCCTCGTCGTACGAGAAGACCTCCATGAGGGCCTGGGCCATTCCGGCAGAAACACCCCCGTGGACCTGACCGTCGACGATCGTCGGGTTCACGATCACCCCAGCGTCATCGCATGCGATGTGACGGAGCGCAGTGACCCGGCCCGTGTCGCGGTCGACGTCGACGACCGCGAGGTGCACCCCGAACGGGAACGTGGCCGCCGGAGGTTTGAAGTCGGTCTCTTCGATGAACGGGCTGGACTCGTTGTCCTCCCACCGTTGCGCCACATCGCCCCAACCGATCGAGATGGCCGGGCTGCCCGCAACGCTGAACGCTCCCGACCCTCGGTCGAGCACGATGTCGTCCAAATGCGCCTCGAGCACGTCGGCGACCACTGCTTTGGCCCGATCGACGAGACCTCCCGCCGCCTCCCACACGGCCACGCCGCCGGTCTGGAGGGAGCGAGAGCCTCCGGTTCCGCCGCCACGCGGGATGTCGTCGGTGTCGCCGTGGCGGACCTCGATCATCTCGAACGGGATGCCGGTCTGTTCGCTGGCGATCTGGGCGAATGCGGTGTCGTGCCCTTGGCCATGCGCGGAAGATCCGGTTCGGACCGTCGCCCGCCCATCGGGGTGGATGTGCATCGAGCCGTATTCGCCGGCACCCATCGGGTTGGCGATCTCCACATAGGCGCACCATCCGAGTCCGAGCAGCGACACGTCGCCGTCGCGGCGACGGCGAGCCTGCTCGGCGCGCAGGGCCACGTAATCCGCGTGGGCCTCGACCTGATCCATCGCAGCGGCGTAGGCGCCGGAGTCCATGTCGGCGCCCGTCTGGGTCTTGAAGGGAAAATCCTCGGGCGCCACGAAGTTCATGCGCCGCACTTCGCCCGGGTCCTTGCCGATTGCGGCAGCGAAGCGGTCGATGGCCCGTTCGAGCGGCAGGGTGGCTTCCGGGCGTCCAGCGCCGCGATACGCCCCGATCGGAACGGTGTTCGTGACCACGCTCTCGGCCGTCATCTTCACGGCCGGGATCGCATAACACCCCGACGTCATGATCAGGCTGAGGAACGGCAGGATCGCACCGATGAGCGGATATGCGCCAGCATCTTGGATGAGGTGCGCCCGGTAGCCGAGGATGTCGCCGTCGGCCGTCCCACCGATGGCCACCCGATAACGCAACGACCGGGCGTGCGCGAGCGACAGCATCGACTCGGTACGGGTTTCGGTCCACCGAACCGGACGGTCGAGCACCCGGGCCACGGACGCCAGGATGAGGTCCTCGACGTAGGAGCCGTTCTTCGCGCCGAAGCCGCCCCCGACATCAGGCGTGATCACCCGGACCGTGTCGACCTCGACGTCCATGGCCGACGCGAGCGCCTCTCGCGTGCGGTGCGGGAACTGAGTACTCGACCATTGCGTGAGCCGTCCGTCCGCCCACTCGGCAACGGCGGCACGAGGTTCGATCGGTGCTGCGGTCAACCGAGGATTGTCGAACTCGAACTCGACCACGACGTCGCACCCGTCGACCGGGTCGGGCGAATCGTTGGGTGGCAGCGCGAAGCAGCGGTTGGTCCCAACGTCGGGAAAGAGCAGTTGGTCACCTGCGACGGCGTCGTCGAGGTCGATCACCGCCGGCAGCGGTTCGTAATCGACGAAAACGAGTTCGGCGGCGTCAACACCTGCGGCGGCCGACTCGGCAACGATCGCGACGATCGGCTCGCCGACGAACCGAACCCGCTCGGATGCCAGCGGATGTCGGACGAAGTCCTGGTTGATCATGGGGTTACCCGGCGGGAGCACCGACATGTCGAGGTCGTCTGCGGTGAAGACCGCAATCACCCCGGGCGCACTCGACGCGTCGGACACGTCGACCTCGAGGAGTTCGGCATGGGCCATCGTCGAGCGCACGAACACCAGGTGCGCTGCGTCGGACGGGCCGGTGTCGCTCACGTACGTGCCGCCAGCGGTGAGGAGCGCCGGATCCTCTCGACGCACGACCCGGGTGCCAATCATCGACATGGGGCAATCTCCTCTGAGTCGGTGGGCCGCATGCTACAGAACCCGACCACTGAAGCTGTCGGTGATCACGTACTCATACGGACGTCGTCTGACCTTCTCCTGCCACGCCCGTTCGAGTCTCGCCAGGTTCTTGATCCTCGGGAACTCCCTCACTTGCCGCTCGTACAACGCATCGACGTCGTCGCGGACGATCGGCTGCTCGAGACGCCGGTTGAACGTGAGCAGGGCCGGATCGACCCATCGGTCGGCATCGATCCGCCGAAGGAACACCAGGGTCTGCGTGAGCGCCTGCGTGGGCGAACGGTAGTACTCGAAGATCTTGGCGACCTCGCGCTTGAGGACGGGCTTCAAGACGGTCGGCAGCAGCGAGTAACCCGAATCGAAGTTCGCGTTGAATCGACCGTGCTCGTCGTAGGTCATGGGTGTCGAGAAGTCGAACAACCAGAGCATGTCGTCGTGCCAGGCGAAATTCGGGATCTGGGGATCGATGGCAAAGCGACCGTCACCAACCGTCGTCACCAGGTCGTGGAGCGCCACGAACGCTGGATGTTCGTCGACGGGGTCGTCGTCGAGGAGGGTCTCGGCCAACGCCGACCTCGGGACGATGGGCTGCAAGAGGTACGGGACATGGGCGCCATCGTCCCGGTGCAGCAACCGAACGTCGGTACCGACGAGGTTGCCACCACCCCCCTCGATCGCCGAGGCGAAACTGACGATTGCGTCGGCGTCGCGTCGTGCGTCGCCCACGTCGGCCAGGGGCAGCAGCCGCTTGGCGACGAAGCGTGGGGTTTCGGTCGGCCATCCGACGGCGACGCTGATCTCGCCCAGGCCGAGCACGTGCAGATGGTCGACCGATCGATCACGCTGAGCCCGCTGAATTGCCTGCTCGACCTCACGAAGTTCGTCATCGTCGACCGAGGGCGCTTCGAAGGGACTGCTCGCACCGACGATGGTCATGGTCGCAGTTTCGCAGTGTGACTCCGGTCATAGCCACACGAGTAGGTTGGCGCCATGCACTTCGACGTCATGACCGGGCCCCGGAGCTGGGCCGATGCGGCAGCGCTGGCCCGACATGCGCATGCCGCAGGGTTCAGCGGCATGTTGTGGACCGAGACGTCTCAGGTTCCGTGGATGCAGATGACGGCCGCATCCCTCGCAGCTCCGGAGTTGCACTACAGCACCGGCATCGCCGTCGCGTTTCCCCGCAGTCCGATGATCTCGGCGTCCATCGCGTGGGAGATGGCCGCCAATACCAAGGGGCGCTTCCGCCTTGGCCTCGGATCGCAGGTCAAGGCGCACATCACGCGTCGCTACGGAAGTGACTTCGATCGGCCAGCGGCTCGGATGCGAGACCATGTACTCGCTGTCCGGGCGTGCTGGCGCGCCTTCGCCCGGGAGGAACGACTTGCCCACGACGGGGACTTCCATCAACTGTCGCTGCTGCCTCCGGACTGGACGCCGCCGCCGCACGATCATCCGATGCGGGTCGACATCTCTGCCGTCGGCCCGTTGATGACGAGGGTCGCCGGCGAGGTCGCCGACGGCGTCCATGTCCATCCGCTCCACTCAGTCCACTACCTCGACAACCGGCTACGACCAGCGCTCGAAGACGGCGCAATTGCCGCGGGTCGGGACCCTGACGACATCGATCTGTTGATTCCCGCTTTCATTTGTCCGGGTGACACCCACGAAGATCGGCGTCGCTACGTCGAGTACGCACGCCGCCAAATCGCCTTCTACGGGAGCACCCCCAACTACGCATTCCAGTTCGACGACCTCGGCTTCGAGGGCACCACCGGCCGGGTCCGAGAGCGGATGAAGGCGGGCGACCTCGCAACGATCGGCGACCTGATCACCGACGACATGCTGGATCACTTTGCGGTCGTCGGAACATGGCAACAGGTCGCCGACACGCTGATCGAGCGATACGCCGGACGTGCGAGCCGACTTATCACCTACATCGGAGGCGACGACATCATGAGCAACGAGCCCCTCCGCAACCGCTGGGCCGAGCTGGCCGAGGCGGTGCGAGCCGCATGAGCGAGGCCCGAATCGCGGTCGTCACCGGCGGAGCGAGCGGCATCGGCGCAGCGATCGCCACCGCTCTGGCTGCCGCCGGACACTCGGTCGTCGTCGCCGACATCGACACCGGCGGAGCGGATCGGGTCGTCGACCACATCGCCACCGCAGGGCACCGTGCCATCACGATCCGGCTGGACGTGACGTCGGCGGAGTCCGTCACCGACGCAAAGCATCGCATCGACCGCGAGTTCGGGGGCGCTGACATCCTCGTGAATTGCGCCGGGTGGGATCGCTTTCGGAAGTTCCTCGACACCGACGAGGACTTCTGGCATCAGGTGCTCGACCTCAACTTCACCGGCGTGCTCCGGACGTGTCACACGTTTGCGCCCGGCATGGTCGACCGCGGGTGGGGTCGGATCGTGAACATCTCCTCCGACGCTGGTCGAGTCGGGTCGTCGCTCGAAGCTGTCTACTCCGGTGCGAAGGGCGCGACGATCGCCTTCTCGAAGACCCTGGCTCGAGAACTCGCCCGCAACGGGGTCACGGTCAACGTTGTCTGCCCCGGCCCGACCGACACGCCGCTCCTCGGGGCCATCGCCAGCGAAGCCGCCGACGCCGACAAGGTCATCAACGCCATGGCCGGTGCGACCGCGATGAAGCGGCTTGGCGCCCCCGAAGAGATCGCTCCCGCAGTCGTCTACTTCTGCAGTGACGGCGCAGCATTCACCACCGGCCAGACCCTCTCCGTGAGCGGCGGCCTCACGATGGTCTGAGTGGGCCTGAAGGGGGTCAAGTCTCAACAAGTAACAACATCGGAGCCGAAGGCGGTTGTTACTTGTTGAGACTTGACCCCAAGAAGCTGCCGGGAAATTCAGTTCTTGGGGAGGGCGTTGAAGGGGGTGGTCTTGTCGGGGCCGGGCTCTTTGGGAAGGCCGAGGCCGCGTTCGCCGATGATGTTGCGCTGGATCTGATCGGTTCCGCCGTAGATGGCGGGGCCGGGCGAGAACATGATGAGCTCTTGCACCAAGGCAACGAGTCCTTCCTCGTCGTGGAGGGTGGCGTCCATGCCGAGCACCGCAGCACCGAGCTCGCGGGCGCTGCGATACAGGTCGCTCATCATCAACTTCGAGAGATTCGGTGAGGCGGAGCTCGCCCCCTTGGTGCGGCCTCGCATCGCGAGGAGGCGATTCACCTCGGCCAGCTCGTAGAAACGAACAAACTGGTCGCGCAGGACCGGGTCGTCGATGCGGCCGGTCTTCGTGGCGTACTCGACGAGGCGCTCCCACAACGCCAAGTTCGGAGACGGAACGCCGGATTCGCCGGATCCGGCGGACATCACGACGTCGCCGGCTCGCCGCTCGAGGTTGTTCGCGATGGGTCCGGGCGAGCAGCTTTTGAGCGGAACCGGATTCGCTCCGAGACTCATCCGTTCGAACATGAGCGTGTCATTGGCGACTCGCCAGCCGTTCTGCGCATCGCCGATCATGTCATCGACGTGCACTCGTGCGTCGTCGATGAAGACCTCGTTGAAAATGGCGCGGCCGGTCATCTCGGTCAACGGACGAACGTCGACCCCGGCTTGATCCATGTCGAACGCGAACCACGTGATCCCGACATGTTTCGGTAGCTCGACGTCGGTGCGCGCAATCAACATGCCCTTGTTGGCGATCTTGCCCCCCGACGTCCACACCTTCTGGCCATTGACGACAAACTCGTCGCCGTCACGAAGCGCTGACGTTTGCAGGCTTGCAAGGTCGCTGCCCGCGTTCGGCTCGGAGAAGAGCTGGCACCAGGCGTCGGTGCCGTCGATCATCGGCCGAACCAACCGGTCGATCTGCTCCTGAGTGCCGTGCGTGGCGATGGTCGGCGCCGCGAGCATCATTCCGAGCCCGGTCGGCGGCCCCATGGCCCCCCCATCGGCAATCGCCTGGCGTACCGCCCGGTTGCCGGCACGGTTGTAGCCGCGACCACCAGCATTCTCGGGCAGCGTCGGATGTCCGTACCCCGAATCTGCGAGCTTTGCCCACCATTCGCCGACCGTCAGATCAGGGTCCCAGCTGTCCCCAACCCACGCGTTTGCCTCCGCAGAGATCGTGTCGATATCGGCCATGGCGACTCCCCTTCGTCAGACTTCGAGCAACTCCGTGTCGAGAATATGGCCAGGGCCCTCACAGGTCTCGCACTGCGAGGACAGGCTCTCCACCAGGCCTTCACCGATGCGCTTACGCGTCATCTCGACAAGGCCGAGCTCGGAGATGTCGAAGACTTGCGTTCGTGTCTTGTCCTGCGCAAGAGCCTCTCGGAAGACCCTGGTGACCTCGTCGCGATTCTTCTTGATCTCCATGTCGACGAAGTCGATCACGATGATCCCGCCGATGTCTCGGAGCCGAAGTTGTCGGGCGATCTCCTTGGCCGCTTCGAGGTTGTTCCGGTAGACGGTTTCCTCGAGGCTCGACGACCCGACGTTCTTGCCGGTGTTGACGTCGATCACGGTCAGCGCTTCGGTCTGCTCGATGATGAGCGAACCACCCGACGGCAACCACACCTTGGGGTCGACGGCCTTGCGGAGCTGCTCGGAGACGTGGTGTCGCTCGAACAAGCTCAGCTTTTCTTTGTCGCGGTCGTAGAACTGGACCCGGTCCGCCAAGGCCGGCGTGATGGAAGCCACGTAGTTCTTGACGTCCTCGTAGAGCGCACGGTCGTCGATGATGACCCCGCGGTAGTCCTTGTTGAACTCTTCTCGGATGACGCGAACCGCCATCTCCGGCTCCCGGTACAGGAGTGCCGGCTTGTTCGACTTCTTGGCGAGCTCGTCGATGGCCGCCCATTGATCGGCGAGGCGCTTCACGTCTGCCACGATCTCGTCTTCGGTGACGTTCTCAGCGGCGGTGCGCACGATGATGCCGGCGCCCTTGGGCTTGACCCGATCGAGGATCTTGCGGAGCCGCTTACGCTCCTTGTCGGGCAGCCGCTTCGAGATGCCGTAGGTGTCGGAGTTCGGGACCAGCACGACGAAGCGTCCCGGCAGAGAGATCTCCTGGGTGAGACGGGCGCCCTTGTGAGCGATCGGGTTCTTGGTCACCTGGCAAAGGATGTTCTGCTTCGGCTTCAGGAGCTGTTCGATCTTGGGGTTCCGGGACTCGACGTCCTCCGGGTCGAACTGCACGTCGCCTCGATACAACACCGCATTCTTCGGCGTCGTGATGTCGATGAATGCAGCCTCCATACCTGGCAGCACGTTCTGGACACGACCCATGTAGATGTTGCCATGGATCTGCGAGATGTCGTCGCTGGGCCGAGACACGTAGTGCTCGATCAGGTTTCGTCCCTCGAGCACGGCGATCTGGGTGGCCTCGTCACGAACCGACACGCACATCAGGTACCGACCTGCGGGCTTGCCCTTGCGCTCCCGACCCTTGCGAAGCGCGAGCTGCTCTTCGTCGAGCTCGATCGCTTCTCCGGTGAGCGCCGTGACCGGCTGGTTGGCGTTGTTTCCGCCGCCGCCGCCCGAGCCTCCGCGGCCTCGGCCACCGCGGCGCCGACGACGGCGCCCGGATCCGCTGCCGCCTTCGCCACCGGTGTTTGCTCCTCCGGCGTTCGAATCGGTCTTGGGGTTCTGACCGCTGCTGGCCTGGCCGCCCTGGCGCTTTGCCTCGGACGAGGCCTGGCGGTTGTTCTGACCGTCGTTCTGGTTCTGGCTGCCACCGCGGCCACGGCGACGTCGCCCGCCGCCGCTCTTCCCGCCACCGTTTGCATCCGAGCCCGATGCGGCCTCGGGGGCGGGGCGTGAATCGCCAATCTTCGGACGGCGGGTGTCACCAATTTTGGGTTTGGCAGATGAGGTTCCGGATGGCGAAGCACCCGTGTCCGCGTTTCGCGGAGAACCGTTGGGCGGAGAGCCCTGCGAGGCGCGCGCGTTGTCAGGCGCGGACTGGCGACTCCCCTGGCGCGACTGCGCCGATTTCTCGTCGGACATGTTGTTCCCTTCTCATGTCGCACACTCCGTGTGCGCAGCTCGGGAGACGACGGCCTCATGCGGCTCGATCTTCGTCATCCCGTCTGAAATCCATTGGTGCAACCGTCGAACGCGCACGGTGCGAACCGATGGTTCGAGCACCGACACGAATTCGGCTGGTCGCAGCGACCGGGACTCGGTGCCGAGTTCGGCATGAATCCGTGACGTCGCAGTTTTCGTGTTCATCAACACCTTCAGTGAGAGCAGATCGGGGCGGATGTCGTCGTGAACCGGCTTCCCTTTGCGCTCTCTCGTGATCATCACCCTATCGGCAGCAAGCAGCCGATCTACAGATCCCTTCACCGTCGCCGGGTCCTGGCCGGTCACGTCGATCTCCCAGTCACAGCTGGTGACGGCCTCCATCAGCGATGTCTTCGACCGCTCCACCTCACCGACTTCACGCAGCTCGATGCCCGTTGGCAGCGCGGACCCGAGCCGATCGAGCACGTGCCCGAGATCGACCGACTCCGAGGCCACGACATCGAGGTATTCGTTGTCGGACTCATAGCCAACCGAGAGGGCCAGCCCGAAGGAGAGCTTGGGGCGCGGCGAGAACCCTTCGCTGTACGCCACCGGTACGCCAGCGACGCGCAGGCTGCGCTCGAAGATTCGGGCGACGTCGCGGTGCCCGATGAAACGAATCTTGCCGTTCTTCGTGTAGCGGAGCCGAAGGATCACCCGACGGGCGTCCGATCTCGCGACATCAGCGTCACCGGAACCGCCCCGCCGGTCGCAAGGTCTTGCCCAGTCCCCTGGCTTCCGCCCGCCGGCGGGGTCGCGGACGCCACAACGTGTTCGATGCCGTACCCCGTGCAGGCCCCGCAGTCGTAGCAAGGCGTCCAGCGGCAGTCCTCGAGACCGACCTCGGCGAGTGCGTCCTGCCACTCCTGCCACAAGAAGTCCTTGTGCAACCCGGCCGAAAGGTGATCCCACGGAAACACCTCGTCCTCGGTTCGATGCCGGTACACGTACCACTCGATGTCGATTCCGTGAGCGTCGCAGGCGTCGAGCCAACGGTCGAGGTCGAGCTTTTCGCTCCATTCCTGGAAGGTGCCGCCGTTGCGCCACACCGTTTCGATCACCGGCCCGATCCGACGATCACCGCGGCTCAACAGTCCCTCGACGAGCGTGGCCTCGGGATCGTGCCACTTGAACTGCACCCCTCGGCTCGCCCGGTTCTCTTCCAGAAGAACGCCGACCTTGCGGCGAAGCTCCACGAGGGTGTTCTGGCCGAACCACTGGAACGGCGTGAAGGGCTTGGGCACGAAACCTCCGACCGACACGGTGACCGACGCCCCGCTCGTGTACGACTTGCCGATCTTCACGCAGTTTCGGGCGAGCTCGAAGATCCCGCGCGTGTCCTCATCGGTCTCGGTCGGGAGGCCGGTGAGGAAGTACAGCTTCGATCGCCGCCAGCCCTGACTGAAGGCCGAATCGACGGCCCCGTACAGGTCCTCTTCCCGGATCAGTTTGTTGATCACCTGCCGCATGCGCCAGGTCCCCGCCTCCGGGGCAAAGGTCAGGCCGGATCGCCGGCCTTTCTGAAGCTCGGCGGCGATGTCCACGCCGAACGCGTCGACGCGCAGCGACGGCAGCGAGATCGAGACGTTCGAGCAGGTCGGATCGTTCATCGTGTCGGAGATGACCTCGCCGATACCGCTGAAGTCGGCCGTCGACAGCGAGGTAAGGGCGACTTCGTCGTACCCCGATCGGGCGATGCCGTCGCTGATCATGGACCGAACCTGTTCGGCCGGGCGTTCGCGGACGGGGCGGGTGATCATGCCGGCCTGGCAGAAGCGACACCCTCGGGTGCATCCTCGGAAGACCTCGACGTTGAGCCGGTCGTGGACGACGTCGGTGATTGGCACGAGCGGCGTCTTCGGATACGGCCACTCGCCGAGGTCCGCAATGGTGCGCTTCTCGATCTGGGCTGGAACGCCATCGTGGATCGGGCGCGTCTCGACGAGATCCTGGCCGTCGTAGACGGCTTCGAATAGCGAGGGCACGTACACGCCGGCGACCTGCGCAAGCGCCTCGAGCACTCCCGCTCGGCCGCCGAGGCGCCCTCCGTTCTTCCAGTCGTGGAAGACCTGGGTGATCTCGGTGATCACTTCTTCGCCGTCACCCAGCACGACGGCATCGACGAAGTCGGCGAGCGGCTCGGGGTTGTAGGTGCAGTGTCCGCCGACGATCACGAACAGATCGTCGAGTCCGCGATCGGCCGACCGCACCGGCGACCCGGCGAGATCGACGCAATTGAGCAGGTTCGTGTACGTCAGCTCGGCCGAGAGGTTGAAGGCGATGATGTCGAAATCGGTGGCCGGTCGGTGGGTGTCGACGCTGAACAGTGGCAGTCCCTCCGATCGGAGGAGGGTTTCGAGGTCGAGCCACGGGGCGTAGGAGCGTTCGGCGACGCCGATCGAGGACTCATTGACGATCTCGTAGAGGATCTGCAGGCCTTGGTTCGGGAGACCGACCTCATAGGTGTCGGGGTAGGTGAACAGCCATGCGACCTTGTCCAGAGCGTGCTCAGGACTCTGCATGCCGCCTTCGCCGCCGATGTAGCGCGCCGGTTTCTCGACCTGGGCGAGGAGCGGTTCGAGTTCAGCCCAGATCGACGGTGAGTCGTCGATCGTCATGGTTGCCGATGTTAGAGGTCAACGGAGGCGGTGGGCGTGCACATTCTCGACGAGGCCAATGGCGATGAGGCTCGTGAGCATCGACGTACCGCCGGCGGAGATCATCGGAAGCGGAATGCCGGTCACCGGCATGATTCCCATGTTCATCCCGATGCTCTGGAACGCCTGGAACAAGAACATCGAGAACACGCCCACGGCGATCAACCGACCGAAGTCGTTCTCGGCGAGGATCGCGATTCGCCAGATCCTCATGAGCAGCAAGCCGAAGAGCACGAGAAGCGTCGCCCCACCGACGAAGCCGAGCTCTTCGCCCAGAACCGAGAAGATGAAGTCGGTCTCCTTCTCGGGGACCAACGAGTTGTTGTTCTGCGTTCCCTGGAACAAACCCTGCCCCTGCAGCCCCCCGTTGCCAATGGCGATCTCGGCCTGATCGACGTTGTACCGCTCCGTCGTGCCGCTCTCCGCAGCGAATGCCGTGAAGCGCTCGATCTGGTACTGCTGAATCTGATTGGTCGAGAACCCGACGAAGACGAGCATCGTGAGCGCCGCGATCACGATGCCGACGTGCCACGGCTTCACGCCCGCAACGAGGACGACGCCCGCAACGATGGCGCCGTAGACCATCACGGTCCCGTAATCGGGTTGCATGAGGACGAGCAACCCGAACAGTCCGGCGATCGCGCCACCGACGCCAACATCGAACAGCGTAAGGCCGTCGGATTCGCGTGAGTTCGAGAACCAGGCGGCCAGCGCCACGATCAAGGTGAGTTTGGCGAGCTCCGACGGCTGAAGAGTCATGCCGGCGACCGAGTACCACGACGTTGCATTGTTGAAGGTGGAGCCGAAGAAGAACAGGCCAACGAGCAGCACAACCGTGAATCCATACAGCACCGGAATGAGGGCTCGGGCCTTGCGGTAGTCCACTGCTGCGGCACACGCGCCCAGAAACGACCCCACGCCAACGAAGACGATCTGCGCTTCGAGGACGGCTCGATTCGGCACGTCGTCAGGGGTCAGCACGCCGCGGGTTGCGGAGTACACGACGACCAAACCGAGTGCGACGAGCGCTGCGGTGAGCAGAATCACCGAGACGTCGAGTCGGATCCAGAGCGGCCCCTGGCTCTCGCGGTCGTCGAAGCCGGCACGGCCGGCTCGCAGCGCCGTCATTGGTCCACCGCCGCAGTCGAGTCGGGCGCCTCGAGTTCCAGGCTCTGGGTCAGGGCGTAGAAGTCGTCGGCCTCTTCCTGGCTGATGGCGCGATCGATGTCGTCTTCGGCGATCGCCTTGAACATGCGAGCGACCATCGGCGCGGCCACCTTCGACCCGAACCCGGCTTCTTCGAGCACGACGGAGATCACGTATTCGGGTTCGTTCTCCGGCGTCGACCAGTACGCAGACCCGGACGGTCCGAATCCGACGTACATCGAGTTGTCGGCCTTGCCGACCTTCTCGGCCGTACCGGTCTTTCCGGCCACGGGCCACTCGAACAGTGGGAAGTCCACGCCGCCCTCGTCGGGCTCATTGAAGGCGGGGAACCCGGTACCCGACGGCTGGGAGATATTGGGCTTCTCCATGAAGTTCACCCCGAGCAGTCCGTCGAGGATGACCTGTTCGATGGCGTCGGGGATGTCGGGTTCTCGCACGACCCGAGGGGCGAACTCGACCGGCTCGTCGTCGGACTGTTCGTTGGGCTCGATCAGCGTGACGATGTTCGGTGAGTACAGCGTCCCGCCGTTCGCGAGCACGGCATAGGAGTTGGCGAGCTGTAGCGGCGTGACGAGCACATCTCCCTGACCGATCGAGATGTTCGTGTTGTCACCCGAGGTCCACTGTCCTCTCGGGAAGGCGTCGGGGTTTGCCTCGTGGCGTTCGCGCATGAGCTCGGCCGTCGGCATGATGCCCGGGCGTTCGTTGGGCAGCTGCACGCCACTCGTCGTGCCGTACCCGAAATCACGGGCGGTGATCTGGATGCCGTTGGGGTTGATCTGGTCGTCGGGAGCGACCCAGAACGCCTCGCCAATCTTGTAGTAGTAGGTGTCGGACGAGAACGTCAACGAGTGCTGGAGGTCCACGCCCTCCATGGTTTGGTTGCCGGCGTTTCGTTTTCGACAACCGCTCGCCAAGGCGCCGGCAACGTCACCCGTAAAGTCGATCTTGCAGGACTGCAGATCCCAGTAGCCGGGGTCGCTCGTGTACACGTTCCACTCTTCGACGAAGTCCCACCCGAAGACGTCGAAGTTCTCGGCCGCGATTGCGGTGAACGGCTTGAACGTGGACGCCGCCGGGTACGTCCCCTCGATGGCTCGGTTGACGAGCGGCTGGTGCTCGAACGGGTCATTGAATCGGCGGTCGTACTCGTCCTGGGAAAGACCTTCGATGAAGTCCGCCGGGTCGTACGTCGGGTACGACGCCATCGCCAGAATGTCGCCGTTGCGGGGATCCATGATCACCGCCGACCCTGCCGGTGCGTTGAAGGGCGGCTCGTCCTGTTCGACCGGTACGTCCCTCGCCCGGTCCAAGGCGCGCTTCAGCTCGAACTCGAGTCGCACCTGCAGGTCGATGTCGATCGTGAGGTGCACATCAGAGCCTGGGCGAGGCGGTACGTCTTCGCCCACCGGTGCGACGAAGTTGCCGACGTTGTCGACCAAGAACGTCCTGGTCCCGGGAATCCCCCGAAGGTCATCCTCGAAAAAGCGTTCGATGCCCGCCTTTCCGATCTCGTCGTTGCTTCGGTACTGCTTGCCGTCGGGGTCGTCGATCTTGTCGGCCGGATCGTCTGAATCGGGGTCGTCGATCTTGTAGAGCGCCTCCTTCGATTCGAGCTCGCTCTGGTTGATCGACCCCACGTAGCCCAGGATGTGCGCCGCAGCCTGGCCGAACGGATAACTCCGTACGACGTCCTGGGTGACCCGAACTCCGGGGAACACGTCGGGACGCTCGCCGATGAAGATCAGGAGTTCTTCGTCGACGTCGCGGGCGATCGGAATCTCCTCGAAGTCGGTGTAGCTCGGATCGTCGAAGGCACGTTGCAGGTTCGAGACCTTGGTGAGCTGCCCCGAGCCGGACAACTCGCGGGCAAGCGTGGCGAACATCTCCGAACGGAACTCCTTGCGTTCGTCGAGGTTGGTGTAACCGAGGTTGATGAGCGCCTGCTTGTTCTCGTCGCGATGAATCGTGACGATCGTGGACAGCCGGTTCTGCACGAGGACACGGCCGTTTCGGTCGAAGATCTGACCGCGCTCGGCCTGTGTCCGGATACTGCGGGTGATCTGCTGGGTTGCGACCTGCTCGAAGGTCTCGTTCTGCAACGCCTGGAGGTACCACAGACGCCCGAAGAGGGCGACGAACAACGCCACGGCGACCACGCCGAGTACGCGCATCCGCAGTCGAACTGAGTCCTCCATCACACGCATCCCGGGGCCGAGACGACCGCCCGATCACCCGTCACGAGTTCACCACGTTTCGAGTCGGTTCGCCGGTCGCGAACGAGCGGTCTGCGGCGGCCACCCATCCATACCCGGCACGAACCGGAAACATCAGCAGGACGGCCCAGATGGCGACCATCACCGCCACCCACAAGACGCTGCGACCGATGAGACCACCGGCACCCAGCACGCCGAGACCAAAGGCGTACCCCATTGTCCCGAGGAGCGACAGGACGAACACACCGACGGGCACGACCCGTGGGTCCTCGGAGTCGACCGCCTGGCCGAGTAACCCGGAGGCGTAGCCGGCGACGCCGTAGACACCGGCGGCGAGACCGAAGGGTCCGGCGAGCACCAGGTCGAACAGCAGCCCGGCGACGAACCCGTTTCGGGCACCGAACTCGTCTCCACCGACCAGCCCGCCGATGATCGCCCCCACCAACAACACGTCTGGCGCCACGCCGAACGGCCGGAGATGCACGAAGACCGACACCTGTGCGGCCAGCATCACGAAAAGCACGATCGCCGTGCGCCATCGACTCATCGAGCGATCCCGACGGGAGCGGACTCGACCTCTTCGCCGGGGTCGACCAGCACGACACTGACGAATCGGAGGTCGACGGGGTTTGCGGCGAGCTCGACGACGACGGTGGTCTTGGCCTCGTTCACCCGGCGCGATTGCACCGTCCCGATGACCAGATCGGGCGGGAAGAGGCTGCGATCACTCGACGACGTCGTCACGGGATCCCCGACTTCGATTTCGGCGCGGCCGCTGATGCCTTCCTCGATCTTGATCCGCTCGGTGTTGTTCTCCCCGCGGGCGAGGCCGATCTCGCCGTTGATCTCGGCGCCGATCACGAACCGGTCGCTCGAGATGAGCAGGACCGTCGCCGACGTCCGGTCGACCTGTTCGACGCGGCCGACGAGGCCGGCACGGGTGACCACGGCCATGTCCTTCTGGATCCCGTCGGCCGAGCCGCGTTCGATCTCAACGACACCTGTGGTGAAGTTGCCCACCGTTCCGGTCCGAACCGGCGCGAGCAACAACGGGTAGCCCTGCGGCACTTCGAGACCATTCATCTCGAGCAGCGCCTCGAAGTCGCCACGATCGATGCCGTCGCGGACGAGATCCCCACGGAGCCGATCGATCTCTTCGCGAAGTTCGACGTTCTCGGCCTGGAGTTCGTCGTAGCGGGTCGCGCCCTCCCACAGGCCTGTCACCGGTGAGGCGAGTCGCTCGCCGCCAGAACGAATGGGGGCAAGTACCTCACGCAGTCCTGTCTGGACCGTGCCGAGCGGCCCAAAGGACTGGAAGTCGAGCGTGATCAGCGAGGCTGCGGCGAGCAGAACCATCGCCAGAGTGATCCGGCGCTTCCCCGTGCCCTGCGGCGCGGCCATCGATCAGATGGTCAGATCGTGTTGGACGAGAAGAGCACGCCGCGCAGCCGGTCGAACTGCTCGAGGCTCTCACCCGAACCGAGCGCAACCGCATCGAGCGGACGATCGGCGACGTACACGGGCATGCCGGTTTCGTCGTGCAGACGCACGTCGAGTCCGTGGAGCAATGCACCCCCGCCGGCCAAGCAGACCCCGCGTTCCATGATGTCTGCGGCGAGCTCCGGTGGTGTTTGATCGAGCGTCATCTTCACGGCATCGCAGATCGCCTGGACCGGCTCGGCGAGCGCTTCACGAATCATCGTCGTCGTCATTTCGATGGTCTGGGGAAGCCCCGTGACGAGATCGCGGCCTCGAATCTCGGCCTTCAGTTCTTGCTCGAGCGGCCACGCGGAGCCGAGCGCCTTCTTGATCTCCTCGGCCGTCCGGTCACCGACGGCGATACTGCATTCCTTCTTGACGAACTGCACGATCGCGTCGTCGAGCTCATCACCACCGACTCGGACGGACTGGCTGGCGACCACCCCGCCGAGCGAGATGACGGCGACTTCGGTCGTCCCGCCACCGATGTCCACGATCATCGACCCGGTCGGGTCCTGCACCGGAAGACCAGCACCGATGGCCGCGGCCATCGGCTCTTCGATGATGTACGCAGGCTTGCGGGCGCCAGCGAACTCTGCCGCTTCCTGCACGGCTCGCTGCTCGACGCCGGTGATACCCGACGGCACACAGATCACCATGCGCGGGCGCGCCCATTTGCGGGGGTGCACACGTTCGATGAAGTAGCGAAGCATCTTCTCGCAGATGTCGAAATCGGCGATCACGCCGTCCTTCAGCGGACGGACGGCCTGGATGTGCGACGGCGTGCGTCCGATCATCCGCTTGGCCTCCGCGCCGACCGCGAGCGGCTCACCCGTGTGAACGTTGACCGCGACAACGGACGGCTCGTTCAGCACGATGCCTTCACCGCGGACGTAGACCAGTGTGTTGGCGGTTCCCAGATCGACGGCCATGTCTCGGCCGGCGACCGAGCCGAAGGTCGAAAACCCTCTCCGCTCCCTGTCAGCCATCTGTGTGCTCCCAGACTGAGGGGCGCCGTGGGGACGGCCCCTCTCTCCAAGGCAAACTCTAGGCAGTGTCGTAACGAAGTTGCAAAACACCCCAGACCGTCATGACGACGCTCTGTGCATGCCCAGCCACTCGGCGAGAAATTCGGGTCAGAGCTCCGGGAAGAAGATGCCGATTTCGCGTGCCGCAGACTCGTTCGAGTCGGATCCGTGCACGAGGTTCTCGGTCATCACGGTCCCGAAATCACCACGGATCGTTCCGGCCGGCGACTCGGCAGGATTGGTGGCTCCCATCATCGAACGCACGATCGCGTACGTGTCCTCAGGCCCCTCAAGGACCATCACCATCGCTGGCGATCGGCTCATGAAGGCCTTGAGGTCGGGATAGAAGCCCTTGTCGACGTGCTCCTCGTAGTGCCGATCGAGGGTGGCGTCGTCGAGCAGTCGGAGCTCGGCGGCAACCACCGTGAGCCCCTTGTCCTCGAAGCGGGAGATGATGCGCCCGACGAGGCCTCGTTCGACGGCGTCGGGCTTGCAGATCACGAAAGTCCGGTTCATGGCGGAGAATCTACCGCTGCGCGCCGTCGGTGATCGCGATGCTCGGCAACGGATCAGGCGACGACGTCGCGTGCTTCACCGACGGCGTAGAGCGAGCCGGTCACGACCACGATTCCGTCGACACCGGCGAGGACACGTGCCCGCTCGACGGCATCCTCGGCGTCACTTGCGGATTCGGCGAGCGCACCCGCAGCCTCTGCCGCGGCAACGATCCGCTCAGGCGCAACCGATCGCGGCGAGTTGACCGCGATCGCCACGACGTGGTCGCCTGGGCCAACACCAACATCGGCAATGAAGTCTGCAGGATCCCGAGGCTCGAGCGTTGCGAGTACGAACACCCGAGGCTGAGCTCCGCCAAACGAGACCGCGAGCGTCTCGGCGAGTGCGTGTGCCGCGGGTGGGTTGTGGGCGCCGTCGAGCACGACGATTGGCTCCCGGCCGACCACCTCTGCCCGGCCCGGCAAGGCCAGCTCGCCGAAGGCTTCGGCGACCACGTCGTCCTCGATCGCCGCGTCGAAGAACTCCTCGGTTGCGGTCAGTGCGATCGACGCGTTTGTGGCCTGGTGGGAGCCGAAAACCCCGAGGAACACGTCTTCATACAAACCGCGGGGTGTTCGAACCCCAATCAGCCGGCCGCCGACGGCGGGTTGGTCGTCGGTCAGCTCGAAGTCCCGATTCACGACGACGGTCGACTCCGCCCCTTCCCCCTCGAAGATGTCGAGGAGGTCGGCCGATGGCTCGCCAACCACGAGGGTCGAGGTCGGCTTCGCGATTCCGGCCTTCTCCGACGCAATGTTCCGTCGCCAGTCGCCGACCCCATCGGTGTGGTCCTTGCCGATGTTGGTGACCACCGCGACATCGGCCTCGATCACGTTCGTCGCGTCGAATCGCCCGAGCACGCCGACCTCGACGACGGCCACGTCAACCGCGACCTCAGCGAACCAGCGATACGCGGCAGCGGTGAGCAGCTCGAAGTAGCTGTTCGGATGTTCGGTCAGTGCTTCGATCTGTGCGAGCTCGAGCACCGTCGTTGCAAAGTCCTCACGACTGATCGGTTCGCTATCGACCTCGATCCGCTCGGTGATCGAGTGAAGGTGAGGGCTCGAGTAGCGGCCAACCTTGAGCCCCTTCGCCTGCAGCAACCGAGCGATCATCGTTGCGGTCGAACCCTTGCCGTTCGTCCCGGTCACATGGATCGTCCGGAACGTCCGGTGCGGATCGGCGGACAGCGCCATGAGCGCCTCCATCGCACCGAGAGAAAGATCTTCGAAATGGCCGGCTCGTGCCTCGAGATTGATGTGACGGTCGAGATACCGAAGCGCTTCCGTGAAACTCACGCGGCGAGCCTACGAGGCCGTGCTCAGGAGTCCGCCAGGATGTTCGCTCAGGAAGCGGCGCGACGCGGTCGGTCCTCTTCGGCGCCGGGGGTGACCGGGTGCAGCGTCGGGTTGACGCCATTGTTGACCACTTCGTCGCTGATCACGACCTTGCCGACGTCGTCACGACCGGGCAGGTCGTACATCGTCGACAACAGCACCTCTTCGAGCACGGCGCGCAGACCACGTGCACCGACGCCGCGGGCGATCGCCTGATCGGCAATCGCGAGGAGGGCGTCGTCTTCGAACTCGAGCTCACAGTTCTCGAACTCGAAGAACTTGCGGTACTGCTTGATGAGTGCGTTCTTCGGCTCGGTCAGCACACGCACGAGGTCTTCGCGGAACAGGTTTCCGACCGACCCGACGACCGGCAGGCGACCGATGAACTCGGGGATGAGGCCGAAGGTCATGAGGTCTTCGGGGCGCATGCGGGTGAGCACGTCGCCGAGGTCGTTGCGTTCTTCGCGGCGGCGAATGTTGGCGTTGAAGCCCACCCCGCCGCGATCCTCGCGCTCGTCGATGATCTTCTCGATGCCGGCGAACGCCCCACCGCAGATGAACAGGATGTTCGTCGTGTCGATCTGAATGAACTCTTGGTGCGGATGCTTGCGCCCGCCCTGCGGCGGAACCGCTGCGGTCGTGCCCTCGAGGATCTTGAGCAGTGCTTGCTGCACGCCCTCTCCCGACACGTCTCGGGTGATCGACGGGTTCTCGCTCTTGCGGGCGACCTTGTCGATCTCGTCGATGTAGATGATCCCGGTCTCGGCCTTCTTGACGTCGTAGTCGGCCGCCTGAAGAAGCTTGAGAAGGATGTTCTCGACATCCTCGCCCACGTAGCCCGCTTCGGTCAGCGCGGTCGCATCGGCGATCGCGAACGGCACGTTGAGCATCCGAGCGAGCGTCTGCGCCAGCAGCGTCTTGCCACAACCGGTCGGGCCGACCAGCAAGATGTTGGACTTCGAGAGTTCGACCTCGTTGTCGAGCGTCGCCCCGAACTCCACGCGCTTGTAGTGGTTGTACACCGCAACCGACAGGATCTTCTTCGCGTGCTCCTGCCCGATGATGTAGGTGTTCAGGAACTCGTGGATCTCCGACGGCTTCGGAAGATCGCCGAAATCGATGTCTGACGCCTCGGCGAGCTCTTCTTCGATGATCTCGTTGCAGAGATCAATGCACTCGTCACAGATGTAGACGCCGGGACCGGCGATGAGCTTCTTCACCTGCTTCTGCGACTTGCCGCAGAACGAGCACTTGAGAAGCTCTCCCCCCTCACCGAACTTCGCCACGCGTGTCTCCCTCGTTGATCGGATTACCTACCGAACCTTGTCGGTCGGCTACTCGACGGCCTTGATGGGTCCGCTGGTGTCGATTGCGGCCCGGTTGGCGATGACCTCGTCAATGATTCCATATTCGAGCGCCTCATCGGCGGTCATCACGAAGTCACGGTCCGTGTCCGCCGAGATCTTCTCGACCGTCTGCCCCGTGTGCATCGCGAGCAGCTGCTCGAGCTGCACCTTGAGACGGTTGATCTCGCTCGCCGCGATCTCGATGTCGGAAACCTGACCCTGGGCACCGGCGTAGGGCTGGTGGATGAGGACTCGGCTGTGCGCCAAGGCGAGCCGTTTGCCGGGCGTGCCGGCTGCCAGAAGGACCGCAGCGGCGCTCGCCGCCTGACCGAAGCAGATCGTCGAGATGTCCGGCTTGACGTACTGCATCGTGTCGTAGATGGCGAACAGCGCATTGATGTCGCCGCCGGGCGAGTTGATGTAGATGTTGATGTCGCGGTCGGGGTTCTCCGACTCGAGGTGCAACAGCTGCGCCGACACGAGGTTTGCGATCGTGTCGTCGATCGGGGTGCCGAGGAAAATGATGTTGTCCTTCAGCAGGCGCGAGTAGAGGTCCATGCCTCGCTCGCCGTTGTGGGTCCGCTCAATGACCTGAGGAACCAGGTAGTTCTGTGCGTTGGTCACGTTCACTCTTCCTCTGACTCGTGGTCAGCGTGGTCGTGGTCATGTTCTGGCGGAGTCAACAGCTCTCGGTCGACGGGATTCCCATCTTCATCGACGATGTCGGCTTTCTCGATCACCCACTGGAGTGCCGAGCGCAGCCGCATGTCGGATCGAATGGCGTTGAGCCGTCCGTTGGCCTCGAGCTGTGTCTTCACATCGGCCAGAGGTTGATCGAGCTGAGTGGCGAGGTGCATCAACTCGTGATCGAGTTCGTCGTCGTCGACCTCGATGCCCTCCGCATCGGCGATCGCCCGCAACGCGAGGTCGACGCGGGCGGAGGTCTGCGCCTGCTCACGCAACTGCTCGCGGAACATCTCCGGCGACGTTCCGGTGATCTGGAGGTACTGCTCGAGCTGAAGGCCCTGCGCCTGCATCCGCATGGCGAGCTCTTGGGCCCGATTCTCCATCTCGTCCTCGATCAGCGCTTCGCTGAGGTCGTCGGTGACGAGCTCGGCGAGCGCGTCGCTCGTCTTCGTGTCGACGTCGTTGGCTGCCTGAGAACGCTTGACCTCGGCGAGCCGGGTCATGAGATCGTCCCGGAGCTCGTCCATCGTGTCGAACTCGCTCGCCTCCTTGGCGAGCTCGTCGTCCGCCTCGGGCAGCACCTGCTCCTGAACCTCTTTGACCGCAATCACGAAGTCGATCGTGGTGTCCTGGTCCTCGGCGGGATGGTCGGCGGAGAACTCGACCGAATCGCCGGCCGACGCACCAGTCAGGTTCTCGTCGATCTCGGCGACGACGGCGCCCGAACCCACGACGTAGTCGTAGTCCTCGGCCGTGAGCCCCGGCACGGGTTCGCCGTCGACGGTGCCGGCGATGTCGATCGTGACGTGATCGCCCTCTCCGGCAGCGCGGTCGACCGTTTCGAGCTCGGCGTGTTGGCGCCGGATGGAGTCGATCCGCTCCTCGAGGTCGGCGTCTGTCGGATGCGGCGAGGAGACCTCGATGCGCAGCCCTTCGTAGTTGGTGACGGTGACCGTCGGACGAACCTCGACGACCGCATCAAAGGTGACATCGCCGGAGTCCTGTCCACCGGTGATCTCGATCTCCGGTGCGGCGATGACATCGACGTCGTTGTCGACGACGGCCTTCGAGTAGTAGTCCGGGAGTACGGCGCGCATGGCTTCTTCGCGAGCGACACCGGGGCCAAGCTGCTTCTCGAGCAGCTTTCGTGGCACCTTGCCGGGCCGGAAGCCGGGCAGCCGGACCTCCTTGGCGATGCGCTTGTAGGCGGCGTCGAGTTCGGGTTCGAACTCGGCCTCGTCGATCGTGACGGACAACTTGACCAAGTTGTCTTCGAGGGTTTCGAGCGTGCTGTTCACAGGCGTCGCAGTCTATGGGCGCACAACCGTTCACCCCACGGATACGCTGGGGGTACCCGCGGGTGTAGTTCAACGGCTAGAACCTCAGCCTTCCAAGCTGATGATGTGGGTTCGATTCCCATCACCCGCTCCAATCTCTTCGCCGCAGGCTCGCAACAGGCTCGCACTGCGGAATGCCAGAGGCCCCCACCGCACCGACCGGCACAGCCGGACCGGCGCTACCCCCTTCGCCGCAGGCGGGGTCAGGCGCTACAGGACTCGTCCGAGCCAGTCGCGGGCGTCGACCATCATCTCGATGGTCTGACTGTGCGCCATGTCGTAGGCGTGGTGGCGCAGGTCCCATCCACCGGCCTCCAGGGTTGCAATGACCTCTTTGGGCTGGTCCGGGCCGATGAAGGCGTCCTTCGTACCCCACTGGTAAAGCAGCGGACGGCCATCGCCGTTGGACAGGTCGACCGAAACTGCCTCCGCGGGCGGGAGACCACAACAGATCGCCCACACGCCCGCATAACGCGGGGCGTCGGCTTTGCCAGCAAGAGCGAGCGCCAGATAGCCGCCTTGGCTGAACCCACCGACCACACACCGCTCGAGCGGAACCCCAACCGCGTCGGCTTCGGCGGCAATGAACGCCTCGAGGGTCTCGAGCGACGGGCCGAACTGGTCGGTCTTCTGCTCGAAGGTCTCGAGATCGATGTGCCACCACCCGGCACCGTCACCGTCGGGCATGTCGTAGGGGCCGCGGGGCGCGATTGCCGTGAACCGCTCGTCAGGGTCCACCAGGGGAACATAGGAGGCGAGGTGATGTTGCTCGGCCGTGTAGCCGTGCATCAAGAACAGGAGGCGGTCCACACCGCCGCGGTCGATTCGGTACTGCGTGAGCGTCATGGGTTCCAGTCTCGCGTGGGTCTGCGCGAGGATCTGGCATGTCGTCACCACCACTTCCCGATGGCCTCGTCGCCTTCGTCAAGAAGGACTGTCCGACGTGCGAGCTGATCGCGCCCGTCCTCGCCGACCTCGACCGTGCGAGTTCGCTCACCGTCTTCTCGCAGGACGACCCTGGTTTTCCGTCGATCCCGGGCGTGCGAGACGACAGGTCGCTGGAGTTGAGCTGGCGCAACTCGATCGAGACCGTTCCGACGTTGATGCGCGTCACCGACGGCGCCGAAACGGACCGAATCGTTGGGTGGAGTGTGGATCAATGGCGCGACTTCACCGGCATTGCCGAACTCGGTGACGGGCTCCCCGAGCATCGTCCCGGTTGCGGCTCGCTGTCGGTCGACCCCGAGCACGCCGACGCTCTCGAGGCCGCCTTCGGTGACGGACTTCGTGCCCGTCAGATCGAGTTCGCCACGGCCGAGGATCCGTTCGAGGCGATGTACGACCGAGGGTGGAGCGACGGCCTCCCGGTCGTTCCACCGACCCCCGAACGAGTCGCCCGAATGCTGAGTGGGACCACTCGGCCCGCCGATGACGTCGTCGCCACCGTGCCTCCCAACCTCGCAGACGTCACGGTCGAGAAGATCGCGATCAACGCCGTGATGGCAGGATGCCTGCCCGAGTACCTCCCGGTGGTCATCGCGGCGGTCGAAGCCGTCTGCACGGACGAGTTCAACATGCACGGCGTCCTGGCAACCACGATGGGTGTTGCGCCGATCCTCATCGTCAACGGCCCGATCCGCAACGAGATCGGCATGAACTCCGGAATGAATGTCTTTGGTCAGGGAAACCGGGCGAACTCGACGATTGGCAGAGCGCTGCAACTCGTGATCCGCAACATCGGCGGGGGCGTTCCGGGCGAAGTCGACCGGTCGACCCACGGTCAGCCGGGCAAAGTCGGGCTCTGCTTCGCCGAGGACGAAGAGGGCTCGCCCTGGACGTCGCTCGCCGAGTCGCTCGGCCACTCCCCCGATGTCTCGACCGTCACGGTGTTCTGTGGCGAAGCCCCTCGGATCATCTTCGACCAGATGACCCAGGACCCCGCCGGGCTGACCGAGTCGATCGCCATGGTCGTGCGAAACAACGTGCACCCGCGCATCACCGGCATGGACACGATCGTCGCCATTTGCCCGGAGCACATGGCCCGGTTCCGCGATGCCGGTTGGGATCGTGAGCGTTTCGAGACCGAACTCACCTCGCGCCTCGAGATCGAGGTCGACGGAATTCTGCGTGGCGTCGACGGCGTCGCCGAGGGCATTCCGACCGGTCTCGGATTCGAGGGAGCGACGCTGCCCAAGGTTCGGTCCGGCGGATTGCTCGTCGTCCATGTCGGCGGACCAGCAGGCCTGTTCTCTTCCACCTTCGGTGGATGGGTCAGTGGGCCGATGGGTAGTGTGCCGGTCACGAAGGAGATCGTCCGATGAGCACCACCGTCCTCGACCCGACCGACGAGACCGCGCCGAGCGCCCGCGAGCGAACGACTCGACCCGAATCGCTGGCCGGCCTCACCGTTGGGTTGCTCGACATTTCCAAACCCCGGGGCGACGTGTTCCTCGACGAGGTCGAGTCACGTCTCATCTCCCTCGGAGCGACGGTGCGTCGCTTCACCAAACCGACGTTCGCCAAGCCCGCGCCCACCGACCTCCGCCACGAGATCGCCACGTCGTGTGACGCAGTGATCGAGGCGCTCGCCGATTGAGGTTCGTGCGTGTCGTGCAGTGTGCACGACATCAGCGATCTCGAGCGCCGCGGCGTGCCCGGCGTGTTCGTGGCAAGCGCTCCCTTCGTCGATGCGGCCGAAGTCCAGAGCACGAAGCTCGGATTCGATGCGGCTCGCGTCTTCACCGAGCACCCGATCCAGGACCGAACCGACGATCAGATGCGGGCGATCGCGGCCGAGACGGTCGATCAATTGATCGCCGCCATCACCGGCCCGTAGGCCGGTCACGGCTGGCTGAACTCTCAGCCGGCTTTGGCGAGGCGGCGTTCGAGCTTCTCGGCTCTGGCGATGAGGGTGCCCGGCATGGCGAGCAGCTCGTGGCGAGCCTGGTCGGCCTCGGGGCTGAGGCCCTCGAGTTCGCTGACTCCCCAGTCCCGCAGCACCGGCGTCAGGACCTTCTCGGCATGGATGCGCAGGTCGTAGACACCTGCTCGTGCGGTGATCGCCGCACGCTTGCGGAAGTTGGGGACCACCGTCCCCGGCATGGCGAAGTTCTCGTACACCTTCTTCATGGACAGCACGCACGCCGACGGGTCGTGTTCGAGCATCGCCGACACGATCCCCTTGTAGAAGATGAAGTGGTAGTTCTCATCCGCAGCCACACGCTTCATGATCTCGTAGGCCGTCTCGTCGTCGGCGACGACACCCGTGTTGCGGTGTGAGACGCGGGTGGCCAGCTCCTGGGCCGAGGTGTACACGAAGATGTCGATCGGATCGGTCCACGGCGAGTCCCAGCCGCGGCTGACGGTCTGCATGCGAGCGTCTTCGAGGGCGACGGGATCGCAGTTGCGGCTGATCATGAGGTAATCACGGATGACGATGGCGTGCTGGCCCTCCTCTGCCGTCCAACGACGAGTCCAGCGGCCGATCGCCGAGTCCTCGCCGAACTCCGACGCGATCGCGTAGTGGTAGTAGGGCAGATTGTCCTCGGTCAGCAGATTGAGAACCATCGCCTCACGCACCTCCGGACTGACGGTGCATTGCGATTCGTCCCAGGGCTCATCGACGTAGCTGCGCCCTTCTTCCCACGGCACGAGATCGTGCGCGTACCAGGTCGGTCGCTTGTCGATGTGCTCGGCCATCAACCGTTCGATGTCTCCATCGACGGCGGCCATCAACTCATGTCTCGGACCCATCGGCGACGAATGTAGCCCATCAACGTCGGTGATCTCGTCCTCGGCGACCATGGGCCGGACGGACAAAATGCTCACGTGGATTGCGGACGACCCACGTTGCGCGCGGTACGGTCGGGGCCCGTGGCTGTGATCATCGGAATCTGTGGAGGAAGCGGCTCGGGCAAGTCGCGGCTGGCGAGCGAGCTGGCGGATCGCCTCGGACGGGATCGGGTGACCATCCTTCCTTTCGACGCCTACTACAAGGATCTCCGGGACATGCCCGCCGAGGATCGGGCGCGGGTCAACTTCGACCATCCGGATTCGCTCGACGCCGAGCTGTACGCCAGTCACCTGGACGCCTTGCGAGACGGCCTCGATGTGTGCATGCCGGTCTATGACTTCGCCACTCACCAGCGTGCAGACGACCTCACGATCCTGCCGGCCCGCGACATCGTGATCGCGGAGGGAATCCTGCTCTTCGCCTTCGACAACGTTGCCGAGCGCTGCGATCTGCGGGTCTATCGGCGCTGTCCGGCCGATGTTCGATTCGAGCGGCGCCTCGCTCGCGACGTCGAGGAGCGCGGACGCACCCCCGAAAGCGTGCGTCAACAGTTCGACGAGTCCGTGGGCCCGATGCACGATCGTTTCGTCGAACCGAGCGCCCATCATGCGCATCGAGTCGTCGAGCACGGACAACCGCTCGACGAGGTCGTCACGGCGATCAGCGCCGAGATCACCGCTGCTCGCGTCTGATCGCCAGCGCCGGCATTGACGGGAATCGTGGCCACGAGCCTTCTTCCCGTACGATTTCGCCATGGCTGACACCGTGACGATCCCGATCGAGGAGACATCGGTCCGTGACGCGCCGGTCGACGAGGGCGACCACGACAAGTTTGCGCACTACGTCAGGAAGTCCGACATCACGTCGAGCGCCGTCAATGGCCATGCCGTCGTGGCGCTGTGTGGAAAGAAGTGGGTCCCGACACGCAAGCCTGACGACTTCCCGGTCTGTCCGGACTGCAAGAAGATCTACGAGTCGCTGAAGAAGAAGTAGGGACGATCCGTTCGTGTTCCGACTCACGATCGGCCGCCGCCTCCTCCTCGCCGTGCTCCTCGCCGTTGTGGCGATGGGGTTGATGACTTGGTCGCTGCTGTCGAGCCGCGCCGACGCATCCGGCGAACAACACCTCGATCAGCTGGGTGCCGTCGTCGATCCGATTGCGCTCTCGATCGACCTACGGGTTCGCCATGCGATGACGGAGATCGAGGCCGTCGCAGCCGAACTCGACGACGGCGAAGATGGCTTCGACCAACTCGATCACTCGGGGTTTGTCGCTGTCGAACGACTCGCTTCTGACGAAACCGGACGTCTCGGCGCGACGTCGAACCTGCTGCAGCGAGCCGGATTGGGCACGTCGATCGGCGCGACCCGCTCGATCGAAGATCGGGTGACGGCGCTGATCGCCGCTCCGACACCGAACGGTGACCGTCTGGTGGGCGCCCTCGACATGTCCGACACCCTGGCGATGGTCGCCGCCGCCAAGGCCGGCGACTCGACGGAGGCGCTACTTGCCGCACGGAATGCCGCCGGCGAGCTCGTCATTTTCACCCCGTCGCGCCACAACGGCGATCAGCCGATCGCTCAGGTCGACGACACGACGGCCGCTCACCTCGAACGTACCCTCGAAGACGGCGAGGCAACGATCGAGAACGAGTCGTTGAACGGTCGAACATCTCACGCCCGAATGAAAGCCGTCAGCGGTGTCGAGTGGGTCGTCATTGCGGCGACCGATTCGGCCGACGCGGTCGTCGCGGGTCCACCGCCGTGGCTGCTGCCGTTCTCCATTGCGGTGCTTGGCCTCTCGGCGGCTCCTCTTGTGCCGGCGCGACGCCGACTTCGTGACGTCGTCCGCGGCGCCCAACAGCTCTCGCGTGGCCGACTGAGTCATCCGCTCGAAGACACCTCGAACGACGAGATCGGCGTGGTCTCGCGCACGTTGCAGGATCTCGACGACCGGCTCGAGTCTGACACCGAGGAGCGCAGTAGGGCGGCGCTGCTCCTCCAGCATCGGGCGACGCACGACCCCCTGACCGGACTGGCCAATCGGGCACGTCTCATGGAAGAGCTGACCCTTGCGCTCGATCAGCGCGACCCCGTGGCGGTGATCTTCTGCGACATCGATGATTTCAAGGGGATCAACGATTCGCAGGGGCACGAGGGCGGCGACATCGTGTTGAAACACGTCGCCAATCAGCTCGCCTCGACCGCAGGCCCGACCGAGCTGATCTCCCGTTTCGGCGGTGACGAATTCTGCGTGCTGACCCGAACCGAACCGGCAACCGCCCGCAGCATCGCCTCCCGAATCGAACGAGCTCTCGACTCGACGTGCCTGGTCAATGGCCGCCAGCAACGGGTCGGAGGGTCGGTCGGGCTCGCCATCGCCAAGGTCACCGATTCGCCGGACACCTTGCTCAAGAGCGCCGACCTCGCGATGTATCGCGAGAAGGAACGCCGTCGTGGTCTTCGCCGCGCGCGCCGTCGCGCCGAGGACGTCGAGATCTCCCCCGAACAGATTCGTCTGGCCTTTCAGCCGGTGATCGAGCTCGTCGATCAGCAGATCGTCGGAGTCGAGGTTCTGGCCCGCTACATGCATCCCGAGCTCGGCATGCTCGATCCGTCGTCGTTTCTGCCTCCGGGCACCGAACGGGGCATGTTCGACAAGCTCGACCTCGAAATCCTGACGAGGTCGATCGTGCAACTCTCGGAATGGTTGGCGCACGGCGTCGTCGATGAGCGCTTCACGATGTCGCTCAACCTGTCCCCCGACCACGTCAGCGACTCGTTGTCGACCAGGGAGATCTTCGAGATCCTTCGCCAGCATCGAGTCCCGTCGACGATGCTGCAGGTCGAAGTCACCGAACAGAGCCTGAACGCCCATGAGGACGACCTTCGCCACTCGTTGACGTTGCTTCGGGAACGGGGGATCAAGATCGCCATCGACGACTTCGGTGTGCAGGGATCGAACGTGGACCGGCTGATGACGATTCCGAGCGACGTCGTCAAGATCGACCGCAGTCTCGTCTCGGAGATCGACACCGACGTCCGAGCCGAGAACCGACTCCGCCACGTACTCGAGATCATCAACGGCGAAGAACGCGTCGCTATCGCCGAGGGTGTCGAACGTCAGGCCCAGGCTCGCGTCCTTCGAGACCTTCGGGTGCCGTTCGGCCAGGGGTACCTGTGGCACGCACCGATCTCGGCGCTTGCGCTGACACCGCTTCTCGGCCGCGCCTCACGATGGACCCGGAAGAAGCCACCACCGACCCGCTGACGCAGGTCGACCTCGGAGATCCGGTGGGCACAGAACCGCCGGACCCGGTCCGCCCGGGTGCCCTTCGCGCGCTGGTGGCAGCGATCGCCGTCGTCGTCGTCGTCTTGGCGCTTCGACCTGGCCAGGGGTCTCCGGCGAGCGTCGAGGCCGCATCGACGACCCTGCCAACGACCACGAGTCAGGTCGAGCCACCAGCATCGACGTCATCCCCCACCACAACAGGTGACATCGGCGATTCGTCAGCGTTGGGCACCCGAGTCGACGCAGTGCTGTGGGTGGGTGGCGACGCGCCGATCGCCCGAATCGATCCGAACGATGGCACAGCAACGGTGCTCGACGTGCGCGGCTATCCCCTGGTGAGCGTCGGCCGCCGGGTCATTTACGGCGACCTTGCGAACGGGGACTACCGGGTGATCGACGATTCGGCGCTCGATGCCGATCCCTCGCCGATCACCGCCGGTGACGGGTTTCGCGTCGACCTGATCGCCCCTTCGGCGACATCAGGCACGGTGTGGGTCGCCGAGCGCGGCGACGAGACCACGCAATGGCAACTCCTCTCACTCGACACCAACGCCCCGGTTCGAGCGGTGACCACGAAGAGCATTCGTACGACCCGGGTGTCTCCGCGGCTGGAGTTGGCGCGACCTCCGTTGATCGACGAAGCCGAGCCGGGCGTGTTCGTCTCGCCGATGCGCGACGGCGAGGTGATCTTCCGCGGCTCGATCCTCGCCGATGGCGACACGCAGCTCCTCGTGGAGACGTGCGATACGACCTGCACCGTGCGGTGGCTCGACGCCCTCGAGGCGAAGCTCGGCCCACCGATCGCCCGACCCGACGGACTCCTCGATCGCAACGAGGTACACGCGTCGGGCACGGTCATTCACGTCCGGTCGGAGGATCTTCTCCAGTCGAACTTCGTCGGCGTCGAGAGCGGCAACATCCTCGACACGTCGTTCCGCACATCCGATCGCCCCTTCGCCATCACCGCAGATGGCGAGTGGGCGGCGATGACCGGCAGCCGCAGGCTGTGGCTCGTCGAGCTTTCGACGGGGCGGGAGGTCTCCCTGTCCGACATCGACGGGGTCATCGGCACGGCAGCGTCGGCCGTCTTCGCTTCGAACTGATTCAATGACTGACCTGGTGTGCCCCCGGCAGGATTCGAACCTGCAGTCGACGGGATAGAAGCCCGTTGCCTTATCCAATTTGGCCACGGAGGCGGAACCACTTCAAGGCTACGGCTCACGTGCCGAATCAAGAACGGTGGAACCGTCTCCCCGCGGGGCCGTGCCGACTCCGGTCATCCAATTTCTCGACCGCCACCCCGACGCGCTCGTCAGCGTTTTGCGAGGTGTGGCCTTGCGCCAGGTCGTCCCCGCAGATTTTGACGCGGCGTTCAGCGATGTTGCGGAAGGCGCCGATCTGCGCAACGAGGGTCGAGACGCGCACGTGGCGATGCTTCAGGCCGTCCGAGGCGCCCGAACGGATGGACCGACCACCATCGAACTCGAGACGACCGAGGCCACCCGGCTGATCTCCGCAATGGTCTCCGAGGACGGCGACGCCATCATCCTCGTCGTGCACCCCGACGCGGGACTTGCTCCGCTGCGACCCGTCGAGGAACGGACGACAACCCCTGCGCACCGTCTCGTGTGCGACGAACGTCTGATGGTGCTGTCGGCCGACGCATCGTTTGCCGACGTGCTGGGCCTCGACGTTGCCGACCTCACCCGGATGTCCGTCCTCGATTTGATGATCGGTGAATCGGCGGACTCGTTCATCGACTGCTGGCTCGAATCGACCCGACACTCCTTGTCGACCACCCGAGTTCGGATGCTCACCGCTGACCGCTCGGAACGCTGGTTCCAGACCACCGCATCGACGCAATATCACGCGTCGGAGATCGTCTTTGTCGACGTGACCGACGACGTCATGGCGGCCCGTCTCGTGGAGCAGCGTGAGCGCAACATTCGCAACATCGCAGAGACCGTGCCCTTCGGTATCTTCCGCTGCACCCTTGCGGGCACGCTGTTGTTCAAGAACAGCAACCTCGACGCGGTGTACGGCGGCCCGGTGCCCGCAGTGATGCCGATCCACAAGGCGCGTCTCCTCGACGGTACGCCATTGCCCGAATCGCTCGCCGGCATCATCGAGGACGGCGAGGCCACGGTCGACGTGCGCCATCCAACCGGGGCCGGTGAACGCTTCGTCCGACTCCGCGTCCGCACTTACACGAACTCACAGGGCCACGTTGAGCTGATCGGTTCGGCGGAGGACATCACCGCCTCGATCAAACGACAGGAACAGCTGCAGGTCGAGGCGGTCACCGACCCACTGACGGGTGCTGCCAACCGACGCGGTCTCGAGATGGCGCTCGAAGAGCTGCTCGCCCCCGGGGAGACGCACCGCACCTTTGGTGTGCTGATGTGCGACCTCGACGGCTTCAAACAGGTCAACGACTCGCTCGGCCACGATGCGGGCGACATGGTGATCCGAGAGGTCGGACGCCGCCTCACGGCTTTGGTCCGTGGTGACGACTTCGTCGCGCGGCTCGGCGGTGACGAGTTCGTCATCATCGCAAAGGGCGTACCCGACTACGACCACGCCATGGAGTTCGCCGAACGGGTACTCCCTGCGCTGCGGGCCCCGTTCGACATCGGGGAAGGACAGATCGAGCTCAGCGGATCGGTCGGCGTGGCCATCTCCACTCCCACGTCGACCATGCTGACCGTGCTGCAGATGGCGGACCACGCCATGTATGAAGCGAAACGGGCCGGCCGCAACCAGGCCATGCCCTATGTCATGCCCGACGATTCGGCCACGTTGTCGCCGCTCGCCATGCGCCGGGACCTGCGCCGCGCCCTCGTCTCGGGCGGGCTCGACCTGGCCTTCCAGCCGATCTTCCCCATCACCGACGATTCGGCGGCGATCGGCGCCGAGGCGCTGTTGCGATGGAATCATCCCACGCATGGACAGATCGGGCCGGCGCAGATCATTCCGGTCGCCGAACAGTCCGGTCTCGTCCGTGATCTGAGCGACTGGATCGTGCGCGAGGCGTTGCAGGCCGCCGCGGATGTGAACCGGGAGCTCGAAGATCGAGACATCGGCATCGGCGTCAACCTCAGCGCAACGCAGTTGGGTCAGGATGGCTTCGTCGACACCGTCCTCGCTGCGCTCGATTATCACCAGCTCCGCCCTGAACTCCTGGTCTTCGAGCTGACAGAAACACACCTCGTCGATCGTGTCGACAACGCTCGCGCGGCCGTGGAGCGGCTGCACGAGGCGGGCGTCACCTTGATCGTGGACAACTTCGGGTCGAGCCAATCATCGTTCGAGTACCTGTTGTCGATGCCCATGACGGCACTGAAGATCGACCGCACCTTCACCGCACGCCTGTCGGAGCAGCGGGCCTGGGCGATGCTCGCAGGCATCTGTGCCGGCGCGAAATCGCTCGGGCTCGGCGTCATTGTCGAAGGAATCGAGGACGAGAAGCACCTCCGGCTCGCAGAACGCGCCGGTGCGACCCACGCCCAGGGATTCCACCTCGGCTTGCCGATGTCGACCACCGAGCTCGCTCGGGTGCACCGAAACGCCGCCTGACCCGATGGAGCGAGGCGATCGACCCTCGCCAATCCGTCGACAGAACGGTATGGTGTGAGCCGCATTCATGGTGGCTGTAGCTCAGTCCGGTAGAGCGCCGCGTTGTGGTCGCGGTGGTCGCGGGTTCAAATCCCGTCAGTCACCCCATGTCCCGGCGGGTGGAGGACCGATTCGGTTCGATACCCTCGTGGGGCACAACACGCGCCTCTAGCTCAATTGGCAGAGCATCGGACTCTTAATCCGCAGGTTCTGGGTTCAAGTCCCAGGGGGCGTACACGAAGAAACCCCAGGTCAGGCCCAGATTTCGGGCCGCCTGGGGTTTCGTCGTGCCGGGCCGAAACGGCCCCGTGGTCACACCGTGGTCACATGAGATCCGCACTCACCACAAATATCCTGGGCCCGGACGGAAGGTGGACAGCGGGTGGCAGGAGATCGGAACGGCCAGCAGCCGCCAGAGGACCCACGGCCTTCGCCGCCGAAGCAGACCTCGATGGCCACGGTCGCTGACCCTGGGCTGCTCTCAGCGGTCTGGAAGCGCCACGTTCGGAGAGGTCTGCGCTCTGCGCGCCTCCGAGACTTCTACCTCGCACAAGACCCGGTTCAGTTCGCCGCATACGAGTGGGGTCTCCACACCTTCATCGAGAGGCTCTCCCAGGATCTCCTGACAGCGACGTTCACGCCGGAGCCAGCGGTCATCGTGCGAGGAGCGAAGGCGACCGGCCTATCCCGGCCCCTTGCGGTGATGTCGCCGCGCGACGCTCTCGTGTATCGCGCTCTCGTCCTGCGAGCTGAGCCAGACTTGAAGCGGGACTTGCGCACCTGGACCGGGGCAACACTGGAGGACGCCGACAGGTTGGCGAAGCTCGCGGCTCGGGCGCGGGTTGATGGCGAAGTTGATGAGAATCACGACGAGCCCGAGTTCGAGGTCGAAGGGAAAGAAGCATCGGCTTCAACGCCAACACGCGCGAACGATGAGGACGAGACGAGCGAGAAGAAGCGCCGCCCGATCGCACTCTCGGACACCGAGAGCTACGAGGACGACTGGTTCAAGATCTGGCTCCAGAAGCAAGGCATCATCGCCCACATCTGTGACTCGTGCCCCTACGTCGTTGAGAGCGACATCGCCAACTTCTTTACTTCGATCGACCTTGAAGTCGTGCGGGAACACCTTCACAGCCACACGTCGCTCGAGAAGGAGGTCGTCCGACTCTGCATCTCATTGATCCGCCGATCGCTACCGCACCCCGGCTACGCCGATTCCCCGACGATGGGCATCCCGCAGGAGGGCTTCGACTCCAGTAGAGCGATCGCCCACAGCCTGCTTGTTGGCGTTGACCGGTACTTCGACACCGAAGGCGAGGCGCTTCTGTACAGCCGATTCATGGACGACTTCGTGATTGGTGCCGAGAGCGTTGAGATGGGGCATCGCCTGATTGCACGGCTGCAACGGGCGCTCGAGCCGCTTGGTCTCTACCCCAACACAGCCAAGACTCGTGTCGTCACCACCGAGACGTACCTCAGGAACGCAATGGCGGAGGAGAACGGTTGGCTAGAGGACGTCGAGCAGCAGCTGGCATCGCTCGAACACGGGCCACTGCGTCAGATGTCGCCGCCGGACGAGCTGCTCCAGGAGCTCTCCTTGCGATTCGAGGCTCACCGAGCACTCCTGGACAAGCCGCGCCGCTGGGACCGCGTCCTTCGGCGCTACTACGCAGTGCTTAGGCGAGCTGGCTGCGGCCAGTTCACGACCGAGGCATTGGCCGACTTGCGGGCTCTGCCCGACAGCGTCACGCAGCTGCTCGAGTACGTTCGTTCATTCCCGCTGACCGAGGCCACAGCGGCGGAGCTCCTGAGGCTCGCCTCCGAGGTATCCGATATCTACGGAGACGTCCCGCTGCTGATCCTCGAGACGATCGGATCAGCCCCAAATTCGCTGGGCGAATCCGGCCACTCGGCGATTGCGACTAGCACCTGGCGCCTCGTCCGGGATCAGATCGATCCGCCCGGACAAAGAGCGGGGACTCTGGCCGACCGATTGGCCGCGGCGGCAGTGCCGGTCATCGCGAAGTTCGGCGATCACGAGCTTCATGACGACGTTGTGAACCTGGTGGCCAGTCGGTGCGAACCAAAGTCGCACGCTCGCATCCAGACAGCCGTGCTCGCGGCCGCCATCAACAAGCCTGACCGGCTGCTCACGGCCGAGGCGCTGCCAGGTCTGCCGTGGAGTGACGTCATGGCCCTCCGCTATCTCGACTCGCTTCAGCGCAACGACGAGAAGGCTGTGGGAGTCGCGCTGAACCTCCTACGGCCAGCGATCAGGCTGATGCCCAACCGCCACCACGTTCACGTTCGGCCACTGATGTTGTTGCCGATTCTCCGCTCCGGAGCTCCAGCGAAGATGTCCGGTTTCATCTCGTCGTCGCTACGACAGCTTGAGGCCAACCCCGACAGGCTCCGTGACCGGAGAGCCGAGGAGTTGTTTCGAGCCGCTCATCCGACGGCGTGAGGGGTCAGTATCGATCGTCGTCCACGAGACCCGCCGCGGCCTCGGCGGCTTCGCGTTGGTGGCCGGGGAGGACGTGGCCGTAGACCTGGAGGGTGAAGGCGACGTCGGCGTGGCCGAGGCGTTCGCTGACCATCCTCGGGTTCTTGCCCATCGCCAGCAGGTGGGTCGCGTGCGTGTGGCGGAGGCCGTAGAGGGTGAGGTAGCGGACCTCGAGGGTGCGGACGAGCGCCACGAAGCGCTTCGATACGTTGTCGGGGTGCTGCGGGGTGCCGATGACGGTGGCGAAGACGTAGCCGGTGTCGGTCCAGCCCTCCCCCACGAACTCGGCTGCTTGGCGTTGTTGGCCGGCGTGCGTTCGGAGGATGTCGGTCGTGCGGTCGTCGATGTCGATCACACGCCGTGACCGGCGTGACTTCGGGGTGCTGACCCGGGGCACTCCGTTCGTGACACCGAGGGTCTGGCGGACGCGTACGGTCTGGTCGGCGAGGCTGACGTCCTCCCACCGCAGGCCGCAGAGTTCGCTTCGGCGCATGCCGGTGAGCGCGGCCAGTCGGTAGAGGGCGAACAGCTCGTCGCCCTCGGCGGCTGCGAGAAAGGTGCGGAGTTCGTCGGGTGTCCAGGCGGGGCGCTCGGTGTCGAGCTGGGCGGTGCTGGGCTTGTCGGCGAGGCGGGCAACGTTGCGCTGGAGGATGCCCTTGCGTTCGGCGTCGCCGATGGCCTTGCGGATCACACGGTGCACACGGAGGACGGTCTTCGGCGACAGCGGCCGCCCTCCCCTGCCGCCTTCGGCCATGAGGGTCCGGTAGAGGCGCTCGAGGTGCAAGGGCGTCAGCTTCGTGAGCTGACGTCGCCGAGGTGGGGCTTGATGTAGCGGCGGGTCTCGTTGCGATAGTCACTGATCGTCCGGGGCTTCATGTCGGTCTGGGGCAAGCCCTCGAGCCAGTGCTCCAGGTACTCGATGAAGGTCATCTGCTCGACGTCGAACAGGAACCCGCCGGCCTCGATCGCCCGGCGGGCCTCGTCGAGCGCGGCGGACGCGTCGGCTTGGGTGGCGAATCCGCGCTTGCGGCGTTGGCGGCGCTTGCCGGTGTCGGGGTCGTCGCCGAGGTCGACGACGTACTGCCAGAAGGTGCGTCCATCGCTGGTGGTGCACTTGGTGACTCCGGGCTGTCGTCTCGGCATGGGTTCGTTCCTTGGTGTTCGCAGGGGTGCGTCGAGTTCCTGGTAGCCCAGTTCTTCCGGCGGGGCGGCGGGGGCAAGTTGGAGCGCCCGGAGGCCGCAGGCCGAGGACGAACGAGCTTGCGGCCGGTGGTCCGTCGGGACAGGATCCGGGTCAGGACTCGGCTGGTCGGTTGAGGTGGCGCGATCTCCTCGGAATCCGGTCGAGGGCGTGGGCGTGTGCGGGGGGCTTGTTGTTGGTGATGACGAGCCGGTCGTCCTGGCCGAGCTGGCGCAGCACGTTGGAGGGCACGAGGGGCACGCCGGTGGCGGTGTCTCGTCCGAATTGGTGGATCTCGGTGATCGTCGGTCCGTTCACGTAGCCGGGCTGGTGTTCGGTGCCGAGGAGCTCGGAGACGTAGCGGATGGTGGCGAGGTCTCGGATGCCGGGGAAGTAGACCTGTGTGAGGTGGTTGGCGATGACGGTGTCGGCCGAAGGTCCGTAGGCAGCGTCGATCTGGGCTTTCGATTGCCACACAGTGACGAGCTGGATGCCGTAGCCGGCGACGGTGGAGGCCCAGTGCGGGAGTTGGGCGAGGGGCACGTTGGCGGTCTCGTCGAGCAGCAGGAGCAGTTCGGTGTCGAGGGCCCGGCCGGTGTGTTCGTGGCGCAGAATCACTTGGTCGACAAGGTCAGCGATTCTGATGAGCTGTTCGCCGAGATGGGCCGGCTCGTGGAGCGCTACAACGCGGCGGCCACCCGGTTCTCGCTCAACGCCGACGTTCCGAGGCGGGCCTACCGGCGGACCTCGGAGGTGCTCCTCGGCCGCAAGGTGTGGGAGCTGATCAACGCCGAGTACGGCCGCAAGTTCCCCGGCCTCACACTCCTCGACCTGGTCGACCGCGACGACGTCCCCTGGGAGTCGCTCATCGACACCGACCGCCCCGAGGTGCGAGACGCCATCCTCCGCTTCGCCGAGGCCATCGAACCCGAGCTGCGCGGCTACGCGATTCGCGATCGCTCATGATCGGGAGCGCGAGCAGTACTTCGAGAGGAGCCTGGCGATCGGAGCGCGGCTGGCGGGCGGGACCCGCCGTCAACCCTCATCCGTTTCCCCTCCAGGCGCCTGGCGACTCCTATAGTCGAGCGGCGTGATGCGAATGACAGATCCCTGCCAGCCGACTCGACAGGCCACACGTGGCTGACGAGCTCGACGCGCTTCTGGCACGGGTCGATGACGAAGCGCTCCGACGAGACTTGGCGGCTCAGATCACGAAGCTTCGACAGAAGCGGCAGTTCGGGCTCGTGTTCGAGGAACACCTTCCCGAACGGGTCGCGCTTCCCCAGCACGGCATCCGACGTGGGACCAAGGTGGTTCGCCGGGACGGTATGGAGGACGAGCAACGCGTCGTCCTGCGAGTGCGCAGCGGCCACGCAATGCTCGCCGGGCCCGATGGGGAGGAGACCGTGCCGGTCGAGGACCTCGTCGCGGTGGCCGAGTTCGGCGAGCCCATCTACCCGGGGCTGAAGCGACTCGGCTCAATCGAGCGTGGCGGCGACAAGCCGGCACATGTCGTCATCAAGGGAGAGAACTACCACGCCCTCGAAGCCCTCCAGTTCACCCATGCCGGCAAGGTCGACTGCATCTACATCGACCCGCCCTACAACACCGGCGCCCGCGACTGGAAGTACAACAACGACTACGTCGACGGCGACGACGCCTACCGCCACTCGAAATGGCTCGCCTTCATGCAGCGCCGACTGCTGTTGGCGAAGAAGCTGCTGAATCCCGAGGACTCGGTGCTGATCGTCACGATCGACGAGAAGGAACGCTCGAAGCTGGAGCTCCTGCTTGAGCAGACGTTCCGTTCCGCCGAGATTCAGATGGCCACTGCGGTGACGAACCACGCCGGATCCACTCGCCCAGGTCGGCTCTCGCGCGTCGAGGAGAACATCTTCTTCGCGTTCTTCGGCGACGCCGTCACCGCGCGATGGATCACCAGCATGCTGGAAGAGGCCAAGGAGGACGCAACAACAGGGACACTGTGGTTCTCCGCGATACGCACGGGCCCAGGCTCTGCGCTTCGTGAGGCGCGACCCAACCTCTTCTATCCAGTCCACCTCGACGGCGAAACCGGGGACCTGCTCTCAGTCGGAGAGCCACTAGAACCCGACGAACCCATCGACGAGTACCAACCCCCCGCGGGGGCAACTGTGCTGTGGCCCTTGGCAACCTCGGGCCGAGAGCAAACCTGGCGCTTCAGCTCGTCGAAGATGCGAGAGTTCCTCGCAGCTGGCACAGCGCGCTTAGGTCAGTGGAATCCGGAAACGAAGAGTCGGCCGATCACCTATATGCGCCCAGGAACCCTTCGCAAGATCGAGGAAGGCACCTTTGTCGTCACCGGCCGCGATCAGTACGGCGGCCTTGAGGTCGCCCTTGCAGACGGAGCTGCAAATACCTCGACACCGGCAACAGTCTGGAACCTCCGGTCTCACTTCGCTCGCGATTACGGGACGAAACTCAACCGACGGTTTATTCCAGGGCGCGACTTCCCCTACCCCAAGTCGCTGTACGCAGTAGAAGACACGCTGCGAGTTGCCGTCGGGAGCAAGCCAAATGCAATCGTCCTGGACTTCTTCGTCGGCTCGGGCACCACCGCCCACGCGGTTGCGAGGCTCAACCGACAGGATGGCGGCACCCGCCGTTCCATCGTGGTCACGAACAACGAGGTGTCCGAGGAAGAGGCACGGCGTCTCGCCGCTGCCGGTCATCGCACCGGCGACGCCGCGTGGGAGCGCTTGGGGATCTTTGAGTACATCACCCGTCCTCGGATCCAGGCTGCGATCACCGGAATCACGCCCGAAGGTGAGCCGGTGAACGGCGACTACAAGTTCACTGACGAGTTTCCGATGGCGGAGGGCTTCGAGGAGAACGTGGAGTTCGTGGAGCTCGAGTACCTCGATGCCGAGGCTGTTGAACTGGACAAGGCGTTCGAGGCCATCGCTCCACTGCTCTGGATTCGCGCCGGATCGGTCGGGCCAGTGCTGACCGAGTCTCACGACAGCGCCGGTCGCCGGAAGCCGTACGTGATGAGCGAGCACTACGCAGTGCTCTTCAACTCGGATCGGTGGCGGACCTTTGTCGAGAAGCTCCCTGAATCGCTGACTCACGTGTTCGTGGTCACCGATTCGGCATCGGAGTTCGCCAACGTCGCTGCAGAGCTTCCTGACGGTGTCGACGTGGTTCGGCTCTACGAGAACTACTTGTCGACGTTCGCTATCAACACCGGGGCGGGCTCATGAGGTTCGAGCTGTTCGACTATCAGCGCGAGGCAGCAGTTGGGTGCCTCGACCGTCTGAAGCGGGCCCGCCACGATTTGAGCGGCGGCTACCGTTCATCGTTCGCACTGTCGGCGATCACGGGTTCGGGCAAGACGGTGATCGCCACGGCGGTCATCGAGGCAACATTCCACGGATCGGCTGACCTCGGTGTCGAGGCTGATCCTCGGGCCTGCTTCTTGTGGGTCACCGACGACCCTGCTCTCAACAGCCAGACGCGCAACAAGATGCTCGCCGCCTCGGACATGTTGGCGGTCAATCAGCTCTACACCATCGACAACGACTTCATGGACTCCCAGCTTTCTCCGGGTCGGGTCTACTTCCTCAACGTCCAGAAGCTCTCGAAGAACGCCGGGCTGGCACAGGGCTCGAGCAACAAGCGGCAGTACTCGATGTGGGACATCATCGCGAACACGATCAATGACGGTCGGGTCGACCTCTACCTGGTGCTCGACGAGGCCCACAAGGGCATGAAGTCGTCGCGGGACCGCAAGACGATCGTGAAGCGCATCATCGACGGCCAGCCGGGCACCAACCCGCCGGTTCCCGCCGTGTGGGGGATCTCCGCAACGATCGACCGTTTCGCCGCCGCGATGTCGGGGCTCGACGAGCGCACGCAGTATCCGGCTGTCGAGGTCGACATCGACCTTGTCCGGGCCTCGGGACTCGTCAAGGACGAGATCGGGATCGACCAACCCGACGAGTCGGGAACGTTCTCGACGACGCTGTTGCGCGAGGCAGTGAAGGCAACGCTCGACTACGAGGCTCGCTGGGCAACGTACGCCGCCGAGGAGAGCGAGCCCTCGGTGCTTCCTGTGATGGTCGTGCAGGTGCCGGACAAGGCGTCCGACTCGAAGCTGACCGAATTGATGGCTGTCATCGATGCCGAATGGCCAGGCCTGCATGCCGACGCCGTCGTGAACGTCTTCGGCGAGCACGAAACGATCGCGCTGCCATCGCGAACCATCCGGTGGGTCTCCCCGGAGTCGATCCAGTCCGATGACGACATCCGAGTTGTCTTGGCGAAGACGGCGATCTCGACCGGCTGGGACTGCCCTCGAGCCGAGGTCATGTACTCCGAGCGACCAGCGAAGGACGCCACGCACATTGCCCAGAT
Organism: Acidimicrobiales bacterium; assembly: GCA_020629635.1. Lineage (GTDB taxonomy): Bacteria > Actinomycetota > Acidimicrobiia > Acidimicrobiales > SHLQ01 > SHLQ01. The sequence continues at coordinate 63,659 of JAHDCX010000008.1, read as the reverse complement.
CGTCGGCCGCATGGTGCGTCAGCCGCTTGCCCACAGGATCGCCACCGACGACGCGCTGAACTCGGTCTCGTGTTACCTGCCGAATTTCAACAGGGCTGCGCTCGAAACGATCAAGGCGGAACTCGAGGGCGAAGGCGCCAGCGGCCGTGACGGCCGCGTCGGCGCGACAGTCAGTCGGGACCCGAAGACTTTCGAGCGAAACGGTTCGCTCCCTGCGCAAGTGTTCGAGTTCGTCGAGTCGCTGCCGAGCATCCCAACCCCTGACACCTTGGCGAGCCCGTTGCGTCGCGCACGAAAGCTGGCACAGCTGCTCTGCGATGACGTGTCAGGATCCGCACTCGTCGCCGATGCAGGCCAGCAGCTCACGAAGGTGCTGAACTCCGAACTCGACGGCCAGGCAGCGAAGTACGCCGACGAGGTCGAGGCGAAAGTCGCCGACTTCGAGACGACCGACGTCGCCACCGATGTTCTGGATGCCCAAGGCCAGGCCGTGCAGCGGTCCACCCGCCAAATTGCGACCCACCTCGCCGACCTCGACCGCGACACACGCAAGGTCATCAGCTCGGTGCCGGAAGGAGCAGGTAAGGATTACTACCGGTATCGCGTCGACAGGGCCGGCGACGACGCCGACACCCTGTCGGTCCGCGTCGAGGTCGCCGCGCTGTTCAGCGTGAGCGGCGTTCTGGGCGCGCTCGATGCTGCTGCGACTGCGTGGGTACAAGCCCGGCTGAGCGATCACGCCGTCGCCATCAAGAACACCACCGGGTCGACCCGCGACGCCTATCGCCGCGTGCAAGAGATGACGACCGCCCCGGAGGCAGCAACCATCGACCTGCGAGACAACTTGACCACCGCGACTGCGGGATCCACAGGGCCACTTCCGGTCTTCGCGAAGCACCTGTTCAGCGACGCCGAGGGAATGTTCCCCGCACAGCTGAACAGCTGGGAGACCGAGGTGATCGAGACCGAGATCGCCCGCGAAACGACTGTCGCCTGGTACCGCAACCCATCGAGAGCGACGCCCGCAGCGCTTCGGATTGCCTATCAGCGCGACGACGGCCGGTGGACGTCACTTCAACCCGACTTCGTAGTCATCTCTCGCCTCGACAACGGCACCTTGGCGGCATCCATCGTCGATCCGCACGGCGACCATCTCGCCGATGCCCGCAACAAGCTCATCGCACTCGCCGACTTCGCTGAGCACCACGGAGGCTCGTTCGTACGGGTCGAGTCGATCACCAAGACCACCGACGGGCTCCGCTACCTCGACCTCGGCGAAGAGGTCGTCCGTGACGAAGTCCGGAGCTTCGAGGGAGCAGAGGTCGCCGCCCTGTACACCGGGCAAGCCTCTGCCCCATACGTCACCGGGTAGCGCAACCATGCCAGTTCCGAGAGGGGGCCCTCATGCGAGCTGAGGATCAGGCCACGAGGAGGTTGCTCCAGTCCGGCATCACCGTGCGGCAGATCACCACCAGCGACCTCTTTTGCTTGGACCCTGACGTCGATGTCGACCGGGCGAGAAGAGAGCTGGAAATCCTCGACATCGACCAGGCACCTCTGGCCGAGACACCCATCCGACGGTCGGTCCGGCTTCCCGACCTTCGCGACGCAGCAGGCACCCTCGATTCGGTCGCCGAGCCGATCAAGGTCGAGGAGGTGGTCGCCGGATCGACCGGACTTGCCAGCCTCCTGCCCCGGTTCGCGGAGAGGGATCACTTCTACGTGCTCGATGGAGATGGCATCCAGGGCATCGTGACGAGGGCAGATCTGCAGCTGCCACCGGTATCGATGGCGGTGCTCGGCCTCGTCGTCTCGCTGGAGATGGCCTTGACCGAGCTGATCGCTACCTACTCCCACGGCTCTTGGCTGGACGAAATGCAGGATGGCCGCCGGAGGAAGCTCCTCGAACGGTTTGAGAAGGCACGTCGCGCGAACGCTGAGATCACAGAGCTCGAGTGCCTGGACCTGATCGACCGCTTCGATCTCGTCGGTCGTATTTCACCCCTCGGCGAAGCCCTGGCCATTGTTTCTCCCAATCAGGCCGACAAGGTCAGGAAGCGAATCGAGAAGCTCCGCAACCCACTTGCGCATGGCGGTAACGTCATCGGCGCTCACGAAGACTTCGACGAGACCTTGCGGACCATCGGCGTCGTTGAGGACCTCGCCGAGCGAGCATGGGCGCTCGTCGCCCACAGTCCGTTCGTCTGGGACGCCTACGCCGAGACCGAGATCACTCCGCTTGCGACAACCCCGGTCTCGCTACTCAGCGGCACGGGCAGCAGGCTGGTGCACGTCATCACCGCGCATAACCCGAACGGGCGGCCGCGCTCCCGGTCCGCCAATGACCTTGCGAACGAGCGGCTGCGGTTTCACCTTGGTGAAGTTGCCGAGGCGCTCGAGGAAGTCGAGTGTGGCTCATCATCGGGATCGTGGGTAGAGCGATCGTTCGCCGTCGCCGGACTCACGCGCTCAGAGGCAGTCGAGGCGGCGCGGCGGTTCGGTCAACGCGCGATCTTCGAGCTCGAAGCCGACGAGTTACGGGTCGTGAGCTGCGGGTCGGGAGCGGTCGAACGAGAAAGCCATTGGCTTGGCGCACCTGAGTAGCGGGATCCCTGCAGGTCCGTGGGCTACGCTCCAGCCGCCTCGGCGGCGCTCTGCGCAAGCTGGAGCGTAGCCCACGGACCCAACGAATCACATGGGTGTGATTCCGATTCCGTGCAGTAACGCGGGCTAAAGACCGCGTTACTGCGTACAATCGTCAGATGACGCAAGTTGTCGAACAGCTGGCGAGGCGTCAGCTTCGGGTCGGCCGAACGAGATCGTTCGCGCTCGACCGTCCCGATGCCGAACTCCAGCGACTGGCCGAAGTCGGCACGGTGCTCGCCCTCACGAAGGGCTTCTACGCGCTGGTGCCCGAAGACCGGCGCGGTGCCCAGACCACGTGGAGGCCCTCGATCGAGGGGGCCGCTCTCGGCATCGCGGCGGCACTGCACTCGCCTGACGAGGTAGCGCTCGTGGGACCGTCGGCAGCTCGCGCCCACCGCTGCTACCCCCGTGCGCTCGGCACCGCATTCGTCGCCGTGCCCGACCAACGCCGACCACGCCAGACAATCCTCGGCGAGATCCGATTCGTCGAGCGAAACATCGACAAGCTGGACACCGTCCGCGTCGAGACAGACCTCGGCCCCGGTTGGGCGACCAGCATCGAGCACACTGCGCTCGATCTCTGTCGTAACCGACCGGCCTGGAACATCACTGACGAGGCCCGAACCGAGATGATCCGCCGACTCGCCGACCGGATCGACTGGGATTTGATCGACGAGATCGCTGAGTCGACACGAGGCATCAAGACGCTGCACAGGCTTCGCACGATGCTCGGTCGACCCCGGCCATGATCGACCGCGCCGAGATCGAAGCTGTCGCCGGGCGGTTCGGCGCGCCAGATAGCCAGATCATCCGCGACCACCTCATCAGCCACGTACTCGCCGCAATCGCCGACTGGCCCGACAGCAACCGCGTCACATTCTTCGGCGGCACAGCGCTCTGCCGCACGTGGCTGCCCGACCTCCGCCTGTCCGAAGACATCGACCTGCTCGTCGACTCGCCCACCGACGGCGCCGGTCTCCGAACTCACGTCACCAGACGGCTCCGTCGCGAGTTCCCGAACCTCACCTGGACCGGCCTCGGCTCCCAGCACCAGGTCGAAACGTGGAATCTCACCGCCGACGACCTCGAGGTCAAGGTGCAATTCGCCCGAAGGCAGGAATGGCAGGCGATTCCCTTCACCATCGAGCCTGTGCAGCTCCGCTACTCGGACCTCTCGCCCTCGGTCGATCTCAGAGTCCCGACGCCCAGCGGCTTCGCCGCGATGAAGCTCATGGCCTGGTTCGACCGCCACACCCCTCGCGACCTCTACGACCTCGCAGCACTCGCCGACGCCGGACACATTGACGAAACTGCAGTCACCCTCGTGCGCCCGATCGCCGGATTCACTCCCGGGGCCGCCAATCTCGAGCGCACCGTTCCCCGCTCGGTCGCCTCGTCGTGGCAAACGGAGCTCGGGCACCAAGCCTCCGACCTTGACTCGCCCGACGACTGCCTTGCTCGGGTGCGGGCTGCGCTCGACCGGATCGGCGAGTGACGCCCCGGGTACCGAACACCGGCGAAACGCCGGACTTCGATACCCGGGACGGCAGGCAGGGAGCTCATCCCGTGGTCACGAGGTGGTCACAACAGTTCCGTGATCACAGGTTATCCACAGGGATCGGACGGGATGAGCCACGATCCGAAAGCACACGTTTCCCCAGTTCAGGCGGTACTTCTCGCCACCAGCCGGTACGGGTCGAAACCGGCCTTCGGCTGCTCTTAATCCGCAGGTTCTGGGTTCAAGTCCCAGGGGGCGTACACCGAGAAACCCCAGATCAGGCCCTGTTTTGGGGCCGCCTGGGGTTTCGACGTTACGGGCCGCCCCCGTGGTCACATCAGGTCCGTCATCCGGTCTCGTCGGTGGCCTCGGGCTTGAGGACCGCGACGACGACCTCTTCGGCTCGCTCGAGGGCGTGTTCGAATGGTGGTGTCGAGCCCGGGCATGTGGACTCGGTGCTCGGTGAGCGAGGTGCCGGTGGCGGGGCGGACGCCTTCGAGCACGGCGCGGAAGTGGTCGGGGTCGATGGGTCCGGTCAGGCCGACTTCGGCGGCGAGGGTGCCGTACCAGCGGCCGGAGAGTTCGAGGCTCTGACGACCCGGCGGCGCCGCTCGAGTGGCAAGACTGACCCCACCTCCGCTCTGCCGCCTACCGCGTCAAACGCTTTCGCAGTGGGCGCGGTTGGCACGTGTACCGGTGGGTCGCGGTCGCTGAGCACGTGAACTGGCGGGCCAAGTTGTCCTTCGCGACTAACCCCGCTGCCTCTTGAAGTATCAAACACGTCCACGGCGTACGCTTTTGATACGTTGGACGGCATGAAAGTCGTCGCCACCGTTGCGCCGGGCCAGCTCGCCGATGAGCTCATGGGTCGTGGCCAACACTTCATCACCAGTGAGGAAGCCTCCGCACGCCTGGGTGTCGACGTCAACGCCGTCCCTCGAAGCCTCAGGCGAGCACGCCAAGCGGCCAAGTTCGTATCGGTCACCAAAGGAGGGTGGGTTCCGGTCCCGCCCGAGTACCGGGCGGCTGGGGCACCCCCTGGAAGCCACTACATCGACCAGATGATGACCCACATCGGCCATGACTACTACGTGGGACTGCTATCAGCCGCCGCCATTCACGGCGCCTCACATCAGGCGCCCATGGTCTTCCAAGTCGTCACTCCGGCTCGACTTCGCGACCGAACCATCGGGCGTACCCGACTCCAGTTCATCCAACGGGCCGACGCTGCCGAACGGCCACGGTTGCGGCACACGGTCCCGACCGGGCGGATCTGGATCTCCTCCCCCGAAGTCACTGTGTTCGACCTGGTTGAGGCACCCCAACGTGCCGCCGGACTCTCCAACGTCGCCACGATCGTCGGAGATCTCCTCCACGACGACATGCTCGACCCCGCTTCGCTCGCCGATGTCGCGGCCTTCTACCCCACAGCGGTCGCGCAACGGGCTGGCCACCTCATCGACTTCATGTCGAGCGAGGAGCATCTCCCGATCGACACCGACCCGCTGAACGCGACCGTCAGGGAAGGCCGTTTCCGGGCCTTGTCACCCGGCAGCGGCGCTGGCGAACGTGACAACCGCTGGCGAATCATCGTCAATATCGACGTCGAGCACGACCTGTGATCGCAGCATCCGACCTGGCCCACTGGCAACAGTTCGCGCCCTGGAGCACGGACGAGCAGGTCGAACAAGACCTCGTACTTGTCTCGCCTCATCGTCGAGATCGCGAACCATCCCCTCCTCGGTGACGAGCTCGTGTTCCGAGGTGGCACGTGCTTCCACCAACTGTGGCTCGGCCGGCCATGGCGCTACAGCGAGGACCTCGACTACGTCCGTCGCTCAGCCGGCGGGGTCGGTGATGTCCTCGATGCGCTTCGGGAAGTGGCCGACGCTGTCGGCTTCGATCGAGTGCAGACAGACGTCAGGCGTCACCCCAAGGCCAGGCTCGACTCGACCTTCCTCAACGGAGCGCGGATGAGGATCAAGATCGAGATGAACACCTACGAACGGTCGCCCGCTCGCCCCACCACGAGGGTGCCGTTCGCGATCAGCTCACCCTGGTTCGAGGGAAGCGCCGAAGTGAAGTCCTTCGCAGTCGAGGAGCTCGTCGCCACCAAGATCCGAGCGCTGTACCAACGCAGAAAGGGCCGCGATCTGTTCGACATGTGGCTCGCACTCGAAGAGGCCAATCTCTCTCCACAGGCAATCGGCGCCGCATTCGAGCCCTATCGACCCGAAGGCTGGACCCGAGCTCTCGCGCTCGAGAACCTTGCAGCGAAGCTCGTCGACCAACGCTTCACGACCGACCTCGACAACCTCGTTGTCGTCTGGCCGGAGCAGTACACGATCGAGGCCGGCGGCGCCGCAGCCGAGGCCATCATCAACGCCGTCCCCGACGGAGACCACCGTCCCGGTCACAAGGTTGCGACAGGAGATCGGTGACTGGCGTTCGCGAGACGACAATCACCTCGCACGTCTGGCCGGTCCGCACCCGGCCGGACATGCTCAAAGGATGTCCGTCGACCTCTACGCTGCATCAGCGGAACGACCGTCAAGGGCCGCTGCTACGGCGCCGACACTCCAAAGATGAGACGTCGATCAGGGGTGGCAGCGGCGGTCGCCTTATTCACGCTGACCGTCTCCTGCAGTACCACCCGCGAATCTCCGGAGTCGCCCTCGCGGGGCAACGCGCTGACGGCTCCGTCGGAAGACCTCTACTCGGCGCCTCCTGACGCATCACAACCGGTTTCGGACGGTCGGCCCGACGAGCAGTCAGAGACAGCGATCTTCTTCACTGCGGACGCGAACGCCTCAGACTTCCGAGCGGTTGAACAGGTCATCGGCGACAAGCACCAGATCACCTTCGTCGACCAGGAAGACACCTACGCCGAGTTTCTCGAGTTCTTCCCGGAGATGGCAGGGGACCCAACGGTTACCGCACAGGACATGCCACCCTCGTTCCGCTTGCAGGGCCAGCTGTCCGATGCGATCTCCTCGCAAGTATCGGCCCACCCTGCGGTTCGCGCCGTCACCGAGCCGACAAAGCATGAGATCGATGTATTGACAGATCGATCTGATCCGCGACACAAGCTCAGCGTCATCTATCTCCACGCGGACGCAGGAGACGACGGACGGGACGCAGTTCGAGGCCTCATTGGAAACGACCTACCCGGGATCTACTTCGTTGACAAAGAGGAAACCCATCGCGAGTTCCTCGAGTTCTTCGACGGTGATCCAGATGATGTCGGAGAGATCTCCGTCGACCTGATGACTCCGTCCTGGCGAGTCGACCTCGGAGGGGCGCCAATACCCATGGCGCTCCAGAAGGAGCTCGAGGCGAACATGTTCGTGCGTCACGTCACCAACGCCGTCGAGTCTGAATGACACCGGGCCCGAGGTATCACGCGGCCGCCGTCGCGGCCGGGATTGCGATCGATGTCACTCGGACCGGCCAGACTGTGGGAATGGCCTTTGGACAGTCGTCGGGACCACCCGCAATGCAGAAGCAGATCGATGAGCTGCTCGAGCTCTTGGCAGATCTCGGCTTCGAGAACTTCCGGGAGGCTCGATACCAGTTCGATTTCACGCAGCGACAGGCGAACGGCAAGTTCTCTCGCGACGAGGCGGACCACTTCATCGAGCTACTCCGCGAACGAAGCGAATCCGGCGCAGCAGAGGAACCGCCGGCGGCCGTCGCTCCCAAGCCTTCGTCCGCTCAGCGAGCACTACAGAAGTTCAGCGACGAGGATCTCGCTGCAGAGCTCCAGCGCCGCGGCTGGATCGTCGCCGAGGCGTAGCTCACGGGCTGGCCACCGGAATGGACGGCGTCAGACCCGGACGGCTGCTCCCGAACCGATCGCCTTGCTGAGGCCGTTGGCGGCATTGTCGCCGACCCGATCGAAGACGAGACCGAGCAACGGGTTCGCGAGGCCCAATACGCCCTGCAACTCGAGCGTGGCGTCGTAAAGGATCGACGACCCTTCGTCGGTGACGTCGACTTCGATGATGTCGTAGCTGCGCAGCGTCGCCGTCTTGGCTTCGAGCACGATCCGATTGGGTGCGTCGAATTCGAGCACCTTGTACACCAGTGGCCCGGTGGGCACCTTCACTCGATACTGCGCGTCGGGGCCGGGGCCGTCACCAGCGATCTGTTCGACCGAGGAGACGCCGGGGTCCCAGAGAATCAGATTGCGGAAGTCCGCCATGTAGTCGAAGGCCTCCTGCTGGCTGAGTTCGCTTGCGACTCGTGTTGCGTAGTGGGCCATGGGTGAGGTGCCTTTCGGTCGCCGGTGCCTATCGAACCTACGGCGCCGAGGCGGCGCACGGATGCGTGAACGGCATCCGTTTCGGTCACGTCACAAGTCGCCAGAGGACAACCGCGCTCGTACGTCGACCGCCCGTTCACGAACCGCATCGAGATCCTTGAGACGCCGCATCCCAGCCAGCTGTTGGCCCATGCGATGGTTCCCCCGAAAGGCCGCTTCGTTTCGGGCCAGGAAGTCCCAGTACAGCGTGGTGAACGGACACGCGGTCTCACCCACCCGCTTCTTCGGGTCGAACGCACAGCCCTTGCAGTGGTTGCTCATCTTGTTGATGTACGCACCCCCGCTGGCGTAGGGCTTCGTGGCCATCATCCCGCCGTCGGCATGCAGCGCCATCCCCAACACGTTCGGCAACATCACCCACTCGGCACCATCGACGAAGTTCGCCCACATCCACTCGGTCATCGCCCACGGATCAACCCCATGAGTGAGGGCCAGATTGCCCAACACCATCAGCCGCTCGATGTGATGGGCGAAGCCGTTGTGCTCGACCTTACCGATCACGTCGCGTACGCACGCCATGTCCGTCTCCGCCTCGCCGAGAAAGACGGGCGGGACGGCCTGGTCGGCGTCGAGTGCGTTGTGACCTCGATAGTCGGGCATCCACAGCCAGTACACGCCCCAGACGTACTCGCGCCATCCAATGACCTGCCGGACAAATCCCTCGACGCTGTTGATCGGGGCCCGGCCGGCCGTCCACTCCTCGACCACCCGTTCGATGACCTCGATCGGATCGAGCAGACCCAGATTCAGCGACGAGCTCAACACCGAATGGGCCAGCTTCCACTCCCCCGTGAGCATGGCGTCCTCGTAGGGGCCGAAGGGCACAAGCGCACTCGACGCAAACTCTTCCAGGCGGGTGAGCGCTTGGGATCTGGTCACCGGCCACAGCCCCCGCGGTTCGACGCCCCACGTGTCCGGGAGGCGATCGAGCACGTCGCGATCGATCTCGTCGAGCTCGAACTCCGTGATCGACGGCCACGAGCGTCCGTCCTTCGGCGGCGGTTCTCGATTGTCGTGGTCGAAGTTCCAGGCGCCTCCAGCCGGTGTGCCGTCATCGTTCATGAGAACCCCGAGGCGCGTTCGCTGCCAGCGGTAGAAGTCCTCGAGCTTGAAGCTCTTCCGGTCCTCAGCCCACGATGCGAACTCGGTGTAGGAGCAACTGAACTGATCGTTCCCGATCGAACGGACGTCGAGCCGAGCGAACAGCGCCCGTGCGTCCCACGACATCGGTTCCATGGCGATGACCTCGTCGACGTCGAACTCGTCCACGTGGGCACTCACCCCCGCGTCGAAGGAGGCGGCACGACGGTGGTCGACCTCGAAGCCCGCCGTGCGAAGCTCGGCGGCAAAGTGCGCCATCGCCGACAACACGAGATGGAGCCGCTGCACGTGCCACCGCTTGGAGGAGATCTTCGTCTCGCTCTCGATCAACAGGACACGGCACTCACCGGGCTCGAAGGTTGCGAGCGCTCCTCGATCTCGGCGGAGCTGGTCGCCGAGTATCCACACCGTTGGGACCGGACTCGTCATTGCGACCGGAAGCCGCCTGGGCCGTCAGGCAACCCGAGGGATGAGCGCATCGTGGCGCGCTCGGATCTGACCCGGATGGTGGGCTCGAGCGAACTCGACGTCGTGCGACAGCGCAATGTCGAGCAGTTCCATGCGATCCGGCGTCTGCTTCCACGGCACCGGCACGTAGATCGGCAACCCGAAGACACGGAGTCGATCGAGCCCTGAGTAGATCCGTCGTTGATACTCCCGACGCTCGGACCAATCCCAATGCGCCGGAGAGAATCCTGTGCCAGGGTCCAGGTAGCACCGGTCTCGAAGCCCGTATCGATCCATGTCTCGAAGCCGATGGTCGAACCAGTCGACCATGACCTCCACCGGATCACCTTCGACGTGCTTGAGGTGGCGGGGGTCCGGGCCGAGCATGAACGGCAACACGACGTCGCATTCGCGCTCGGCCGCGAACTCGAGCATCGCCGGGTCCTGGAGCGCGTCAGCCGCATTGAGCACCGTCGCGCCTGCGTCGAACGCTCGGCGGGCGGTCTCGACCTGCCACGTGTCCACCGACACCGTCACGCCGAGGCCGACGATCGCTCGAAGCGGCGCCTCGAGAATTGCCCATTCCTCGTCGGGCGTGACCATTGCGGCGTCACCGTGACTCGCTTGACCGCCGAGATCGATGTGATCGGCCCCGTCGGCAAGCAACGTGCGCGCATATGCGGCGGCATCGGGCCCTGTCGTCGCGACAGAGAAATCGGCGAGTGAATCAGGGGATGCGTTGACGACTCCGAAGATCTCCACGATTGATGAATGTACGGAGCAGGCGAGTTCATTCCCGGACGCAATGCCCGGTTGTCCGAATTCGATCGGTGGCTTGTCCGACCCTCGGAGGCCGTGGGGTCAGCGTCCGCCCGACCAGCCCGCGGCCGAGGCGATGGCTTCGCGCACGCGGATCGGGTCCTCGATCGGCATCATGTGTCCGGTTCCGTCGAGGGTGACGACGGTCGAATCCGCGGTCGCCTCGATCAGTTCGGCAGCGTTTCGAGACGGGGTCATCTTGTCCTCCCGGCCGAGCACGAAGGTCACAGGCACCGCGATCACCGATGCGGCCTCGATCGCGCCGGAGTAAGCGTTCGAGGCCTCCATGTCGGCCTTGAGCGCACCCGTTGGCGACGCGTCGACGAGCGCCGTCGAGGCACCGACGAGCCACGTGCCGGGCTGTGGGTGCCCACCTCGATGGGCCCGCGAGCCGAGCCCCCACGACGTCATGAGCCGACTTGCTCTGGGCACGTCCTCACCACTCGATTCGAGCAGGGCCGGATGCACCGGCATCGATTGGGCCGTCCCGATGAGAATCAACGATGCGGCGCACGTCGGATCCTGTGATGCCGCCTCGAGCGAGGCGAACGAGCCCGACGAGAAGCCCACGAGATGTGCGGGGGCAAAGCCGATCTCGTGGACGAGCGCGGCCGTCCACTCCCCCATGGCTTCGATCGACTCGAGCGGCTGCCCGCCGCTGAGTCCGTGACCAGGGAGGTCGACCGCGGCCACTCGAAAGCCGTGATGTGCGAGCCAGCGCGTCTGCATCTGCCACATCGTGCGGTCCTGACCTGAGCCGTGAAGAAGCACGATGCCGGGCGACTCCGGGTCGCTGTCGTGGGAACGTCCCCCGGTCGCAATCCGAACCGGAGCGCCCCTGAACTCGATCTCCATGATTGGTTCCCCCTACCGCTGCGATGCCTTGAGCGCCCGACGAAGGTCGTCCAGAATGTCTCGCTCGTCCTCCAACCCAACCGACAGTCGGACCAGGTCCTCGCCCACGCCGGCGGCCTCGAGCGCCTCTGTGGACATCTGTTGATGGGTCGTGGATGCCGGATGCACGACCAGGGTTCGGGCGTCGCCGACGTTCGCCAGATGCGACGCAAGGCGAACCGACTCGATGAACTTTCGGCCGGCCTCTCGCCCGCCCTTGACCCCGAAGCTCAGAATCGCCCCGGCCCCACGCGGATACAGCTGCTTGGCGAGCTCGTGGTCCGGGTGCGTCGCCGAGTGCGGGTGACTCACCCAGCTGACCGCGTCATTCGCCTCGAGCATCTCGATGACCGCCCGGGCGTTGGCGACGTGCTTGTCCATTCGAAGCGGGAGCGTCTCGATGCCTTGGAGTATCTGGAATGCCGCCATGGGGCTGATCGAGGCGCCGAAGTCTCGCAGGCCCTCGGCGCGTGCCCGACTGATGAACGCCGCAGGGCCGAACTCCTCGGTGAAGGACAGTCCGTGGTAGCCGTCGTAGGGCTCGGTCAACGTTGGGAATCGCCCTGACGCCTGCCAGTCGAAGTGGCCACCGTCGACAAGCACACCACCGAGCGCCACGCCGTGGCCCCCCATGAACTTGGTGATCGAGTGCATCACGATGTCGGCGCCGTACTCGAAGGGGCGAATGAGGTGCGGCGTTGCGAACGTCGAATCGACCATGAGCGGCAGGCCGTTGCGGTGGGCGACGTCTGCGATCGCTTCGATGTCCATGACTTCGATCCCGGGATTGCCGAGCGTCTCGCCGTACACGAGCTGTGTGTCGTCGGTGATCGCGGCCTCGAAGGCCGCCGGATCCCGAGGGTCCACGAAGGTCGTGGTGATCCCGAACCTCGGCAGGGTCTGCGTGAGGATGTTCGCCGTACCGCCGTAGAGGTTTCGGGCGGCGACGATGTGTCCGCCCTGTCCCATGAGCGTCGCGACGCCGAGGTGGAACGCCGCCATCCCGGACGCCGTTGCGACCGCGCCGACACCGCCTTCGAGGGCCGCGATCCGTTCCTCCAACACGGCGGTGGTCGGGTTGGAGATCCGGCTGTAGATGTGGCCCGGGGTCTCGAGGTTGAACAAGCTCGCTGCATGGTCGGTGTCGTCGAACATGAACGACGTCGACCAGTAGATCGGCACGGCACGGGCGCCGGTTTCTGCATCGGGTTGATGCCCAGCGTGCAGGCTCAACGTCGAGAATCTCAGGAAATCGGGTTCGACCATCGGTGTCCCCTTGCAGGCTCGGCGGGCTCGGGGCGAATCGTAGCCCTCACCCGACCGGTCACCTGCCACCGGTGACGTTGCACCGCTCCCTACACTCGGCGACGTGCATACCCGACCGATCGGGCCTGGAGCTGGCCACACGCTCATTGAACGAAACGAGTTCGATCGCTTCTTCAACGTGTCCGTTCGGGTCTCCAAGGTTCTGGCGGCCACCAGCACTCGAGTCGAGCTGCCGCCGACCGTCACGCTCCCCACAGACCGACCCGTCGTCATCGCCGCCAACCACTCGAGCCTGTTCGATCTCGTTGCCTCGCTGATCACGCTCGGGCACTACGGCCTGCCCGCCCGGATCGGCGTCAACGAGCGCTTCTTCGCCAATCCCGTGTCGGGCTGGTTTCTGCGCGGGATCGGCTGCGTTCCATTCAGCCGTGACAACCGTCAACGCGCCGAAGACACGATGGTTGCCGCGCTCGAACGAGGTGAGGCGTGTGCGCTCATGCCCGAGGGCAAGATCGTCCGGCCCGCTGACCAGATCGCCGGAGTCGGTCCCGGACGACCCGGCCTGTCCCGAATCGTCCGACGAGCAAACGCCGCCGTGGTGCCTGTCGGTTTCGCTGGCAGCGACGACGCCTGGATCCCCGGGACGTCGCTGCCCAAGCTCGGCCGTCGATCGAGCCGGGTGATCGCGTCGATCGGTGAACCGATCGGCTTCGACACCGACGATCACGACGCCAACGTGCGCGAAGTGATGACGGCAATCTCTGGGCTCGTCCTCGACGGACGAGACCGGCTCAGCCGTGCGTCAGGGTGAATCCGAGCAGCATCGCAACGAGACCCGCCAAGAACCCGAGCCCGCCGGTCATGCCTTTGATCGCCGGCTTCGAGGACACCGCATGGATCCACGCGGCGGCGCCAGAGATCAGGACGAGCAAGAACTTCGTCCCGAAGATCACGCTGTAGCGAGTGGTGGCGTTCGCCATGTCGACTTCGAAGATGTTCCAGATGCCGGTGAAGAACGCCACCGCAAACGCCGGCCACGCCACACGCTGAAAGGCCCGCGCCGCCTGCTTGGGAAGCCCATCCACACCGGCATTCCGCAGGACGGGCAAGAGCGCCAACATGACGAACTGACCACCGACCCAAACCGACACGGACAGCACGTGGAGAAAGATCCGAATCGTGTTGAGCGAGAGCGATGCATCGATCATGGCGACACGCTGCCGCACGGGCGCTCCGCTTCGCAACCTGAGAGGACGTGACTTGTAGCATCCGGCCATGACCGACGTGTTGTGGACCCCGTCGACCGACCGAGTCGAGCAGACCGAGATCGCCCAATGGTGTTCGGAGCTCGGACTCGAGACCTACGCCGATCTCCATACCTGGTCGATCGCCGACCCGGCACGATTCTGGGAGGCCGTGTGGGAGCGCTACGGGCTGATCGGTGACCGTGAAGGCGCAGTCTTGGAATCCGAGGATCGATTTCGGTCGAATCGGTTCTTCCCCGACTCGCGGTTGTCGGTTGCGGAGAACCTTCTCCGCGGGTCGACAGTCGACGAGCCGTCGGCGCACACGGCGATCTCATTCAGCAACGAGGACGGCGCTCACTCTTCACTGTCGCTGGCCGAACTTCGTGCCCGAGTGTCGGTGCTCCAACAGGCGATGCGGCGCGCCGGCGTCGGGGCCGGCGATGTCGTTGCGGCGTGGTTACCGAACCTCCCCGACACGATGGCCATCTTCTTGGCCGCGAACTCCATCGGCGCGACCTTCTCGTCGAGTTCGCCCGACTTCGGCACGAACGGCGTGGTCGACCGGTTCGGGCAGATCGCACCGAAGCTCCTGTTCGCTACCGACGAATACCTCTACGCCCAGAAACGCCACGACACGACCGCTCGGCTCGCCGAGATCAGGGACCGGTTGCCATCGCTTTCGGCGACGATCCACGTGCCCTACCTGAACGGCGACGTCGCACTCGACGGCGTCACGTCGATGGCGGCCTTCACCGCAAACATCGAGGCCGAGAGCCCGACGTTCGAACGGCTGCCCTTCGACCATCCGGTCTTCGTGCTCTTCTCGTCGGGCACCACGGGCGCGCCGAAGGCCATCGTGCACCGTGCAGGCGGCGTGCTCCTCAAGCTCGTCAGCGAACATCGGGTGCACTGCGACATCCGGCCCGGCGACCGAGTGTTCTACTTCACGACCGCGGGATGGATGATGTGGAACTGGCTCGTCGTGGTGCTCGCCGCCGATGCAACCGTCGTGTTGTACGACGGGTCGCCCTTTCATCCCGACGCCGACGTCGTCTTCGACCTCGTCGACCGCGAGTCGGTGACGCTGCTCGGGATCTCCGCCAAATACGTCGACGCGCTCAACAAGGCCGGTCGACGTCCGGTCGAAACCCACGACCTCAAATCGGTGCGCACCATCTGCTCGACCGGATCGACCCTCGTGCACGAGAGCTTCCGGTATCTGTACGAGCACGTGAAATCCGACGTCCATGTCGCCTCGATGTCGGGCGGAACCGACCTCTGCGGCTGCCTCGTCGCCGGCGACGCGACTGCGCCGGTGATCGCCGGCGAGATTCAGGCTCCCGCCATCGGCCTCGGCATCGAGGTCTTCGACGACTCCGGTACTCCGTTGGGTGCGGGCGAACAGGGCGAGCTCGTGTGCACCACCCCTTTCCCGTCGATGCCACTGCGCTTTGTGGGAGACACGGGCGACGTCCGCTACGACGGGTCGTACTTCGACCGCTTCGCCGGCGCCTGGCACCAGGGGGACTTCGCCGAATGGGCGCCCGGTGGCGGCATGGTCATCTCGGGACGCTCGGATGCGACGCTCAACCCCGGCGGCGTTCGCATTGGGACCGCAGAGATCTACCGGCAGGTCGAGCAGCTCGACGAGATCGAGGAGTCGCTCGTCATCGGCCAGCGTTGGGACGACGACACCCGTGTCGTGCTCTTTGTCCGCATGGCCGACGGCGTCACCCTCGACGACGACGTTCGCACCCGAATCCGTGCTGCGGTCCGCGAGGGGGCGTCACCGCGTCACGTCCCGGCGAAGATCCTCGACGTGGCCGACATCCCTCGTACACGTAGCGGAAAGATCTCCGAACTCGCGGTGCGGGATGTCGTGCACGGCAAAGCGGTCAAGAACACCGAAGCACTCGCCAACCCCGAAGCCTTGGAGCACTACAAGAACCGCCCCGAATTGGGGTCAAGTCTTTCCAATTGACAACTGAAGCTGCGAACGGGGAGTTGTCGATTGGAAAGACTTGACCCCGACAAGCGCGGCAATCTGCGCATGAGCGCCCGGGAGGGCGCGAACTCGCAGCGAAGGACAGCGACTTAGCCGAGCAGGAGGCCGAGGCTTTCGTAGACGAGGGCTGGCGTGTCGTCGCCGACGACGTGAACAGCGATCTCCTGCTTCATGAGGATGCCGCTCGACTTCTCCGTGATGTCGACGACTCGCGAGCGCGCGTGCACCTGCGAACCCGCGGGAACCGGGTTGAGAAAGCGGAGCTTGTCGGCGCCGTAGTTCAATCCGCCGAGCACGCCGTCGATCTTCGGCCCGATCTCGAAGCCGAAGTGCGAGACGAGGCTGAGCGTGAGAAATCCGTGGGCGATCGGGCCGCCAAATGGCCCGGCGTTCGCCTTCTCGATGTCGACGTGGATCCACTGATGATCCTTGGTGACGTCGGCGAAGGTGTTGATCATGTCCTGGGTGATCTCGACCGGTTCGCTCCAGTCGGTCCACTCTTCGGTGATCAGGCCCTTCAGACCGTCGATGTCCTTGATCGAGACACCCATGCTCGCGCTCCCCTGCTCGTGGACGCCTCCCGAGTCGAGACGTCGAATGTGGGCCTGACGCTAGCTGCTCAGCGGTCGTCGACTGCGTCGTTCACCGCTTGTTCGAGTCGCCTCTTGGCGGCGCCGAAGACCCGCCCGAGGTCGCCTGCGACCACCTCCAAGGCGTCGTTGGCCGGCTGGCTCGGGGCGGGAGGCGTGGTGGGAGCCTCCACCTGTTCGACAGCGCCCTCGTCGCCGCCTGCCGAGAGTGCTGCAGCGGGGGCTGCTCCCGAGTCGATACGTCGATGGTGATCCCGTTGGTCGATCACGTCAGCGTCTGCGACCCGTCCCGGTGCTCGGCTGCGAACAATTCGGCTCGTGGGCGCCTTCGGCGCCGGCGGTGAGGCCGAAGGGGCGGTCGCCGGCGGTGGCGCCGGCGGTGAGACCGCCGGGGCTCCGGAGGACGACGACGTGGACATCCCCGATGACTTCACGTCCGCCGGATCGTAGGGCGCCGGAGGGAGTGCAGTCCGGTCCCAACGCTTTGGACGGTGCCGCGCCTCGTACCACCGACCGTTCGACGCCAACCAGTACCCGTCTTTGCGATCGCCCCAACCTACACCACGTGCCATCCCGTAATGGTACAATAGATCGTGCCCTCTGACAATGGTCTATGGTTGACTCGAACGCCGGTGGTCAGATTGCGAAGCCCGCGGTCTTCGTCTCGAGATATTCAAGCAAGCCCTCTCGGCCACCCTCTCGGCCGAGACCGGAGTCTTTCATCCCGCCGAAGGGCACGGACGCCGAAGTCGGGTTCACGTCGTTGATCCCGATGATGCCGAAACGAAGGCGTTCGACCGCCTGAAGGCCGGTCTTGAGATCGTTCGTGTACACGTAGGCGGCGAGTCCGTAGTTGGTGTCGTTCGCCAAATCCCAGATCTGGTCGACATCGTCGTAGATGATGACCGGAGCGACCGGACCAAACGTCTCTTCGGAGTGGATCACCATGTCCGGCGTCACGCCGGCGAGGAGCGTCGGCGCATAGAAGTGCCCGTCACCGAGCGCGCCGTCAGTGAGACGGTGTCCGCCGACGAGTGCGGCAGCACCTTTCGAGATCGCGTCATTCACCTGCGACTCGACCTTGGCGACTGCATCGTCATTGACGAGGGGCCCACAACCCACCCCATCCTCGAGACCGTTACCCGCAACGACTCGCCCGACCCGCTCGGTCATCGTCTCGACGAACGGTTCGGCGGCGGATGAGTGCACATAGATCCGGTTGGGGCTGATACACGCCTGGCCGGCGTTCAGAAACTTCAGCGCGGCCGCTCCCTTGGCCGCGTGAACCGGGTCGGCGTCGGGCATGACCAGGAATGGGGCATGCCCTCCCAACTCGACGCTCACGCGCTTGAGCGACGCGCCGGCGGCCGCCGCGAGTCGCCGTCCGACGGCGGTCGAGCCCGTGAAGGTCAACTTTGCGATCCGTGGATCATCGGTGAACACCTCCCCTACCGGCACCGGGTCGAGCGCGGTGACCATGTTGATCACCCCTGGGGGCACGCCAGCGTCGTGAAACACCTCGAAGATCGCCTTGGCGTTGAGGGGCGTCGCCTCTGCGGGCTTGAGCACGATCGTGCATCCGGCGGCGAGGGCGGGCGCCATCTTTCGGGTGAGCATCGACATCGGATAGTTCCACGGCGTCACGGCGGCCACGACACCAACGGGCGTATGAACCGACAAGAACCGTTGGTTTCGACGAGCAGACGGAAGCCACTCGCCGTTGAGCCGACGACCTTCCTCGGCAAACCACCGAATGAAGTCGGCGCCGTAGGCGACTTCGGCCTTCGACGCTCGAAGCGGCTTGCCCTGCTCGACGGTCATGAGCTCGGCAAGCTCGTCGGCTCGCTCCCGCATGAGCTCCCAGGCGCGCATCAAGATGTCCGCACGCTCGAAGGGAGAGGTCGCCGCCCAGTTAGGCAACGCTGCCTCCGCAGCAGCCACCGCTCGGCGGGCGTCGTCCCCATCGCCGTCAGGCACGGTACCGATGACCTCGCCCGTGGCCGGATTGGTCACCTCGAAGGTCCGACCGCTCGCTGCGTCCTGCCATTCACCGTTGATGAACATCTCCGCAGCGTAGAGCCCGCCCGTCGGGCTTCGAGCCACCGCGCCGCACAACTAGGGTGCACTCATGGGCAACGACCCGGCCGCCGAGCTGATCGGCATCGAGATCCTCGAGGTGTCCGAGACCGGTTGCACCGCAACGCTCACGGTCACCGAGGACATGTGCAACCGCCATGGCGTGTGCCACGGAGGGCTCCTCTTCATGCTCGCTGACGTGACGATGGACTACGCGACGAACGGCGACCCGGCGTCGACCTCATTCGCGGCCCATGCAGAGATCGACTACCTCCGCCCGGCCCACGTTGGCGACGTCGTAACCGCCACGGGGTCAACGACCGATACCTGGGGTCGGAGCTCTCTGCTCGACTGCGTGGTCCGAACGGAGAGCGCCGTGCTGGCCCACTTTCGTGGCCGAACGAGATCGGTACGCCGATGAACGACGCTCCGTCGACCGACGCCGTCAACGCCTACCTGGCCTCGCTCGCCGAAGAGAGCAACTTCATGTCGGCGGGCCCGATCGTCGTCGAGAACATCGAACCCGACGACGTCAGAGTTCGATGGCGATACGACGAAGCGGCGCTACGCCCCGGCGGCTACATCTCCGGACCCACGCTGTTCTCGATCGCCGACCTCTGCGGCTGGATCCTCGTCTTCGCCACGGAAGGCATCGTGCCGATGGCTGTCACCTGGGACCTGCACATCACGTTCATGCGTCCCGCGATCGGCGGCGACGTGATCGCCAAGGGTCGTCAGCTCAAGCGGGGCCGGTCGCTGATCTACGGCGATGTCGAGATGTGGGTCGACGGCCAGCCGGACAAGCCCGTCGCCCACGCGACGGTCACTTATGCGCTGCCTCGGTCGGACGCAGGTCCTCCCGCGTCTTGATCTCGACCGCCCGGCCCGGATCGAGCAGCTCGCTCGCCGAGAACTCGCTGACGATCTCGAAGCCGGCGTCCCGGATCATCTCGTAGGTCCGGTTGCTCGCCGACCCACGGGCGTTCAGGTACCCCTCCAGGAAGAGCGAGTTGGCGGGATAGAGCGCCATTACCTCCATCGACCGCAGGTGGAACTCACGGCCTGCGGCGATGCGGATCTCGGCGGTCGGGTTCACGAAACGGAACATGCACAAGACCCGAAGGCAGTACTCCGGCGTGATGCCGACCGGCGTGAGATCGCCGCCCTCGAAGGGCAACAAGAAGTTGACCGGAATCGATTCGGCGCCCAGACGGCGCAGCGTGTGGGCGATCTCCACCAGGTCGCTCGCGGGCTCGCCCATGCCGGCGATCAACCCGGAGCAGGTCTCGATGCCATTTCGCTTGGCGGCCTCGAGCGTGGCGATCCGGTCCTGGTACGTGTGGGTGGTGCAGATCTCGGCGTAGTGCTCTTCGCTCGTGTTCAGGTTGTGGTTGAGCCGGTCGAGTCCGGCCTCGGCGAGCACGGCAGCCTTCGGGTCGTCGAGAAGGCCGGCAGAGACGCACACCTCGAGTGGGTATCGCTCTTTGATCTCTCGAACCAGTGACGCGAGCTCTTCGGTCCGTCGGGTCGACGGTCCTCGTCCCGAGAAGACCATGCAGTAGCGAAATGCGCCGTTGCGCCACGCCTGCTCGGCCTCGGCGAGGATCTCCTCACGTGGCTTCATCGAGTAGTCCTCGATGTCGACCTCGCTCGTCTTCGCCTGGGAGCAGTACGAGCAGTCCTCGGGACACTTGCCGTTGGCGGCGTTGTTCAGGATGTGAACCTGCACGCCTCGTCCCCACGACGCCTCGCGCACTCGGAACGCGGCGTCGAGCATCGCGAGCGTTGGGACGTCGGGGTCGGTGAGCAATGCCTCCGCCGCCTCCGGGGTCGGGACGTCACCTCGCAGCGACGCATCGGCGAGTTCGTCGAGTTCGTGGCGGTCCATGTCGCTGAGCGTAGGCGAGGCCGTGTCAGAGCGAGATCATGAGACCCGACGACGCGGGATACGAACCATCGCAGACCGCGGGGTGGACCTCCTCGAGCGCGAGGAGACCGGTGCGGTCGTCGACCTCCATCCACTCGAACGTGGCTGCAGCCGAGCCAGCCAGGAATCGTTGCGTCCGATCTTCGAATTCCGCGATGCCGAGTTCCTCGATGATGGTCCCGAGGACCGACGGCGCAAAGAACATTTCTCGGCGGTCCGGGGGCACCGTGTCGCCAACCCCGGCTCCAGCATCCCAGTGGGTGATGCCGACGGCCATCCACCATCGCAGTTGCTCGCCGAATCGATCGACTATCGCCGCGCCGACCGCCGAGTTTCCCGCCATGTCGACGACGACGATCGGATCGACGTCGAGCGACGCGATGTCGTCGTAGGTGCACACCTCGTCGTACATCTCCGTGCCTTCGACGAAGTCCACGTTGCGCACCGAGGTCAGCCCGACCACCCGGGCGGGACGCTCCCGCACGAGATCGTCGTCGCCGTGGCGAAGCGCGTACGCCAACCCGAGGCTCGTCTTCGAGGACGCGGAGACGATCACGACGGAGTCAGCCCCATGGCGCGACGTTCGGCGCAGCGCATCGGCGATCGAGTACGACGTCAGATGGAGCGGAGCCAGAAGAGCGGTGGCGGCGTCATGATCATTGCCGGCATCGGCGGAGACGCGCCGGTAGAAGTTGTATTGCGGGGGCAGGGACGACCGGTGCTCGGAGCCGTCCATCAACCGAGCTGAGCTCACCGCCGTTGGGGTCATGACGACTTCGGTGGCGGGCGGAAAGTACCCGTACAGCCGATCACCGACCTCGACGTTCTCTGCCCGGGTCTCGGCTACGTCGGCGAATCCCCACACCGGGATCACTCCCCATTCGGCGTCGCCGTCGAGGGTCGGAAAGAACTGCCAATACCGAAGGAAGTCTCCGGCGACGGCGTAGGTGATGTTGTTCGCCGTGTAGGCGAAACGATCAACCGAGCACCGGATTTGGCCGTCCGCCAGATCACTCGGCTCGGCGGTGGACAGCCGGCTCTCGACATGGCCCGAACGACGGACCTCGAATTGTTCGATCATGTGGCTCCCCCGGTCTCCAATGCGGCTTCGTATTCCATCAGCTTCATGACCGCTCCGGGCGCCGTCGAACGGATCGACCGGATCAGGTCGCGTTTCGCGGTGTCGTCACGCGAGATCGACCGCACGAGCTTCCCGGCACCATCCAAGCGGTTGGCAGCGATCCACGACCGCAACTCCCGATCCTGCGACCACTCGTTCTCGTTGAGCAGGCCCGCAATGGTGAAGCGGATGAAGTCGTCGGTCGTGTCCGGGAGCGGAACGACACCGCACAATCGGTTGCGCGTCTCGTCGTGGTCGTACGTCAGCTCGACGTGGGCGGCGAGCGCTGCACTGAACACGGGTTGATACGGCCGAACGAGCTGGGGCGTGATGACGTCACCGTCGAAGACCGGCACGGGATCGTGCTTCTTGAGCGCACTGGCCGAACAGTCCACGTGGACGACGCCAGGCCCCGTCGGAATCGACCCGCGCTCGAGCACGATTTCCTCCGCACCAATCGACGTGACGCGGCCCAGCCGGACGACGTCGTCGATACGCCGCAGTGCCTCGATCTCGAGCTGGCTGACGGTTGCGCCGTGAAACATCTCTGGCAACACGTCGGTGTCGATGCGAACGAAGTAGCCACACGCCTCCAACCGCAGAAACATGTCCTCCGGAGAATCCGAGGCAACGATCGCTTCCATGAACCTGGCCTGCGTACCGATGGTGTGTTCGAAGAACTCCGGCCGATTCTGGGTGTTCTGGCGATCGAGCATCCACGCGTCTCGAGACACGACCCAGGTGATCTTGTCCGGGTCGACACGCTGTTCGAGGAGCCAGAGACAGGCGTCGACCCCGGTCTTTCCCCCACCGACCACGACGAATCGCTCGGGGGCGTCCCGTACTGTCGGGAGGTCGTTGAGTGGGATGAAATGCACGCCGCCTGCGACGGTGAAGTTGGGCGTGTGCGTCGCCGGAACGCTCGTGTTCAAGAAGGTTGCGTTGACGAAGCGCTCGTTCCAGGTCGCTTCGTACCGCTCTCCGGTCACCGTTGAGGAGAAGCGGCCCCCGCCGTCGTATTCGCACATCGGAAACCACTGCACGCGTCCCGAGGGCAAGAACTGGTGTCGCATGACGTCGTCGAAATAGGCAGAGACCGCTGCGCCACTCGACAGTTCGGCGAGCCCGTCGTTGAGACCGCCCCGCTCGAGGATCCCGCTCGAAAGCTCCCGTGAGCTGACACCGTAGAACGCCGCAGGCTGATGGAGGGTGACGAACGGGTAGGCCACATTCCAGTGACCCCCGGGCTTTGCGTAGCGGTCGATGATCGCAACGGTGGCGTCGGAATCGGTGACGAGGACGTCGGCGAAGGCCATGCCGACGGCACCGCTTCCGGCGATCACATAGTCGGCGTGGACAGGTGTCGTCATGACCGCAGTCTCACACGGCTGCGGGTCAGCGAGGCTCAGTGCGCGAGCTCCCCGCCGAGGTAGGCAGCGATGACGTCGGGGTTCTTCTGGATGTCGTCCGGAAGCCCTTCGGCAATTCTCTGGCCGAAGTCGAGGACGAGAATCCGGTCGGCGATGTCCATGACGAGACCCATGTCGTGCTCGACCATGATCATGGCGATCCCGAGCTCGCGGCGGATGTCGAGGATGAACCGAGCCATGTCCTCGGTCTCTTCCTGGTTCATGCCGGCCACCGGCTCGTCGAGGAGCAGGAGCACGGGATCCATTGCGAGTGCTCGGCCAAGCTCCACGCGCTTTTGGATGCCGTACGGCAGCATGGCGACCGGGCTCTTGCGATACTGCTCGATCTCGAGGAAGTCGATGATGTCCTCGACCTTGCGCCGATTCTCCATCTCTTCGGTCTTGGCGGGACCGAACCACAGCGCACCCGTGAGCCAGGAGTTCTTCATCCGCACGTGACGGCCCGTCAACAGGTTGTCGACCACCGTCATGTTCGCGAACAGCTCGATGTTCTGGAACGTGCGAGCGATGCCGAGCTCGGCCACCTTGTCCGGCCGCATACCCATGATCGACTCGCCCTGCCAGCGAATGTCGCCCTCTTGAGGGCGATAGACCTGCGACAGGGTGTTGAAGATCGAGGTCTTCCCGGCGCCGTTGGGGCCGATGATGGAGAAGAGCTCGCCATCGTTCACGTGGAACGAGACGCCGTTGATCGCCGTCACACCGCCGAAACGCAGCGTGATGTCGTCGACTTCGAGCAGATGGTCGGCCATGTCGATCTCCTCAGGACAGCCAGCGCTTGCGGCGCTTGTAGTGCTTCACGTCTCGGAAGCTCTTGCGTTCTCCGGACTCGTCGGTGTGCAGTCCGAGATAGAACTCCTGCACGTCTTCGTCGTTGCGGAGCTTTTCGGCGTCGCCATCGAGGACGACCTTGCCGGTCTCCATGATGTAGCCGTAGTCCGCGATGGAAAGGGCCATCGCCGCGTTCTGCTCGATCAGCAGCACGCTCACGCCGGTCTTGTTGATCTCCACGACGATGTCGCGGATCTGTTCGACGAGGAGAGGCGCCAGCCCGAGCGATGGCTCGTCGAGAATCAACAGCTCGGGATTGGCCATCATCGCCCGCCCGATGGCCAACATCTGTTGCTCGCCACCCGACAGGTAGCCAGCGGTTTGGTTGCGGCGCTCCTTGAGCACCGGGAAGAGCTCCATCGTGCGGTCGTACGCCGCGTCGACCGAACCCTTGTCACCGTTCGTGAACGCCCCGGTTTGGAGGTTCTCGTCGACGGTCAGCTCGGCGAACACCCGGCGACCCTCCATCACCTGGGTGATGCCGCCCTTCACGATGTCTGCCGGGTTCCGGCCAGAGATGACCTCACCCTTGTAGGTGATGGAACCCTTGGTGACGTCGCCCTCGTGGACGTCGAGCAATCCGGAGATGGCACGCAGTGTCGTGGTCTTACCGGCGCCGTTGGCACCGAGCAGCGCAACGATCTGACCTTCGGGCACCTCGATCGAGAGTCCCCGCAGCACGAGGATCACGTCGTTGTAGACGACTTCGAGGTTGGCGACTTCGAGCATCGAGAGCTCCGTTGAGAGAGGTATCTGGGGTGCCTGTCGGGGCGGCGAACCGCCCCGACAGGCGCAGACCCAGGATCTACTGGTTAGGAATCAGCCTTCGCTGACGAAGCAAGGCTCGGTGAACTCGAAGCCAGCAGCGACGCTGCCGACGAAGTTCTCCTTGACGAGCGACAGACCGCTCGAGCCTGCTTCGGTGATCGGCGTGGTTGGGGTCGCGTCGGCGAGGACCACGTCGTAGATGTAGGAGGCACGAACGGCGAAGTCATTCGGATCGCCGGTCCAGCTCTGGTCCGGGGCGAGGCCCTGGAAGTCGACCGTCACCTGGTTGGCGGCGGCGACGACGCCGGCACGGGTCATGTCACCGTTGGCGGCGGCCTGCTCGAGCACGGCCTCGGCGAACATCGCCTCGGTCCAGCCGATCACGTAGGTGTCGGACTGGGCGTAGTTGCCCTCGGGGATCCGAGCCGTGATCTCGCTGACCATGTCCTGCATGCCAGCCGAGTCGTTCGCGTTCCACAGCGCCGCGTAGGTGCTGTGGAAGTAGAAGGCGTCGAGCGCCGGACCGACGGGCGTGTCGAGGAGGGCAACGTTGTAGCTCGGCGAGCTACCCGACCACAGTGCGGTCAGGCCACCTGCTGCGGCACCACCGAAGATCTGTGCGAGTTCGGTCGGCGAACCGGTGAACCACACGATCTGGGGCTGTGCAGCGACGAGCTGGCTGATCACCGGGGTGAAGTCGTCACCGGCGATGGCGCCTTCGCCGTCGTACACGATTTCGAGACCGAGCGCTTCGGCAGCGATGCGGGCGCCGGCGGCGCCGTCCTGGCCGTACTCGCCGGGGCGAGACACGATGGCGAGGGTCGGCGCGGCTTCGCCCGACTGCTCGACGAGGAACTCGACACCGTTCATGCCCTCGAAGCAGTAGTTGGTGTAGAGCTCGAACACGTTGGAGCCGAACTCCTGGTCAGCCCAACCGGAGTACCACGACAGCGGGATCGCGATGAGGTCATCGTCGGCGAGGTCGCCGGCGATGGCCGACGTGTGCGGCGAGCCGGTCGACTGGCTGATCATCACGACGCCGTCTTCGCTCTCGTCGGCCAGCTCGGCGTAGTTGTCGAGCTGGGTCGGCACGTCGTAGGCGTTATCGAGCACGACGAGTTCGACTTCGCGACCGGCGATGCCACCGTTCTCGTTCACCCGGTCGAAGTACGCGGTCTGTGCATCGACGATCACCGAGGTGAGCGCCGAGAACGGACCGGAGAGGTCAGCCGAGAGACCGATGCGGATCGCGTCCTCGGTCACGCCGTAATCGGTGGCGATCTCTGCAGACTCCTCCTCCATCGCGTCTTCTTCTTCCATGGCGTCTTCTTCTTCCATGGCATCGTCGTCACCGTCGACGACGTCTTCGACGGCCTCGGCTGCATCTTCGGCAGCGTCACCGGCGGCTTCTGCAGCGTCGCCGACGGCGTCGGTTGCGGTGTCCGCCGCATCCTCCGCTGCCGAACAAGCCGCTGCGAACAGGCTGAGTGCAGCGACCAGCGCCACCAACCATCGCATTCGTGTCATGTGTTCCCCTCCTGGGATTTGGTCCGGGTCGCCCCGGGTTTTTCTTCGGGGCTGATGCCCCAGAGATCATTTTCGTTCAGTCGACGGTGTGATGTGCGTCACCCCGTCGGGTTCTTCCCGGTCAGTACGAGAAGGGCCAACCCTTCCAGTAGTTGCGAATCTTGATCCAGATGCCGAACAGTCCGAGCGGCTCGAAGATCAAGAAGACGACGATCAAGACGCCGTAGATGACGACGTTCCAGTCGAAGACGTTCAGCGCCCAGCCCGGCGCCACGTTCGGCTCCGAGATCGGGCCGAAGTCGCCGGGACCCTCCGTGAGCAGGAAGTCACCGATCGCACCGCTGATGCCGCTGTCCTGTTCGGCCAGCCACTCGGTCGCCTTCTCCACCAACTCCGGCAGGAGGATGACGAAGAAGGTGCCGGCGAGTGCCCCCGACATCGTGCCGGCTCCGCCGATCAACAAGATGGCGATGAACTCGACCGAGATGAACAGGCTGAACTGGTTGCCGGCCACCTTGCCGAGGAAGCTCGCCCACATGGCTCCGGCAATTCCGGCGTAGAACGACGAGATGGCGAAGGCGATCATCTTGTACTTCGCCTCGTTGACCCCCATCACCTCAGCGGCGATGTCGCGATCTCGGATGGCCTGAAGGGCCCGGCCGGTTCGCGAGCGCATCAGGTTCTTCCCGAAGAACGCCATCGCCAACAACACGACGAGGCAGAACAGGTACACCTTCTGGCGTTCGGTGACGGTGAAGGCGTTGAGGCCGAACCAACCGGTGACCGTCTCCTCGGAGGAGATGGTCACCTGCGGTGAGCCTTCTTTCCACGCCCGGATGTCGAACTCGGGGTAGCGGCGTCCGGATTCGGTGTCGCCGGCGATCTGGGGGAAGACCCGAGCCAGGTGGATGCCGATGAAGACCAGGCCGAGCGTCACGATGCCCAGATACAGACCGCGCAGTCGTACCGCAGTCGGCGACACGAGGATCCCGACGAGCGCCGCAACGATGCCCGATGCGGGCAGCCAGATCCAGATCGGCAGGCCGAGGCCCCAGAACAGCTCGGAGTCCTCTGGGCCACCGAGCACCGCCGCGGTGCACGCACCTGCGCCCATGAAGAAGGCGTGACCGAGCGAGACCTGGCCCGCGACGCCGGCAAGGATGTTGAGCCCAATTGCGGCGATCGCGAAGATCAACACCTCGGTCATCGGTCGCAGCCAGTTGGAATCACCGAGGAACCGAACGAGCGGGATGCCGTCCTGGAGGATCGGGATCTGGCCGAGCAGCGTGTAACGGCCACCGAGCAGTGGCCAGCTGTCGGGGAACGCCCTCGGCACGGGTCCCGTGAAGAACGGGATGTCGAAGGGCAACATGAAGAGCAGCAGGATGCCCGCGGCGGCGAGCCACTTCTGCAGCGACGTCGGGAAGATGGCCGAATCGGCCTCATACGACGTGAACAGTTTCGGTCGACCGCGCATCTAGACCCTCCTGACTTCCGGTGTGCCGAACAGCCCGTAGGGCCGGACGAGCAGCACCCCCAACATCACGACGTACGGAACGATGGTCTGGTAGCCGGCACCGAGGGTGTCGGTGAAGCGAGCGAGATACTGGCCAGCGAAGATCTCGGCCAGGCCGATCAGCAGGCCTCCGATCGCGGCGCCTTGCACCGAATCGAGGCCGCCGAGGATCACCGCCGGAAGGGCCCGGAACGCAACGAGCGCCGTGAGAACCGTCACGGACCCTTCTTGGGAGATCGGTGGCTGGGTGGCAAAGACGCCGCCGAGCACGGCGAGTCCGGCGCCGAAGGCCCAGGCGATGGCGAAGACCTGGCCGACGTTGATGCCCTGGGCCATCGCGGCCTCTTGGTCGAACGACACCGCCCGCATCGCGACCCCGAGCTTGGAGCGGTAGAAGAGGAAGACGGCGACGAAGCTGATGGCGGCGGCGAACAGGATGGCGAACCAGCTCCAGTTGTAGAACACGCCGCCAGCGAAGAACCCTCCATCCGATGCCGGATCGAGCGGATCGCCCTCCCACGGCGCCAGGATCGGCCGGTTGAGGATCTTCACCGAGTCGTTGGCGAACTGGCGAATGGCGATCTCGAGACCGAGCGTGATGACTGCCATCGAGAAGAGCGGCTCACCCACCATGGGGCGGATCGCCAAGCGCTCGAGAATCATCCCGAACAGGGCGCCGAGGATGACGGCGATGACGAGGTTGCCCAGCCATTCGATCCATTCGTTGTCGATGGCCGCGATCACCACCAATGCGACGAACGTCGCCGCCGCGCCGATGCCGATCTGGACCGGCGGGCGCCAACCTCGTGCGACACCAACACCAACCGCAACGGCAAATGCGACGATGAGCGACACGATGGGCTCGTCGAGCCACGTGAAACCCTCGCGGGTCGCGAGCCATCTGCACGCGAGGAACGCGGCGAAGAACGACCCGATCGCCCAGCCCGAGATGGACTTGCCGGTGATGAGCGCGAGCGCCACCCCGGCCAGCACGCTGATCAGCACGATCGACGCCCACTGCTCGCCGTAGTCCGGGAATCCGTCACCGGCGAAGGGCGCACGCCACCAGGTGGCGGGGGTCTGGCCCTGCGGGGCGTCCTGGTTTGGTCGGTCGAACACGAGGAACGACAAGAACAACGCTCCGGTCGCAGCGAGCGCCCCCTGGGCGAAGTTCAGCACCTGTGTCGCCTTGAAAATGATCACGAAACCCAAGGCGATGATGGCGTACACGCCACCGACCGCAAGGCCCTTGACGATCGTGTTGAAGAACGTGGCGAACCAACCCACGTCCGATTGTGCGAGAACCGAGAGCATCAGTACATCGACTCCACGAGGTCGCCGAACATGTCGACCATCGCCGACCGCTTGAGTTTCTGGGTTGCGGTCAGCTCGCCGTCCTCGTGGTCGAGCTCCTTGGGGATCATCCGGAACTTCTTGATCCCTTCGACGCGAGCGAACTTCGTGTTGCAGTCGTCGACGATGCCCTGGACCATCTCGAGGACCTCGTCTTTCTCCGTGAGGTCCCGGTAGGTCGTGTAGGGAATGTTCTTGCGCAACGCCCAGTTGCCGACCGTGTCGAGCTCGATGCCGATCAGCGCGGTGAGGTACTTGCGCTTGTCGCCGATGACCATCGCTTCCTTGATGAAGGGCGACGCTTTGAGCGTGTTCTCGATCTCGGATGGCGAGATGTTCTTGCCACCCGACGTGATGATGATGTCCTTCATGCGGTCGACGATCTTGATGTGGGTGCCGTCGACCCACTCGCCAACATCGCCGGTGCGCAGCCACCCGTCCTCGGTGAAGGTTTCGGCGGTCTTGTCGGGTTTGTTCCAGTAGCCCTTGAACACGCCGGGATGCTTGGTCTGGATCTCGCCCGTCTGCTCGTCGATGCGAAGGCCGATGTCCTCGTAGGGCTCGCCGACGGTGCCGAGCTTGAGTCGACCGGGGTAGTTGACCGTTGCGACCGCGGAGTTCTCGGTCATGCCATAGAGCTCGAAGACGTCGATGCCGATGCCCATGAAGAACTGGAGGACCTCCGGGGCGATCGGGGCGGCGCCACTCGACGCACGTCGGCAATGCCGGAGCCCGACCCGCTCTTGCAGCGCACGGAAGACGAGTGGGTAGAAGATCCAGTGCAGGATCCGACTCGACGCCGTGTGATTTCCGCCGTTGGCGACCTTGGCCTTGCCGATGCGGTCAGCGGCGCCCATGCCCGCCTTCAGCAGTTGGCTCTTGAACCAGGTCGCATCTCCGCCACGGATCATCACTCCGGCGTGGAGGCGTTCCCAGATTCTCGGCACCGCGAAGAACAGCGTCGGCTGCACTTCGCGCAGATTCATCGCAACGGTTTCGATGGACTCGGCGAAGTTGAGCGTCGGGCCGCCGGCGAGCATCGTCCACGTCGAGAAGATCCGTTCTGCGACGTGACACAGCGGGAGGTACGTGAGGATCTGGTCGTTCTTGTTGGGTGCGGTGCCGTCGGGATACGCCTTCTGCTCGGCGATGATCTTGTCCATCGCATACATCGAGTTGGCGTTGGTGAGCATCGCGCCCTTGGGCGGGCCGGTCGTGCCAGACGTGTACACGAAGGTCATCACGTCGTCGTCGGTCGCCGCAGCCATCCGGTCGGCGACCGCGGTCGGGTTGGCCGTCCGATGCTCGCGACCCATCTCGATGAAGTTGTCCCAGAAGGTGAGGCGTTCGTCGGTGAATTCGGAGAACCCGCGGGGCTCGAGATAGATGAGCGACCGCACGTCCGGGATCGTGGCGGGATCGATCTCGAAGACCTTGTCGACCTGCTCTTGGTCCTCGACCACGTGCACCACCGCACCCGAATCGGTGAGCATGTACTCGACCTCGGCCGCGGGGTTGGTCGGATACAGCCCGACCGTGGTGCCCCGGACGGCGACCGTGGCGAGGTCCATGATGATCCACTCGGGCCGGTCCTCGGAGTGGATGGTGACTCGATCACCGACCCCCACGCCGAGTGCGAGCAGACCGTGGGCGGCGAGCTCGATCTGGTCCCACGCCTCGGCCCACGTGAATTCCTGCCAGATGCCGAAGTCCTTCTCGCGGAATGCGATATGCGTCGGATCCGACGTCGCCCAGTCTCGGGCCATCGACGCCACCGTCTTGGCGCCGCCACTCGGTGACGGTGCGGGATCGACACGTTCTTCGACGATGGTCATCCTGTCCCCTCCTGCACGGTGCGCCCCACGCGCGACCGACCGTCGGCAAGGTAGCACGGGGTGTGACGGCCGTTACAACCCCCCGGGAGTCGATTGCGGACAATCTGCCGGGCGACCCCTGCCGATCGGCAGTACGGGCTACAGCAGATCCAACCCGGCGGCGATCATCGCCGCCTCGACCCGATTTCGGGCCCCGAGTTTGTGGAGCACGGATTCCATGTAGGCCTTGACGGTGCCGTGCGCAAGGAAGAGGGATTCGGCGATCTGCGCGTTGGTGGCGCCGGTCGCCGCCAACCGAATGACCTCGGTCTCGCGCGGGGTCAAGGGAGAGGGTGCGGCCTCGCGCTCGGGAGCCGGAAGATCCTCCCCGATGGCGGCACGCGTACGAATCGTCTGACCGAGCAATCGCGACGCCTTCTCGACGATGGTCGGATCCGCGGCCGGATCGCCGACGATGTCTCGGATCCCGTCGACCAGCGCAGCGAGTTGGGGGTCGAGCGCATCGCGCACGTCGTTCATCGCCGCTTCGCGCGCCGATCTCGCCGCCTCGTCGCGCATTGTCCGCGCCCGCTCCGCGAGCGTCATGGCGACCGACGCGGACTCGACGACGGTCATGACCTCGGAGATCGCCCGGTCGGTGAACTCGAAGGGACGGCGAAAGCCCACGTAGGCGACTCCAAGGACGTCGCCGGCGACCACGAGGGGAACGCTGACCAGCCCTCGAACCCCTTCGCGTTCGACCTCCGCGTCGTGTTCATGGGTGATCTCGGTCGAGCGGACGTAGTCCTCGACGGACGCGGGTGTCTCCGTCGCGAGCACCTGGCCGCCGAGCCCATTGCCGGACTCGACGCGCATGCCATCCAGGGCGCCGACGCGCCCACCGGCGACTGAGCCGAGCGTCAACGTCGCATCGTCGTCGACCAGGCCGACGAAGCCAACGTCGGCGTCGAGTGAACGCCGCAGCGACGCCCCGACCGAGTCGACAACCGACTCCGGCACGAGGTCTTCACACATCGCCTCCACGTGCTGAAGTCGAGTCGATTCAGTGTCGGCCGGTTCACCGTTCGTGTCGTTTCGCAGCGCCACGACCTGATCGTAGACCGACGCGCAACGCCCAGATCAGGTCCGGCGCGCGGCGAGCAAGATCAATGCTCCCCCGCCGAGAATCGCCGCGACGCCCGAGAGGACGGCAGCCGTCGAGAGGAATCCACCGATCAGCCAGATCGCACCGACGATCTGGCGTACCGCGATCACGAGGACCACACCAACGGCGAACAACGAGACGCCAGGTCGATTGATCAACGCCCTCATGTCGACAATGTTCGGTCCTCCGGCGCGGCAGCCTGACCGGTTTCTTCGAGCTCGGCGGTGATTGTCGCACCGGCGCGGCAGAGTGAGGCGGTGCGACTCGTCTCGTGGAACGTCAACTCGATCCGGTCCCGGCTGCCACTGGTCGAGAGCCTGATCGACCAGCTCGATCCCGATGTGGTGGCGCTGCAGGAGACCCGATGTTCTGACGCGCAGTTTCCGTCAGCGGCGTTCGAAGCGTTGGGCTTCGAGTGGGCGCACCTCGGCGGGAGCCATGGCCATGCCGGCGTTGCCCTTCTGAGTCGAAGCGGCCTCGACCGGGTCCAGTGGGGCTTTCACGGCGAGCACGGTCCTCCGTTCGACGAGCCGAGGCTCCTGCTCGGAGACGTGGAGGGGATCCGGGTGGGTTCGGTGTATGCGCCGAATGGTCGGCGCTATCGCAGCGCCGAGTGGAGACACAAACTCGCCTGGTTCGAGCTGCTGCGGATCGAGGCCGAAGAAACGCTCGTCGGGGAACCGGATCTTCTTCTCCTCGGCGACCTCAACGTGTGCCCGGCAGCGATCGATCTGTGGAAGCCGATCAACGGCAGCCGCAACCTGACGAGCGTTGACGAGCGAGCGGCGTTCGACCGGTTGTGTGAGGTCGGTCTCCATGACCTCGGGCGATCCTGCCACCCCGACGAGCCGGGCTACACCTGGTTCTCCCACAGCGCCGAACAACTCGAGCGTGGGCTCGGCTATCGGCTGGACTTCGCGTTGGCCAGCGATGGAGTGCGAGCGGCGGCGTCGTCGTGTCGTCCGGACACCGCGTGGCGCATGGCCGAACGTCCGTCGGACCATGCGCCACTGGTGATCGAGCTCGACTGGAGCGGAGGCTGACGTCCAGCACGAACTCCATCGGCCCTCGTCTGTTGACGACGTCGACCGCCGTCCGCTTCAGCCCATCCGGATCGTCTGGTCGGCGGCCTCGAGGTTGTCGCGCATCGTCTTGGCGGCAGTAGCGAGGTCTCGGTACTGCACGTCGACCTGCTTCATCACCTGACCGAACGATCCGTCGATCTGGGCCATCAGCTCCGCAGCGCGTCCGTTGAAAGCGCGCTGCTCGGCCTGGAACGCCAGCGTTGCCTCGTCGAGCACGCGTCCGACCTCGGCCTTGAGCTGCTCCTTGATCGCAATTGCGTTCCGCTGCGACTGCCCATTCCAGTCGGCGCCGGCGAGGACCCGGTGGGATTGTTCGATGTCCCCCACCATCGACGACGCGATCTCCTGGAACTGGGTGATCAGCTGCTGCGTGGCGTCGGTGACGGCATCCTGCAGCACCCCTCCGGCACCCTTGGTCTGCTCCTGCGTCTGCAACGCCATGAGCGCCGAGTCGTCGAGCCGCGACGCACTCGCCGCGATGTCGTTCAGGTTGCCTCCGATGATCGCCATTGCTGGCCCCTTTCATGCTTTTCGATATTTTTTGTGCCTATCGGTGTCATCAGATGTACTTCACAGGCAGGGGAATGTCAACACGAGCGCGGAAAGATGTCGAAAAGCATTCGAGTACGTGGATTCCGACGAGCGCTCAGGTCGCGACGTGGACGACCCCGGCGACCTCGCCGGGAATGGCGAGAAACGCTCGTCCCGGAACGCGGTCCACCTCGAGCGAACGAGGCAGGCGGACGCCGAGCAGCTCGCCGTCGGCGGGCTCGGGGTGCAACAACACGCCGACACCGCTACCACCGAGGCGACGCGCCCAATGGCCGTACGACTGCCGCAGCGCAGGGGTCAACCCGGCCGCGACGACGGTGACCGCGGGATGACGCGAGCTCGCGAGGTCGGCCAGATCTGCGGCGTCTTCGAGCCGGTCGGCGTCGTCGACGAGGATCAACCAACGTCGTTCGTCCGACGCGGCGACCTCGAGTACGGCATGGAGGTCCTCGTGGGTACCCACCGCGTCGAGACCGATGTCGGCGAGTTCACGCTCGGCATCGGGTCCAACCCCGACCATCACGAGCTCACTGGCCGCGGCTCTCGCCGAGCGAGCGATCGTCCGCAGCGTCGACGTACGCCCACTCCCGGCGGGACCGCTGATCAGCACGGCCTCCCCCGTCCTCGCCAGCAACGTTGCAGGCGTTCGGTCCAGCTCGAGGATCCCGACCGGTACGCGCAGATCCGGATCGACCGATGCGGGCGGGAGGTCCTCGAGCCTCACCACCGTGGGCAGGAGGTCGACGGCGGGAGCGTCGATCGGTGGCTCGACGTTCGGCAGCGTCGACCTGGCGACCTGGAGGAGCACACCACTCGGGGCGTGCACCGCCCGTCCCGGCGGCAACGTCGGCACGTCCTTGGGGCGAAGGCCGAAGGCACCGAGATCGCTTCGATCCGTGAGTTCGTGAACGACCGTGTGGCGGGCTCCCCCACGTAACGGCCGAGGCAGCTCCGCCGCTGAAGCGGCACCGACGACCATCGTCATGCCGACACCGGGGCCGTCGCGGACGAGTCGGGCGAAGGCATCGCCGAGCTCGCCACCCGACTCCGTCTGAGCCGTGTCCATGAACGAGCCAACACCATCGATGATCAACCGGATGGACGGTCGGGCACGCGCCTCGTCGACGCGCAACCCCTGTCGCTCGTCGAGCTCGTGCGCGAGCACGGTGAGCAGCCGCCGATGTCGGGCGACGTCACCGGCGGACACGAGGCCGGCGACGCGATCGCCGAATGCCGAGAGCGCGCCACCTTCGTCCGCCACGTAGACCCAGTCTCCGCGCGTCGCGAGTTGGCTGGCCGCCGTCCACAGCGTCGTCGAAACGCCGCTTCCGAGCGCACCGACCACGAGGAGGTGGCCGTCCAGCGACGGCCAGGTCCACGGTCGTTGCGCTTGTTCGTTCGGATGGTCGGCAAGCCCGAGCACGACATCACCGTCGTTGTTGTCGGCCTGATGGTTGTTGTCGGCACAGAGATCAGCGAGTGACAGCGCGTCGGGTAGCTCCGGAAGCCAGGGACGTCGAGGTGACGCCTGTGACTCTGCAGCCGCCCGGATGGCATCGACGATCAGTTGCAACTCCGTGTCGCCAGATCGCTCGACTGGCGATTCCATGGGCGCTGCCACGCCAGACCCGAGCAGAACCGGCCCAACCCGCACCATCGACGCGCCCGTCGAGCGCCCGCCAGAAACGTAGGCCGTCTGTATTGCGACGAGATCGGACGCACCACGGCGCACCCAGCATCGTCCGGGCCGATGGCGAGCGATCTCGGCGGCCGCCGGGTCGTCGATGACGTCCTTCGAGTCCCCCTGGTCCTGCACTCGCAACGCGATCCGAAGATTTGTGTTCGCCCGGACGTTTGCGTCAACGGCTCCCGATGGGCGTTGGGTGGCCAGAATCAGATGCACGCCGAGGCTCCTGCCGCGCTGGGCGATGCCCACCAACGCCGACATGAAGTCCGGCAGTTCGGCGCGCAGCGTCGCAAACTCGTCGATGACAACAACGAGCCTGGGCAGCCGGACATCGAGCGGCAGGTCTGAACTGTCGGATACGCCAGCGTCTCGGAGAACCAGTTCGCGATGGTGGAGTTCGGCCTCGAGGGAGACGAGGGCGCGTGCGGCAAGGTGCCCATCGAGGTCGGTGACCATGCCCACGACGTGCGGGAGGTCGGCGCAGCAGTCGAATGCCGCACCACCCTTGTAGTCAACGAGCACGAAAACGACGTCCTCGGGGGAATGGTTCGCCGCGATCGACAACACCCAGGTGCGGAGGAGCTCGGACTTTCCGGCACCGGTCGTTCCGGCGACCAAACCGTGCGGGCCGTCGCTGACAAGGTCGACCTCCACCGCTCCGCCGGACCCGAATCCGAGTGGGGCCACGAGTGACCGACGGTCGCGCAGCTGCCAGCGTCGCCCGATCGACTCGGCGTCGAACACGT
Source organism: Acidimicrobiales bacterium (assembly GCA_020629635.1). Classification (GTDB taxonomy): domain Bacteria; phylum Actinomycetota; class Acidimicrobiia; order Acidimicrobiales; family SHLQ01; genus SHLQ01. Next base: position 27,225 of record JAHDCX010000008.1, on the reverse strand, counting down.
CGTCGCCGAAAAGCTCGGCGGCGTCAACGCTCGACGGCAACGACACGTCGCCCGCATCGACGTCGGGGTCCTGCCAACGGGCAACCGCTTGGGCCACACGTTCTCGATGCGATCGGGTTGGCAAGTCGGCGACGAACACCATGGATTCGCGGTTGGCGTCGAGCGGATCACGCTGGGCGGCGCCGTCGTCGTCGATGTCGACGATCGAGCCAACCGATGCCGGGAGCTGATCGCGCTCGGTGGACAACAAGATGCCGGTGGCCCGAGCTCCCGGCTGCTCATACAACCCCCGGAGCGCACTCCCCCGCTCGTGCAGCAACGAGAGGTCCTCGACGATGACCACATCTCGAGGTCCGGCCGAATCACCCGAGGCGCCCAGGCGCGTCGTCGCCCACGCGTTCGCCGCTGCGCCCGTCAGGACCCGCACCCCGCCGTCGCCGGTCGAGGAGTGCGGCAGCATCGCCACCCACGCCCACTCGTCGAGCGCATCCTCACTCGTCACCACCGTCACTGCGGCATCTGCAGGACCATGCGTCACCACGAGCTGCAGCATCACCGCAGCACACGCCGAACGAGCAACCGCTGGTGGTGCGACGATTCCGACCGGGCCGTCGTCGAGATTGACGAGGACCGGCACGTCCACTGGCTCGAGGGCGTCGACGAGTGCCTGACATTCAGGATCGAGGGTGTCGTCGGTTGCTCGGCCATTCGCGTCCACAAATTCGGCGACCAGCGCCGAACGCCGATGGCCGATTCGAAGCGTCCACGCGTCTTCGTGGTGACTGCGGCGTTCCCACAGCCGGTGAGACGGCAGGCGTGCCCGCCGGTGGATCTCGTCGAGATCCGGACCGAGGTGGTGCAGGCGCCTCGCTTCTCGATTGCGTCGGTCGATCAATTCTTGCTCGACGCGGTCGAGCGCGGCCTGACGGCTCTCGACGTCTCCGTCTCTTTCGCGACGCACCCGACGCCGAGCCGACAGCCAGTTGGCGAAGACCATCACGGGAGACAGCAACGCGAAGACCGCGTACTGCCATCGCCCGAGAAGCAGGACCATCACGCCGGCGAACACGATCGGCGCGATCATCGCCGCCAGCGACAACGTCGGATTGGCACGTTCTTCGAGAGGTGGCGGCCGGCGAATGGGCTCAGCGGGAGCCGGCGGCAGGCGACGAGGAGGCCGGTTGACCAGGATCGTCCCCGCGCTCGAACGGAAGCGGGGGTGGGCGCCAGTCGGACGATCGTCGGCCCGCAGGCGACGAGCCTCAATGGTCGATGAGCCGAGATGGATCGGCGCACCGAAGTCATCGGCCGCCTCTGCCGACAACACAATCTCGTCGGAATGCGAGCCGTGACGTACCAGCCCGTTCTTGGAACCGAGGTCTCGGACGACCATCCCGTCCCGCACACACGTCGCCTCGGCGTGCTCGATCGAGACGGTCGGGTTGTCCAGCACCAGGTCATTGCGCCCATCGGACGCTCGACCGATGCGTACGGGTCGAGACGGCCCGATCGCGACCCGCTCTCCTGCGCCCGGTCCGCTCGTCACCACGATCGCCGTGTCGGAGTCGTCGGCGGCGGGTCTGCCCGTCGGGGTTGAGGCCATCGAGGCAATCTCCGTGCCGGCGACGATGTCGGTCGCATCGAGGAGGGTTCCTGGGTGCACCGGAACGCCGTCGATCAGGACCTCATCGCCAACAAGATCGAGCGCAGCCGCGAGCTGAGCGACCGTGCTGGTCGGATCCGCCTCGACGTCGACGAGGCGGCGCCGATCTCCGTCCTCGACGATCAGCCGCATGCAGGCACCTCCACACCTGCAAGGCGAGAGTAGAGCCCGGCGGGGACGCCTTACAGGGCCGCTCGGCCCAGTCTCGAGACCACTTCGGCGTGACTGGTGTCGACGAAGGCGTCGACGATCACGACGTCCTCGAGCGACCAGCCGGCCCTGCTCAGCAGCCCGACGTCTCTGCCCATGCTGCCGATGTCGCACGAGACGAGGACCAGCGTCGTCGCGCCAGTGGCCGTCAGACGTTCGACCGCCGCCTCGCCGAGGCCACGCCGGGCGGGGTCCGCAACGACCACGTCGGCAGATGCGGGGCTCCACCGCTCGACCCGAGTCTCCACGAACGAGACACGGTCGGCGTCGAGGTTGTGACGGGCGTCGGCGACCGATGACGGCGACGATTCGATCACGATGCGATGACCGAATCGGCGACCGACCGTCCCGGCAAAGATCCCGATCCCGCCATAGGCGTCGACAAACGTGTCCAACGGCCCTGCATGTTCGTCGAGCATGGCGTCGACGACGTCGACCAGCGCATCGACGACGGCCGGACCCGCCTGGAAGAACGAACCGGCCGACACGCGCCACAGGCGACCTCCAGCCAGCTCGGTGAGCTCGACCCCACTGCCCGCGCCAAACGCGTCCGGGCCGTGGATCTCGACACGATCCGACCACTCGCCGATCTCGACGCGCGCTGCTGCCGGGGCGACGAGGTACCCGCGGCCGTCGTGCACGCTCCAGCGAACCAGCACCTCGTCATCGTCAGCGACGCTCCCGACGCGGACGGTACGGACGAGTGCCTCGAGGTTCGGGTCGAGGACGCCGCACTCGATCGGGGCGACCACGGCGTTCGAACGCCGCTGGCGATGACCCAATCGCCCCTTCCGATCGATCCCGAGCCGCACCGTGGTTCGTGCGGTCCGAAGGAACAGCGGGCCGGTCCGGATCGGCGGACGGTTGTCGAGTCGTGCGATTCGGTCCAGCGCGTCGGCGACGAGGTGCGAGCGCCACTGCTGCTGCGCCGGCGCCCTCACGTGTGCGAGATCACATCCGCCGCAGCCTTCGTCGACCATTGGGCAGTCCGGATCTCGGCGATCCGGCGACGCGTCGAGCACCTCGACGACCTGACCACGATCGAATCGTTTCCGACGCTCGTCGATCCGGACACGAACGAGTTCGCCGGGGAGCCCGCCGCCGGCGAACACCACCTTGCCGTCGTCTCCACGGCCAACGGCATCCGCGCCGCCTCCGGGACGATCGAGGCGGAGCTCGATGACGTCATCTTGCAACGGCTCGGAGTTCACCGATTCACGGTAGGCCGCTAGCGTCAGCGCGCATGCGCGATGTCGAGATCGTTCCGTCCGTCCTGCCCGCCGATTTCGCCTCCCTCGGCGCCGAATGCGCCCGGTTGGGAGCGGCCGGTGTCGACCGGATCCAGTGGGACGTGATGGACGGCAACTTCGTCCCGAACCTGACGTTCGGCCCAGACGTCATCAAGGCCTGCCGTTCTCACACCGACGTGATGTTCGAGGCTCACCTGATGGTCACCGACCCGGACCTGCTCGCCGAGGCCTACGTCGACGCCGGCTGCGACATGTTGATCGTGCATGCCGAAACGTCGACGCATCTGCATCGCACCCTCGCCAACGTGCGTACGCTCGGCGCCAAGCCGGCCGTCGCCCTCAACCCGTCGACCCCGCCCGAGGCAGTCGAGCACGTGCTCGACCTGGTGGACATGGTGCTCGTCATGACCGTCAACCCCGGCTTCGGTGGCCAGGCCTACCTCGCGTCGATGGAACCGAAGATCGAGGCGATCCGGACGCGACTCGATGCGCGCGGCCTCGACGTCGACCTCGAAGTGGATGGCGGCATCAGCGCGGACACGATTGCCGGGGCGGCAAACGCAGGCGCCAACGTGTTCATCAGCGGCAGCGCGTTGTTCCGCTACCCGACGCTGGCCGAGGGAGTGAGTGATCTTCGCCAGCGCGCCGAAGCCGCGCGCTGAACCCCGCGCTCACATCTCGCGGCGGCTCGTGATGACCTCGTCGATGATTCCGTAGTCCTTGGCCTCCTCGGCCGTGAACCACTGGTCTCGGTCCGAGTCGGCCTCGACCCGTTCGACCGGCTGTCCCGTGTGCTCGGCGATCAACGCTTGGAGAAGCTTTTTGGTCTTCGCCATCTGATCGGCCTGGATCGCGATGTCGCTCGCCTGGCCCTGAACGCCGCCGAGCGGCTGGTGCATCATGATCCGGGCGTGGGGAAGGGCATAGCGCTTGCCCTTGGCACCGGCTCCGAGCAGGAACTGCCCCATCGATGCGCCGAGTCCCATGCAGATCGTGCCGACGTCGGGACCGACGAACTTCATCGTGTCGTAGATCGCCATACCGGCGGTCACCGAACCGCCGGGCGAGTTGATGTAGAGCCAGATGTCCTTCTCGGGGTCCTGGCCCTCGAGGTACAACATCTGTGCCGTGATGAAATTGGCGATGTCGTCGTTGACGTCGGTGCCGAGGAAGATGATGCGGTCCTTCAGCAACCGGTTGTAGATGTCCATGCGCGACACGTCTTCGGTGAGGGTGGCGGCACGGCTGGTTCCGGGGAGTTCGAATTCCATGGTTCTCCTGTGATCGGCGCAGAGGTTGCAGAGACTGAGGTGTTCGTGATGCAACGCTGGGTCGACCGGATGATTCCGGGTGATGGGGCTCTCGCAGGCTAGCGGTCGAGAACCGGCCGGTGGCGGCTCCTCACGCACCGTCGTTGTAGGGTTTGGCACAGTCCCGCGGACGTGGCGGAACTGGCAGACGCGCCAGGTTTAGGTCCTGGTGCCCGCAAGGGCTTGGGGGTTCGATTCCCCCCGTCCGCACCGCTCTTCAACACCCGCTCAACCCGACAGCCATGGCCGATCCGATTCCCGTTTCCGAACTCAACCCCGACCAGGTCACGGCGCTTTTGACGTCTGCACCGTTCGGGATGCTCGTCATGGCGCCCGACGGTCGCATCATCGCACTCAACGACGGCGCCTCCGAGCTGCTCGGCCTGTCACCGAGCCGGAGCGGAGTGCACTTCGCCGATCTTCTCGCCGACGGCGGTGACTCGCCGCTTCTGGACGACACCATTCGGGCCGCGCACGGTGGCCAGCACACAAGGCGAGTGTTTCGAATCGAGACATCAGGCGTGCTGCGGGTGGTCTCGCTGCAATGCTGGCCGCAGGACACCAACGACGGCCGCGTCATCCTGGCGATGGTCGAGGTGGCCTCCGGCGACGATCGCTCCGCTCAGCTCTCGGCCCTGATCGCCCGAAGCCCAACGGGACTCGCCCGACTCGGCAACGGAACATCACTGCTCGAGATCAACGACCGTTGGACCGAAATCACCGGCCAGGAACGCAGCACCGCCCTCGGCGACGGCTGGCTCGCCGCAGTCGACGTCGACGGCCGGAGCGACTTCGTGGCGGCGCTCACCGATGCCTCTGCTCGCAACGAGGCCATCCGGGGCCGCCTCCGGGTGATCACGGTCGCTGGCGACATTCGTTGGCTCGACATCTCGAGCACCCCCCTCGACGAGCCGGGCGCCGCCCTGCTCACGTTCGAGGACATGACCGAGGACCAAGACGCCGCCCGCCGCGCCGACGAACTGTCGCGGGTCCTCGAGGCAACCAAGGACATGGTCGGGATCCTCTCGGCCGACGGTGGCGTCCTCGTCTGGGTCAACGACTCGCTGGGCGAACAGCTCGGCGACTCGGCGACGACCGTTCCGTTCGTCCAACATCTCGACGAGTTCTCCCAAGCAACCTTCGTGGCCGGAGCTCTGCCGACGGTCGCCGAGTCGGGGCGTTGGCGTGGCGAGCTGACGCTGATCGTCCCCGGAGGGACCACGCCGGTCAACGCGATGCTGGTCACCCATCACGACAACGCCGGCGAGATCGAGGCGATCTCGCTCGTCGCACGAGACGTTTCGGACCTCCGAGCTGCGCAGGCCCGGGTCGCCGCATCCGAGGTTCGGCTGCGTGCACTCGTCGAGCACGCGTCGGATCTCGTCGCGCTGGTGGGCGACGACGGGGCGATCGTCTACGCCTCCCCCGCTGTCGAACGAGTCCTCGGGCACCCATCGCGTTCGCTCGAAGGCAGTGACGTCCTCGAACTCGTCCACCCCGACGACCTGGCCGCCGCCTACGACGTGGCCGCGGCGATCCTCGAGAGCGAGGGCGAGTCCCGTTCGGCGCAGGTTCGGATTTCCCACCACGACGGCTCGTATCGACACCTCGAGGTGGTGGCCAACAACCTGCTCGGCACCGACGAAGTCGCCGCCATCGTGCTCAACGCGACCGATGTCACCGATCGGGTCGAAGCCGCCGAACAGCTCGAGGCCCGCACGTTCCACGACGAGTTGACTGGCCTGCCGAATCGAGCGTTGCTCATCGAACGGCTCCGCGACGCGCTCCGTCGATGCCGCGAGCGCCGCCTGCTCGTCGGCGTGCTCTTCTTGGACCTCGACCGCTTCAACGTCGTCAACGAGTCACTCGGCCATCGGGCGGGCGACGAGTTGCTCGCCGAGGTCGCGACCCGGATCGAAGGCGTCGTTCGACCTGGCGATGTGGTGGCTCGTCTCGGGGGCGACGAGTTCGCCGTCGTGATCTCCGACATGTTGCGCCAGGGCGACGCCGTCGTGGCGGCTCGGCGCCTCCGGAAGGCGCTCACCGAGCCGATCCGAATCGGCGACCAGACGGCGGTGATCACGACGTCGATCGGCATCGCCATCACCAACGGGCAGGACGAACCGGAGTCCCTCCTGCGTGACGCAGACACTGCGCTTCATCGTGCGAAGCAGCAGGGTCGCGACGTCGCCGTCGTGTTCGACGACAATCTCCGGGATCAGGCCGTCCGGCGACTCGAGGTCGAAAACAAGCTGCGTCGCGCGATCGCCAACGACGCCCTGGTCGTGCACTACCAGCCGGTGCTGTCCGTCTTCGACGGTCGGTTGGCCGGCGCCGAGGCCTTGGTCCGGATTCGCAACGACGACGGCTCGCTCGTGATGCCCGGCGATTTCATCGACGTCGCCGAGGACTCTGGCCTCATCGCCGAGCTCGGACACCAGGTGCTCGTCAAGGCGATCCATCAGACCGCGGAGTGGACCCGAGAACACGTGCCCGGGCAGTCACCGCTGTCGATCGCGGTCAACGTGTCGGCTCGCCAACTGACCGATGCCGGCTACGCGGATCAGCTCGGCGAGGTGCTGACCAGCGCCGGACTCGCCCCGAACCAGCTGTCGATCGAGCTGACCGAGAGCGCCCTGATCGACGGAAACCCGACGACCGAGCGCTCGCTTCAGCAACTTCGTGACATGGGCGCACGTATTGGGCTCGACGACTTCGGAACCGGGTTCTCCTCGCTCGCCTATCTCAAGCGATTCCCGATCAGTTTCCTCAAGGTCGACAAGAGCTTCGTGAACGGCCTCGGCAGCGACGAGAACGACTCGGCGATCGTCCGGGCGACGATCGCGCTGGCCCACAGCCTGAACCTCCGGGTCGTCGCCGAGGGCGTCGAGACCGAGGACCAGCTGGACCGCCTCGCCGATCTGCGATGCGACCTCGTGCAGGGTTACCTGTTCTCCAAACCGGTCGCCGCCGAGTCGTTTCGGGCCTACCTCGGGATGCGCTGGTCGAACTGAGCCGAGTCAGTCGAGCGCCAGCAGGAGCTCGCGAAGGCGGCGAAACGCGCGTCCTCGGTGGCTGATGGCGTGTTTGGCGACGGGATCCATCTCGGCGAAGGTCAGCTCCTGCACCTCGGCGGGCACGAAGATCGGGTCGTAGCCGAACCCGCCGACACCGCGAGGCTCGACGGCGATGTGCCCCTCGACGACGCCGTGCGCCACGATCTCGGCGCCACTCGGATGGCGGAGCATCGCGACGGTGCGGAACCTCGCCGTCCGCTCGCTCAGGGGGATTCCTTCGAGCACGTGCAGCGTCTTGGCGACGTTGTCGGCGTAGGTCGCGTCCGGACCCGCGAATCGGGCGGTGTACACCCCCGGGGCTCCGTCGAGGTGATCGATCTCGAGTCCGGTGTCGTCCGCCATCGCCACGAGGCCGGTCGCCTCGGCGATCGCCCGGGCCTTGAGGCGGGCGTTGCCTTCGAGCGTCGGCGCGTCCTCGACGACGTCGGGGACGTCCGCAGGACGTGGTTGGATCCGCACGACGTCCTCCATGAGCGACACCATCTCCGCGACTTTGTCGGGGTTGGCGCTCGCCATCGCCACGACGCTGGGCCGCGGAAAGCTGGTGGCTCCAGTCATCGCGACGGCAGCTCCATTGGCGGCTCGGCCACGATTCCGCGCTGGGCGACGGTGATCTCACGGATGCCCTTCTCGGCCAGATCGAGCATGGCGTCAAGACGATCACGTCCGAACGCGGCGCCCTCGGCGGTGCCCTGCACCTCGATGAAGTTGCCGTTGCCGTCCATCACCACATTCATGTCGACCTCGGCCGTCGAGTCTTCGACGTAGGGCAGGTCGAGCACGGGCTCGCCATTCACGATTCCGACCGAGATCGCCGCACATTCGGTCTGGATCGGGTGTTCCGGAAGGTCGCCGGCGATGACGAGTCGCGTCAGTGCGTCGTGGAGGGCCAGATAGCCGCCGGTGATCGAGGCCGTCCGAGTCCCGCCGTCGGCTTGCAACACGTCACAGTCGATGACGACTTCGCGCTCGCCGAGCGCTTTCATGTCGACAACGGCACGAAGCGAACGGCCGATCAGTCGCTGGATCTCCTGGCTGCGTCCGCTGACCCGGCGGCGAATCCGGTCGGGGCTCGAGCCGGGGAGCATGGAGTACTCGGCGGTCACCCACCCCTTCCCGGTGTCGCGCATCCACCTCGGTACCTCATCGGATACCGAGGCGGTGCACAAGACTCTCGTCCGTCCGAACGAGACGACGACCGAACCAGAGCAGGTGTCGACGAAGTCGCGGTGGAAGCTGAGTGGGCGGAGTTCATCGGCGCTGCGGCCGTCGGGTCGTGCCATGGGCGCAAACCCTAGCGACCGCATCGCAATGGTCAGAACGCCTGGGCGACGAGATCGGCAAACTCGTCGAATTCATCGGTGTCGATGTCTCGAGCGAGATCGTCGACCTCCTCGAGCAACGCCTCGAGATCGACATCGTCGGCGTAGGGGTTGTCCCGGAGAATCTCGGCAAACGTCGCGACCACGACGGCCTGGCGGAAGTCGGTCGCCGTGTCGGTCCAGCCGGCGTCGAGGTCGCGCATGTCGATGTCTTCGTCGATCTCGTCGACATCGCCTGATGCGGGGTCCTCCCAGCGGAGCCGGACGACGCCGAGCTCGGCGCGGTCGTCGATGTCGACGTCGCGGTCGAAGAAGACTTCGTAGAGTGCCGTGGCCTGATGGCCAGCACCGAGCTCGCCGGCGTCGACCTCGTCATTGCGGAAGTCCTGGTCGAGCACGCCGCGATTCTCGTAGCCGATGAGCCGGTACTCGTCGACGACGTCCGGGTCGAACTCGACCTGGATCTTGCCGTCGATGGCTGCCGTGACGAGCGTGGAGGTGAGCTCGTCAGAGAAGAGCCGTTCGGCCTCGTCGATGGTGTCGACGTAGGCGTAGAACCCGTCACCGTTGTCGGCGAGCTGCTCCATGGTGGTGTCGTTGTAGCCCGACAGCCCGTAGCCGACGGTAACGAGCCCGACACCGGCGTCGGCGTCTCGGCGGATGCGTTCGACGAGACGGTCGACGTCGGTGATGCCGGCATTTGCCAGCCCGTCGGAGGCGACGATGACTCGGTTGAGACCGTCCTCGCGGAAGGCCTCGCGGGCCATGTCGTAGCCGGTGTCCAGTCCGGCTTGGAGGTTGGTCGATCCGCCCGACTCCATCCCGTCGATGGCGTCCAAGATCTCCTCGCGGTTGCGCACACTCGTCGGTTCGAGGACCACACCCGAGCTCCCGGAATAGGTGACGATGGCGACGGTGTCGTCACGATCGAGCTCGTCGACCAACAAGGAGAGCGATTCCTTCACCAGACCCAGCCGGTCCTCGGTGTTCATCGAACCCGACGTGTCGACCACGAACGTCAACGAGACCGGAAGTCGCTCGTCATCGTCGACCTCGACCGCTTGCACGCCGACCCGGATCAACCAGCCGTCCTCGTGAAATGGCGACGGCCCGCCGTCGACCTGCACGTCCAGACCGTTGCGGGGCACGTCGTAGTCGTAGTCGAATGCGTTGACGTACTCCTCGACTCGGACCGACTCTTGCGGGGGTCGGCTGCCGTCATCGAAGTAGCGACGCGCAATGGTGTACGAACCGGTGTCGACATCGAGCGCGAACGTCGAAAGGGGGTCCCGAGACGTTCGGACGAACGTCCGGATCCCGTAGTCGGTGAACCGCTGATCGACAGGCTGCGGTTCCTCGACGATCTCGACGTCGTCATCGGCGTCGACCGTGCCGAAGAGTCCGCCACCTTCGGTCGCCTCGTCGGCCGAGGCGTCCTCGGCCTCGGGAGTCGCGCGGCTCGCGGTCTCCGCGTCTCCTGCGAAGTCCGCATCCGCATCGGTGGCCTCTGCCATCGCCTCGTCCTCCATGGCGTCGACGTCTTCCATGGCGTCGTCTGCGGCGTCGGTGGTGTCGTCGATGTCGACGGACGCGTCGTCGGACCCCGAGAACGAGCTTTCGGCGTCGGCGGAGCCGGAATCGCTCGACGCATCCATCGCCGTGTCGGCGCGGTCGCTCGCACATGCGGCCCCGAGAAGAGCCAGGGCCACGATGACGGCGATCAGGCGGGCGAGCGTGGCCTGGTGGGCGCGCCCGGATCGTTGCTGGGGTGCAGGGGTGTGTTCCATGCGTCGTTGTACGAGCGCGTGCGCGTCTCTGGTTCCCGACGACTTTGCGACGATCGTGTTACAGGGTCTGGCAGCCTGCTCCGGTGGCGCTTCAGGCGGCGAATCGACGCCCTGGTGCGGCGATTTCGACGCGTCCGTCGAACACCGCGGTGGCGCCGATCCGACGCTCCTCGGGGTCGTTCTGTGGGGGCACATGTGTCAGAACGAGCAGCTTCGCGCCGACCTCAGCGGCTGAGGCGCCGGCATCGCGTCCGCTCACGTGGGGGATCCCCTGGTCGGCGAGTTCGGCGGGCAAGGTCGCCTCGCTGACGAGCACATCGATCGGCGCCTCGAACGAGGACGGCGACCAACCGGGGCCGGTGTCGGAGGTATACGCAATCGACTTGCCGTTGGACTCGGCACGGATGGCGAGGGTTTCGACCGGATGATCCGTCTGCGAGAAGGAGAAGTCGATGTCGCCGATGTTCACCCGGCTCGACTCGTCGATGGTCGTCCATTCGAAGGCGTGGTTGCGGGCCTCCGGGACGGCAAGGTCGAGCAGCCGGCGCGTCCCTGCGGTTCCCCACGTGGGAATGATCGGACGCTCAACGCCGTAGCGGACAGCGTGGTAGATCGACGGGAGTTCGGTCCAGTGGTCGGCGTGCTCGTGGCTGATGATGATGCCGTCGAGGTCGTGGAACGTGACGTGGCGCTGGAGCTCCATCGAGGACCCCGGTCCGGCGTCGACCAGGACGGTCGTGGTCGCCGAGCGGACGAGATATGACGAACACGACGACACCGCCGACGAGTACGTCCCCGAGCACCCGAGCACCGTGATGGTCAATTCGGGGTGATCCGCCATTACTTGCCTTCCCATGCGCCGACGTGCCCGATTTCGGGTCCGAGGAGCATCGCACCGAGTCGTTCGAACTCGTGTCGGTTCCCCGAGGATAGGAACTGCGGCGGTTCTGGCGCACCTCTGCGAGCGTTTTCGGTGGATTCGAGGATCCGTCGGACCTGGAATGCGGTCTCATCGGCGCTCGAGATGAGTGTGCACTGCTCCCCGACGACCTCGCGGATCGTTCGAGCGAGAAACGGATAGTGCGTGCACCCGAGGAGGAGCGCGTCGACCTTCGCGTCGACGATCGGGGCCAGGAGGCGTTGCGCGAGGACCCGGACCTGATCGGAGACGAGCTCGCCACGTTCGACGAACTCGACGAAACCCGGGCAGGCCGCACAGGTCAGCCGGATGTCGGGATCGAGCGCCGCGACCGCGTGTTGATACGCACCACTCGAAACGGTGCCGACCGTTCCGATGACACCGATGTTGCGCGAACCCGACGCTCGGAGCAGCGACCGCACACCGGCGTCGATCACGCCGATCACCGGACGATCGGTCAGCGCACGGAGGTCGTCGAGGGCCGCAGCCGACGCAGTGTTGCAGGCAACGACGATCATCTTCACGTCGTGCTGCGCGAGCAACCATTCGCTGATCTCGATCGCGTACCCCCGCACGTCTTCGAGGGGCTTGGAACCCCACGGATAGCGGCCCGTGTCTCCGACATAGACGAATCGTTCTGCCGGGAGGAGATCGATGAGCGCTCGGGCGACGGTCAGCCCACCGAATCCGCTGTCGAACACGCCGATGGGGCGGTCATCCATAGGCCGACCACGGTAGTCGCACGGCAACGGTTTCCCCTGACGGTCGATGTGGATATCGCCACAGATCCACCTGCGGCGCAAACCCCTGAAGCGACACGATGAGGTGCAGAAGGTCGCTTCTCGGGTCATAGCGTGCGGCGTCCGCGAGGTCGGTGGGCGACGGCGCAGCGACGCTCTGGGGATGGGAGTGCATCACGCCGATCATGACCAGCCCTTGGGCCTCGAGACGGTCCTCGGCGTCGATCAGCCCGGCCGGGTCCAACTCGAACCGCCTCGCGTCATCGGCACGATTCTCGACCGGGATCACGGTCGAGATCTCGATCGGATCCTCCGGCGTCATCGGTGGCGCCCCACCCAGCACGCCGCACGCTTCGCGCGGCAGGGCGGCACGCGCCATCGCCGAGGCTGTCGCCACCACCGTCGACGCGATGCAAACCGTCTTCACCACTGCGAGGTTACGCTCGACGGAATGGCTACGAAGAACGCCAACGCTCGCGCGAAGAACGGCAAAAAGAAGCCGGGGATCGTCGGACTCGACAAGCAGATCGTCGCGACGAATCGGCGAGCTCGTCGCGACTTCGACATTCTCGACGTGTACGAGTGCGGCATCGTGTTGCGCGGCAGCGAAGTGAAGTCACTTCGAGACAGCCAGGTGCAGGTCAATGAAGCGTACGGCCGCATCGACGACGGCGAGATGTGGTTGATCGGGCTGAACATCTCGCCGTACGCCTCGACGGGATCGGCGTCGTTCGGCCATGTTCCCGACCGTCACCGCAAGCTTCTCTTGCACCGCACCGAACTGAACCGCATCGATGCGCGCCTGCAGCGAGAACGTCTCGCGCTCGTGACGCTCTCGCTGTACTTCATCAACGGCCGAGCAAAGGTCGAGATGGGCCTGGCGCGCGGCAAGCGAGAATTCGACCGACGCCAGGACATCGCACGACGTGATGCCGACCGCGAGGCCGAGCGCGCGATGTCGAGAGCCAATCACGGTTCTCGCTGATCGACCGACAGGAGATCCGATGATCGACTCGACCCCTGAATGGCAGCGCCTGACGGCGCGGGCCACGTCCGTTCCCTCCCTGCGAGAAGCCTTCTCCGACGATCACGAGCGGGCAGGACGCTTCACCTGGGACGTCGATGGACTGATCGTCGACGCATCCAAGAACCTCATCGACGACGACCTCGTCGAGGATCTCATTGCGCTCGCCGACGCAGCGGGACTCGACGAGGCACGCGCGGCGATGTTTCGCGGCGACCACATCAACGTCACGGAGGATCGGGCGGTCCTGCACACTGCGCTTCGACGTCGACGAAGCGACCGCCTCGTCGTCGACGGCCAGGACGTCGTCGCCGATGTCCACGACGTGCTCGACCACATGGCTGACTTCGCCGAGCGCGTGCGTTCGGGAGCCTGGGTGGGACATACCGGCGCCCGCATCCGTCGAGTCGTCAACATCGGGATCGGCGGGTCGGATCTCGGTCCGTTCATGGCGTACCGCGCACTGATGGCATTCCGCCATCCAGAGATCGACGTCCACTTCGTGTCCAACGTCGATGGGACGCACCTCCACCAGGCGCTCGTTGGCGCCGATCCGGCCGAGACGCTGTTCATCGTTGCGTCGAAGACCTTCACGACACTGGAGACGCTGGCCAACGCCCGATCAGCGCGTGCCTGGCTGGTCGAAGCCCTCGGTTCGGACGAGGCAGTCGCTCGGCACTTCGTGGCGTTGTCGACCAACGCCGAAGGAGTCGCCGCCTTCGGGATCGACACCGAGAACATGTTCGGCTTCTGGGACTGGGTCGGCGGTCGATACTCGATGGATTCGGCGATCGGCCTGTCCTTGATGATCGCGGTGGGCCCAGACCGCTTCGCCGAGATGCTCGATGGCTTCCGCTCGATGGATCAGCACTTCGAATCGGCCCCGATCGCCGAGAACGTGCCAGCGATGCTCGGACTCATCGGCGTGTGGTACCGCAACATGCTCGGGTATCCGACGCACGCCGTACTTCCGTACAGCCAGCTGCTCGATCGCTTCCCGGCATACCTCCAACAGCTCGACATGGAGAGCAACGGCAAGCAGGTCCGCCTCGACGGGTCGACGGTCGGTCACGACACCGGGCCGATCGTGTGGGGCGAACCAGGCACCAACGGCCAGCACGCCTTCTACCAGTTGATTCATCAGGGCACCACGCCCGTGCCGGTCGACTTCATCGCATTCGCACACCCCGACTTCGAGACGCCCGACCATCACGACGCGCTGATCGCCAACTGCTTCGCTCAAGCCGAGGCGTTGGCGTTCGGCAAGTCGGCAGAGGCGGTCCGCGCCGAGGGCGTTCCCGAATCGCTCGTGTCGCACAAGACCTTTCCGGGTAACCGACCGAGCACGATGTTGTTCGCTGAGCGGTTGACCCCCTTTGTCCTCGGACAGTTGATCGCGTTGTACGAGCACAAGGTGTTCGTGCAGGGCGTCATTTGGGGGATCAACAGCTTCGATCAGTGGGGCGTCGAGCTCGGCAAGGTGCTTGCAAAGGCGATCATCACCGAGCTCGAAGACGGTGCTGCGGACGCTGCACATGATGCGTCGACGTCGGCGATGATCGAGCGGTACCGCACGATGCGATCGAGGTGACCGCCACCCTCAATCGAGCTTGGTGATCAGGTCCTTGCCGATCAGCAACAGGAACGCCTCACGAACCTCTGCATGACGCGTCCACAACGCCTTGAGCTCACCGTGATCCCACCGACGGACCACGGTTGGAGACCCCGTGGTGACGGTTGCCGATGCGGGCGCGTCGCGGATGAGGCTCATTTCACCGATGAGGCTGAGACGGCCAAGATGCACGGCACGGCCATCGGGGAGCTGGACGACGGCGTCGCCGTCGGTGACTAGGTAGAGGCTGGCTGGGTGTTCTCCCGCTCTCGTCAACGCGACGTCGGGCCCAAGCGTTTCTTCGACGCTGATGTCCCAAAGTCGTTCGAACTCCACCCGGCTCAACGACGGGAACAGCAGCGCCCGGTAGGCATCGTGTTCCCCAGCCTGAGCGTTGCGGCGATGCTCACGCCAGAGCCGCCAGAGATTGATGATGTGGAGGATCCCGAACGGGACGTTCCACAGAATCAGTGACATCGAGTCGACGACAACGCCGTACGCGATGAAGAAGCCGGTTGCGATGAGGAGCACGATCCGCAGCCGTACCATCGACGTGAACACCGACGACAGCGTGTACACGGCGTACGCGATGTTGAGGAGAACCACATCCATCAGCGGCGGAGGCTATGTCCTTGCCGACCCAAACGACCAACGGGCCCCGGGCAGACCCGGTGCAAGACGTTCACGCCACCTTTTGCGCCAGGCTCTGTCCAAGGGCCACCAAACCCGCACTCTTGAGGTGAGGATTCTTCTCGCCGAGCGCGACCAGGTGCGCTTTGGGCCACGTTCGCACTCGCATCTCAGAGGTTGCGCACACGGTCCTCGTTGCTCCGCCGCCGAGCAAGAGCGACATCTCGCCGACGAGGTCGAGCGAGGTCAGCGTCACGTCCTCGTCGACCACGGCTGCGTTGCCGTCGAGAATCAGGGTCAGGTCGGCGACCCGTTCGCCTTGTGTGGTCAGCTCCTCGTGGACGGAAATGATTCGCTCTTCGCCGAGCTTCCAAATCGTGGCGAAGTCGGTCTGGCTCAGCGTGGGAAACAGCTCGCTGTGGACTCCCGCTGCCTCGGCATCGAGGTCCTGCTGGCCGAAGGGGCTGATCTTCCAGAGCTGCCAGAGGTGAATTGCGCCGAAGGGCAGATTCCACCAGGTCACCGACATGACCCCGCTCGACAGGCCGTAGGCGATGAACAGGATGGTTGCCAGGAGGAGCACGATTCGAAGCTTCACCATGGTCTTGAAGACCGGTGACACGACGTAGACCGCATAGGCCGCGTTGAGGAGCCAGAACGACAGATCCACTTTTCCCACCTCGCCCGTGTTGTTGGTGGGTTCACCATCGCAACGATCCGGCGCGGGTTTTGACGCCGTGTGGTCAGATCTGGGCGATTTCACCCATCGGAGTGGTGACGTTGGACACGGGTCACCCCGTGGCGAGTTGCTCTTCGAAGATCTGCAGGACACCGGAGTAGTTCGACACCCAGACGTTGGCGTTCCGGGGGTCGACGGTGATCCCGATCGGCTTGTCGGCGGTCCGCACCTCGTCGACCTCCTCCATCGTCTCGGTCAGGACCTTCGACATGGTGTTGGAGAGATAGTTGACGACGTACAGGGCCTCGCCGTCGGTCGAGATCGCCATCGAACGCGGCGCATCACCGGTGCGAACTCGTTCGAGGATCTCGCCGGTGCCCGCATCGACCTTCACCACCTGTCCCTCGCCGTTGAGCGTCACGTACAGATGCGCATTGTCGGGGCTCAACACGACGCTGCGCGGACCCCGGCCGACGTCGGTGAGTCGCTGCACGTCGAGCTCGGCGACGTTCCAGGTCGTGGTCTCCCCGCCAAAGGCGTCGCGTGTGCGCTCGAGTTGGTCGAGGGGGACGACGACGATGTCGGAGCCACCCATCTCCGTGACGTACGCCGTCGATGAATCGGAGCTGATCGCGATGCCGCGGGGATGGCGACCGATGTCGATGCGGCCGGCCTCGATGCCCAGCTCGGCGTCGACGATGCTCAGGTCGAAACTGCACCAGTTGGAGACGAGCACCCAGCGGTCGTCCGGAGACACGGCGAGGAACTTCGGGACGGCACCGACCTCGATCACCTGGTCGATTTCGAGACTCGCACCGTCGACCCGGTACAGGTAGCTGTTGTCCCATCCGGTGTCGGCGCAGGAGTCGCCGGGTTCGGGGCCGAAGCCCGGCCCGTACATCGCGTAGTTGCTGACGTACACCTTGCTGCCGTCGCTGGTCGAGGCTGCCTCGACAGGCGCACCCCGGGCGACGACCCCGCCCTCGACCCCGTACTCGGCGAGATCGACCCGGTCGCTGATGGTCTCGAGCAGCACGCCTTGCTGGTCGTACACGGTGACGGTGTGGCGGTACATCATGTTCTGGGCGAAGAACAGCCCCGTTGGGGTGGCCACGACGGACTTCGGGGCGATGTTGCCACTGACCGAGTCGATCCGCTCGAGCGTGCGTTCGGCGAGCGGGATCGTGGTGGTTGGGGGAGCTGTGGTGGTCGTCGTTGTCGACGTGGTCGTTGTCGACGTGGTCGTTGTCGTGCTGGTCGTCGTCGTGGGTGCGACGCTCGACGGGGCGGTGGAGGTGGTCGCCGTCGCGACCTCGGCGAGAACGGAGGTTTCGACCTGATCCCGGAAGATCCACCCAACCACGCCGACCGCAAGGAGCGACACGATGAGGCCCACGTAGGCCATCCCGTAGGTTCGCTCGCTGCTCACGTCGCCAATCGTATGGGCTCGTGGGGGACGGTTCGTAGGCAGACGGCGTCTCCGATCGCCACGTAGGCGCTACCGTTGATGATCCCCCGACGGGCCGCTGGTTCGGTCGGGGGGACGTCTTTTGACAAGCGAGTCGACGCGGCACCGCCTCGGTGGCGTCGCGTCCCTTGCACACGGGGCTGATCGGTTTCGACGTTGGAGTCGGAAGCTTCTTCGTGCGACCGGAGTTGCTCAGACTCCTTAATCGGGGCAAACACAGAGACGCCAATCAGGACGATCTCGCTCTCGCCGTCTGATCTGATCAGATAGCAGAGAGTCATTGCGAGCAGTAATGCCACGCGGGGCCAGTTCATCGCAGCCCGGCAACAGAAGCGGTGGAGGACCGTAGGGAAAGACCACTGACGGCGTGAAAGACCGCTGACATCGGAGAACAGATCCGGCAGAGGAGCTTCGGCTCGAATCGACCCGGCGATGAGGCAGCTGTGAAGCCTCGCTCACGGGAATGGTCGTAGCGCGGGTGGTGACCCTTCAGCGGACGAGGGTTCGATTCCCTCCAGCTCCACGTTCTTCTTGCCGCAAGGCGAGCAACAGGCTCGCGCTGCGGAACCTTCTTGCCGCAAGGCGAGCAACAGGCTCGCGCTGCGGACCGGCACCGCCGGACTAGGGGCGGCGGGCACGGAAGTGATGGGGGCAATGCTCCCCCGAATCCAACACAACCTGCATGGCGTCCCAGTCTCGAGCTGCGCGTCGATGGCCTGACGACCGATCGTCGCATCGAAGCGACGGCGATCGGTCGCGATCCGTCGACGCTCCTCCCGGGCCGCTTCTCGATACCAGTCGTTCCGATTGGTCATGGTGATGCCGACAAAGCCGGCGGCCGCGAGCGCGCGGCGATACCTCGCCGGTGACGCCATGCCGAATCCCAGATCCTCCAGCTTCAGGTAATGCGCCATCTCCGTCGACGGTTCGCCGTCGTGGGTGATCATCCAGTCCGACGCGACGAACCAGCCGCCCGGTTTGAGCAGGCGGAAGACGTCGACGGCGAGCGCTTCCTTGTCGGCGATGTGGACGATCGAATCCTTGCTGAAGACCACGTCGAACCGTGCATCGTCGAGCGGAATCCGCCCGGGCTCGACAAGATGCAGTTCGATCCGGTCGACGAGTCCTGCCGCCTCGACGCGGGTGATCGCATTGTCCAGAACCGTTGCTTCCACGTCGATTCCGACGACTGAGCTGGCTCCATTCGTGGTGACGAGCTCGGTCGACACTCCCCCGCTCCCGCATCCGATGTCGAGCACGTCGAGGCCAGCGAGATCGAGGCCTTCGAGGAGCATCTGGACCTCGCCAGCACCGCCCGGCGACAACCACCCTTCGCCCCACAGCGCTTCGAGAAAGTCGACGTGGGCCTGGTCATAGTGTTCGGAGACCAGGTGTTCGGAGACCAGGTGTTCTTCGACGGGATCCACGACTCGATCTTGACGCCCGCTGGCACAGGCGAGCCAACGCGGCCGCTAGAGGCAGGACACAAACAGCCGCCCATGGTCGACGCAGCAATTTGCCACCGCCATTCGGACCTCGACGGTGTCTGCAGCGGTCTGACCGAAATAGTCGCCTGAGCCACCGGAGTTGCCGTTCCATTCGTGGCTTCGGGCGCCGCCGTTGTAATCAACGCCGGCGACCGCAAACAGCGGATCCGAGTTCGAGAGGTTGGCGTCCCGGCCGTCGTATCCGAGGACCGTTGCCCCGGGGATGGTCAGCGTCATGCGATACCGAGAAGTGCGTGATGTCGGAGACCCGTGAATGTAGATCGAGCAGACCCACGTCCCGCCCGGGATGAACGCCGTCTCCGACTGATAGCCGGCCGCAGGAAGCTGCACCGGACCGGTCTCAGAAAAGACATAGCCGGTTGCGTCATTGCTCCACGGTGACGCGTTGTTCTCCGTCAGATCAGCACCCGACGTGAGCTGTCCGCCGTCGGTGAAGGTCGTCGCTCCGTCGAATGCGGAGATCACGAACCCTGGGCAGTATCCCGTCGCCGATGCGGCGGCAGCTTTGGAAAGGCCCAGAGTTGTCACCGAGGGCGCCGCCCACATGGCGGCTGCGCCAACAGCGGTGCCACCAATCAGCTTTCGACGGGAGAGGTCTTGCGGGCGGACTCCGTCCATGGGAGGCCATCGGCACCGATCGGGTGCATGTAAGGGCGGACGCCGTCACTCACCCATCTGGATTCAGGCGCAGCAACGTGAACCCGAGCGCTGTTGCGGTCGTCACCCACACGATGGTCGGCGCGATGAGGAGGCCAGCGAGTCGCTCGACCCGCCAGGCCGCAACGACCGTGACGACGACGAACACCAGCAGCGCAGCGAGCCACCAGGCCGCAAGCAGCAATCGGCCTGGCCCGAACACGACGGCCTGCCACGCAATCGCGAACGCGAACTGGCCCGCCAGGAGTCCAATGGCGAGGTTCCGCCCAGAGCGATCACTCCCCACAAGAACGACCAGCGCGATCGCCTGAAGCGTCCACAGGGTGAACCACGCTGCGGGGAATGCCCAGTCTGGCGGGATCCAACTTGGCTTCTGCAGGCTCTCGAAGAACGTCACAACGGTGTTTCTATCCTCCCGAAGTCCTCCCTCGGGACCATTGCGTGACTCAGGTCACCGGCGGGCTCGCATCCAATGGCGTGTCTTCATCCGTACCTCATCCAACCCCCACCCCGAGAAAGGGATCCGACATGCACAAGCTCGTGAAGCTCCTCGCCGCGATGCTCGCCTTCAGCCTCCTCGCCGCCGCCTGCGGTGAAGACACCGATGTCGACACCGCTGCCGACGAGGCCGCAATGGCTGAAGAAGGCACCGATGACGCCATGGAAGACGATGCGATGGAAGAGGACGTTCCGGCGACCGTGGTCGACATCGCCACCTCGAGCGACGACTTCTCCACGCTCGTCGCCGCCGTAACCGAAGCCGGTCTCGTCGAGACGCTGCAGGGCGACGGACCGTTCACCGTCTTCGCCCCCACCAACGCGGCGTTCGAGCAGGCACTCGCCGACCTCGGCCTCACCGCCGAAGAGCTGCTCGCAAGCGAAGACCTCGCCGGCATCCTCACGTACCACGTCGTGCCGGGCACGATCATGGCCGCTGATGCGATCGCCGCCGACGGCACGGAGATCGAGACCGTGAACGGCGACACCCTCGCCGTCTCCGTCGTCGACGGTTCGGTCATGGTCGACGGCGCGACCGTCACCACCGCTGACCTCGTCGCCGGCAACGGTGTCGTGCACGTGATCGACGCTGTCGTGCTTCCGGGCTGACTTCAGCGTCTCCCGCAACCCTCGGCCGGACCCACCTCGGGTCCGGCCGTTGCGCGTTCAGAGCACTTCGAGGTCGATCCGAACGACATCGCCGACGCCGATCTGCTCGGCCCGGCGCACGTCCTTCTTGATCGGTAGCACGTAGGTGTCGTTTGCTTTGTCGGGGAAGATCGAGGTCTTCCACCGACTCCCGCCAACCTCGACCACAACCCGAACCGAGCCGAATCCGCCTTTCATCGGCGCATCCTCACGCAGCTCAGCGGCATCGTCGACTGGTAACGAGGCGAAGACCCAGCTCGCCTTGTCGGCGGTCCACGGGAACAGTTCGGCATCGAACACGAACCGAAGACTCATCGCTCAGCCACCCGGTACGGCTCATCGCCGACCGACTGCTGCAACCGCGCCAGTTCGACCAGAAGGTCCGCCGTCACTTGCTCGACCTCGGGCCGGCCGAAGAGGTTGTTCACCTCGAGCGGGTCATTGACGAGATCGAACAGCTCCCACTCCATCGGGTTGCTCGGCCCTCGAGCGCCGGGCTGGTCGAGCGGGTCGTTGTAATAGCCGATGAGCTTGTGCGTGCGAGTCCGGACCCCGTAGTGCGCCGGACACGCATGGGCCCCGTCGTTGTGCATCCAGTACCGGTAGTACATCGACGTCGGCCAGTCATCGACGCCCTCGCCTTCGAGCAGAGGACGGAAGGAACGGCCCTGCACCTCTGCGGGCACCTCGACATCCATAAGGTCCATCAGCGTTCGGCAGAAGTCCACGTTGACCACGATCTCGTCGCAGGTGCTCCCGGCCTTCACGACATCGGGGTACTGAATGAGCAGCGGCATCATGAGGGACTCCTCGTACATCAGCCGCTTGTCGAACCATCCGTGGTCGCCGAGGAAGAACCCCTGGTCGGAGGTGTAGACGACGATCGTGTTGTCCGCGATCCCGAGTTGGTCGAGGCGGTCGAGCAACCGGCCGACATTGTCGTCGATCGAAGCGACCACCCGCAGGTAGTCCTTGATGTATCGCTGGTAGCGCCAGTCGATCTCCTCGTCGAGGGTGAGGCCGTCGGGGACCGTCGATTTGAGGTCGGTCACCGGGTCCAGATCCATCATTCGCATCCGCACCGCCTGGACCACCTCGGCCCGTCCGACCAAATCGTCGCGGAACGTGTCCGGAAAGGGGATCTCGACATCGTCGTACATGGTGAAGTGCGCAGCGTCGGGCTCCCAGGTGCGGTGGGGCGCCTTGTGGTGGCAGAACAACGCGAATGGCCGATCGGGGTTTCGACCGTCAAGCCACTCGAGACAATCGTCGGTGATGAGATCCGTGACGTACCCGCCCACCTCGTCGATACCCGCCTCCGAGTCGATGAAGACCGGGTTGTGGTAGTGCCCCTGACCCGGGAGCACCCGCCAGCGATCGAATCCTGCAGGGTCGGCGTCTGGGCCGTGTCCGAGATGCCACTTGCCGAACAACGCCGTCTGCACACCGGCATCTCGTAGCGCCTGAGGGAAGGTCCACAACGTGTTGTCGAGCGGGGTGTCGAGCGTCGTCACGCCGTTGACATGGTTGTACGTTCCCGTCAGGATCGCCGCCCGGCTGGGCGCACAGATCGAGTTGGTGCAGTAAGCACGATCGAAACGCATGCCGCGGGCCGCGATCCGGTCCAGGTTGGGCGTTTCGTTGATCCGGCTCCCATACGCCGAGATCGCATGCGCTGCGTGGTCGTCGCTCATGATGAACAACAGGTTGGGACGATCCGTCATGGAGCCGATTCAACCAGACTCACGCCGCCTGATCCTCGACGACGGTGTCGACGGCCAACCACATCGCCGCCCGGATCTGGTCCGCCCGAGCACCGGACAACCGGTTGGCGACCACGATGCCCTCGATCATGTCGGCTTGGACGGCGGCCCAGGGGCGTCCCCGAAGCACGATCGCCACCGTCGCCCTCCCCCGCCGCCACTTGATCGTGCGATGCACGCCATCGAGGCGCGGCGGCGAAGTGAACGACGGAACCTCAAGGCTCCGCAGCCGTGCTGCACGCCCGAGATCACGGGCGGCCCCAGCAAACCGAATGGCGGTCGACTCCACAACGGCATCCTCGCGCTGGCCTGTGACAGTGTCTTCCGGACTCCCGCTTCTCGCCGGGCCGGCGGGACGGATTGGAGGCGGACGGCGTCTTCCAAGCCCCCGCTTCTCGCCGGGCCGGCGGGACGGATTGGAGGCGGACGGTGTCTTCCGACCCCTGCGTCTCGCCGGGCCAAACCCTTTACAGCCTGACTCTCTTGCCTTATCTTTAATGCATTATGATGATAGTCAACACAGAGACCATTCCCGGACATGACATCGTCGAGACCAAGGGTCTCGTGAGCGGGAACACCATTCGGGCCAAGCACCTGGGCCGAGACATCGGCGCCGGCCTCAAAAACCTCGTCGGTGGTGAGCTGACCGGATACACCGAGTTGCTCAACGAGTCTCGGGCAGAGGCGATGCAGCGAATGGTCGGCGCCGCCCAAGGCATGAACGCAAACGCGATCGTCAACGTGCGATTCACCACGTCTGCGATCGCCGGCGGAGCAGCCGAGCTGTACGCCTACGGCACCGCAGTCGTCGCCACGCCGAGCGCCTGATGGAGATCTTCCTCGCCATCGGCCTTCCGCTCCTCCTCACCATCGGGCTCCCGATTCTCTTCAGCGTGATCGGTGAGATCATCGAACGTCGCCACGAGGCGGATCTCGCCCGCCGGGAGTCCGCCATCGTCGACTTTCCGGTTCGCAGCACCTCGCCGACCGACCTCGGTCGAGTCGATGTCGAGTTGCTGTCCTCCTCGGTCGTGATCGGTACCGGCTATCTCAAGCAGCTGTTCGCAAGTTTCCGCACGATGGTCGGCGGCGAGATCGTCAGCCTGACCCGTGTGCTCGATCGTGGCCGCCGAGAGGCCTACCTACGCGTGGTCGAAGACGCCCGACAGCGCGGCGGCACCGGACTCATCAACATTCGCTTCGAGACGTCGGATGTGGGTGGCCAGAAGCCCTCGTCGGAGATCCTCTGCTACGCCACGATGATCCGAGAACTCTGAGAATCGAATACCCTCGGCTCCGCTGACGAGGGGGTATTCATGGCCGCAGGGGACTACGAGTCGCTACCGAAGACACCGGCAAACCACGTGCCGTTGTCGCCGCTGTCGTTTCTTCGGCGGACCGTCGATTTGTGGCCGAGCCGAGAGGCCGTCATCTACGGGGATCGGTCGTACACGTGGGCCGAGGTCGGGCAGCGAGCCGCCCGACTTGCCTCAGCGCTGAAGGTCCACGGGATCGGGATCGGCGACACGGTGTCGGTCATCGCCGCCAACACCCCCGAACTCTTCGACGCCCACTTCGGCGTGCCGGCGGCAGGTGGCGTGCTCAACGCGATCAACACGCGACTCGACGTCGACACGATCGCGTACATCCTCGATCACTCCGACGCGAAGGTCCTCATCACTGACACGGCGCTCTCCGCCACGGTGGGTCCGGCGGTCGAGCGCCTCGATCGAGACATTCTCGTGGTCGACATCGACGATCCGGCTGGCCCCGGAGGCGAGCGCCTCGGGTCCCTCACCTACGACGAGCTGATCGCGTCGGGCGATCCGGACTACGCCTGGGAGATGCCCACCGACGAATGGCAGGCGCTGGCGCTCAACTACACGTCCGGCAGCACCGGCAATCCCAAGGGGGTCGTGTACCACCACCGCGGCTCGTACCTGATGAGCATGGGCACGGTGGTCGGCTGGGAGCTGCCGTCCGCACCGAAGTACCTGTACACGGTGCCGATGTTCCACTGCAACGGCTGGGGGCATGCGTGGACGATGGCCCTGCTCGCCGGCACGGTCGTGTGTGTTCGGGACATCACGGCAGCCAACATCTTCGACGCCATCGCCGACCACGGCGTCACCCACTTCGGCGGCGCCCCGGTCGTGCTGGGCATGCTCGTCAACGCAAGCGAATCCGAGCGACGCGAGTTCGACCACACCGTCCATGCCATGACCGCCGGCGCACCACCTCCCGCAGCCATCCTCCAAGCCGTCGAGGCGATCGGCTTCGACGTGATGCAGGTGTACGGCCTCACCGAAACGTACGGCCACGTCTCCCAATGCGCGTGGCGCTCAGAGTGGGACGATCTCGATGATGAGGGCCGTGCGGTCAAGAAGTCGTGGCAGGGCGTCGCCATGCCAATGAGCGAAGAACTCGCCGTCTTCGACACCGAGACGATGACTCCTGTGCCTCGCGACGGCGAAACCCCCGGCGAGATCTTCATCCGGGGCAACACCGTCATGAAGGGCTACTACAAGGACCAAGCCGAGACCGACAAGGCCTTCGCTGGCGGTTGGTTCCATTCCGGTGACGCGGCCGTCTGGCGCGAGAACGGCTACATCCAGATCACCGATCGCCTCAAGGACGTGATCATCTCGGGTGGCGAAAACGTGTCGTCGGTCGAGGTCGAGAACACCCTCTACAAGCACCCCGCCGTTCTCGCCGCTGGCGTGGTCGCCAAGCCCGACGAGAAGTGGGGCGAGGTGCCGATGGCGTTCATCGAGCTCAAGCCGGACCACGAGGCCACCGCAGAAGAGATCATCGCCTTCTGTCGCGAACGCCTGGCGGGCTTCAAGACGCCGAAGGCGGTCGAATTCGGCGAGTTGCCGAAAACGTCGACCGGCAAGATCCAGAAGTTCCTCCTACGAGACAAGGCCCGGTCCTGACCGACCTCTCCCCCGTCCAGCAAGACATCGTCGACCGCCTCGGCGCCCGAGGAGACGACGATCGGCCGGAATGTCGGGCCGAGCTGCGTCACGAGCTGCGAGGCGAACTCGAACGCGGCCTACGGGACGCGATCGACTCGGTCGGCGCCGAGACCGAGATATTCATCAGCAAACACAAGCTCTCGTCGGTGCTCGGCTGCGAGACCCGCTACCTCGCCGAGCAGGACTGGGACGGCTGGAGCGTCCCGACCGCACGTGGCACCGTCGTCCACAAAGCGATCGAGCTCTCCATCAACACCAAGGGCGAAGCCTGGCCCCCCGACCTCGTCGACAACGCCATCGCCAGCCTCGAGTTCGGTGGCGCATCGAGCCTCGGTGAGTTCCTCCAAGAACTGGCCGACGTCGACCGCGCCGAATTGCGAAGCGATTGTGTCGACCTCGTCTCGAAGTTCGCCGAGTGTTGGCCACCGCTGGATCGCAAATGGACTCCGGTCACCGAGTCCCGGGTGAAGCTGACCCTGTTCGACAACCGCCTCGTCTTTCAGGGCAAGATCGATCTCACGCTTGGCCGAGCTCGGGGGCTCCGGGCGGGCAAGGTCCTGATCGACCTCAAGAGTGGCAACAAGCGTCCGTCGCATCTGGACGATCTGCGCTTCTATGCCCTCCTCGAGACCATCCGGGTGGGCGTGCCACCCCGTCTGGCCGCGAGCTACTACCTGGACGAGGGCGTCTTCCACCCCGAGAAGGTGACCGAAGACGTCCTCTTTGCCGCGGCCGGGCGCGCAACGGCGGGAGCTCGCAGGATGATCGAGCTCGCCCACGACCCGTCCAACGCAAGCGTCGTGCCGGGCTGGGCCTGCAAGTGGTGCCGCGCCCTGGACACCTGCGAACCCGGCAAACGGAGTCTCCGCGAATTCGACGACCCGCTCGACGACTTCGACTGAGCGCTCTGGCTCCTCCATGTTGATGCTGGGAGGGTCAGTCTCTGGGTGTGGAGACGAGGTGCACGATCGCAAGCGAGTCACGCCACTTCTGGCGCTTTCGTTGAGTGGGAGGCAGCCATCGTCGTTCCAGAGGTAGCCCGTCAGGCCTGCTTCCAAGCCCCCTGGGTCTTCGGACCAGAGCAATGTGTGGACGTCCACGGTGAGCTGGACATCGGTGAACATCGTTGCGGTTCCCGACTCGTCCGGAGAATCGTGGCGGTCTGCTGCGAGCGTGGTTGTTGTTTGCGCGACGGAAGCGGTCTGGTCGCCGTCTTGCGGAGTTGTCGAGGCGATTCCTCAGTTGGCGCAGCTGACGAGCAGAACCGTTAGAGCCATGGTGCGTTTCCTACCCATCCCTCCAGGATGGCGCGCTGACCGGGATGAGTGCGTCGCAATCGGAGGCGTCGGGGGCGTTGACGTCGTGAATTCCAATGGTGAGATTCCCAAACCAACGAGCGACAGCCACCATCCTGACCTAAGTGTCATACCCCCCTGGAAGAATGTTGTGCATGGTGACCGGAACCTCTGTTCACGACATCGA
>JAHDCX010000032.1 GCA_020629635.1 Acidimicrobiales bacterium | reverse complement strand
TGCAGAGGATAGGGACCGAACTGTCTCAC
Organism: Acidimicrobiales bacterium; assembly: GCA_020629635.1. Taxonomy (GTDB): domain Bacteria; phylum Actinomycetota; class Acidimicrobiia; order Acidimicrobiales; family SHLQ01; genus SHLQ01. The sequence continues at coordinate 2,208 of JAHDCX010000032.1, read as the reverse complement.
GACGTTCTAAACCCAGCTCGCGTACCGCTTTAATGGGCGAACAGCCCAACCCTTGGGACCTGCTTCAGCCCCAGGATGCGATGAGCCGACATCGAGGTGCCAAACCTTCCCGTCGATATGGACTCTTGGGGAAGATGAGCCTGTTATCCCCGGGGTACCTTTTATCCGTTGAGCGACGGCGCTTCCACACGCAACCGCCGGATCACTATCTCCAACTTTCGTTCCTGCTCGACTTGTAGGTCTCGCAGTCAAGCTCCCTTGTGCGATTGCACTCGACGCCTGATGGCCGACCAGGCTGAGGGAACCTTTGAGCGCCTCCGTTACCTTTTGGGAGGCGACCGCCCCAGTCAAACTACCCACCTGACACTGTTCCCGATCCGGATCACGGACCAAGGTTAGACGTTCGTCATACGAAGGGTGGTATTTCAAGGATGACTCCACACTACCTGGCGGTAATGCTTCCTAGTCTCCCACCTATCCTACACAACGCAGGATAAACGCCAATATCAAGCTGTAGTAAAGGTCCACGGGGTCTTTCCGTCCTTCTGCAGCTAACGAGCATCTTTACTCGTACTTCAATTTCGCTGGGCCTATGGTTGAGACAGTAGGGAAGTCGTTACGCCATTCGTGCAGGTCGGAACTTACCCGACAAGGAATTTCGCTACCTTAGGACCGTTATAGTTACGGCCGCCGTTTACCGGGGCTTAGGTTCACAGCTTCGCCCAAAGGGCTAACCGTTCCCCGTAACCTTCCGGCACCGGGCAGGCGTCACACGGTATACGTCGTCTTACGACTTAGCACCGTGCTGTGTTTTTAGTAAACAGTCGCTCCCCTCTGGTTTGTGCCACTCCGACACGCTCAGAGAGTAAATCTCATCACGATTAAGGAGTCATCCTTCTCCCGAAGTTACGGATGCAATTTGCCGAGTTCCTTAACCATAGTTCGCCCAATCGCCTTAGTATTCTCTACCTGTCCACCTGAGTTGGTTTGGGGTACGGGCACCGTTTGACCTCGCTAGCGGCTTTTCTTGGCAGCATGGAATCAATGACTTCCGACTTACGTCTCGGATCGGGCCTCAGCCGTATGGGGAGCGGATTTACCTACGCCCCGGCCTACGCCAAATCCCGGGGACTACCATCGCCCCGGATCACCTATCCTCCTGCGTCCCCGCATTGCTAGCCGCCACAAGGTGGGTCGGTTCGTCCGGTTTCCTATAGCGGAATCCGGCATCCCCTTAGCAACCCTGCTTTGGCTGGGACGGTCGCACGGTGGTGCAGGAATATCAACCTGCTGTGCATCGACTACGCCTCTCGGCCTCGCCTTAGCTCCCGACTTACCCTGGGAGGATTAGCCTTGCCCAGGAACCCTTGGACATCCGGCGGAGGGGTTTCTCACCCCTCTTTCGCTACTCATGCCAACATTCTCACTCGACCACACTCCACGGACAGTTCCCCGCCCGCTTCAGCGCGTGATCGACGCTCCGCTACCACTCCATAAATGGAGTCCACAACTTCGGCTCTGTACTTGAGCCCCGTTACATTATCCGCGCAGGATCACTCGACCAGTGAGCTATTACGCACTCTTTCAAGGGTGGCTGCTTCTAAGCCAACCTCCTGGCTGTCTGTGCAATCCCACATCGTTTACCACTTAGTACAGAATTAGGGGCCTTAGTTGGTGGTCTGGGCTGTTTCCCTCTCGTCCATCGAAGCTCATCCCCCGAGGACTCACTGCTGCGCTTTGGAACCATGGCATTCGGAGTTTGGTTGGGGTCGGTAACCTTGTGGGGCCCCTAGCCCATCCAGTGCTCTACCTCCATGGCTGAACACGCAACGCTGCACCTAAATGCATTTCGCGGAGAACCAGCTATCACCGAGTTTGATTGGCCTTTCACCCCTATCCACAGCTCATCCCCCCAGTTTTCAACCTAGGTGGGTTCGCGCCTCCACGGGGTCTTACCCCCGCTTCACACTGGCCATGGATAGATCACTCGGCTTCGGGTCTACAGCATGCGACTGAACGCCCTGTTCAGACTCGCTTTCGCTCCGGCTTCCCCTCACGGGTTAACCTCGCCACATACCGTAACTCGTTGGCTCATTCTTCAAAAGGCACGCCATCGCCCCGAAAGGCTCTGACTGCTTGTAAACCAACGGTTTCAGGTACTATTTCACTCCCCTCCCGGGGTACTTTTCACCTTTCCCTCACGGTACT
>JAHDCX010000007.1:178631-231072 GCA_020629635.1 Acidimicrobiales bacterium | reverse complement strand
TGGTGACGGCGGTGGCGAGCGTTCCACTCATCGCACTGTTCCCGGCCTCGAACATATGTTCGATTTTACTGAACCGAGACTCTGTTAGCAACCTCGTTTCTGGCGATGGATCGCGGGTAGTGCGGGGTGTACGTTCTCGTCACTGCGACGCCCGGGAGGCCCGCCAATGCCCGACATCCCGTCCACCATGCACGCCGTTTTGCTGACCGGTCACGGCGGCTTCGAGATGCTCGACTACCGGACCGATGTGCCCGTGCCGTCGCCGGGTCCGGGCGAGGTGCTGATCAACGTCACGGCCGCCGGAGTCAACAACACCGACATCAACACACGCATTGGCTGGTACTCGAAGAAGGTCACCGAAGGTACCAACGCCGACGCAACGGAGGGTGTGGACGACGATGTCGACGACGACGGCAGCTGGGGCGGCACGCCACTGCAGTTCCCGCGAATCCAGGGCGCCGACATCGCCGGCCGGATCGTCGCGGTCGGGGAGGGGATCGACGAGCGTCGTGTGGGCGAACGGGTCCTCGTGCGCACCATGCTCGAGAACCCGACCAGCGACTCCCCGGTCGCCAGCTTCTGTGTCGGATCCGAATCCGACGGTGGCTTCGCCCAATTCGCGGTGATCGGCGCCGTGCACGCATTCGCCATCGACTGTGACCTCACCGACGCCGAGCTCGCCTCGTTCCCGTGCGCCTGGTCGACGGCGGAGAACATGCTCCACCGGTCGTCGGTCGGCGCCGGCGAGCGAGTGCTCATCACCGGTGCGTCCGGCGGTGTGGGATCCGCAGCGGTGCAGTTGGTCAAGCGTCGTGGTGCCGAGGTGATTGCCGTCGCCAGCAAGGCGAAGTGGGCCGATGTCGAACCACTCGGCGCAGACCAAATGCTCGATCGAAACGACGATGTCGTCGCCGAGCTCGGTGCGGACTCGGTCGACGTTGTGGTGGACCTCGTGGCCGGACCCAACTTTCCGGCCTTGCTCGACGTTCTCAAGCCGGGCGGCCGCTACGTCACGTCGGGTGCGATCGGCGGCCCGATCGTCGATCTCGACGTGCGTACCCTCTACCTGAAGGACCTTGCCCTGCTCGGGGGCACGTATCAACCTCCGGAGGTCTTCGAGAATCTGGTCGGCTACATCGAACGTGGCGAGGTTCGTCCGGTTGTATCGGCAACCTGGCCGCTCGACCAGATCGTCGAGGCCCAACAAGCGTTTCTCAACAAGACCTTCACCGGCAAGCTCGTCTTGATCCCCCCACCGATCGACTGACGTGAGCTCGCGCATCGCCCGCATCCGGGTCTTCGCCCAACGGCTCTCGGCCGCCAACCGCTACACGATGTCGAGTTCGGCGGTCGCCGACCCCGAGGCGACCATCGTCGAGATCACCGATGAGGCCGGGCGCGTCGGCTGGGGCGAGGTGTGCCTGGCGAGTGCGGTGTACCAGCCGGAGCACAACGCCGGAGTGCAGGCAGGTGTCGCCGCACTGGCGCCCGCTTTGCTCGGAGCCGACGCCTCGAGCATCGGCTCGTGTCGCCGCCTGCTCGATGCCGCGATGCTCGGACAACCAGGCGCGAAGGCCGCGATCGAGATCGCACTGTGGGACCTCGCCGGGCATCGCCTCGGGGTACCGATGCACGAGCTCGTCGGAGGCGCCCACGACGCCGAGACCGTGGGTACGTATCACGTGATCGGGATCGGTTCGCCCGATGAGGCAGCCGCCGACGCGGTGCGTTTGCAGTCCGAAGGCCACAACCGACTGCAGCTCAAAGCGGGAGGCCGGCCGATCGCCGACGATGTCGCCGCTGCTCACGCAGTCGCAGACGTGCTCGAGCCCACGACCGAACTCGCCGTCGACGTCAACCGAGGGTGGACGACGGCCGAGGCGATCCAGTTCTCGAACGGTTGTGCCAACGTCCGGATGTCGATCGAGCAGCCGTGTGACTCGGCGGCAGACCTTCGATCGATCCGTGACCGGCTTCGTCACCCGCTGATCATCGATGAGAGCTCGACCGATCTCGCAGTGTCCGCCGGACTCATCGCCGATGGCACCGCATCGGCGTTCGGGATCAAGTTGTCTCGAGTCGGAGGTCTGTCCCCGGTCATGGGGCTCCGCGAGCTGTGCGCCTCGGCCCGGGTCCCGATGAGTACCGACGACGCCTGGGGCGGCGACATCATGGCCGCCGCCTGCGCCCACCTCGGCGCCACCGTCGACCCTCGCCTCCACCGCGGAACCTGGCTCGCCCATCCGTACCACCAAACCCACTACGACGAGCTCAACGGCCCCCGCATCGTCGACGGCCGCGTCACGATCCCCGCCGGCGGACCCGGCCTCGGCCTCCTGATCGACGCCACCCAATTCGGCGCCCCAACGCACACCTTCGACTGACCTCCCCGGTCACTTCGGGGTCAGACACCAACGTGACCGGAAGTCAGCCGTAGCTCGAAGGAGGCGCCGTTGTCAGTCGGCACGACAACGAGGTCACCGTCGTGGGCTTGGGCGATCCATCGGGCGAGGGGGAGGCCCAACCCGTGACCGGATGAGCGACTGCTCGAGCGGAATCGCTCGAAGAGCTCGTTGGCGACGTTCGGGTCGATGCCCGGCCCCCGATCCGTCACACGAACCATCCCGTCGAGGACGATGACGGTGGCTGGCGTGTTCGCTGTCGCCTGGCCATGTCGCCGTGCGTTGCGGAGCAGATTGTCGACGGCGCGTTGGACGAGCCGCGGATCGCAGTCGACGATCGACTCGCTTGCGTCGACCACAAAGGCTGGGTCGTCGTCGATCAGCGCTTCGACCAGCAGGTCGAGACGGGTTGGCTGTTTCTCCAGCGTCAGGCGGTCCGCGTCCATGCGGGCAAGGGTCAACAAGTCATCGGTCAGCTGCGCTGCACCACCCGCGAGCACGGCGACGCGATCGAGCGCTTCCCCGGGTGCGTCGGCCCCCGTTTCGGCGGTTGCTCGGATGGCGGCGATCGGGGTCCGCAGCTCGTGTGCGGCGTCGGACAGAAACCGCTCCTGCTGGGCGAGCGCTCGGGCGGCGGGCTGAATCGTTCTCCCCGCGACCAGCCATGCGGCGATCGCCGAGCCGAGCACGAGTAGCGCTCCGGTCAGGAGAAGTGACTGTCGGAAGTCGGCGTGGTCTGCATCACCGAATGATGGGTCCCCGACCGCCAGAATCGCGCCGCGGATCTCGGCGCCCGAACGCAACGGTACGCCCCGGACCAGCAGCCCGGTGTCGTCGAGTTCGAACAGGTCCGTCTCGTCCTCGTCGGCGACGAGTCGAACGCCGAACGCCGCGGTCGGCGAGTCCAGGCCGAACGGTTCGTCACTGATGATGTCGGTCGCCATCGCCAGGTCGAAGCCCTCGTCGCGAGCGACATCGAGCAGAAACGCTCGGTAGGCCTCGTTGGTCAGATCCTCCGGCACCTCGTCGAGCAGGATCTCGCGCATCTCCTCGCGGTCGAAGCCATCGGCGTCCTCGTATCCGAGATCGAATTCGAGGATGCCGCGCATGTCGACGATGTCGAGACCGTCGACCACCTCGATGATGCGCTCAGCTTCTTCCTCGTCGGAGATTTCGGGGATCTCGTCCCAGAGGTCCTGGTCCTCGACAATCGCGAACACGTCGAACGGCTTGCGCACCCCGATGATGACGTCCGGGTCGAGCGGTTGTGCGTCGGTGAGGTCGAGGTCGCCATCGGTGAAGGTCACGAGCCCAGCCGTACGGGTGGTCAGCCGAAGCAACTCGGCGTCAAGTTGTTCGTCGCGCAGGTTTCGGTCGAGCCGGATCGCGACGACGGCGAACACGACCACCGCCACGGTCGCGAGCAACGTGATCAAGAAGGTGATCCGCCAGCGGAGCCGGCGCAGTTCTCGGTTGGTCGCCGGCCTCGGTGTCGTCATTCGAGCTCGGATTCGAGCACGAACCCGACTCCTCGCACCGTGCGAATGGGATTGGGCGAGCCGAGCTTGCGTCGCAACGTGGCCACATGCGCATCGACGACGTTCGACATCGGGTCGTGATGCTCGTCCCAGCAATGCTCGATCAACGCCGTTCGAGACACGGCAACGCCGGGTGTATCGGCGAGCTGCGTGAGGATGCAGCGTTCCTTGCCGGTGAGTGGAAGCAGCACGCCGTTGCGGCGAACTTCGGCGCGGCCACGGTCGAACTCGAGGTCGCCGACGACGAGCGTGGATGGGGCGGAGGTGTGTTGCGCTCGTCGACAGAGGGCGCGGACTCGGACGATCAGCTCGTCCATGGCGAACGGCTTCACCAGATAGTCGTCGCCGCCGACCTCGAAGCCCTCGACGCGGTCTTCGACAGAGTCACGTGCCGTCAAGAACAGCACCGGGACCGACCGGCCCTCCCGTCGAATGGCCGAGACCAAGGTGGTCGTATCGCCCGATGGGACCATTCGGTCGGCCACGACCGTGTCGTACCCATTCACCGACAGGTTGACCTCGGCATCGACCAGATCGTCGACCGTGTCGACGGCGAATCCGTCGCCACGCAGCGCCCGCTCCACCGACGTGCGGATGTCGGGATCGTCTTCGATCACCAGGATGCGCATCGTTCCGGACCCTACTCCTCGTCCTCATCGGCTTTGTCGAGCACCTCGTCGTCAAACGCCGCGTCGTCTTCCTCTTCTTCGGCGGGTGCGTCGACGTCGATGAGAATCTCCGACTCCCAGCACGCGTCCATCGCTGCCACGAGCAGCGCGTTGTCGAGCGCATCCACATCGAGCGTGTCGTCGAACCCGGCGACGGGTTGTGGCTCCGAGTCGGCGTCGAGCACCGTGCCATCGAACGGAATCGGATCCACCTCGACCCGTTCGAGCTCTTCTTCGGTGAGCTCGGGCAGCTCGAACTCGTCCCAGTCGATGCGGTCGTCTTCTTCGCGGTCCCAGAGCTCCTGCTCGAGTGCCTCGCATTGGTCGACTGGTCCGGGGGCATCGACCTCCGGTGGATCCAGATCGCCATCCTCCGCTGCAGCCTCGTCCTCGTCCACCGAAGTCTCGGCCACGGTGGTTGGCACAGCCATCGACTCTGCAGGGTCGGGAAGTCGGGGCGAGGCTTCGGCAGATCCCCAACGCGTGACGCCGAGGCCGAGCGCCGCGGTCACCGCAAGGGCGAGGACGAAGATCCCGGCTGACGCTCGCCACTGTGGCGCTGATGTCTCTGGTTCGTGGGGGTTGCTCACGTGAACTCCATGGGGGTGCGCTGGCCGGGGATGGCCACGGATGCATCGACGCCGAGCACGCTCTGGGCGAGACCGCTGAGGTAGGTCGAGAAGTCGGTTGTGACCCGGAAGTTGTCGTCTCGGTCGAATCGGTCGAGCGAGACATGCTCGCCGTAGTGGCCGCCGCTCACCCCTGCGCCGAGCACGAACTGGGTGCCGGCCGTGCCGTGGTCGGTGCCGTCGCCGTTCCAGTCTGGCCGACGGCCGAATTCGGTCCACGTGGCGATCACGACCCGGTCCGCGTTGGCGCCCAATGCGTTGCGAAATGTTGAGATGGCTTGGTCGACCTCTCCGAGCAGAATCGGCAGACGGCCCTGTTGGCCAGCGTGTGTGTCGAAATCGCCGAATCGTGTGTGGTACGCCCGGGTTGGGAGACCTCCGTTGATGAGGTCGGCCACGAGGCGAAGTTGGTTGGCGAGCGGTCCGGCGCCCTCGAATGCGTCGTCGTCTTCGCCGAAGATCTCCGCGGCTTCGGCGAGCGCGTCGAGGTCGGTCGCGCCCGACACGGCGGCAGCGACGTCGCGGACGAGGTGCTGGCTCGTGCGCACTCGGTCGGCGAGCGTCTGCGTGGCACCGGTCTGCCCTGCGTCGGTGAGCATCTGTTGAAACGCCGCGACAATGCCGGGGTTGCCCTCGACGAAGGCTGCCGACCATGGCAGCTGTCCGTCGTCGGGCAGCGCCACCGAATTGAAGCGTGGCCCGGACATGGCCGGCGTGAGTCCGCCGACGCTGATTCCGATCATCGGGTCGGCGTCGACCGCCAGCGCGTCGAGGGTGCGACCAAGCCACCCGGATCCGTCAGCGACCTCGAGGCGCCCGCGAGCCCAGGCGTCGTGGTCGACGAAGTGGCTGAGGCTGCTCTGCGGCAAGCCAACGCCGTGCACCACGGCGAGTTCGCCCGCCGTCCAGCTCGCGGCCAGGCCCGGCAGGTTGGCGTTGATGTCGTAGTGGGAGTCGAGACGGAGGAGTTCGTCGTCGTTCAGCGCTCCGCCACCTCGCCGGAGATCGCGGTAGCGGGAGCCGGTGGGCACGATCGTGTTGAGGAAGTCGAGGCCACCGTCGAGTTGGATCATCACCAGGATCCGTCCGGTGTCGGACACATCGACTCCCGGCACATAGACCGCTTCGGCCGGACTGACGCCCGCTCGAAGGAGTCGTTCGAGAGCGCCGCCGCCGGCGACGGTCGCTGCGCCGGCGAGCACACCGGCTCCTCCCATCCGCAAGAAGTGGCGGCGTGACGTGGGCCGTGATCGCCCAAAGGGTGTGGGTGGTCGGGGTGAGGGTGGGACGGTCATGCGAGCGTCACCTCCGGTGACGTGAAGGCAACGGCGAATGCCGAAGCGACGGATTCGATGGGAGCGAGGCCTCGGGTGGCAGCGGTGATGGCGTCGACGGTCTGCGACGAGACGTCGACCACGCCGAATCGTTCGAACAACGAGCTGGCGAGTGCGTCCGGGTCGTGTGCTCGTTGGCGGAGCGTCTCCGAGACCTCGAGATCGAGGTCGGCGATCAGGTGGCCGAGCGCCACCCCAGCGACGAGCCGGGACGCGGCACGATTGCTGTCGAGCCACGGCTCGTTGTGTGGCCAGCCTGCGACGTTCGGGGGAACGCCGAGAGGCTGACCCATGGCGAAGGCGTTGTCTGCAACGAACCACGGTTCGAGGGCGAAGGGGCCGTCTTCGTCGTCTTCGGCGGCGCCGGCGTGGATCGACTCGGAGTCCCAAAGCGGAAGGTCGAACCCTCGGACCGTTCGGATGAGCACCTCGAACGGTTGGCTGACGAGTCCCGAGGTCACGTCGTTCTCGTAGAACGCATCCAGCGTCCACATGGTCCGCAGCAGGTCGTCGATGCGCAGTCGGTCGCCGAACGCGTCCGCCAGGCGAGCGACGATCGCCGGACTCGCAGTCGTTCCGGCGTAGCGGAGCCAGAATCGCCGAGCGATGAACTCGTGGCATTCGCGTCGCTCCGTGACGATGTCGATGATGTCGTCGCCGTCGAAGTTCCCGGACCGCCCGAGGAACGTCTTGCGGCCATGGTCGTGCGTACCGGGGTTGAGTCGAAGCGCAGCAGGACGTTCGTAGACGAACTCGACACCGTGGCCTGTCAACGCCCTCGCGGCGGCGACCACGTCGTCTTGGGTGTAGCCATTGCTCGCCCCCATCGTGAACAGCTCGAGGAGTTCTCGGGCGAAGTTCTCGTTGGGGCGGCCGGCGATCGATTGATCGAGGTCGAGGAAGATGATCATCGCCGGATCGCGGGTGATCGCCTTGAGCAGCTCGTCGAATCTGCCGAGACCGAGGCGCCGGCACGTCACGTACTGGCGGTGCATCAGGTCGGCCCATTCGACCTTCTCGACGCTCGTGGCGAAGTGGCCGGACCAGAACCAGGTCAGCCGTTCGATCGCGGGGGTCGGCGACGTTGCGCACAGCCGGACAAACCAGCTCATCAACTCGTCGATCGAATAGCTGTGCACCTCCGGGTCACGCATTGGTTCGCCGACGGTTGGCGCGTCGCTCGCGTCAAGGAGGGCGTCGACGGTTGCGTCGATCCCGGCGTCGACGGCAGCTTCGATCTCTTCGGGGCGACCGCCCCAAGCGGCACGACGCAACAGGTGCGCCGCGTTGGACGGCGAGTTGTCAGGCATGGCTCACGTCATACGGAGCCATTCGTGAGGATTTCGTGAGGCGCCCGCAGACCCCTGGATGACTCAGTTCTTGGCGGCGGCGCCGTAGCGGCGTACGGCGAGCGGGGCGAAGATCGCCACGATCAGCGCCGACCAGAGCAGCGTGTAGATCGCCGGGTTCTGCAGCGACCACGCGGTCGGCTCGGGTGTGCCGGCCGGGATGTTGCCGAAGAACTCTCTCGACGCTTGGGTCACTGCGGACACCGGGTTCCATTCGGCGAACACCTTGAGCGGGCCGGGCAGGTTGTCGGACGGCACGAACGTGTTGGCGATGAAGGTGAGCGGGAAGATCACCATGAACGAGGCGTTTGCGATCACTTCGGGGCTCGGCACGTTGAGGGCGACGTAGGCCATGATCCACGACAGTGCGTAGGCGAACACCAACAGCAGCAGGAATCCGGCGAGGGCTTCGAGGATCGAGCCGCGGATCCGCCAACCGACGAGCAGGCCGGTGAGCGACATGATGATGAGCGAGAGCGCGTTGTAGATCACGTCGCTGAGGGTCCGGCCCGCGAGCACGGCAATCCGAGACATCGGGAGAGACCGGAACCGGTTGATGATGCCCTTCTGCATGTCTTCGGCGATGCCCGCACCGGTGAACGTGGCACCGAACGCGACGGTCTGGGCGAACGTGCCGGCGATCAGGAACTCGCGGTAGCTGCCGCCTTCGATCTCGATCGACCCGCCGAATACGTAGGCAAAGAGCAGGACGAACATGATCGGCGAGAGGAGGACGAAGACGAGCACGTCGGGGACGCGCACGATCTTGATGACGTTGCGCTGCGCGATCACGGCGATGTCCGACAGGGTGGCGCCGAGTCCGGATCGCTCCGGGATGGTGATGGGGTTGGACGTGGTCATCGGGTTGGCTCCGGGGTCGCGGTGGGTTCTTCGGCGGGGTCGGTGTCTGCGGCCGAGGTGTCGTGTCCGGTCAGGGTCATGAAGACGTCGTCGAGGGTCGGTCGGCGAAGTCCGATGTCGGTGATGGTGAGTTCGGCCTGGCCGAGATCGTCGACGACGGCAGACAAGGCGGTGATGCCTCCGGTGACGGGTGCGAGCAACGTGCGAGACGCCGGCTTGAGTTCGATGTCGTCTCGATTGCCAGTGACCGTGTGGGGGAGCACGACGTCGACCGCCCGATCCAACCCCTCCGTCGTCGCGGTGGTCAGTTCGAGGCGTTCGCCGCCGACCTGGGTCTTCAGCTCGTCGGACGTACCTTGGGCGATGGCCCGGCCCTTGTCGATGACGACGATCTCGTCGGCCAGCTGATCGGCCTCTTCGAGGTACTGCGTGGTGAGCAGCAGGGTCGAGCCGTCCGCCACGAGTTCTCGGATGACGTCCCAGAGCTCGGTACGGCTGCGCGGGTCCAGGCCGGTGGTCGGCTCGTCGAGGAATAGCACTGGCGGCGATGCGACGAGGGCGGCCGCGAGGTCGAGGCGTCGACGCATGCCGCCGGAGAATCCCTTGAGCGGCCGGTCGGCAGCATCGTCGAGGCGGAACCGCTGCAGCAGTTCGTCGGCTCGACGTCGCGCCGTCTTCTTGTCGAGCCCGTAGAGGCGTCCGACCATCACGAGGTTCTCGGTGGCGGTCAGGATCTCATCGACGGCCGCGTATTGGCCCGAGAGACCGATGCGTTGGCGAACGAGTGCGGGCTCGGTCCGTAGGTCGGCGCCGGCGATGGTCGCCTCGCCCTCGTCGGGCTCGAGCAGCGTCGTGAGGATGGAGACAGCGGTGGTCTTGCCGGCGCCGTTCGGGCCGAGGAGCCCGAGTACGCCTCCGGTAGGAACGGTCAGGTCGAGTCCCGAGAGGGCCTCGACCTCCCCGAATCTTTTGGCGAGGCCGTGCGCCTCGATGGCAGTCGTGGAGTTCATGGACCGAACCCTAGACAGCAATACGGACAAGATCTGTCCGCATTGCGCCATAGGGTGAAGAGATGTCGCAACTCGAGCCGGCCGATGCCGCCGACCCAACCGGTCGGGTGCTCGCGTTGCTGTCGTTGCTTCAGACTCATCGCCGATGGAGCAGCACGCAGCTGGCCACCGAGCTCGGGGTCACCACGCGCACGGTCCGTCGAGACATCGAGCGACTCCGGGTCCTGGGCTACGACGTCGACGCGCTTCCAGGGCGTGAGGGTGGCTACCGGCTGGCCGCCGGCAGCCACTTGCCCCCGCTGATGTTCGACGATGACGAAGCGGTCGCAATCGCCGTCGGCCTTTGGTCCGCCACGACGGCACCGCTCGACGGGATCGAAGAGACCGCCCTGCGAGCACGCGCCAAGATCGAAGCCCTCCTGCCAGAGCGGGTCCGCCGACGGACCGCCGCGATCACGTCCAACATCACGACGTATCGATGGGGCGGCGAGCGGGCGTCGGTCGACATCGCGTCGATCACCATCCTCACCGAGACCTGCCGCGACCAGGAGCAGCTGCGCTTCGACTACGTCGACCGGGAGGGAGCCTCGACCCGACGGCTCGTCGAACCCCACCATCTCGTCGCTGTGGACGAACGCTGGTACCTCGTGGCCTGGGACGTCCGCCGAGACGACTGGCGCACGTTCCGCCTCGACCGGCTGGTCAACCCGCGCCGCGCTGGCGTTCGATTCGAATTGCGAACCGTCCCCGGCGGCGACCCAGCCTCCTATGTCGCAAACAACCTCGGCCGTGCCCCGCAGCCCTACGAGATCGTCGTCCGCCTGGGCGTGGCCACCGATGTTCTCCGCGCCGAACAACCGTGGCTCGAACAACGAATCGTCGAGCGCGGCTCCACCTCCACCGACCTGGCGCTGCAAGGGCGCCAGATCGAACAGCTCGTCGCCATGGTGGCCCGCTTCGCCATCCGCGGAGACGTCTCCGTCCTCGGCGACGACGACACCGCCGAACGAGTCCGCGCCGGTCTCGTCAACCTCTCCGAGTCACTTCGGGGTCAGACACCAACGTGACCGATGGTCACGTTGGTGTCTGACCCCTAGGCAATGGGGCGTAGCGTGGCCGGGTGCGTACGTTGCCGATCTATGCGGCGCAGTTCTTGTCGACGTCGGGGCTCGGCGTCGTGTTTGTTTTCTTCGAAGACATCCAGCGCGCCCAGGGGCTCTCGGACCTCGACATGGGGATCATCGCAGGGGTCGGCTTCGCGACTGCGCTCGTTGCGCACCTCGTGCTCAGCCCGCTCGGCGATCGCGGTGGTATCGCCACGCTCGGCTTGGTCGCGGTCCTCGCCGGCGGCATCGGTCCGGTCGGGTTTGCCTTCGCCGAGGGGCTGCCACTGCTCGCCTTCACCCGCGGGCTCACCGGCATTGGCTTTGCGATGTTCGGCCTCGTCGCTCGCAAGGCCCTGATCGGTCTCGACACACAGGGTTCGGGCACGGCACTCGGGCAGTTGCTGTCGGTCGGGGTGGCCGGCTTCATCATGGGGCCGCTGATTGGCGCCGCCTTCGAGCCGTTGGGATTCGAGGCGCCATTCCTCATCGTCGGGATCGGCTTCCTTCTGGTCGGACTGCCGGCGCTTCGAACGATTCGCCACACGCCGATCGCCGTCGCCCCCGTCGACTGGAGCGACCTCGCAACACTCGTCCGGCGGCCGAAGGTCCAGGCCGCGATGATCGTGCAGGCGATCGTGTGGGGCTACATCGGTGTGTACGACGCGGTGCTCGATCGCTGGCTCACCGATCTTGGAGCCTCGACGTCGCAGGTGGCCTGGGTCATCGTGGCTACGGGAGCCCCGATGCTCGTCTTTCCGCGAATCGCTGGCGGGATGGCCGAAGCACGAGGCGGCGCCGCGATCATCCTCCCGGCGCTGGCACTGCTGATACCGGTCATGGCGGGATACGGAATCGTGACGTCGCTGATCCTCGCGGGTTTGGTCGGTGCACTCCACGGCCTCGGTGAGTCGTTCGCCACGATCTCCGCCCAGATCCTGACCCTCGAGGTCACGGGTGCGGAGCGGGCTGCGGTCGGCAGCGCCCTTCTCGAGGCGGCTGGGTTGACCGCTGCGGGAGTCGCCGCCTTCGTCGGCCCGCTCGGGTACGGCGCGCTCGATGCGGGGGTGTTCCTCGCGACGGCCGGGGTCGGGGTTCTGTTCGGCCTCGCCGCACGGATCCGCGTCACCCATGGGTGGGACATTGGCGAAGGCGCGGCACCGGAGCCGGCGACGACATAGTGTCGTCGTCATGACGAAGCTCGGTTACCAGATCCCCAACTTCACCTATCCCGGCGTCGCTCCCGAGGATCTCTTCGGAGCAATCGTGACCCAGGCAAAGGCCGCCGAGGAGGCCGGTTTCGATCGCCTCTTCGTCATGGACCACTTCTACCAACTCCCCGGTCTCGGCGAGCCGTACGAGCCGATGCTCGAGTGCTACACGCTGCTCGGTGCGCTGGCCCAGCACACGTCGACCATCGGTCTCTCGGCGCTCGTCACGGGCAACACCTACCGCAACCCGACACTGCTGGCGAAGACGATCACGGCACTCGACGTCATCTCTGGCGGGCGGGCCACGCTCGGCATCGGATCGGGCTGGTTCGAACTCGAGCACGACGAGCTCGGCTTCGAGTTCAACACGTTCACCGAGCGTTTCGAGAAGCTCGAAGAGGCGCTCCAGATCATCATTCCGATGCTCAACGGTGAGCCGGCGACGTTGGACGGCAAGTACTACCGGGCGTCGAATGCCCACAACGTCCCGGCGCCACTGACGAAGATTCCGATCATGATCGGCGGCTCGGGCGAGAAGAAGACCTTGCGCATGGTCGCCCAGTACGCGGACGAGTCGAATCTGACCGGCCCCATCGAGGAGACGCCCCGCAAGCTGGAGGCTCTGGCCGGCCACTGCGAGCGCCTCGGGCGCGATCGCAGCGAGATCAAGGTCACCAAGCTCGTGATGGGCGGCATCGCCCCCACGATGGAAGAGCTCGAAGCGGACTTCGCCGAGATGGCCGAGACCAAGGGATGGCCGCCGGAGGCGTTCGAGCTGCTCAAGTCGGTCGGCCTCATGGGCGACGCCGACAGCTTCGGCGAGACGCTCAAGGAATGGATGGACTACGGCCTCGACGGGATCACCATCAATCTCGTCGTCAACGGCCACAAGCCGGAGCGGATCGCGCTCCTCGGTGAGGTCGCCAACGCCGTCATCGGCTGAGATGCGCATCGACTGGGAGCTGCCGCTCACCGCGGAGGGCGTGAAGGGTGAGCTCGACGACGGCACGCGCTTCGTCATCCGCCCGATCCGTCGAAGCGATGGTCCGGCCCTCGAGGCCGCCTTCGCACAGATGTCGGCTCGCACTCGATATCTGCGGTTCTTCACGGTGCGGGAGCGGTTGGGTGAGGCGCTGGTCGACGCACTCACCGACATCGACCACGACCGGCATCGAGCATGGGTCGTCGGCGACCCCGACGCGCCGAGCGATGCCGGCACCGACGAGGGTCGCGGCATCGCTGTGGCGCGACTGGTTGTCGTCGACGACGACCCCAAGGTGGCCGAGGGTGCCGTCGCAGTCATCGACGATGCGCAGGGCCGTGGCTATGGGCGGCTGCTCCTCGATCTCTTGATTACGACGGCGATCGACACCGGCGTCGAGTACCTCCGCTTCGAGACACTTGCCGAGAACCGACGGATGCGCGACCTCGTCCTCGATCTCGGCGCGGCGCGCAACGCCGAACTCAGCGATCGAGAGGTGCTCGTGTTCGACCTGCCGCTCGCGGATCGTGCCGAACCCGACGAGCCCGCAATCGGAGCGCTCTACGAGATCCTCCGCTGGATCGCCGCACCGGACGATGACCCGGTGGGCATCGGCGAAGAGGAGTAGGCGAGCGCTTCTCGTTGGTCAGGCCGGTCGTACGACGGTACGGATCCAGTCGGCGATGGCTGCGCCGATCTCGTCGGGGCTGTCCTCTTGGGCGAAGTGACGGCCGATGGCCTTCGCCTCGGTTTGGTTGGGGAACGTCCGGGCGAAGGCGAGCAGGTCGCCGCTGAGTGTGTCGCCATCGGAGATGTCGATCAGCAGCTTGGGGAAGGTCGCTTCGGCCAGCCACTGTGAGTAGGCCCTAACGATGTCGTGGACGTCGGCGGGTTCGCCGTCGAAGGGGATCTCCCTGGGCCACGTCAATGTCGGGCGTCGATCCTCGCCCGCCTGCAGAAACGGCCGACGGTACTCGGCGTGCTCGTCGTCGGTCAGGGTGCGGATCACCCCACCGGGCAGGCCCATCTCGATGAAGACGTTGTCGACGAGCGCTATCTCCTCACCTGCTTCGGTGCGGAGTCGTTCGAAGAAGTGGAGTCCGTCCTCGCTGAGCTGTGACCACGACCGCGGTGCGACGATCGCTTCGAAGTAGGCGATGCCCGAGATGCGGTCAGCGTGGCGGTACGCCCAGTCGAAGCCGAGCCCCGAACCCCAGTCGTGCAGCACCAAGATGACGTTGTCGGTGACCCCCAGGGCCTCCAGGTGGGCATCGAGGTACGAACGGGTCTCGATGAAGCGGTACGAGCCCGGCCCGGAGTCTGGCAGCTTCGCCGAGTCGCCGAAGCCGATCAGATCGGGGGCGATGCACCGGCCGAGCTCTTCGACGTGTGGGATGACGTTCCGCCACACGTAGGACGAGGTCGGGTTGCCGTGGAGGAAGACGATCGGGCCGCCGGAGCCTCGTTCGACGGCAGCGAGATCGAGGCCGTGGATGGTGTCGAACCGTTTGCTCATCGCCATTCCCCGACCGTACTTGGGGGTTTGGTCGCCCGGGTTCAGATGAACGGCAGCTGCTGGATCGTGGCTGTCTGCGTGCCGTTGGGGCCCTGCACCTCGACGGTGGCGTCGGCTTCGACCACGGTTCGTTTCACCTGACCGAGGCCGATGGTCCGCTCGAGGCGGTGGCTGTACACGACGGCTGCCAGGGTGCCGACCTGTTGGCCGTCGAGGGTGATCGGCGTGCGCCCGGGGAGCGGCCAGGCGTTGGCGACATCAGAGTCGATGTTGAGCCCGACGAAGAGTCGTTCCGGTCCGCCGCTGGCCATCACCTGCTGCAAAGCGGCTTTGCCGATGTAGTCGGGTTCGCAGTCGACGTTGACGAAGCGCTGCATTCCGCACTCGAGCGGGTTGGAGTCGGGGGTGTTGTCGCCACCCCAGCTGAGCAAGCCGCTCTCGACCCGTTCGACGTGGTTCGGCGCGCCCGGTCCGATGTCGTACTTGGCGCCAGCGTCGGCGATCTTGGCCCACAGCTCGTCGCCGCGGCTTCCGTCCTGAAGAAACAGCTCAAAGCCACCCTGCTTCGACCAACCCGACCGGCACAGCACGAGCGGAATACCGTCGAGGTCGGTCTCGGTGAACCAGAAGTACTTGAGATCGCGAATGTGCTCGCCGAACAGCTCGGCGATGAGGTCCTCGGCTTTCGGGCCTTGGACGGCGAGCGGCGACACGTCGGGTTCGGTGACGGCGACCTCGAGTCCGCGTTCGGCAGCGATCGCCTTGCACCACAGCAGCATGTCGTTGTCGGCAAGGCTGAACCAGTAGCGGTTGCCCGACAGCTTCATCAGGACCGGGTCGTTGAGCAGCCGCCCGTCGTGGTCGCACATCGCCACGTACTTGCCCTGGCCTTCCTTGAGGTTCGTCAGGTCTCGAGCCGTGAGCGCTTGGGCGAGCTCGTGTGCGTCGGGTCCTTCGAGCTGCACCTGCCGTTCGACCGAGACGTCCCACATGGCGACGCCCTCGATGAGCCGGTCGTATTCGGCCTTGAGATCGCCATACGACGTGGGCAAGACCATCTTGTTGTAGACGGTGATGTCGGTCATGCCCGCTGCCACGGTCGAGTCGTGGAACGGCGTCATCCGGATGCGTGGGCTCATCGTGATGCGAAACATGACTGCAGTCTGACACGAAAACTGAACAATCGTTCAGTCCGCCAATGGAGCGCGCCTTGCTCAGCTACCGAGCAGCACGACGGCGGGACTGTCGCTCCCCGGTGAGGTGGTGAAGACCATGACGCCGTCGTCGCCGACGATCGCATCGACGGCCTCGACGCCGGCGAGCTCCGTGGCTCCCCAGCTCATGCCGTCCGAGCTGTACAGCACGATCGAGTTGGTGCCCGCTGGTGACCACTCGACCGCGATCGCCACGACACCGAAATCGCCGCTCTTCACCTGAAAGAGGTCGTGCCCGCTGGTGTCGATCTCGGGCGCCAGGTCTTCGAGCTGCATGCCGACCGACCCTGCGGCGTCGCTCCGCACGAGGATCGATCCCCCTGCTGGACTCGACTCGTCCCACGAAACCGAGAACTGCGCCCTGCCGAATTCGGCCACGCCGAACGGCTGCTCGCCGACGCTGCTCGTCCAGCCGTCGACCCCACCGCTCCAGCGGGTTGCCTCGGGGATGAACGGCTCCTCGATCACCTCGGTGGACCGCAGGTCGAAACCGAGGTCCGAGATCGTGACCACGAATCCATCCGAGCCGGACTCGACCGACTCGAGATATCCGGCATCGAACGGCGTGTCGAGAACTTCGACACCGTCGTCGGTCACGAGGTAGGCGCCGATCGAGCCTTCCCAGGCTTGCGGTGGGGTCACGCCGAGCGACTCCCACGTGGCGGTGATCGTGTCGAACTCGACGTTCTCTGACCAGCCATACAGCTCCAGCTCGCAGTCGATGCCGTCGGGGTAGTCGGGCTCGAGGTCGGAGAGCGACGCCTCGAGCTCCTCGACCGCCGCGAGTTGTTCGTCGGTCAGGTCGCCCCAGAAGTCTGAGTACTGGTTGACGCCGAACGACTCGAACAGCGCCTCATAGCCGTCGTTGAACGCATCCTCGTGTGCACCGGCGGCCTGGCGGCATGCCACGAAGTCGCCACACTCGGCGCGGCCGGCCAGTTCGTCGAGGATCTCCGCTTCCCGAGCGTCAAACTCGGCTTCCTGGGCGTCCATGGCGGCAGCGAAGGCGGCGATCGCTTCCTCGGACGCATCGTCTCCGGGGTAGTCGACGCCGTCGAGGATCGGCCCGAAGACATGATCCTCGTACTCGATTGCGCACGGGCCCCGAAGGTCTTCCCACGAGTCGCCGTAGGTGATGCCTTGCGAGGTCACGTTGTGGATCGAGTTGTTCTCCCACGAGATGTCGAGGCCGGCCTGTTGGGCGAGACGAATCGCCTGGTCCCAGTCGGCGCCGGGCGACTTGGAGACGACGACGAGCCGGCCGTCATCGGAGTTCGCCGCCAGCGCACGATACGCCGGCCACGTCGACGGATCGTCGCCGAACTGGGCCGACAGATCGATCTCCTGCCACGACCACGACGCGCCGCCGTCTCCAGACGTCCCGACTTCGAGCGCTGCACCACCCGGTCGACCGGTACTGACGGTGTACAGCAGGTCGTTGGCACCGGTGATCGACGACACGAAGCGATCACCGAATGAACCGATCGCCCACGCATCGCCCGCCCAGGTGTAGAGCGTGTCGTTGCGTGGGAAGTCGAGCCCACGGTCGATCGCGTCTTCGTAGGTGACACCCGGTCCGGTCGAGACGACGTAGTAGAGACCGTCGGAGAAGCCGTTCTGGTACACGTTGTAGCCACCGGGTGCGTCGGCCGAGCCGATGGGCGCGAAGGCGAGCGGTGTGCCCGGTTCGGGTCGAACGAGTTCGTCGATCTCGATGGCTGGATCTGCCGCGCCAGCGATGGTGCCGAGCGCGGCGCCGGTGTCATCGCCGACCGTCTCGGTCGCCAGCTCGCCAACGGTGGTGGTCGAGCTGTCGGCGTCGCCGGCCACCTCGAGGGTGGAGGGGTTGCCCCCGAGTGTGCCGACGAGCCAGCCGCCGACGGCGGCGATCGTCACGGCGATCGTGGCGAAGGCGAGGCCCTGACGGCGCTGGCGGCGAGCGCGGGACCGGGCCGCGACTGACCGAAGGCCGTCGCTGTCGATGTCGATGGCGTCGCCCTGGTCGTGGAGGTGGTTTCGGAGTCGGTTTTCGATGCTCATGATGCGGCGTCCTGGGGAGTGGAGGGTTCGAGTGCGGATCGGAGGCGATCGAGCCCCCGGGAAAGTCGGCTTTTGACAGTGCCCGGAGCGATGTCGAGCGCTGCGGCGGTTTCTTCGGTTGACCAGTCGAGGAGGTATCGACACACGACGACGGTCCGGTACTTGAGCTCGAGTTCGGCCAAGGCGGCTTCGAGCTCGGGGTCGGCAGCGTGGGGAAGCGACACGTCGGTGTCGGACCACGGCAGGCGGCGCGCCAGCTTTCGATGCCAGCTTCGTGCCCAGTTGAGGCCGACCCGATAGGTCCAACCGGCCGGGTTGGTGTACGTCGACACGTCGTTCCATCGGTCGTAGGCCCGGGTCATCGCCTCATCGGCTGCCTCGCGACCCCAACCGGCGTCGCCGAGTGTGAGGCTCAGCGCACGGACCAGATCGGGGTAGGCCGAGTCGTAGAACGTCTCGAACGATGCCGAGGTGTCGACGATGGACAGACGCGGACCGGCCGTGGTTCGTGCCGGTCGACCGGCCCTGCGTTCTGCGTTCTGCATGCCCTCCAAACGTGCATCACGCGCATTCGGTTCCATCGATTCAGAATTTTCTTCAGCCATCGAGTCCGAGCAGGCGTTCGACCTCGGCGAGGTTCTGGCGCGGCTCCCGCTCGCCGGGCGCCAAGGCGACGGCGCGTTGCAGCTGGATGCGGGCGTCGTCGAGCTGGCCGTCGAGCGCGAGCGCGATGCCCAGCTGCATGAGTGTTTCTGGATGGCGCGGGTCGACCCGTGCGCGTTCGACCAGGGCGGTCGTCGCGACGTCGAGGTCTTGCGGGTCGTCGGTCTCGCGGGCACGGTCGAGCAGCAGCCGCGCCTCTTCGGCCCGGAGCGCGGGGTCAGACCCCGATCGAGCGAGCCCGTCGGTCACGCGCTCGAGCTGAGCATCGACTCCGTTGCTCGCCGAGAGACGTGCGGCGACGAAGTGGTACCGGATTGAGTCGGGACGAAGCGAACGTGCCCGGTCGCCTCGTTCGGACGAAGCCGGCTCGTCGCGATTGATCGCGGAGGCGATCTGTCGGTCGGCAGCCACGTCCGCGATGCCAGCGACTGCCGCAATGAGGGCGGTCGTGCCGGCCATGACGGCGAGGGCCGTTCCGGCGCGTCCTCCGAGCGGCGTGACGGGAACCTCTGGCGGGTGTCGTCCGATCAGGACGCCGACAACGATCCAGAGGATCGGGTCGACCTCTGCGAGCGGAAAGAGGAACTGTTGCTGGACGAGGTAGGCGATCACACCGACGCCCAGGCCGACGTCGATCGCGTCGCCGGTACGCAGGCAACGCCAGGCGACCCAACCGGCGCCGAGGGACAGCGCGGCGTAGGCAGCCGCGGCGATCCAGCCCCCTGCCAAAGCCACGTCGAGGAGTCCGTTGTGTGACCGGTCGGTGATCGCTCGTCGACCGTGGTCGATCACGTACTGATCGTCGACGAATTCGCCGAAGACGATTCGGTAGGACTCGGGGCCCCAGCCAACAAGACCGAGTGCAGGCGCGCCCGACATGGCCCGGAGCCCCACCTGCCACTCGTCGATGCGCCCCGCGACAACGCCGTTGGCGTCGAGGAGAGTTGCCAGTCGCGGCCCGGCAAGGGCGAGGCTCGCGAGCCCGGTGAGTCCCAGAAAGATCACCGGGCGCCGGGGCGTCGAGGGACGAATGCGGGCTGCGCCGGCGATGACCGCGGCGACGAACACCCCCACCATTGCGCCACGTGATCCCGAGCCGACGAGCGCACCGAGTCCGAGCAGGGCGGCCACCGCGCCGGCGAGCGCCGTGGTGCGGCGCTCGGCGTGCAACACGACCCCGACGGCAGCCGGAAGCGCAAGTGCGGCGGCGGCGCCCAAGTACGCCGGCTGGCCGAACGGTCCGCCGGCGCGGCCATCGGCGAACCCGGTCGCAACTGCGTCGACCCCGGCACGTTCCGCCACTGTCCAGAGGCCGGCGACCGCGACTCCGGCCGCGAGCGACCAGACGACCGGAGCTCGGATCGAGCGAGCCCGTCCCGACGCCACGAGGGCGAGCAGGCCACAGAGCGTCCAGGTCAACCAGCCGAAGTGCCGATCAGGAGTGCCGACCAGGCCATGCCATCGATCCGCCGAGAAGGCGGCGCTGGTCGCCAACGTGACGAGCAGGGCAGTCCATCCTGCGACGAACCAGAACGGGAGGCGGCGTTCGTCGCGTTCGCGAAGCGTCGCCGCGACGATGCCGAACCCCAAGGCCGAAAGCACGGCGAAGCGAAGCGGCCCGAACCGGTCCCATCCCCAGGGGTCGACCGCAACGAAGGCGAAGAAGATCAGCGAGGCGAAACGCATCGGATGGTGCGATCACGCGCCCCGTTCGAACGCGTCCACCATCGCCTCGACCAATGCGGGGGCCGCATCCTCTTGGATGAAGTGGTGGCCGCCCTCGACCGTTCGGTGCGGCTGACCCTCTGCGCCGGCCACGTTCTCCTGGAAGTAGCGGTCCCCTCCGACAGTGACCGGGTCGTCGCTTCCAAAGGCGGTGATGAACGGCCCAGCGAACCTCGCAAGGGTCGTCCACGCCTCTCGGTTGTCGACGGCCCCGGGATCGTCGGCGGTCGTTGGCACGAGTGTCGGCATCACTCGAGCGCCCTCCTTGTAGGCGTCGTCGGGGAAGGGAGCGTTGTACGCCGCCACTTCCGCATCGCTCAACTCGGTGTTGGTGGCCATCTGCACGATCACGCCGGAGTCGAAGTCAGGAACCGTCTGGGAAAACACCTTCCAGTTCTCGAACGCCTCCGATGGCGTCCCGGCTCCAGTGGGCATACCGGTGTTGGACGCCACGATCGCCCGGAAGCGATCGGGTTCGGCCGACGCGAGCCGCAACCCGATCAGTCCACCCCAGTCCTGGCAGAACATCGTGATTCCTTGGAGGTCGAGATGACCGAACAACGCCTCGCTCATCCAGGCGACGTGCCGCGCGTACGTGTGATCGTTGCGATCCGCCGGCTTGTCGGAACGCCCGAAGCCGACGAGGTCCGGCGCAACACATCGGAATCCGCGATCGACCAGAAGCGGAATCATGTGGCGATACAGGTAGCTCCAGGACGGTTCGCCGTGCATGAGCAGCGCGACGGGACCGTCGCTCGGGCCTTCGTCGAGATGATGGACCCGGATCGCCTCGCCACCGTCAGTGTTGGCGACCTCGACGTAGTGGGGTTCGAAGGGGTAGCCGGGCAGATCGGTGAAGTGTTCGTCTGGCGTGCGCAGGAGTTCCATGCGTCCATCCCAACACGTTCCGTTCCGCGGTGTCGACCGCGGTTGGTCGTGATACACACAGCCCATGACTTCGACTGCGGATCGGCCCACCACCCTCGGAGCGCTTCGGGAGAGCGGATGGGCGTCCGTGCCCGTCGCCGAAGAGCTGCGCCGAAACGCGGTCGCTCGGATCCGTGCGGGCGAGCCGCTCGTCGAAAGCGTGCTCGGCTACGAGAACACCGTTCTGCCACAGCTCGAGAACGCATTGCTGGCTGGCCACGACGTCATCTTTCTCGGCGAGCGAGGGCAGGCGAAGACGCGGATGATCCGCGGTCTCACAGAACTTCTCGACGAGTGGATGCCGATCATCGCGGGTTCGGAGATCAACGACGATCCGTACAACCCGATCTCGGCGCAGGCGAAAGCGCTCGTCGCCGAACACGGCGACGACACGCCGATCGACTGGGTGCATCGCGACGAGCGCTACGGCGAGAAGCTCGCCACCCCGGACACGTCGATTGCCGATCTCATCGGAGAGGTCGACCCGATCAAGGTGGCCGAAGGCCGGTACCTCTCCGACGAGCTGACACTCCACTATGGGCTCGTCCCGCGCACCAACCGCGGGATCTTCGCCATGAACGAGCTGCCCGACCTTTCGGAGCGAATCCAGGTCGGTCTGCTCAACGTTCTCGAGGAGCGCGATGTCCAGATCCGGGGATACAAGGTGCGGCTCCCGCTCGACGTGGTTCTGTTCGCGTCGGCCAACCCGGAGGACTACACGAATCGTGGCCGCATCATCACGCCGTTGAAGGACCGGTTCGGCTCGCAGATCCGGACCCACTATCCCCTCGACGTCGAGACCGAGATGATCATCGCCCAGCAAGAGGCCGTGCTTCCGCCGGCCGAAGTGGTCGATGTTCGGGTGCCCGAGTTCATGCTCGAGATCGTGGCCGAGTTCTCTCAGCAGGCCCGCCAGTCGAGCCAGATCAGTCAGCGATCCGGTGTGTCGGTTCGACTGACCGTGTCGAATCACGAGGCGATGGTCGCCAACGCGGTTCGGCGTTCGTTGTCGAACGGCGAAGACATCGCCGTGCCGAGGATCGGCGACCTGTCGGCGATCGCTGCCACAACGTCGGGCAAGATCGAGGTCGAAGCTTTTGAGGACGGCAGCGAGGGACGCGTGATCGATGCGTTGGTTCGTTCCGCCGTGCACGAGACATTCCTCGATTCGGTCGATCCGGTCCTGCACGGCCCGATCGTCGACGCGTTCGAGAACGGCGAGACGGTCGAGGTCGGTGCGGACATCTCCGTCGAGGACTACGTCGGGCTCGCCGATCGGATCCCTGCGCTGAACGACGCGGTCGATGCCCTGCTTGACGGCGACGAGGTCGACGCGTCGATTCCTGCGGTACGGGCGAGCGCGATCGAGCTGGTGCTGGAGGGCCTCCACCTCAGCAAACGCCTCAACAAGAACACCCTCGGCCCGAACGCGTCCTACCGCGGCCGCACCTGAGCGGTCACGTTGGGGTCAGACACCAACGTGACCACCGGTCACTTCGGGGTCAGACACCCGAGTGACCTGGTGGAACGCTCATGGCGATTGTTCTGAGTCTGATCGTTGCTGCCGTCTTCGGTAGCGGTGATTTCGTCGGTGGCCTGGCCGCGAAGAAGACCGCGGTCGTCCGGGTCGTGGCGTGGTCGCACCTCGTCGGGCTCGGGGGAGTCCTCATCGCGGCGATCGTGATCGAGAACGAGTTCATCTGGCGCGACGTTGGGCTGGGCGCGATCGGCGGAGCGTGCGGCGGCGTAGGGGTCGCCTTGCTCTATCGCGGCCTCGCCCGCGGCCCGATGTCGATCGTCGCTCCGGTCACCGCAGTCACGTCTGCCTTTGTGCCGGCGACGTGGGGGGTCCTCACCGGCGATCGACCGGGTTTCGGGACGTGGGTCGGGATCACCGTGGCGATGGTGGCGATCTGGCTCGTGTCGAGCAGCGACGACGAACCGCTGGACGGCCAGGACACCGAATCGTCCCGCTTCGATGCGGCAGCGCTGCTCGGGGCACTCGGAGCTGGCGCCGGTTTTGGTCTGTTCTTCATCTTCATCGACGCGGCGGACGAGGCGTCGGCGCCGTGGACGATCGTCGGCGCACGAACCCTGACGTCGTCGGTGCTGCTCGTCTCGTTGGCGATCGCCGGACGTGCAGCGATCCCGAGGGGGGAGGGGCTCGGCAAGCTGGTCCTCGCAACGGGTGTGCTCGACACGCTGGCCAACGTGCTCTTCCTCTACGCCGTCGATGTCGGCGATCTCACCACCGTGTCGGTGCTCACGTCGTTGTATCCGATCGCCACCATTGCGTTGGCGGCAGTCGTCCTCGGCGAACGCATCGCTGTCACACAACGCCTCGGCGCCGGCCTCGCCGTCATCGCCACCGTCATGATCGCCATCGGCTGATCCCGAAAGCGCGGGTTCGGGGTCAGACCCTCGCATCGCGCTCGCTAGCCTCGTCCGTCATGAGTCGTGTCTTCAGCGGAATTCAGCCCTCGGGCGACCTTCACCTCGGCAACCTGCTCGGTGCGCTCATCAAGTGGGCCGACATGCAGCACGAACACGATTCGATCTACTGCGTTGTCGATCTGCATGCGCTGACGTTGCGTCACGACCCTGACGAACTTCGTCGCAACACGATTGAGCTTGCGCAACTGCTCATCGCCGTCGGCATTGACCCGGAGAAGGCAATCCTGTTCGTGCAGTCCCATGTGCCGCAGCACCCGCAGCTTGCGTGGTTGATGGAATGCACAGTGAGCTACGGCGAGCTCAGCCGCATGACCGCGTTCAAGGACAAGTCGAATCGCGACGGCACGAAGTTCATCTCCGCGGGTCTGTTCACCTATCCCGCGCTCCAAGCCGCCGACATCCTGCTGTACGACACCGACTTCGTGCCGGTTGGCGATGACCAACGTCAGCATGTGGAGATCACTCGAGACATCGCCGAGCGATTCAACGGTCGCTACGGCGACACGTTCGTCGTTCCCGAACATGTCATTCCTCCTGCCGGTGCCCGCGTGATGGACCTTCAGCACCCCGACCGCAAGATGTCCAAGTCCGAAGAGGGTGCCGGCACGGTCAACGTGCTCGAGGACTTCAAGGCCGTCGAGAAGAAGTTCAAGCGGGCCGTGACCGATTCGGACATGGAGGTGCGCTATGACCTCGACGCCAAACCCGGCGTGTCGAATCTCTTGTCGATTCTCGCCGGTGCGACGGGTGGCGATCCGCGCGCCCTCGCCGAGAACTACGAGCAGTACGGCCCGCTCAAGGCAGACACCGCAGCCGCGGTCATCGAGCTCCTCCGCCCGATCCAGGAGCGCTTCGCCGAGCTCCAGGCGGACCCGGCCGAGACCGAGCGTCTCCTGAAGGTCGGCGCCGACAAGGCCGAGGCAATCGCCGCCGACGTCCTCGATCGCGCCAAGACCAACGTGGGACTCCTCCCCGGCTGATCCCCCGTGGGGTCAGGTCTCAACAACGCAACTGGCTAGTGAGACTCAGTTGCCCGAGCTGTGGCCGGCGTCGGTGCGGGCTGCCCCGGTCCGAGGTGGCTCCGGAACCTCCGGGCAATCGTCCGGCAGATCCGCCGTATCGACCACCCGGCCGTGCAGCCCGAGCAGACGTCGCATCGTCGGCGTCGCTGCGTCGACGAAGCCGGCCGGCAGAGTGGCGTGCAGATCTTCCATCGGCTTCACGAACTTCGGTAGGTACTGGAGAAGCAGGCCCGTGCGTTCTTGGGCTGACTCGTTCGGCATCGCACAGTGCCAGCAGGCGCCGTTGAAGATCACGACATCTCCCGCCTCGCCAAGCATCCGTTGGGCGCGGGCGTCGAACTCGGCCCGTGAGTCCGGAAAGCGCATCAGGCCCTGCGTGCCCGGTGCCCAGGCGGTGGCCCCGGACTCGGCGGTGAAGTCGTCGAGCAGAATCGTCACCTGGCAGTTGAGCGCGTAGGAGGCCGAGAAACGGCGTGGATAGGCCGCCGCGTTGTAGATGTCCCAGTACGGGTAGTCGATGTGTGCGCCCTGGCCGCGGCCGCCGGGCAGGACCCGGTTGGCGCCGATCGAACCAAGGATCGCTTGATCGCCAAGCAACGCATCCACCACGGCAAGCACCGATGGGAGCTGGACGAGTTGGGCGAACACGTCACCCAGCGCCAGCACGTTCCAGGTCCGATATCGCTCGCCATCGCGATCCGCCGGTGCCTGGCGAATCCGCTCAAGCGCCTCACTGAGCAGCGCGTGATCAACCGCCTCTGCGATACGGATCGCGCCGTCGTCATCGAGAAGTGCGTCGGCCAGCGCGTCGGCGCGAGCTATGGCGTCGGTCGGCGAGACCACGAGCATGGGTCGACCGTAGCCCGCGGTGAGTTGCCGTCAGCGCAGCGCGTGGAAGGCGATGGCTGCTGCGGAGCCGACGTTGAGCGAGTCGACGGATCTGGCCATGTCGATGCGGCCGGCGTACCCGCAGGCGGAGATGGTGGCGTCGGTCAGGCCGGGTCCTTCAGCGCCGAGAAGAATCGCACGGCGTGGTCCCAGCTCGAGCTCATGGAGCTGAGCGTCCGCACTCGGCGTCAACGCGATCGTGTCGAAGCCGGCGTCATGCAGAGTCGACAGCGCCGACGGCAATGCGTCGATGCGAGCGTGAGGGATGGCGAACACCTGGCCCATGGACGCCCGGATGGCCCGCCGGTAGAGCGGGTCCCCGCACGTTGGGTCGAGCAGGACGGCGTCGAGTCCGAGGCCTGCTGCGTTGCGCATGATGACGCCGAGATTGTTGGGGTTGTTGATGCCTTCGAGAACGGCGACCCGCTTGGCCATCTGCAGGAGACTGGTTGGGTCGGGGAGGGTTGGCCGCTCGAAACAGGCGATCGGGTCCCGGAGGGTCGGCCATCCGGCGACCACGTCGAGCACGTTCGGTGCGGCTCGTAAGACCTCGGCGTCGGTCGGAAGTTCGAGCGGCTTGGCCCGTGCGTCGTCGACCAGCACCGCACGGAGGCGCAGTCCGGCCTCGAGTCCCCTCTCGATGACCAGATCGCCTTCGGCGATGAACACGTCCGCCATGTCGCCGCCGGGGGCTTCGCGCCGTTTGCGGGTGGCTTGGTCGCGGAGTCCGAGGAATGGCGTCAGCCGAGGGTCATCCGGGTCCGTGACTTGGCGTTCCCCGCCGCTCACTGGGCGTCGATCCAGTCGAAGCTCGCCTTTGGATCCCGGCTCCGGTCGAGAAGCCCGGAGGGATGGTCGAACCCGGTGCGGTGGTCGTAGCCGTCGATGCCGGGCTCGAAGAAGACCCCCCGCAGTTTCAGCCCGTCATTGGTGGCCATCGCCAGCTGGTCGAGCCACGCCGTGTGGAGATCCCGGCGCCACGCATCGTCGGTGGAGGCGACGCCCAAACCGTGCACGAAGATTTCGTGGTCGCCGAGTTCGTCGATGACACGATGGAGAACGTCTCCGAAGCGTTGGGGTTCGTGGTCGCGGCCGGCTCCGTCGAACCGGTCCCCGTGCGGGGTCAGACCCCCGGCTCGGTCGACCGTCCACGTCGATGCGTAGCCGATCGAGATCGCATCGAAGGCCTTGGCCATGTCCTCCCGGTGTCGGGGGCCGCGCCACGGCCAGCGAAGCACGCCGTCCCGGACACCCTCGATCCAGGCCATTGCCGAGGTCTGATCCCACGTTCGGCGTTGGGCGTCCGCCTCGGGGCTCGCCGAGCCGTACGTGGGGATCGTGAGTGCCCCGACGACGGGTTTTGAGCCGGACGAGAGCAGCCGAGCCGCTTCGATCTGTGCATCGACGACCCCTTCGATGGCGTCGTGGGCGTCCTCGAGTGATTGTCGGCCGGGCGGGATCACGCCGCTGAAGTGCGAGCGGATGGCCCAGCCGATCGGATCGACCATGGGGTACCAGCCGGCCACGCGGTCGTCGAAGAACTCGGCCATTCGGTCGACGTGGCGGGACCAGTGGATCGAGGGTCCGTCGGTGGTGCGGAAGCCGTCGGTGTCGTCTCCGAACCATCCGGGCAGCGACGTGTGGTGCATCACCGGCCAGAGGTGCACGCCGAGGTCGGTCGCGGCAGCGATGACCTGATCGAGCCATTCGAGCTCGGCGCCGTCGATGCGGTCGGCATGAGGTTCGACCCGCGACCAATCGACGGGGAGGGCAAGGTGCGTCAGGCCGAGCGTGGCAAGGACGCCGAGGTCATCGGCGTAGCGCTCACCGAACCCGGAGCCCGTCCTCGATTCGGCTGCTCGCCCCGTGCTCTCCCATCGGTGCCAGTCGGACCGCCGTCCGGCCCCGAGCATCGACTCGGCGGAGGCCATCGTCCCGAAGAAGACTTCGCTCAGCGCGCTCACTTCGGCAGTCTCTCCGAAAACCACGCCAAAGCGGGCAGTAGTGATGGCCGGGGCGTGGTATTCGGCCAGCGAGGTAAGCACCTCCGACCGGCGCGGCGGAGCACGCACCGGTATGGTCGGTTCATGGTGCTTCGCCGCGGTCGCAGACGCCGTGCTCCCCGGTTCTCCTACTCGGCATGGGACGGAACCCAGGCCGACTATCCAATGACGGCGGACGACTTGTTCCGTCAGATGACCGACGACCTCGCGCACCACGGCGACCCCAACGCGGCGCTGCGCAACATGCTGCAGAACGGCTTCGACGCTGACGGCGAGCGCTTCCAGGGTCTGCGCGAGATGCTTGACCGCCTCCGCGAACAGCGCGAGCAGCTGCTCGAATCAGGCGACGTTGGTGGCGTCTTCGGTGAGATCGCCGAGAAGCTGCGCGACATCGTCCAGTCCGAGCGCGACAACCTCGCCGCGCAAGCCGAGTACTCCGCCGGCGGCGACGACGCCGCCCAAGCGGCGCGCGATCAGGCGGCAGAAGCCGAACGCAACCTCCGGCTCGACATGTTGCCGCCCGACCTGCCCGGTCAGGTCCGGTCGCTCCAGGACTACGACTTCACATCGAAGAAGGCCCAGCAGGACTTCGACGATCTCCTGGATGAACTGCGCAGTCAGCTGATGCAACAGACCGTCGATGGCATGAGTGACGCCATGCAATCGATGACCCACGAAGACATGGCCGCCATGAAGGACATGTTCGCCGATCTCAACGAGATGCTCGAGCAGCGGGCGAACGGGGAGGAGCCCGACTTCGACGGGTTCATGGACAAGCACGGCGACTTCTTCCCCGAGAATCCCGAGACGCTCGACGAGCTGCTCGAAACCATGGCGCAGCGGATGGCCGCCGCGCAGGCGATGCTCAACTCGATGACGCCCGAGCAGCGGGCCCAGCTCCAGGAGCTGAGCGACCAGCTCCTGTCCGACATGGACCTGCAATGGCAGATGAACCAGCTGAGCGACAACCTCCAGGCCGCTTTCCCTGATCTCAACTGGGGCCAGTCGTACGACACGTCCGGCGTGGACCCGCTCAACTTCGGGCAGGCGATGGACCTGATGAACGACCTCGGCGATCTCGACCAGATCGAACAGATGCTCCGTGGCGCCACCAACCCGGGTGCACTCGCCGAGCTCGACTTCGAACGGGCTCGTGAGCTGCTGGGCGACGACACCGCCCGCTCGATGGAGCGCATGTCGCAGTTCACGCAGATGCTCGAGGACGCCGGCTTGATCAACCGCACCGAGAACGGACTGGAGCTGACCCCAAGAGCCCTTCGCAAAGTGGGCCAGAACGTTCTTGACGATCTCTATACGAAGCTCAGTGCGGATCGTTTGGGTCGCCACAACGTGAGCGTCTCGGGGATCGGCCACGAGCGGAACTTCGAGACCAAGCCCTATGAGTTCGGCGATCCGTTCTCGCTCAACATCGAACGCACCGTCCGCAACGCCATCCGTCGCACCGGCGGCGGCACGCCCGTCCGATTGACGCCGGAGGACTTCGAGGTGGAGCGGACCGAACGCACCACCCGAACCTCCACCGTCTTGATGCTCGACCTGTCGCTGTCGATGCCGATGCGCGACAACTTCATTCCCGCCAAGAAGGTGGCGTTGGCGCTCGAGTCGCTCATCTCAGGCCAATACCCGCAGGACTACCTCGGCATCGTCACGTTCTCCGAGGTCGCCCGCGAGGTGAAGAACCACGAGCTGGCCGAGCTGTCTTGGGACTACGTGTACGGCACCAACATGCAGCACGGCTTCCAGCTCGCTCGCCAGATGCTGTCTCGTCAGTCGGGCACGAAGCAGATTCTGATGGTCACCGACGGCGAGCCGACCGCGCACATCAACGCGTTCGGTCAGCCGGTGTTCAACTACCCGCCGACCCGCGAGACGGTGGATCTGACGCTCGCCGAGGTCCACAAGTGCACCCGGGACCAGATCCGCATCAACGTCTTCATGCTCGACGCCACCCCGTACCTCACTGCGTTCATCGAGCAGATCACGAAGATGAACGGCGGCCGGGCATTCTTCACGACCAACCAGGACATCGGCGACTTCGTGCTCGTCGACTTCGTCGAGCAAAAACGAAAGATGATCCGCCGGGCCGGGTGACATACTCGCGGGCATGACCGACGTCGAGCGCGTTCCCTACGACGAGTTCTCCTTCTTTCAGGACAACGCCGCAGAGTTCGGCATCGAATGGGACGGTCCGCCGGTGGTGCGGCGTGCGTCGGTGGACATGTCCGACGGCCGAACGCATTCGGCGCTCGTCTGGGGGGATGCCTCGCCGGAGCTCGTGCTCATTCATGGCGGCGCCCAGAACGCCCACACGTGGGACACGGTCGCGCTCGCCCTCGATCGGCCGATGCTCGCCGTCGACATGCCCGGGCACGGCCACAGCGACGCTCCCGCAGACGGAGCCGCCAACGTCGTGAGAAACGCCGAAGATATCGCCCACGTCATCCGGGCGCTCGCCCCGAATGCGTCCTGTGTCGTCGGCATGAGCCTGGGCGGGCTGACCACGCTTGCGCTGTCCGCCCACGCGCCCGAACTCGTGCCGAAGATGGTGCTGGTCGACATCACGCCGGGGGTCAACCACGACAAGGCCAAAGACATCGCCGCCTTCGTCAACGGACCGGAGAGCTTCCCGAACTTCGACGAGCTGTTGGCGCGCACGATGGAGTTCAACCCAACTCGCACCGAGTCGTCGCTTCGGCGCGGCATCCTCCACAACGCCGAGCAGCGAGAGGATGGGTCGTGGGTGTGGCGCCATGCCCGGCACCGCGTGTTCGAGCGCGACAGCGTCGACCGGGTCGAACGCGACCACGGCGCGTTGTGGGATGCGCTCGAGAATCACGCCGGCCCGCTGATGCTCGTTCGTGGCATGCGCCCGCAATCGGTTGTCGACGATGACGACGAGGCCGAGACACGCCGTCGCCGGCCCGATGCGCGTATCGAGCACGTCGAAGAGGCCGGACACAGCGTGCAGGGCGACACGCCGATCGAGCTTGCCGAGCTGATCGCCGACTTCGTCGACGGCACTCCATGAATGCCGTCGCCGAGGTGTTCGACCTCTTCGCCCGTGGGGGATCGGTCACCTACGACGAAGCGGTCACGCTCGAGGAGCATTCGCTCCAGACCGCCGCGCTGGCGCTCCATGCGGAGGCACCTGACCATCTCGTCGTTGCGGCGCTGCTCCACGACATCGGCCACGTGCTCGAGTCTGACGCCCGCGGCAACCACGACTACACCTCCACCGAGTGGTGCCACGATGCGGTTGCCGCCGAGTGGCTACGACCCCGGTTCGGCGATGCGGTCGCCGACGCCGTTGCGGGACACGTCGACGCCAAACGTTGGCTGTGCGCCACCGACCCGGGCTACCACGACACGCTCTCCGCAGCCTCCAAGGCCAGCTTGATCGCCCAGGGAGGCGTCTTCTCCGACACCGAAGCCGATGCGTGGGGATCCCTGCCCGGCGCGGATGACGCAGTTCGACTCCGGCGCTGGGACGACGACGGCAAGGTCGCCGGACTCCGCATCCCGCCCCTCGACCACTACCGCCCCCTCCTGGGGTCAAGTCTCAACAAGTAACAGGTCGCCGGGGTTGCCGATGCGTGTCGCATTCATCGTGCTCGACAGCCTGCCCAACGCATGGGTGGGCCCCGACCTCACCCCGACGCTGTGGGCCGAGATCACCGGCTGCGGCGGGTGGCACCCAGCCGGTGGCCGGTCGGTGCTGGCGTCGTCGACCTATCCCAACCACGCCTCATTCGTGACCGGGGAAGACGTCGACGTGCACCGACTCTTCAGCAACAAGGTCTGGGATGGCGAAGCGTTCGTGCCTGCGGGGTCGATCGGCCCACAGGCGCCCACCGTGTTCGACGAGGCCCGCAGCGTCGGTCGGTCGAGCGCCATCATCACGGGTGCTCACACGATGGTCGAGTGCATGGGCGGCCTCGCTGCCGACGTTCATTGGCCGCCACCCGACGACGGAGGGCCAGCGATCGAACGCGACATCCTCGGCTACCCGACAAACGCGGCGGTACTCAACGAGCTTGCGAGCTCGGGTGCACTCGACTGTGACCTCGCCGTGGCGCACGTCAATGACCCGGACTCCACGCTCCACGCCCTCGGGCCCGACGATCCGGACGCCAAGCAGAGGGTCCGCGAGGTCGACGCCGACCTCGCCTCGATGCTCGACCTGTTGCGACCCCGCTGGGACGAGACCGTCGTCTGTGTCGTCAGCGACCACGATCAGGAACAGGTCGACCACAACCTCGCTCCAATTCGGCTCTCGGACGTGCTCGACCGCGAAGGCCTGCCGGGCCACGCGCATGACGAAGGCACCATCGGACTCATCGTCGACGGGCCCGACGTCGACACCCTGATCCGCGTCGACGAGCTCGAGGGGGCTCGAACCCTCGATCCGAAACACACGCTCGTCTGGTCGGAGCGCGGTCGAGTCTTCGGCACAAGCCACAAGACGATCAACGGCCAACACGGCTCGCCACGGACGGCGACCCAGGTTGCTGCGGTGACTGGCGGCCACCCGGAGGTACAACGGCTCGCCGCCTGGCTCGAGTCGACATCACCGTGCGCCACCGATTGGGCGGATGTGATGCGGCTCGCGCTCAGCCGTTGAGACCGTCCGCCGGGTCGACCGGTGGGTGATTGCGGATGAACTCGACGATGGCGTCGGCGTCGTCGAGGACGGCAACCATCTCCGCGTACGGCCGTTCGCCGGCGAGTTGACGGAGAAGCAGGGGAGCGGCGAGGCGGTCGTCGGCCCAGTACGCCGAGTCGAGGAAGACCATCGGCGAGATCACGTCGAAGGTCACGTAGTGGTTCTGCGTGGCGTCCATGAAGACCTCTTGGACGGTGCCGGCAGCGCCCGGGGTGTACACGACGCCGTGGGTGGCGATGGCGAGCAGACCGTCCTCTCGAATCGAGTTCGAGAAGTACTTCGCAACGGCGGTGGCAAAGGCGTTGGTCGGCTCGTGGCCGTAGAACCAGGTCGGGATCGCAAGACTCTCGACACCGTCGGGGTGCCGGGCGAGCACGTCGTCGGCGAGTTCCATGTACCCGGGCGCCGAATAGTCGTCGATCGTCGCGAGCGACGCGAGGGCATCGTCAAAGGCGGCGTCGTCGTGTGCGGCCATCCAGGCGCCGAGATTGCCGGCCTCCATGGCGCCGGGGCCGCCTCCCGTCACGACGTGATAGCCCGCGGTGGCGAGCTGCCGAGCGACGGTTGCAACGGTCCGATAGGTCGGCGCGCTGCGGGCCAGGGAGTGCCCGCCCATGATCGCAACGACCTGGTCGAAGCGGTTGAGGTGGTCGTCGAGCGCCCGGTCGATCGCGTGGTCGTGGATCCGCTGCGCCAGGGCTTCGAGGATCGGAACGTCGCCACGGACTCGGAACCCGTGCTGATGCTCGTAGATCGCTCGGTCGAGATCGTTCGTGGCGAGCTCAGCCACGCTGTACAGCGTTCGGCGCCATGGTCGGTAGGGCAGATCGTCGAACCGAGGGAACAACACGCCGCCCGTGTCGCGGACGTGGCGTCTGGCATCAGGGTGCAGTTCGCAGCCGAGCAGCGTCACCCCGTTCCAGTCGATCGTGTGAACGTGCTGGTCGACGGGCCGCAGATCGAGCCCCCGAACCACAACGTCTTTCCAGCTCGTCTCGATCTCGGCTCGCGCGAGAAAGGCATCGACCTCGGTGATTTCGGCGCAGTCGGTGGTGCTCGTGGGCTCGGTGTGGTCGGCGCGGCTCATGTTGCCAGTGTGGTTGGTGAGCAACGAAAAACCCGGTGTTTCGAGGTTTCCGGCTTTACATTGCTGGCGTAACAGTGTTGTAATTACGCCAGTGGCATACGGCGATGACGTCGGGTCAGCAAACGATTCGAAGTCATCGCCGATCAGCGCGCCTGTTCGCTCAAGTCGGGTGAACTGCGCTGGGGTCGCGGGCTGGTAGGGGCGGATCCCGAGGAGCATTCGAGACATGGCAGTTTTCGGCGCGGTCGAAAAAGAAGAACCGACGTGGCACGACTTTGCCAACTGCCTCGGTGTGGACCCCGACCTGTTCTTTCCCGAGCGAGGTGCGTCCACCCGAGAGGCCAAAGAGGTGTGCCGCGGCTGCGTTGTCCGTGAGGACTGCCTCGAATACGCCCTGCAGAACGGCGAGAAGTTCGGCATCTGGGGTGGGATGAGCGAACGCGAGCGTCGCCGCATCCGCCGCCAGCGAGCGTTGGCGCGTGCCGCCGCCGCGGCCGAAGCGAGCGGTTGATCCGGCGAATTTGCTCGGGGCGCGATCGCCCTCGGCCCCTCGATCAGGTACCCTCTGCACCATGAACGTCGGCCCAACAGAGCTCATCATCGTTCTCGTCATCATCCTGGTGCTGTTCGGCGGCGCCAAGCTCCCCAATCTGGCCCGCTCGCTCGGCCAGGCGCAGAAGGAGTTCAAGGATGGTCTCGCCGAAGGCGTGACTGAGGACGAGAAGAACGAGGCCTGAGTTTCACCGCCGACTGGATCGGCGGAGGACTCGTCCCCGAAAAACCCGAACGACCGCCGGCGAACCGGCGGTCGTTGCACGTTTTGTCGAGACGGTGAGGCACGAACACGCCATGCCGGGTCCCGGCGGGTCTAGCGGAAGCTCACCCGGCGTCCGCCCTTCTCGGCGCGCTCGGCCTCTTTGCGGCGAGCCTTGAGGATCCGGCGCCGCTGACGTTCAGAGCAGCCGCCCCAGACGCCGTGGTCGATGCGGTTCTCGAGTGCGTACTCGAGGCACGGCTCGGCCACCGGGCACGTTGCGCAGATGCGCTTGGCGACCTCCACCCCAACGCCATCGCTGGGGAAAAACGTCTCGGGGGGTTGGTTGGCACAGAGCCCTCGTGCCATCCAATTGGGTTCCATCAATGGGATCACCTCCGCATGTTCTCGATGGTAATACGCCCAGACCAGACCGAAAGTTCCCGTAAAGGGGGTCATTCGGCCCACATGGGTCAAACCTGTAGTGCCCCTCCGCTGTTCCCGAACGCTAGCCTGACGTGCGCCCGGCATGCGGGAATTGGCCCCCGTCAACGCTCGACCGGCCACCGACAGAACGCGAGAAAGACCGCGATGACCGACACCATGGAAGAACAACTGCCGGCCCAGGGACACGCCAAGATCGTGTATCTCGGTCCGATCGCGCCGCACTGGGAGATCCGTGCGATCTCCGGTGATCAGGCGCTCATGGACGGTTTCCGCGACCGGGTCAACGCCCGCCTGCTGCTCCTGCCGCCGCACGATCCGCAGTTCCGTCGCAACCGCGAGCGGGTGAACCGTGACGGTGAGCGCGAGCGCATCTACATCGAATGGGACCTCGGCTACGAGGAAGAGGAAGACGACGAACGTCGTTGATCCGGCGGCGCCTCAACCCGGTGCCCACCCATCCGATGCTGTCTCTGTACGCAGAACGACTCATGGAGCGTTTCGGATGGAAGAACCTGTCGAGCCGACAATCTCGGTTGACGGTCGCCGCTTCACCATTGCGCCCCTCGACTCGAATCCGACGAACTACTCGAATCGTGAGCTGAGCTGGCTGAGTTTCAACGCCCGTGTGCTCGCGTTGGCCTCCGACGATGAGCTGCCGCTGCTCGAACGCGTCAAGTTTCTCGCCATCTATGCGAGCAACCTCGACGAGTTCTTTCAGGTCCGTGTGGCGGGTCTCCGCGACCAGGTGGCGGCCGGAGTCCGGGTCCGGACGCCCGACGGTCGGACTCCACAGGATCAGCTCGACGCGATCCGTCGAGCGATCCCGAGCCTCGAACACGAGCGACAGGCGATCTTCTCGTCTCAGCTGATCCCGCAGCTGCGTGCCGAAGGCATCTCGATCCTCCGGTACGCCGAGCTCGGCCCCGAGGACGCCAAGATCGCGGACAGCTACTTCGACGAGCAGGTCTTCCCGATCCTGACGCCGCTCGCCGTCGATCCGGGCCATCCGTTTCCGTACATCTCGGACCTCTCGCTCAACCTCGGCGTCCGAGTGCGGCGTTCGGGCGAAGAACGTGCGCGCTTCGCCCGGGTGAAGGTGCCGGACACGCTCGGTCGTCTCGTCGCGCTGAGCACCCCTGGGGCACACATCCGGATCGAAGATCTCATCGTCGCGCACCTCGACCAGCTGTTTCCGGGGCTGCAGATCGTCGAGCATCTCGCGTTCCGGGTCACGCGCAACGCCGACCTCAACTACCGCGACGAAGAAGCGGACGACCTGCTCGAGCATGTCGAGATGGAGCTGCGTCGGCGCCGGCTCGGCGGGGCGGTCCGCCTCGAAGTCGGCGCCTCGACGGGAGACTCGATCCGGTCGTTGCTTCGCGAAGAACTCGAGCTCGACGATGACGACATCTACACCGACACGTCGTTTCTCGCGATGTCGGACCTCTGGGCCCTCACCCGACTCGACCGGCCCGAACTCGAGTTCGACGAGTTCTCGCCCGTCGTTCCGGCACGGGTATCACCTCGGACCGGCGAGGACGTCGACCTCTTCGCCGAGCTGCGCACCCGAGACCTGCTCGTCCATCACCCGTACGAGTCGTTCAGCGCGACCACTCAGGAACTGATTCGCCGCGCCTCGCAGGATCCCGATGTGGTCGGGATCAAGATGACGCTGTACCGCACCTCTGCGGACTCGCCGATCATCCGCTACCTGGTCCGCGCCGCCGAGCACGGCAAACAGGTTGCGGTCCTGATCGAGCTCAAGGCGCGCTTCGACGAGCGAGCGAACATCGAGTGGGCCAAGCGTCTCGAACAGGCCGGCGTGCACGTCACCTACGGGCTGCCGGGGCTCAAGATCCACGCCAAGCTCACCATGATCGTGCGCCGTGAGGGCGGCCGGATGGTTCGCTATTGCCACCTCGGGACGGGCAACTACAACGGCGGAACCGCCAAGCTGTACACCGACTTTGGTCTGTTGACGGCGTCGGAGAAGCTCGGCGACGAGCTCGCCATTCTGTTCAATACGCTCACCGGTTACGGCGGTGACGTGGCGTACGACGATCTTCTCGTGGCCCCGAACTCGCTTCGGCCGCGTCTGAGCGAGCTCATTCGCAACGAGATGGCGGCAGAGCACGGCCGGATCATCATGAAGATGAACTCGCTTGTCGACCCCGGGATGATCGGCTTGCTCTACGAAGCGAGCCAGGCAGGGGTCGAGATCGATCTGATCGTGCGCGGCATCTGCTGTCTTCGGGCGGGTGTGCCCGGGTTGTCCGACAACATTCGGGTGCGCTCGATCATCGGCCGGTATCTCGAACATTCGCGTCTCTGGTACTTCGCCAACGGCACCGGGACCGGCGAGTCGATGGTGTTGTTCGGTTCGGCCGATCTCATGCAGCGCAACCTCGACCGTCGCGTCGAAGCCGTGGTTGCGGTCTCCGACGTCGACGTCGCCGATCGCCTCCAGGAGAGCCTCGAGCGAGAGTTGAGCCCTAACCTTCAGACGTGGAATCTGGAACCCGACGGATCCTGGACGCGCACGGCGACGCCGGGGCTGCCCGACCTTCATCGGGCCTTCGAGATCGACGCCATCGAACGCCGGGAGGCCGTGCATCCGGCAGCCGGGGGTTGAGCTGACGTGGGGTCCCGAACCGCCACCAAGTCGAAGACGTCGAAGAAGGCGAAGCCGATGGCCAAGGGGAAGGCCAAGGTCAAGCGAAAGGCCAAGACGTCGCGTCAGACGAGCGCGTCGTCGGCCGCGTCGAAAAGACGAACGTCGACGTCGAACAAGCGGACGCAACGGCGTCGAGCCGTTGGTCCTGCGCAGGTTCGTGCTGCGGGAGGCATCGTCGTCAAGACGACGAAGAAGGGTCCGAAGGTCCTGCTCGTCCATCGGCCGAACTACGACGACTGGAGCTTTCCGAAAGGCAAGCTCGATGATGGCGAGACCTTCAAGGAGGCTGCGCTGCGCGAGGTCGAGGAGGAGACCGGCTTCGTGTGCACGCCGCTCAAGCCTCGCTTACCAGAGCTTCGCTACACCGACAATCGTGGCCGAACGAAGGAAGTTCGGTATTGGCTGATGGTGGCCGAGTCGGGCGAGTTTGTCGCCAACGACGAGGTCGATCGCATTGCGTGGCTCCGCTGGAACAAGGTGACCGATCGGCTCTCCTACGGGAAGGACCGACGGCTCTTCGAGCGGCTGATCGCGTCCGGCGAGCTCGATCGATTCGTCCTGTAACCCATGCGCTGGAACGACTTCGCCTCCGAGCAACCCGACCTCGCGGCCCGCGTACGGACCTCGTTCGAGTCGGGCCGACACAAGACCATGGCGACGTTGCGAGCGGACGGGTCGCCACGGATCTCGGGGATCGAGTGCGAGTTCGACGGGGACGGCGAGGCATGGATCGGGTCGATGCCCGGTGCACGAAAGCTTGCCGATCTCCGCCGTGATGGCCGCGTCGCCATTCACGGACCGACGGTGCATCCGGCTCCTGGCGAAGAAGCGGATTGGGAGGGCGAGGCGAAGATCTCGGGCGTGGCCGTCGACGACGGCCCGATCGAGGTCGACGGCGAGGTGATGGGCCACCGATTCGTGCTCGACGTGGACGAAGTCGTCTTCACCAAGCCCAACGACGACGGCACCTTGCTCGTCATCGACTTCTGGACGGCGACTGGCGGACGGGAACGCATCGAACGCGCCTGAGCCGAATGTGACGAACGGCACGCCGTTGCCCGTGTCACCTGTTGTTCATGTCACTCAGCTCGTTCACCCGAAGTTCACCTCGCCCCCACATTCGCGCCAGACGCGCTTTCTACCGTTCGGAACTGCAGATGGGCGAGAGGTTCGCCCGGCATCCCTGAGGAGGGTTTCTGTGACACGTGGAATTCGCCGGTTGCTCCAGCTTCTGGCCCTGATGATGACGCTGTCGCTCGTGGCGGCAGCCTGCGGTAGCGACTCCGACGACACCGCGACCGACGACAGTGGCCTCACCGGCGACGTCTTCATCTCTGGATCGTCGACTGTTGCCCCAATCTCAACCCGGGTGGCCGAGCTGTTCGAAGACGTCGAGCCCGGGGTCCGGGTCGACGTCGAAGGCCCGGGAACCGGCGACGGCTTCAAGAAGTTCTGCTCCGGTGAGACCGACATCTCTGATGCATCTCGCCAGATCAAGGACGCGGAGGCCGAGGATTGCGCTGCCAACGGCATCGAGTTCACCGAGATCCTCGTTGGCATCGACGGCATCGCGGTGATGTCCAACTCCAACAGCCCGATCGAGTGCCTCACCTTCGAGAACCTGTTCAACCTGATCGGCCCGAATGGCGAAGGCGCCTCCACCTGGGCAGCCGCCGATTCGTCGCTGCCGGATGCACCGCTCGACATCTTCGGGCCGGGTGCCGAGTCAGGTACCTACGACTCGTTCATCGAGATCGTGCTCGAGGACCTCGCCGAAGAAGCTGGCGTTGAGGCCACGACCCGGACCGACTACAACCCGTCGGCCGAAGACAACCTGATCCTCCAGGGCATCCAGAGCTCCGACACGAGTCTTGGTTGGGTCGGCTTCGCCTTCGCCGAGAGCGCCGACGTCAAGCTGATCGAGGTCGACGGCGGCGACGGTTGTATCGCTCCCAACGCCGACACGATCGCCTCCAACGAGTACCCGATCTCGCGCAACCTCTACATCTACGTGAACGACGGCAAGGCGGCGGAGAACCCCGCCCTCCAGGCCTACGTCGACTTCTACGTCGCTGATGGTCTCGACATTGCGGTTGGCGAGGTCGGCTACGTGCCGCTCGCCGACGACAGCAAGGCCGAGGTTCGGGCTGCCTGGGGCAGCTGATCCCCTCCACCAAAGCCATCCGGGGGACGGGTTCGCATCCTGCGGACTCGTTCCCCCGGCGGCTGATCTGATTGGGTGGTACCCCATGTCTGACATCACCGTGCCGACACGATCGTCTGGTACGACTCTCTCGCTCGACGCCCTCTCCGGCCCCGCCGCTCGAGCTCGCAAGGAAGGCGCCATCAAGGCGGTCTTCTTTCTTGCCGCGACGGTGAGCATCATCGTCTCGGCCGCCATCGTGTGGAGCCTCGTGCGTGAGGCCTGGGTGTTCATCACCGAGGTCGAGTGGGCCAACACCTGGGGCCAGAACGGCTGGTTCCCCCGGCAGGGTCTCTACGACATGCCGACCCT
Organism: Acidimicrobiales bacterium; assembly: GCA_020629635.1. Lineage (GTDB taxonomy): Bacteria > Actinomycetota > Acidimicrobiia > Acidimicrobiales > SHLQ01 > SHLQ01. Next base: position 191,372 of record JAHDCX010000007.1, on the reverse strand, counting down.
GCTCGTCGCATCGCTGATCGTCACCGTGATCTCGATGCTCGTCGCCGGCCCCATCGGCCTCGGCTCGGCGATCTATCTCAGCGAGTACGCCTCGCGCCGCACCCGGTCGATCCTCAAGCCCGTGCTCGAAGTGCTTGCCGGCGTACCGTCGGTCGTCCTCGGATTCTTTGCGCTGTTCTTCTTGAGCCCCCAGATCGTCGAGCGGATCAGCCGCTCCGGCTGGCTGATCATCGGCGCCGTGATCCTGACCGGCTACGTCGCCATGATGGTGATCTGGGTACGCCGGACGCTGCAGCGAGAGGCCAGCACCAGCGCTGCGCAGATGTTCACCCGGATCATCGTGCTCACCCTCTTCGTGCTCGTGGGGCTGGTCATGGTCTGGTGGATTCTGCGCACCGCGGGGTCCGGCGACGCGGGTGCGGCCAACTTCTTCCAGGTCAAGCGGTCCGGTCAGCTCGCAGCCGCATCGATCGGCGTCGGCATCCTCACCATCCCGCTTGTCGCCTCCATCTCCGAAGACGCCCTGGCGTCGGTGCCACGCGAACTCCGAGAGGCTTCGGCGGGCCTCGGCGCCCGCAAGGTCACCACGACCACACAGATCGTGCTGCCTGCGGCGGTGTCCGGAATCGTCGCCGCCTTCATCATCGGCGTGTCCCGCGTGATTGGCGAAACCATGGTCGTCTTCATGGCCGGCGGCGCAGCCGACGCCGCGCGCTTCACCGACTCGCCATTCGAAGGCGGGCTCACCATGACCGCTGGGATGGCGTCACTCGCCACCGGCACCGACAACGTGGTCGGCGAAGGGCTCACCTTCCAGAGCCTCTACTTTGTGGGTTTCGTCCTGTTCTTGATCACGCTCACCCTCAACGTCATCGGCGCTCGCTTCGTGCGAAACGTCCGTGAGAAGTACTAGGAGGACCGACCATGGCGCTCTCCACCATCGGCGGCAACGGGCGAACGACTGCTCGAGTCGACGCCGAGATCTATCGGCAAGGACGCGACCTCAAGGGCCGCGGCTTTCAGTATCTGTTGCTCTCGGCGCTCTTCCTCGCCTCGCTGTTTCTCATCACGCTGCTCATTCAGGTGCTCACCGATGGCTGGCCCGTGTTGAGCGAACGCTTCGTCGACTTCTTCACCGGCACGCTCCGCTCGCGCTCGAGTGACGACGCACTCGGCATTGGTCAGGGCCTCGCCGGAACCTTCTGGATCGCGATCTTCGTGATTGCGCTGTCCTTTCCGATCGGCATCGCCGCGGCGGTGTACCTCGAGGAGTACGCCTCGGAGAACTTCATCACCTCGGTCATCGACGTGGCGATTCGCAACCTCGCCGGCGTGCCGTCGGTGGTCTACGGCCTGCTCGGCCTGGCCCTGTTCGTCGCCACCAGAGATGGCAACTCCACGCTGTTCGCTGGAGGTGTCACGCTTGCCATTCTCGTGCTGCCGATCGTCGTGATCACCGCTGCCGAGGCCATTCGAGCGGTGCCGTCGAGTCTTCGCGAGGGCGCCTACGGCGTGGGTGCGACGCAGTGGGACGTCATTCGGACGCAGATCCTGCCGTATGCCGCCCCAGGCATCCTGACCGGCACGCTGCTCTCGCTCGCCCGTGCGATTGGCGAAGCGGCACCGTTGATCCTCGTCGGAGCGATCACGGACCGCCTTGCCCCACGCGGCGACGGCCTTCTGTCCCTCGACCAGATCTTTGATCGGTTCACCGCAATGCCGATTGTCATCGTGGGCTGGGTTCAGGAGTCCGGGCGTGACCAAGGATTTGGCCCCGCAGCTGGCGCGGCGATCGTCGTGCTGCTGGTCTTCGTTATCTTGATGAATTCCATCGCCGTGACACTCCGCAATCGCTTCGAGAAGAAGAGGGGCTGAATCCGATGGCCAATACCACCGATACAGGGGTCAGCGTGACCGACGAGACAACTTCCGACATCACGGTCGAGGCGCCGACCGCCGCTGCGCCCGAGGCAGCACCAGCCTCGACGCCCGTCGACCCGGCCGACCTCGTCTTCGACGTGTCGGACCTGAGCGTCTACTACGGCGACTTCCGCGCGGTGCGCGACGTGAACATGACCGTCGAACGCAACCAGATCACCGCCCTCATCGGCCCATCAGGCTGCGGCAAGTCGACGGTGCTTCGATCGTTCAATCGCATGAACGACCTGATCCCCACCGCCCGGGTGACCGGCGATCTGATCTACCGCGGCGTCGACCTCTATGACCCTCGGGTCGACCCTGTCGAGGTTCGTCGACGGATCGGCATGGTGTTCCAGAAGCCGAACCCGTTCCCCAAGTCGATCTACGACAACGTTGCCTACGGCCCGCGGATCGCTGGTCAGAAGAAGGGTCTCGATGAGGTCGTCGAGTCGAGTCTTCGCAAGGCCGCCCTGTGGGACGAGGTGAAGGATCGCCTGGGTGATTCGGCCATCGGACTTTCCGGCGGTCAGCAGCAGCGCTTGTCGATCGCTCGAGCGATCGCCACGCAGCCCGAGGTGCTCCTCATGGACGAGCCCTGCTCGGCGCTCGACCCGATCGCGACAGCTCGGATCGAAGAGCTGATGGCCGAGATCAAGTCCGAGTACACGATCCTGATCGTCACGCACAACATGCAACAGGCCGCACGCGTCTCGGACCGCACCGCGTTCTTCAGCGTCGAACTCGACGAGCACAACGACCGTCGCACCGGCCTTCTGGTCGAGTACACCGACACCGCCAAGCTGTTCTCCAACCCCGACGACGAGCGCACCGAGAACTACATCACCGGCAGGTTCGGCTGACGTGTCGATGACCGGATTTCACGAGGACCTCGATTCGATCCGAGGGATGCTCGTCACGCTTGCGGCGCACGTGACCGAGGCCATCCCTCGGGCGACTGAGGCGCTCGTCGAGAACAATCTCGAGCTCGCCCAGAACGTCATCGCAGGCGATGACGTTCTCGACCTTCTGTCCGTCCAGATCGAAGAGCGGTGCTACTCGTTGATCGCGCTGCAAGGTCCGATGGGATCGGACATGCGTCGCATCGTCACGGCCATGAAGATCAACGGCGAGTACGAACGATCCGGCGATCTGGCGGTCAACATCTGCAAGGGAGTGCGCCGCAGCTACGGCATGGCGCTCACGCCCACCCTGCGAGGGCTCATCACGTCGATGAGCGAAGAAGCCGTCCGTCTCACTCGCCTGTCGATCGACGCCTACGCCGAGGGGCATGTGGGGCTTGCTGCTGCGCTCGGCGACATCGACGACCGGCTCGACGATCTGCAGAGCGACTTCATCGAAGCGATCTTTGCCGCGGCAGCCTCTGGCGAACTGAGCATCCAGGAAACGGTGCAGCTCGCGCTGATCGCTCGGTACTACGAACGCATCGGCGATCACGCGGTCAACATCGGCGAGCGCGTCCAGTACATGGTCACCGGCGAATCGCCCGAGGCGATCGGTGCCGCCCGCGCGGACGAAGGAGCCATCTCCGACGACGACATCGCCCGGCTGATCGAGCCGGAGGACGAGGCGGACTAGATCGATGTGGCTGGCGACCACCCTCATCCTCTGCGTCGTGTTGGCGGGTGTCCTGACCGCAACCCGGCGACGAGAAGCGACGTGGCTCGACAAGGTGTCGGCGACGCTTCGCACCACCGGCGACGATGGCGTGCCGCCGCAGACCATCGATGCTGCCCTCGACCGACTCGAGCGGGCCGCGACCGTCGAGGAAGACCTGACGCCGCGGCGGGCAATGGCCGCCCTCGACCAGATGAGCACCGGCGCCGTGCTCGCCGACGAGACCGGCTCCATCGTGATGCGAAACCGCATGGCCGCACCTTTCGCCACGGGTCGCCACGGCGACGCGCTGGTCGAGGCCGAGATTCAGGCGCGGCTCACCGACGCACTTGGCGGTGAGGTGACCGATGCCGAGGTTCGACTCCACGGGCCGCCCGAACGAATGCTGTTCATCGTTGGTTCGCCGCTCGTCGTCGATGCCGAGGTGATCGGCGCCATCGTGCTCATCGACGACGTCTCCGAGGAGCAGCGCCTCGACGCGATGCGCCGGGATTTCGTCGCCAACGTGAGTCATGAGCTTCGCACGCCGGTCGGAGCACTCTCACTTCTGGCCGAGACGCTCGAAGGGGAGGACGACCCGGTTGTCGTCGCCAACTTCCTCGGTCGCATTCAGAAGGAGACGACTCGCTTGTCTCGCCTCATCGACGACCTTCTCGATCTCAGCAGGATCGAGGCGGGAGCAGGAGATCACCTCGAAGAGGTCGCCATCGACCCCCTGATCGACGACGTCGTCGCCGCGCTTCGTGCAAGCGCCGAACGATCCGGCGTCTCGCTCCAGGTCGAGCATGCATCGGCGAGCCCCGAGGTGATCGGCGATCGAGCCCAGCTGTTCTCTGCGCTCTCGAACCTCATCGACAACGCACTCAAGTACTCGCCGGACGGTGGCGCCGTACACGTCCGGGTGGCCGTTCTCGCAGGAGACTGCGCGATCGCCGTCGCTGATGAGGGAGTCGGCATTCCTCAACGAGACCTGCATCGCATCTTCGAGCGGTTCTACCGGGTTGATCGAGCCCGCAGCAGCGAGACCGGAGGCACCGGACTGGGTCTCTCGATCGTCCGGCACGTGGCCGCCAATCATGGGGGTCGCGTCGAGGTCGTCTCCCAGGAGGGGGTCGGGTCGACCTTCACGCTGATCCTGCCGACCCGAGCGACCACCCAGGTCGATCTCGAGGCAGTGACTGGGGGTACGGGATGAGCCGCGAGCTGTCCGTGCTCGTCGTCGAGGACGAGTCGAGCTTCGCCGAAGCATTGACCGTGGGGCTGGGTCGTGAGGGTTTCTCGGTGACCGTCGCCTCTGATGGTGCAGAAGCCCTCCGTCGTTTCGATGAGGTCAGCCCCGACCTCGTCCTGCTCGACGTGATGTTGCCGACGATGTCGGGCATCGACGTCTGTCGAGCCATCCGGAGCAAGTCGAACACACCGATCATCATGGTCACGGCGAAAGGCGAGGAGGTCGACACGGTCGTCGGGCTCGAGGTTGGCGCCGACGACTACGTGACCAAGCCGTACCGGCTGCGAGAACTCGTCGCCCGCATCCGAGCGGTCATGCGACGCTTCGAGTCCGACGACGAGGCGGTACCCGCCGAGACAGATGCCGAGCCGATCTCGGTTGGTGACGTCACCGTCGACATCGACCGGCACGAGGTGGTCATCCGTGGCGAACAACAGAGCCTTCCGCTCAAGGAGTTCGAGCTCCTTGCGCTGCTGATGCGCAACGCCGGACGAGTCCTGACCCGCGACGTCCTCATCGACCGGGTCTGGGGTGCGGACTACGTCGGCGACACGAAGACGCTCGACGTGCACATCAAGCGGCTCCGGTCCAAGGTCGAGACCGACCCCAAGAAACCGACGCGCATCGTCACGATTCGTGGTCTCGGCTACAAGTACGAGGATTGACCGACGACTTAGACTCAGAGGCGATGTCGTCGTCGGGATGGTCTGAGCTGGATACGTCGGGGCCCCGATCGCGTACCGGTGCCCGGCGCCCATCGAGTCTTGGCAATGGCCTCCGGACCACACCGTTCACCCAGCTCGCTCGCGTCCACGGGCTGTCCGTGGTGGCCGACGGCCTCATTACCGTGGCACTCGCCGGGTCGATCTTCTTCCAGGTCGACCCGTCCGACGCCCGCTGGCGTGTTGCGCTCTACCTGATCCTGACGATCGCGCCCTTTGCGGTCGTGACCCCTTTGCTCGGTCCGGCGATCGACCGTGCCAAGGGCGGCCGCCGCGGCATGATCATCGGCTCGCTCGCCGCGCGGGCGTTGGTGGCGTTCTTCATGACCCGCCACATCGACTCGCTCCTTCTGTTTCCCGAGGCCTTCGCCATGCTCGTGCTGCAGAAGGGATACGCGGTTTCGCGGATCGCCATGGTGCCCGCCGTCTGTCCGCGCGAAGACGAACTCATCGAAGCGAACTCGAAGCTCGCCCTGCTGAGCTCGATCGGTGGCCTGACGGGCGCAGCGATCGGCGGCATCCTCGTGGCATTGATCGGCGGTCCGGCCGCCACGTTCCTCGCCATGATCGTCTACCTCTTCGGGGCAACGACGGCGACGCGTCTTCCGCAGGTGCAGATCGCCGCGGAGCCCGCCGACATCACCGAGCGACTCGAGGTTCGGGGCGCAAACATCGTGCTCGGCGCAACCGCGGTCGGCGTGCTTCGAGGAATCGTCGGCTTCACCACCTTCCTGCTCGCCTTCCATCTCCGCGCGGGAGACGACGGCGTCGAACGCTCCGAACCCGGCGCGGCGCTCGGCGCCGCTCTCGGCACGATCAGAGACATCGATGTGATCGGCGAGCCGGGACCCCCTTCGTGGCATTTCGGCGTTGCCGCACTGGCGGCCGGTGTGGGCGCCCTGCTCGGCGCCCGCTACGCACCGGACCTGCGCGACCGAATCCCCGAAGAGCGCCTCGTCTTCGGCGCCCTCATCTGGACGGCCGTGACCGCCCTCCTCGCCGCCTGGGGTGGTGGCATCACCGGAACCGCATTGCTCGCCTTCGGGATCGGTGGTGCGGCCGCCGTGGCCAAGCTCGGCTTCGACGCGCTGGTTCAACGTGACGCGCCCCGAGCCAATCATGGCCGCGCCTTCGCCGTCTTCGAGGGCCGATTTCAGCTCACGTGGGCCGTCGGTGCATTTCTCGCCGTCGTGTTCCGCCTGCCGGTCGAAGTCGGCGCGCTGCTCATCGCGATCGCCGCCGGATTCTCCGCGACCAGCTACGAGCTCGGTCGTCGCACCGATCGTGTCCAGCGTTCCTCTCGAGTGCGCCAAGCGCTGCGAGAACGTGTCCCGTCCGAGACGGTCGAACGCTTCGAGCAGCACCCAGCGGTCGCCAAGGTCCGTCCACTCATGGCCACGATCGCCCGCGCGCGAGATCGCGTCGCCCCACATTTCGAGGCCCTCCCGTCGCCTGCCCGACGGGACGACTCGTCGCCGAGCGAGGTTGCGGACTCACCTGAGCACGACGTGGGGGTCACGCCCGACGAACCGCTCGATCCCACCGTCGTGGCACCGCTACCTGCGCCCGCAGGCGCCGACGACCCGACCACGACGGTCGACCTTCCTCCCCGGCCCGATGACGAGGGCCAGTACCGGCTCTGGGACTGAGCTATTCCTCTTCGGAGTCGCCGAGCTCGTCGAGCCCGAGAGGGTCTTCACCGAGTGCGTCGAGAGGGAGTTCGAAATCGATCCCGACCCGAGCGAGCCAGAGACCGGGAGCCTCGATCTCGTTGGCCGTCGGGAGATGTTCGGCGTCGCTCCACAACGCCGCCAGTCCGTCCTCGCCGGCGCGTTCGATGACGCCGTCGACGAAGGCACGGCCACGGTCATACAGCGGTTGATCGAGCTCCAGGCCCAAAAGCCGATCCACGAATCGATCTGACGCCGATGCGGTCACTCGACGGCGGCGGAGCGCCTCGGTGATCTGGGCGTAGCCGGCGATCAGGCCGTTGCCGACCTGATCCATCACGTGGTCGACCACGCCGACCACGACGGCGATCGCGGCATGGATCTCCGGCAGAAGCGCTCGCTGCTCGTCCGAGCGCATCGAGCCGAGCATGGCCGTGGGATCGCCGAACATCGACTGGAGCTGCTGCTGAAGGGCCATCGGGTCGCTCGTGGGCTCGACGTCGCCGATCATCTCTTCGATCGCCGACGGATCGTTCCGGAAGGCGTCGGCGTAGGCACCGAGCAGGTGGAGGATGCGGTCGCGCACGTGAGGAACTCGAAGCACGCCATGGTGGGCGACATCGTTGAGCGTGACCCACATTCGGACATCGTTGGCGTCCAGGCTCCAGTCGTTCACGAGCTCGTCGACCGCAGGAATGACGATCATCAACGTGTCATCGGCGCCGCGAGGAATCGGCAGCGCGTACGAACTCAGCGTGGATGCGCCGAGATGGCCGATCATCGACGACGTCGTCGTCGAAACCATCATCGGCCGGAACGACGACATCAGCTGTTCGAGCATCGCGAACTGAGGGTCGGAACTCAGCGATTCATCGACGACCGGTGAGGTCAAACCGCCGGCAACCCGTTCGACCACGGGCCGATACGCGTCCATCGACCGGCGAACCCATTCGGAACGGGTCACGGCCTCGACGGTCAGCGCATTGGCGTCGCTCAATCGGAGGCCGGTGGCGTCCGCGATTCGGAGCTCGGCCACGCGGGCGAGTTGTTCGATTGCCATGCGATCGACCGGGTCGACGTTGGGTTCGCTCGCCCCGCCCGTGGCGATCTGCATGGCCATCTGTGCACCGGCATTGGCGCCTCCCGACCCGAGTCCACCGAGCAGATTCATCAGGTTCTGAAGCATGGCCGCAGGGTCACCGCCGAAGAGCGCGTCGAAGCCCTCAGGCAGGTCGTCGTCATCGAATGGACCGGGATCGCTCACGAGTGCATGGTAGAGGGATGTCGGACTCGCCGAACCTCGGCACGGAGACTGCATCCCGTGTCATCGTGACCGGCGCATCGGGTGCCGTCGGTCGTCACGTGGCCGACCGTCTCGCTCACCTCGACGACTTCGGCGAGGTCATCGGCCTTGACCGGGTCGCCGGGGACGGGGTGATCGCGTTCGAGCTCGAGCGCGACGACCTCGCTGCGCAGTGTCGCCCCGGCGACGTCATCGTTCACCTCGCGGGCACGCCGGTCCGATTCGCCGGCGACGGTGCGGCCGCAAAGGCCGATCTGCTGCTCGCCGAGCGAGTGTTCGACGCCGCCGCCGAGAGCGGCGTGGCGCAGGTGGTCATCGCCTCCTCCGCGATGGTCTACGGCGCCTGGCCCGACAACCCGCTTCCGCTCACCGAGGCCGCGCCCGTGCGACCCAACCCCGAGTTCCGGTTCGGGCATGTCCGAGCCGAGATCGAGGTCATGGGCGAGGCGTGGGCCGACGACACCGGCGGAACGCTCACCATTCTGCGCGCCGCGACGGTGCTCGCTCGGGGGCGCGAGAACGGTCTCGCCGTGCTGTTGCGCGACTCCGCCGCCGTTCGCCTCGCCGAGGGTGACGCACCGGCGCAGTTCGTGCACGCCGAGGACTTTGCCCATGCCGTCGAGGTGGTCGTCGTTGGGCGTCACGGTGGCGTCTTCAACGTCGCCGCCGACGGATGGCTCCGCGCCGCCGAGCTCGAAGCGCTGCGCGGTACGCCGCCGAATCCGCTTCGGGTGCCGGCCTTCGTTCTCTCCGCCGTGTCCGATGCGCGGCGTCGACTCGGCGCCACGACTCACCCCGGGATCACCCCGTACCTGCAACATCCGTGGGTCGTGGCGAACGATCGGCTGCGGTCGTTGGGCTGGGAGCCGGAGTTCTCCAACGAGGAGGCCTACGTGTCCGGCAGCGCTCCGTCACGCTTCGACGGGGTGACGGCCAAACGTCGTCAGGAGCTTGCACTCGGGATTGCGGGAGCGCTCCTTGCGGGCACGGGAATCGGTGTGGTCGCCCTCGTTCGATGGCTGATCCGGCGGCGCTGAACGGCGAATCAGCGCGTCAGATGCGTGCTGGTTGCTTCGAGGGTCACGACGATCGTCAACAGTTCGGGCTCCGGAGGCTCTGCGGCGTCGTCTTGCGCGTTGAGGGTCCGGACTCGGGACACGAGGATCTCGATCGAATCGCCCGGTGACGCTGCACGAAGGATCGTCGACAGATCCGCGAAGCCGACGATGTTGGCCGTACCCGCCGCGACGATGACGTCGCCCGCCTGGAGGCCAGCCCGCGCCGCCGGAGTGCGCTCCCACACGCGCGACACGAGGACACCACCACGCAGGTCACGGCGTTCCCGGAGAGCCGAGTTGACCGGCTCGGTCTTGACCCCCATCCACGCCCGGTGGGCTGTCTCGCCGGTCTCGATCAGCTCGGCGGCGACGGCCCGAACCCGCGTGATCGGCATCGCATGGGTCGACCCGTTGTCCGCCCCGACCGCCATCGCGACGATCCCACCATGCTCGTCGACGATCGGGGCGCCGGTGAACGAGTGGTCGATCTCCTCGGTGAGGCGCATGAGACCGGTCAACGTGTGCTTCTCGCCGGCGGGAGCAACGTATTCCTTGGCGACGACGTCGACCGTGCGGATCGAGGCCGACGACATGTCGTTGCGTCCAATGGCCACGAGCCGGTCGCCTCGCCGCACCGACCGCTCATCGCCGAAGCTCGGCGGCGGCAGCTCGGGTGAGTTGATACGCAGCACCGCCACGCCCGACACCGCGTCGATCGCCACGATGCGGGCGGGAATGCTCGCCCCGCTCGGCAACACCGCAGTGATGTCCTCGGTCGTTCCAATCGCATGGGCGGTGGTGATGAGGTGGCCGTCATCGGCGTACAGCACGGCGTTCGCAGACTGCACCATCGCGCCGTCCCCGAACTCGAGCCCGATGACGCTGTTGATGTTGGTCATCGCGACCTCTTCGGCCCAGTCATCGAAGCGCAGCGGACCGTCGATCGGAATGGTCGCCGTCGTGGGCGTGATCTGCTGGACGACGGTTTCTTCGATCACCGACGGCTCGTTGTCCTGCAGCAGCCACGCCAGGCCGACGAGCGACGCGCCCGCCAGGAACGACATCACATTGGTCGGCCAACGGCGTCCGTGCGTGCGTCGGGCGGCGAGGTTGGCGGCCGCCTGTTCGGCGCCGCGCTCGGCGGGATGACGCCACAGACGGTCGTCTGCGGGCACGGGCGTACCGCCCGCCGCGTCGATGTCGTCGTCATGTCCCTCCACAGACCGCCATGGTACCCAAGGGGTGCGACGTGCCGATCGCGGCCTTGTGGCCTTGACGGCCTACCATGTTGCACGATGTCCACGCCGACGAATTGGTCCTCGGACGCCGACACGTGGCTCGAGATCACGACCGAGGAGCCCTCAATCGCTGACGCCTACTCGTGGGCGGTCCGCCCCGACTGTGGAGCCGTTGTCGTGTTCTCCGGGACGGCGCGCGATCACAGCGACGGCCGCCCGGGCGTCACGCAACTCGCCTATGAGGTGTACGAGGAAGTTCTCCTCGAACGCTTCGCCTCCCTGGCGACGGAGATTCGCAACCGGTGGCCGGATGTGCGCAGGATTGCCATCATGCATCGCTCCGGTGAAGTCCCGATCGGTGAGTCGTCCGTGGTTATCGTCACGAGCTCGCCGCACCGCGACGTCGCGTTCGAAACCGCCCGGCACGGCATCGATCGGCTCAAGGCGACAGCCCCCATCTGGAAGCGTGAAGTGTGGGAGGGCGGTGAGTCCTGGGGACTCGACGCCCGCGAAGTCGACGAGTTCGACCTCGATGCGCCCACTCCAGGCTCGGTCACCAGCCAATCTGACAACAGCGAGGTCGCGTCATGACGGTTGCCGTTCAGTTCCTCATCGGTGCCGCCGCGTTGGCGGCGCTCGGCGCACTCGGCGTCTGGATCGCAAGCCGCCCCCGGCGAGAGCGATTCGGATCGACCATCAACAGCTTCAGCAACGACCTCAACGCCTTGGCGCCACCAGGACAACGTCGCCCGCAACGCGACATGCGTCGACGCCCCGTCTCGACCGGCGCCCGCCGGCCCGCCGCGCCCGAAGCGTCGCCCGGTCCCCGTCCCAAGCCCGGCCCGCGGCAGCGACAGCAGCCGCCCGCCAGCTGAGCAGGTAACCCATGGCACGCGATCTCGCCATCGATCTGGGGACGGCCAACACGCTCGTCTACGTGCGCGGCGAAGGCATCGTGCTCAACGAGCCGTCCGTCATCGCGATGAACAGCCAGACCAACGACGTGCTCGCAATCGGCCAAGAGGCGTGGGAGATGATCGGCCGGACGCCGAGCCACATCGTGGCCGTCCGTCCACTCCGCAAAGGCGCCATCACCGACTTCGACGTGACGCAACGGATGATTCGCCTCGTCCTCGAACAGGTCGGTGTTTCGCGTTTCAATCGGCCCCGCGTCATCGTGTGCGTCCCGTCCGCGATCACCGCCGTCGAACGGCGCGCCGTGACCGAAGCCGCTCGCCGCGCCGGCGCAAGTGACGCTCAGCTGATCGAACAGCCCGTCGCCGCGGCGATCGGAGCCAATCTGCCCATCAACGAACCGCTCGGGAACATGGTTGTCGACGTGGGTGGCGGCACCTCGGAGTCAGCCATTCTGAGCCTCGGCGGCGTCGTTGCGATCGAAGCGATCCGCGTCGGCTCCTTCGACATCGATGCGGCGATCCAGGCATGGGTCCGCCGAGAGTACGGCATCGCGATCGGCGAACGCACCGCCGAGGACATCAAGTTGACCATCGGCTCGGCCGCCCCCACCCCGAACGAGGTCCGAGCCGAGGTTCGAGGACGAGAGCTCATGTCGGGCTTGCCGAAGACCATCGTGCTCTCGCCCGAAGAGATCCGCGGCGCGATCGATGAGCCCGTCTCGGCCATCATCGACTCGGTGCTGTCCTGCATCGCGCAGGCGCCACCCGAACTGTCCCAAGACCTCATCGTGCAAGGCATTCACCTTGTCGGCGGCGGTGGCCTGCTCCGCGGACTCGACATTCGGCTCCGAAGCGAGACGAAGGTCGATGTGCACATCGTCGATTCGGCGCTCGAATGCGTCGTGCACGGCGCCGGCCGCTGCATCGAAGACTTCGACGCCCTCAAGGCCATGTTCATCGGCGGGCGCTGAGTTTTTTCCGCACGGCTCGCGAAAGGCTCGCGCTGCGGTTGCCTAGCGGGTCCTCCGCAACGACCGGCGGAGCCGG
>JAHDCX010000007.1:0-178531 GCA_020629635.1 Acidimicrobiales bacterium | reverse complement strand
AAAGGCTCGCGCTGCGGTTGCCTAGCGGGTCCTCCGCAACGACCGGCGGAGCCGGATCGTCGCTCGTCTGTTGACGCATGGCTTGCAAAGGGTTCACGCGGTGCCGATTGAGGGAGATGGGCAGGTTCATCCCGACGTCGGCGAAGCGCGACCTCGCTCGCGTGGTCAATCTGATCGTTCTCGGTTGGGCGGCCGCGATCTTGTTGAGGTACGTCGCTGTCGATCATCCCGTATTGCTGCTTGGCGCGGCCATCGCTCCGTGGGGGTTCGTCCTCTCCGCAACGGCTGCCGCAGCCCTGCAGGGCCGGATTCATGTCCTCGTCGTTGGGTTCCTCAGCGCAGCCCTGATCGGCTTCGCACTGCCAGGCACGGTGTTGCCGTCAACTGGCTGTGCGGTGCAGCCCGACTCGCAGTACACGACGGTGTATTCGCACAACGTGCTCTTCGGTGCCGCCGACCCTGCCGAGATCGCGCCGCAAGCGGCATCGGTCGGCGCCGACGTCATCGTGCTCCAGGAGGCGAATCGTGCGTTCACCGACCGTGTCCACGACGCCGTCGCCGAAGGATGGTCACTCGTGCACGTCGGCCATCTTGCGGTGTTGAGCCGATTCGAACTCTCCGATGCGGTCCAACGGCCGCCCTCAACCTCGGTGCATGCACTGCTCGCAGTCGAAGTGGAGACGCCCCACGGATCCCTGCCCCTGCTCAACGTCCACACGATTCCACCACACGTTCCTGGGGCCCGGCCGACCCAACGTGCGCAGTTTGTCGAGATTGGACAGTGGGGCGAGGCGACCGGAGGACTTGCGCTTGGTGACTTCAACGCCACGACCGCAGACCGGCGGCTACTCGCTGCTGTCGAACGTGGCGGCTATGCCGATTCGCACGAGATCGCAGGTTGCGGTGTCGGCGCCACCTGGTCGCCAGCTCCCTCTCGTGTCCCCGCAATCCTTCGCCTTGATCGGGCGTACGTCAGTCGCGACTGGGCCATCGAGTCGTACGAGGTTCTGGGCTATGCGGGAAGTGACCACAAAGCCATCGCCGTACAGGTCCGACCGCGCTGAAGCGGCTTCATCCTCACACGGACTCGTCGCCGTTGCCGTTGTGCGCAGGGATCGCCGGGTCGACGATGACGTGGTCCTGGGCTTCATCGGCGAACCAGACTCCGGCGAGCCGAAGACCGCTGGCATCGTCGAGCGTGCCAGCCTGCAAGCTCGTGCGCTCCCGGTGTTCGGCGCCTTGCCAGAACACGTGCGAGCCGCAGTTGGTGCAGAACCCGTAGCGGGCGAACTCCACGTCGTACCACCGGAGCGTCGAGTCGTCCTCGATTTCGAGGTCCTCGGTCGCGCAGCCTGATGCGGCCACGAAGTTGCCCGTGATCCGACGGCAGTATTCGCAGTGGCAATGCAGGATGTCGCGCAACGGCCCCTTCGCTCGATAGCGAAGTGCGCCGCAAAGACACCCGCCGGTTGCGATCTCTGAGGTCATCGGGGCACCGTACATGCATGGACGTGCCCCGGTCAGTGATCACTTTCGACGCGGTCATCTGGGATTTCGACGGGACGATTCTCGATACCGAGTGGCCAGCATGGGAGGCGGCCGAGGCGGAATACCGCCGGTTCGGAGTCGAACCGGAGTGGGAGTGGTGGCGCTCGACCATTGGCTCCTCAGACCATCAGCCCTGGTGGGAACGGCTTGCCGAACAGCTCGGCGAGCTGCCCGAACCCGAAGAGGTCATCGTCGAGCGCTGGCGGCACAACAAGCGAGCGATCACCAACTCGGCGACCCCGCTCCCCGGCGTCGCGGCCCGACTCGACCACTGCCATGCCGCGGGTGTGCGGTGCGCCGTCGCCAGCAGCTCGCCGAGCTCGTGGGTCGAGCCGCATCTCGAACGACTCGGCCTCCGCACGTACTTCGCCGCGATCTCGACGGCCACGGATGTCGGGCCTGGCCGTACCAAACCCGAACCCGACCTGTTTCTTCTTGCGGCCGAGCGACTCGATGTCGACCCGAGCCGATGCGTGGTTATCGAGGACAGCCCGCACGGCGTCGAGGCGGCCCGGCGTGCCGGCATGGCGTCGATCGCCGTGCCGAACCGACTCACCGTGGGTGGCGACTTCCGGCCTGCGTCGCTGGTCGTCGATACGGTTGATGACCCACGGGTTCTCGAGATGCTGGCCCTTGGTCCAACGCCGTAGGCTTCGATCCGTGAGCCTCGCCCGGGAGCTGATGCGATGACCTTTCCGCAGCGCCGACTCCGGAGGTTGCGTCGCACCGATGCGCTCCGACGAATGGTCGCCGAGACAACGCTTTCCGCCGACGACCTGATCGCCCCGCTGTTCGTGCGGGAGGGGATCGACCGGCCACAGCCGATCGTGTCGCTCCCCGGTGTCGTGCAGCACAGTGTCGACACGGCGGTGAAAGAGGTTGTCGAGCTGGGGATGCTCGGCATCAACGCGGTCATCCTCTTCGGCATCCCCGAGACGAAGGATTCGGTGGGCTCCGAAGCGTGGAACCCCGACGGTGTCGTGCAGGTGGCCCTGCGGCGTATGCGCGAGGAAGTCGGCGACGCCATGGTGCTCATCGCCGATCTGTGCGTCGACGAGTACACCGACCACGGACACTGTGGCGTGCTCGACGGCAAGGGGTCGGTCGACAACGACTCGACGCTCGAGCTCTACCAACGCATCGCGGTGGCGCAGGCAGACGCCGGTGCCGACATCGTCGCCCCTTCGGGGATGATGGATGGCCAGGTCGCGGCGATTCGCTCAGCCCTCGACGCTGCGGGCCACGTCGACGTGGCGATCATGGCGTACGCCGCAAAGTACGCCTCGGCTTTCTACGGTCCGTTCCGTGACGCAGTCGACGTGACGATCGCCGACGGCGGCGACCGCTGCGGCTACCAACAGGATCCGCGCAACGGTCGGGAGGCGATGTCGGAGATCCGTTTCGACCTCGACGAAGGCGCCGACCTGATCATGGTCAAGCCCGCCATGGCGTATCTCGACATCATCCTTCGGGCTCGGCTCGAGACCGACGTGCCGGTGGCGGCGTACCACGTGTCCGGTGAGTACGCGATGCTCGAAGCCGCCGCGCAGAACGGTTGGATTGACGGTGACGCTGCCGCGTTCGAGAGTCTCATCTCGATCAAACGTGCGGGCGCCGACCTGATCCTCACCTATCTTGCGCGACGGGTCGCCGAAGCTCTCGCCGACCGTCGGCCTCAGCTCGGCACCGGACCCCGAGCGCTCACAAGCGCCATCAAAGAACTTCCCGAGGAGAGCTCGTGACCCACACGAACGCGGACCTGTTCGCCCGCGGCCAACAGGTGATGCCCGGTGGGGTCAACTCGCCCGTCCGCTCGTTCCGCTCCGTCGGTGGCACGCCATACTTCGTCGAGCGCGCCGAAGGCCCCTACGTGTGGGACGTCGAAGGCACCCGCTACATCGACTTCGTCCAGAGCTACGGCCCCGGCATCCTCGGCCACGCCCACCCCGCCGTCACGGACGCAATCACCGCCGCCGCGACAAAGGGCACGAGCTACGGTGCGCCGACCCTCGGCGAGGTCGAACTCGCCGAACGCATCTGTGACCGGATCCCCGGCCTCGAAATGCTGCGCCTCACGTCGTCGGGCACCGAAGCCGCCATGTCGGCCATTCGCCTCGCACGGGGCGCGACCGGTCGCAACACGGTCATCAAGTTCGCCGGCTGCTACCACGGCCACACCGACTCGCTCCTCGCGGCCGGCGGCAGTGGCATCGCCAACCAGGGTTTGTCCGGCTGCGACGGCGTGCCTCCTGGAGCCGTGGCCGACACGATCGTCGCCCCGTTCAACGTGGTGCCCGAAATCGACGAAACGGTCGCGGTCGTCGCAGTCGAACCCGTCGCTGCGAACATGGGTCTCGTCGCCCCGGCACCCGGCTTCCTCGAGGGCCTCCGCGAAGCGTGTGACGCGGCTGGCGCCATGCTGCTCTTCGACGAGGTGATCACGGGATTCCGTCTCGGTTACGGGGGGGCCACCGAGTGGTATGGCGTGCAGCCCGACGTGTGGGCATTCGGCAAAGTGATCGGCGGCGGCCTGCCCGTCGGCTGCTACGGCGCCAGCCGCGAGATCATGGGCCACATCTCACCGCTCGGTGGGGTGTACCAAGGCGGCACCCTGTCGGGGAATCCGCTCGCCACGGCCGCCGGGCTCGCCACCCTCGACGTACTCGACCGCGGTGCCTACACCGAGCTCGAGCGCATCGCCGCCCGGCTCGCTGACGGCATGACCGCCGCCTTTGACGCCGCCGGCCTCCCGGCCAGCGTGCCGCGCATCGGGCCGCTCGTCGGGCTGTTCTTTGACGAGGCCGTGCCGTCGAACTTCGACGAGGTCCAAGCGATCGCGGAGAACGGAATCTACCCGACCTTCTTCCACGAACTCCTTCAGCGCGGTGTTGCGCTGGCCCCCGGTCCCTACGAGATCCTCTTCCCCGGACTCGCGCACTCCGACGAAGTCATCGACGCGGCGCTGGAGGCCATGCGGGAGGCTGCGGTCGCCACGGTTGGCTGAAAGAGGGCGCGCTTCTGCCGATGGAATTGGCATGACACACGGCGGAATGAAGAACGCTCAGCGGCGGACCCGAATTGCCTTGGCCATGTTGATGGCGATGGCAATGCTTGCCGCGGCCTGTAGCAGTGAACCCCAGACGCCAGCGACCGACACAACGACTGCGCCCGATCCGACGACGACGACCACGACGTCCCAGCCCGATCCCGCAACGGTCGAGACGACGACCGAGGCTCCCGAACCCGAACCGGTCTGGCCCGAACCCGATCCGGACCCCACGCCGATCCCGCTTCGTGACGACGCCCGCTTCGGCACGCTCGCCAACGGTATGGACTACCTGGCGCTCAGCAATGACTCGCCCGGGTCATCGGTCTCGATGCGACTTGTCGTCCGTGCCGGTGGTGTGCACGAAGATCCGGTCGGGACCGGCGTGGCGCACTTCCTCGAACACATGATGTTCAACGGCACCGAGAAGTATCCGGGCAACACGCTCGATGCAGCGTTGCGTCGCATCGGTGCCGAGATCGGTCCTGATTTCAACGCCTGGACCAGCGACAACGCGACCGTGTACCAGATCGACGTCGAGGATCGGGCAGACAACGTCGCAACCGCGCTCGACGTGCTTGCGCAGTGGGCGAGCGCCGCCACGATCGAGCCCGACGCCGTCGTCGACGAGTCCGGCGTCGTGCGCGAGGAGCTCCGGGTCCGCGACGAGTCTGGTGACGGGCGCATCGGCGTCCTGTTCGAGGAGGCCTACTACGCCGGAACTCCGTATGAGGGCGTGAACGTGACCGGCACCGCGGACAGCGTGCTCACGATCACCGCCGACGATCTCCGTACCTATTACGACACGTGGTACCACCCCGAACACCTCGCGGTGGTCATCGTTGGTGATCGGCCGGTCGAAGAACTCGAAGCTGCCGTCGTCGACGTGTTCGCGGAGATCGAGGGTCGGGCCGCCCCGGGTTCGCAGCCGACGACTGGACCGGTCGCCTTCCCGTCCGAGCCGCTCGTGAGCACGATCATCGAACCGGGCTCGGCCAACAGCTACGTGAGCGTCGACATCCCGACACGCGCATGGGACCAGTCGACGCTGGGCGGACAACGCGCCCGTTGGCTCGAAATCCTCGCCAGCCTGATTCTCGATCAGCGACTGGGCGAGGGAGTTGACGCAGGACGGCTCGACCTCCGTCGGGCCCGAGCGAGCTGGTTCTTCGTGAATCGCGATCTGCCGTACTACGGGTTCAATCTCGATGCGGACGATCTCGAGGCCGGCACGGAGGTCTTCATGACCGAAGTTCGAGCGTCGGTGGAGAATCCGTTCACCGCAGACGAGCTCGAGTTCTTCGTCGACGCGATCATCGAACAGTCGTCTCAGCAACTGTCGCAGGCCGAGACCGTCCAGGACCGCCAGTTGGCCGACCAGGCGGTGTTCCACCTGCTCGACGGCGCCCCGTTCCAGACGATCGAGGACGAGGTCGCCGTGACCGAGGAGATCCTTCGCTCCATCAGCGTCGAGGACGTGAACCTCCACCACGGATGGACGATGGCCAACTCTCAGCCATTGATCATTGCGGTGGGTCCCGATGAGTCGATCGTCGGGACCGTGGCGGGTCACACCGCAGCGGTCGAACGTGCAGCCGCCGCCGAGATCGGAGACGCACCCGACGCGGTGGAGGAGATCGACGTTCTGGTCGAGGCGCCGACTCCCGTCGAAGCCGAACGTCGGCTCGCCCTCGCACGAAACGACGGCTTCGAGCTCGTCTTCGGCAACGATATGCGGGTCATGTTCCGGCCCTCGGACATCGCGGCGGGACAGGTGTACCTTTACTCGGAGTCGCCGGGCGGTCGTGTCCAGCTCGAGGCGTCCGATGGCGCACTTGCGTCGTTGTCGACCCGGATCGTCGCCAACTCCGGCCTCGGCCCGTGGGACCCCGTCCAGATGCGGCGGTACCTCGCCGACGTCGATGCGGTCGTCTCGCCCTACATCGCCGACACGACGGAAGGCTTCTCCGGGCGGGCGTCGATCGAGGACGTCGAGACGATGTTCGAGCTCCTCCACCTCGGCATCACTCAACCGCGCGTCGACGACGTGCCCTTTGCGCAACAGGTCGAGTTCGCCCGCGACACGACTGCCGCGGTGCCCCTCGACGCCTCGTTCGCTGCCGATGTCGAGGTCGCCGATCGACGGACTGGGGGCGGGTCGTTGGCGGCCGTGCCGACCGATCGACAGATCGATTCGTTGTCGCCCGCAGATGCCGAACGCATCCATGTCGACCGGTTCTCTCGGCTCGACGATCACGTGATCGTCATCGTGGGCGACATCGACCCTGATCAGGTCATTGACCTCGCCGAGACCTGGATCGGTACCTTGCCCGTGGCGGTCAGCGAAGATCCCGTCGTCGAGCTGCCTGCCGACGACGCCGTGTCAACGACCGTGACTGCGGGCTCGGGAAGCTCGACGGGCGCCTGGCGCTGGACCGCCGTGGCCGATGGCACCGAGACCGTTCCCGAACGGGTGCTCGCCGCGGTCGTGTCGACCGTCCTCGACGATCGTCTCTTCACCGTCATCCGAGAGGAGCTCGGTGCGACGTACGGCGGCCGTGCTTCGATCGTCTTCGAAGAGCCCGGTGACACGATGACACTGTCGATCGCCATCGACGGCGACCCTGATCGCCTGGACGAGATCGCCGAGCGCGTCGCCGCCGAGCTCGCCTCGCTCGCGTCGAACGGCCCGACGAGCGAAGACTTCGGCGAAGCTGTCTCGATCATCCGGACGGAGTACAACTTCATCGACAACGGCTTCTTCATCGAGTCGTTGATCGACGAGGCCGTCCGCCCCGATGATCAGGTCATCGAACGTGGCGCTCAGGTCCGAGCGCTCGACAACCTCTCGGCCGGCGATGTCGCCGCGTTCATCCGACGCTTCACCGACGCGACCTCGACCACCTATGAGGTCTTCGCCCGCCCCTGACCTGGCTTCTGTGGACGCTCAGCCCCGCGGAGCGGGGCCGGCAGTCCACAGATTGGTCAGAAGGGGTGGGGAATCACGCCCATCGACATGCGGGCGATCCACAACGAGAGCCCGACAAACACGTTCGCCCCGAGCACGAGGTTGGCGCGCTGGTTCCACCAGGCCGACGCCGCGTCGGGCGCCCGCGTGAACCAGGCAATACCTGCCGTGACCTGCACGAGGATCAGCACCGCCCACGGGTTGAGGTGGAACGCCGCACCGAGGTCCCCGCGGACCGTCGACCCGACGGCGCGCGTTGCTCCGCAGCCGGGACACCACGCCCCACCGGAGAACACGCGGTAGGGACACAATGTCGGGCCGCCGTTCTCGCCGGCGGGTGTGTACCCAGCGACGACACATGCACCGGCGAGCGCTGCCGCCGGCAGGTATCGGTTTCTGTGGACGCTCAGCCCCGCCACGCGGGGCTGGCGGACCACAGAAGCCACGATGCTGATCAGCCTTCGGCTTCGACCAGAGCTTCGCGGGCCGGAGCGAGCCACGAGGCGACGATGTCCGCGGTGAGCGTGTCGCCTTCGAACTCGTCGTGGATGTCGATGCCGTCCGCGGCGAGCGCCTCCTGGAGCTCGCCGGTCTCGATCATCAGATTGAGCTGCTCGGCGAGGAGGAGATCCCGTTCGCCGGCATCGCCAGGCTCGAACTGCGTCCGCTCGTACAGGGTGACGGCGATGATCTCCTCGATGTCGAGGGGATTGGCGGCTTCGGAGCCGTAGCCGGGCATCTGGCCCCCAACCTGGCGGGGGCGGGCCGAATCGGCGGAGGTGTAGGTGTTGCCGGTGCCGACAAGGCTCGAACCCTTGGCGATCCACACGATCTGATCTTCGAGCGACGTGAAGGACACGTGCACTTCGCCGTCGGCGAATGCCGGGCCGATGCCGCCGCCACCTTCGGCGCCGTGACAGCCGGAGCATCCGGTCTCCACATACAGATGCTCGCCCTCGCCGAGCAGGCCCGTGAGGCCCTGGGGGACACGCTCGAGGGTGCCGACGTACATCGCGCCCCAGACGGGGAGCGCCAGAAGGACCGGCACGATCCAGTACGGCATCTTCTTGCGGGTGTTGGCCGCCTCCACGTACGGGGCGACTGGCGTTGCTTCGATGACCTCGGCCTCGGCCGGGGCGACGTCGGGGACCGGCGCACTTGCCGGTGCAGGCGTTGCGGCAGCAGCCTGCTCGATCTCGGTTCCCGCGGCGGATGATGCCTCGGCGGGTGCCGGCTCGCCGGAGAGCGCGGCCTTGCGTTCTTTGGAGCGCTTGAGCAGATGTTCGGGGATCTCGGTCACGGGGTCCTCGTCGTGTCTGGATGCCGACCGCGTTGATCGGCCCACAGGATGCGGTACGTGAGTGTATTCGTCGGACCAGCGTAGGAGCGGACTCGTGGCGATAACCACTCGCACGGTGCACCATCGCGCCCCCGGGAGGGTACAAACTTGTCACGTCCAGCCGATTGGAGTGAACGGTCTCGACGCGTGATAAACCACGGTCGGGTCCTGCAACTCGGTGTGGGCCGCATACACTTGTGAGAACTTTCACGAGCGCTTGACAGGGAGGACACGACATCCATGGTTGAGTTCATCGTTTCGATCGTCGTCACGGTCGCCATGCTCGCCGTGTATCACGTGTACGCCGCGCGGGTCCCCGTCGACAAGAAGATGACGTGGGGAGAGGCGATGCTGACCTCGACCTACGTGTTCGCCGTGTTCTTCTGGGTCTACGGCGTGCTCCCGCATTACTGGCTCGAGTGGGCGGACAAGGGCCTGCAGTGGCGCCCCGACCGCTTCTTCGAAGCCGGCGGACTGCTGCGGTCGCAGGCCAACGGTGGCTGGTTCCCCTTCAACGTCACCTATCTCCACCTGCGAGACATCATCGCCGTGATCATCTACACGATCGTCCTCGGCGCAAACATCTGGTACTGGAACCACTGGCAGAGCCGTGCGGCACGTGCCGACGACAAGGTCAAGGCGACCGAAGAGCCGTCGGAGTTCGGTCGTCCGCTCGTGCGTGAGGGCGCCCGCTGATGTCGGTCACCGACGCCAACCCCCCGATGCCGGAGTTCCGGGACGATTACGTCCTGCAAGAGGTCGACGCGGCCTGGCTCTCGGCTGCGGTCAAGCCCAAGCAGTTCATCCACATCGATCAGTCCGAGTGCATCATGTGCGAGGGCTGCGTCGACATCTGCCCGTGGAAGTGCATCCACATGGTGTCGCCCGACGCGATCGACGAAGCCGTCGGCACCGAACAGCCCGGGCTCGACCCGAGCGACAACGTGATCTTCACGATCGACGACGACGTGTGCACTCGCTGCGCACTCTGCGTTGACCGCTGCCCGACCGGGGTCATCATCCTCGGCAAGATCGGTGATCCCGATCCCAACGGCGACTACCACCAACGGACCAACACCCATGGCTACGGCTATGGCATGCGGCTCGGCTGAGCCGGCGACAAGGAGACGGACACCTCGTGGCCAAGGACGACAACAAGCTTCCGATTTCGGCACAGATCCAGCAGCAGACCTCCAAGCTCGTCGATCAGACGCAGGGCTCGCAGGCCTGGAGCTCGATCTTCCGTCCCGGTTCGATCTTCCGGAAGGGCTACACCGACAGCCCTCGTAACCGCTCATACGTGATCATGAACTCGGTGCTGTACCACCTGCACCCCGTCAAGGTGAAGCGTCACGCGGTCAAGGTCAGTTACACGCTGTGCCTCGGTGGCATCAGCTTCTTCACGTTCATCGTGCTCACGGTGACCGGCATCTTCTTGATGTTCTTCTACCGGCCGACCGCCGCCCAGGCCTGGGACGACATCTTCCAGCTCCAGAGCGCCGTCACTTTCGGCCTGCTCATCCGCAACATGCACCGGTGGGCCGCGCACCTCATGGTGTTGTCCGTGTTCTTGCACATGGCCCGGGTCTTCTATCACGGGGCGTACAAAGCGCCCCGGGAGTTCAACTGGGTGATCGGCGTGATGTTGCTGCAGTTCACGCTGCTGCTGTCGTTCACCGGCTATCTGCTGCCGTGGGATCAGCTCGCGCTGTGGGCCGTGACCGTGGGTACCAACATGATGGGCTACACACCGGTCTTCGGTCAGCAGGTGCGATTCGTGTTGCTCGGAGGCGTCGAGATCGGCACCGACACGCTGCTTCGGTGGTACGTGCTCCACGTCTTGTTCCTGCCATTCGTGACCGTCATCTTCATGGCCATTCACTTCTGGAGAGTCCGCAAGGACGGCGGCATCTCCGGACCGTTGTAGATCGAGTAGAGAGAGAAGGGGAAGTACGGACATGACAGAAATCCCAGAACATCTCCGCAAGCGTGCCGAGGAGGCTCGGGCGAAGGCATCGGCCGCCGCTGAGCCGGCCGCCGATGCTGCTCCCGCGGCGGACGACGCCCCGCAGAGCGAAGCCGCGTCGAAGATCCCCGCGCACCTGCTCGAGCGCTCGCGTGCGGCCAAGGCCAAGTCCGACGGGGGAGCGGTCGAAGCGGCTGCGCCCGCCGCGGCCGCCGCCGGTGGTGGCGTGGCAACAGCAGTTGCGGCAGCCCCGGCCGCACCTGCGGCGACCGGCCCCGGCGGTCACACCCAGCGCCTCCTGACGGTGGTCAAGTCGGGTTCGATCCAGGACGTCAAGGCCGTCCCACAGGACAAGGTCCACACGTGGCCGCACCTGCTGATCGTCGAGTTCGTGTGCGCCCTGTTCGTGACGGCGTTCTTGTTGATCTTCTCGTTCTTCGTGAATGCGCCGCTGCTCGAGTTGGCCAACTTCAACGAGACCCCGAACCCCTCCAAGGCACCGTGGTACTTCCTCGGGCTTCAGGAGCTGCTCACCATGTTCCATCCGATGGTCGCTGGCGTGACCATCCCCGGGATCGGGCTCTTCTTGTTGATCCTTGCGCCTTACATCGATCGAAACCCGTCGATGAAGCCGGAAGATCGCAAGTTCGCCATCTCGTTGCAGACGGTGCACCTCATGTACTGGGCGGTGCTCACCATGATCGGGTCCTTCTTCCGGGGCCCCGGGTTCAACTTCATCATGCCGTGGTCTGACGGCCTGTTCTTCGAGTTCTAAGGAGACAATCCATGGAAATCGTTCTTGCAATCATCGGCCTGGTCCTGCTCGCGGCCGTGCTGCTGTTCGTGGCGAGTCGACGCCGCGACTCGGACTCGGCAATCGCCGAGGTCTCCGCTGAGACCCGTCGAGCCGACCGCGCCCGCGTCAAGGCTGGCGTCGGTGCCGCCGAGGCGGAGGCGCCCACGGGCAAGGAGATCGAGCGCGCCGCCGCGCTCGAGCGTCGCAGCGGTGACATCGTCCCGGTTGCCGAAGCCGATCTCGAGCCGTGGGTCGCGCCGGATCCAGCCGAAGTCGGGGTTGCTCGTCGACAGTTCCTCAACCGGGCGATCATCGCCCTGTTCGGCTTCAACCTGTCGGCATTCGGCCTCGCCGTCATCGCCCAGCTGTGGCCGGGCGCATCGGAGGGCTTCGGTTCCCGCATCCGCGTCGGAGAGCTCAACGAAGTTCGGGCCCAGATCCAAGCGGGCGGAGGGTTTCTCTACAAGCCCGAAGGTCGTATGTGGGTGACCGAGTTCCCGACGGGCGCGCTCGAGAAGGCGAACGCCGTCTACGGCTCGGGCTCCGCGTGGCCCGGCATCGAGGCTGGCTTCAAGGCGCTCTTCCAGAAGTGCCCGCACCTCGGCTGTCGAGTCCCCGAATGTGGCAGCTCGCAGTTCTTCGAATGCCCGTGTCACGGTTCGTTCTACAACCAGGTCGGCGAGAAGCGTGGTGGTCCGGCGCCGCGAGGCATGGACTACTTCGGCATGGCCATCGAGAACGGCGCCCTGATCGTCGACACCGGCAACATCATCGAAGGTCCGGCCATTGGTGTGAACACCACTGGCCAAGAGCGAGAGGGCCCGAGCTGCCTCGGCGCCAGCTCGCACTGACCCGAATCCACTCCACGACCAAGAAATCTGCGCGTTTCGTCGCGCAAAACGCACCGGAAACAACCCAGCTCACCTAGATTCCAGACACTGTGATGATCCTCGCCCAAACTGCCGCCCGGAATGTCGGCATCGTCATCTTCGCCATCGTCATTGTTGGCTTCCTCGTCTACCTCTTCTTCAACCTCCTCGAAGGTCGTAAAGAGGGCGGTAGCGAGATCGAACTGGCGGCCAACCGCAAGCCGTACTTCGACGACGACATCCTCGAAACCCGCAAGCTCGACCAGAGCCTGCTGTCGGGTCTGTTCCTGCTCGGCGTGATCGGAATCGCCCTCCCGCTCTACTGGCTCGGCGAGCCCGGCCGCCACGAGGGCCTGGTGGACAACACCCTCGAGCTGTGGACCGAACGTGGCGCGGAGGCGTATGAAGAGAACTGCTCTGCGTGCCATGGTGGCGGCGGCGCCGGTGGCATCGCCTCCTTTGCGATCACCGAGCAGGGAACTGGCGAGTTCGTGGCGTCAGTCGATTGGGTCGCCCCATCGCTCACGTCGGTGCTCACGCGCTTCACCGAAGAAGAAGTCACGTACACCCTCAACTTCGGACGCAACGGGGTCATGCCGGCGTGGGGCGCCCCCGGCGGTGGCCCGCTGACCGCCCAGCAGCTTGAGATCATCATCGTGTACCTGCGATCCGTCCAGAAGGACGCCGACGCCGTGCAGGCTGCGGTCGAAGACGGCTTGGTCGAAGGTGCCCGGCTCGAATGGGTGGCCCGTGATCCGGAGCTGTCCGCTGAGCTGCGCGATGCCCACTTTGCCGTCGCCCGCGCCAACCAGACCGGCATCTCGAGCCTGATCGAGGACGCCCAGAGCGAACTTGGCGCCGTCCAGGCCAAGATCGGCGAGACCTTCCCGAACGACGAGATGCGAGCGTGGCTCGACGAGATCTCCGATCCGGACCACGAGGAGTACCTCACCTACGGCCGGCTTCTCTTCACCAACCGGGCCGACGCGGGCGCCTACGGTTGCGCACGCTGCCACACCAACGGCTGGTCGTACGACGGCGCCAACGATCTCGACATCGCCGGCAACCCGCTCAATGAGGTCGACGGCGAGCCGGGCTACGTCCAGGGCGGTGGCTGGTTCGGCCCGAACATCACGGGCGGCGCCGAGGTGGCACAGTTCCCGAACGTCGACAACCACATCGATTTCATTCGCAAGGGCTCCGAAGATGGCGTCCGCTACGGCGTGTCGGGCCAGGGTGGCGGCCAGATGCCCGGATTCTCGAACCGGCTCGACGAAGACGTCTTCGTGGTGAACGAAGAAACCGGCGAGAAGGAAGCCGTGAACTGGCCTCCGTCGCTCACCGAGGAACAGATCGCCGCCGTCGTCGAATATGCGAGGAGCATCTGATGATTTCGACACTCGCCGCGATCGGGTTCGACCCCGAGATCCGAGGCATCCTCGTCGTCGCAACGGGCACCATCGTCCTGTTCGGTTCCGTCTGGATGATCCTCGCCACGAACTCCGGTATCCGTCTCGCCTCGTTGATCGCCCTCGCCGGCTTCTTCGGCTGGATGGTGATCATGGGTGCGTTCTGGTGGATCCGTGGCATCGGCTTCGTCGGCGAATCGGTGTCGTGGCACGTGCTCGACTTCAATCGAGCCGATCCCGGCGTCAGTTCGGTCGAAGTCGTGCACGAGCTCCCCGACCCGCTCGAGCTCCAGGGCATCGCCTTCGGCTTGGCCGAGGAAGGTGTCGACGACTTCGAGGCAATGCGCGAATTCATCGTCGAGCCGGACCGTGAGGACGAGAACTTCTCCGGACTCACCGACGAGGAGTTCGAAGCTGTCTGGCTGCGACAGTTCCAGCGCAATCAATCGACGACGCTCAGCCAGCTGCAGTCGGTGGCGCCCGACTTCGTCGACATTGCGCTCGAGGACGGCCGCATTCCCGATCTCGGTTCGTGGGAGTTCATGAACACCTCCGACGCCGGTGAAGCGCAGTCGGCGGCCTCCGCGGCGATTCTCGAGAAGGACGGATTCCCGTTCGAGGCGGCGACCGAGTTCCGCTTCCTCGACGCCTTCCGCACCGGCGGCAAGCCCCGTCTCGACCGAGACATCGACCTCAACTGCACCTTCTGTGGCGACAACCTCCGCCGCGGCTGGCATTGGATTGCGAACAGCGCCCGAATCAAGAACCCGACCGAATACGCGGTCGTGCAACTGCAGGCGATCGACGAAGAAGCACTCATTGTCGAAGAGGGCCAGGCCCCCCGTTTCCCTGCCGTCGACGAAGACGCACCGATCATCTCCGTCGTGATGGTGCGGGATCTCGGCAACCTCCGGTTCCCGCCCGCCATGATCACGCTCGGGTCGCTCCTGATCTTCGTGGCGTTGTGCTACATGCTGCACCTGCGTGACCAGTCCTCGACCCGTCGGATCGAGGAGTACGAGGCGGCGGTCTGATGCAGTACGTCCCGCTGGCTGGCCTGCTGATTCTCGGAGTCCTGTTCGCGGCGATCAGCTTCGTTGCGTCACGCCTGCTGGCTCCTCGCCGCCCCAACGACCGCAAGTCGAGCGCCTATGAGTGCGGGATCGATCCGGCCAAGGAAACACCCGAGCGCTTCCCGGTTCGGTTCTTCCTCATCGCGATGATCTTCATCGTCTTCGACATCGAGCTGATCTTCTTCTATCCGTGGGCGATTGCGCACGGCTCGCTCGGCGTCTTCGGGCTTGTGGCGATCCTGATCTTCACCGCTGCGGTATTCGAGTCGTTCGTCTACCTCATCGGCAACGGCGCGCTCGAGTGGGGTCCCGTCCACGAAGCCCGCAGGCTGAAAGCCGCCGTGTCGGCAGAACGTACGACCAGCTCGACCATCCGACGGGTCGGATCCGAGGGACGCCTCGACACCCCGACCACGACCGAGGCGGCCTGATGGGACTCTTCAAGGACGATGACACCGGGGTTGGTCTGCTGACCGACGGCATCGAGGGCATCGAACACAACATCTTGACCGGACGGCTCGAAGACCTCGTGAATTGGTCTCGTGCCCGTTCGATGTGGCCGGCCACGTTTGGTCTTGCCTGCTGCGCGATCGAGATGATGGCGACCGGCGCAGGTCACTACGACATGGCTCGCTATGGGATGGAGGTCTTCCGGGCCTCTCCTCGCCAAGCCGACCTGATGATCGTCGCCGGCCGGGTGTCCCAGAAGATGGCACCCGTCCTGCGCACGATCTACGACCAGATGATGGAACCCAAGTGGGTCATCTCCATGGGCGTCTGCGCATCGAGCGGCGGCATGTTCAACAACTACGCAATCGTGCAGGGCGTCGACCAGGTCGTCCCGGTCGATGTGTACGCACCCGGCTGTCCACCCGGTCCCGAAACGCTGCTGCACGCCATCTTCACGCTTCACGGGGCGATCGAGGACGGCGAACTCCTTCGGCGTCGAGCCGAAACCGGAGCAGGTGCGGGCATCGAGGTGGCGCAACGTGATGGCCAGGTCGCCGTCACGCTCGGGAGTTCGTGATGTCCGACGACGTGGCCGCTGAGGCAGACGACTCGGGCGAAACCGCCTCGCCGGAGGTCGAGATCGAGGTCGAGCGTTTGTATGGCGCCCCCGTCACCGAGGCCTTCGGCCAACGGGCGCTGTTCCCGTCCCTCGACACGTACCTCGAGCTGTGCGCCGAACTCGCGTCCCAGGGCTTCGGGCAGGTCGTCGACCTCTGCGTCGTCGACTACCTCCAGTACGACCGCACGGATCTCCCGGCAACGGTGGCGCCCGAGCGATTCGAGGTCGTGGTCAACCTGATCAGCCACACCCGCCGCGAACGCATTCGGGTACGTCTGCAGGTGGCCGATGGTGTCGAGGTCCCCAGCCTGTTCGACATCTATCCCGGGACCGAAGCGATGGAGCGCGAGGCGTTCGACATGTTCGGCGTCGTGTTCAGCGACCATCCGGACATGAGCCGGGTCCTGATGCCCGAAGAGTGGGTCGGGTATCCGCTGCGCAAGGACTACGAGATCGGGCGCATTCCGGTGCAGTTCAAGGGCGCCCCGAGCCAACGGTGACGCCATGACGATCGCAGAAGAATCCGAATCCACAACCCAAGAGGCGCCCGAGCGAAGCGAAGCGCCGATTGCGGGGGCGTCAGCAGAGGCGCCCGAAGCGCCGATTGCGGGGGCGTCAGCAGAGGCGCCCGAAGCGCCGATTGCGGGAGGAATCGTCGGAACTGACGATCGGGTGCGCTCGCGTGACAGCGCGGTGCTCCGGATGTCGGAGGCCGAGGTCGGCGAATTGTCCCTCGACCCGAGTCATGAGCTCGGCGAATCGAAGATGCTCATCAACATGGGGCCGTCGCATCCGTCGACGCACGGTGTGTTGCGGCTCATGCTCGAGCTCGAAGGCGAAACCGTGCTTCGGTCGAAGCCGGTGATCGGTTACCTCCACACCGGCATGGAGAAGACGGGCGAGCAGCTCACCTACCTCCAGGGCTGTACCAACGTGACCCGCATGGATTACGCGTCTCCGCTGTTCACCGAGCTGGCGTTCTCGCTGGCGGTGGAGAGCCTCCTGGAGCTGGAGGTCCCCGAGCGGGCGACATGGATTCGCATGCTCATGTGCGAGCTGAACCGGATGTCGTCGCACCTTTTGTTCATGGCCACCAACGGCATGGACCTCGGCGCGGTGTCGATGATGATCTACGGCTGGCGTGAGCGCGAGCTGATTCTGCGGTTCTTCGAGAAGGTCACCGGCCTGCGGATGAATCACAACTACATCCGCCCGGGCGGCGTCGCTGCCGACCTTCCCGACGGATGGGCCGAGGACGTCATCGAGTTCTGCGACATCATCGAGCCCCGTCTCGAGGAATACGACATCTTGATGACCGGTCAGCCGATCTGGCGTGAGCGGCTCCAAGGAGTCGGTGTGCTCAACGAGGCCGAATGTCTGGCGCTCGGCGTGACCGGTCCGCTGCTGCGGGCGTCGGGGAGCAGCTGGGATCTTCGCCGTGACATGCCCTACCTCGCGTACGACCAAGTCGACTTCGACGTGCTGGTCGGAAGCTACGGCGACAGCTTCGATCGCTACGCGATCCGCCTCAACGAGATCCGCGAGTCGATGCGGATCGTCCGCCAGTGCGTCGAGCACATGCCCGCCGGCGATTATCGGGCACAGGACAAGAAGGTGACGCCGCCGCCGCGGGCCCGTATCGACGAATCGATGGAGGCGCTCATCCATCACTTCAAGATCTTCACCGAGGGCTACAAGGTGCCGGCTGGCGAGGCCTACGCCGCAGTCGAGAGCCCGCGGGGCGAGCTTGGCGTGTACATCGTCTCGGACGGGTCGTCGACGCCGTATCGCATGCACGTGCGGGCGCCGAGCTTCGTCAACTTGCAGTCCCTTCCGCATCTAATGGAAGGCGGTCTCATCGCCGATGCCGTCGCCGTGATCTCGAGCGTGGATCCGATCATGGGAGAGGTGGACCGCTGACGTGAGTCGACTGAACGAGGCCAATGTTGCGTTGGCCCACGAGATCATCGCGCGCTACCCGAAGCCCAAGTCTGCGCTCATCCCGCTGCTGCATCTGGCGCAGGAGCAGGACGGATGGGTGACCGACGAGGCGATGGCGCACCTCGCCGAGCTCGTCGGTGTCACACCCGCCGAGGTCAAAGGCACCTGCACCTTCTACGAGATGTTCAAGCTGCACCCGACCGGTCGCTACATGGTCAACATCTGCACGAACATCGCCTGTCAGGTGCTCGGTGCCGAAGATCTGCTGCACCACGCCGAGGAGACGCTCGGTATCCGTCCGGGCGGTACGACCGACGACGGGATGTTCACGCTCGAAGACGTCGAGTGCATCGCCGCCTGCACGGAGGCACCCTGCCTCCAGGTCAACTACCGATTCGGGTTGCGGCTCTCGATCGATGACTTCGACGAGATGATCGCCGATCTCCGTGAGCGCGGTCGCAGCGATCACCTCATCACGGCGAATCCCGGCGAGCCCATCCCGTCGCACGGAACGCTCGGTTTGTCACGCCAACACCTCACCGAGGAGCGCACGGCGGGTATCGTCGCTCCCGAACTCGTCACCGAAGCACCGGTGTGGCTGACGTTCGAGCCGAAGCAGGAGGAGGGTGCGTGATGGCGACCGGCGAATACGTTCCGCACGCCCCCGGCTACGTCGACACCGACGACCCGAAGATCGTCACCAGCCGGTTCGGCTATGAGGACAGCTACACCCTCGACCGGTACCTCGCGACTGGAGGCTACGAAGGCCTCAAGGCGGCGCTCGGGCGCACCTCTGAGGCGTGCCACAACATCACTCGCGAAGCGACGGTGCTCGGTCGTGGCGGCGCCGGATTCCCGGCTGGCATCAAGTGGGGCTTCTGCCCGCCAGACGTGTGGCCGCGCTATCTCGTCGTCAACGGCGACGAGTCCGAGCCTGGCACCTACAAGGACCGCCTGCTGATGGAGCGCGATCCCCATCAGCTGATCGAGGGCTGTCTGATCGCGTGCTACTCGATCGGTCTCACCCAGTGCTTCCTGTACGTGCGTGGGGAGATGGCCGTGGCACAACAACGGCTCGCTGACGCGCTCAACGAGGCGTACGAAGCTGGCTACGTCGGCAAGAACATTCTCGGTACCGATTTCAGCGTCGACATCGTCCTTCATTGGGGTGCAGGCGCCTACATCGTCGGCGAGGAAACGGCGCTCATCGAGTCGCTCGAAGGCAACCGGGGTATGCCACGTCTCAAGCCCCCGTTCTTCCCGGCTGCGGTCGGCCTGTACGGTCAGCCGACGATCGTCAACAACGTCGAGACTCTCGCCAATCTGCCGTGGCTGATGTCCAATGGTGCCGAGGCGTACAAGCAGTACGGCTCGGAGACCTCGCCGGGGACCCGCATGTTTGCGGTGTCGGGGCACGTCAAGCGCCCCGGCGTCTACGAGGTCGAGCAGGGCGTCACCACGTACGAGGATCTGCTCTACGGCGACAAGTACTGCCAGGGCATCCGCGATGGGCACGAACTGAAGATGTTCATCCCGGGTGGCGGTTCTGCGCCGTGGCTGTTCCCCGAACACGTGTCGCTGCCGCTCGAGGCGCGCCCCGTCGGTGCGGCCGGAACGATGCTCGGCTCGGGGGCCATCGTGGTGATGGACGACTCCACAGACGCGGTCAAGGCGTGCCTGCGGGTCGTGCGGTTCTTTGCCCGCGAGTCGTGTGGCAAGTGTGCGCCGTGCCGTGAGGGCACGAGCTGGGAAGAGAAGATCCTCCAGCGAATCCTCGATGGCAACGGGCGTCCCGAGGATCTCGATCTGCTCCTCGACATCGGCGACAACATCTCACCGGGTCCCTACCCGGTGGCATCGGACGAGTCGCAGGGCCTCGAGGCCGTGCCGTTCCCGCCCCGTCAGACGACGATCTGCCCGCTCGGCCCGTCGTCGGTCGCACCGATCGTGTCCGCCCTGCGCCGTTTCCGCCACGAGTTCGAAGCCAAGATCGCCACACCTGTGGAGCTGGGCCTGCGTGGCCCGAACGCTCCGAGCGAAGCGGAAGAGACAGGCCTGCGTGGCCCGAACGCTCCGAGCGAAGCGGAAGAGACAGGCCTCCGTGGCCCGAACGCTCCGAGCGAAGCGGAAGAGGTTGCCTCGTGACCGCGACGGAACCGACGACCGAGACCGGAGTCACCGTCAATCTGAACGGCACCGAGATCACGGCGAGCAAGGGCGAGCTGTTGATCGACGCTGCGGAGCGCAACGGGGTGTACATCCCGCGCTTCTGCTACCACCCGCGGATGAAGCCGGTGGGTATGTGTCGGATGTGTCTCGTCGAGGTCGACACCGGCCGTGGTCCCGGGCTGCAGCCGTCGTGCATGGTGCCGGTGTCCGATGGCATGACCGTTGACACCGAGAGCGACGTCACCAAGAAGGCCCAGGACGGCATTCTCGAGTTCCTCCTGATCAACCACCCGCTCGACTGTCCGGTCTGTGACAAGGGCGGCGAGTGCCCGCTTCAGGACCAGACGATGGCGTACGGGCCGGGCGAGAGCCGGTTCGTCGAGGAGAAGCGGCACTTCCAGAAGCCGATTCCGATCAGCGACATCGTGTACCTCGACCGAGAGCGGTGCATCCTGTGCGATCGCTGCACCCGGTTTGCGTCTGAGGTCGCTGGCGATCCGCTGATTCACTTCCAGAGCCGCGGCAACCAGACCGAGGTCAACACCTTCCCGGACGAACCGTTCTCGTCGTATTTCTCGGGCAACACCGTCCAGATCTGCCCGGTTGGGGCCCTCACGGCCAAGCCGTACCGCTTCAAGGCCCGCCCGTGGGACCTCACCGAGATCGCGTCGACCGCCGTCACGGATTCGGTCGGTGCGCGCATCACGGTGCAGAGCTCGCGCAATCAGGTGCTCCGGTACTTGGGCGTCGACAGCGACCCGGTAAATTGGGGGTGGCTGTCGGACAAGGAGCGCTTCAGCTTCGAGGTGCTCAACTCCGAAGCCCGGATCACGAGTCCGCTGGTGCGTGGCGACGGCCTGGGCAACCCGGCCGACGACGGCGAAGAGCTCGTTGCCGCGTCCTGGCCTGCGGCCTTGTCGAAGGCGGCCGCGGCGCTCAAGGGTGTGGCGGCCGACCGAATCGGCGTGATGGGCGGCGCCCGCATGTCGAATGAGGCGCAGTATGCCTGGGCCAAGCTCGCAAAGTCGGTGCTCGCCACCGACAACGTCGACGCCCAGCTCGCCGACGGCCCTGCTGCCGAGGTCATGCTCGGCCTGCCGAGAGCGACGATCGACCAGGCGTGTGCGTCGGGTGGGACCACGTTGTTGATCGGCGCGGACCCCAAGGAGACGCACGGGTCGTTCTTCTTGCGGCTTCGTGATGCGGCGGCCAACTCGGGTGCGACGCTGCTCGAGGTCAACCCACGTTCTACCGGCTGCACGCCCTATGCGAGCCAGCACGTTCATCCGGCACCCGGCGAGCTCGCCTCTGCGGTGGCCGCGATGCTCGACGTCGATGGCGACGATCCGATCGGTGCGGCGCTGCGTGCTGCCGAGGCGCCGGTCATCTGCTTTGGGTCAGGCTCGCTCGCCGAGGCGCCCGATGTCGTGGCCCGTGCCGTCACCGCAATCGCCGCAGCGTTGCCCGCGGCGACCTTCCTGCCGCTGCCGCATCGCGGCAACATCATGGGCGCCCTCGACATGGGTCTGGCGCCAGGCCTCCTGCCGGGCCGGCGCACGCTCGATTCGGCTGCCCCCGGGTCATGGACTGCGGTACCGGCGGGTCGTGGCAAGGACACGATGGGCATGCTGCACGCAGCAGCCGAGGGCGAACTCGACGTGCTGATTCTGCTCGGCGCTGATCCGCTCAGCGACGTACCCGACCGGGGTCTCGTCGATCGAGCCCTCAACCGGGTGTCTCATCTGATCGCCGTCGACTGCGTGATCAACCACACCTCGTCGGGCGCTGATGTCGTCTTCCCGGCGGCCGCGACGGCCACCGAGATCGACGGCTCGTTCACCAACATCGAAGGGCGTGTCAGCCCCGTCAATCAGAAGGTCACGCCTCCGGGCACGGCTCGAGCCGACTGGATGATCGCCGCCGAACTGGCCGCGCAACTGGGCGCCGATCTCGGGTTCATCGACCTCGATGAACTGTGGGCCGACCTCGGAGTCGCCTCACCGCTGCACGTCGACATGACGCCGGCCTCGATCGCCGAAGCGGGCACCGACGGGGTCGTCGTGTCCGGCTCGTCGATCGCTGCACCGGTCCAGGCCGACCCGGGCGACCTCGCCTACGGCGACGGTCTCCGTCTGGTCGTGACCCGCAAGATGTACGACGGCGGCACGATGCTCGCCAACTGTCCTTCACTTGCGGGGCTGGCCGCAGATCCGGTTGCGGCAGTGCATCCTGAGACCCTCGCCGGCACCGGCTTTGACGACGGGACCCTGGTCCGGCTCTCGAGCTCGGTCGGCGACCTCGAACTTCGGCTCGCCGCCGACGGTGGAGTGCCGGTCGGAGCCGTTGCGGTGACCGCCAACCATGGCGAACGTGACGCAGGCGTACTGATCGACTCGTCCCTCTCGGTCACGACGGTCACCCTCAACGAGGTGATCGCATGATCGCCCAGCAGGCCTACCTCGACGACTTCGACTGGACGAGCTGGGATCCCGTGTTCCTGGCCGTGAAGGTCGTGCTCGTATTCACTGTGCTGTTGGTCTCGGTGATGTTCATGGTCTGGTTCGAGCGCAAGGTCGTCTCGGACATGCAGAACCGGATCGGCCCCAATGTTGCGGGTCCGTGGGGCATGCTCCAGACCCTCGCCGATGGCATCAAGCTCTTCTTCAAAGAAGACTTGACGCCGGCTGGTGCCGACCGTTTCGTCTTCAAACTGGCGCCATACCTCAGCTTGATCCCGGCGTTTCTCATGTTTTCGATCGTGCCGATCGCGGGCGATTTCAGCGACGGCAACGACGGCAGCGTCGAGCTGTTCGGCCAGACTTTCGTCTGGCAGCTGGTCGATCCCCCGATGGGCATTCTGCTCTTCCTCGCCATGTCGGGTCTCGGCATCTACGGCGTGATGCTCGCCGGTTGGTCGTCGGGCTCCAAGTACCCGCTCCTCGGCTCGGTCCGGGCCTCGGCGCAGATGGTGTCCTACGAGGCGGCGCTGGGCCTCAGCCTGGCGGCGGTCTTCTTGTCGAGCGGCTCGCTCTCCCCGAACGAAATCGTCCGTGCCCAGGCGGACGGGCCCTTCGGCATTGGTGGCTGGAACGTCTTTGGTCTCGGTTTCGTTCCCTTCGTGATCTTCCTGATCGCCTCCACCGCCGAGCTCAACCGCCCGCCCTTCGATCTGGTCGAGGCCGAACAGGAGCTGGTGGGCGGCTTCCACACCGAGTACAGCTCGCTTCGCTTCTCGCTGTTCTTCCTCGCCGAGTTCATGAACGTCGTCACGATGTCGGCGATCATGGTCACGCTCTTCTTCGGCGGTCCGCATGGGCCGGTCTTCACCGAGACGCTCGGCTGGGCGTGGGGCCTGCTCTGGTTCGTCCTCAAGGTGCTCGTCTTCTTGTTCACCTTCGTGTGGTTCCGGGCCACGTTGCCCCGCCTCCGCTACGACCAACTGATGGACCTCGGCTGGAAGCTGCTCATTCCGCTCGCCCTCGGCTGGTTCCTGATGCTCGGCGCGCTGCGGGTCGGCCAGAACGAAGGCTGGAACCCCTTCGCCGTCATCGCCATCGGCCTTGTCGTGATCGCCGCCGGTGGCGCACTGCTGGCAGGGGCGATCCGCAACGCTCGTGTCGGGCGGACCGAATCCGACGTGTTGGAGTACGGCTGATGGGATATCTCGAAGGATTCGCGGTCACGTTCAACAAGCTCTTCGAAGAGCGGGTCACCGGCGAATACAAGGCCAAGGGCGAAGGCGAAAAGCGAGACAAGCCCGAGCGCTTCCACGGCCGTCACGTGCTGAACCGGTACGAGGACGGGATGGAGAAGTGCATCGGCTGCGAGCTGTGCGCTGGCGTCTGCCCGGCCCGCTGCATCTACGTCCGCGGCGCCGACAACCCGCCCGACAATCCGGTGTCTCCGGGCGAACGCTTCGGCTGGATCTACGAGATCAACTACCTCCGGTGCATCCACTGCGACCTCTGTGTCGAGGCCTGCCCCACACAAGCGATCACCGAGTCGAAGCTGTTCGAGTTCTCCTTCACCAACCGAGACGACGCGATCTACACCAAGGACGAGCTCGTCGTCGGTGACGACGGCATGCCGCAGAAGCTGCCCTGGGAGGACTGGCGTCCCGGTGATGACGAACACACCTCCGGTTGGATGCGGGCCACGTCGCCCGGCGGTTCGGTCGCCTACCAGAACACGGTGTCGTGGTCGGGTGAGCTCGGATACGGTGTGCGCTCGCCGGAGATGGGCCAGCACGCGCCAGAGTCCGAACCGGTCGCTGCGGGTGGTCACGAAGACCACGACGATCACGCCGATCACGGGGGGCACTGAGGTCGATGAGTTTGCAAGTGCTCGTGTTCCTCATCAGCGCGCTGATCGTTCTGTCCGGCGCGCTCGGTGTGGTGCTCGCCAAGCACCCTGTGCATTCGGCACTCTTCTTGATCCAGACGCTGTTCGGTGTCGCGGTGCTGTTCCTCGTCGTCGAGGCGCACTTCCTCGCGGCGATTCAGGTGATCGTCTACGCCGGGGCCATCGTCATCTTGTTCTTGTTCGTGATCATGCTGCTCGGCGTCGACCGGTCTGAAGATCTCTCGATCGAGCCCATCGTCGGCCAACGCATGATCGCCTATGTCAGTGGCGCGGCGATCCTCGGTCTGCTGCTCGCCGTCATCTACTCGGTCGATGATCTGACCGGCGGGACGAGCCTCACCGGTGCCATCGATCGCACCGACGCCGACGGCGAACGAGTCCCCGACGTCAACCAACTCGCCGAAGTCATCTTCACCGACCACGTCTTCACCTTCGAGGTGACCGGCTTGTTGCTGACCGTCGCGGTCGTCGGCGCCGTCGTGATGGCCCGCCGCATCGGCGGCGACCTCCAACCCATTCCGGAGTCGGCGCTCGATCAGGGCGTGCTCGCCGACATCCTTGCCGACGGCGACGAGTCCGCCGAAGACGGTGCGTCCATCGAAGGCGAGGACGCCTGATGGAACTCACCGCAACCTGGTACCTCGTTCTCGGCGCGCTGTTGTTCTCCATCGGTGCCGTCGGTCTCCTGATTCGACGCAACCCGCTGGTCATGTTCATGTGCGTCGAACTGATGCTCAACGCCGTCAACCTGACCTTCGTCGGCATCGCCTGGGGGCTCAACGACATCGGCGGCCAGGTGGCCGTGTTCTTCGTGATGGTGGTGGCCGCAGCCGAGGTCGTGATCGGTCTGGCCATCGTCGTGGCGATCATGCGCCGACGCCAGGGCGCCACTGCCGACGATCTTTCGGTGTTGCGAGGCTGATCATGATCGACGCCATCTACCTCGTCCCGCTGCTGCCGCTTCTCGGCTTTGTCGCACTCGCCGTCGTCGGACGTCGGCTCGGCGAACCGCTCGCCGGGTGGCTGGCCACTGCCGCCTGCGGTGGGTCGTTCCTCGCCTCGGTCGTCACCTTCATCGGCCTCGTCGGTACCGACGAGGACGAGCGACGCACGATTGTTCGAGACGTCTTCGAGTGGGTGCCGGTCGGCGACTTC
The DNA here is from genome assembly GCA_020629635.1 of Acidimicrobiales bacterium. GTDB lineage: Bacteria > Actinomycetota > Acidimicrobiia > Acidimicrobiales > SHLQ01 > SHLQ01. The sequence goes on along the minus strand of JAHDCX010000007.1, from coordinate 152,821 downwards.
TCCGTGAACGTCGCCTTCCTCGTCGACCCACTGTCGGTCGCAATGATCCTCTTCGTCACGGGCATCGGCACGCTGATCCACCTGTACTCGATCGGGTACATGCATGGTGACGAGAACTTCTCGAAGTTCTTCCTCTACCTCAACCTGTTCGTCTTCTCGATGCTCATGCTCGTGCTCGGCGACAACCTGCTGCTCACCTTCCTCGGCTGGGAAGGCGTGGGAGCGTGCTCGTACTTCCTGATCTCGTTCTGGTTCGGCGAGGAGGCCAACGCCACGGCCGGCAAGAAGGCGTTCGTCACCAACCGCGTCGGCGACTGGGGATTCATGGTCGCGACGTTCCTGGCGTTCGCCACCATCGGCTCGATCGACTACCTGACGCTCAACGCTGCGGCCGAAGGTGGCCAGATGTCGCAGAACGTTGCGACAGGGATCGCCCTCCTGCTCTTCATCGGTGCGATGGGCAAGTCCGCACAGTTCCCGCTCTATTTGTGGCTACCTGACGCCATGGCCGGACCGACCCCGGTCTCGGCACTCATCCACGCCGCCACGATGGTGACATCGGGCGTCTACCTGCTCACCCGCGTCAACGCCGTGCTCTACGAAGCCGCCGACTGGTCGAACAACCTCATCGCGTGGGTTGGCGCGGGCACGGCCCTCTTCGCCGCAACCATCGCGGTCGCCCAGAACGACATCAAGAAGGTCCTTGCGTACTCGACGGTGAGTCAGCTCGGCTACATGGTGCTCGCCGTCGGCGTCGGCGCGTTCGTGCCAGCCATCTTCCACATGATCACCCACGCCTTCTTCAAGGCGCTGCTGTTCCTGGGCTCGGGTTCGGTCATCCACGGCATGGACAACGACCAGGACATGCGTCGCTACGGCGGCCTCCAGAAGCTGATGCCGATCACGGCCGGGACCTTCATCATCGGCTGGTTGGCGATCGCCGGCGTTCCGCCCTTCGCCGGCTTCTGGTCGAAGGACGAGATCCTGCTCAGCGCCTTCGACATCGGGGGGCTCAACGGACTCCTTCTCTGGATTGTTGGTCTCGTCACCGCGCTGCTCACCGCCTTCTACATGAGTCGTCAGGTCTTCATGACCTTCTTCGGCCGGTATCGATTCGCCGATCCCACCGAAGACGAAGTCGTCGAGGCCTGGGAGGCGTACGTCGGCGACGCCCAAGCCGCCGCCGACACCGCCGCCGAGGCGCAAACCGCTGCCGTGGAGGCGCACGCCAAAACCGTCACGGCGCTCGAGGGTGCCCGCACGAAACTCGAGGCCACTCAGACGAAGCTCGCTGAGGCAGACGACGACGGCCGCGAGGCGGCGCAGAAGGCTGTCGATGCCGCCGAGGCAGCCCTGTCCAAGGCGACCGACGCCGAGGCGACGGCGCAGGGCGGCATCGATGACGCCGGCACTTCGCTCGCCGACGCCAAAGCCCTCGTCGAACAACGCCGCGCCGAACAACGAAACCGTCGTCTCCCCGACGTCGGCGAAGCCAGCGAGGCCGGCGCGGCTGCACCGTTCCTTCCCGAGACCGTGACGGCCCGCGCCGAACACCATCCGCACGAGTCGCCCTGGCAGATGACGTTGCCGCTCGTCGTCCTCGCCGGGCTCTCCATCGTCGGCGGCGTGCTCAACCTGCCGTTCACGAAGGGCCTCCACTTCCTGGCGCACTGGCTCGAGCCCGCATCGATCTATCACGTCCACAAGATCAACGCCGGCGCTGGTACGAAGTGGCTCCTCGCGCTCATCGCCATCGCCGTCGGCGCCGCGGGCATCTTCGCAGCGCTGCAGGTGTACCTGAAGAACCAGCGTGATCCCGCCACGATCGAGCGCGGCATCCTCGCCCGAGGTTGGGGATACGACGCAGCGGTCACCTCCTTCATGGGCGGTCCGGGCCGTTCGATCTTCGATGCGATCACCTGGTTCGATGCGAACGTCGTCGACGGCCTCGTCAACGGGGTCGCCAGCTCGGTACGTGGTGGCGGCTCGATCGTTCGACGGGCGCAGAGCGGCTTCGTCCGTTCCTACGCCGTCGGAATCGCCGCTGGCTCGGTTGCTCTGTTGATCTGGTTCCTGACGAGGACGCTGTGATGGTCGGATCTCTGCTCGCCGCCGGAGGCGCCTCCGTGCCGTTCCCGGCGCTCACCACACTCATCGTCCTTCCGGCGCTCGGCGCACTGACGATCGCCCTCATTCCCGGTGCCCGCCTCGAGGCACATCGTCTGGTGGCACTGCTCGCCACATGGATGACGGGCGCCGCGAGCATCTGGGTGCTGCTCGAGTTCGACAAATCCGACGACGGCTTCCAGTTTCGTGACGAGCCCACCACCTGGGTGGAGAGCCTGGGGATCTCGTGGGATCTCGGCCTCGACGGCATCAGCCTCTTCTTGGTCGTGCTGACCGGCATCCTGTTCCCGCTTGCGATCCTCGGCGTACAACCCGAGCACAGCCCGAAGAGCTACTACGCGTGGATCGTGCTCCTCGAAGCAGGCGTCATGGGCGTCTTCCTCACGCTCGACCTGTTCTTCTTCTTCGTGTTCTTCGAGGTCGTCCTCGTCCCGATGTACTTCCTCATTGGCTCGTGGGGACACGGCAACCGCGTGTACGCCGCGACGAAGTTCTTCATCTACACGATGTTCGGCTCTGCGCTGATGCTCGTTGGCATCCTCGCGATCGTCTTCTTCCACGAAAACGCAACCGGTGATCTGACGTTCAACATCGTGGCGCTCGCCGAAGAGCAGTCGTGGTCGGTCGAAGCTGGTCGCTGGATCTTCCTCGCCTTCGCCCTGGCGTTCTCCGTCAAGGTCCCGATCTTCCCGGTCCACACCTGGCTCCCGGACGCCCACACCGAAGCTCCCACCGCCGGTTCGGTGATCCTCGCCGGCGTCATGTTGAAGCTCGGCACGTACGGCTTCCTCCGATTCGGGCTCTACCTCTTTCCCGAAGCCGCCGTCTGGTTCGCACCGGCGATGATGATCCTCGGAACGATCGGCATCATCTACGGCGCGATCGCTGCCACGATGCAGAAAGACCTGAAGCGTCTCGTGGCGTATTCGTCGGTCGCGCACCTCGGGTTCATCGTGCTCGGTACGTTCGCCATCACGACCGAGGGCCTCGTCGGTTCGGTGATGCAGATGGTCAACCATGGCCTGTCGACCGGCGCGCTGTTCTTCCTGGTCGGTTGGATGTACGAGCGCCGCCACACCCGCGAGATCGCCGCACTTGGCGGGCTCCAGAAGGTCGCTCCGGTGTTCGCCGCCGCCTTCACCCTCGTGATGTTGTCGTCGATCGGCTTGCCAGGCCTCAACGGGTTCGTCGGCGAGTTCTTGATCCTGCTCGGCGCCTTCGTCGCCAGCCCGTGGATTGCCTCGATCGCGGCGACCGGCGTGATCCTCGCTGCGCTCTATCTGTTGTGGGCCTACCAGCGGGTGTTCCACGGTCCGACCGAAGGCGAGAACGCAGACATGGCGGACCTCACCGTCAGCGAAGGGCTCGTGCTCGCCCCGATGCTCGTGCTCATCGTCTTCCTCGGTGTCTACCCCAAGCCGATGCTCGAGCGAATCGAGCCGTCGGTCGACGCACTGATCGCGCACGTCGACGAACACGTCGAGGACTGGACCGAACCGACCGCCGACATCGTCGAGGTCGAGATCGGCGGGCACCACGACGACGATTCCCATGACGATGATTTCCATGGGGAGGACGAGTGATGTTGGCGCAGGTCCAAACCCCCGAAGTCGACGTCGAGATCCTGCTTCCGCTGATCATCATGGCGGTGGGCGGCCTGCTCATCTTGACCTTCACGTCGCTCACCAAGAAGATCCCGGCCTGGTTCATCACCGGGTGGGCGACGATCGCCGCTCTGGCGAGCGCCGCTGCTGTCATTCCGCTCTGGAATCGACTGAGCGACGAGGGGCCCGCATCGACCATCGCCAACACCGTTGGTTTCGACGGCTTCTCCCTCTTCCTGACCGTGGTCATCGCATTCGGCGTCGCCATGGCATCGCTTCTCGCACACACCTGGTTGGACCGTGAAGCGCTCCCCGGCCCGGAGATGCACGTCCTGATCATGTTGTCGGGCGCCGGTGGCATCATCATGGCGTTCGCCAACGACCTGATCGTCTTCTTCCTCGGTCTCGAGACCCTTTCGATGGCGGTCTACGTCCTCGCGGCCATGCACCGTCGCCGGATCGAATCTCAAGAGGCAGGCATGAAGTACTTCGTGCTCGGCTCGTTCAGCTCGGCCTTCCTGCTCTACGGCATCGCGCTGATCTACGGGGCATTCGGCACGACGAACCTCGTCGAGATTCGCCTCATCCTCGAGCAGACGATCCTGCTCGACGATGGCTTGCTGCTGGGCGGACTCGCCCTGATGATCGTCGGCCTCGCCTTCAAGGTTGGTGCGGTCCCGTTTCATGCCTGGACGCCCGATGTGTACCAAGGCGCGCCGACGCCCGTCGTTGCGTGGATGGCCTCCGGGGTGAAGGCGGCGGGCTTTGCCGGCCTGCTCCGGATCCTGTCGACCACCTTCGGTCCGCTCGTCGACGACTGGGGCCTGCCCCTCGAAGTGATCGCGGCGCTCACGATGTTGCTCGGCGCCTTCAGCGCCATCGTCCAGACCGACGTCAAGCGCATGCTTGCCTACAGCTCGATCAGCCACGCCGGTTTCATTCTTCTCGGCGTGATCGCGGCGACCGACCGAGGGACCTCAGCGTCGCTCTTCTACGTCGCCACCTACACGTTCCTCGTCGTCGGTACCTTTGCCGTGCTGTCGGTCGTCGCGGGACAAGGTGACTCGGACTTCAGCTTTGGCGCGTTCGCCGGCCTCGGCCGCCGACGTCCACTGCTCGCCGTTGCGATGCTCGTCTTCTTGCTCGCCCAGGCGGGAGTGCCGTTCACGACCGGCTTCTTCGCGAAGTTCAGCGTGATCGCCGCGGCCGTCGACGCCGAACGGTACTGGGTCGCCATCGTCGCCATGGTCGCCGCCGTCATCGGCGCCTACCTCTACATGCGGATCATCATCTCGATGTATCTGAGCGACGACGACGAGGACCACGCCCTGGGCCCTGTGCCCCACTGGACGGTTGGGGCCGTCATCGCGGTCGCTGCGGTGGTCACCATCGCCTTCGGGATCGTGCCAGGGCCGATCGACGCCCTCGCCACCGACGCTCTCGCGATCCTCGCTCCCGGCAGCTGAGCCGTGCGCCTCTCGCGCGACGAGGCTCGAGAGGTCGCCGCGGTAGCCATCGCCCTGGCGATCGGTCTCCGGGTCGCCTCGGGCGTCGTGCAGGTGATCGACGAACTCGATCGAGGATGGACCTGGCGGTCGCTGTTGGGCAGGTTCCTTGCCCCGATCGGATCCACGATCGGCATGCTCACGCTCGCCCTGGTCCTGCTGTTGGTCCTGTCACCCAGGGGTGCGATCACGCCGACGTTGTTCACGTGGGGGCGACGGATTGCCCTCGTGGTGTTCGCGCTCGGTGCGACATCGACCCTCAACAGTCTGACGACCGGGCTCGGAAGCTTCGTCAACCGGCTCTGGTTCGCCCTGATCAACGGGTTCGCCGCGACCGTGCTCGCCGGCGCCGCCTGGTGGATCCTCGCCAACTTCGACGCCGACCGCTGAGCCACTCCTGGGGTCAAGTCTTTCCAATAGACAACGCTCGTGATCGGCCGCCGACCGGACCGGTTGTCAATTGGAAAGACTTGACCCCCGATAGACCCCCAAGAGGTTGAGGGCGGACACCCAAAACGGCGAAGACCCGGCCACGGAGGCCGGGTCTTCGGTACGTCGAACGGTGTGCGTTCAGGCCTCGAGGAAGATGCACTCTCCGGGGCATTCCTCGGCGGACTCGATGACGCTCTCGATCAAGTTGTCAGGAACCCGGGCCATGCCCTCGGCACCCGCCGGGTTGTTCGTGCCGTCGAAGAGCTTCTCTTCGCCGTAGTTTTCCGCGGTTTCCTTGACGTAGAACAAGCCGTCGTCCTGGCCAAAGAAAACGGCGGGTGCGATCTCTTCGCAGAGACCGTCGCCGGTGCAAAGATCTTGGTCGATCCAAACCTTCATGTCGTGTGTACTCCCTGGTGTGAGCGCCACTTGGCAGTGTACTGGTCGGCTGCAGCGATGGTCGTCTTGAACCATTGGTGAGTCGAAAGCCGCCACCGTGGTTCTCGACGGGTCCGGAAGGGGACGTGACACCTGTCCGACGCCGTCCTCGATCAGCCCGAGTGGGCCGTATTCCGGGTAGGTTCGTGACGTACGTCTCGTGGTTCGTCACACCTTGGCGAGCCCAAAAGTCCATCGATAGCCTGAGCCGCCGTGTCCGAATTCCTTCGTAGCTATCTCGTCGTCGCCATCTTCGGCGGAGTCGGGGTCCTCCTGGTCGGAGTGTTCCTGTCGATCGCACGGATTTTCCGTCCGAATCGCCCGACCCCACAGAAGCTGGAGAACTACGAGTCCGGCGTCGACCCGTCGGGCGACATGTGGTCCCAGTCGAACATTCGGTACTACGTCTTCGCGCTGTTGTTCGTCCTGTTCGACGTCGAGGCCGTCTTCATCTTCCCGTGGGCCAGCCGCCTCGAAGCGCTCGGCCTGTTCGGTCTCGTCGAGATGGCCATCTTCGTGTTCATCCTCCTCCTCGGCCTCGTCTACGCGTGGCGGAAGGGAATGCTCAAGTGGGTCTAGTCGAATCCGGCAAGATGCCAAAGCCCCTCACGGGCCTCCTCAACATGAGCCGCAAGTACTCGTTGTGGGTCTATCAGTGGGGCTTGGCGTGCTGCGCGCTCGAGATGGGTGCCGCGTTTGCGTCGCCTCGTTACGACGTGATGCGGCTGGGCGTGATTCCGCTGCCGGCGAGCCCTCGCCAGGCGGACATGGTTGTCATCTCCGGCACGGTCACGGACAAGATGGCCCCGGCGATTCGCCGTCTCTATGAGCAGATGCCCGACCCGAAGTACGTGATCTCCATGGGCTCGTGCGCCAACTGCGGCGGCCCGTACTGGGACTCGTACTCGGTCACGAAGGGGGTCGATCAGATCGTGCCCGTCGACGTCTACGTGCCCGGGTGTCCACCACGGCCCGAAGCGCTTCTCGAAGGCATCGTGATGCTGCAAGAGCGGATCCAGAACGAAGACATGATCGAACGTTGGGCTGGCGAACCGATCGTCGTCGGTGCCGACGCGTGAGACGAGCGGGAGGGGCCACGTGAGTGACGAGACGGCAGTAGCCGAAACTGACGAAGCCGAGATCGTCGAGGTCGACGAGGCGCGCGAAGCGCTCCTCTCCGAGCTCACGAGCGAGCTCGCCGATGGGCTGGTCGAATCCCACGTCCGCGCCGGAGATGACCTCTGGATTCGCGTGCATCGTGACGCCTGGGTCGATGCCGGCATGACGCTGAAGCAGATGGACTTCGGCTACTTCAGCTTCCTTTCCGCCATCGACTGGCTGCCATCGCCGTTCGGGCGCGACATGAACAGTCAGGTCGATCTCACCCTGACGCCGTCCGAGGACGCCGACGATGAGGCCGAAGCCGAGCCGATGGAGACCGGAGTCGCCGGTGGCGAGACCCGTTTCCAGGTCTTTGCTCGCGTCAACGACATCACGACCGGTCGAGCCGTCACGCTCAAAGCCGATCTTCCCGATGACGATCTCAACGTCGGCACGTGGATTCCGGTCTATCCCGGCGCCAACTGGCACGAGCGTGAGGCGAGGGAGATGTACGGCATCAACTTCGTCGGCCACCCGAATCCCCGCAATCTGTACCTGCCCGGTGACTTCCAAGGTCACCCGATGCGCAAGGACTACGCGCTGTTGTCCCGCCGCATCAAACCATGGCCCGGCATCGTGGACGTCGAGCCGATGCCCGGCGACGACGACGAAGGAGATGACTCGTGACCGCCGTGTCGGAGACCGAACAGCTTCGCTACATCTCTCAACAAGCCGCCGACGCTCGGGTGAACGTTGAGATCGAAACCGAGGGCATGACCCTCAACCTCGGTCCCCAGCACCCCGCCACCCACGGCACGCTGCGCATCATCGCCAAGCTCGATGGCGAGCAGGTCGTGGCCGCCGAGCCCGTCATGGGCTACATGCACCGCGGCTACGAGAAGCTCGCCGAGGTGCGCACCTACCCGCAGGTCACGACACTCGTGAACCGCATCGACTGGGTGGGCAGCTTCGCCAACGAGACGCCGTTCATCCTCGCCGCCGAGAAGCTGATGGAGATCGAGGCACCGCCTCGGGCGCAGTACATCCGCACGATCCTCCACGAGATGAGCCGCATCGCCAATGTCATCCTCGGCATCGGCGACATGGGCGTCCAGGTCGGCGCCGTCACCCCGATCTTTTTTGCCTTCCGCGACCGCGAGTACGTCCTCAATCAGATCGAGGCCGTGACCGGCGGCCGGTTCCACCCGAACTTCGATCGCATCGGTGGCCTGAAGGACGACCTGCCTGCCGGCTGGATCCAGAACACGAAGAACGCCATGGAGAAGGTGCGTGAGTTCTGCGATCAGATCGAAGAGCTGATGTACGGCAACGAGATCTTCCAGGCTCGTACCCGCGGGATCGGCATCATTCCCGCCGACATCGGTCTCTCGTACGGGCTGTCGGGCGTGAACATCCGTGGTTCGGGCGTGGATTGGGATGTCCGCCGCGATGCGACGCCGCACGGTCTCGTGTACGACAAGGCGGACTGGAAGGTCTGGACGCACCCCGACGGCGACAGCTACAGCCGCATGTGGGTTCGCCTCCAAGAGGTCCGCGAGGGCACCAAGATCGTCGACCAGCTGCTTGACGACATTCCGTCGGGCCCGATCATGGCGAAGGTGCCTCGCATCATCAAGGTGCCCGCCGGTGAGGCCTACGTCGAGACCGAGAACCCGCTCGGTGTGATGGGCTACTACGTGATCTCCAAGGGTGATCTCAACCCGTTCCGGGTCAAGATCCGGTCCGCCTCGTTCAACAACGTGTCGATCACCCCGTGGCTGTTGAAGGGCGTCTACGTGCCCGACATCATCACGATCCTCGGCTCGCTGTACTTCATCCTGGGAGACATCGATCGATGAGCGGTTGGATCGACACCTTCTTCGACAGCTACTGGGGACCCACCGGTCTTCGTACTCTCGGTGGACTTGTCGCCGTGCTTTTGCCGGCGGGTGCGCTTGTCTACATCTATCTGTTCAAGCTGATGAGCTTCGTCCAGAGCCGCATCGGCCCGATGGAAGCCGGCCCGCAGGGTTCGCTCCAGCTCCTCGCGGAGGTCGGCAAGGCCTTCCAGAAGGAAGACATCTTCCCGCGCAAGGCCGACAAGATCGTCTTTGCGTTGGCCCCGTTCGTCGTGTTGATGAGCACCTTCCTGCTCGTGCTCGTGGTGCCCTTCGGGCCCGACGCCTGGTTCGTCAACCTCGACACCGGGATCTACTTCGCGTTGGCGGTGTCGTCGGTCTCGGTGATCGGCATCCTCATGGCTGGCTGGGCGTCGGCGAGCAAGTACAGCCTCCTCGGCGGTCTGCGTGCGGCCGGTCAGCTCATCGCCTACGAACTGCCGCTCGTGCTCGCCGTCATGGGCGTCGTGATCCAGGCGGGCACGCTGAACATGCAAGACATCGTGCTCGCCCAGGCCGAAGGGGAGATCTTCGGGTGGGGCGGGATCGGCAATCCGTTCATCCTCACGCAGTTCGTCGGCTTCGCGATCTTCCTGATCGCGATGCAGGCCGAGCTCACCCAGCCACCGTTCGACATGCCGGTCGCCGAGTCCGAGCTCGTCTCGGGCTACATGACCGAGTACTCAGGTGTGCGATTCCTGCTCTTCTTCATCGGCGAGTTCGCAACTGCAGGCGTGTTCGCCATGATCGCCTCGGTGCTCTTCCTCGGCGGCTGGTGGGTGCCCGGCATCGACCCCGACTCGAACCTGTTCAACATCGTCGGACCAGCCGTCATGTTCGGCAAGGTGCTGTTCGTGACCCTGCTCATCTTCTGGTTCCGCTTCACCTACCCACGCTTCCGTGAGGATCAGTTGCAGCGTCTGTGCTGGAAGTTCCTCATTCCGATCTCGCTGCTCAACATCGTTGTGACCGGCGTTCTCAAGGTGGTCTTCTGATGGGTCTCGTCCCCGGCATGATCAAGGGTCTCGGCGTCACCGCCAAGTCCGCATATGAGACGATCTTTCCCGATGGTCCGCTGAAGCCACCGAACCCCAACAAGGGTGCGGTCACCATTCAGTACCCACACGAGAAGGAAGCCCCCGCCCCACGCGCCCGTGGCGTCATCGCCCTCCAAGAGGACAACTGCACGGCGTGCATGCTCTGCGCCCGTGAGTGCCCGGACTGGTGCATCTACATCGAGGGTCACAAGACCAAGGCGCCGCCGCGTCGTGCGGGCGGAAAGCCCCGCCAGAAGAACATCCTCGACCGCTTCGACATCGACTTCGCGCTCTGCATGTACTGCGGTATCTGTGTCGAGGTCTGCCCCTTCGACGCCCTCTTCTGGAGCCCCGAGTACGAGTTCTCCGAGCCGCGCATCGCCGACCTTCTCCATGACAAGAGCCGGCTCGCGGAATGGATGGAGACGGTGCCAGACTTCGAGGCCTACGAGAAGGGCTCGGAGGCGAAGGTTCGGAAGGTGCCTCGATGACACTGCTCGCTCAAGTTGCGAGTGACTTCAACGAGCTAACGAGTTCTGAGGTCGACATCGCGCAGAACATCGCGTTCGGAATGATCGCCGCGGTCATGCTGTTCTCGGCGTTCCGGACGGTCACGACCGCCAACGTCGTGCATGCGGCGTTGTACCTCGTGATCGTGCTCGCCGGTGTCGCCGCCCTGTTCATCCTCCTGGGATCGGACTTCGTTGGGGCGACGCAGGTGCTCGTCTACATCGGCGCCATCATCGTCTTGTTCCTGTTCGGCATCATGCTCACCAAGGCCCGGCTCGGCGACGACGAATCGGTCGAATCCGAGCGCCGCGGCATGGGTGCCCTCGTCGGCATCCTCCTCCTCGTGGTCATGGGCTACGCCCTGGTCGACACGTTCGAGAACGCCGAGCTGACCTTCGGCGAACCCGAGCCGATCGCCTACGTGCCCACCGAAGTGACGGTCGGCGACGTTCCGACGCCGGTCCTCGAGGCGCTCCCCGATGTCTTCGCCGGTCTCGGCGACGACGACGAGGTCACCATCAGCCAGGCCGACTTCGACTCACTCGTCCCCGAAGTCCAGCGCCGCGTTCCCGGCGCCGAGGTCTTCGGCAACAACAAGCAGATCGCCGACTCGATCTTCTCGCAGTACATCGTCCCGTTCGAGGCGGTGTCCGTCCTGCTGCTCGCAGCCCTGATCGGCGCCATCGTCGTGGCGCGAAAGGAGTAGGGCGACCATGCTGCTCAACCAATTCCTCCTGCTGGCCGCTGCGCTGTTCTGCCTCGGCGTCTACGGCGTGCTGACCCGCCGTAACGGCGTGCTCGTCTTGATGTCGGTCGAGTTGATCCTCAACGCCGTCAACATCAACCTCGTCGCGTTCGGTGCGTTCCAGGACAACGTTGTCGGCGACGTGTTCGCCGTGTTCGTCATCGCGGTGGCCGCCGCCGAGGTCGGTGTGGGCCTCGCGATGGTCCTGCTGATGTATCGCAACCGCAAGAGCATCGACTTCACCGAAGTCGACATGATGAGGGGCTGATCGATGACTGGACTCCTCTCCTCATTCCTCGCGGTCGAAGCGGTCCCCGACGTCTCGTTCACCACCGAGGCCAACTGGTTCCTCGAGAACGTGTGGATCATCCCGCTGCTTCCGATCCTGTCGTTCTTCGCCATTCTGTTCTTCGGCAAGCGCCTGCCCCAGGGCGGCGCCGAGATCGGCATCGCGGCCGTCGGCCTCGCCTTCGTGCTCGCAATCCTCACGAACATCGCCTGGCTCGATCATCGAGACAACTTCGATTACCACGACGGCGAAACCCGGACCCATCTCGAAAAGCACGACGATCACGCCGAGGACGAACACGCGTCCGCACTGCTCGAAGTCGACGGCGTGACCGAGTCCGTCGTGTTGTCCTTCGCCGAGGAAGGCGCCGAGGGCGCAGAAGAAATCCATCCGTCGGTGGCGGTCATCAGTGAGCGGTCCTGGTTCACGAACGGCGACGTCGACTTCACCGCCGGCACCATCGTCGACGGTCCGGTGGCGTTGATGCTGTTCGTCGTGACGACGATCTCCCTGCTCGTTCACATCTACTCAACGGATTACGTCTCGGGCGACCGGCGCTACACCCACTTCTTCGCGTTCTTGTCGCTGTTCACGGGCTCGATGCTTGCCTACGTCGTCTCGCACAACATCCTGCAGATGATCGTGACCTGGGAGCTCGTCGGCCTCTGCTCGTTTGCGCTGATCGGCCACTGGTGGGAAGAAAAGCCCAACTCCGACGCCGCGCTCAAGGCGTTTCTCACCAACCGCGTGGGCGACATCGGCCTGCTCGTTGGCATGGTCATCCTGTTCTTCTCCGCTGGTGGCACCTTCGACGTGGTCGAGATCAACGAGAAGGCGGTCTCGGGAGAGATCAGCCAAACGGCGCTCACGTGGGCGGCGATCTCGCTCACTGCCGCGGTAATGAGCAAATCCGGTCAGTTCGTGCTCCACACCTGGCTGCCCGACGCAATGGCGGGTCCGACACCCGTGTCGGCGCTGATCCACGCGGCGACCCTGGTCGTGGCCGGCGTGTTCATGATTGCCCGGCTGTACCCCGTGTTCTGGTACGGCTTCGTCATCCCCGGCTCCGACATCAACGGCCTGGCCCTGATCGGCTCGATCACCGTCGTGTTCGGTGGCCTGCTCGCCTTCGTCCAGAACGACATCAAGAAGGTGCTCGCCTATTCGACGGTGAGCCAGCTCGGCTACATGGTGCTCGCCCTCGGCGTCGGCGCCTGGACCGCGGCGCTCTTCCACCTCTTCACCCACGCCTTCTTCAAGGCGGGCCTGTTCCTCGGCTCGGGCTCCGTCGCCCACTCGGTGCACAGCTTCGACATGAAGAAGGACATGGGCGGCATGCGCAAGTTCATGCCCACCACCTTCAAGACCTTCATCATCTGCTCGATCGCACTGGCGGGCGTGTTCCCGTTCGCCGGCTTCTGGTCCAAGGACGAGATCCTCGTCGGCACGGGTGGCTTCGGGGTTGGGGCCGGCAAGGCCAACGGCGAATACACACTCATGCTCGTCATGGGCCTCGTGGGTGCCATGCTCACCGGCGCCTACATGACCCGCTGCATCTACCTCACCTTCTTCGGCGAATTCCGCGGGCACGGGCATCCGCACGAGTCCGGCCCGCGCATCACGATCCCGCTCATCATCTTGTCGGTGTTTGCGTTCGGCGCGGGCTTTCTCAACTTCCCGCCTGGATTCCTCACCGGCGACGCCAAGAAGCCATCGTTCTGGCAGGAACGCTTCGGTCATTTCGTCGAACCGCTCGCCGCCTACTTCCCGCCGATCAGCCACTCGGTGCCGAGCTGGTGGCTCGCGATCATCGCCTCGGTCATCGGGCTCATCGGCCCGGCGATCGCGTACTTCTACTACTTCGTGCTCGTTGACCGAAAGGCCAAGGAGACGGGCGAGAAGCTCACCGAGCTCCCCAACGGTCCAACGACCTCGGTCGGGTTCCTGAAGGCCGGGCACACCCTGCTCGTCAACAAGTACTACCTCGATCACCTCTACCAGAACGTCATCGTCGGATTCACGAAGGGGCCCCTCTCCAAGGCGGCCTACTGGTTCAACCAGAACGTGCTCGACGGTGTCGTCGACGAAGCCGGACGTACCGCCGTGCGCTCCGGAAACTTCATCTACCGCTACATCGACCAGGGTGCCATCGAGGGTGTCGTCAACGGTTCCGGCCGGGCGTCGACGTCGGGTGGCCAGGGACTACGCAAGATCCAGACGGGGAAGGTCCAGCAGTACGCCGCACTTCTGTTCGCAGGAGCGACGGTGCTTGCTGGCATCTTCATGTTCGTGAACTGACAGGGAACAGAGATCAATGAATGAACTACGCGAGTGGGGTCTGACCCTCCTCATCTTTGCGCCGCTCATCGGGGCCGCCATCATGATGGCCTTCCCGAAGACCGACGAAGGCATTCACAAGGTGATCGCGCTCGGTACCACGATCGTCACGGCGATCATTGGCGTGATCCTGCTGATCGACTTCGACTACGACCGGGCAGACGAGATGCAGTGGGCGGTCGAGCGCGACTGGATCGACATCATCCGGGCGGAATACGCCGTCGGTATTGACGGCATGAGTCTGCCGTTGCTGATCCTGACGCTGCTCGTCGTGCCGCTCGTGATCATCTACTCGTGGAATCACTTCCCGAACCCGCACAACCCCAAGGCGTTCTTGATGCTGATCCTCGTGCTCCACACGGGCATGATCGGCAGCTTCGTCGCCCGAGACCTCGTGCTCTTCTTCGTGTTCTTCGAGGTCGTGCTCCTGCCGATGTTCTTCATGATCGCCGTCTGGGGCGGTGAAGATCGCAAGTACGCGTCGCTCAAGTTCTTCCTTTACACACTGTTTGGTTCGGCGCTGATGCTGGTCAGCTTCCTCGCACTGTTCTTCCTGGCCGGCGCGGAGACCTTCTCGATCGTCGGTCTTGCCGAAGCGGTCGCCGACGGCGACATCAGCCGCAACGCGCAGATCTGGATCTTCGGCGGCATGCTGCTCGGGTTCGGCATCAAGGTGCCGATGTTCCCGTTCCACACGTGGCTGCCCGACGCCCACACACAGGCGCCCACCCAGGGTTCGGTCATCCTTGCCGCCGTGCTGCTGAAGCTCGGCACGTACGGGTTCGTCCGCATCGCCATTCCGATCCTGCCTGAAGCGGCCGTCGTGTGGGCGCCGTGGATCGGCCTGCTTGCCTGCATCGGCATCATCTACGGTGCGCTCGGATGCCTCGCCCAGACCGACATGAAGCGACTGATCGCCTTCTCGTCGGTTGCCCACATGGGGTACGTGATGCTCGGAATCGCCACGCTGACCGATTGGGGCATCAACGCCGCCATCTTCGGCATGGTCGCTCACGGCCTGATCACTGGCATGTTGTTCTTCGTGGCGGGTTCAGTGAAGGAGCGCTACCACACGCTCGAGATCAGCCGCCTCGGCGGACTCCTCGTGTCGGCTCCCCGGATGGGCTGGATCCTCGGGTTCATCTCGATGGCGTCGCTCGGTCTGCCCGGCCTCGCCGGATTCTGGGGCGAGTTCCCAGCAATCCTCGCCGCCTACAACCCGGCCAACGGATTGCCCGTCGGGCTGTTCCGGGTCTACATGGTCATCGCTGCGCTTGGCACCGTGCTCGCCGCCGGCTACCTGCTCTGGCTCTTGCAGCGCACGGCCATGGGCGAGCCCTCCGAAGAGTTCGCCAACGATCCGCACATCACCGACCCCAACCGCGAAGAGTGGATCGCGTGGACGCCGCTGCTCGTCCTCATCTTGGTCTTCGGTCTGGTCCCCGGCCTGATCTTCAACGTCACCGATCCGGCCGTCGAGGCCAACATCTCGGATTGTCTGTCGGCCGATGTGGGTGACGACAAGGCGAACTTCGACGTCGGTGCCTGCGAACGCGACGGGCTCGACGCGGCCCTCGCCGAGCTCGGCGTCGCGATCGGAGATGGCGAGTGAGCATGAGCGTCCTCGCCCAGGTGGTGCCCTTCGAGCGCCCGCCGATCGACTGGCACGCGGTCGCGCCCGAGCTGACGCTGCTCGCCTTCGGTGCCCTGTTGACCCTCGCCGACGCGATCTGGCTCGAGCGAGGTCGGCGATTCACCGCGCCGCTCGCCGGCATCGGCCTGCTCGCCGCCATGATCCCCGTGGTCACGCTGGCCATCGATGGTGCTGACCGGAGCCTCTTTGGAGGCGCATATGTGGTCGACAACTTCGCGCTCGTGATGAAAGCGCTCTTCCTGCTGTCCGGCTACGTCGTGGTGCTGCTGTCGACCAACTACATCGGCGAGGGCGACTACTGGGAGAACGAGTACTACGGGATGCTCGTGTCTTCGATCCTCGGCATGATCGTGATGGCCTCGGCGAGAGATCTCATCTCGATTTTCGTGGCCCTCGAGCTGCTCTCGATCCCGGCGTATCTGATGGCCACGTGGCGCAAACGTGACCTCCGGTCGAACGAGGCAGGGCTGAAGTACTACCTGATGGGCGTGTTTGCGTCGGCGGTGATGTTGTACGGCATGTCATTGCTGTACGGCATTGCGGGCAGCTCGATCCTCTCGGAGATCGGCGAGGTCGTGAACGGTCCCGACGGCGAATCCACCGTGGCGGCGATGGCCGTCGTGTTCGTGATCGCTGGCTTTGCCTTCAAGGTCTCGGCCGTGCCGTTCCACACCTGGGCACCCGACACCTACGAAGGTGCGCCGACGCCGGTGACCGCTTTCCTCGCGGTGGCGTCGAAGGCCGCCGGATTCGTCGCGCTCGTGCAGCTCGTGTTCGTTGGTTTCTGGGGACGCGACGACATCTACGAGCCGCTCATGTGGGCCCTCGCTGCAGCGTCGATGACGATCGGCAACCTGATCGCTCTGCGCCAGACGAACATCGTTCGCATGATGGCGTATTCGGGCATCGCCTCGGCGGGCTACATCATGGCGCCGCTTGCCGTCGCCGGAGAGAGTGCCGCGGCCGCCGACGAGTCCCTTCGAGCCGTGGTCACCTATCTCGTCATCTACGCCGCGATGAACCTTGGCGTGTTCGGCGTGATCCTGGCGATGGCACGCAAGACCCGCTCAGCAGAGATCTCGAGCTTTGCTGGCGCCTTCCAGTACGCGCCCGGCCTGACGGTGGCGATGACGATCTTCCTGATGGCGCTTGCCGGCATTCCGCCGCTGGGCGGCTGGTGGGCGAAGTTCGTCGTGTTCCGAGCACTCGTCGTTCCGGGCACGGTCTCGGGGTACATCCTCGCCGCCGTCGCAGCGGTCAACTCGGTGATCGCGATCTACTACTACCTCTCCGTGCTGCGCACGATGTGGGCCGACGACGCGCCCGACGGTGACGTGACGCCGATTCGGGTTCCGGCGTCGCTCGCCGCCGCAATGGCACTCACTGCGTTCGCCACGGTTGCGTTCGGCGTGATGCCCCGGATCGTCGACAACGTGTCCGACGTGACGCTGCTCGTTGGAGTTGGAGGCTGAGCGACTCGCTCACCCCGCTCGACCGGATCATCCGGTCGGAGATCCAGAGCACGGGCCCACTGCCGTACGAGCAGGTCGTTCGCCGCGCGCTCTACGACCCTGAGCATGGTTTCTACGCTGCGAGTGGGCACGCCGGCCGGCGAGGAGACTTCATCACCAGCCCGGAGGTCGGGCCGCTGTTCGGCGCGGTCGTCGCCCGGATGCTGGACGCCGAATGGGAGCGGTTGGGTCGACCGGACCCGTTCCATGTGATCGAGGGCGGGGCGGGCCCGGGCACCTTGGCACGGGCGATCCTGGCCGCCGATCCGCGCTGCCGGGAGGCGATGCGGTACGTGGCGGTTGAGGTGAGTGCGACGCAGCGTGCGATGCACCCGGCCGGGATCGACTCCGTCGACACCCTGCCCGCCGGGCCGGTCATCGGCGTCGTCATCGCCAACGAGTTGCTCGACAATCTCGCCTTCTCACCAGTAGTCCGCCACGACGGCCAGGCCCACGCGGCGCTGGTCGACCTCCAGGATGATCGGCTCGTCGTCACCGCCGGTCCTCCGATCAACGTCGGTGCCGATGTCGTCGTCTCACAGCGTGCGGCGGGGGAGTGGGTGAGCGCTGCACATACGTTGCTCACCGAAGGCCGTCTGGTCGTGATCGACTATGCGCGACAAGACAGTGCCGACGTGGAAATTCGAACGTATCGGGGTCACGATCGTGGCAGAGAGCCCCTCGTCGCGCTCGGGACGCAAGACATCACCGTCGATGTCGATCTGCCGCAGCTCTTTCGATCGGTCGGCCCGCCGAACCGACAGATCGACCAGGCGAGCTGGCTTCGCGAGCACGGGATCGATGCGCTCGTCGAGGCGGGTCGCCGAGTCTGGGAAGAGCGGGCGCACCTCGGCGATCTCGAGGCGCTCAAGGCGAGGAGCCGCATCAACGAGGCCGCCGCCCTCACCGACCCGAGCGGCCTCGGCTCCTTCACCGTCCTCGAATGGCCGGGGTCAAGTCCCAACAGGTGACATCGTGCCGTTGTTCGCCGCCCCGTTCGCCTTCGGATGGGCGGTCATCATGTGGTGGCTCTTCCCAGGACGGAGACCATGGCGCCCAACGAACCCACACCTCTCGTCGACGCCTCGTGGCATGGCGACCGCGGACTGAGGCGATCGGCCCCATTTCGTTACGGGAGGTGAAATTTCTCAAGACGTGGCGGGCCGTCGTCGTTATGGTCTCTGTATGACGCAGCCGACACGTACTCCGCTCGAAGTCAACGTCATGGATCTCTCGATCGGCCAGTACTCGGTTGGCTTGGCCCCCGCCCGGACGGGCGAAGAACTCGTTCAGGCGTACGTCGAGCTCGTCGCCCTGGTCCGACGGGACCATCCCGAGTACCTCCGCGACGAGGACATCGACATCCTGGTCGACGAAACCGGCCTCGACCGGACCTTCGTGCAGAATCGCGTGCAGTCCGGCCAGTCTGCACTTCGGCTCGCTTCCTGAGCGCACACTACGATTTCCCCACGCATTCATGACGAGGGGGAATCAGCATGGCCGAGCCGGCGATCGAGGTATACGAGGTCGAGGATCGAACGTTCCCACCTTCGGCTGACTTCCAGGCATCCGCGCTGACGAGTGACTCGTCGCTCTACGACGAGGCAAATGCGGACTTCGAAGCGTTCTGGGCTCGCCAGGCGCGAGAACTGTTGACCTGGCAGACGGACTTCAGCACGGTCCTCGAATGGGAGCTCCCCTTCGCCAAGTGGTTCAGCGACGGACAGCTCAACATGAGCGAGAACTGCCTTGACCGCCATGTCGCCGCCGGCAAGGGCGACAAGGTCGCGTACCACTGGGAAGGTGAGCCCGGCGACACCCGCACGATCACCTACGCCGAGCTGCTCGGCGACGTGCAGAAGTTTGCCAACGTGCTCAAGGGGCAGGGCCTCGAGAAGGGGGATCGGGTCGCGATCTACATGCCGATGATTCCCGAGCTGCCGATCGCCATGTTGGCGTGTAGTCGAATCGGGGTGGCCCACTCGGTCATCTTCGGCGGGTTCTCGCCAGACGCGATCAAGGACCGTTGCGAGGACGCAGACGCTCGCATGGTGATCACGGCCGATGCCGGCTATCGGCGTGGCGCGCCATCAGCACTGAAGGTGAATGTCGACGCGGCGCTCGATGCGGGCGCCGACACCGTCGAGTCGGTGATCGTGGTCAACCGGTGCGACATCGCCGTGACGATGACCGACGGACGCGACCACTGGTGGCACGAGCTCATGGCCGACGTGGCCGCCGACTGCCCGGCCGAACCCATGGACGCCGAGCAGCTGCTGTATCTCCTCTACACCTCGGGCACGACGGCAAAGCCCAAGGGCATCATGCACACGACGGGCGGCTATCTCACTCAGGTGGCCTTCACCCACAAGTACACCTTCGACGTCCACCCCGACACCGACGTGTACTGGTGCGCCGCCGACATCGGCTGGGTGACCGGGCACAGCTACATCGTGTACGGGCCGCTCACCAACGGCTGCACGAGCGTCATGTACGAAGGCACGCCAGACACCCCGCGTGCCGACGACCGTGACGGCGACGATCGGGCGGGCTGGCACAAGGGTCGCCTCTGGGACATCATCACCCGCTATGGCGTCACGCAGTTCTACACGGCGCCCACCGCCATCCGAACGTTCATGAAGTGGGGGGTCGGCGAACTCGAGGGCTATGACTTCAGCACCCTTCGGGTCCTGGGCACGGTCGGCGAGCCGATCAATCCCGAAGCGTGGATGTGGTACCACACGAACATCGGCAACGAGTCGCTGCCGATCATGGACACGTGGTGGCAGACCGAAACCGGCGGCCACATGATCACGCCACTCCCCGGGGTGACAACCACCAAGCCCGGTTCGGCGTGTCATCCGATCCCCGGTGTCTTCGCCGAGCTCGTCGACGACGACGGCAACCCGGTCGAATCGGGCGGCGGCTACCTCACGATCACCAAGCCGTGGCCATCGATGCTGCGTGGCATCTGGGGCGATCCCGAACGGTACGAAGATACGTACTGGAGCCGGTTCGAAGGCCGCTACTTCGCTGGCGATGGAGCCAAGCTCGACGACGATGGCTATCTGTGGCTCCTCGGTCGCGTCGACGATGTGATGAACGTGTCCGGCCATCGGATTTCGACGACCGAGGTCGAATCGGCGCTCGTCGACCACGACGCCGTCGCCGAAGCAGCCGTCGTCGGCGCCGCCGACGACACGACCGGTCAGGCGATCGTCGGATACACGATCCTCGTCGGGGGAGCGGAGCCGACGGACGAGTTGCGGGCCGAACTGCGAGCGCACGTGGCCACCAAGCTTGGGCCGATCGCCCGACCTCGAGACGTCTACCTCGTGCCAGATCTCCCGAAGACCCGTTCGGGAAAGATCATGCGCCGGCTGCTCCGAGACGTGGCCGAAGGTAAGACGCTCGGCGATACGACGACCCTCGCCGATGAGACCGTCGTCGAAGCGATCCGTGCCGGCGCCGCCGACAGCGACGAGAACTAGGGCATCTGTGGACACTGAGCCGCACGATCCGGGGTCTGCGGTCCACAGAAGCCCGATGAGGTGGTCCGAATGATCGAGCTGCTGATCCCGCCCCGTGAGCGGTCGTTCGGGGACAGCACCGTCCGGCGAGTGCTCCCCTACGCGAAGCGGCGCACCGTTGGACCATTCATCTTTCTTGACCTGATGGGTCCTGAGGTCATCCCACCCGGGCAGGGCATGAACGTCGATGCCCACCCGCACATCGGGATCTCGACGCTGACATACCTCGTGGATGGGCGAATGGTCCACCGAGACTCGACTGGCGCCGTGCAGACGATCGAACCCGGCGACGTCAACTGGATGACCGCGGGGGCCGGCGTCACCCACACCGAACGGTCCCACCCCGACGACATCGGGCGATCACAGCTGATTCGAGGGGCACAGATCTGGATTGCGCTCCCCGATGGCGCCGAAGACACCGAACCCTTCTTTGCCCACACCCCTCGAGAGCAGCTGCCGATCGCCAAACTCGGCGCGGCGACGCTTCGCCTCGTGGCGGGGTCGGGTTGGGGCGACGAATCGCCGGTTCCGGTGTCGTCACCACTCGTCCTCGCCGACCTGACGCTCGACGGAAGCGGGCAGATCCGCCTCGATGCACGCTACCCCGAGCGCGCCGTGCTACCCCTCGAAGGCGAGGTCACGGTAGCGGGGACGACCCTCGCTCCCGGCCACCTCGCGGTCGTCGAGCCCGGGGACGTCGAGATCGGCGGCTGGGGCAGGGCGCTCGTCATTGGCGGCCAGCCCGTTGGTCCGCGAACGATCTGGTGGAACTTCGTGCACAGCGATCCGGGCAGGATCGATCACGCCAAGGACGACTGGAATCATCAACGATTCCCGACCGTGCCCAACGACCACGAGCATTGGGTTCCGCTTCCCTCATGATCCTGATGGAATAGTGATGAGGCCAGAACCGTTGGAGAAGCCATCATGAGCGAAGCCGCATTCAAGAACACCTCCAAGACCGTCGCCCTTCTGGCGTTGCTCGGCGGTCTCTTCGTCCTGTTCGGGTTTGCCCTCGGTGGCGGATCGGGGGCGACGCTCGGCCTCATCATCGGTCTCGCCATGGTCGGCGGTTCGTACTGGTTCAGCGATCGAATCGCCATCGCTTCGGCAAAGGCGCAACCTGCGGACCGAAACCAGTTCCCCGAGTACTGGGAGATCATGGAGGATCTGACCACCCGCGCCGAGATGCCGATGCCCAAGCTCTACATCTCACCCAACCCCGCCCCCAACGCCTTTGCCACCGGCCGCAACCCGAAAAATGCCGCCGTCGCCGTCACCCATGGCCTGCTCCAGCAAATGAACTGGGACGAAGTTCGTGGTGTGCTCGCTCACGAACTCGCACACATCAAGAACCGAGACATTCTCATTGGCTCCATTGCGTCGGCGGTCGGCATGGCGATCACGTTCCTCGCTCGTATGGCGATGTGGGGTGGAATGTACGGCGGTCGTCGGGGCAACAACGACGGCAACCCGCTCGCCGCACTTGCGCTCGCCATCCTGGCGCCCACCGCCGCCGTGATGATCCGGTCGGCGATCAGTCGAAGCCGGGAGTTCCAGGCCGATGCGTCAGCCGCACGATTGATGGGTGACGGAGAGCCTCTGGCGCAGGCGCTCGAGAAGATCGAGATTGCTGCGGGCCGCCGCTCGCCCCTGCACGTCAATCCGGCGCAGGCGTCCAACTACATCATCAATCCGCTCAAAGAAGAGCTCCGCAACGACATCGGCGGACTCGGCGGATTCGGCAAAATGTTCTCCACACACCCGCCGACCGAAGCCCGCATTGCTGCGCTGCGAAGCGGTACCTGGCGATGAGCGACGCGTCGCTGGTTGGACGTTCTTGGCGGAGGGCGTAACCTCTACGACCCGAGGGTCGGTGCCCGAGTGGCCAAAGGGAACGGGCTGTAAACCCGTCGGCATTGCCTACGGTGGTTCAAATCCACCCCGGCCCACGCGACGAGCGCCCGGGACGTCCAGAACGTCCCGGGTCGCCAACGCTTCGCCGCTCGAGAGGACCCGTCATGCCATCGTTCGATGTCGTTTCCGAAGTCGACATGCAGGAAGTCCGAAACGCCGTCGACCAAGCGGCCCGCGAGGTCTCGCAGCGGTTCGACTTCAAGAACACGAACTCCTCGGTCGAGCTCGGTGACACCGACATCTCCCTGGCCTCGATCAGCGAGGATCGACTCTCGGCGCTCCGCCAGGTCCTCGAGGAGAAGCTGGTGAAGCGGAAGGTGTCGCTCAAGGTGCTTGACTACGGGACGGTCGAGCACGCGTCAGGGAACACCGTCCGGCAATCGGCGACGCTGCAGTCCGGCATTGCGTCGGACAAGGCCAAAGAGCTGAACAAGGCGATCAAAGGCCTTGGGGTCAAGGGCATCCAGTCGTCGACCCAAGGCGATCAGCTTCGGGTCACCGGCAAGAAGCGCGACGCCCTTCAGGAGGTCATTGCGGCGCTGAAGGAAGGCGACTACGGCATTCCGCTGCAGTTCACGAACTTTCGGGATTGATCGGCCCAGGATTCGCGAACAGGCGACGGACGTAGTCGGCGCTGGTTGCGCGCTCGACCGTCGGCTGTGCCGCCAGCGTCCAGTCGCGATGGTCGTATCCGTGGGCGATCATGGGGCGGCTCATCATCGCCCGAAAAGTGCGCACGTCGCCCTTCACGAACCAGTGCCGCCACGCGCCATGACCCTTTGAGCGGCGCACCCGATGCTCGTCTGGTCGGAGTTCGCCGGGCTTGACCGAACGCTCGAGGTATGCCTCGAGGGCGTCGACCCGTCCATCGACGTAGTCCTCGTAGTGGATCGTCTCGAAGCGCTCACCGACCAACCGATTGAAGGCCATTCCGCGACTCATGATCCGAAACGTCGTGGTCATCAGATCGGTCCCGGACAACCGCCACCAGACATCGAGAAGGCGCGTGAACGAGATCTGGGTGGGATCGTCGGCCTTGCGTTCGAGCAGGGAAAGCCACTGCTGCTGCTTGTCGGCCTCCATGTAGGGGCCGCGGTTGTATGCGTCGTAGAGCAGATGCGAGATCAGCCGATCGCGCACATCGCGCACGATGTAGATCCGCTTGTCGAAACGGTCGAGCACCTCGGTCTCGGCGTCGGTCCAGGTGTGCAGCAACTTCTTGACGACCACCGGTCCGTTGTCGTCGAGGGTCGAGATGTCGGCAGGTTCGAAGACTTCGTCGGGGTCGCCGAACGCGCTCGACACGCTTCGGAGCAGCGCCGTTGTTCCGCTCTTGCCTTCACCAACGATGAGGATTCGCATTCGGCCAGTGAAACTAGTCGACCTGCGGAGGTTCGGCGGTGGGCTCGAGCAGCAACTGCATGACCGACACGTCGAGCCAACGGTTGAACTTGCGGCCGACCTCGCGTTCGACACCCACAAGCGTGAAGCCGACCGCCTCGTGGAGGCCCACGGAGGCGGGCTGGCCGTCCGCGATTCTCGCGATCATCGAGTGGAATCCGTGCTGGCGCGCCGTGGTGATCAGCTCGTCCATCAGCGCCAGCGCAATGCCGCGCCGTCGGTGACCTCGGTGCACATAGATCGAGTTCTCGACGGTTGTCGAGTACGCCGGCCGAGCACGAAAGGGCGACAACGACGCAAAACCGACGATGTCGCCATCATCGTCGGCCACGATCACCGCATGGGCTCCGGATCGCTCCAGCAGCCAGGTGCGCTGTTCGTCGAGCGTCCGCGGGCGGAGGTCGAAGGTCGCCGTCGATTCGAGGACCTCGACGTTGTAGATCGCGGCGATGGCCTCGGCGTCACGAAGTTCAGCGAGACGGATGTCCACTCCGCGAGGCTACTCCTGGGTGGCTCACGCAGCGGCGGTACCCGCGTCGGTTGCGACGCTTTGGTCGGTGATGAGCAGTGCGTTGCCGGCGATGGCCTCGGTCGCCGCCCAGGTGCAGGCGTCGAGGTCGGCGGTCTCGACCACCACCTGGCGGCGATGCGATGCCCGCACGATGAGCTCTCGAAGTGCGCCGTGATATGCCGGGTGCACATTGACGAAGAGGTCGTCGATGAGCAGCGGCACTCGTTCGGCGGGAAAGCGGCGAGACAACTCGGCGAGCAGTGACGCAAAGCCGAGCAGAATCGTCGGGTCGGCCTCGGCGGGAGCGGGAACGTCTGCGATGAATCGAATGTTGTTGGCGAGCTCTTCGATTCGGGTCCGCTCTCGGAGCAGGACCATCGGATCGGCATTCGGGCCGGCGAGTTCTGCCCACCGCTGCTCGTTGACGTGGAGGGTTTCTTGTGCGGACCGTTGGTTTCTGCCGGCCGACACCGAGTCGAAGAGTTCGTCGACCCGCCCGAGCTGGACGCCGAGCGCAGTGTCGGGCAGCTCCTCGTCGAGCTCCTCGGCTTCTTGGCCGATGTACCAGGCGGTGACCGCCACACCCGCTCCCGCGAGAATCATCAAAAGCCCGAGCAAGGTGTTGATCAGCAGAACCGACGCGACGCCGAGCAGCGCGACCACACCAGCGACGATGAAGAACAGCTGTGCCTTCTTGGCCGACTCCTGTTGCTGGGCGAGAAACTCATCGACCGAGGCCTCGCGGCTCTGTCGTTCACGCGCCGCCGCGTCGAGGTCCGAGTGCTTGTTGATCGCCGTGTTGAGCTTGTCCCGATCGGCTTGGAGCTGGATGGCGACCTCCCAGAGCTGATCGAGGGGGCGCTGCGCGAGGTCGATGGCCGCAGCGTCGTCGTGGGCGCGCTGTTGGAGTGACAACGGCGTGACGTGGAGCGTCGCGAGGTGCCCCTCCATCGCGTGAGGGTCGTTGACCTGGCCGATGATGCCGAGGCCTCCACGATCGTGGGGGATGGGGGCATGGGTGGTGGCGTCGATCAGCGCAGCGGGGCGGCCCGATGGGCGGCTTGCAACGACGGACTCGCCGTAGTCGGTCCGGATCTCGATCTGCGTGCCCTGGTGCACACGGAGTGCACGGACGATGCGCTCGTAGGCATCGCGGCGCCGACGATCGTCGGTGCTCGAGATCACCGTCAACCGTTGATGAAGGTCGACGATCTCTGGGCCAGTCGGAAGTTCGGTGACGATCCGGTCAATCCACACAACCGAGTTTTCGGCACTGGCCGTGCCGGCCTGAGGGTGTTTTGCTCACCCAGCGAGAATGAGCAAAACGACCCAGCCTGGCGTGGTAGCGACGGACAGACTTGAACTGTCGACCTCTCGATTATGAGTCGAGCGCTCTTACCAACTGAGCTACGTCGCCGCGATGCCTCGAGGTGAGGCTGCGAGCTCCCTGACAGAATCGAACTGTCGACCTTCTCCTTACCATGGAGACGCTCTACCGACTGAGCTAAGGGAGCAGGGTGAGCCGTGGGCTCGGCGTCCAAGCATGCCAGCTGCGCGACGTTTCGCAAACCTCGCTGGTAACGTCTGTACGTTCAATTGCGAACTCAGGGCGTTAGCTCAATTGGTAGAGCACCGGTCTCCAAAACCGGGGGTTGCGGGTTCGAGTCCCTCACGCCCTGCAAGTCCCCATCCACTCGAGACGAGAGGGCGATCGTGTCCCAACCGATGAACCGCGAGCAGCGGCGCATGCTGAAGAAGCAGGGCCAAGAGGTCGACGCGGACGGCCAGGTCGTCGCGACCAAGTCCCGGACGAAGACCGCGAGCGGCGGCTCGGGGTCGGGGAGTCGTGTCACGACCTCGGATGCGGGTGGCGGTGACGACGGCAAGCGAAAGCGCCAAGCTGCTGCCGAGCCGGTCGAGCGCACCAGCCCGATGCAGTTCATGCGCGAGGTACGGTCCGAACTTCGCAAGGTCTCGTGGCCCACGCGAGCAGAGGTGATCAACTACTCGATCGTCGTCCTCGTGACCGTGATCGTCCTGACCATCATGATCGGCCTGCTCGATTGGGCCTTCTCGTCGTCCATCCTCGAACTCTTCAGGCCCCCGTCATCATGAGCGACACCACCGACATCACCCCCGACACCATGAGCGACGTCGAGGTCGAGGCTGCCGCCGAGTCGGCCGAGCCCGCGGCGACGGCCGCAGACGAAACGGTGCCCGAGGCCGCTGCAGACGACGTTGCGGTGGCTGGCGAGGAGACACCAGCCGCCGAATCCGACGACGCGTCCGAGCCGGCCGACTCCGTCGTGGCCGACGCCGAGAGCGAGATCGACGAAGTCCTCGACGAGGATGAGCTCTTCGACGAAGAAGCGCCGCCCAAGGTCGAATCTCCCTTCGACCGTCCGGGTCGTTGGTACGTGGTCCACACCCAGAGCGGCCACGAGAAGAAGGCGCAGCAGAACCTCGCCGCTCGGATCGCCTCGATGGGCATGGAGGAGCGGATCTACGAGTCCGTCATCCCCATGGAAGACGTGGTCGAGTTCCGCAACGGCAAGAAGGTCGTCGTCCAGAAGAAGATGTTCCCCGGATACCTCTTGGTCCGGGCACACCTCGACGACGACGCGTGGTACGTCATCCGAAACACGCCGTCTGTCGTGAACTTCGTCGGCTCGGGCGGGAAGCCCTCGCCGTTGTTGCGCCGAGAGGTCGAGAACTTCCTCCAGGTCAAAGAAGAGGGTGCCCCCGCCACCCCGGCCAAGCGGTCGAAGGCTCGACTCGAGTACGAAATGGGCGAGACGGTGCGAGTCAAGGAAGGCCCCTTCGCCGACTTCTCCGGCGAGATCGTCGAGATCAACGAGGACCAGCTCAAGGTCAAGGTCCTCGTCAACATTTTCGGTCGCGAAACTCCGGTCGAGCTGGAGTTTTCCCAGATCGCGCGGCTGTAGACTCGCTCGTCGGTCTCCGACCACATCTCTCTTTCAGGAATCACCATGGCCAAGAAGCAAGTCTCTGCAATCGTGAAGATCCAGATCCCCGCGGGGCAGGCGTCGCCCGCGCCGCCGGTCGGTACCGCGCTCGGCCCGCACGGCGTGGCGATCATGGACTTCTGCAAGGACTACAACGCGAAGACCGAGGACAAGCGCGGCCAGATCATTCCGGTCGAGATCACGATCTACGAGGACCGCACGTTCTCGTTCATCATGAAGACGCCGCCCACGCCGTTCTTGATCCGCAAGGCCGCCGGTCTCGACAAGGCGGCCAACAACCCGGGCCGCGAGACGGCCGGGTCGATCACGATGGCGCAGGTCACCGAGATCGCTGAGATCAAGATGCCCGACCTCAACGCCAACGACATCGAGGCGGCAAAGCTCCAGGTCGAAGGCACCGCCCGCTCGATGGGCATCGACGTCGTCTGACGTCTGGACCGTACGGGCTCCGGCCCGTTTCACCAGCGCCACCGCAGGAGCACCTCGCCTGCGGTGAGCCCAACATGAGGGAGCCGAAATGGCGCAAGCAAAGAAGTACACAAACGCCCTTCGGGCCTACGACCGAGATGGTCTGCATTCGTCGGGAGATGCCGTGCAGGTTCTGCTCGGCTTTCCGAAGCGGAGCTTCGACGAAACGGTCGATCTGGTTGTGCGACTTGGGGTCGACCCCCGCAAGGCCGACGAGATGATTCGTGGGACCGTGGCCCTTCCTGCCGGCACCGGCAAGGACGTGCGGGTGGCGGTGTTCGCCCAGGGCGACGCTGCCCAGGCTGCACGTGATGCGGGCGCAGAATTCGTCGGCGCCGACGAACTCGCCGCCGAGATCGAGGGCGGAATGTTGGACTTCGACGTGACGATCGCATCGCCCGACATGATGCCGCTCGTCGGTCGCCTCGGACGGGTGCTTGGCCCCCGCAGCCTGATGCCCAACCCGAAGACCGGCACCGTGACGCCCGACGTCGCCAAGGCCGTCGAGGAGTTCAAGGGTGGCAAGGTCGAATTCCGCACCGACAAGTTCGCCAACGTGCACGTGCCGATCGGCAAGGTGTCGTTCAGCGCCGAGGATCTCGGTCGCAATCTGGACTCGGTGTTCGACGAGCTGAAGCGGCTCAAGCCGGCTGGCGCAAAGGGTCAGTACATCCGCAAGGCCGTCATCTCGTCGACGATGGGGCCGGGCATCAAGCTCGACGTCGGAAGTCTCTAACCGAGGCGTTAACCTCACCACTGTTCAAAATCGCATTTGCCGAAGACCTCCGGTGCGCTCTCGAGCGGTAAATCCTGAGCAGGTGATCTGACAGAGCCCCCGCCGAGGCGGTAGCGCTCCGGATGTTCGTCGTGTCTTCGGCTGTCCGTCAGGAGTCAGATCAATGGGAGAACCCCGAGCCGACAAGGTTGCGGTGGTCGCAGAGGTCAAGGAAAAGCTCGAGGCCGCCGATGGCGTCGTGCTCACCGAGTACCGCGGCCTCGACGTGCCGGCGATGGCCGAACTGCGTCGCAATCTCGCCCCGTCGGGTGGCGAATACAAGATCTACAAGAACACGCTCGTGCGTTTGGCAGCCCAGGAGATCGGGCTCGACATCGACGAGCTGCTCACCGGCCCGACCGCCCTCGCCTTCGTCGGCGACAAGGCTGATGGTTCGGCTGGCGATGCGGCCGCGGTGGCCAAGGCGCTCAAGGAGTACGCCAGGACCAACGACGCGCTCGTGCTCAAGGGGGGCGTGCTCGACGGCAAGATGCTCGACGTCGAGGAGATCAAGGCACTTGCCGATCTTCCGTCTCGCGAGGTGCTCCTTGCCGAGTTCGCCGGCGCGATGGAGTACATGCTCGGCGACTTCGCCGGCCTGCTCGACGCCAAGCTCCGCGAGTTCAGCTACGCCCTCCAGGAATTGCTCGACAAGGGCGGTCCGGCGGGTGGCGAGGCTGCGCCTGCAGACTCGGCCGCAGACGCCCCCGAGGACGCAGCTCCCGAAGAGGAAGCCGCAGCTGACGACGACACGACCGAGGCAGCCGACGAGGCCGCCGAAGACGCACCTGCCGACGAGGCCGGTGCAGAGACCTCGGACAACGAGACCGAAGAAGAGGAGAGCTGATCATGGCTACCAAGGAAGAAATTCTCGAGAGCATCGAGGGCATGACCGTCCTCGAGTTCAAAGAACTCCTGGACGAGTTCAAGGAGCGCTTCGACGTGACCGCCGCAGCGCCGGTCGCAGTGGCCGCCGTTGGCGCACCCGCTGCTGACGGCGACGGTGGCGGCGAAGAGCAGTCCGAGTTCGACGTCATCTTGTCCGCCGCTGGCGACAAGAAGATCGGCGTGATCAAGGTCGTCCGTGAGCTCACGGGCCTCGGCCTCAAGGACGCCAAGGACCTCGTCGACGGCGCCCCGAAGCCCGTCCTCGAGAAGGCATCGAAGGACGACGCCGAAAAAGCCAAGGCGGCCATCGAAGAAGCCGGCGGTTCGGTCGAACTCAAGTAGTTCACCCCGAACAATCAGGTTCGAGATGAGGGTCCCGGGTGCGCCCGGGACCTTTGTCGCGCTTGACCAGACCCCGGTGTCGTCGGTACCGTTTTCTCCAACAGCACCCCCGGAGGTGCTTGTTTCCCCTGCGCGTTTGCGGTAGTGAGCCCAATCCCGCTAGGCTGAGCGGGTTGTCGTGGCGTCGGTTCCTTTTTGGCGACCCTCTACGCGCCCCGTCAGCCACTTGTCCGACGTCGCCCACCGTCGCAAATTGGAGACCACGTGTCGTCACGCTCTGTTGCCCTCGACCGCTATTCGTTCGGAAACATCGACGAAGCGCTCGAACTTCCCGATCTGATCGCCGTCCAGCGAGAATCCTTCGTCTGGTTGCTCGAGCAGGGTCTCGCCGAGACCTTCCGAGACATCAGCCCGATCAAGGACTTCTCCGAGACGCTTCAGCTCGAGCTCGAGTTCGATCCCACCGACGAGGATCTGCGCCCGCCGCCGAAGTTCTCGGTGGAGGAGTGCAAAGAGAAGGACATGACCTACAGCGCGCCGATCTTCGTGCGCGCCCGGTTCATGAACTCCAACACCGGCGAGATCAAAGAGCAGACCGTCTTCATGGGCGACTTCCCCATGATGACCGAGCGCGGCACCTTCGTGATCAACGGCACCGAGCGTGTCGTCGTGTCCCAGCTCGTCCGCTCGCCGGGCGTCATCTTCCAGCCTGGTGAGCGGTATCGCCTCCGTAACCTCGCCAAACACCAGCTCGTCACCGGCACCATCCACCCCTACCGCGGTGAGTGGATCGAGTTCGACGTCGAGCAGAAGCCGGGCAAGGACGTCACCGCGGGCACCCGCGTCGCCCGGAAGCGTCGCCTCAGCCTCTTCGTGCTTCTCCGTGCGCTCGGCTACGACGAGGAAAACGCTCCCGGATTCCTCGATCGGTTCGTCAACCACTTCGATTTCCTCGAAGGCCAGTGGGAGAAGGATCGCGAGCTTGCGCCGACCCAAGAGGAGGCGCTCATCGAGATCTACAAGCGCGCTCGCCCCGGCGAGCCGCCGTCGGCTGAATCGGCCCGCAACTACTTCAAGAACGCCTTCTTCGAGTCACGCCGCTACGACCTCAGCCGGGTCGGCCGCTACAAGCTCAACCGCAAGCTCGGTCCCGAGATGGACCGTCTCGAAGAGCTGTTCGGGCTCGAGCTCGAACGGCCTGAGGTCGATCAATCCGTCCTCAGCCAGGCCGAGGTGCTTGCCACGTGCTCGTACCTGTTGCATCTCGCCAAGGGCGAGCCCGGCTACCGCCTCGACGATCAGGACCACTTCGCCAACCGTCGGATCCGCTCGGTGGGCGAGCTGATCCAGAACCAGGTGCGCATTGGTCTGTCCCGCATGGAGCGGGTCGTGCGCGAGCGCATGACGACCCAGGACGTCGAGGCGATCACCCCGCAGACGCTGATCAACATTCGACCCGTCGTGGCGGCGATCAAGGAGTTCTTCGGAACCTCCCAGCTGTCGCAGTTCATGGACCAGGTCAACCCGCTGTCCGGTCTGACCCACCGCCGTCGCCTCTCGGCGCTCGGCCCGGGCGGCCTCAGCCGCGAGCGTGCCGGCTTCGAGGTCCGAGACGTGCACTTCAGCCACTACGGCCGCATGTGTCCGATCGAGACCCCCGAGGGTCCGAACATCGGCCTCATCGGCGCACTCGCCACGTACGGACGGGTCAACCCGTTTGGCTTCATCGAGTCGCCCTACCGAGTCGTCAAAAACGGCAAGGTCACCGACGAGATCGTGTACCTCGCCGCAGATGAAGAAGAGGAATACGTCGTTGCTCAGGCCAATGCGCCGATCGACGACAAGGGTGCCTTCCTCAACGACCGTGTGCTCGTGCGTCGCTCGCCGCAGGCGGCATCGCTGCAGGACCTGCGTCTCCAGCTCGAACAGGACGTCTTCTTCGGCGCCACCACCGAGATCTCGGCTGTGGTCCCCGAAGAAGTCCAGCTGATGGACGTCTCGCCCAAGCAGATCATCTCGATCGCAACGGCGCTGATCCCCTTCGTCGAGCACGACGACGCCAACCGGGCCCTGATGGGCGCCAACATGCAGCGCCAGGCCGTGCCGCTCATCGCTGCCGAGGCTCCCTACATCGGGACCGGCGTCGAGGCGCGCGCTGCTCGCGACGCCGCAAACATGATCATCGCCGAGGACGACGGTGTCGTCACCGAACTCGACGGTCGCTCGATGACTGTCGAGTACAAGAAGCTCGGCAAGAAGGTGTACCGCCTGCTCAAGTTCGAGCGGTCCAACCAGGACACCTCGATCAACCAGAAGCCGCGGGCCACCGAAGGCCAGGCGGTCAAGGCCGGAGCGATCCTCGCCGACGGCCCCTCGACCGATCATGGCGAGCTTGCGCTCGGCAAGAACCTCCTCGTCGCCTTCATGACCTGGGAGGGTTACAACTTCGAGGACGCCATCATCCTCTCGGAGCGCCTCGTGCGTGACGACGTGCTCACGTCGATCCACATCCACGAACACGAGATCGATGCCCGCGACACGAAGCTCGGCCCCGAAGAGATCACTCGGGACATCCCGAACCTCTCCGACGACATCCTGGCTGACCTCGACGAGCGCGGGATCATCCGTGTCGGAGCCGAGGTCAACCCGGGCGACGTGCTCGTCGGCAAGGTCACGCCGAAGGGCGAGACCGAGCTGACCCCCGAAGAACGTCTGTTGCGGGCGATCTTCGGCGAGAAGGCCCGCGAGGTTCGTGACACGTCGCTCAAGGTGCCGCACGGCGAGACCGGCAAGGTCATCGACGTCAAGGTGTTCAGCCGCGACGACAACCACGAGCTCCCGCCGGGCGTCAACCAGCTCGTCCGGGTCTACGTCGGCCAGAAGCGCAAGATCAGCGTGGGTGACAAGCTCGCTGGCCGTCACGGCAACAAGGGCGTCATCAGCCGGATTCTCCCGGTCGAGGACATGCCGCACCTCGCCGATGGCACCCCGGTCGACATCATCCTCAACCCGCTCGGCGTCCCGTCCCGCATGAACGTGGGCCAGGTCCTCGAGACCCACCTCGGCTATGCCGCACGGTGGGGTTGGGAGATCGATGGCAAGCAGGTCGGACTCGACCCGATTCGGGGCACGGAGTACAAGACTCGCCCGACGACCCGTCCGGCCACGCTCATCGCCACGCCGTCGTTCGACGGTGCCAAGTGGGACGAGACCGAACTCGCCGGCAAGCACCCGACGATCCAGGAAGTGTTCCGAAACCTGAATCCCGAGTCTGTCGACGGCACCCGCCTGATCCAGGACGACGGCAAGACCACGCTCTACAACGGGCGGACCGGTGAGGCGTACGACAACCCGATCACCGTCGGGTTCATGTACATCCTGAAGCTGGCCCACCTCGTCGATGACAAGATTCACGCTCGCTCGACGGGCCCGTACTCGATGATCACCCAGCAGCCGCTCGGCGGTAAGGCCCAGTTCGGTGGCCAGCGCTTCGGTGAGATGGAAGTGTGGGCGCTCGAGGCATATGGCGCGGCCTACTGCCTCCAGGAGCTGCTGACGATCAAGTCCGATGACGTTCTCGGCCGCGTGAAGGTCTACGAGGCCATCGTCAAGGGCGAAAACATCCCCGAACCAGGCATTCCGGAGAGCTTCAAGGTGCTCATCAAGGAAATGCAGGCCCTGTGCCTCAACGTCGAGGTCCTCGACAAGTTGGGTGCCGACGTCGAACTCCGTGAGATCGACGACGAGATTTACCGCACCGCCGAACAGCTCGGCATCGACCTGTCCCGCCCCGAACGGGGTTCGGACGAAGAAGACGCCCGCCGTGAGGCTGAGCGCGCTGCCCGCTTTGCGGGTGGGTGAGGAGGAACACGCACATGCTCGACGTCAACGATTTCGACCAGATTCGTATCGGCCTCGCAACTGCGGACTCCATCCGCATGTGGTCCAACGGCGAGGTCAAGAAGCCAGAGACCATCAATTACCGCACGCTCAAGCCCGAGAAGGACGGACTCTTCTGCGAGAAGATCTTCGGCCCGACCAAGGACTGGGAGTGCTACTGCGGCAAGTACAAGCGCGTGCGCTTCAAGGGCATCATCTGCGAGCGCTGCGGCGTTGAGGTGACCCGCTCGAAGGTGCGTCGTGAGCGCATGGCCCACATCGAGCTCGCCGCTCCCGTGGTCCACATCTGGTACCTCCGTGGCACCCGCTCGTGGCTCGCGTATCTGCTCATGGGCACCGAGCCCCGCGAGGAGCTCAAGGCCAAGCAGCTGGAGAAGGTCATTTACTTCGCCGCGAACCTCGTGACCTGGGTCGACGAGGACAAGCGCGATGAGGACCTCCCCAATCTCGAACAGGAGATGCTCGCCGAGAAGGACGAGCTCAACTCCGAGATGGAGCTCGAACTCGCTCGTGTGCACGAAGAGCTCGAGGCCGAGATCGCCACCATGGAGAAGGAAGGCGCGAAGGACACCGAGATCAAGGCCCGCCAGCGCGCCGTCGACAAGGACCTTGCGTCCGTTCGTGAGCGCTACGAGATGGAGATCGACGTCCTCGTTCGCTCCTTCGACGAGTTCAAGGGTCTCTTCGCCCGTCAGATCATCGAAGACGAGATGCTGTGGCGCGAGATGCACATCCGCTATGCGGACTACTTCGAGGGCGGCATGGGTGCGAGCGCGCTTGCCGATCTCATCGCCCGTATCGACTTCGACGACGAAGAGGTGAAGCTGCGTGCGCAGATCGATCCTCCCGAGGGCCAGAAGGGTCTGTCCGCGCAGCGCAAGCAGAAGGCGATCAAGCGCCTGAAGATCGTCGCGGCGTTCAATCGCCGAGACGAGCGCAGCAACCGGGTCAACGATCCGCGTGCGATGATTCTCGACGTCGTTCCGGTGATCCCGCCGGAGCTGCGTCCCATGGTGCAGCTCGACGGTGGCCGCTTTGCGACCTCGGATCTCAACGATCTGTACCGCCGGGTCATCAACCGCAACAACCGCCTGAAGCGGCTGCTGGATCTCGGTGCGCCCGAGATCATCGTGAACAACGAGAAGCGCATGCTGCAGGAAGCGGTCGACGCGTTGTTCGACAACGGTCGTCGTGGTCGTCCGGTCACCGGACCGGGTAACCGTCCGCTGAAGTCGCTCTCCGACATGCTCAAGGGCAAGCAGGGCCGGTTCCGTCAGAACCTGCTCGGCAAGCGTGTCGACTACTCGGGCCGTTCGGTCATCGTGGTCGGCCCGACGCTTCAGCTGCACCAGTGCGGGCTGCCCAAGCTCATGGCCCTCGAGCTCTTCAAGCCCTTCGTCATGAAGCGGCTCGTCGACACCGAGACCGCCCAGAACATCAAGTCGGCCAAGCGCATGGTCGAGCGCCGCAAGCCCCAGGTGTGGGACGTCCTCGACGACGTGATCCAGGAACACCCGGTGCTGCTCAACCGTGCACCGACGCTTCACCGTCTCGGTATCCAAGCCTTCGAACCGGTGCTCGTCGAAGGCAAGGCGATCCAGCTTCATCCGCTGGTCTGCACCGCCTTCAACGCCGACTTCGACGGCGACCAGATGGCCGTCCATCTGCCCCTGTCGGCCGAGGCACAAGCCGAAGCCCGCGTGCTCATGCTCAGCGCGAACAACGTCCTCAGCCCGGCCAATGGCCGCCCGCTCGTGACGCCGACGCAGGACATGATCATCGGTGCCTTCTACCTGAGCCAGCACGTCGAGGGCGCCCCCGGTGAGGGACGCGTCTTCCGGGACTTCGACGAAGTGATGATGGCGTACGAACTCGGTGACGTGGACGTCCACGCCGAGATCACCTACCGCCACCCGTCGCTCATTGAGACGCCGGCCAACGGCGTCGCTGCTACGTATCACCCGACGACGGTCGGACGCGTGCTGTTCAACTCGGTACTGCCGGACGATTTTGCGTTCGTGAACACCTCGATTGCCAAGGGCACGATGGGCGACATCGTGGACACACTCGCTCGCGAGTACCCGAAGGCCGTCGTGGCTCGCAGCCTCGACGGGATCAAGAACCTCTGCTACCGCTACGCCACGCAGTCGGGTCTGACGGTCTCCATCGACGACGTGAAGACGCCAGAATCCAAGCGCGACATCCTCGATTCTCACGAGAAGGACGCCGAGAAGGTCGAGACCCAGTTCCGACGGGGCATCATCACCGATGGTGAGCGCCGCCAGAAAGAAGTCGAGATCTGGTCCGAGGCCACCGAGAAGGTCAAGAACGAGATGGAGGCCGGCCTGAAGGCCGAGCACTTCAACCCGATCGACATGATGGTCACGTCCGGTGCCCGCGGAAACATGATGCAGGTGCGTCAGATCGCGGGTATGCGCGGTCTCGTCGCCAACCCCCGTGGTGACATGATCCCGCGTCCGATCAAGAGCAACTTCCGCGAGGGTCTCGCGATGCTCGAGTACTTCATCGCCACGCCGGGTGCTCGTAAGGGTCTCGTCGATACGGCGCTTCGTACTGCGGACTCCGGCTATCTGACCCGCCGCCTCGTCGACGTGGCCCAGGAACTCATCATCAACACCGAAGACCCCTTCGAGGCCGGCGGTGTGGTGCGAGGTATCTGGCTCGAAGACGTGATGCCCGACTCGGGCAACAAGCGGACGTACCTCGAGACCCGGTTGCTCAGCCGAACGCTGGCCGACGACGTCACCCTCGGTGACGGCACGGTCTACCCGGCCGGCACCGAAGTGACCGAAGAGATCATGATCGCCATCCGCGACGACACCACGATCGACCGGGTGCGGGTGCTCTCACCGCTCACCGACGAGTCGTCCCGCGGTGTCTCGGCTGGCTGCTACGGCACGTCGCTCGCCACCGGCGAGACGATCGAGCCGGGCGAAGCGGTGGGCGTCATCGCTGCCCAGTCGATCGGCGAGCCCGGCACGCAGCTCACCATGCGCACCTTCCACACCGGTGGTGTTGCGGGCGGTGGCGACATCGCCGGTGGTCTGCCCCGCGTGGTCGAGCTCTTCGAAGCTCGTTCCCCGAAGGGCAAGGCAACCCTCGCCCGAACCTCGGGCATCGTCCGGGTCGGAGAAGACGACGGCAAGGGTCGCACGATCCTGGTCGTCGGCGACGACGGCACCGAAGACGTCTACACCGTTCCGTCTCTCGCCCGCCTCGAGGTCAACGACGGCGACGAGATCTCCGCTGGCGACGCGATCGTCGAGGGTCCTCGTGACCCGAAGGAGCTCATGGACATCAAGGGTGTCCGCGAGACCCAGCGATATCTCGTCGAAGAGGTCCAGAAGGTCTACCGCGACCAAGGTGTGTCGATCCACGACAAGCACATCGAGCTGATCGTGCGTCAGATGACGCGCCGCATCGCCGTGCAGGAGCCGGGCGATTCCGAGTTCTTGCCGGGTGAGCGCGTCGACACCAAGGTGTACGCCGACGCCAACCGTCAGCTCGTTCAGGAAGGCAAGCGTCCCGCCGAGGGTCGCCCCGAACTGATGGGCATCACCAAGGCCTCGCTCGCCACCGATTCCTGGCTCTCGGCTGCCTCCTTCCAGGAGACGACCCGAGTGCTCACCGAGGCGGCGATCGAGTCGAAGAGCGACGGGCTCATCGGCCTCAAGGAGAACATCATCATCGGCAAGCTCATCCCTGCCGGCACTGGCATTGGGGAGTACCGCAAGATCGAGCCGCATGCGCCCGACTACCAGCCGATGGAGTACTACACGTCCGGAGGGGACGAAGATCCCGGCGATCTTGCCGACTGGTTGGCGAGCCGTAGCGACCTGATCGGGCCTGGCGCGGCTCCGGTCGAGGCACCTCTGGCCGAATAATCCTCGACCTCGCCCCGGCGAGGCCGATGGAATCCAATGTCTGGCGATGCGTGGTTGACCGTCGCAGTCATCATCGTGATGGTGGCTGCGCTGGCAACCTCGCGCGTCTCACCCCCCTCGGGGGTGTTGGGCGCCACCGCGCTGCTGTTCGTGCTGGGTGTAACAGACGCTGGCGAAGCCTTCTCGGGGTTCTCGAACCCGGCACCGATCACGGTGGCGGGGCTCTACGTCGTGGCTGCGGCCGTCGACCGGACAGGCGCCATCCAACCGCTCGTCGGGTCGCTCCTCGGGACGCCTCGGGCGCTGCGCGCCGATCTCGCTCGACTCACCGCGCCGAGCGCGGTCGCGTCGGCCTTTCTGGCCAACACCCCGATCGTCGCGATGCTCGTCCCCGCAGTCACCCGGTGGGCCGATCGTGAGGGCCGTCCGGCATCGCGCCTACTCATTCCGCTGAGCTACGCCACGATTCTCGGCGGCTCGCTGACCGTGATTGGAACGTCGACGAATCTCGTCATGTCCGGCCTGCTCGAAGGCTCCGGGGACGAGCCGTTCGCCCTGTTTGAGACCGCACGGATCGGACTCCCGATCGCCATCGCCGGTCTCATCATCATCGTCGTTCTGGCCCCGATCGTCCTGCCCGATCGCTCTCGGCCGGGCGTCGCCGGTCAGGCTCAACGGCCCTTCACGATCTCGATGCGCGTCGCCGCGCAGGGGCCGGTCGACGGTCAGTCGGTCAGCGAAGCCGGGCTGCGGCGCCTCGAGGGCGTCTTCTTGGTCGAGATTGATCGTGACGGCCGAGTCATCGCTCCCGTGCAGCCCGATCAGACGCTTCGGGGTGGAGATCGGCTGGTCTTCGCCGGCTCGGTCGATGACATCGTTGATCTGCAGGGCATCAAGGGTCTGGAGGCCGATGTCGCCGAGTCCGGACTCGTCGCCGACGACCGCTCCAACACCGCCTTCTTCGAGGTCGTTGTCGGACCAAGCTCCCAATTGGTTGGGCGCACGGCGGCAGAGATGGATTTCCGGGCGCGTTATCAGGCGGCAGTAGTGGCCATCCACCGGAGCGGATCGATCGTTCGAGGCAAGATCGGCTCGGCGCCCCTTCGGGCTGGTGACACGCTGCTCGTCCTTGCGAACAAGGACTTTCGGGTGCGGTGGCGCGATGCCGGTGAGTTCCTCCTGGTCAGCCGCGTCGACGCGCCCGTGCCGTCGTCGAACGACCGCTCACCCGTCGCCCTCTTCGCCTTGGCCGCAACCGTTGCGCTCCCCGCGTTCGGCCTGCTTTCGGTGACTCGAACCGTCATCGCAGCGGCAATCGCGCTCGTCATCGCCGGTGTGCTTCGTCCACGCGAAGCCCGTGATGCGGTCGACGTCAACGTTGTGCTCATGATCGGCGGCGCCTTCGGTCTCGGCGCCGCCGTCCAGGCCTCGGGACTCGCCGACGAGTTCGCCGACATCGTGGTCAACGGCTTCGGGTGGGCGGGGGCCTACGGTGCGGTGCTTGGCCTCGTGATCGCCACGCTGATCCTGACCGAGCTCATCACCAACGCGGCGGCCGTGGCGTTGATCTTCCCGATCGCCCAGCAGGTCGCGCAACAGTCAGACATCGACCCGAGATTGGCGATGATCGGGGTCGCGGTCGCCGGATCGGCGTCGTTCTTGACGCCGATCGGCTACCAGACGAACACGATGGTCTACGGGCCGGGCGGGTATCGGTTCTCGGACTATCTGCGGTTGGGGATCCCGTTGTCGGCGCTCGTCGTGCTTGCCGTACCGGCACTCGTCGTCATGGGCTGATGAGGCTCATCGACTCACGGTGAGAGGAAGTCGCAGGTGATTCCGAGCACGTCGGAACCTGCTCCTCCGGTGCACGAGTCACGCAGCGAGTTACCGCCCTCGAGGCGGTCGTTGCCAGCGTCTCCATAGAGGAGGTCTCGACCCGCTCCGCCGCGGAGATCGTCGTTGCCCTCGCTGCCGTTGAGGCGGTCGTCGCCAGGGCCGCCGTCGATCCGGTCATTGCCGCCGTTGCCTTGCAAACGGTCTCGGCCCGAGCGCCCATCGATGAAGTCGTCCTGCCCGCCACCCTGGATGCGGTCGATACCTCGCCCGCCGAGGAGCGTGTCTCGCCCGGACTCGCCATAGACGAGGTCGCGACCCGCGCCTCCCTCGATGAGGTCGTTGCCGTCTCCGCCGTAGAGGGTGTCGTCGTTGTGTCCGCCGATCACGGTGTCTGATCCGGGTCCGGCGTAGATCGTGTCGTTGCCCCGTGCACCGACGAGGCGATCGTTGCCGTCGCCACCGCAGATGAGGTCGTCGCCGCCGCCACCGCTGATCTGGTCGTTGCCGCCGAGTCCGTGGAACACGTCATTGCCGGGCGTGCCGGTCAGGACGTCGTCGCCGGACGTTCCGGCAATCGTCACGGTGCGTCCAGCACAGGTGATTCCGGGCGGCACGGATGCGGCGGTGCGGACGGTGGTCGTCGGGTTCGCCGGCGACGCAGGCGCAGCCGGGGCAACGGTGGTGGTTGTGGGTCGAGCGGTTGTGGTGGTTGCTCGAGTTGTGGTGGTTGTGGGTCGAGCGGTTGTGGTGGTTGTGGGTCGGGCGGTTGTGGTGGTTGCTCGAGTTGTGGTGGTTGTGGGTCGGGCGGTTGTGGTGGTTGCTCGAGTTGTGGTGGTTGTGGGTCGGGCGGTTGTGGTGGTTGCTCGGGTTGTGGTGGTTGTGGGTCGGGCGGTTGTGGTCGGCGCGGGAACGCCAGGAAGGTCGCCTCGATAGAACGGGTCAGCAACGATTCGTCGCGCCGCCTCGAGCGAGGACTGGCTCGACGTGATCCACCATTCGCAGCCTGGCCAACCCTGGTTGGCGCCATCGTCGTGGAAATAGACGATCGCGGCGAAGCGTTCCTTGAACTCGCCCGACTTGAAGAGTGACCGAATCTCGTCGAACCACTCGGCCTTCTGACCCGAGCGTCCCTCGTCGCTGGCGAACTCGCCGAGAATCAACTGCTGGCGCGGGTGCTCGCGCGCGAACTCCATGAGGGGTCCCAGGTCTTCGCGCATCGAGATCCATGGATCGGTCGTGGTGCCCGGACGGCAGTTGTTCCAGTTGTAGTCGTCGGACGTGATGTAGTCGACGACGTCATCTCCGGGGTACCAGAGCTCTGCACGACGGCGGTCATTTGGACGGATCTCGCCCACGGCGAAGGCCCACTCACCCATGATCCAAGCCCACTGGGCATTGGTTGCGCCTTCGGCTTCGAAGATCTGGTGGATCTTGCGATACGCGCCCTTGAACTCTTCGGCGGTGCCGAACTCCTGGTTGACGCCGCGCTCGGGCTCATGATGAAAGCCGACGATGACCGGCACGCCGAACCGCCGCACTCCGCTCGCGAGCTCCTGAATCTCGCGATAGAGCGTCGAGCCGGGTTGTGCGTTGGCGATGTTGCGCCACGGGATGACCTGTCCGTTGTTGCGTTCGGCGACAAAGGTCATCATCAATTCGCGCCCGCCGTCGCGCGCCCAACGGTGCATGCGCTTGTCTTCGCCGATGCCCTCATCCCACTTGCTGAACGTGCGGACCAGCGGCAGCTTCGATCCGAGCTGAGCTTCGAGCGCCTCAACGGCTTCGATGTTGGTCTGTCCGTTGACGGCGCGTGCATAGGAGCCGAACAACACGCCGTCATCGAGCGCGTCTGCATCGTCGGGCTGCGCGATCACGGCGACCGTGGCGATCATTGCGATGGCCAACACGATGGCGACGAATCGCCACGATCCGATGTTGGCGACGAGTCCGCCGGAGGGTTCTGCTGAGGGTGAGGTGTACATGGTGCTGAGGTCCTGTGTCCGCAGATCGCACGGAAGGTTGCGACTGATGCCCGCCGCGGCGCATAGCGTAGTCACTTCGTCATCGAAATGACATATTGTGACGCAAGAGTCTCGCGTCACACCCGGACCGCACCGTGAACGAGCGTAGGATCGGGACGGTCGGTCGGTCGCCGGCAGAGTCGAGTGACCGGGCAATGCGCTCAAGTCGCACGCGACTTCGCCGACTTCACAATCGTCAATCAGTGTCGCGCCATTGGGGCGCACGACTCGGGAAGATCGAGATGGACAGCGACGAACTCGAACTGGGCCACTACGGGCGGATCTTTCGCCGGAGCTGGTGGATGATCGTTCTGGCGATGGTGGCCTTTGCGCTCCTCGCCGTACTCTTCCTTCCATCTCAGCAGGACTTCTTCGAGTCACGGGCAACCGTGCAACTCGTCCCGAGCGAAGCCGACGTCGGTCAGGGCAATGATCCCGTCGTCGAAGAAACCGAAGCGCTCGTCGCCGCCTCGCTTGGCGACCGAGTCGTCGAGCAGAGCCCCTTCGACGATCTGACCTTCGACGACTGGACCGAGAACATCGCCGTCAGCCCGTGTCTCGACACCGGCGCCGTCGTCCTCGCCGGCTCGAGCTGCGACACACAGATCCTCGAGTTCCTCTATCGCTCCGACGTTCGCGAAGAGGCACAGACCATCGTGCAGTTGTCCGCGGATGTGTATCTCGAGGCCCGCAACGAACGTGCCCAGACCCTCCGGGACAATCAAGTTGGACGTCTCGAAGCACAGCTCGCCGATCTCGACCTGCGTATCGCCAACGAGGAGGCCGTGCTCGGGACCTTCGAGCAGGACTCCGTCGAGTACAACCTCGCCGACATTCGACTCCGCCGACTCGAGCCGGAACGTCTCGAGGTTCGGTCCACGCTCAATCAGCTCGAATCGACGCCTGTCGAGGTCGGTCGGGTGCTGTCGCCCGCCAGCACACCCGAACGAGACAGCTCGGGAATTCCACTTCCCATCGCGCTCGCTGCCGGACTCCTGATGGGCCTGTTCATCGGCGGTAGCGCGGCCGTGCTCAGCGACCGGCTTGATCGACGACTCTCGAGCGCTGCGGAGACCGAAGTCGATCTCGGCGTTCCCGTGCTCGGCAACATTCCGCGCATCACCGAGGACAGCCCTGCACTCGTGACCGCCGTGAGCTCGCACACCCCTGGCGCAGAAGCCTTCCGACGACTCGCTGCTGCCGCACTCGCTCCGCGGAACGGGTACGTCGTGGATTCGATCACCGTGACCGGTGCCAACGAGAAGGAAGGCCGCACCACGGCAGCGGTCAACATGGCGTTGGCGCTCGCCCAATCCGGCCGTCAGGTTCTGTTGGTCGCCGCAGATCGACGCAACACCGCAGTCGACCGGTTGTTCGGACTCAACAGCCAACCCGGCCTCAACGACTTCCTTCGCACCAACGTCGATCTCGAAGCGGCGCGCGTGGCCATTGGGCAATGCGAGGAGCGTCTGGGTATTCACGTGCTCCCCACGGGTACCGGCTCGCCGCCCCCGCTCTCGAGCAACGGTCTCTCGTCGCTGCTCACGGTGGCCCAAGAACGCAACATGATGGTCGTCTTCGACTCGCCTCCGGCGCTCACCCACGCCGACGGCCTGCAGCTGGCCTCTGTCGCCGACGCGGTCTACATCCTTGCTGCCTTTGGTCGGACCCGCCGGAGCGAGCTCACCGAATTGCGTGTGCAGTTGCTCAACGTGCAGGCGGACATCGCTGGCGCCATCATCAACCGGACGAGCCGCTTGTCGATCCTGCCGTCGGGCGCCGCTGATGTCGGCACCGTCCGCGTGCCGACCGGCGTTCCCGGAACAACGCCGCAGCCGGGACGCGGTGGCGACGGCACGTTCGAGTCGCTGCAACGCCTCGCCGCCCCATCCGAGCACGTCGATCCCGAAGGTCCGCCTGGACCGCCCCAGGCCACACCCGTCGAGGCCCGCTCGCCGAAGGCGAGATCGGCCACCACTTCGACAGAAGACCTCGCCTGACCAATGCCGAACCTGACCATCCTCGGCTGCGGATTGATCGCCTCGGCGGTCATCGACGCGGCCCTCGACCGCGGCGAGACGTCGATTCGCGTCATCTCGCGGTCGTTCCCCGACGCCTATCTGACCGACGATCGCATCGAATGCGTTTTCGGTGACGTTGGCTCGGGGGCGCTCGTCGACGTGCTGGAGCCCGACAGCATCCTCGTCGTCGCAACCGGTTCTCCTGATCCGCGTTGCCCACCGTCGAAGATCTCCACGCTGCTCGCTCCGGCAAGCCGGGCCGTCACCGAGATCGTCGAGGAATGCTCCAAACTCTCCGGGATGCACGTCGTCCTGACGTCGTCCGGTGGCGCCGGCTATGGCCCACAGGGCGTCGATCCGATCGACGAGACGACGCTCGCCCAGCCCGACACCGTCTACGGCGCCATCAAACTTGCCGAAGAACAACTCCTCAATGTGCTCGAATCGACCGGCGACAACACCGTCACCTCGCTTCGGTGCAGCACTGTGATCGGCGTACGGCGAGGTGGCTATCGAGGTCAGGGGCTGGTCCAGCACGCCGCAGACCGATTCGCCGAAGGCGCCCCGGTCAACCTGTTCAACATGGGTGCAGAGCTGCGTGGCTACATCGACACCCAGGACCTGGCTCAGGTCATCCTCGCCGTCGGCGATCGTCCCGACCGCAAGCACAACGTCTACAACGCCTGTTCGACAAACGTGTACTCCAACCTCGACGTCGTCAAGACCGTCGCTGAGGTGATGGACGTGGAGGCCGACTACACCCTCGAGCCCGGGGATCCGCGACACATCGTGCTCGACACGACAAGACTCGTCGACGAGTTCGCCCCGACCTTCCGGAGTCTTCGAGACTCTGTCGAGGAGATGTGCTCGACTCATATGGCTCACAACGACCAGGGTGTTCGCCCGAAGGACGGTGTCAGGTGAAGGGAATCGTGCTCGCAGGTGGGACGGGATCGCGGTTGCACCCGATCACGTTCGGCTGCTCAAAACAGCTGCTTCCGGTCTACGACAAGCCGATGATCTACTATCCGGTGTCGATTCTGATGCTCGCCGGGATCCGCGACATCCTGATCATCACGACACCCGAGGACAACGAACAGTTCCGACGTCTGTTGCGCGACGGCTCGCAGTTCGGGGTGAATCTCTCCTACGCAGTCCAGCCCGAACCGAATGGGCTCGCGCAAGCATTCTTGATCGGCGAGGAATTCCTCGACGGCAGCGGTTCAGCGCTGATTCTGGGCGACAACCTCTTCTGGGGATCCGGTCTG
The DNA here is from genome assembly GCA_020629635.1 of Acidimicrobiales bacterium. GTDB lineage: Bacteria > Actinomycetota > Acidimicrobiia > Acidimicrobiales > SHLQ01 > SHLQ01. The sequence goes on along the minus strand of JAHDCX010000007.1, from coordinate 107,860 downwards.
CCCGGCCTGCTCCGCGGCGCAAGCAACCAGTCCACGGGTGCGTCGGTGTTTGCCTACGAGGTCACCGATCCGGAGCGGTTTGGCGTCGTTGAGATCGACGCCGACGGCAAAGCGGTATCGCTCGAGGAGAAGCCGTCCGATCCGAAGAGCAATCTCGCGGTGACCGGCCTGTACTTCTACGACGACCGGATCGTCGATGTGACGAAGTCGATCGAGCCCTCGGCACGTGGCGAACTCGAGATCACCGATGTGAACCGGAAGTACCTCGAGGACGGCTCGCTCAACGTCGTCCAGCTCGGACGCGGGCATGCCTGGTTCGACACCGGAACGTTCGACTCGCTGTCGGAGGCGTCCGAGTTCGTGCGAGTGATTCAACGTCGTCAGAGCGCGTACATCGCCTGCCTCGAACAGATCGCCTACACCAACGGCTGGATCGACGCGGCCGCCGTGGAGAAGCGCGGGAAAATGATGTCGAACAACACCTACGGCGAATACCTCCTCAGTTTGGTGAACTCATGAAAATTCTTGTCACAGGCGGGTGTGGATTCATCGGATCCGCCGTCGTCCGTCACCTCATCAACACGACCGACCATTCGGTCGTGAACCTCGATTCGATGACCTATGCGGCCACACACGGATCGGTGGCGTCGGTCGCCGACGATTCTCGGTACGCCCACGTGACGTGCGACATCCGCGACCGCGAAGCACTCGCCGAGGTGTTCGAGACCCATCGGCCCGACGGCGTCATGCACCTGGCCGCCGAGAGCCACGTCGACCGCTCGATCGAAGGCCCGCAGGCCTTCATCGAGACGAACGTGCTCGGGACGTTCAACCTCCTCGAGCTCGGACGTCACCACGAGGTGGAGCGCTTCCATCACATCTCGACCGACGAGGTCTTCGGCTCGCTGACGATGGACGCCGCGGCGTTCACCGAGTCCTCTCCGTACGATCCGAGGTCGCCGTACTCAGCGAGCAAAGCGTCATCGGATCACCTCGTGCGGGCGTGGGGCGAGACCTTCGACCTGCCCGTCGTCGTCACGAACTGTTCGAACAACTACGGGCCGTTTCAGTTTCCCGAGAAGATGATGCCGCTCATGATCATCCGCGCCGCGGCTGGGGAGTCGCTCCCGGTCTACGGCAAAGGGGAGAACGTCCGAGACTGGCTCTTCGTCGAAGATCACGCCAGCGCCCTCTGTCTCGTGTTCGATCAAGGAAGGCTCGGCGACACCTACAACGTCGGTGGAGACTCCGAGAAATCGAATCTCGACGTCGTGCACGCAATCTGTGATCAGGTCGATGCGGCGCTCGGCGCACAGGATCGTCGGAACCTGATCGAGTTCGTGCGGGACCGTCCCGGACACGATCTTCGCTACGCCGTGGACTTCTCCAAGCTCCACAACGAGCTGGGCTGGTCGCCATCGGTCACCTTCGACGAGGGGCTCGCCCAGACCGTCGCGTGGTACCTCGCGAACGACGCGTGGTGGGGCCCCCTCCAAAAAGGCGGCGCAACCAGCCGCAGGGGCTGACAGGTTCGTCGCTGCGAGTTCGCGCCCGTTGGGCGCTCATGCGCAGTGTTGTCGCTGCGAGTTCGCGCCCGTTGGGCGCTCATGCGCAGTGTTGTCGCTGCGAGTTCGCGCCCGTTGGGCGCTCATGCGCAGGTTCGTCAGCGCTGGACGGCGTTCAGTCGGTCGTCGTTGCTGATCTCGAGCCACGCGTCGTAGCTCTCGGGACTGGTGTCGACACGAAAGTCGTCGAAACCGAAGTCCGTGAAGTCGATGTCGAACCAGACGAGAGCGTCGACCTCGGGAAGGTCGGTCTCGAGCCGGTCGGGGATTGTCCGGATCCAGTCGGCCTTGGCACCCGGCTCGGCTTCGCCGACGCCGGTCTCGCCGATGATGATTGGCAGATCCTTCTCCGAAGCCCACTCGTGAAAGTCCCGGAAGATGTCGCCGAAGTCTGCCCAATCCGGTGAGGCGACGGACGTGCCCCAGTTGTAGCCATCGGCGCACAACCAATCCACCTCGTCATCGCCGGGGTACCACACCTCGGGATCGCTGCCCTCCGCGAACAAGAACTCGTTCGGACACCACACCCATTCGGCGTTGGTCGCCCCGACCTCGGCGAAGATCGACCGCACGTGGTTCCACGCAGCGACGTAGTCAGGCCCCGAATGGACCCAGGCGCGACGTCGGTTGCCGTCCATCTCCCAGAGCCACCGGAGCAGAACCCGCCGATCGAGATCGCGCACCCCCTCGGCCTGACGGCGAATCCACTCGTCATGGTCGCCGGCCACGATCTCTTTGGTGTCGGTTCCGTTCCACGAGATCATCAGGAGGCGTCCGTCCTCGAGGTGCATCAGATCGTCCTCGGTCGGAATCGCGAGATCCCAGGCGTGAAAGACGTGGCCGATGTCGTACGGCCGACCCGCATCGGCTTCGATCTGGCGGAACCGCGGCGCCCGCTCAGCCCGGGTGAGACCGGTGGCAAAGCCGAGGAGCACACCGTCGAAATCGTCGCCCGGAACGTCGATCGCCCAGGGGTCGGTGCTCGCAAGCGGAGCCGAGGACTCTGTGGTCGGGGGGACGGTCGTGCTCGACGTTGATGTCGGGGTGGTTGTCGACGTGGTGGTCGACGACGAGGTCGTCGCGGGCGACGCGTTCGAGTCGCCCGTGCACGCCGTAGCCAAGACGGCGAGCACGATCAGGATCGTCCACGACCGTCGAGCGATGGGCGGGAATGTTGCAGACATCGTGCCTTTCAAGGGGTACCGCATGCCGGTCGGCCGAACATTGGCGGACTCAAGCGTAAGTCACCGCCGGTGCCGCTCGGGCGCGCGACGAATGGCCTTCTTCAGGAGTCATAGAATCGAGACCTTTGTGACCCCCCCCTAAACATCCCGCTGCGCTGACCGATTTTCACCAGAGAGCAACCTGGACAGACGTCGCCACTGCGTGTCGATGATTCGGCAACCACCGAAACGCAGCGCAACCGTCTGCCATGGCGGGCTGGAGAAGCCATGAACCACGACCAATCTGATGCTGCGAGCGCGCCGCCGACCGATCTCGCCGATCTCGGTGATGGGACCGAGCTGAACGTCGGGCTCGTCGGCTCGTCAGGCGGGCACCTCGCCCAGCTCCTGATCCTGAAGCCATGGTGGGAACAACACGACCGGTTCTGGGTCACGTTCGACCTGCCCGACAGCCACGAACCGCTCGAAGACGAACGAACCGAGTGGGCGCACTACCCAACGACCCGGAACATTCCCAACCTGCTCCGCAACTTCGTGCTCGCCTGGAAGGTGCTGCGCCGCGAACGCCCCGATGTGCTCGTGTCGACCGGCGCGGCCGTCGCCTTTCCGTTCTTCCTCCTCGGGCGCCTCATGGGAATAAAGAACGTGTACATCGAGAGCTATGACCGAATCGATTCAGCCGCGCTCACCGCACGCCTCTGCGCTCCGCTGTCGCACCGATTTCTCGTCCAGTGGGAAGACCAGCTGGTGTTTCATCCGCGAGCCGAGCTGATCGGGAGGCTGATGTGACCTCCAACGCCGAGTCCTCCGGAGCCACAGCGACCGGGATCGAGCGACTCTTCGTCATCGTCGGTACCGACTACCACCGGTTCGACCGCATGGTCTGGTGGATCGACGAGTGGCTGGCCGCAGAGCCCGAGGTCGGGTCGGTTCTCGTGCAGCACGGAACATCTGGACCCTCCGAGCGTGCCGACTCCGTCGTCGACTACCTCCGTCGCTCCGAGCTGGCCCAGGAGTTCCGTGCCGCATCGGTCGTCGTCTGCCAGGGCGGTCCGGCCACCATCCTTCAGTGCCGGGCCAACGGCATCGTGCCGATCGTCGTCCCCCGTGAAGAGCGCTTCGATGAACACGTCAACGATCACCAGGTCGACTTCTGCGAGCGGCTTGGATCCCACGGGGACATCGACCTCGCGCGGACGAAGGACGAACTCTTCCGGCTGCTGGACGCCGCCGTTGCACGGGGAGGATCCCGAGAGGCTTCTGATGACGGCCATGCGGCGATTGCCATCAGCAACTTCGAAGATCAGATGATCGACCTGCTCGGTGAGCGAGCGAGGGCGCTCCCGGCGGAACTGGCTGACGTCGTGCCCATCCGAGCGACGGAGAAGAAGATCCCGGTGCTCTACGTCGGATCCGTTCCACGGTCGGGAAGCACGATCATCTCCGACCTGCTCAACGAGCATCCACACATGATCAACATCGGCGAACTCGTCCACATGTGGGAACGGGGCCTCGTCGAGAACAACTTGTGTGGCTGCGGCGAACCGTTCTCCCAATGCCCGTTCTGGAGCGAAGTCGGCGAAAAGGCGTTCGGTGGCTGGTCCCACATCAGCGGCGAACGCATGCGGACGCTCCAACAGCGCGTCGACCGTACCCGATTCATTCCGGCGCTCGTCCGCCCCAGCCTCTCGAAGTCGGTGTCCACGAGCATCGTGCAATACGGCGCCGTCGTGACGCGCATTCTGCGCGCCGCACTGGAAGTCGGTGACGTTCCGGTCGTGATCGACACCTCGAAGCACGTCTCCACCGCCTTGCTGCTGCATCAGCTGCCGGAGGTCGATCTTCGTATCCTGCACCTCGTCCGCGACCCCCGCGGCGTTGCCCATTCGTGGACCAAGGCCATGAAGCGTCCCGAGGTCCGCGGCGAGGACCGAGCGATGGACACGCTGCACCCCGGACGCATCGGGTTGCGGTGGCTGTGGTTCAACTGGGCCTTCGCCAACATCGATCGTCTCGGCGCACCGGTTGCGACGATCCGGTACGAAGACTTTGTGGCCGCTCCAGCGGAGACGCTCGATCAGATCTTCCGGTTCGCTGGGGTCGAGCCGAGCGGCGAAGCGATCATGTCCACCGATCCGCTTCTGCCCGATGGCGGACATTCGGTCGCCGGCAACCCGCTTCGCCTCGACCGGAAGCCCGTGACCATTCGCGCCGACGAGGCCTGGCGCACCAAGCTCGATCCGTCGATGCAGAAACTCGTCGGGAGAATCACTCGAGTGATGCTGTCGCGGTACCGATACGACACGAGCCCCGAGACCGCCGATGCCGCGCTCGAGGAGAGGACGAACCGATGACCGATACCCCGCTGGTCAACACCATCATCTGCACTCGAGGCAACCGACCCGAGCTGCTCGCCGAGACGCTCGAGAAGATTGCCGCGCAGGACTACGAGGGCACCGTCATGACCACGGTCGTCTTCGATCAGTGCGAACCCGACGAGTCCGTGGTCGTCGAGGGCGGCAATCGGCCCGTGCAGGCGATCACCAACGTCCGCAAGCCCGGACTGCAGGGATCGAGAAACACCGGCATCGAGAGCGTCGATTGCGAGATCGTGGCGTTCTGCGACGACGACGACACCTGGTACCCATCGAAGATCCGACGTCAGATCGACCTGGCGAACGCGAACCCCGAGGTGCTCTTCTTTGGATGCGGGGTCACGGTCGCCTATGAGGATCATCGCGTCGATCGGATCCGCGACGATTCGAGAGTGACCTTTCGGGATCTGCTCGAGTCACGCGTGTTCGAGCTCCACCCCTCCACATTCCTGTTCCGCCGCGCCGAGATCCTCGACCGGGTCGGCCTGGTCGACGAGGACGTTCCGTACGCCTACCCCGAGGACTACGAGTTCTTGTTGCGGACGGCCAAGGCGAGCGACATCCTGCTCGTTCCATCGGCGCTGACCACCGTGCGATGGCACGACTCGTGGTTCGCCGAGCGGTGGCAGATGCGGATCGAGGGCATGCAGTACATCTTGGACAAGTATCCGGAGTTCGAGACCGAGCCGGTCGGCTTTGCGCGGATCCTCGGCCAGCAGGCGTTCGCCAAAGCGGCGCTCGGCGAACGCGGTGACGCGATCGCCCTCTGCAAGCGAATTCTGTCGCTCAACCCGACCGAGCCACGGGTGGCGCTCGCCGGGCTGGCGATGGTCGGTGTGCCACCAGGCAAGATCGTCGGCTTCCTCCAACGTCGGGGCAAGTCGGTCTGATGGTGCGCCGGCGCTCGCCGAGCGGCGCCGACCCCGCAAGCGGGCTCGGTTGGTGGTCGCCCGTGCTCGTCGGCGACGGCGACGGGTTGGAGGTGACGGTCGGCCGCGATGCGACGGCCGTCGAGACCTACATCGCTCTGCCCGGCACCTCGAATCCAAAGACCATGGTCTCGGCCAAGAGCGATGCCGGGCTGCGCCAAACGATGACACGCACGCTGTCGTCGCGGTCGGTCACCCTGCCCAAGGGCGCCTACCAGCTGCTCTCGGCCAGTTCCCGCCTGCTGCCTCAGGTGTCGATCGTCCGTCGTTCGGACTCTTCGGCGCCGACGTTGCGTGAACACCTCGGCTCCCTCCTCGGGCGTAGCGACATCGAGATCACGATCGCCTCCGGCCCGGTTCGACCCAATCGCAAGCCGGTCATCCGAATCCTCGATACTGAAGGCTCGCTGCTCGCATTCGCGAAACTCGGTCCCGACGACGAAACCGATCGACTGGTCACGAACGAAGCACGTGCGCTCGCGCATCTTGTCGAGAATCCCGTCGACCGCGTTCGGGTTCCCTCCGTGTTTGCGTTCGACGCGTGGGGCGGCCGTCCGCTGCTCGTCCTCGAACCTCTCCCCGTCGATGACACTGAGGTGAACACCGATGTCGCCCGCGTCGACGCCGACGTCGCGAAACGGATCGCGACGTCGTTCGGTACCCGTCGTTCACCGATCGGCTCGCTTGAGAGCCTCGACGAACTTCGTCGGCGTCTCGAGCGCTTGGCCGACAATCGGCCGGTCTCGCAAACGCTCGAACGCCTCGCCAACGGTCCCGAGGTCGTTGTCGGCGCATGGCACGGTGACTGGTCGCCGTTCAACATGGCGCCCGCAGATGGTCACTCGTGGTTCGTCTGGGATTGGGAGCGATTTGGCGACGGCGTGCCGCTCGGGCTGGACCTCATCCACCTCGCCCGGACCTACGAGCAGCCTGGGCAGCGCAACCTCCCGAGCGACATCGACGAACGGCTCGCCGGGATCGGCGCGGATCCTGCCCACCGCGAGTTTCTCGACGACTGGTACCTGCTCGAGGTCATTGCCCGGCTCGATCCCGCTCGATCGTGGCAAGCTCTTGGCGAACGGCAGTTGGCGATGATTGCGCTGCTCGCCGAGCGCCAGCACCGCGCCACCGCATCCGGACCGAGGAGCACGCCATGACGGTCATCCCCCAGGCATTCGAGCTTCAGTCGCGCTCAGGCCTCGCGGTCGACGAATCGAAGCTCGTCGGACTCAACAACCCGGCGCTTCCGCTCTATCTCATCGCTGGGCTACCGCTTTACTGGGTGCTCGGTCTGGCCTACTTCGCGTTCGTGATCGCTGCCGTCGCAATGGCGTTCCAGCTGCTGTTGATGAAGCCGATCCGAGTTCCGAGAGGCATGGGTCTCTGGTTCTTGTTCCTCGGATGGTCGTTCGTTTCGGTGGCGGCGCTCGATCGCGACGTCACCAGGTATCTGTCCTTCACGATTCGAGAGCTCAGCTATCTCGGAGCGACCATTGCGTTCCTCTACGTCTACAACCTCCCGCCACGCCTGCTGCCGACACGGAAGATTCTCTCCGTCCTCGGAGGGGTGTTCGTTTTCACGGCGATCATCGGCGGGTATCTCGGGGTCATCATCGGTGAGGTCCGATTCCCGAGTCTCATGTCGCAGGTGGTTCCTCGTGGTCTGATGTCCAACTCCTTCGTGAAGTCCGTCTTCAACCCCCCGATCGCCCAAGAGCAGGACTTCCTCGGCTTCCCGCTGAACCGTCCGTCGATGCCCTTCGCCTTCACGAACGAGTGGGGCGCAACCCTGGTGCCGGGCACGTTCATCGCGATCGCCTGGTTCCGGCATCTCCCCAACGGTCGCCGCTGGCTCGTGCCAGTGCTGGCGCTCGCCGGCGTACCGATGATCATTTCGGCCAATCGAGGCTTGTGGATCGCCCTGATCATGGGTGTCGTCTACGTCACGGTTCGCCGGGCCTCGGCTGGTCAGCAGGTGGTGGCGATCCGGTCGATCTTCGTGATCTTGTTCATCGCGTCGGTTGCGTTGGTGTCTCCGCTTGGTGACCTCGTGACCAGCCGCGCCACCTCGGAGCACTCGTTCGAGTCTCGGGGTGACATCTACACCGATGTGATCGAAGCGGTGCCGGGCTCGCCGCTCATCGGCTACGGCGCACCGATTGCCAATCCGAACCCCAATCGCCCGGCGATCGGTACCCACGGGATGGTCTGGACCACGCTGTTCTCCCAGGGCATTCCCGGCCTTGTCTTCTACGCCGGGTTCTTCTTGGCGATGACCATCCGAACCGGCGTCCGGATCAGAACCCAAGAACAGCTCTGGCTGCACCTTGCGGTCGCGTCGGCGTTGCCGACGATGTTCTATTACGACCACCTTCCGGCGGCGCTGCCGCTCATGATGATGGCGGCAGCACTCGCGCTCCGTGACCGACGGTATGCCGAGCGTGCCCGGCGTTCCGCCACGGGAGACCTCACTGAAGGAGCGTTCGTATGATCGGTCGCAAGGCGCTCGGAAAGAGCCCGCTCCCTGAGCCGGTCCGTGATCTCTGGGTCTGGGGCAATCGAAACGTCGGGCGCCTCGATGCCGACAAACGGGTGCTCCCGAACTTCTTGGTCTGTGGAACCCAGCGAGGCGGGACGACTTCGCTGTTCATCTACCTGCTGGCGCACGATCTCGTGTTCGGACCCCGAAACGCCAAAGGGGTCCACTACTTCGACACGAACTTCGATCACACCGAATCGTGGTACCGAGGCAACTTTCCGCGGCGATCCCGGCTGGATGAACTGGAGGAGGCCCATGGTGCCAAGCCGGCCGTCGGCGAGGGCGCCCCGTACTACCTCTACAGCCCCGTGATCCCGAATCGCATCCACGAACTGATGCCCGACTGCCGGATCCTCACCGTGCTTCGGGAGCCTCTCGATCGGGCGATGTCGCACCACAACCACGAGGTCAAACGCGGATTCGAGACCTTGTCGATGACTGAGGCATTCGATGCAGAACCGGAGCGGCTCGCCGGCGAGGTGGACAAGATCATCGCCGACCCAACGTATGTCTCGGCGCCCCACATCCACCACGCCTATCTCGACCGAGGTCGCTACGCCGATCAGCTCGAACGCTATTTCGACCTCTTCGGTCGAGATCAGGTCCTTGTCCTCGACTCTGCGCAGCTCAAGTCCGACCCGGAGGCGGCCGTGCGGCGTGCGACGGACTTCCTCGGGCTGCCACCGATGAGCGGCGTGGACTATCCGCTGTACAACAAGCGTGACCGCGACCCGGTGAGCCCGGAGCTCCGCGAGCGTTATGGCTCGGCCTTCGACGAGTCCAACGAGCGCCTCCGCGAGCTCCTCGAGCCCGGTACCCTCAGCTGGCTCTGACTGGGGTCAAGTCTTTCCAATAGACATCCGAGGCCGCCGTTTACTCGCCGAGCATGTGTTGTCTATTGGAAAGACTTGACCCCGAAAGAGATCCCGAGGACGTCAGCCGGCTTCGGAGTGGGTGACGGGCTGCTCGCCCATCCACTCACGGAGCGTGTTCTTCAGCTTGGTCTGCTGAATGAAGATGTCGTGCTCGGGACCGGCAGACCCGGCCTGGGGAGCCTTGAAGTAGAAGCTCAACCACTCCTGGATTCCCGACTGTCCGGCTCGAGCAGCGAGGTCCATGAAGAGCGCGAGATCCAACACGATCGGTGCGGCCAGAATCGAGTCTCGGCAGAGGAAGTTGATCTTGACCTGCATGGGGTACCCGAGCCATCCAAAGATGTCGATGTTGTCCCAACCCTCTTTGTCGTCGCCGCGAGGGGGGTAGTAGTCGATGCGAACCTTGTGCTCGATGTCACCGTAGAGCTCCGGGTAGACGTCGGGCTGCAGAATTGTGTCGAGCACGCCGAGCTTGGAGGTCTCCTTGGTCTGGAAGTTCTCCGGAGCGTCGAGCACCATGCCGTCGCGGTTGCCGAGGATGTTCGTCGAGTACCAGCCGCGAACACCGAGCATGCGGGCCTTGAGCCCGGGGCTGATCAGCGTCTTCATCAGGGTCTGGCCCGTCTTGAAGTCCTTGCCGGCGATCGGCACGCCCTCACGTTCGGACAACTCGACCATGCAGGGCAGGTCGAGTGTCAGATTGGGAGCGCCATTCGCAATCGGCACTCCGCTCATCAACGCGGCGTAGGCGTAGATCTGACTGGGCGAGATGTTGGCGTCGTTCGCCTTCAGGCCGGCCTCGAACGCATCGATCGATCGATGCACATCCGAAGGCTCCTGGTACGCCTCGGTGGAGGCACACCACACCATGACGAGCCGGTCACATTCGTTCTCGGTGCGAAAGCGTTCGATGTCGGCCATGAGTGCCTCGGCTTGCTCGGCCATCTCGGCGACGTCTTTGACCCGGACGCCGTCGATGCGAGAGACCCACTTCTGGTCGAACACGGCATCCATGGCGACGATGCCCTCAAGCTCAGACGACAGGGGAGCGAGGTCCTGCTCGGTCATCACGTCGGCGGTGCGGGCCGCTTCGAGCGCGTTCGCCGAGAGTGGATCCCATCCGCCGAACACGAGGTCGTCGAGCTCGGCGAGGGGAACGAACTCGCGGATCAGTGGATTGCGTCCCTCCTCGCGGGTGCCGAGGCGGATGTGCGCCGATTGGCTGACGGAGCCGATGGGCGTCTCGCCCGTCATCCGAGCCTTGAGGACGCCGGCGATCAAGGTGCTGGCCACGGCGCCGAGTCCGGGGAGCAGAACGCCAAGGCGTCCATTTGCGGGGGCGATAGTCGATGCAGTCATGCGCTGAAAGATAAGCAAGACCCGATTCGGTACAGCTTTGATGAAGCAATACTTCACTACAGTGAAGGGATGGGTGGCGATCGACCCGGGCGACGAACTCCGACGATTTCACAGCTGCACTACCTCGTCATGGCGCTGCAGCACGACAGCTGGGCCGAGGCGGCCGAGGCGTGTGGCGTGTCGCCCTCGGCCTTCTCACAGGGAATCGCCGCACTCGAGCGAAGCCTCGGCGTGACGTTGTTCGACGTCGCGGGGCGGCGACGGACGCCGACCTCTGCGGCTGTCGCGGCCGAAGCGCTCGCCCGTCGCGCGATCGCCGCCCACGGCGCACTCGATGATTGGGCGACGGCGACGCGCACTGGCGCGGCTGGCCTCGTCCGGGCGGGGATGATCGACACGGCAGCGATTCATCACTTCGGCGATCACCTGATGCGCTATCGACGCGACCATCCCCGCGTCGATCTGCGATTGTCGGTGGCCTCCTCCGCAGAGCTCGTCGACAACGTCCGAGCGGGAGATCTGGACCTCGCCGTTGCGGTCGCGACGTCCAAGGACCCAACCCTTGAACAGGTCCCGCTCATCGACGAACCCGTCCGTGTCTATCCGCCGCCAGGTACCCCTGCGGAGCGGCTGAGCGACCCCACGACGTGGGGCCCGTGGGTCTCCTTTCCACGGTCGTCTCGGACTCGCCGTCTGGTTGGCGAAGCGTTGTCGACGATGGGGGCGAGCTTCGATGTCGTCGCCGAGTCGTCTCAACCGCGGGTGCTGCGGGAGATGGTGCGGCTCGGTATGGGCTGGACAGCACTGGTGGTCGCCGATGCCGAGACCGAGCCCCATGCGCTCGAGCCGCTCACGCCCGAACCGTTGATTCGTCGACGGCTCGTGTGTGTCCGCCGCCGGGACCGCCGCCTCGGCCCCGCCGTCGATGGGCTGATCCAACTACTGGTCGCGGCTCAACCAACGCCGTGAACGTGCCGATTTCACTCAGATGGACCGTCATGTCGGATCGGTCATCGTGCCGCTCGTCGGAAGCCTCGGCGATCTCGTTCACGCGCTGCAGAAGGAACGAGGCGCAGCATCGGTCTTTCTGGCGAGCAACGGTGAGCGATTCCGAACCGAGCTGACGACGCTGCGACGCGAGACCGACGGTTCACAAGCGGTGTTCATCGAGGTCTGTGGACGTCGAGAACTCCACAATGTGGTCGACATGGCCGAGTATCGCAGCGCTCGCCGAACGCTCGCCCGGCTTGCCGTCGTCCGAGAACAGGTCGACGACCACTCGATTGATGCCGAGGCCTCCATCGAATACATGACCGACCTGAACCAGTCGTTGTTGGTTCTCGCGGGTGCCGTCGCCCAGGCCGTTGAGGTCACCGGGACGCGAGCCCGTCTCGTCGCCCTGCTCGCGCTGCTCCGAGCCAAGGAACTCGCGGGGATCGAGCGGGCTCTGCTCGCGCAAGTGTTCAGCAGGGACCGCTTCGACACCGGTGGGTATCTCTGGCTCGTCTCGCTCCTGGCCGCACAGGAGGCGCTGATGCGCATCATCGACGCAACGGGTTCGCCCGACGTCGCAACCGATCTGGCCAGACTGAACGCCCATCCTGCGGTGCAACGAACGGCTGCGATGGAGGAGACCGCGCTCGCCAACGGTGTTGGAGCCTTCGAGGTGGATCCCGAAGAGTGGTTCCTCGCAATGACGCAACGCATCGACCTTCTTCGCGGAGTCGAACAGGACCTGCTCGACGACGTCACCCGGGTCGACGAACGCGGTGACGAATCACGCGATCCTGTGCTCGACGAAGCCCTCAGCGCAGCGATCTCGGCCATGCGAGAGATCCGCGGTCTCGTCGACAAGATCCGCTGGGGTGACCGGTCGCTCCGAGAGCTGCTTCGGGGTCGCCGCGACCAACTGGGGTCTGCGGCGCGCCAACTCGCAGCCGCACAACGAACCGCCGAACAGCTCGCCTCCCAGGCCACGCACGACCCGCTCACCGGACTCGCCAACCGGTCCATCGTCGACGCACTCATCAGCGACACACTCGATCGAGCAGCAACCCTGCCGACGACGGTCGCCGTGATGACGATCGACCTCGACCACTTCAAGGTCATCAACGATTCGCTCGGACACGACGCCGGCGACCGTCTCCTGTGTGCAGTCGCGGGACGTCTCCAACAAGGTGTCCGATCCTGCGACACCGTCGCTCGAGTCGGCGGCGATGAATTCTTGGTCGTCAGCGAGCCGGTGACCGGGATCGACGAGGCACGTTCTCTTGCTCGACGGGTGCTCGACACGCTCGCCCGGCCATTTTCGCTCGACGGACGCCGTCTCTCCGTCACGATGAGCATCGGCGTCGCGGTGGCCGATGGCGGGCCACAGACGGCCGCAGAGCTGCTCCGTGACAGTGACAACGCTGCGTATCGCGCGAAACATCTCGGGCGGAACCGCGTCGAGATCTTCGACGATGACCTCCGCCAAGCCGCAATCGACCGCCTCGAGACCGAACAGGGCCTGCGCGCAGCGCTCGACCGCGACGAGGTCATTGCCCACCTGCAGCCGCTCGTCGACGCAGAGAGCGGTGAAGTGGTCGCGATGGAGTCCCTGGCGCGTTGGCGTTCGCTCGACGGCACACTCCGACTCCCCGGGGAGTTCCTCGGCACGGCCGCAGACGCCGGGCTCGTCCCCGCAATCGACGATGCGGTCCTACGTTGGGCGCTCCGGAATCGACCAGTGGTCGCTGGCCGTCAGCCACCGATCACCGCCAACGTGTCCAGCCTGCGACTCCGCCAGCCCAACTTCGCCGAGCACCTCATCGCTCTCACCCGCGCCGAACAGACCGAACCGTCAGAGCTCTGGCTGGAGATCACCGAGGACGGCGCGCTGACCAGTCCAACGGCGATTGAGAACCTCGTGGCACTGCGCGAACACGGCTTCACCATCGCGCTCGATGATTTTGGCTCTGGGTTCTCTGCGCTGTCGGTGCTGCAGACACTCCCTATTGACGTGGTCAAGCTCGACGGCGCGTTCATCCAGTCGCTGGGGACCGATCCCCACGCACGCGTCATCGTCGAGAGCGTCCTGCGGATCGTGGCGACGCTCGGGATGCGTTCGGTCGCCGAAGGCGTCGAGACCGCCGAGCAACTCGACATCCTTCGTGAGCTCCGCTGCGATCTGATCCAAGGGTGGCTGTATGCCGCGGCAGGTCCAGCCGAACAGAACTGGGACGCTGTGCTCGGAACAGAGGGAGATCTTCGTTCGGTAGCGTGAGCCGGTGGCCGTCGAACAGTTCGTCGTCGTGTTGGTCGTCGCCGCATTCGCCTCCGTGGTCAAGAGCACGACGGGTATGGGGTACCCGATCATCGTCGTACCCATCTACTCGTTGTTCGCCCCCGTCGTGGATGCCGTCGTCGTGGTGGCGCTCGCCAACCTGGTGCTCAACACCCAGCTCGTCCGTCAGACCTGGCCTGCCCGAGACGAGGTGCCAACACTGCGAGCCTTCCTCGTCGGTGGGGTGGTCGGTTCGGTCATCGGCGCGCTCGCGGTGTCGGTCTTGCCAGAACGAGTGATGCGGCTCGTGCTCGTCGCGGTCATCATCGCGTTCGTCGCAAATCGACTCCGGGAGCCCCGCAGCCTCTCTCCCGAGCGAGCTCGGACCTGGGCGGCACCGGTCGGTGGACTGGGTGGTGTCTTTCAGGGGGCGGCGGGTATCTCCGGACCGATCGTCACCACCTGGTTTCTCAGCATCGGGTTGACGCGCGACGCCTTCGTCTTCGCAATCTGTACGGCGTTCGCGATCACCGGAGCCGTGCAGATGGTCGTACTCGCCGGATCGGGCCTCTACACGACTGAACTGGTGGTCCTCTCGGTGCTCCAGCTTCCGATCGTGCTCGCCATGATGCCCTTCGGTGAACGTTTGCGGGAGCGGCTTCCCGTCGAGCGCTTTGATCAGGCGGTGATTGCGGTCCTGGTGGTATCCGCCATCAGTCTTGCGATCCGATCCTTCTGACGGAGCGGCTCATGGCGTGAGCAACAGCTTGCCGGTCGATCGTCTCGCCTCGAGATGTTCGTGGGCGCGGGCGGCCTCGTCGAGGGGGAACGTGGAATCGATGCGAACCTCGAGCGCACCCTCGAGGATTCGGTCGAACACGTCATCGGCCCGGCGACGCAGCTCGTCGGTCGTCGCGACGTAATCGAACATCGTCGGTCTCGTGAGGTAGAGAGACCCGCCGGCCATCAGATCAAGCGGTGCGACCGGTGGCACCGGGCCCGACGCATTCCCGAAAGTCGCCATCAGGCCCCGAGGTCGGATCAGCGACAAGCTGGTCTCGAACACCGATGCCCCCACGCCGTCGTAGACGACATCGATCGGACGCTCTGATCCGGTGATCTCGCGGATCGCGTCGCCGAAGTCCGTCGTCGTGTAGTTGATCACGTGGTCCGCGCCGGCAGCGTCGGCGAGTGCGGCCTTCTCGGGAGAACCCACGGTCGCAAACACCTCGGCCCCCGCGCGCTTGGCCATCTGCACGAGGAGTCGGCCCGTCCCACCTGCGGCCGCATGGATCAGGCACCGATCCCCATCGGCGAGCGCCCAGGTGTCGGTTGCCAGATAGTGCGCCGTCAGCCCCTGGATCATGGCTGCGGTCGCCGTGACCGAATCGATCGCATCCGGAACCCGGACACAGCGATCGGCGGGCGCAACCCGAAACTCTGCGTACCCGCCCGTGCCTTGCGCGAGGGCGACGCAGTCGCCGACTTCGATGTCGGTGACACCCTCGCCGACCATGTCGACAAGACCGGCACACTCCAACCCCGGGACGAACGGCAACTCAACCGGATACAGGCCAGACCGCTGGTAGGTGTCGATGAAGTTGACTCCGGCCGCCTCGATCGCGATCCGGACCTCGCCGACCCCGGGCTCGCCGACGGTCACGTCGGCGATCTCGAGTACGTCGGGGCCGCCGGTCGAAGTGATCTGAATCGCACGCATTCCCCCATCTTGGTGCACGTGAGCGGTGCGGAGCGCCCTCAACCGCTCGACCCGGCTTCGTCCCGGCGTTGCTGCACGCTCAGCGGCCGTTCGCCGCAGAAGTACAGATCCGGTGAGGCCGTGCGGTCTACGCTCGATTCTCGATGGCCACGATCAGCAAGCTTCTCGTGGCGAACCGGGGCGAGATCGCGATTCGAGCGTTCCGGGCCGCTACACAACTCGGAATCACGACGGTTGCGATTCACCCGTGGGAGGACCGCGCCGGTCTCCACCGAATCAAGGCCGACGAGGCCTATGAGATCGGTGATCGAGGTCACCCGGTCCGCGCCTACCTCGACCATGAGCTGATCGTGGCGACGGCGTTGTCGTGCGGCGCCGATGCGATCTACCCGGGCTATGGGTTTCTGTCGGAGAGTCCCGACCTCGCCGAAGCCTGCGAGGCTGCCGGGATCACCTTCGTGGGGCCCACCTCGACTGTGCTCGAACTCACCGGCAACAAGATGCGTGCTCGTCAGGCGGCCGAAGCGGCGGCGCTGCCCGTGCTGATCCAATCGGCGCCGATCGAGGTGGCCGAAGACGCACTATCGGCTGCAGACGACATTGGCTTTCCCCTTTTCGTGAAGGCTGCGGCTGGTGGCGGTGGCCGCGGTTTGCGACGCATCGAAGACCCTGCCGATCTCGTCGCCGCGGTCGATGCGGCGCGCCGGGAAGCCGAGAGCGCCTTCGGCGATCCCACCGTGTTTCTCGAAGAGGCGATGACCGATGTGCGCCACATCGAGGCGCAGGTCCTGGCCGATGGGGTGGGGGAGACGATCCATCTATACGAGCGGGACTGTTCGGTCCAACGGCGTTTCCAGAAGGTGGTCGAACTCGCGCCCGCGCCGAACCTCGACGCCGACGTCCGTCGCGAGCTTCTCGACGACGCGGTCCGCTTCGCCGAGTCGATCGGCTACCGCAACGCCGGAACGGTCGAGTTCCTCGTCGACCAGAACGGCCGCCACGTCTTCATCGAGATGAATCCTCGGATCCAGGTGGAGCACACCGTGACCGAAGAGATCACCGACGTCGACCTCGTCGAGAGTCAACTCCGAATCGCCGGTGGCGAGACGCTCGAGGACCTGGGCTTGCATCAGGACGCCATCGTCGTGCGGGGCTACGCCATGCAGTGTCGGGTCACGGCAGAAGATCCGGCGAACGACTTCCGCCCCGACACCGGCAGGATCGTCACCTATCGGCCTGCGACCGGCCCGGGAGTTCGACTCGACGGCTGCGTGTATCAGGGGGTCGAGATCACGCCGTACTTCGATTCCATGATCGAGAAGATCACCTGTCGTGGTCGGACGTTCGACACCGTCATTCGTCGTCTGCAACGCACGCTTGCCGAATATCGCGTGCGTGGTGTGGCGACGAACCAGCCGTTCTTGCGTGCGATTCTCGAGGATGAGCAGTTCATCCGTGGTGACGTGACGACCACGTTCATCGATCAGCGGCCCGAACTGACCGCTGCCTCGGTCGGAGCCAACCGGGCCACCCGACTCCTGCGCTACCTGGCGGACGTCACGGTCAACCAGCCTCATGGGCCCGCACCCACTCGGGTCGATCCGGCGTCGAAGCTTGAGCGGCGACCCACGAACGAGCCCGCAGCGGGGTCGCGGCAGCGCTTGCTCGAGCTCGGTCCTGCGGGATTTGCCGCCGAGCTTCGCGCCGCGGATGCGGTCGCGGTGACAGACACCACACTGCGAGACGCGCACCAGTCGATTCTGGCCACTCGGGTCCGGACGATCGATCTCGTCGCCGGTGCCCGACAGATCGCCCACACGATGCCTCAGCTTCTCAGCCTCGAATGTTGGGGAGGGGCGACGTTCGACGTGGCGCTGCGGTTCTTGCACGAAGATCCGTGGGAGCGTCTCGAGCGACTTCGGGATGCGGCGCCCAACCTCTGTACGCAGATGCTGCTGCGGGGACGCAACACCGTGGGGTACTCGCCCTATCCCGATGTCGTCGCCGAGCAGTTCGTCCATGAAGCCGCCGAATCGGGGATGGACATCTTTCGGGTCTTCGATGCATTCAACGACATCGAACAGATGCGACCAGCGATCCGAGCAGTGCTCGATGCGGGCGCGGTCGCCGAGGGGACGATCTGCTACTCCGGCAATCTCGCAAGTCCCGAGGAGCAGCTCTACACCCTCGACTACTACCTCGGCGTCGCTGAGCAGCTCGACGCCGCCGGGGCGCACATCCTGTGCATCAAGGACATGGCCGGGTTGCTGCGGGCGGGTGCAGCCGAGACGTTGGTATCGGCGCTGCGTGATCGATTCCCGCAGCCGATCCAGTTGCACAGCCACGACACCTCCGGCGGACAGCTGGCGACCTACCTCGCCGCGGTCGATGCGGGCGTCGACGCCGTCGACGCTGCGGCACCGCCACTGTCGGGCATGACGTCGCAGCCGTCCATCGCCGCCGTGGTCTCGATGACCGACGACACCGCACGCGCCACGGGTCTGTCTCTCGACGCCATTGGCGACCTCGAGCCCTATTGGGAATCGGTGCGCCGCGTGTATGCGCCGTTCGAAGCCGGTCTGGCGTCGCCCACCGGCACGGTGTACCGCCACGAGATTCCCGGTGGTCAGCTCTCGAACCTGCGATCGCAAGCGACAGCGCTTGGGCTCGGGGACCGGTTCGAGGAGGTCGAGAACCTCTATGCCGCATGCAACACGCTGCTCGGGCGCCCGATCAAGGTGACCCCCTCGTCCAAGGTCGTCGGTGATCTCGCACTCCACCTGGTGGCGTCGGGAGTGACTCCCGACCAACTTCTCGAAGACCCGGGCAGCGTCGACCTTCCAGATTCGGTCATCGGGTTTCTCCACGGCGAGCTCGGAGATCCCCCAGGGGGCTTCCCCGAACCCTTCCGGTCCAAGGCCATCGAGGGGCGGACCTGGGAGCCACGCCATGAGTCGCTCACCCCCGCCGACGAAGAAGGACTGGCCTCCGACCGCCGAGCGACCCTGACACGCCTCCTGTTCCCCGGTCCGTCCGCATCGCAGAGCGAGCAACGAGAACGATTCGGTGACCTTTCCGTACTTCCGAGCCCGTTGTTCTGGTACGGCCTCGATCCGCATGTGGACGAGGCATCGGTCGGTCTCGGCAAGGGTGTGCGCCTGCTGCTCGGACTCAAGTCGATCGGTGAGGCCAACGACGAGGGCATCCGTCGGGTGACGTTCACGGTCAACGGTCAGAGTCGTGACATCGACACTCGGGACCGGTCGTTGGCGTCGGACCGTCCAGAGACTGAACGTGTCGACCCCGGTCGGCCAGGACAGGTCGGTGCGCCCTTCCGAGGAGTCGTCAACGTTGCGGTGGGCGTGGGGGACGAAGTCGCTGCGGGGGACACTGTCGCCGTGATCGAAGCCATGAAGATGGAGTCCTCGATCTCCGCCACGATCGACGGAACGGTCGAACGGATCGCCGTCGTTGCTGGCACCTCACTCGAGGGTGGCGACCTGATCCTGGAGATCCGTCCGTCGGGTCAGTCCGCAAGCCCCGAGACCGACATCGGGGCCTGAACGGCGTCGACCCGCCCGTGAGGGCGGGTCGTGCGAGTGCTGGTCCGAGGCCGGGCAGGTGCGATCAGTCGCGAGACATCACCAGGCGCAGCACGTACCAGAACATGGTCATGAGCGAGTTGAAGAGCCCGACGGCTGCGGCCACGTGCGACCCGATCGGATAGGTGCGGACCACGCTTTGGGTCTGGTAGAGGATCGCAGCACCGGAGAGGCCGATCATTGCAACCGAGAACCAAGTGCCGAGTCCGAAGCCGAAGATCACGCCGCCGATGATCGCCAGCAGCGCGAGGCCAAAGCCCCACATCACAATCGGTCGCAGGAACGAGAGGTCCTTGCGGGTGAAGAGGCCAATGCCGGTCAGCATCGCAAAGCCGATGCCCGTGATGACAGCCGCCTCCGCGACGGTTGCGCCGCCGCCGCCTCGGTTGAACACGAAGGACAGGAACGGGGCGAAGATGAGCGCCTGTGCGAACGCCGACCCGAAGAGCCCGAGGTACTGCCGTGAGGGGTTGAGCAGGTCAGCAGCCGCGTTGCCGGCGAACCACTGGATCACCATCACGCCACCGAGCATCAGCAGCCATCGGCCGCCGCCCCCAGTGGGACCGAAGAAGAAATCTTCGAGCGAACCGGCGACACCGGTCACGAAGAGGATGACCTCGAAGGCCACGAATGCGGCCACGGCGGCTGCGACGTGTTGGTAGACGAGCCCGACGAACGACGCGCGGTCGATCTCCGAGGCCTGTGCTGCGGGGATATGGAAGGTTTCGGTGCTCACGAGGGTCCTTTCGACGGTGAACTCCTGACAGGGCGAGGATATCGCGGTTCGGTCCGGGGATACCGGGCCGCACGACACCGCGAATTGTCGACCTGCCGACACCGAACCTGAACGCTGGCGGACCGAACTTTCATCCCGCCGCAGTTTCAACGCGCCGAGGCTGCGCCAGACTTGTCGAGATGTCGAGTTCTCCGCTTCGCGCCAACCCCATTCGGGTCACGGCGACTCGCTCGATCGTCGAGAGCGAACATCTCGTCGATGCGGCCATCGTCGGCCCCTCGGGGACCGAGGCGATCTGGGGTGACGGTGAACGACTCGTGATTCCGCGATCGGCCATCAAGTCGGTCCAGGCCATCCCGCTGATCCGGTCCGGCGCAGCGGATGCCTTCGACGTTGCCGACCACGAGTTGGCGCTGGCGGGCTCGAGTCATTCGTCCGAACCTGACCACATCGAGGCGGTCGAGGCGTGGCTTGCACGGATCGGTTGCAGCGTCGAGGACCTCGAGTGTGGGGCACAACGGCCGATCGATGCGAACGCCGGCGACGCGCTCATCTCCAACCGTGTGGCGCTGTCCCGGGTCCATCACTGTTGCTCTGGCAAGCACACCGGCTTCTTGACGCTTGCGCGCCACCTCGGTGTCGATACGGCCGGCTACCGCTCCCGTGATCACCCCGTCCAAGAACTCGTCGAGGCATCGATCGTGGAGCACACCGGGTTCGACGTCGCCGATCAGGTCGCTGGCGTGGACGGTTGCGGAATTCCGACGTTCGGCATCCCCCTCGTCGGGCTTGCTCGGGCGATGGCTCAGTTGCCGAAGGGTGATGCCGGTGCGCGCATGTCGAGCGCCCTTGCGGCCAACCCCTGGTGGGTGTCGGGTACCAACCGACCGGAGGTCACGATCACCGCAGATGCGGTGGAGCCGCTCGTCATGAAAGGCGGAGCCGAGGGCGTCTTCATGGCCGCTCTGCCGGCCCGGTCGATCGGGATCGCCTGCAAGGCACGCGACGGCGCAGCACGAGCCGTCGACGTCGCGATCGGCGCGCTCCTGGCGTACACGGGCGCGGTCGGCGACCATCATGGCTCCACAGCCCTGACCAACGCAGCCGGTACGGTCGTGGGCGAGTTGCGAGCCCACCTGCCATGACCACGTCTTCGCCCGAACCCGAACTCTTCGTCTTCACCGCATCGGACGAACAGACATCGGTGCTGCGATCGGCTCGTGAAGCGTGGGCGTATCGCGACTTCATCGCCTATCTGACGAAGCGCCAGCTCCGGATGACGTACCTGCGGAGCTATCTCGGCTGGTTCTGGTCGCTGCTCAACCCGATCGCCGAGGTCGCGATCTACAGCCTCGTCTTCGGGTACATCCTCGCCGTCGGCCGGGGGATTCCCGAGGCCCCGAACGGCTTTTCGTCGTTTCCGCACTTCCTCGTGGCTGGCCTCGCGGTGTGGGGATACTTCCGCTCCGTGTCGGCGAAGGTGCTCACGGACTTCTCGTCGACCGTGAAGCTTCGACGCAAGCTCTACTTTCCGCCGGTTGCGCCCGCCATCGCCGAGGCAATCAACACCTCGATTCAGAGTTCGACCCTGGTCATCGTCGTCATCGCCTTCTTCGCGGCGTGGGGTCATCTGTCGATCCATGCGATCGTCGTCGTGCCCGCTGCGCTCTTCGCCGCGCTCACCGGGCTCGGCACGGGCCTGCTGTTGTCGGTTGCCAACAGCCGCTACCGCGACGTCGGGTACCTCTACTCGATCTTCCTTCGACTGTTCTTCTACTTCGTGCCGATCATCTGGCCGATCGAGATGCTCACGGCCCGCGTCGGCGACGGGTGGATGAAGAACGTCGTTTCGTGGAACCCGTTCACGCGGATGGTCGGATTCGCCCGGGACGGTCTCATCTACTTCCGGTGGCCGCCGGCGATCGATTGGATCTACCTGAGCGTCTTCTCACTCGGTGTTCTCTGGCTCGGTTGGGCGATCTTCGCCCGAACCTCAGCCGATGTCGCGGAGGGCTTGTGAACGAGCCAGCGATCGTCGCCCAAGGTGTGTCGAAGAAGTTCCTGCTCGGACGACGGAGCACGAGCCTCAAGGACCGGGTGACCGGCTTTGCGACGGCGAACCGTGACGAGTTCTGGGCGGTGCGCAACGTCTCTGTCGAAGTCCCGCGCGGCTCGATGCTCGGCGTCATTGGGCACAACGGGTCGGGAAAGTCGACCTTTCTCCGAACCTTGTGCGGCATCTACCGGCCCACCGAAGGAGAGATTCGAGTTCGTGGTCGAGTGACGGCGCTGCTCGAGCTTGGCGCGGGCTTCCATCCCGACCTGACCGGCCGAGAGAACGTGTACATGAACGGATCGGTGGTCGGTCTCGACCGGGCACACATGGATTCGGTGATGGATGACATCGTCGACATGGCCGACATCGGATCCTTCTTCGACGCCCCGATCGAGACCTACTCGAGTGGGATGCGCGCCAGGCTCGGGTTCGCGGTCTCCGTGCAGCTCAATCCCGAAATCCTTCTTGCCGACGAGATCACCGCCGTCGGCGACATCGCGTTCAAACAGCACGGACTCGAGCGGATGAAAGAGCTTCGGTCGAACGGCACGACCATCGTCCAGGTCTCGCACAACATGGGCATGATGCGGAGCAACTGCGATCACGTGCTCTGGCTCCATCACGGCGAAGTGCGAGCCTTCGGCCCTGCCGATGAGGTCGTCGACGAGTACCAGGAACAGGCCTCGAACGAGCGTGCCGGCCGAATGATCGATTCGCGTACGCTGCCGGGAAAGGAACCGAAAAAGAAGCGACTCGCCAGGTTCGCCGAGGCGACCGCCAAGCTGATCGAGGCGGACGTCTGCCCCGATGCGATGACCGGTCTCACGGTGACCGGATCCGCCGACGGCCGGATTCGGGTCGGTGAACCGTTCTCCGTCGATTTTTCGATCGACGGCGAAGCGCTGCTCCGCCTGCTGACGGACCTCGATTCACCACACGCCGATCATGCGCCCGAAGCGCGGGTGTCCGTGGTCGATGCACTCGGGACAACCATTGGGATGGGCTCGGCTGTCGAGCTCGACGAGGCCGAGTTCACCGACGGTGCCTCGGGCCCGACGACGGTCGACCTTCGCTGTTCGATCGATCCACTCGCCTTGAGCCCGGCCCGTTACAACCTGGCGATCGGTGTCTGGCGCGGACCCGAACCGCTCGTCGTCCGGCACAGAGACGTGCTCGTCGAGCCCGCTGATGCGACGGACGGAGGCGATCTCGTCGAAATCGGAGGCGAGTGGCGAATCGACACGTCGACCAGCGGCGAGTCGCCGGCGGAGGTTGCTTCAGGCGTGGGGGAGCGAACAACCTAGGCTGGTCAGCCGTGAACGTGTTGTTGCTCAATGGACCGAATCTCAACCTCCTCGGCGCACGAGAGCCCGACATCTATGGCTCCGAGACCCTTGCCGACATCGTCGAGCGAGTGAGCGCCATCGTCGAAGCCGATCGCGGCGCTGTCCGGCCGGTGCAATCGAATCACGAAGGCGCGCTGATCGACGCGCTTCACGAGGTGATCGGCTGGGCAGACGTGGCGCTGTTCAATCCGGGCGGGCACACGCACACGTCCGTGGCCCTGCGCGACGCCGTGGCGGCGGTGCCGTACCCCGTCGTCGAGGTTCACCTCTCGAATCCGGCGGCTCGCGAAGAGTTCCGTCATCGCTCGCTGATCGCACCCGTGTGCGTCGGTACGGTTGCCGGGTTCGGTGCCCAGGGGTACGAGCTCGCACTCCAGGCCGCCGCCGAGATCGTCGAAAGGAGCGGTTCATGAGCGACGTCGATGTGGTCATTGTGGGTGCGGGTCTGGCTGGACTCGCCGCCGCCGTGACGGTTGCCGAACGCGGACGGACCGTCCGAGTGCTGGAGGCATCCGATGGCGTGGGTGGCCGGGTTCGTACCGACGAGGTCGACGGCTACCTGCTCGATCGTGGCTTTCAGATCCTCCTCACGGCGTACCCGGTCGCCGAGCGCATGTTCGACTACGACGCCCTCGACCTGCGTCGTTTTCATCCGGGTGCACTCGTCGAGCTCGACTCCGGTCGAACACTCGTGGGCGACCCGTTCCGTCGCCAATCCGATCTGCTCGCGACGGTCCGCGCGCCGGTTGGCTCGGTGGCCGACAAGCTCCGACTGCTCGACTGGCGACGGCGCGTACAAGGGGTCGACGTGGATGAGCTGTGGCGTCGTGGCGAGGTCACGACTCGTGCGCGTCTTCGGGATCGCGGGTTCTCGGAGGACTTCATCGAACGTTTCCTCGGCCCACTCCTGCGAGGGATCACGCTCGACCCGCGGCTCGACGTGACGAGTCGGTTCAGCGAGTTCGTGTTTGCGATGTTGTCCGAGGGCTACGGCGCCGTCCCCGCTCGAGGCATGGGGGAGCTCGGTCGACAGCTCGCTGATCGGCTTGACGCCGAATCGATCCACCTCGGGCGCGCCGTCGATTCGGTGGCAGACGATCATGTCATCAGTGGCGGCGAGCGGATCGAGGCCGATGCCGTGATCGTGGCGACCGACATGACCGCCGCGTCATCGCTCATCGACACCCCGGATCTCGGCTGGAATCGGGTGACCACGCTCTGGTTCGGCTCCGATGTTGCGCCCTATGACGACCGCCTCCTGCTGCTGAACGGCTCTGGGGATGGGCCGGTCAACAATGTTGCGGTCATGTCGAACGTGTCGCCCTTCTATGCACCTGATGGCCGTCATTTGACGGCCGTGTCCTACCCCGGTGCTCCCGATTCGGAGACCGTCGATGCGGTTCGTTCCCAGCTCCGGGGCTGGTTCGGGTCGGTGGTTGGGGATTGGGATCTGCTTCGGGTCGACGACATCGCCCACGCACAGCCTCGGATCCTGCCCGGAGAGGCCGTCCCGGCGCCGTCGTTGCTCGACAGCGGCGTTTATGTCGCTGGTGACCACCGTCAGAACCCGTCGATCAACGGTGCGCTGCAATCGGGGCGAGCGGCCGCTCAGGCCGTGTTGCGAAGCTTCACACGGGCCGAATAGCACGCGAGGGTCGTTTCGGCTCTCCAGGCGGGTGTTCCCCACGATTCGTCACACGACCGGACACATTCGTGGTCCTGAACTCATTTCCTCTCACGTTCCGTGGGAAAGAGACGTGACGCCCGACACACATCGAGACAAGCCCTCGCCGTCATGAAATTGTCATATTCACCCAGCGTGAGTCGCGAATCGGCAGCTTGCTGAAAACTCAAACGCCAGAACGGGACACGGCCAAACGCGCTGCGCGGTCGGGGTGACGGGAGGGCAAACAAGACTTGACGCAGGTGTAATTACGACGCTGTAATTGCTTTCCACCCCGGCGGCCCCGCAGCGGTCGACGACACGCCGGACGAGTGCACGTCACGACGGACATCACGCACTCGCCAGCTTCGTCGACCCCTGACGCTTGGCCGGGAGTGGGATGGACAACTGGGCTGGTTTTTCTCCACGGCTGGCTGGGACGCACGAGGTGGCTGACACATGACGATCACGGAAGACCGCGGGGCGAGCGCGCTCTCTACGGCACCAACGGCTCCGGCCGAAACCGCTGCAGCAGCAACGGGGATGCACGTCCGGAAACGCAACGGTTCGTTGGAACCGGTCGATCTGAACAAAATCGTGAACGCCGTCGCCCGGTGCGCCGAGGGTCTCCTCAACGTCGATCCAATGCGGGTGGCGACGCGGACGATCTCGGCACTTGCCGACGGAGCGACGACGCAGGAGCTCGATGAGCTGTCGATCCGCACGGCAGCCGGATTCATCGTCGAAGAGCCCAACTACTCCAAGCTCGCCGCACGCCTGCTTGCGACGACGATCGACAAAGAAGTTCGAAACCAGAACATTCCGTGGTTCTCCGAGTCGATCTCGGCGGGCCACGCGCTGGGGCTGGTCGGCGATGACGTTGCGGCATTCGTCGAGGCGAACGCGCCGACGCTCAACGCCGCCATCAACACCGACCGAGATCGCAAGTTCGAGTTCTTCGGCCTTCGCACGGTGTACGACCGCTATCTGCTTCGCCATCCCGACACCCGCCAAGTTGTCGAGACCCCCCAGTACTTCTTCCTCCGGGTGGCGTGTGGGCTCTCGCAAAGCGCAGACGAGGCGGTGCGCTTCTACGACCTCATGTCGTCGCTGTCGTACCTGCCGTCGAGCCCCACGCTGTTCAACTCCGGTACCCGGCACGCCCAGATGAGCTCGTGCTACCTCCTCGACTCTCCGGAGGACTCACTCGAGGGCATCTACAAGCGGTACACCGACATCGCTCGTCTGTCGAAGTTCGCCGGTGGCATCGGCGTCGCCTGGCATCGAGTGCGCTCGAAGGGTTCGCTGATCCAGGGCACCAACGGTCTCTCCAACGGCATCGTGCCGTGGCTCAAGACACTGGATTCGTCCGTTGCGGCCGTCAACCAGGGCGGCCGCCGCAAGGGCGCCGCGTGCATCTATCTCGAGAGCTGGCACGCCGACATCGAGGACTTCCTCGATCTGAAGGAGAACACCGGCGACCACATGCGCCGGGCCCACAACCTGAACCTCGCGAACTGGGTCCCCGACCTGTTCATGGAACGGGTCGACAAGGACTGGCAGTGGTCGCTGTTCGACCCCAAGAAGGTGCCACACCTCACCGACCTCTACGGCGACGAGTTCCGGGCCGCCTACGAAGAGGCCGAAGCCGCCGGCCTCTACGAGCGGCAGGTCAAGGCCCGTGACCTCTACAGCCGAATGATGCGGAGCCTCGCCCAGACCGGCAACGGGTGGATGACGTTCAAGGACTCCTCGAACCAGAAGTGCAACCAGACCGGCCAGCCGTCTCAGGACGGAACGGCGAGCGTCGTGCACTTGTCGAACCTGTGCACGGAAATCATCGAGGTCACCAACCAGGACGAGACTGCGGTGTGCAACCTCGGCTCGATCAACCTTGGGGAGTTCGTCGACCCGACGACTCGCGAGTTCGATTTCGACCGCCTCGCCGAGGTCGTGCAGCTGGTCGTGCCGTTCCTCGATCGGGTCATCGACATCAACTACTACCCGACGGGAGAGGCTGGGCACTCCAACAGCAAGTGGCGCCCGATCGGTCTCGGTCTCATGGGCCTCCAGGACGTCTTCTTCAAGAAGGGCCTGTCGTTCGACTCCGACGAGGCTCGAGCCCTGTCGGCTCGGATCTCCGAGGAGATCTACCTGAACGCTCTCGTTGCGTCGAGCGCACTCGCTGAGGAGTTCGGCACCCACGAGACCTACGCCCGAACGCGTGCCGCAGCCGGTGACCTGCAGTTCGACCTGTGGGACATCGAGCCGACCCAAACCGATCGCTGGGTCGACGTTCGCGCCAAGGTGGCCGAGCACGGACTCCGCAACTCCCTGATGATCGCCATCGCGCCCACGGCGACGATTGCGTCGATCGCCGGCTGTTATGAGTGCATCGAGCCGCAGGTGTCGAACCTGTTCAAGCGGGAGACCTTGTCGGGCGAGTTCCTCCAGATCAACCGGTACCTGGTCAAAGAGCTCCAGGCCCGCAACCTGTGGGACGAGCAGATGATCAACGAGCTCAAGCAGGCCGAAGGTTCGGTGCAAGACGTCGAGCGCATCCCCGAGGATCTGCGCGAGGTCTATCGCACCGCGTGGGAGATCCCGATGCGCTCGCTCATCGACATGGCGGCCGATCGTGGCGCCTACATCGATCAGAGCCAGTCGCTCAACCTGTTCATGGAGTCTCCCAGCATCGGCAAGCTCTCCTCGATGTACATGTATGCCTGGAAGGCTGGACTCAAGACCACCTACTACCTGCGGTCTCGACCTGCCACGCGTATCAACAAGACGACCACGACCACCACGAACTCCCCCACGCCGCCGCCCGTCGACGGTCAACCCGCACCGACCTTCAGCGATGCCGAAGCAATCGCGTGCTCCCTCGAGAACCCCGAAGCTTGTGAGGCATGCGACTGATGGCACTCGTCGACAACATCCACGCCGTACCCCCCATTCCGGCGCCCCCGGCCGTCCCGGGTGGCGCCACGCCCGACCCACAGAGCCGTCCGAAGAACATCCTGGACCCGGGCTTCGACCTGACGCTGCGGCCCATGCGATATCCCGCGTTCTACGAGATGTATCTCGACGCGATCAAGAACACCTGGACCGTCGACGAGATCGACTTCTCCGACGACCTTGTTGACCTCGAGCGCAAGCTCATGCCCGCTGAGCGTCATCTCGTTCGCCGCCTCGTTGCGTTCTTCGCCACGGGCGATTCGATCGTCGCCAACAACCTGGTCCTCAACCTCTACCAGCACATCAACGCCCCCGAAGCGCGGATGTATCTGTCGCGCCAGCTCTACGAAGAGGCGCTACATGTGCAGTTCTACCTGACGCTGCTCGACAACTACATCCCGGATCACGACGAGCGTGCTGAAGCGTTTGCGGCCGTGGAGAACATCCCGTCGATTCGCAAGAAGGCCGAGTTCTGCTTCAAGTGGATCGACTCGATCAGCGAGCTCGATGAGATTGAGACGCCCGAGCAACGCAAGCAGTTCTTGCTCAATCTGATCTGTTTCGCGACGTGCATCGAAGGGCTGTTCTTCTTCGCCGCGTTCGCCTACGTGTACTTCCTTCGTTCGAAGGGCCTGCTCAACGGTCTCGCCGCCGGAACCAACTGGGTGTTCCGAGACGAGAGCTGTCACATGAACTTCGCGCTCGAGGTCGTCAACACGGTTCGGGCGGAAGAACCCGAACTCTTCGACGCTGATCTCACGGCCAAGATCAACGAGATGATCGCCGAGGCCGTGGACTGCGAGCATCAGTTCGCCGCAGACGTGCTCATCGAAGGGGTCCAGGGCATGAGCCTCGGCGACACCCGGCAGTACCTCGAGTACGTGGCCGACAGCCGCCTTCAGCAGCTTGGCTTGTCGCCGATCTACGGCTCGAAGAATCCGTTCGATTTCATGGAGCTGCAAGACGTCCAGGAACTCACCAACTTCTTCGAGCGCACCGTCTCGGCCTACCAGGTCGGGGTCGAGGGCGAAGTCGGGTTCGACGAAGAGTTCTGACACGACCGGCTCGGCCATCCGAGTCTTTTGGCCCAGTCATGTGCATCATTTGACTCATGTCTTGTCATTTGCAGCCGACTGCTTACACATGGCTTGGAATCCCGCCTTCATTGCACGACGCCGCACCCGAAACATGAACAACCGACTCGAGACCTCGAACTGGGGCGTTGGCGCCACCGGCACCGTCAAACCGCCTCCGGTTCCGGTCGAAGCACAACTCGATCAAGACATCGACGAGCTCTGGCGTGAAGACGACGTTGTCGTCGACGAGACCCTGGACCTGCGGTTCGATGAGTTCATGGGTGGAGACGTCAGCGACGCATCCCGAGCCGAGCGGTCATTTCTCGCCTGATCAGCGGCGGCGGCGACTCTCGTAGGCGACGATCGAGGCCGCCACAGCCGCGTTGAGCGATTCGACCCCGGACTCCAGCGGGATGGAGACGATGCTGGTCATCGCCGCACGTGTGCGGGCGCTGAGACCACTCGATTCGTTGCCGATGACGAAGGCGCCACGTTCGGGGAGGGGAGCGTCGAACACGTCTGGGCCTCCCATGTCGATGCCAATCAGCTCAAAGCGGTGCTCGTCGAGGATCGTGAGGGCCTCGGCGGTGTCTTCACAACGAAGGATGGGCGCACGAAATGCGACACCGGCCGAGGCCTTGATCGCCACCGGCCCGATGTCTGCGGTCCCGCGATGGGGCACCACGACGCCGGCGATTCCCGCGGCAGAGGCCGATCGGAGGATCATCCCGACGTTGGCCGGATTGTGGACCTCGTCGAGGACGAGGATGTGACACGCCCAGTCTCTGCCGCGACGACGTCGTTCGCAGAAGTCGTCGAGCCGTTCCATCGCTGGCACGAGCACGTCCGCGACGACTCCCTGGTGATGCCGACCGGATCGGGCCACGTTCGTGACCGTTCGTTCGGGGACGCGCTCGACGGGGACTCGACGACTTGCCGCCATGCCAGCAATCGTGTCGATCTCCGGGCCGTGGGCTCGGTCGGCGAGCAGGATCTTGTCGATGCGAAGGCTCTCGTCGTGGAGGGCTTCGATGACGGGCTTTCGGCCCATGACGGTCAGGAACCGGTCACGCGGCGACCCATCGCCGCGTGAACTCACTCGGCGACCTCGAAGAACAGCGAACCGAATCCCGCTGCATCGTGGCCGTTGTCGACTGGACCGTGGGCGATCGAGATGGCGAGCGTCTGCTCGCTGATCCACTCGGTCATTGCATCGACGGCCTCGCGGCCCTCCTCGGACAAATCGACGGTCAGCGCAATGCGGTCGGTCACGACGAGGTCTTCGACCTTGCGTGCCTCCTGGATGGCTCTCACGATGTCGCGCGCGACGCCCTCGCGTTCGAGGTCGGGGGTCACGTCGATGTCAAGGACGACGACGGCATCGTTGCTCGGCAGCGCCGCTGCCGTCACCCCCTCCGCCGGGTTGACCGCCAGGTCGAACTCGTCCGAAGTGAGGACGTGTCCGGCGATGTTCACCGAACCATCGGGCTGCAGCTCCCACTCGCCACGCTTGGCGGCGCCGAAGACGGTTTGCACGTCACCACCGAGGCGTGGCCCGAGGACCTTTCCGTTGGGCTGCAGCGCGAAAGAGGCGAATGCGGTCAGATCTTCCGACGTCTTGACGTCCTTGACGTTGACTTCATCGGCGATCAGGTGCGATAGACCGAGGAGTCCCTCCGCATCCGATCCGGCGACCGTCAACGAGCGCAGCGGAAGGCGGACACGGAGTCCGTTGTCTTCGCGCAAGCGGAGGGCCGCCGAGACGACGCTGCGGACGCGATCCATCGCCGCAACGAGCTCGGGATCGGATGGCAGGTCGTCGGCGTCGGGCCAGTCGGCCAGGTGCACCGATTCCTCGCCGGTGAGATTGGTGTAGATCTCCTCGGTGACCATCGGGAGCATCGGTGCGGCGAGACGAAGGAATGTCGTCAGCACCGTGTAGAGCGTGTCGTAGGCGCGCTCCCGATCGTTCGTGTCCGCGTTGGCGGAGGTCCCCCAGAATCGACTGCGGCTGCGGCGGATGTACCAGTTGTTCAGCGCGTCGATGAACGCCGAGATTTCGGTCGTTGCGCCGGGCAGGTCATAGGCGTCCATTCGCTCTGTCGAGCGCTCGACCACCTCACGAAGCTTGGCGAGGATGTAGCGGTCGAGTTCGTCGGTCGAGTCGGTGGAGACCTTCGCTCGGTACCCATCGATGTTCGCGTACAGCGTGAAGAACGAATACGCATTCCAGATCGGGAGCAGGACCTGGCGGGTCACCTCCGCGATGCCGTGATCGGAGATCCGTGCGTCACCACCGCGAACGATGTTCGAACTCATGAAGTACCACCGCAGCGCATCGGAGCCGACCGAGTCGAAGATCTCGTTGGGCTCGGTGTAATTGCGCAGCTTCTTCGAGAGCTTCGCTCCGTCATCCGCGAGGAGGATTCCGTGGCAGATGACGTTCTGGAACGAGGGCTTGTCGAACAGGGCGCCGGCGAGCACATGCAGGGTGTAGAACCAACCCCGCGTCTGATTGATGTACTCGACGATGAAGTCGGCGGGATAATGCTCCTCGAACCACTCCTTGTTCTCGAAGGGGTAGTGCACCTGGGCGAAGGGCATCGACCCGGACTCGAACCAGCAATCGAAGACCTCGGGGACACGGCGCATCATCGATTGGCCGGTCGGGTCATCAGGGTTGGGCCGAACGAGCTCGTCGATGTAGGGGCGGTGAAGATCGGTTGGTCGCACACCGAAATCCGCTTCGATCTCGTCGAGGCTCCCGTACACGTCGACACGCGGATAGTCGGGGTTGTCGCTCTTCCACACCGGGATCGGTGATCCCCAGAATCGGTTCCGGCTGATCGACCAGTCCCGGGCGCCTTCGAGCCACTTGCCGAACCGGCCGTCGCGCACGTTGTCAGGAATCCAATTGATCTCTTGGTTGAGCTCGACGAGCCGATCTCGGAAGTCGGTGACCTTCACGTACCAGCTCGGAAGGGCGCGGTAGATGATCGGCGTGTCCGTTCGCCAGCAGTGCGGGTAGTTGTGCTCGTAGGAGTCGTGACGGATCAAGCGGCCCATCTCGCGGACGGCCCGGATGATGTCGGTGTTGGCCTCGAGCACGTTGCGTCCCGCGAAGTCCGGAACCTCGTCGGTGAACTGCCCCTTGTCGTCGACGGGAACGACCATGCCCATGCCGTTCTCTTCAGCGATGCGCTGGTCGTCCTCGCCGAACCCGGGAGCGGTGTGGACGATGCCGGTGCCTTCGGTCGTTTCGACGAAATCGCCCGACATCACCCGGAATGCATACAGGTCGGGGCGGTCGGCGAAGTACGGGAAGAGCGGTTCGTAGGTTCGGCCGACCAGGTCCGATCCCTTCACGATGCCGTGTTGCACCGCTCCCTCGAGCTGCTTTTCGTAACCGGCGACGGTCGCGGCGCCGAGGACCACGAACTCGCCGTCGAGCTCCATCACGGCGTAGTCGAGATCGGGGCCGACGATCAGACCGAGATTGGAGGGGAGGGTCCAGGGAGTCGTCGTCCACGCAAGCATCTTCATCGGGCCCGGGTCGCCGTCGGCGGGCTCCAGGCTGAAGGCCACGGTGATCGCTGGATCCTGACGGGGTCGCGTTGCGTCGTCAAGGCGGATCTCGAAGTTCGACAACGGCGTTTCTGCCCCCCACGAGTAGGGCATCACCCGGTTGGCCTCGTAGATCAGCCCCTTGTCCCAGAGCTGCTTGAAGGCCCAGATCACCGACTCCATGTAGTCGAGATCCATCGTCTTGTAGTCATTGTCGAAGTCGACCCAGCGCGCCTGCCGGGTGACGGTTTGTTCCCACTCTTTCGTGTACCGCATCACCGAAGTCCGACAGGCCTCGTTGAACTCCGCGATGCCGTAGTCGGTGATCGCTGCGCGCCCGGACACGCCGAGCTGCTTCTCGGTCTCCATTTCGGCTGGCAGACCGTGACAGTCCCATCCGAAACGACGATCCACGCGATGGCCGCGCATGGTCTGGTAGCGGGGCACGACGTCTTTCACATATCCCGTCAGAAGGTGGCCGTGATGGGGGAGGCCGTTGGCGAAGGGCGGTCCGTCGTAGAAGACGAACTCATCGTCGGTGCGAGCCTCGACGGAGCGTTCGAACAGCCCGCCTTGCGCCCAGAGGTCGAGAATTCGCGCTTCGATCGCCGGGAAGTCCGGCTTGCCTGCGTCCGGGTAGGGGGAGGTGTCGTTGCGCGTCATGGGTCCGAAGGCTAGCGAGCTGGGTCTGGGGGTCGGTTCGTCCGACCCATACGGATTTTTCGCCAACGTTCCGTAGAACTCGTCATGTCTGCACTTCGCGCAACCACGACCCGACTCCGGGGACGTTCACACGCAGCCGATGATCGAGGCGCAATCCTCGTCCTCTCGGCCTTGGTCATGATTCTCTTGCTGCTCATCGCCGCCTTCGCCACCGATCTCGGTGCGTGGTACCGGCAAGGCCAGTCGCAACAGCGCACCGCTGATGTCGGCTCACTGAACGGCATTCAGGCGTACCAGGCAGAGGTCCGTGCCGACTTCGACGACAAGGGCAAGAGCGCCTGGACCGAGCTCACCGCTGCCCAGCGTCAGGATCTCGAAGAGAAGGCGATGACCGAGGCGCTGGCGACGATCATCGGCATCTTCGAGGCATCGGGAATCTCGGTGTCGAATCCGCCGACGTATCTCATCGTGCCGCCTCCAACCGGAGAATCTCAGGCGACCGTCACCGCAGACGACGGCACCGAGATCCAGATCGTGCGCACGCTCGACGCCCAGATGGTCGTCACGGTCTCCAAGCCAGGAGCACAGTACTTCTCCTCGTTGGTCCGTGACGCTCCGGAGATCACCCGCGAGTCCAGCTCGACGCTGTCGAACTGCGGCGCAGTGTGCAAGGTGCCGATCGTTCTCAACGCACCGTTCGCCGGCTTCCAGGCCACCGGTCGTGGCGACGGCTACGGACCGCTGCTCTACGGCGACGATGAGATCTGGGCGGTCAACCACCACAACCGCGGCACCGAGGGCGACATCATCTGCATGGACCGCGACACCGAGAAGGCGTGCCGCGCAGACGGCAACCACTACAACCTGTCCAACCACAAGACGGGCAACCGCCCGGTCGAGTACATCGACGAGGCGAACGGCAAGATCTACTTCACCTCGGCGATCCGAGGCGACGATCGCTCGGGTCTCGCCTGCTTCGACGTGGTCGCTCGGGCGTTCTGTGGGAAGGACTTCATCGACGTCTTCGACTACAAGGGCGGCGACGCCTACCCGAACGTGATCAACGTGACGGGACCGTGGGAGTACAACGGCAGGCTGTACATCATCACCCAGGACGGCCAGATGGCGTGCGTCACCAAGGGAATGGAACTCTGCGGCGAATGGAAGACCGGCGCCTACGGCGACACCCGCCTGCCGGGCCTCAACACGACGGGTCAGATCGTTCACGGTGAACAGCTCGGCTCGAAGGTGTACCTCAGCCATGACACGAGCAGTGGCCAGCTGTTCCATTGCTGGGACTTCGCCACGAACAGCTCCTGCTGGGCCGGCGTGCAGTTCGCTGCACAACTTGGCGCTGGCGGCGACGATCACCTGACGCACTTCCGCTACGACGACAAGGGCAATGAGATCGGCATCTGCACGACCGACATCATCCAACGTCGCAACGCCTGCGTGAACTTGGCCGGCACGGCCCAGACCGAGCTCACGGCCCTCAGCACCTACCTCGCTCCGCTCGACCAGAGCTGGGGTGGAGACACCATCACGTGGGAGAACAAGCTGACGTTCTTCGCCGGTGGCAACTCCGACCGGGTCGGCTGCTGGAACTGGGAGACCAACTCGGGCTGCGGCATCGTGAAGGCGTCGGATCTCGTCGAGGGCAACAAGACGGTGAACCCGTACGGATTTGCGCAGGTCTCGGCCCAGTGCATCCTCGGACTTGGCCACAACTCGATCTTCTACAGCTTCAACCCGGTCGGCATGACCGCCTGCGTGGACACCGAGGTCGAGACCACGATCAAGCCGTGCACCTGCGTGGACGGCTCGAACAAGTGGGGCGAGGTCCGGGTGCCACTCGAGCTGATGGGGATGGTCGACTCGCTTCATGCCACGGTCACCGAACCCGGCGGCAAGGTCGTTCTCGACAACGAGGACCTGGTCGCAAACGGCGGAATCATGGATCTCGGCGGAGCAAGCCCGGCCGCGGATGAGCTCAAGCTCAAGTTGGTCGTGAACGCGAAGCTCGAGGACGGCAAGCCGATCTGGACCGAACCGATCACGGCCGACCTCGAACTGGTCGTCCAGCCCACGCTCACCGACTGACCGACACCGCGACTGGTCGCCGATTCTTGGGCGACGAGCCGGGAATCTCACGGTTCGCACCGATGGGGTCACGCAGCGTTCAAGCTGCGTGACCCTGTCGTATTTCAGAGTGATGACGGGTATTCCAACCACGTGACGTAGGCAAACGACTCACAGACATCACCACATGTGGGCGATATTTTCGTCTACATGACACGACATGCACCGCGACTGCTCGTTCCGATCGCCGTCGCCATCGCCTTGATGATTGGCGTTGCGTTCGCCGTCGGATCGGCTCCATTCACGGCCGACGCCGCGATCAACCACGGCCAACTGGTTCCCGAGTCGCCCCGACGCGATGTTCCCGTCGTTCTCGACGGCGCCGTCTACGCCCATGCGCGGCTCGGTGACCGGATCTTCGTCGGCGGCGACTTTCAACAGGTTGCCCTACCGGACGGAACCGTGCTCGACCAGGCGTATCTCTTCGCCTACGACATCGACACGGGCGTGTTCGACACGACGTTCACGCCCGTCCTCAACAACGCCGTCCGGGCGCTCGAACCGAGTGTGAACGGCGATGCGCTCTACGTCGGCGGTCGCTTCTGGAAATGGGATGACAAGTTCCCGCTCCGCGTTGCTCGGCTGAATGCCGACGGTTCGCTCGACGCCTCGTTCCAGGCGTCGGCATCTGCCGCCGTCATGTCGATGGCCGTCTCGGCCGACACGGTGTACCTCGCCGGCGACTTTACCGACGTCTCGGGTGTTGCTCGTTCGGGCTACGCCGCCCTCGACGCAGCGACCGGCGCCGTCGATCCCGACTTCGTGTTCGACGTCGGCGCAGTCGGGAGCCAGATCGCGCGCGGCGTCGTCTTGAGCTCGGACGCGCAAACGCTGGTGGGCCTGCACTTCGGTCGCGAGATCAACGGCACCAGCCGCGAAGCGCTCATGAAGGTCGACCTGTCCGGCGCGACCCCGTTGCTCGCTGACTGGGAGGTCGACTGGTCCGGACAGCAGGGTCGGCGCGAATGCCTGACCGGCCTTCGGGACCTCGCGATCTCACCCGACGGCAGCTACGTCGTCGTGGGCGGTCAGGGTGGGGACAACCCGCCGAACTGCGACTCCGTCCTGCGCTACGAGCTCGATGCCACGGGCATCGTGCCCTTCACGTGGTCTGCTCGGATGTACTCGAGTGTGTTCTCGCTGGCAGTCAGTGATGTGGCCGTGTACGTGGGCGGCCACTTCTGTGCCGCTCCAAAGAACGGCGCTCCGCTCGGTGGCGTCACGTCGGACTGGACCGGCACGGCGAACGCGTGTGATGTCAATGACCCGCTCGCGGGCCAGAACCCGAGCGTCAAAGACCCCGACGGTGCGGTGTTTCGCAAGCAGACCGCGGCGCTCGATCCGGTCGATGGCCGGGCGCTCGATTGGGATCCGGGCTCGAACAATGCGGTCGGCGTGTTCGATCTCACACTCATCGAGCGGGGTCTCCTCATGGGCCACGACAACGATCGGTTCAACGAGATTCTCACCGGACGATCCGGTTTCCTCGACTTCGGCGTCGCGGCAGACACGACCCCGCCGGTCGTCACGATCGACCTGCCCGGAAACGGGGCAATCATCGCCTCGCCGGCGGTCATCGAAGGAACGGCGTCTGACGACCGGATTCTCGAGTCGGTCACGGTGCGAGTCAAGAACATCACGACGGGCGAATGGCTCCAGAGCGACAACGGCACTCTTGCCCCAGCGCAGGCGGACGTGACGCCGACGGTCACGACGACCGCCCTCGGCGAAGTGGACTGGTCTGTGGCAGTAACGTCGACGTTGCCGCCCGGGAACTACGAGGTACGGGTGTTCGCGCTCGACGGGGTCGGCCAGACGTCCGGCACGTTGATTTCGTCCTTCCGCATTCCCGGTGTGGCCCGGTGCGCGGTCGAACTCAATGCCGACGACCAACCGGTCATCTCCTGGGTCGACGTGACCGACGGGACGACCACCTCGGTCGCGGTGCGCCGAGACGGCGGTTGGCTCGCAACAGGCGCGGCCGATACCGGGAGCTACACCGATCTGACGGCTGCCCCAGGCACGTATGAGTACGTCGTCCGTTGGCGCCCCGACGGTGTCGTTTCCAACATCAGCTGCGGAACGATCACCGTGCCGGTCCCAACCGGCAACGCGTGTACGGCAGTGCTCAACGCCGATGGCCACGTCATCCTCGACTGGTCGGTCATTCCAGGAATCACGAACTACCAGGTCCGCGACGACGATGGATGGGTCGCCACCATCGGCGGCACAACCTTCACGGACACCGCTCCCACCATTGGTGACCGCAGCTACGTCGTGCGGCATCGTCTCGGTGGGACTGCCGTGGACCGGACCTGCGCACCGACACCGATCACGGTGCCCCAGCCCGGCGGTGGGGGTGGCTTCAGCTGTACTGCGGTCCTGAACGCCGATGATCAGGTCGTCCTGAACTGGTCGGCCGTCGCGGGTGTGGACACCTACCAGGTCCGGGACAACGACGGCTGGGTCGGCACGGTCGACAACGCCGTGAGCTTCACCGACGTCGACCCCGTTGCCGGCGATCGGACGTACGTCATCCGCTATCGCTCTGGTGGGACCCGCATCGATCAGACCTGCAGCCCCGACCCGTTGACGATCTGAGCACGCGCACCCACTCGCCGTCTGAGTGCTCTGCCGAATGGCGGACGCTCAGACGGCGTCGAGTGCGTCGTTGAGGTCGGCGACGAGATCGTCGCCGGTTTCGATGCCGACCGACAACCGGACGAGGTCGTCGGGGACCTCGAGCGGCGAACCTGCCGCACTGGCGTGGGTCATCACACCGGGATGTTCGATCAAGGACTCGATGCCGCCAAGCGACTCGGCGAGGGTGAACAGCCGGGTCTTGGTCGTGACGGCCTTCGCAGCCTCGATCCCGCCGGCGACACGGAACGAAATCATTCCCCCACCGGCCTTCATCTGACGTTCGACGATCTCGTGGCCGGGAGTGGAGGACAGGCCCGGGTAGAGGACCGTCGTGACCTGCGGATGCGCCTGGAGCATTTCGACGATGAGCTGTGCATTCGCGACGTGGCGATCCATTCGGACCCCCAACGTCTTGAGGCCGCGGAGCGTCAAGAAGCAGTCCATCGGCGCCGGCACGGCACCGACGGCATTCTGGAGATACTTGATGTCTCCGGCCCAGTCGTCGTCGTTTGTCGCGGCGAAGCCACCGACGACATCGGAGTGGCCGCCGATGTACTTGGTCGTCGAGTGGATCACCAGATCGGCGCCAAGCGACAACGGCTGCTGAAGGTACGGGGACGCAAAGGTGTTGTCGACCACGAGCTTGGCGCCGTTCTCATGCGTCACCTCGGCGATCGCCGAAATGTCGAACACGGTGAGCAGCGGGTTCGTCGGCGTCTCCATCCACACGATCCTGGTCGCCGGATTCCAGTCGGCCGCGAGCGCCGCCGGGTCGGTCAGATCAGCGGCACTCCAGGTGATGCCAGCCCGGGTCACCACCTGGCTGATCAGGCGGAAGGTGCCGCCATAGGCATCGTTGCCGAGCACGATGTGATCTCCAGCTCGCAGCGAACGCAGCACCGTGTCTTCGGCTGCGAGGCCCGAGGCGAAGGCATATCCGTGACGAGCGCCCTCGAGATCGGCGAGTGCCGCCTGCAGCGCCGTCCGCGTCGGGTTGTCCGTCCGCGAGTACTCATAGCCCGTGTGGTCGCCGGGCGACGGCTGGGCATAGGTCGAGGTCTGGAAGATCGGCGTGATCACCGCGCCGGTGATCGGCTCGGGATCCTGGCCTGAGTGGATGGCCCGCGTTTCGAAGCCGTCCTGGTGGTCGGTGTGATCGCTCATGTCAGGCCTCCGAAGTGGGCGAGAGGAATTCGAGGACATCGGTGTGGCTGATCACGGTGCGAGGTCGCCCACCATCCACGACGAGCAGCGCGTTGGCCTGCTCGAAGAGCTCGACCGCCGTGCTGATGGACTGACCGACACCGATCGTCGGCAATCCGGCCGCCATCACGTTTTCGACCGGCTTGTCCAGAATCGAATCGTCGGCGAACGCGACGTTCATGAGCTGGAGCTCCGAAACCGATCCGCTCACCTCCGCAAGTGCGAATGGCGGCTCGTTCTTGCAGACCGGAACCTGGCTCACCCCGCTCCTTCGCATCAGTTCGACCGCATCGCGAACTGGTGTCTCGGGGTTGACGTAGATCAGGTCCCGGCTCAGGTCGCCCTTGGCGTCGACCACCGCCGAGACGCACGTCTGATTCTCGGCGACGTCTTCGATGAAACCGAGCCGAGCGAGGTACTCATCGTTGAACACCTTCGAGAGATATCCGCGGCCCGAATCTGGCGTGAAGACGACCATGAGGTCGTCGGGACCGAGTCGCTCGGCGACCTGGAGGCCCGCGGCGATTGCCGTTCCGCAGGAGCCGCCGATGAGGACACCTTCTTCGCGGGCGACACGTCTCGCCATGATGAAGCTGTCGCGATCGGAGATCGCGACCACCTCGTCGACGAGGTCCGGGTGATAGGTGGTCGGCCAGAAGTCCTCGCCGACCCCCTCGACGAGGTACGGACGACCAGAACCGCCCGAGTAGACCGAGCCCTCAGGATCTGCCGCAATGATCTGTATGTCGGGGTTCTGTTCTTTCAGGTAGCGAGCGACACCGGAGATGGTCCCGCCGGTTCCGGCTCCGGCGACGAAATGGGTGACCTTGCCGTCGGTCTGCTCCCAGATCTCTGGACCCGTCGTTCGGTAGTGCGACTCGGGGTTGACCTGATTCGAGTACTGGTCCGGGCGGAAGGCGCCGGGAATCTCCTTCACCAGCCGTTCGGCCGTCGAGTAGTACGAATCCGGATCCTCGGGCGGAACGGCGACCGGGCAGACGACGACTTCTGCCCCGTAGGCCTTGAGCAGGTCCACCTTCTCGGGAGCGACCTTGTCGGTCATCACGAACACGCAGCGGTACCCCCGCTGGTTGGCGACAATGGCGAGGCCGACGCCGGTGTTGCCACTGGTCGGTTCGACGATCGTGCCGCCTGGTTTCAGCTGCCCGGATGCTTCGGCGGCCTCGATCATCGCCAGCGCGGGCCGATCCTTTGACGAGCCGCCCGGGTTCGTCAGTTCGAGCTTGAGGACGAAGTCGCAGTCGAGATGCTCGGCGATTTTTGGCAGGCGCACCATCGGGGTGTTGCCGATCAAGTCGATCACGGAGTCGTGGATGTCCATGAGGGGAGTCTGACGCGTGCCGCAGTCGATGACCACCACCTGGTTGGGAATTGTCCTGCCCGACCGGGGGTTGCGGCGCGCCCCTGCGCTGGGCGAGGGTGAACCATGGATTTCGAGACCATTCGACTCGACGACACCGGCGACGGTGTCTGGGAACTCGTCCTCACTCGCCCACCGGCAAACGCACTGAGCAAACAGATGGCGTTCGAGCTGCGTCAGGCGACGTCGTTTCTCGTCGCCGCGCCTGAGGTTCGGGCGCTCGTGCTGTGGGGGGAAGGCAAGGTGTTCTTTGGTGGGGGTGATCTCAAGGAGATGGCCGACGGCGGTGACCGGACGGCAGCCAACCTGCACGAGATGACCATCGACTTTCATGGTGCGCTCAATCGCCTCGCCCGAATGAACGCGCCGGTGGTCGGCGCGATCAGCGGGACTGCCGGTGGTGCGGGCATGAGCCTGACCGCAGCCATGGACCTGGTATTCGCCGGCGAATCGGCGAAGTTCACCATGGCCTACACCGCAGCCGGGCTGTGCAACGACGGCACGTCGTCGTTCTTCTTGTCCCGAGTCGTCGGTTTGCGCCGCGCCACCGAGCTGGTGCTCACCAATCGCGTGCTCAGCGCCACCGAGGCCATGGAGTGGGGCCTGGTGAACCGGGTGGTCGCGGATGGCGACGTGCTGGCTGAGGCACGAGCGCTGGCCGCCACGTTGGCGACGGGTCCAACAGCTGCGTTCGGGGCGGCGAAACGGCTACTGATCGACGGCGCGAGCTCAAGCCTGGAGGCGGCCATGGAGCGCGAGGCATTTGCGATCAGTACCCAATCTCGGCACCCCGAAGCGATCGAAGGGATCGACGCCTTCCTGAACAAGCGCCGCCCCGACTTCGGATAGCGCCCTGCCTCAGTAGGCGATCGCGGATCGTCAGAAGTTGTTGTCCACCCGGTCCGCGAGCGCCTTCAGGATCTCGAGAGCCAGATCCGAGTCGCTCTGAACGAGCGATCGAAACGCTGGCCGTCCGAGTGCAAAGACTTCGATGTCGCTCGTGGCCGTGACGGTTGCGGTGCGGTCACCGCCGGACAGCAGCGCCACCTCACCGAAGAAGTCTCCCTCGCGGAGTCGATTGA
This sequence comes from Acidimicrobiales bacterium, assembly GCA_020629635.1. Lineage (GTDB taxonomy): Bacteria > Actinomycetota > Acidimicrobiia > Acidimicrobiales > SHLQ01 > SHLQ01. The sequence goes on along the minus strand of JAHDCX010000007.1, from coordinate 65,937 downwards.
TCGGTGCGCCGCCGCGGCTGACTTCGGCCGTGCCGTCGAGGATCACGTAGAAGGCTGCAGCCCGCGAACCCTGCTCGACGACGACCTTCCCGGACTTCCAGCTGAGCGTTCGGCCAGCTTGGACGATCTTCGCTCGCTGCTTCTTCGACGTTTGTCCGAAGAGGGGCGTCCTCGCGAGAACCGCCTCGAGTTCTTTTGCTGTTGGCATGCGTCGTCTCCAAGTCCCGCTGCTCGTCGGCAGGACCTTAGTGGGTTACGCAGAGAGAGACCGCATGCGCCACGTGGCGAGAGCGTCGATGGCGCCGTGCATGGTCTCGGGAGTGCCGCAGAAGCTGAAGCGCATCCACCGGTGGCCGTCCTCGGGGTCGAAGTCGATTCCGGGAGTCGTGGCGACGCCGCATTCTCGGAGCCACTCCGCCGCCAGATGTTTCGAGTCGGCTGCGAGATGGTCGGTGCGTCCCCAGATGTAGAACGCGCCGTCGGCGGGAGCGAGCTCGGTGATACCCGCCTTCGGCAGGCCCTCGAGCAGGATCTCCCGATTGGAGGCGTAGCGAGCGACGTGCGCGTCGAGTTCGTCGTTGCACTTCAGCGCAGCGAGCGCGACGTGTTGGGAGATGGCCGGTGGGCAGATCACGAGGTTCTGGGCGAGCCGGTCGAAGCGGTCGACGAGATCGTCAGGGAGCACCGCCCATCCGATCCGCCAACCCGTCATCGAGAAGTACTTGCTGAAGCTGTTGATGACGATCGCTCGGTCGCTCAACGCCGAGGCGGTGTTTGACGCCGCTCCTCCGTAGACGAGGCCGTGATAGATCTCGTCGGAGATGAAGCGGCAGTCGTGCTCGTCGCACCACCGCACGAGCGCGGCGAGATCGTCTGGCGCGAGCACCGTGCCGGTGGGGTTTGATGGCGAGGCCACGATGACCCCGTCGAGGCGACCGGCGGCCTCGAGGTGCGAGACCGTGGGTTGAAATCGGCTGCTTGCATCGACCCGGATGGGAACGTATTCGAGGTCGAGCGCGTTCAACATGTTGCGGTAGCAGGGATAACCGGGAACGGTCACGCCAACTCGTGCTCGGGGCTCGAACGCCGCGAGGAGGGCGAGAACGAACGCACCCGAGGCTCCCTGGGTGATGGCAATACGACCCGGATCGACGGTGAGCCCGTACCACGAGTGGAGGTGATCGGCGATTCCGATGGGGAGTTCGGGGATGCCTCGGCTCACTGTGTATCCCAGGACGTCGGTGTCGAGGACGTCGTGTGCCCGGGCGATGGCGCCCGACGGCGCCCCCGTGGAGGGCTGGCCAACCTCGAGGTGGAAGACCGCGCTGCCGCTGCGTTCGAGCTCGTTGGCGGCCGCCACCACCTCCATGACGTAGAAGGGGTCGATGTTGCGAGGCACGTTCAGCCGCCCGAAGTCCACGCACCTGCGCCCTCGTCGGGAGGCGTCGGATCGTCACGGGTCTCGAGCCAGCGGTGAGGGAGCACGACGCGCTTCGGGCCGTGACTGTGACCGCGGACCATTCGGGCCGCATCGAGGGGAAACGCCTCGTCGGGGAGCGTCGCAAGTCCGTCGATCAGGTCCTGTCGAGTGGCCATCTGGTTCATCTGTTGGCGAAACGACGACCCGACCGCAAAGCCTTTGAGGTACCAGCCGGTGTGCTTGCGGAAGTCACGCACGCCCCGGTCCTCGCCGAGCCAGCCAATGAGCAGATCGAGGTGCTCGAGCATGATTGCCGACACTTCGTGCAAGGTCGGCGCCGAGTCGATCGGGCGACCGGCGAGACCTTGGGTGAGTTCTCTGAAGAGCCAGGGCCGGCCGAGACAGCCGCGGCCGATCACCACGCCGTCGCAGTCGGTCTGCGACATCATCTCGATTGCGTCCGACGTCTCCCAGACGTCGCCGTTTCCGAAGACAGGGATCGACCCAACGTGGGCCTTGAGCTCGCCGATCGCCTCCCACCGCGCCGTCCCCGAATAGGCCTGTTCGGCCGTGCGGGCGTGGAGGGCGATCGCCGAGCAGCCTTCGTCCTCGGCGATACGACCCGTGTCGAGCATGGTGACGTGATCGTCGTCGATCCCGATCCTGAACTTCAGGGTGATCGGGATGCCCTCGGCGTTCGAGACCATCGCCCGCACGATGTCTCGGAGCAGCGCCTGACGCCAGGGGAGTGCGCTACCACCGCCGTGACGGGTCACCTTCGGCACTGGGCAGCCGAGGTTCATGTCGATGTGGTCGACCCGACCCTCGCCGACCAACATCTTGACGGCCTCACCGATCCAGCGCGGGTTGGTTCCGTAGAGCTGAATGCTTCGTGGCGCCTCGTCGCTCGAGAACTCCGCCGTGTGGAGCATCTTGCGGTGCCCTTCGATGAGGGCACGAGCGGTGATCATCTGATTGACGTAGAGGCCGCCGACGGCGTTGGTGGCGTCGCCGGGAGGCGTCGACGCGTCATCGAAGGCCATCTCGTTGCCGAATCGCCGACACAGGGTCCGGTACGGCGCAGTCGTGACGCCGGCCATGGGCGCGAGCACGACCGGCGGGGAGACGGTCATTCGACCGATCCGAACGGTCTGGGCGACCGGCGCGGTCGCGGCGTCGGTGCAGTGGGCGGTCACAGTCACCGCTCCAGTGTGGCGGATCCCGGCCTCAGCTCCGCAGAAGCTGGTCAAGCTGGACGGGTCAGGTTCTGGTCGACCTCGCCATCGAGCGAGACGTACATCGCCGACAACGCGGCTGCCTGGGCTCCAAGTTGCAGAACGGTGCCGACGCTCGAGAGGGCCATCGACCCCGCAATTCCACCGACGAGGATTCCGATTTGGTTGAAGGCGCTTGCGCCCACGCCGACGAGCATCGTTGCGAGAATCGCGACGAGCTCGAGTTTTGCCGCATGAGACGGCCTTTGGCGAACGAGTTGCCAGCCATGGCGCGCCGCCGAACGCGACCGTGGGCTGATCGATGCTGCGCCAAGAACCATGTTGACGACGAGCACGGCCACGAACACGGTGACAATCATCAAGGGAAGGGCGAGAATCGCCAGCGCGGGCGCGCCGACGATGCTGAGGATCAAGAGGCCGAGCATCGCCGCGAACGGAGCTGCCGCGAGTAGCCAGTTCCCGGCCACTCGTGGGGCGAGCCTCGCCGCGTCTCGGATGGCTGCACCGGGGGTCAAGCGACGCCCATTTCTGGCAGACATGAACTGTCGTAGCCAGGCGGTGTGGAAGACACAGAAGCTCGCGAATCCGAGAACGGCGGACGCGATGAACCTGACGATTGCGGAGCGGGGAAGGTGAAGGTCAGGCTCGACGAATTCACCAGCTTCGAGTTGCTCGAGAAACTCGGCGAGTCGACCCCTGAACGCGTCGTCGAGACCGCGATAGAAGAGCCACGTCGTGAGGAGCTGAAACACGAGCAGGGCTCCGCCGACGACAAGGGTCTCTTTCCACGCTCGCTGGATCAGCCGAAAGGTCAGGCCGAAGATGTCTCGAGCCCGCGGTCCGAGCGCCAGAACGTGATCGGCCGACTGCGCAGCAGGAGCGCCGCGGCCGTGACGCGGAGGTGGGGGTTGCGGAGCGGGGATGTCGTCAGTCATCGGCTGTGGATCTCATGGGGGCGCGATGGTTCCAGTGTGGCAGATCCCGGCCTCAGCTCCGCAGGTCGCTCCAGGTGAGTCCAACCTCGGCGAGTAGGTGGGCCAACCGATGCCGAGGTAGGCCGGTGACATTGTCCGGGCTGCCGTCGATGCCCACGGCGAAGGCGCCACCGCCACCCTGCAGGCCATACGCGCCGGCCTTGTCCAGTGGTTCTCCGCTCTCGACGTACCACGACATGTCCCGCTCGTCGATGTCGCCAAAGTGCACGACGGTCGACTCGACTGCGGAGACCGTCCGATCTGTGGTTCGCACGGCGATGCCCGTGAGCACATGGTGGTGCCGTCCGGAGAGTCTGGTCAGCATGGCAACCGCGTCGCCCGCCGATTCTGGCTTTCCCAGAATTTCCCCATCGATCGTGACGGTCGTGTCCGCGGCGATCACGACGGCGCCCGGTTCGCAGGCACCGACGGCGGCCTTCTCCCGGGCGAGACGCTCGACATAGACGGCCGGAGCTTCGTTCGGCCGTGGCGTTTCGTCGATGTCGGCAGGACGGATCGTCGGCTCGATCCCGATCTGGCGGAGCAGCGCCGAGCGTCGTGGAGAACCGGACGCAAGAATGCAGACAACGATGGACACGTCGAGGACCCTAACGTTCACGGCGTGCCAGCCGCCGCCGATGGAAGCGGACACGAGTCCCAGGAGTGTGCAATGACCGAGACCGTCCTCGTGACCGGCGGAGCCGGCTACATCGGCAGCCACACGGCCCTCGCCCTGCTCGAGGCTGGGCATCGCGTGGTCGTCATCGACAACCTGATCAATTCGCGGCCGGGCGCATTGGCGGAGGTCGAGGATCTCACCGGCCATCCGATCGTGTTCGTGGAAGGTGACGCCACCGACGAGAAGCTCGTCGAGCACACGATCCGAGAGAACGCCGTCACCGCCGTGATCCACATGGCGGCGCTCAAGGCGGTCGGGGAGTCGGTCGAGAAGCCGCTCGATTACTACGGCAACAATCTCGAATCTGCGATTGCGACGCTCGCCGCCATGCGAACCTGCGACGTCTGGAAGTTCGTGTTCTCGTCGTCAGCGACCGTGTACGGCGACCCCGAATCGAACCCGATCCCCGAGACCGCCGCAATCGGTGCGGCGAGTCCCTACGGCCGTACCAAGGAGATGATCGAGATGATCATCGAAGACGTTGCGGCGTCTGATGATCGGTGGCAAATCACTTCGCTCCGGTACTTCAACCCGATCGGTGCCCACGAGAGCGGCCGGATCGCGGAGTCGCCGATCGGCAAGCCGAACAACCTGATGCCAATGGTGATGGACGTGGCCGCCGGGCGACGCGAGAAGGTACTGGTCTACGGCAACGACTGGCCGACCATCGACGGCACCGGCGTACGCGACTACATCCACGTGATGGACCTCGTCGAAGGACACGTGGCCGCGCTCGAACAGATGACGGACGGCTCCGGCTACCAGGTCTTCAACCTTGGCCAAGGTCGTGGCACGAGCGTGCTCGAGCTGATCGCCGCAGTCGAGGAGGCGACGGGCTTTGCCATCAACTACGAGATCGTCGGACGGCGCGCCGGTGACATCGCCGAGTGCGTCGCCGACCCACGCCTCGCCAACGAGCAACTGGGCTGGAAGACCCGCCGCACCACCGCCGACGCCTGCCGCGACAGCTGGAACAGCCAGTAGCGGCCCCTTCTGGGGTCAAGTCTTTCCAATCGACATCTCGATCGCCTTCGGGACATCGGGTGGATCGGCTCGAAGGCGCGCCAGCGTGACGGCGACTCCTCCCGGCTGAAGTCCGAAGTGATGGCCGATCTCGCGATGCGAGAGCCCGGAATGGCGGTAGGTCAGCCACATCGCCAGGCGACGGTGGGGATTGGAGATGCCCCGCCCACCGGTGGTCAGCTCGCTGGCAGCACAGCCAACGTGGTTGGCGACGGTGGACAGGATCGTCTCGACGCTCGTGTCTCGTGGAGGCGCCACCCGATCATGGTCGCTGCGTCGCCTGCTCTCGATGTTCGCCACCCAGTCATCCGTCCCAAGGGCGGCAAGCTTCGGTGTGTTGAGACGTTCGTGAAGTTGAGCGTCGTGCGGCAACGATGCCGCGAGACTCTCCAAACGCTGAGGCTCCAGATCGGCGACGGCCAACGCGCGGGTACTCAACCACGGCGGAAGCGGGGCCCGACCCGTCAGCGCCCGATGGCTCGACCATCGATACAGCGTCGGCTCGGCGACGAGACCGGCTTCCACAGGGTTGCGATGGATGTAGATGAGGAGACGGGTGAGATAGGCCTCCGCCTGGACAAGCGTGGAGCCATAACGTCCCCGGAACAGCGCGCCGTCGTGGCCGTGACGACGATTGTAGATCTGGGTGTACACGCCGTCGATATGCCTCATTGCATCGGCCAGTCGTCCGTCTCGGCTGTGGACGAGCAGGTGGTAATGATTGTCGAGCAGACAGTACGAAGTGATCTCCAAGCCGAATCGGTCGTCGACTTCAGAACAGAGTCGTAAGAACGTCCGGCGATCGTGATCAGTGGCGTAGATCGGTTCTTTGCGTTGACCACGATTGAACACGTGGTGCCAGGCACCGGATTCGTCGAGGCGGAGTGGACGAGCCACGGGCTTCCCCTTTGAGATGAATGGTTGGGGGAAGTGCGTCGGAGACTACGAGGGGGAGGTGACAGCGGTGTTTGGGGCCGCCAGTTGTCGATTGGAAAGACTTGACCCCGATGGAGACCCGATCAGGTGTCGAGTTCGGTGGACAGGCGTGCGATTCGTTGTTCGAGGCGGTCGATGCGGGCTTCTTGACGGGTGATTGCAGCCTCGACACGCTCACGTTCGTCGGCAGCGGCATGACCGAGCTCGAGCTTCAGGATCTCGAGGTTCTCCACCGCGTCGCCGAGATCCGATCGTGCCGTCTCGAGCTGTCCGGCGCGCTCGGCCTTGTCGAAGACCCGGTGCTCGGCCGATGGTCGCCATTGCTCGTCGTCGGAGGCGTCGGAGGCGTCGGGCAACAACGGCGCATTCGAGACCGATCGGCGAGCGATGTAGGTCGGCGACAAGATCTCGATGCCTTCGTCGGAGAGTACGTCGAGGATGGCGCCGCGCAATCGCGATCGGGCCGCGAGCATCGATCGCGGATCCTCGAGAAAGCCCGCCACCCGATACACGACCGAATGGTCGCCCAGCTCGAGTACCTGGACGAACGGATCGACGAGCGACGCGCTCTTGCCCGCGGCGATGAAGAGCGGTTCGAGAACGTGGCGGCTCACGTCGTAGCCGAGTGACACGGTGGCCGAGACGATCGTGCCGGAGCTGTGCACGACTCGGAGCGGCTGATTCATCATCACCGAATTCGGGATGGTCACGAGGTCGCGGTCAGACGTCTGGATCTCGGTGTGGAACAAGCCGAGCTCAGTGACCCGGCCCATACGGTCACCCACCTCGATGAAGTCGCCGGGCCGGAAGCTCGATACGGATCGAAGCATCAGACCGGCCATCGCGTTGGCGATGATCGACTGAGAGGAGATCGCGAGGGCGCCGGTGACGACCAAACCGAGCACGCTGAAGGCGAGATCGGAATCGCTGCCTTCGGGCAGCACGAAGATGACGGCCAAGAGACCGACGAGCGCAATGGCAATCGAGATGATCTGTGTGCGGAAGCGACGGTCGCTTGCGTTGTAGCGCGACGACCGGCCGATGATCAGCCGGGCGAGCAGGATGGCCGCCACCGTGATCACCACGACGGCCGCAGCGGGAAGCCAATCGGACCACGTCATGACGTGAGTCCTACAGGATGCGGCGGTCGGCCGCCCACCTCGTCAACTCGTTTCGGTTGGACAGCTGCAGCTTGCGGAGGACGGCGGATGCGTGGGACTCGACGGTCTTGATCGAAATTGTGAGCCGTCGAGCGATCTCTTTGTACGCATAGCCCCGCGCGAGCAGCCGCATCACCTCCTGCTCTCTGGCGGTGAGCTGGTCGAGTTCGGGATCGGCCTCGGGCGTGGCGAGGTCGGTCGAGAAGGCATCGAGCACGAAACCCGCGAGCCGTGGTGAGAACACGGCGTCGCCGCCGGCGACTCGCTGCACGGCGTCGATGAGCCCAGCACCGTCGGTCGCTTTGGTGATGTACCCGCGAGCGCCGGCGCGGATGACGGCGATCACGTCTTCGGCCGCGTCGGAGACCGAAAGCGCCAAGAAGACAGTGGTCACGCCACGTGCGACGGCGCCGGCGATGACGTCGGCCGCAGTCCCGGACGGAAGGTGGACATCGCAGACGACGACGTCCGGTTTCTCGCGAACGATGAGGTCGATGGCGTCCGGGACGTCGCCGGCTTCGCCGACGATGCGAAAGGCCGCTTCGAGTTCGGCGCGCACGCCGGCCCGGACCAGGGCGTGGTCGTCGATCAGTGCGACGCGAGTCATGAGGACACTCCATTCATCTCGATCGGGAGCACGAGCTCGATCTCGGTGCCCGACTCGGGCGAGGAGAACACCGTCGCAGATCCGCCGGCTCGATGCATCCTGCCGATGATCGATTCGCTCAGGCCCCGGCGGTCCCCAACGACGGCGTCGGGGTCGAAGCCCGCGCCGGTGTCGCGGACGAAGACCTCCACCTGTGAGGCCCGATGCTCGGCATAGACGTCGATCCGATCGACCCCGGCGTGCTTGGCGGCGTTGGTCATGGCCTCACCTGCAGCCTCGAGGAGGGGAGTGAGGGTGGCTCGAGGAAACGCGGCGGAATCGCCGACGGCAACGACGTCGATTTTGATGCCGTGGGACTGTTCGACCCGGGTCGCCATGGCCTCGAGACCCTCTTGGAGCCGCACGGTGTCGGCGCGGCTCGGTCCCGGCCCATACAGCCAGTTGCGCAGCTCGCGCTCTTGTTGGCGGGCGAGCTGTGCGGTCCGAACGGGGTCGTCGACGTGGCGCTGGATCAGGCTGAGCGTCTGCAGCACCGAATCGTGGAGGTGCGCCGAAATCCGGGCCCGTTCGTCGGTCCGCACCCGGTCCTGGCGTTCGCTGTCGAGGTCTCGCGCCAGGCGGATCACCGACGGCGCCGCCACGATGGCGACGCCAGCGACGAGCGCCAAGCCGAAGACCAGGGCGATCAGCGTGTCGACGAGGTTGAACTGCAGCGCGGCGAAGGCGATGAGGCCGCCAACGGCGACCGTGAGGCCTGCGACGACTCGAGCGACGACGGACAGGCCCTCGGGCTCGGCCTGACCACGTGACCAGGCGATGAGCGCTCCGGTCGAGACGAATCCGACTGGCCACACGATCCCGGCGAAGACGTCGGAGCTGAGGCGGGCGAAGATGATCAAGAGGCCGGTCGCAATGACGAGCACGGCCAGATGGCGGTGGGTGGGTGTTGCCCCCTTCGGCACTGGCGTGTACGGACTGATCCGGGTCGGACTCGCGATGGCGATGAAGGCCCAGGCGAGTGCGTACAGGACCAGGCCCCAGCCGCCGGCGATCGCCAGCACCAAGAAGAGCGTGCGCATGATCAGGGGCTGGACACCGATCTCGACCGCGATCGCCGCCGCAACGCCTCCCAGCACGCGATCACTGCGGTCGATGCGGGGCATCTGCCATTTGGCGCGTTGGGCGGCGGTCGGGATCACAGCTCCAAGTGTCGCAGCTGGCGAGTGTCGTACCCATCAGGGTCCACCCTGAGGGGACCCTGAGACCCGCGCGGCGAATCCGGGAGCGATACGGGCAGATCCTGATTTCCGGCGGATCCCCGACGAAACATGCTGAGATCATGAACATCTCGAACGACAACCACGACCCAGAAGAGACCCCCGTTGACGGCGACGAGCTGCTTGACGAAGCGGCCCGAATCGCCGATCCCCTCGGTGAAGCCGACCTGCCCGAAGATGCCACTGACGACGTCAGCGACGAGGTCGCCGGTCCGGAGGCCGAAACGGTGCCGCCGTCCTCGGAGACGCCCCCGCCGCCGCCCGGCGCCAACACGACCGCTGCGCCCTACCCCGGTTTGGTTCGCGATCCGTACGCCCGCCTCGGCGGCGTCGCCTCTGGCATTGCCCATCGGTACGGGTGGGACGTCGCCCTCACTCGCCTCGGCTTTGTCGCCGCGTTCATCATCTCGGCCGGCAGCGCAGTCCTGCTCTATCTGCTCGCCTGGCTGATCATCCCGCGGGCCACCTACTGGCCGCCGACGCGACGCAACATGGCAGTCGGCGATCGCTTCTCGAGCCGGGATCTCGGTGTGGGGTTCGTGGTTCTCGCGGCACTGATCGTCCTGCTGGCTGGGGGCGGCGAGGTCGGAGCGATTCTCGTCCCGTTGGCCCTCGTCGGTGGCGGTGTCTGGCTGCTCATGCAAGAACCCCGTTCGCAGACTGCGCCAGCGATGGCCGCTGCAGCGTCGGGCGCGTCGCCGGCGCCTCCCGCCGCAGGCCCGACCGCATCGGTGACCCCACAGGACGCACCCGCATCGGGGTTCGGTGACGGGGTGGACTGGTCGGGCGGCGGCTCGGGACCCGAAGGACCCGCCGGCCCCGTCGGCGCACCGGTTCCCCCCAAGCCTCGGAGTCGCCGTCTGCTGTTTGGGATTCTCTTCGGGATCCTCGGTCTGGTTCTGCTCGCCTTCATCGCCATTCCGATCGCCTTCTTCTGGGCGGTGTCGGAGGGTGAGGTCGACTTCGACTTCGACAGCGACAACCAGGTGACGTGGGTCCCCGAATCGCCGGGTGACATCCCGACCAACTACGACGCCGAGGACGGCGAACTCATCCTCAACCTGACGGCGCTCGACGATTCGGACTTCGTCGACGGGGTCGTGAGCTCACGCATCGAACTCGATGCCGGCAAGATCCAGGTCATCGTCCCCGACGACCTCAGCGTCGACATCGACGCCGAGTCCCGCCTGGGTGCCGTCGAAGTGTTCGGCGCTGAATCGAACGGCGTCGGGGCAGATCGGATCTTCAGCGACGACGACGCCGTGCTCGAACTCGAACTGGATCTGAGTATCGGCGAGATCGTCGTCGAGCGGCCCTGAGTGACGAGCGCATGATCGACCTGCTGCTCGTCCTCCCTCTGCTCGTCACGGGACTCGTCATCGTCCTCGACCTCGAGTGACCCGACCAGACCCGACCGGCCGCATAGCATTCGCTGCGATGAGACGTCTCGTTGCGGCGGTGCTTGCGGCCGGTGTCGTCGCGTCTGGATGCAGCTCGTCGACCGAGCCCGAATCGTCTGGTCGTCCCGCCGAGGCCGACACGACCACGGCCACCATCGATGTCGAGGACGGCGCCTCGACATCGCCGACGACGACAGAATCTGCTGGAGTGGCCGAAGGATCGACCACCTCAGTCGAGCGGCCCGCGACGACGGACACCGCGGCTGCGCGCCGCAATGCCTGCGAGACCGGACGGTCGTCGCCAGTCGGGCTGCAGACGGCCGGACTCGTGTCGAACGGTGTCGAGTACCAGTGGCAGTGGACGGTGCCGAGCACCTACGACGGTTCGCCGACGCCGGTCGTGCTCGACTTCCATGGGATTGGCAGCAACGGCGCCCAACAGGCGGTGTTCAGCGGGTTTGCCGCCCTCGCCGAACAAGAGGGCTTCGTGGCAGTGCACCCGACCGGAACCGTGCTCCCCCCCGATGACCGCAACTCGTGGGAACTCCCGCAGTTCGACACCGACGCACGCGACGACGTTGCCTTCGTGATCGATCTCCTCGCCGAGCTCGCCGAGCGCGTGTGCATCGACCAGGGCCGGATCTATGCAACCGGAATGTCGAATGGGGCGTTTCTGACGTCGACGCTCGTCTGCGACCTCGCCGACCGAATCGCTGCGGCCGTTTCGGTCGCTGGCGTCACCCACGCTGACTCGTGCCGACCGGAGCGCCCTGTCCCGTACCTGGCGTTCCACGGTCGAGCAGACACGACGGTGCCCTACGACGGGGGCGGCGAATCGACGCTCGCCGGCGCTGATGGTGGCGGTGCGTTCTTCGAACAGGTGATGCCGCACGAGTTCGCCGAATTCGCCGCGGACTTCGGTTGTGGCGCTGGCGTTGAGGAGCCGCTCACCGAGAACGTGACCCGTACCGAGTATCCCGGCTGTACCGACGGTGTCGAAGTCGCCTTCTACACGATCGACGATGGCGGCCACACCTGGCCCGGGTCGGCAATTTCGGCAGCCATCACAACGCTGGGTCGAACGACCGATGAAATCGATGCGACCGCAATCGCCTGGGAGTTCTTCTCCCGCAACGCCCTACCCCCACAAGGTGAGTGACATGTCCCTTTCTCGATTGATCATTCTGTGCCTCGGGTTCGCCGTGTTCGCCGCCGCATGCACGGGTGGCGACGATTCGACGGGCAGCGAGGCTCCGGAGACGACGGCTGCCGAATCGACGACCACCGTGGTGGAGACCACGACGACCGAGGCAACCACGACCACGGAGGCGACCACGACCGTCGCCCCGCAGTCGACGTTCGTCGCCCCAGCGCTCGAGTGGGCCCCCTGCGGTGCGGCCGAATGCACGTCCATCGATGTGCCGGTCGACTGGGCGGACCCGGCTGGTGACACGATTTCGCTTGCGTTCAATCGGGTGCCGGCCGGTGACCCCGATGCTCGAATCGGCGTGCTGCTCGTCAACCCCGGTGGACCGGGTGGGTCGGGAATCGAGTTCGCCGATCTTTTCGCCTTCGGCGTGTTTCCTCAAGCGCTCACCGACGCCTTCGACATCATCGGCTTCGACCCCCGCGGCGTTGGCGACTCGGGACCGGGTTTTGCCTGCGGAGCCCGAGGCGAACAGCTCGAGCTCCTGGAGGGCGTCGACGAGTTCTACGACACCGACGAGGAGATCGCACTCGGCCAGGCGGCGGTCGAATTGTGCGCCGAGTCGATGGGTGACGCAGCCTTTCGCGTCGGTACTGACGATGTGGCACGCGACATGGACGCGATTCGGATCGCGCTCGGCGAGGACCAGATCAGCTACCTCGGCTTCTCGTATGGGTCGACGGTCGGGACGTGGTTCGCCACCTTGTTCCCGGACTCCGTGCGCGCCATGGTCGTCGACGGTGCCGACAATCCCCAAGATCCCAACTCGACCACCGAAGAGCGCATCGACGCGTCGCTCGAGCAAGCCCGCGGCTTCAATGAGATTCTCGGCCGGGCGCTCTCGGCCTGTGATTCCTCGTGCCCGATCTGGAACGACGGCGACCCCGAGGCCTACTACCTGAGCGCCATCCCCAAGCTCGACCTCGTCGGCGACGCGGTCGGCAACCCTGACGCGGGCGCCTTTGGCATTGCGAGCAACCTGTACGCAGAAGCGCAATGGCCGCTGCTGTACGAGGGTCTCTTCCAGCTCGTCGAGAACGACGATCCATCGCTGCTCGCCGACGCGTCGCTCTTCCAGTACGACCCCGGCGATCCCCGTGATGCCCGGTTCACGACGCACCAAGTGTGCGTCGATGGCGCGTTGTTGCGCGGTGATGTCGATCTCGACACGGTGCTTTCTGAGCAACAGGCCTTCGACGACGCGGCACGTGAGCAGGTGCCGCTGCTCGCCGACATCGACGGCCTGCCGGGGATCTGCCCGTTCTACTTCGATGACGTGGCGCCCTTCGAGGGCCGCCTCGACGGCGGCGGCGTGCCGGTTCTGGTCATCGGCAATCCGAGCGATCCGGCGACGCCGTTCGCCGAGTCCGAGGAGCTTGCGCTGGAGACCCTTTCAAATGGGTATCTCCTCGTCGCCGACCATGCCTCCCACACCGTCTACCCGAGCAACGAGTGTGTGGTCGACGCCGTGCACCGCGTGCTGATCGACGACGAGACGCCGGGACAACAGATCTCCACCTGTGGCCGCGAGGACCTGTCGGTGTTCGACGAGATCCGACAGATCTGCGAAATCGTGGCGGCCGACGTCATTAGCCCGGACAACCTCGATCCCGCCTGTGACGAGTTCGTCGTCGAAGTGTCTGGCGCATTGACCGAGGCGGAGGCAGCCACGGCCTTGACCTCAGACGAGGGGCCGGAGGTCGACACCGTTGTCGACATCTTGTTCTCCGTCATTGGTCGGTATTCGTAGAAACCGCCGCGAGACTGTCGTCATGACGGTTCTCGACGAACTCATCACCCAACGATCAACGCTCCTCATCGATGGCGCGATGGGGACCGAGTTGTTTGCTCGTGGCCTCACGGCGGGCGATCCGCCCGAGATGTGGAACGTCGACATGCCCGAGCGCGTCATCGACGTGCACGAGGGCTACATCGCCGCCGGATCCGACATCATCCTCACGAATTCGTTTGGGGGCACGTCGTTCCGGCTCAAGCTGCATCGCCTCGACGATCGGGTTGTCGAGCTGAATCGTGCGGCTGCGGAGTGCGGTCGCAATGCTGCGGATCGAGCTGACCGACGCGTCGTCGTTGCGGGCTCGATTGGTCCGTCTGGGGAGCTTCTCGAGCCGATGGGATCGATGACTCCAGAAACGGCGCGCACCGCATTCGCTGAGCAGGCTGAAGGTCTGGCTGAAGGCGGAGCGGACATGCTGTGGATCGAAACCATGTCGAGCTTGGACGAGGTCGCCGCGGCCGTCGCGGGTGCTCAGGACGCAACCGACCTTCCCATCGCCGCGACGATGAGCTTCGACACCGCGGGACGGACGATGATGGGCGTGTCCGGCGCCGACGCAGCGGCTCGCCTCACCGAACTCGGCGTTGCCGCTGTTGGCGCCAACTGCGGCAACAATGTGGCGGAGACCGAGGCGGCCGTGGCCCAGATCGTCGCTGGGGCAGGCGACGTTCCGGTCATCGTCAAGGCGAACGCGGGTATTCCTGAATTCCGGGGCGAGGAACTCAGTTACAACGGGTCGCCCGAGATCATGGGCGCCCACGTGCGACGCATGATGGACCTTGGCGTGCAGATCATTGGCGGCTGCTGTGGGACGTCGACGGAGCACCTCGCCTACATGCGTGGAGTCATTGACGGCACGATCGAACCGCTCGATCTCGTTGCTCCGGGGCCGCCGCCCCGAGACGATGCACCGACCGGAGAGCGCCGTCGTCGCCGACGTCGAAGCGCCTGAAAGTCAGACCGCCTGAATCCGGGCAATTGCGTCGTCGAGCACGGCGTCCTGCTTGCAGAACGCGAATCGGGCGAGATGCCGCCCGGCTTCGGCCGTCGCATAGAAGACCTCGCTCGGCACTGCGACGACCCCAGCGCGTTCGGGGAGGGCCAGGCAGAACTCGATCGAGCTGACCGGGAGATCGTGTTCGGTCGCCCACGAGCGGATGTCGACGGTGAGGAAATAGGTGCCTTCGCACCGAAGGCAGTCGAGACCTGCGTCGGTCAGGCCGCGCTCGAGCCGGTCCCGTTTAGCGAGCAGATCGTCACGGAGGCCCGTGAAGTAGGCGTCGGAGAGTCGCAGGCCCGCCGCAACTGCAGGTTGAAGAGGCCCGGCATTGACGAACGTGAGGAACTGTTTGGCCGTCATCACGGCGCTTCGGAGCGGCGCGGCCGCGGTCAGCCAGCCCACCTTCCAGCCGGTGAACGAGAAGCTCTTTCCCGCGGAGCCAATGCTGATCGTCCGGTCACGCATGCCGTCGAAACCGGCGATCGAGACATGGGGATGGTCGAACACCATGTGCTCGTAGACCTCGTCGGCAACCACGATCAGGTCGTGCTCGATCGCCTCGTCGGCGATCACGGCGAGTTCGTCGGCGGTGAAGACCTTGCCGGTCGGGTTGTGTGGCGTGTTGAGCAGGATGACGCGAGTGCGATCCGTGATCGCCGATCGGAAGGCGTCGACGTCGAGGGCATGGTCCGGGGCGGCGAGCAGTACGGGCTTGGCCACCGCTCCGGCCATCGCGATCGATGCCATGTACGAGTCGTAGGTCGGCTCGAAGACCACGACTTCGTCGCCGTGGTCGCAGAGCGCCAGCATCGACGCGGCGATCGCTTCGGTCGCGCCTGCAGTGATCAGGACTTCGGTGTCCGGATCCCACGCGAGTCCCCGGAACCGCTGCTGGTGTTCAGCGACGGCAAGACGAAGATCGGGCTGCCCTGGCAGCGGGGGGTATTGGTTGGGTCCGTCGAGCACGCAGCGAGCGGCGATCTCTGCGACCTCGCGAGGGCCGTCGGTGTCCGGAAAGCCCTGACCGAGATTCACCGCACCGGTGCGGTTTGCCAGCGCCGACATCTCGGCGAAGATCGTGGTTCCGAATCCCTGCAGGCGCGGATTGCGCAGCGCTTCGCCCATGGCGGCCGAGTCTGCCACGCTGGTGCGCCGTGAACGAACGTCTGCTCCTCGGTGTCGATACCGGCGGCACCTACACCGACGCGGTCCTGGTGTCCGCTGATGGTGGTGTTCGAGCGTCGGCGAAGTCGCTGACGACACGACACGATTTGGCGATTGGCGTCTCCAATGCCATCGGCGCCGTCGTCGACGGGGTGGATCCGGCGTCGCTCGTGCTGACATCGGTGTCGACGACGCTGGCGACCAATGCCGTCGTCGAGGGGCACGGGAGCCCGATCCTCGTCATCACCATTGGCTTCGACGAGCAGATGATCGAGCGCTCGGGGATCCGGGCGAGTTTCCGTGACGTCGAGGTCGTCTCGGTGGATGGCGGACACGATCACCATGGCCAGGAGCGCAGCCGACTCGACGAGGCTGCGGTGGCGGCGGCACTCGCGGCCCATGGAGACACCGTGTCAGCGGTGGCCATCTGCGGCGCCTTCGCCGTCCGAAACTCCGACCACGAGCACCGAGCGAGGGATCTCGTCCTTGCCTCGACCGACCTGCCCGTCACCGTGTCGTCCTCGCTGTCCGAAGCACTGGACGCCCCGCGGCGTGCGTTGACCACGGCGCTCAACGCCCGTTTGCTGTCGCGGATCGCCGACCTGGTGGCGGCGGTGTCTGCCACGTTGGACGCACGCGGGATCGACACCCCCGTGATGGTTGCCCGCGGTGACGGGTCTTTGGCTGTCGCCGATCTGGTCGCCCGGCGTCCAATCGAGACCGTGCTTTCCGGGCCAGCCGCGTCGCTCGTGGGCGCTGGCGTACTGACCGGTCTTGACGACTTCGTGTTGTCCGACATCGGCGGAACCACGACCGATGTGGGTCGGCTTTCCGGCGGCCGACCGATCCTTGCCTCCGATGGTGCGTCCGTCGGCGGCTGGCGGACGATGGTCGCGGCGATCGATGTCCGGACGACAGGTCTGGGCGGCGACTCGGAGGTTCGGACCGATCGAGCCGATGTCTCGGTCGGCCCGCAGCGGCGGGTTCCGGTCGCCCTGCTCGGCCTGGACCGGCCTCACATCGCTGCGGCCTTGCGTGCCGCAGTCGGCGATCCGCCGAGCCGGGATGTCGCCGCGGCGTTCGTCATCTCGCTGCTCGATTCGATCCCCGACACCGTCAGCGGAGTCGAACGACGGGTGCTCGAACGCCTGGATCCCCACGAACCCGTCGCCCTGGCCGACGTGGCCGCAGGTGCGGTCGAACGTCGGGCGCTTCAGGCCTGCAACGATCGCGGCCTGGTGCAGCTCGCCGGCTTCACGCCCTCAGACGCCGCCCATGTGCTCGGCCTCCAGGCCAACTGGGACGCCGAGACGGCGCATGCGGCCGCCGACCTCCTCGCCTGGTACACGGGTTTGGAGACCGAGGAGTTCTGTCGTCGGGTGTGGTCGGAGACGGTTCGACGCAGCGCCGGCACGATTCTCGACGTGGCGGCGAACCTGGCCGAGACCGACGACTCCCTCGCCAATCCGGTGTTCGATGCCGTGGCGCGGGCCGAGCCCCGCCTTGGTCTCGTGGGCGCAGCGTTGTCGCTTCGCGATCCGATTGTTGCGGTCGGTGGACCGGCGGCCGTCTACTACGACGAGGTCGCCCGACGACTCGGCGCATCGCTCGTGCTTGCAGACGATCACGCCGTCGCAAACGCCGTCGGCGCCGCCATGGGAGCGCTCGTCGCACGCGCCTCCGCCGAGGTCGCGACCGATGGTCCGGGGATGTTTCGGGTGGTCTCTACTGCGGGTGTCGAACCGGTGGCGGATCCGACCGCGGCCATCGAACGCGCCCGGGCGACTGCCCGTCGGCTTGCGGAGACGTATCTCGAGGCGATGTCCGACGGACTCGGCGCCGTCGGCGAACCCGTCATGCACGAAGAGCTCGAACGCCACGACGCACCGAACTCGATCGGCGACGAAGGCCTCTACACGGCGCGGGTCTCGGTCGAGCTTCGGGCTCGTCCCTGGGCCGTCTGACCGGTCGTACACCCGATACGGTGCGAACCATGAAGACCGGAGATCGCGTCGACGACTTCACCGCCGTCGACGACACAGGAGCCTCGGTCCGGTTGAGCGAACTGCTCGAAGCCGGACCTGTCGTGCTCTTCTTCTACCCCAAGGCGGGCACACCGCTTTGAACGAAGGAGAGCTGTCATTTCCGTGACCTGGCCAGCGAGTTCGCCGAACTCGGTGCTCAGCGAGTGGGAATCAGCGCTGATCCGTGGGATCAGCAACAGGCCTTCAAACTCGAGAATGCACTCGACTACCCGCTGTTGTCCGACCGTGACGGATCGGTGCACAAGCAATTCGGGACGCACCGTTTTGGTCCGCTTCCGGGAAAGCGGGCGACCTTCGTGATCGGGGAGGACTCCGTGTTGCTCGGCAAGATTGCGTCCGAGACAAACGCCAATACTCACGCCGACGGGGCGCTCGACATCCTTCGGTCTCGCTGAGCCCACGGCCGCGGGAACCCCCGCAGCGGCGGGTTGTCTTCGAGGAGGACGACGGCCCCGATCAGTGTCAGCCCGATGACGATCGCCGAACCAACGACGTCCGACGGCCAGTGTTCGCCGCGAACGAGCGGGCCGATCGCGACCAGGATCGTGGCGACGATCCCGACTTCGCTGACGATCTGCCACACGATCCGGGGCGCACCGAGCCACCAGATCACCAACACCAGGAGACCCCAGAACACCCCGGTTTGCACGAGGTCGATCGACGGGAACGAGCCGGACGTCGACTCGGCGGCCACGGGACGCTCGCGGGCCACGAGATCCCGAACCAGCCACGCGACGGCCAGCCCGAAGATCATCGATCCGATCAGTGCGATGGCAGCACGCCGGTTGAACCAGAGCGCGACCAGTGCCAACACGACGAGTCCGCCGAACGTCAGCGCGTCGCCGCCCAACCATGAGAAGCGCGCCCAGCCGCTCGTATCGGTTCCGTCGAGAAGCCATTCCATCACCGGCTCTTCGACGCGCAGCAGCGTGGCGTTGCGGTTGCGGACGATGGCAGCCGCACCGATGAGGACGACGACGGTCGCCAGCCATGCTCGGGTCCAGGTTCTCGCCACGGTTGATCACCCTACTCGTCCCCCTCGACCGGTCTGGGCGCAAGGCCGACAGGTCACGACGCCGCACTCACCGGTACAGTCGCTCCGCATCGTGCGCGAAAAGGTGGGAACGCCCCAACGACACCTGATCGGCCTGCTTCTTGGCGCGGTACTCGCGGTGAGTTGCAGCTCTGGTGCTGGCGACGTGACCGAGACCGCGCGCCCACAGGCTGATGCCGTCTCCGCCTCGATCGTCCGGATACTCGGCTTCGGATGTGGAGCACCGTCACTTGGGTCGGGTGTCGCGGTCGAGCCGAACCTCATCGTGACGAGCGGCCACATCGTGACGGGTCGAGATCCAGAATCATTGGCCGTCGTCGAACCCGACGGCACCGAGCGCCGCGCAACGCTGGTCGGGTTCGACCAGGATCTGGATCTTGCTGCTCTACGGGTTGATGACGCAGTGTTCGCGCCCGTCCGGCTCCTCGATCCAATCGAGCTCGACCGCACGACTCCCGACGCTGCCGGGGTCGCGATCGGTGTCCGCTCGAGATCGGGAGAGCACTTCATCAACGAGATCGAATTCGTCGTCGATGCGCCCGTCACCGTCAACTGGGACGGTGTCTTCCGCGACACGGAGAGCCGCTTCGCCGGCATTCGGGTCAACGCCGAGATCGAACGAGGCGATTCTGGCAGCCCGCTCTTCGTCAACGACACGGATGTGATCGGGCTGATCCACTCGAAGAATCGTTCGGGACTACCGAGGGGCTATGCCGTGAGCGCAGCCCAGATCGAAACGTGGCTGACGACGATCGACCCGTCGATCGAGGTGACGGCTGATCGCTGCGCGTGAGACACTTGACACATGTCATCCGTCGCACACATCACGCCGATCTTCGACGCTCTTTCGAGCCCGGGTTTTCCGTTCGAAACGAACGAACAGGAGGTTCGGGGTCAGACCTACACGTGTTACGCCAACGCTCCGGCCCACGTGCGAGACCTGTGGTTCGCCATCAAGGCTTCCGACGATGATCTCTACCTGGTCTACGAGGACGAGCGCATGACCTACGGCGAGGCCCGAGCCCGGGTGCTTCAGGTCGCCAACGCCCTGCGCGACGACTTCGGGGTTGGCGAGGGCGACAGCGTCGGAATCGCCATGCGCAACTACCCCGAGTGGGTGCTCGCCTGGTGGGCGATCCAGGTCGCCGGCGCCACCGCCGTCGAGATGAACTCGTTCTGGAACGGCGAGGAGATGACCTACGGCATCACCGACTCCGGCTCGTCGGTCATGATCGTCGACCAGCAACGCCACGACGCGCTCGTCCCGCAGGTCGGCGCCATCGCTGACGCGGGCATCGACATGAAGATGATTCTGGTGCGCGGCTCGGACCCGAGCGACGGCACGGTCGCCTGGGACGACCTGAGCGGTCCCGAGACGGTCCCAGAACTCTCGTGTGGTACCGATGACCGGGCGGTCATGGTCTACACGTCGGGCACCACGGCGTTCCCCAAGGGTGTCGTCCACAGTCAGCGCAACGTGATCACCAACCACATGAACATGGTCGTGCTCACCCTCGGCATGCGCTTGGCCGAGGTGTCGGCACAGGGTGGCGATCCGCTCGCCGCGGCCGCCGCAGCCGAGGCCGCACCGCAGACCGTCATGCTCGTCGCGGTGCCGCTGTTCCACGTCACCGGAAGCCACTGTGTGATGCTGCCGATCACGGCGACCGGCGGCCGGCTCGTCCTGATGTACAAGTGGGACGCAGCGAAGGCACTCGAGCTCATCGAGCGGGAGGGCGTGACGGCGTTCACCGGTGTGCCGACCATGACGATGGACATGCTCGCCCACCCCGACTTTGCGACCCGCGACACCTCGACGCTGCAGTCGATGGGCAGTGGCGGCGCACCCAATCCGCCCCACATGGTCGACAAGGTCAACGCATCCGTCGAGAACGCCTCGGCCACGCAGGGCTACGGCCTCAGCGAGGTGAGTGGCATCGCAACGGCGAACGGCGGAATCTTCTACGCCGAGAAGCCGGGTTCGGCCGGTGTTCCGCCACGGATCGCGGAGATGAAGGTGATCGACGAAGACGGAAACGCCTGTGAGACGGGGGACCGCGGCGAGCTGTGCATCCGAGGCCCGCACGTGTTCGTCGAGTACCACAACAAGCCCGAGGCCACCGCCGAAGCCATCGATCCCGAGGGCTGGTTCCACACGGGCGACGTGGCGATCATCGATGAGGACGGTTTCGTGTCCATCGTCGACCGGGCCAAGGACGTCGTCATCCGAGGCGGCGAGAACGTCGGTTCGGCGGAGGTCGAAGCGGCGATCGCGAAGCATCCGGCCGTCCACGAGTGTGCCGTGTTCGGCGTACCCCACGAACGCCTCGGCGAAGAGGTTGCCGTTGCCGTGTTCCCGATCGCTGGGGCCGACCTCGACACGGAAGAGCTCCGGACCTTCGCCGGCGAATCGTTGGCGGCCTTCAAGGTGCCCGCACACGTCTTCGTGCACGACGCGCCGCTCCCGAAGAACCCGAACGGCAAAATTCTGAAGCGAGTCTTGCGTGAACAGGCGGCGCCGGCGGCCGACTGAGCCCTAGCGTGGAACCATGTTCTTCCGTCGCCCCGAACCCGTCATGATCGCCGCCGACGAAGCTTTGGCGGGCCGAGAGGCGTCCATGCCCGTCGCCGACGCACACATCGTGCTCGGCACGTCGATGACTCCGCCGTTCCCGGACGGTATGGACACCCTCGTCGTGGGCATGGGCTGTTTCTGGGGCGCCGAACGGTTCTTCTGGCAACTCGACGGCGTTTACACGACCGCGGTCGGTTACGCCGGCGGGTTCACTCCGAACCCGACGTATGAAGAGACCTGCAGTGGCAGGACGGGTCACACCGAAGCGGTCCTCATCGTGTTTGACCCGTCGGTCGTCGAGCTCGACGAGCTCTTTCGGATCTTCTGGGAGAATCACGACCCGACCACGCCCAATCGTCAGGGCAACGACGTCGGCACGCAATATCGGAGTGCGATCTACACGAACAGCGAGGCCCAGCTCGAGGCGGCCATCGCGTCGAAGGCTCGCTACCAAGCGCAGCTGAACTCGTCAGGCCACGGCGAAATCAGCACCGAGATCGCTCCTGCAGGCGACTTCTACTACGCCGAGGACTACCACCAGCAGTATCTCCACAAGAACCCGAACGGCTACTGCAATCACGGGTTCTGCCAAGTCAGTTATTGATCCGTCGACCCGGATACACTCCGGTGCGATCAACGGCTCCCCTGAGAGGTCCCCGGAACGATGTTCGATGACGAAGAAGACGACAACGGCTATTTCCTGCTGGTACTCGGCGTGCTCGCCGCCATCCTGCTGATCGTCACCGTCGTGGCCCGCAGCGGCGACGACCTCCCGGCCGCAACCGTCACGGGTCCGACGACCACCGAGGCTCCCGAGACGACCGAGGCGCCGACGACGACCACCGAGGCGCCCGAGACCACGACGACCGAGGCACCGGAGACGACCACCACCGCCGCAGCCGCACCCGAGCCCGTCACCATGTGGGACGCACTCGTCGGATCCGGTGAAGCGGTCCAGTTCGTCACCATCGGTGGAGCGCTCGGCCTTCAAGAGGACCTCGAGGCGATCGAAGACGCCGACGGCAACCCGGTTCAACGGACGCTGTTCGCTCCGAGCGACGCCGCCCTGGCCCAGCTCGGCCCGGACGCCCTCGCCGGCCTCGCCGCCGACCCGGACGCAGCCGCCGCGCTCGTTGGCTATCACTTCCTCGACGGTGTCGTCACGGCCGAAGACGTCGTTGCGCTGAACGGTCAGGTCGTGCCGACCCGCACCGGACTGCCGCTGAGCATCTCGGTCGTCGACGGCGAGGTCTTCCTGAACGGCTCCGCCAAGGTGACCTCGACCGACTTCGAGGCCGACAACGGCATCGTCCACATCATCGACACCGTGCTGCAGCCGCCGACGGTCAACGAGGTCATCGGCCTCGAGAACATCGAGTTCGAGGTCAACTCCGCCAACATCACCGCAAGCGGACAGGCAGAGCTCCAGAAAGCCATCGCCTTCTTCACCGAGAACGCCGAGGCCCGAGCACTGATCGAAGGCCACACGGACACCGACGGCGACGACGCCGCCAACCTCGACCTGTCGCAGCGCCGCGCCGACGCCGTCAAGACGTTCCTCGTCGACAACGGCATCGAAGACGGCCGCTTAACCACGGTCGGACTCGGCGAGACGCAGCCGATTCTCGTCGATGGCGTCGAGGACAAGGCGGCGAGTCGCCGAATCGAGTTCGAGCTGCGCTGATCTTCGCTGCGAGTTCGCGCCCTTTGGGCGCTCATGCGCAGATTGCCTGAGGCCCTTGCTCGCAACGACCGGCAGAGCCGGTTCGTTGCTGGGCGCGCCCTTTGGGCGCTCGCAGATGAAGAGCTTCGTAAGTTGGGTCCGGATCGCACACGTTGCGGTCCGGACTCTTCTACTTTTGGTCCATGGCTGCTGCCGGTGACGGACCCATCTTGTTGCTCGCCGAGGACGATCAGCGCGTCCGCGACTCGCTCGAACGAGCGTTGCGGTTCGAGGGGTACCAGGTCCACACGGCGACCGACGGCGGCGACGCGCTCGATCTGTTGACCCGTGTACAGCCCGACGTCATCGTCCTCGACGTGATGATGCCCGTCGTCGACGGCCTCGCCGCCTGCCGGCGAATCCGGGAGAAGGGCATCCGCACGCCGGTCCTCATGTTGACCGCCCGCCACGAGGTGGCCGACCGAGTCGCCGGACTCGATGCCGGCGCGGACGACTACCTGGTGAAGCCCTTCGACCTCGAAGAACTGCTGGCACGACTCCGAGCGCTCGTCAGACGGGGCACCGTCGTCGAGGGCGACACGTCCACGCTCGAGGTCGCGGACCTGCGCCTCGATCTCGACCGCCGCTCGGTCACCCGAGGCGACGAATCGATCGAACTCACCAAGACCGAGTTCGAGTTGCTGGCCCTGCTCATGCACAACGCGGGCATCGTGCTCACTCGGGAAGTGATCTACGAGCGAATCTGGGGATTCGACTTCGAGACCAACTCGAAGTCGCTCGATGTCTACATCGGCTACCTCCGACGCAAGACCGAGTCCCCGGACCTTCCACGACTCATCCACACCGTGCGAGGCGTCGGCTACACGATCCGCGAACCGTGAGTCTTCGCTGGCGTCTGACGCTCGTGATCGGGGGCGTCGTCGCCCTCATGGTCGTTGGAGCAAGCTTGCTCGCATACGTGTCGGCGGCGAGCGAGCTCGATCGACAAATGAACGAGTTCCTCCTCACCCGGTCCAGAGAGACCGAGGCTGAGCTGGACCGGGTTGCCGGACTGCCCATTCGCACGCCAGAGGACGCCGCCTTCGGGATCGGCATCGTCAATGCGCTCGGTCGAGCCGACGCTGACATCCAGCTCCTCGGCTCCGACGGTCGGGTCAGACGCATCTCGGGCGACCTTCTTCCCGTGAGCGCCGCCGACCGAGACATCGCGGGCCGGGGCCCGGACCGATCCATCGCTCGACGCGTCGACGACGTTGTCGTCGACGGCGAGCGATATCGCGTCGTCACCTCGTCGGGGCCGTTCGGCGCGCTGATGGTCGGGCGTTCGATGACCGACGTCGAAGCGACCCTCGCCGGTCTCCGGAGCTGGCTCACCGTCGTCAGTCTTTCTGGCGCACTCGTGGCGGCCGTCGTTGGTTGGCTCGTCGCACGCGGGGTGCTCCGGCCAATCTCCCGGCTCGCCGCGGCGACGCAACAAGTCGCCGAGACGGGACGGTTCGATGCCGACCTCCGGGTCGAGAGCAACGACGAGCTCGGTGGACTGGCCCGCAACTTCAACACGATGCTCTCGGCCCTGCGTGCATCGAGAGATCAGCAGCACCGACTCGTCCGCGACGCCAACCACGAGCTCCGGACTCCGCTCACCAGCTTGCGGACCAATCTTGACGTGTTGCGGCGGCGGCGGGCACAACTCGACGGGGCCGACGCTGGCGAGATTCTCGAGGACATGGACGGCGAGATCCGCGAGCTCTCGGCGCTCGTCGAAGAGCTCGTGAACTCGGCCACCGAACACTCGACCATGGATGCGGCGGACTTCGTCGCCGTCGACCTGGGTGAGGTGGCGGGCGGCGTGGCGGATCGAACCGCTCGACGCACGGGCCGAACCGTCGAGGTGATCCGGACTGCGGGCTCCCAGATCTGCGGCGATCCCGCTGCGCTCGAGCGGGCGATCGGCAATCTCGTCGGGAACGCCGTCAAGTTCTCGCCATCAGCTTCGCCAATCACGGTTGAGGTCGATTCATCGACGATCACGGTGATCGATGAGGGCCCCGGGGTTCCCGAAGGTGAAGAGACCCGCATCTTCGACCGGTTCTATCGGTCCGATGCCACTCGGACCCTGCCCGGATCGGGTCTCGGTCTGGCGATCGTCGCAGACGTCGCCAGTGCACACGGCGGGACGACATTCGCCCGAAGTACCGGGACCGGATCACAAATCGGGTTCACCCTCGGTGAGATCACACGCCCCTCAGTGCCACTACCGATGGTGGAGCGTGAAGAAATGTCGAGGAGCGAGCAAAATTCGTGACGCTGCCATTGCGCATCGACATCGAATCGTCATAATTTGACTCAAGGCATCGAGCGGTCGCGCCGAATCGACGCACGTCCACAAAAACGCGTGTGTCTTCGGTGAGCGTGAACGGGAGCAACGGAGCAAAGTGAGACTCGATCGACCTGCAGCAGCGCACCTCCTTCGGCGTGCGGCGATGGGAGCCAAGACGCAGACCGTCGACACCTTCGTGGGTATGGATCACGTCGATGCCGTCGACCGGCTGATGGACACCTCGGCGACTCCCGCCGTGCCGTCGTGGAGCCGTTTCGCAGGTCTTCAGGACTGGGTGGCGCAGGAGGAGATGATCGACTGGTGGGTCGACCGCATGATCACTGCGCCGCCGACGGTCGAAGAGAAGGTGATGCTGTTCTTGCATTCACACTTCGCGACCGGCCGCGACAAGGTCGGAGATGCGCAGTTGTTGTGGGACCAGCACGTCATGATGCGAAACCACGGGTTCGGCCAGTTCCGACGCCTCCTCGAACGAGTGTCGTTCGGTTCGGCGATGCTGATCTACCTCGACAACGAGACGAACGTCGCCGGCGCCGAGCAGGAGAACTTCGCCCGTGAGCTCATGGAGCTCCACACCGTCGGCAACGGCCGCTTCAGCGAGTCCGACGTCGTCGCCATGGCTCGGGCGTGGACCGGTCACAACACGGTCGGCGCCAACCGGGCCAACAACTGGCAATACGACCCGAGCTACATCTTCCGCCCGGAGGATCACGACAACGGCAACAAGACGCTGTTCGGCATCACCCGCAACTGGGATGCCAAGGACACGCTCGACGAGCTCTGCTACGGCGTGAAAGCCACGGCGACCAGCGACTTCATCGCCCGCAAGATGTTCTCGTTCTTCGTTCATACCGGCCCGCCGCAACACGTCGTCGACGATCTGGCGGCCCGATTCCGCAACGATCAGCTGCGCATCGACGGCCTCGTCCGCAACGTGTTGCTTACCGACGAGTTCTGGGACCCGGCCAATCGCTACATGATCGTCAAGAGCCCGGTTGAGTTCATGGTCGACATCATGCGGCGCCTGAACATGCGTCCGTCAGACGAAGCCGTTCGCTGGCGCATGGAAGGCATGGGAATGACCTTGTTCGACCCGCCCACCGTCGCCGGATGGGGTCAGAACAACTTCTGGTTGTCGACGGCGACGGCGTGGTCGAAGTCCCGATGGACCAACAACCTCAAGTGGAAGGTGCACGACCGGGGCTTCTTGCACGACCTCCAAGCGATGTCGCTCGCGGACGCCACGCAGCGGGTGCTCGACTTCTTCGGGATCTATGACGCCTCCGAACGAAGCCGCAGCCAGCTCGCCTACGTGATCGAGCAGACCCTGGCCGAACGCCCCTGGGCGATCGACTACGAACCGTTCGCTGCGGGCATGTTCATTCCGGAGGTGCAGTGCGCATGAATCTTCAGCTCGAACGACGCCGATTTCTCCAAGGAGCGCTCGCAACAGGCGCTGGCGCGGTTGCCATGCCGACGATCCTCGCCGATCAGGCCGGTGCGGCGGGCGGCGCAGACGACACGATCCTCTTGACCATCACCCTCGCCGGTGGAAACGACGGCCTGAACACCCTCGGCCCATTCGAAGACGGAACCTACCGAGGCGCCCGTGGAGCGCTCGCCCAGAACGTTGGCAACGCCCACTCGGCCGCCGATGGCCTGTGGTGGCATCCGAGCCTTCGTCGACTCGCAACTCGCTTCCGACGTGGCGAAGTCGCCGTCGTGCAGGGTGTTGGCGATCCGCTGAAGGATCGATCGCACTTTTCGAACCTGGCCCGGTGGCAGACCGGTTTGCCCGACGGCCGTATCTCCGGCACCGGCTGGCTCGGTCGTTGGCTCGACGAAGCGTCGCTTGGTCAGTTCGGTGGCGTGGCGATCGGTGGACGAGGAGTGCCCTTGCACCTGCGCGGCGCATCGAGTTCCGTCACCGACCTCCCCTTCAACGGGAACGGTCTCTACGGGTCGGATCGGTCCGCGGCTCGTGACCAGTTGATGTTCCGGGCCATCGAGCGCATGGGGCGGCCGTCCTCTGACCGCTCGCTGTGGACGAACCGGGTCGGCGAGCTCACGTCGTTTGCCGTCGAGACCGCCCGTGGCGTTGCACCCGCATATGCCCAGGGATTTCCTGAGGATCGGTTCCTGCACTCGATGGTGCTGTCCGCCCGCCTCCTGAATCTCAACCTCGGGACTCGTGTCCTGAACGTCTGGCAGAGCGGGTACGACACCCATGACAGCCAGATCGGTGGCTCGTCCGGAGTTGGCGAGCACGCCGACCTGCTCTCCAACCTCGACATCGGGATCGACTCGTTCTTCTCGACGCTGTCGCCATCGATCGCCGACCGTGTCGTCGTGCTGATCTATTCGGAGTTCGGCCGCCGGGTCGAGGCCAATGGTTCTCGGGGCACCGATCACGGCACGTCCAACCACGTCTTCTTCGTCGGTCGTCGGGTACGCGGCGGCCTCTACGGTGATCGTCCGCCACTCACCCGTCTCGACGACCGCGGCGATCTCCGGGTCACGACCGATTTCCGCTCGGTCTACGCGACGGCCGTCGACTCCTGGCTCGGCGGCAACAGTTCGTCGGTGTTGGGTCGACAGTACGGCACGATCGACCTCTTCCATTCGGCCAGCCGAACGGTCGAGGGCGACCTCGCCTCCCGAGCTCGACGTATCCGCGAACGGCGGACCGAGAACCGCAACGATCGACTGAGCTTGCTGTCTCGATAGGACGGATGCCCATCCAAGTTCAGACGGCCGCGATGTGACCGACGTCTCACGCAGCGTGAAGGTTCTCGCCTTGATGAGCGCGCACCGCTAACCTGACGGAGGTACTTGCGAAAGGGGACCGCCCGTGACCTTCACGACCTCGGTCCCGACACGACCCTGGCGGGTCGAGGACACGGTGTGTCCGGAGGGCAAGTTCGGGACGTCAGCTGCACTGCAACCGAACCGTCTCGATGTGGTGGTGCATCTCTGCGCGCTCGACATCCTTGCCGGATCCGCCCGGCGCCCGGCCGGTGCCGATGCCGTCGATTGGGTCGGCCGCTCAGATGAATTCGCAACCGCCGACGGTGAGCCGACAATGAGCGAACATGCTGCTGCGCTGCTGTCTGGCGAACCACTTCCTTCCAGTGCTGGATTTGGCGCCGGCGGCTGGCTGATCCGAGGAGCGACCCACGCTGCGGCGGCGTTGCGATCGGGCCAACCCCTCAATCGGACTGACGCTTCCGGCGTCGCTCCCGATCGTTCCTTCGCAGGCCTCGCGACCGAAGGATGGTCCGCTCAGGAACTCAACCATCTGCGGACGAACTGGGGCGCCCTCGATCCGCTGGCGTCGATCGTGGCGGTACCGACCACCGACGCGGAGGCGGCTCACGAACTCCGCTGTCGCTTCTTGGTGTTCGACGAACGTCTCGTGCACTTCGCCGACGATGCTCTCACCGGTCACCTCGGCTCATTCGATGTCTTCTGGTTGCACGGCGCCGCCGCACCGGTCGCCGATGCGGCGGCCCGGCATCAGGGCTTCGTGCTCGAGGCATCAGATCATGACACGCACGCACGACTTTCGGCCGCGAGTGGTGCGACCGGCGACGCCTCGCATCAACGGCTCGTCCGCGCTCGAGCTCGAACGGTGAAACGAGCTCAGCTCTTGGATCGACTGCGGGGTCGCTGAAACTCTGCCTCGACCTGCGCGCGAGCTGCCTTCTTCTCGAGGCTTCGCACCCTGCTGAAGCGACGGGTGACCACGAAGAGCAGGGAGATGAGGCACACGAGAACGAGTGCCGCCGTCGTCACCCACAGCGCCGCGAGGATGAGCACGTCCTGCGCGAACGCTCCAGCATCGGCACCTTCGGCACACGGTTCGTCGATCAGGTCATCGTTGAACTGCGCGTTGCCCGAACCGTCCCAGACGAGACCCGCCGAAAGGTCGGGCACGGCAAAGTCGACCGTTTGCCCGTCCGGTTCTGTCGAGACCGTGTACCGGGTGCCGGCAACGATCGGCTCCGCGAGCGGCACGGTCTCGGTGTACCCGGGTGGCGCCTCGCCGACGAGAAACTCCAGCAACGCGCCGGTCGTCGGGTCAGGCTCAGTCAGCGGCGCGGCGTCGGCAACGCCCGTGTCGGTCGTCTCGACTGGCGCCACCGACTCGACTTCCCACAACACGTTCTCACGGACCGAGAGGCGGATCGTCTGTGGGCCGGGGCAGTTGTCGACGATGCCGCGCACGCCAGCGGAGACGGCCGACGTCGGCGTGAGCCGGATCGGCTTGCGTTCCTCGCTGCCGCACGCACCGAGCAGGAGCACGAGAAGCATCGCCACGGCACCGACTCGGCGGCTTCGCTTCACCACGGTGTGAGAGTACCGGCTACATTCGGTCGACATGTCGACAGGCCGTTTCCTGTCCCGCCTCACGCCGGCCGACAGACAAATGCTCGAAGCGCGAGCGCACGCGCGCGCCTACCGCAAGGGCGCGGTCGTCTTTCTCGACGGCGACGATGCCAGTGAGGTGATTCTGATCACCAAGGGCCACATCAAGATCACGGTGGCGTCGCAGGACGGACGTGAGGTCCTGATCGAAGTCCGTGGGCCTGGGGAGGTGATCGGCGAGATGGGCTTGATCGACCGCTCGCCACGATCGGCCTCCGCCTTTGCGCTCTCGGCGACCGAGGTGCTCGCGTTGTCGCTCCGCGACTTCACCGAGTTGGTCGACACGACACCGAGCTTCACGCGATCGCTCCTCGACGAGATGGTGCAACGGATCCGAGATTCGACGTTCCACCAGCTCGAGCTGAGCCTGGACGACGTCGCCGGGCGGGTGGCGCGGCGCTTGATCGATCTTTCCCGCCGATTCGGTAAACCTCGCCAGGTCGGGGTGGAGATCCGATCACCCCTCACCCAACAGGAACTCGCAGATTGGAGTGGGGTGTCGCGCCAAGCCGTGGTCAAGGAGCTCACCAGGCTTCGAGAGCTGGGCTGGGTCGAGACCCAGGGCCGGACGATCGTCCTCCGCAACGTGGCTGCCCTCGAAGCACGGGCCGCCGAGCTCGCCGGGCTCGCCTGACCACGTACACTCCAATGGGGTCAAGTCTGACATAGCAACAGGTTTCGACCGCCAGGCGGTAACGAGGTACACCTCTTGCTATGTCAGACTTGACCCCATTGCCGGGCACACGTCGGGAGGAGCATCATGGCGAAACGCAGTCGACGGAAACTCCGGGCGCGAGCCATTGGCGCGGTCCCGCCGTCGGACCCGCCGATTCGTCCCGGCATCATCGGGCTGAGCCGCACGGTCCCTGGCACCATCGCCAAGCCCCCCTATGCCGAGTCCGGTGACCCTGGACCGTCGGTCACGAGCCCGGTTCGCACCGCGGACGAGATCGCCGCGATGCGAAAGACCGGCGCCGTCGCCGCCGAAGTGCTGATGATCGCTGGCGAGTCGGTCCGGCCGGGCATCACGACCGACGAGATCGACGCGGTCGTTCACGACGCGACCCTCAATCGGGGCGCCTACCCGTCGCCGCTCAACTACCGCGGATTCCGCAAGTCTGTCTGCACGTCGGTCAACGAAGTCATCTGTCACGGCATCCCCGACGACCGCCCACTCGCCGACGGCGACATCATCAACATCGACGTGACCGTGTTCAAAGACGGCGTGCACGGCGACAACTCGTGCATGTTCGTGGTTGGCGAAACCGACGAACATTCCCAGAAGCTCGTCAACGAGACGTACGTGGCGATGATGGCCGGCATCAAAACCGTCCGGAACGGCTCGAAGGTCAACGACATCGGACGGGCGATCGAACGCCATGCGCGCAGTCACAACCTCGGCGTCGTACGCGAGTTCATCGGCCACGGGGTCGGCACCGAGTTCCACACGAGCCTGCAGATCCCGCACTACTACGACCCGCGGGCCAACCAAGAGATCCGGACCGGCATGTCGTTCACCGTCGAGCCGATGCTGACCCTCGGCGACCCGTCGCTCTACCTCTGGGAAGACGAGTGGACCGCACTCACCCAGGACGGCCGCCGCAGCGCCCAATTCGAACACACCCTCATCGCCACCGACGACGGCTTCGAGCTGATGACGGTGACGAGCGACGGTTCGTTCGCTGCCCAGATGTACGACGGCGTCGCGGTCGGCTGATCAACGGCTGAACCGCACCCGACGGCTCTCGATGTCGACGCCATCGAGTCGCACGGTCACCTCTTCGCCCAGCTCGGCCTTGCCGTCGGCGTAGGCGACGACGGCGGGTTTGCGCAGCTGAATCCGGATCCGGTCCTTCTTCTCGTCGACACCGGTCACAAGGCCGGTGAAGGTCTCGCCGACGCGGCCGCTCAGGATCGCCGCCTCGACCAGGTCGACGATCGCCCGCTCGTAGTTGCCCTCGCGGTTGCGTGCCCGGCCGAGGGTCCGGGGAAGTTCGGGGAGCACGGCGAGCACCCAGTCGGGCGGAGCGGTGTCGGCGATGGCCGCGAGCACACACTCGTTGGCGTAGCGGTCGCCGAGCCGACGCAACGGCGCGGTCACATGGGCGTAGTCGGCAGCGATCGCCGAGTGGCTCGTGTGCTCGGGCAGCTCCCCGTCGAACGCTTCGTAGCCGGCGCCGCGTAGACCTCGGGCCGACTGGGCGATCATGGCTGCCTGGATCGGATCGTTGGGGTCGAGCGAACGGACGACCTCGGGATAGGTCCGGTCCTTCGGCCAGTCGATGCCGAGCGCACGTGCGGTGGCCCGGAGCTCGCGGATCGTGCGGCGATCGGGCTCGGGCAGCGTCCGGACGATGCCCGTCTTGGCGTCGAGCATGATCTCGGCTGCCGCAATCCCGGTGAGGAGACTGATCTGCGCGTTCCAGTTCTCGATCGGGAGCGACTCGTCATACGTCAGGCGGAAACCGGTGTCGTCGGCCACCACTTCTTGCTGAGCGAGCTGAAGCGACACCGCGCCTCGTTCGACTTCGAGGGCGCTCCGGCGCTCGCCGATCTCGCGCAGCGCGACGAGCGACGGATGTTCACCGGCGTCGATCATCCCCGCAGCTTCTCGGTAACCGAGCTTGTGTCGCGACCGCACGAGCGCCCGTTCGAGGGTGGCGTCGGTGAGCCGGCCCTCATCGTCGAGGTCGATGGTCCACAACAGGGCCTGCACGTCGCGTCCCGGCAGGAGGCTGACGGCGTCTTCGGACAAGCGAGCCGGATGCAGCGGTACTCGGCTGTCGGGGGCGTACAAGGTGAAACCGCGGGCTTGGGATTCGAGGTCGATCGGTCCGCCCGGCGCGACCCACGCCGCGACATCAGCAATGGCATAGTGCACCCGCCACCCGCTCGTGGTGCGCTCGCCGTGATACGCCTGATCGAGATCCATGGAGTCCGGCGGGTCGATCGTGACCATCTCGAGCTCGGTGCGGTCGGTGACCGTGGTCGCCGCCGAACCCTCCGGAGTCACCGGACCTCTGGTCGCGACCGCTTCGGCTTCGGCCAGAACGTCGTCGCCGAAACCGGCCGGGATCTCGAGCTCGGCACGGATCTGTTCGAGGCCCGCGCAGATCTCGGCGTCATCGGGCGAGCATCGATACGGAACGCTGGGCATGACCGAAGGTTACGAGCCGAGAACGGGGATCAGATCTCGGAGCGAGGTGACGCGGCCGGCGAGCCCGGCGACGTCTCCGAACCGATTGCCCGTGTCGTAGGCAAAGACCGCCATGCCCGCAGCGAGGGCACCGTCGACGCCTGGCCGACTGTCCTCGACAACCGCACAACGGGCAGGGTCGACTCCGAGTCGGCCCGCGGCCGCGAGAAACACGGCCGGGTCGGGCTTCCAGGCGCCCACGTCATAGGCACTGACGAGGGTCGCCGGGTCCAGGTGATCAAGCAGTCCCGTCGCACCAAGGCAGAGTTCCATCTTGGCGACCGGAGCGTTCGACGCGACGGCAATCGGAACCGTGATCGAGGCGATCAACTCCGCCGCGCCGTCGATCGCTTCGAGACCGGAGCGAATGCGCTCCTCCTGACGAGAGCGGAACGTGTCCATGAAATCGTCGGGGACAGGCTTGCCCGCTCGCCGTTCGATCTCTTCGAACACGACGTGGAGGTCCGCGCCGACGAAGCGGTCGACGTCCTCGGGGTACACCTCGGCGCCATGTTCGACCGCCATCTCGGCCACGACGGACAGAGTGATCGGTTCGCTGTCGACGAGTGTCCCGTCGTGATCGAAGATGACGGCGCCGTATTCGACCGGACCCACGCTCATCACGGCGATGCTACGACGTCTGATCCAGCCGTGCGGTTTCAGTCGGGGGCGGGGAGGGCGATCCGCACCGTCATGCCCTGGTCGAGGCCCGCACTGTAGGCCTCGATGGATCCGCCGTGCGCGTGTACAAGCATGCGGGCGATGGCGAGGCCGACCCCGGTGCCATCGGAGAAGTGCTGGTCGACTCGGTGGAACCGTTCGAAGATCCGTTCGTCGTCACCGCTGGCCAGCCCGCGCCCGGTATCGGACACGGTCACCACAACGTCGTGCGGCGCGGTCTCCACGGTCACTGAGACCGAACCCGAATCGGTGTACTGGACGGCGTTGCCGACGACGTTCGTGAGGACCTGAGTCAGCCGATCCCGATCGCCGTCGGCCAGAACGGCCCTTGCCGGCGTCTCGAGGCGAAGCGACAGCGTCTTTGCCTGTGCTTGCGGCTCGAGTTGGGCGACGACGTCACGGGCGATGGCGGCGAGATCGACGATGCTACGAACGATGCGTCCCGGTTCTCCCGCGGCGGACAGCGACGACAGGTCGTCGGCCAACCGTCGAAGCCGCGCCGCCTCCCTGCCGATACGGGCGAAGGTCTCGTCGGTCGCCGGCACGACGCCATCGAGCAGACCTTCCATGGTGCCTTCGATGGTGCTGAGCGGGTTGCGCAACTCGTGCGCAACGTCGCCGATCAGACGGAGTCGGCGTTCCTCGGTGGTGCGGAGCTCATCGGCAAGGTCATTGACATTCGTCGCAAGCGCATCGAGTTCGACCGTGTCCGAATGCGGAACCCGTACGTCGTATCGACCCGCCGCCAGCGCCTGCGTCGCCTGACCGATTTCCTCGAGCGGTTGGGCCAAGCGGTTGGTCACCCGCCAGGAGACGAGCGCCGCAGCGATTGCCGCAGCACCCAGGCCGACGAACAGCCCGAGCGGCCCCTCTCTGTCTCGGCCTGGCTCGGGAGGGCCGCCAATTCCCTTGGCCTCTCCCAGCAGCACGGCGACCGCTCCGAACACCAGCACACCGACGAGAACGACGAGCAGCGCGACGAACATCACCTGGAGGTGGGTGCCGAAGAGCCGGCGTCGCAGCGTCTTCATGCCACGAACCGGTAGCCGACGCCGCGCACGGTCTCGATGAAGCGAGGTTCGGTTGCGGAGTCCCCGAGGGCCTTGCGGAGGTTTCCGACGTGGACGTCGACGATCCGTTCTTCACCGAAGAAGTCACGGCCCCACACCCGGTCGATCAGTTGATGGCGAGCGAAGACTCGCCCGGGACTCTCGGCGAGGGCCCGGAGAAGCGTGAACTGCAGGGCCGACAGATCGACGCCTGACCCGTCGACCTCCACCCGATGGCGGTCGATGTCGACGGTCATGCCGTCGAATCGGAGCGGTTCGCTGAGGGGCTCACTCGTCGCTGTGCGAGTTCGTCGAAGGACCGCCTTCACTCGGGCGACGACTTCTCGAGGAGAGAATGGTTTCGTGACGTAGTCGTCGGCGCCGACCGACAGGCCGATCAGCCGGT
This sequence comes from Acidimicrobiales bacterium, assembly GCA_020629635.1. Classification (GTDB taxonomy): domain Bacteria; phylum Actinomycetota; class Acidimicrobiia; order Acidimicrobiales; family SHLQ01; genus SHLQ01. The sequence goes on along the minus strand of JAHDCX010000007.1, from coordinate 30,601 downwards.
CCGTCTCTTCGGATGCCGCCGTCAACATGATCACGTGCACGTCGGAGAAGCGGCGGAGCTCCCGGAGCGTGTCGATCCCATCGGGTCCGGGCATGCGGACATCGAGGATGACGAGGTCGGCGTCGTTGGCTCGTTGGAGTCGGGCGAGGAGGGCGGAACCGCTGTCGAGCTCTTCGACGATGAACTCGTCGTCGCGGAGATAGTCGGCGACCAGTTGACGGATGTCGGGTTCGTCGTCGACGACGAGGATGCGTTGGGACATGGTCGTTTCCGGGGAACGCGGCAGGAGGGCCGGCTGGGCCGGCCCTCCGAAACCTACTGCGTCGTCGGTTCAGTCCTCATCGGCGACGTCGTCATTCGGCGCGTCGTCGGCTGGGGTGGATCCGTCAGGCGAGGCCTCCGGCGGTGGTGCCGTTGCCGTTCCGGAGGAGGTTGGCCGCGAAGGTGGGGGAGGAATGACTTCGCTGCCTTCGAGCACCGCCTTGCGGTGTTCGAACTCCTCACGGTCGATTTCGCCGTTTGCGAAGCGCTCCCGGAGCGTGTGCAGGGGCGAGTGGTGATGGTGTGAGTTTCCTCCGCCGCCTCGGCGGCGACGAATGAACCGGAACGCCAGGAATCCGAAAAGCAAGAGAAGCAGAAGCGGGAAGATATGGGGCCCGCCGTCCCCACGAGCGCCATGGTCGAAGGCGGTCAGCAACATGAGTGGTCCTTTCGGTCACCGGCAAACCTTTCGCCGGCGATGAGACCACTCAACCGGTCGGGCATGAAGCGCCGATCGTCGCCACATCAAGCTTGTGTGAAGGCCACCGTCGATCGACGAGGGCAGGCTAAGGAGCTGAGCGGGTAGGTGCTGCGCACCTGATTGTGCCCGCACGCTCCTTCGCCGTTTCTCCCGCTCCAATCGCCTTCGGCGATGGGCCGCTCGGGCCCTACTCGCGCAGCTCCTAAGGCTGGCTGCCGTTGCCCGTTCCGCCCGCCATGGATGCGTCGACTCGACGGAACATCGGGCGGGCGAGGACGAACATCGACGCCACCACGATCGCGCCGAGAAGTTGGACCCACTGCGGTCCCCACCGCTCGGCGATGACGCCTGCGGTGATCGCCCCGACGGGTTTGAGACCCCACGCGACGAAGAGGTAGGCGGTCATCATTCGGCCGAACACTTCGTCGGGCACGAGTCGTTGCCGAACGGTGCCGCTCACAACGTTCCACGCGGGATCGGAGAGTCCGTTCACGAAAGCGGCCACAAACACAATGCTTGCGCTCGTGGTCAACCCGAGCGTCGCTGCGGCGACACAGAAGCAGACGATGGCGAATCGCATGCTCGTCGAGTGGCTCGTGGTGGCGATCAGCCGGGCGACGAAGAACGACATGAACACCGAGGCGGCGGCATCGACGCTGAGCAGTAATCCGTAGCTGGTCGGTTCGAACCCGAATCGTTCGGTCAGTAGAACGATGTAGGTCGCGTTGACGGCGGACCCGACAAAGGAGAACACGCCAACCGCGATGACCAGCGGGCGGATGACGTCGTGGGTGAGCACGAACCTCAATCCGACCAGGATGCGTTGGGTCATCGGGAGTGCGTCGTCTCCGGCCTGCTCGGCAATGAAGTTGCCGCGCAATGCAGCGACGAATCCGCTGGCGACGAGCGCCGCGGCGCCGGCGAGCGCGAAGGGCAGCGCGGAATCGACGACGAACAGGAGGGCGCCGAGCGGTGGGCCGACGAACTGGTTGGCGACTCGTTGGCTGGCGATGAGTCGGGCGTTGGCGACTTCGAGTCGGTCGGAGGGGACGACGTTGCGGACCAGTGCAGGTAGCGCTCCATCGGTGAGCACTTCGCTCGACCCGAGGACGAACGCTGCGGTGGCGAGCAGGGCGATCGACATCGAGTCGGTGAGCAGGCCGACCGCAACGGCGATGGCGACGACGGCGCGCACGCCCTGAGCGGCGAGCGCGATCACTCGCCGGTCCGTTCGGTCGATCACCACACCTGCTGGTAGCCCGACCACCAAGAACGGCAAGAACTGGGCGGCAGCGACTGCGGCGATCTGTCGGGCGTCGTCGGTCAGCGAGATGGCGACGAGCGGCATGGCGACGAGGCTGAAACCGTCGCCGAGGTTGGATGCGGTGAAGCTCGCCCAGAGCGTCCAGAACCGCCGATTCAGCCCGCCGCTCATCTCAGAGGATCTGAGGGAGGAGGTCGCTGCCCGGCAGGTCGCCGTGGTCGAGCCCGTGGTCGCGCATCATGTCGCTGAAGTCGGGGTCCATGCCGACGTCTCGGAACGCGATCCGGACATCGTCGCCGAGCCATTTCGAGGTGAAGACGGAGAGCCCGGCATCGTCGGGGAGCAGGCCCGAACCTCCGTGGAGGATCCGGCTGTTGAACACCACGCAGTCGCCGGGATTCATGTCCCAGCTGACAACGCCATGGGCGGCACGATCGGAGTCGATGTTGGGGATGTCGTCGGTGGCGATGGCGGAGAAATCGCTTCGGTCGATGTCGGCCTTGTCGTCGGGGTTGAGCACGCCGAAGTCTGGCTGGTCGAACACGGCGTTCGTGAGGTGAGAGCCGGGGACGAAGGCCAACGCATTCTTCGCGGCAACCGGGACCAACGGCATCCAGATCGTGCAGGTGTCGTGGCCCGACACCGACCAATACGGCTCGTCTTGATGCCATGGAGTTTCGAATTGTGACCCCGGAGACCGAACGAACACGGCGTCGAAGAAGAAATTCACCCGACTCGACCCCAGAAGCGTCGCGGCGATCTCGGCGGCAGGAGACTCGAAGACGAACCGCTGGTACTCCGGGCGCTCATGCCACGCCATCGAGTCCCAGAACATCGTCCGACCTTCGGCGTCGCGATCCCAGATCCGGGCCCGTGGCGTTGGTGCGTCGAGGTGTGCGGCGAGACCGCGCGCGAGGAGCTCGATCCACTCTGGGTCGAACTGGTCTCGAAGCACCACCACGCCGTCGCGGCGAAACGCGTCGATGTCTTCGGGGGAGACGGGATGCCGCAGGCGACCGAGCGTCATCGCATCAGGGTATGTGAGGATGGGGCATGACTTCTGAGCCGGTCGCTTCCGTCGCCGAACTCGTCATTGCTGGCTTGCGGGCGTCGAACATCGACACCCTGTACTGCCTGCCCGGCGTGCAGAACGACGACTTCTTCAACGCCCTGGTCGACGCCCCGGACATCGAGCCGATCGTGACCCGCCACGAGCAGGGCGCGGCCTACATGGCGATGGGGGCCGCTCAGGTGACCGGAACGCCAGCGGCGTGCTGTGTCGTGCCGGGACCGGGGATGCTGAACGCCGCCGGCGCGCTCACGAGCGCCTACTGGGGATATGCCCGGGTCCTTGCGATCATCGGCGAGATCGCGACCCACCAGCGCGGCCGCAACTTCGGTTCGCTGCACGATCTACCCGACCAGACCGCAATCCTCGAGCAACTGACGAAGCAGACTGTCGTGATCGACGAGGCCGACGGCGCGGCCGCCAAGGTGCAGGGTGCGATCGACGCCGTGCATTCGGGCCTGCCGCGGCCCGTCTCGATCGAGGTTCCGGTCGATGTGTGGGGCCGCAAGGCAGGTGGAAGCGTGGAGGCGCCGACGGTCTCGATGCCGGCGGCCGACCCGCAGGCGATCGAACGGGCGGCCGAGCTCCTGGCTGGTGCGAAGCGTCCGCTGATCGTGGTGGGCTCGGGGGCGTATGGGGCCGGGCCCGAAGTCGTCGCGCTGGCCGAACGGCTCGAGGCGGCGATCACGACCCGGCGGATGGGACACGGGGTCGTGCCGACGTCGCACCGGCTGTTCGTGCCGATCGCGGTGGCGCACACGCTCTGGGCCGACGTCGATGTGGTCCTCGGGATCGGGAGCCGGATCGAATGGCCGCTGGGAACGTGGGGGTACGACGACGACCTCACGCTCATCCAGGTGAACGTTGACGCCGACGAACTCGACCGTCACGGGATCACGGCCGTCGGTGTGCGCGGCGACGCGGCAGACGTGTGTCGTTCGCTGCTCGAGATCCTCGACCCGGCGACGGAAGTCGAGTCACGTCCCGACCTCGATGCGCTGCGAGCGACCTTCGCCGTGGACACTGCGCATCTCGAGCCGCAGCGGTCGTACTGCTCGGCGATTCGAGACGTGTTGCCAGACGACGGGGTGATCGTCGAGGACGTCACCCAGATCGGCTTCGCCGCGCACCTCTTCTACGACCACCGGCGACCGCGGACATTCTTGTCGTCGGGAGCCGCTGGAACCCTCGGCGCCGGCACCGCCGTGGCGATCGGGGCGTCCAACGCCACGGATCGACCCGTCGTCGGGGTGGTCGGTGACGGCGGGTTTCTGTTCACCGCGACCGAGCTTGCGAGCGCGGCCCAACACAACATTCCGTGCAACATCGTCGTGTTCAACGACGGCGCGTTCGGCAACGTCAAACGGATCCAACAAGAACGCTTCGGCGAGGACCGCACGATCGCGAGCACCCTCACCAACCCCGACATCGGCGCACTCACACGTTCGTTTGGCGTCAACTATTGGCACGCTGATTCGCCCGAGTCGTTGATCCCTGCGCTCGGCGAATCGATCGACACCGACGGGCCGTGCCTGATCGAGGTGAGCGTTGACGCGATGCCCAACCCGTGGCCGTTCCTTCGCATGCCCGCGGTTCGGGGGCTCGACGGATGAAGATCGGTGTGCAGCTGCCCGAGGTCGAGTGGGAGGTGCCGTTCGACGAGCTGATCGCCATGGCGCAAGCGGCCGAGACCGTCGGGTTCGACTCGGTCTGGTACGGCGACCACCTGCTCTATGACCTACCGACGGGTCCCCGAGGTCCGTGGGAAGCGTGGACGACCCTTGCCGCCCTCGCAGCCAGCACCACGACCATCGAGCTCGGCCCTCTCGTTGCATCGACCAGCTTTCATGCGCCGGCGATGCTGGCGAAGAAGGCAGCCACGGTCGATGCGCTCTCGCAAGGCCGTCTCATCGTCGGCCTGGGTGCCGGTTGGAACGAGCGCGAGTACGCGGCCTTCGGCTTTGCGTACGACCGGCGGGTCAGCCGCTTCGAGGAGGCGTTCACGATCATCCGAACCCTGCTTCGAGACGGCGAGATCGACTTCGCCGGGTCGTACTACACCGCGGAGAAGTGCGTGCTGTCGCCGCGTTCGCCCCGCCCTGGCGGCCCGCCGTTGATGGTCGGCTCGGTCGGCGAGCGCATGCTCGGCATCACGCTGCCGTACGTCGACTCGTGGAACATGTGGTGGAGCCAATACGGCAACACGGTCGAGGGTTTCGTCGCCGAGAAGGCGCGGGTTGACTCCTTCATCCAGGTCGCGGGGCGAGGCCTCGGCGAGGTCGAGGCAACTTCAGCCGTGCTCGTGCAGCTCGAAGGCGGCGGCGGCCGCCTCATGGGTGACTACGACGAGGGCACGCAGGTCGTTCCGCTCCGCGGAAGCCCGAGCGAACTCGCCGGACAGCTTCAGGAGTTCGCCGACGCCGGCGCAGCCCACGTTCAGTTGGTGGTCGATCCGATCACCCGTGACACGATCGAATGGCTCGGCGATGTGTTGGCGGAGTTTCGCCGCGGCGGTACCTGACCGTCAGCCCGCCGAGGCGGCACGGGGCCGAAGGAGCCGACCGAGCCTGCTCCGGTTCATCCACAGGTGCACGAACATCAACACGATCGCCAACATGCCGGTGATCGTGTGGAGACCCGAGAGCCAGCCAGCATCGGCCCACTCGAACCAGAGTGGAAACCCCGAGACGATGCAGATGGCCGAAAGCGTTCCGAGCAGGGCGTTGAGCGCTCCGAGTCCGAATTCACGATCGTCGGTGCCGTTGCGGATCACCCGCTGCACCCACGACCAGTTGCCCGCCAGGTGCACGGCGATCACCGGGATCAAGACGATGCCCACCCACGAGTGCAGGATGAAGTCCGGGTCGAACTCGGGCTCCCGCGTGATGAACTCGACGATGAAGCCGACGAACAGCGCCGAGTCGAGCACGATCCGAATGGCGCGCGTGCGCAGCAGTCTCATGGTTCGTAGTTGACCATGCGGGCAGGCTGTCGTGAAGGTGCTGGTTCGACCGTCGATGGTCGAAACCCGACACCGGGTCAGAAGTCGGTGGCAACCCCGCCCTCGTCGACTCGTCGGGCGACGAAGTCTTCGATCTCGGCGCGGACGGCGTCGTCGATCGGAGGAGGCTGATACTCGGCAAGGAGCTGCTGGGCGAGTTCGGCGGTGCGGGTGTCCGCAGTCGGCGAGCCGGCTTCCTCCCACGTCTCGAAGTTGCGCCAGTCCGACACCATTGGCGAATAGAACGCGTCTCGATACCGGTCCTGGGTGTGTTGCACGCCGAAGAAGTGTCCGCCGGGCCCGACTTCGGCGATGGCGTCGAGGGCCATCGTGGCGTCGTCGACGATCAGCGGTTCGAGGAAGTTCGACACCATGCCGATGAGGTCCGCGTCGAGCACCATCTTCTCGAACGACGCCTTCAATCCACCTTCGAGCCAACCGGCGCCGTGGAAGACCACGTTGGCGCCGCCCATGACGGCACCCCACAACGAGAACACCGACTCGTACCCCGCCTGCGCGTCGACCGCGTTGGCCGCGTTGACGTTGGACGACCGATACGGGATGCCGTAGCGGCGTGCCAGCTGGCCCCCGAGCATCGCTGCTTTCATGAACTCGGGCGTGCCGAACGCGGGCGATCCCGAACGCATGTCGACGTTGGAGGTGAATCCGCCGTACATCACCGGCGACCCTCGCCGTACGACCTGACTCAGGCAGATCCCCGCAAGGGCTTCGGCATTCTGCTGGACGACCGCCCCGGCGATGGTCACGGGCGCCATGGCCCCGGCAAGGGTGAATGGGGTGATCACCAGCGCCTGGTTGCGTCGGGCGTATTCGATGATGCCGGTGCACATCGGCTCGTCGAGGCGAAGCGGTGACGAGGTGTTGATCACCGAATACACGATCGTCCGCTCGTCGACCTCGTCGTCGGTCAGCTGATGTGCGATCCGCAGTATCTCGAGCGCGTCCCGGTTTCGATCGGCGCCCAGGCTGTACGCGTTCACGGCCTTGTCGCTGAGCAGGCAGAGGTCACTGATCGCGTGCAGGTGTCGCACGGACGCATGCACATCAGCTGGCTCGACCGGATAGCCGGCGTGACACTGGATCGCGTTGAGATGCTGGCTGAGCCGCACGAGGTTCTGGAAGTCGGCGAGGTTGCCAGTACGGCGGCCACCCGCCGCGTCGCTCACGTTTGGTGGGCTGGCCACCGCGGTGAAGACGACGTTGTCGCCACCGATCTGGACGGTGTGGGCGGGGTTGCGGGCGTGAAGCGTGAACTCGGTCGGTGCCGACGCAACGTGGTCCATCACCATCTCGGGATCGAATCGGACTCGGTCATCGGTCACCGACACGGTGCATCCGGCTTCGACGAGTAGTCGGCGGGCCTCCGGCAACAAGACGTCGATCCCGGTGTCTCGCAACACCGCAAGCGACGCGTCGTGCACGCGTTCGAGTTCGTCGTCGGAGACGACGCGGGTCGGCTCGACGGTTCGACGATGGTGGCGGAACGGTGGTTGCTCGATGCGGCGGGTCTGCCCGGAGTCTGATGGGCGGCGCCGTCCTCGACGCCTGGGCTCGGTGGTGCTCATCGGTGTGTCCCTCCGTGGCCGAGCACGCGACTGATGGTCCGCGTACGTTCGACGAGATGGTTGGCGACGTCCTCGAGAAGGTCGGCAGCGGGGAATCGGTAGGTGGGTCCGTGGACGTGCAGTGAGGCGATGGCGCAGCCCGACCGGTCGAAGACGGGCGCGGCAACCGTGGTGACGCCTTGGTCGTACTCGTCGACGGTGGCCAGCCAGCCCTGATCCCGTACGAGGTCGAGGCGGGTTCTGATCGCGTCCGGGTCGATGACGGATTGCTCGACGTACTGCTCGAGCGGGGAGGCGAGGTATCGATCGATTTCGGCGCGGGGCCGGTGTGCGAGGATCGCCATGCCGATGGCGCCCGAGTGCAGGCCGATGCGAAAGCCCGTCCAGTCCCGGACCGACACGTCATGTTCGGTTGCCACCTGTCCGAGATGCACGATGTCATCGCCGACGAGCTCGGCGAGTCCGGCCGTCTCCTGGGTGGCGTCGGCGAGCGCATGGAGGTGCGGCTTGGCGATCCCGAGCAGGTCGAGCGTGGTCGCCTCGGCGTGCACGAGCTCGATGATGGTCGGACCGATCCGGTAGCGCTTCTCGGTCCGGGTCAGCGCGCCAGCCTGCTGGAGTGTGTCGAGGATGCGGGCCGTCGTCGCAAGCGCAAGACCGGTCTCGGTCGAGACCTCGCTCACGGTGGTGTACCCCGCAGCGACCGTTCGAAGCACGAGGAGTCCTCGTTCGATTGCGGTGATCGTCACCCAGTCACGAAACCACAAATCCGGAAAGTCGGCCAATCTTTCCGCAGTACGGAAAGCTCATCCGACGCGGACTCGCGGTCAGCGGAGCGGCTCGAGAGTGCCGAAGAAGCCGTCGACTCGCTCGATCAGGCCGGCACCGTCGACCGTGACAACATCGAAGCCCCGGATGAGCAGCTCGCCGTCGGCCACGATCATCCACTCGTATCGATGGCGATCGTGGTGTCCGTCGATCGTGCTTGCGACGCCGAGGTCGGCGTTGGGGTAGTCCTGACGGAAGCCGCGAACAGTCTCTTCGAGCGAATCTCGCCCGACGTGTTGCTCGAGTGGATCGACCCACACGCAGCCCTCGGCGACACACCCGTCGATCAGAGGGCGGAGGGCTGAAGGGTCTCGTTCGTTCCACATCTGCATGTACCGGACGAGGACGTCGGGAGCGTCGGCGGGCATCGGAGGCAGGGTTGTGGTCATCAGGTGAGCCCTTTCAGGATCGTCTCGGTCGGCCGGTCGGCAGGCAGGAGGGTTTCGAGGCGGAGTTCTTCGAGCGTCACGTCGAACGCCGCACCGATCGTGGCGATCATCGAGATCAGCCGGAGCGTTCCGGCGGGCGAGGCCAGGACCATGGGCAGGATGAGGTCCCCGCTGGTTGGTGTCGGTGGTGCGTCGGGAAGCTCGGCGACGCCCGGGTACGAGCGCGCTTCGTCGGCGAGCGATCGGAGCCGGTCGTCGAACGGGCGGGCGGCGACCTCGGCGTCGAGTCGATGCATGACGACGGTGGCGAGGTGTTCCCAGTCGACGATGATCGGTCGGAGGCCTTCGGGGTGCAGGACGGCGCGCATCGCATTGGCGGCGATCTCCGGGGCCAAATCGACGCCGGCCGCAGCGAGCAGATGGAGCGCCGTGCTGTTGGCCAGGACGAGGTCCCATCCTCGGTCGACGACGTAGGCCGGGATGTGTCGATGGGCCTCGACCACGGTCGACAGCGTGCGCCGTACGTCCTCGAGCGTGGGATCGTCGAGTGAGCGCTCGGAGTACTCGGGGGAGAAGCCGGCGGCGGTGAGCAGGTGGTTCTGGTCTCGCAGGGGCACGTCGAGCACGCGGCCGAGATGCAGCACCATCTCGCGGCTTGGCTTACTGCGACCCGTCTCCAGGAACGAGAGATGGCGTTGGGAGATCTCGGCGACGCCCGCGAGTGCGAGTTGCGAGTAGCGCCGCGCGTCACGCCACCGGCGGAGTTCGTGGCCGAAGTCGGTCAGCGTCTTCGTCGCAGACATGGAGTCAGCGTACGACGAACGGGTAAACGGAGCGATTACCTCTCGGGTCATCGCGCCGATGCCGGTTCTCGGGGTTGGTGTCACATGCAGTTCGTAGTTTCTTACGGGCGATGCTGCGGATTGGAGGAGGCGGTCATGGCGACGAGCCCAGTGTCCGAATCGTCTAGCTCTACTGGACAAGGTTGGTCTAGTACGATTGGACGAGCGACATGAAGCGCGGGCTGCTTCTCAAGGAGATGTCCATGATCGCCAGAGATGCTGGATTCGAGTTGCGCCTTCTCCGCGACAGCGGCGGGCACTCGGTGTACGTGATCAACGGCCGCCGGATTCCCGTGCCGCGGCATCGTGAGGTGAATGAGCGAACAGCGAAGGCGATCCTCAACGATGCTCGTCAGGCGATCCGACCATGAGCTCGTCCTACGAGGTTCTTGCAACCAGATCGGGGGATTGGTGGCATGTTGAGCTGAGTGGCTTCGATCGGGTCTACACCCAAGTGAAGCGACTTTCGGATGCGGCTCCGATGATCGTCGAGGTGCTCGAACTGGTCCATGACACCCGCATCGATGCGTCCGACGTCATCGTTCGGCTCGCCGAGGACGAGCTCGCCACGGCAATCGATGGCTGGCGTGACGCCGTCGACGAATCCAATCGTGCTTCGCAGCGCGCCGCGACTGCTGCCTCGGACCTCGCTCGACAGCTCGTCGAAGATCAGGGTCTCACCCAGTCGGATGCAGCCGTCGTGATGGGATTGTCGAAGCAGCGGGTGAGTCAGCTAATCAATGGCCCCGACGGCTTCCGACACGCAGGGTGAATCAACTCGGGGGCAGGTCGGCGACGTGGCGGGAGAGGCGCTGGAGTAGGCCGTCGAGTTGGTCGCGCTCGTCGGCGCTCAGCGGACTGAGCACCTCTTCTTGGCGTTCGGTGAGGCGGGCAGCGATTTTCTCGTGCAGGGCCCGACCGGCGGGGGTGATGGACAGCAACGCCTGTCGACCGTCGTCGGGGTGGGGGCGCCGCTCCAGGTAGCCCTCGTCGAGCATCCGGTGGACCGCCCGAGAGATCGAGTTGCGCGGACGACGCGTCAGACGGGCAACGTCCTGTGCACTGAGGGTGGGGTAGTGGGCGAGACACATCAACAGGTGGTACTCGGCGCGGATCACGCCGAAGTCGCGTCGCACGTCCTCGTAAGTGGGGACGATGATCGCGTTGATCAGATACGACATTCGATACGCGTCCCGAAAGGCGATTTCATCGAAGATCGTCTCGGGGTCGGGGCCTTGCATGGCTCCAACGCTACGTCGTACGCTCACCGACGATTGTTCCGAGTGGAACGAAAAACTCGAGGGGGACCGCACATGCCAGAAATCGGCATTCACACTCGCCTGCGGCGATCGCCGTACTACGACGCCACCGTTGCTGCGGGCGTCACGGCCTTCTCGCCCTACAACAACATGTTGTTGCCTCTCGCTTACGGGGATCCCGATGGCGAGTACCGCCAGCTCATGGACGGCGTCTCGATGTGGGACGTGGGCGGCGAACGCCAGATCCAGTTGCAGGGGCCCGATGCGTCACGGCTGGCACAGATCCTGTGCGCCCGGGACCTGTCGAAGGCGTTGGTCGGCCAAGGCAAGTACGTGGCGGTGTGTGATCACCGAGGCGTGATCATCAACGACCCGATCGCCCTGAAGATCGACGACGACTGCTGGTGGCTGTCGATCGCCGATTCGGACATCCGCATGTGGGCTCGGTGCGTCGCTGCCGAACGTGGGCTCGACGTCGAGGTCTCCGAACCCGACGTGTCGCCGCTCGCCGTGCAGGGGCCGATGGCCGAGGACGTCGTGGCGTCGATCTTCGGTGATTGGGTCCGGGACCTCAAGTACTTCTGGTTCGGCGATGCCGAGATCGACGGCATCCCGCTCAAGGTCGCCCGATCCGGTTGGTCGAAGCAGGGCGGGTTCGAGCTCTACCTGATGGACGGCTCTCGTGGCCTGGATCTGTGGCACATCGTCGCCGAAGCGGGAGCGCCGTGGAACATCGGCGTGGGTTACCCCAACCCGGCCGAACGCATTGAGCATGGGCTGGTCTCCTGGGGCGGCGACTGCGACGACCAGACCAACCCCTTCGAGGTCCGCCTGACGAGATTCGTCGACCTCGACGTTCCCGACGACACGATCGGGATCCAGGCACTTCGACAGATCGCTGCCGACGGGCCCACCCGGCACCAACTCGGCATCGTGCTCGACGGCGACGAGCGTCGGCCCGGCCACACCGTCTGGTACGACGTGCTCTCCGGCGGCGAGAAGGTCGGCAGGATGACCTGCGGAACCTGGAGCTACAAGCTCGAACGCAACATCGGCTACGGCCTCGTTTCGACCAGCTGCTCGGTGGGCGACCCGATCGAGGTGGCACTTGACGATGGCCTCCGAGCAGCGAAATTCGTCGACATCCCCTTCCGGATCGAGGACCGATGACGGCCGCTCCGTCTGGGTCCGAACGCAAGCCGAAGCTCACCGTGCCCGACCTCGCCAAGAAGAAGGCGGCGGGCGAGCGGCTCTCGATGGTGGCCATCGCAGATTTCATGACCGCCACGTGGGCGCACCGAGCGGGTATCGACATCGTGGGCGTCGGTGACTCGATGGGCATGACCATGTACGGCCACGAGAACACCCTCGAGTGCACCGTCGATCAGATGATCGACCACACCAAAGCCGTGAGGCGGGGTGCCCCCGACACGTTCTGCATCACGGCGATGCCGTACGGCTCGTACGCCACCGAAGAGATCGCCGTCGTCAACGCGCTGCGGATGATGAAGGAGTCGGGCACCGACGCCCTCAAGCTCCAAGGTGGGCGCGACAAGTTCGCCATCCTCAAAGCGGTCGCCGATGCCGGGGTGCCAATCATGGGTCACGTCGGGCTCATCCCGCACCAGGTGCATCGCATGGGCGGATTCAAGACGCAGGGGCGCACCGCAGCCCAGGCCCTCGAGATCATCGATCACGCCAAGGCGATCGAGGAGGCTGGTGCGATCGGCATGGAGATCGAAGCCGTCCCTCGTGAGGTGGGCAAGGCGGTCGACGACGCAGTGTCGATCTTCACGTTCTCGATCGGCGCTGGCGCGTCGCCATGCTGCCAGCTGCTCAACGCCTACGACCTCATCGGATCCTTCGACACGTTCAAGCCGAAGTTCGCCAAGCGGTACGGCAACGTGAACGACGTCGCCACGAGCGCGCTCGAAGCGTTCGTTGCCGATGTTGCGTCGGGTGCGTTTCCCGACGACGAGCACAGCTACGGCATGAATGCCGACGAAGCGGCGGCCCTCGCTGCTGCGTTGGAGGAAGGCCGGTCATGACGCCCGACGAGATTCTGTCGCACCCGCCACGGGTGCTCACGCAAGAGCAGCGGGAGCACTACTTCGAGCACGGCTACCTCGGCGTCGACCAGCTCGTCCCCGCAGCGACGCTTGCCGAACTCCAGCAGGTGACCGACGCCTTCGTCGACGAGAGCCGGTCCGTCGCCGAATCCGACGCTCGCTTCGACGTCGCCCCCGAACACTGTGCCGATGCGCCCGTTCTGCGCCGCCTGAAGAGCCCGGACGAGCAACACGACGTGTACTGGAACTTCGCCACGGGACTCGTGGCCGATGTCGCTGCCGACCTCGTCGGCCCGAACGTGACGTTCCACCACAGCAAGCTGAACTTCAAGTGGTTCGACGAGTCCGACACGGTCAAGTGGCACCAGGACATCCAGTTCTTTCCCCACACCAACTACAACGTGCTCACGATCGGCTGGTTACCTCGCCGACACCGACATGACCAACGGCCCGCTCGCTGTGCTCGACCGATCGCACGACGACGACCTCTTCGACCAGTACGACGCAGAGGGCAACTGGACCGGCATGCTCAGCGACGCCGACGCCGCTGGTCTTGACGCCGATCGCATCCGGTACCTCCCGGGCCCCGCCGGGTCGATCACCATCCACAACGCCCGCACGCTCCACTTCTCGCCGTCGTCGAAGGCCCCGCAGCCTCGGCCGCTGTTGCTCAACTGCTACACGGGCGCAGACGCCAAGCCCTATACGCCTCATCCCCAGCCGACCCGAAACACCTACCGCCTCGTGCGCGGCGAGCCGGCCCGATGGATCCACCACGACCCCCGGCCCTGCCAGATCCCACCCGACTGGTCGGCGGGGTACACGTCGATCTATGCCGCCCAAGCAGGCGAAGCCGAGGCCGACGCAACTTCGAAGGAGCACGCATGAGTCAACGCATCAGCAACGGATTCCTCGGCGACAACTACCCGCGCAACATGTGGTGGGTCGCAGCGATGGCCGACGAGATCACGACGACGCCCATGGCTCGGTGGATCCTCGAGATGCCCGTCGTGCTCTACCGGACCGAAGACGGTGAACCCGTCGCCCTCGACGATCGTTGTCCGCACCGGTGGGCGCCGCTGTCCGAAGGACGCGTCGAGGGCGAGACGATCGTCTGCCCGTACCACGGTATGCGCTTCGGCAAAGACGGCGGCTGCGAGTTGGTGCCCACTCAGAAGAACATTCCGGCGGGCAGCGACATCACCAGCTATCCGCTGCGTGAGAGCGGCGCCTTCGTGTGGATCTGGATGGGCGACCCCGACGCCATCGACGATCACGAACCCCCCGTCGACATGGGATACACCGCAGATCCCGACTGGTCGGTCGTCACCGGCTACTACGACGTCGCGTGCAACTGGGTGTTGATCCGCGAGAACGTGCTTGACCTGACCCACCTCCCGTTTCTGCACGCCAACACGTTCAAGCAGAACGACTGGGACACGATCCCGAAGTCGACGATCGACGGCGACGTCATCACCTACCGGCAGTCGTTCGACCCGGCGCCGCTCAGCCCGCTGTTCTGTCATGCGATGGGATTCAGCGAGGACAAGCCGGTCGCCCGCACCCAGGTCGGCACGATGCCGTCGCTCGCGGTGTCGTTCTCGGACTGGCACGTCACCGACCCCGAACCCGACCCGGGGGAGCGGTCGGAGTATCTGATGCGGGGCTGCCACATCGTGACGCCCGGACTTCGTGGACGCACCCACTACTACTGGGCAGCCGCGTTCGACATCGCCGAGGTCGACGAGCATGCGATCGAGCTGTCCCGCAAGAACGTCGTGCAGGCCTTCGACGAAGACAAGCACCTCCTCGAGCGTCTCCAAGCTCAGGTTGCCAACGATCCGCGCGGCGATCAGACCACCGAGATCGGTCTTGCTGCCGACGGCGCAGGCCTCCGGGTTCGTCAGGTGCTGCATCGGCGTCTCGAAGCCGAAGGGCGGTCGCTCGCATGAGTGCAGTGCCCGCGGGCAACGCCGACAAGATCCGACCGCGACGCACATTCATCTTCGCTCCGGGCCTCAACCCGGACATGTTCCCCAAGGCCCTCGCGTCGGGAACCGACATCGTCTGTGTCGAGCTCGAAGACGGAGTTGCGCCAAAGGACAAAGACCTGGCCCGCGAACGCGCGCTTGCCCTGTTCGCTGAACCTCAAGTGGATGATGGCGTTGAGCGGGTCGTGCGGATCAACAGCGTCCGCGAACAGCACGGGCTCGCCGACGTCGTAGCCGTCCTCGCCACCGACACGCCGCCGCCGGTGCTGATGATGCCGAAGGTGCGCACCCCCGACGAAGTCGTCTGGCTCGATGACCTCCTCACCGAACGCGGACACGACACCCAGTTGCAGGTGATCATCGAGACCAACCAGGCGCTCGAAGCGGCGTATGAGATCGCCCACTGCTCGGATCGGATCAACGCCATGTTCTTCGGTGGTGTCGACATGGCCGCCGAGCTCCGGTGCGCCAATGCGTGGGAGCCGCTGCTCTACGCCCGGTCTCGGGTCGTGCACGCCGCCGCGTCGGCGGGCCTCGACGTGATCGACGTGCCCTTTCTCGATCTCGACGATCTCGACGCCATGGTGACCGCAGCCCGTCAAGCCAAAGAGTTGGGGTTCTCCGGCAAGGGCTCGATCCACCCCAAGCAGATCCCGGCACTCAACGAGGTGTTCACCCCGAGCGCCGACGAGGTCGCCCGCGCTCGGCGCATCATCGACACGTTCGAGGAGGCCGACACGGGGCTCGTCGTGATCGACGGCAAGCTCATTGAAAAGCCCGTGCTCCGCGACATGTACCGCATCCTCGCCATCGCGGACCGAGTCTCGTAGGGGGGGCGTAATCGAGGATCGCCTACGAGACTCGATTCTGGTCTCATTCTGATACCACAGGTCTATGCTGGGCGACATGGCGATGACGCTGCGACTCACCGACGACGAACAGGCCGCGCTCAAGGCCAGAGCACAAGCCGAAGGTATTTCGATGCAAGAGGCGGCCCGCCGGGCCGTCCGCGAGTTCGTCGCCGATGCTGATCATCGCGAACGGGTGGCCTTGTCGGCCGAACGAGTGCTTCGAGAACACGCAAGAGCGCTTCGTCGTCTCGGCGAATGAGCGATGTCGAGTTCCTCGATCTCGGCGATCTGATCGAGCTGACGGTGCTGCTCATGGGTGAGCCTGCACCGATTCGTGACGTCGGCCTGCTGGGCTCCGCCGCTGCCCGACCACAGACGTCGGTGTTCGGCGAAGACGCATACGGCGGCCTCTACGAGAAGGCCGCCGCCCTGCTCCAATCGATCGTCAAGAACCATCCCCTCATCGACGGAAACAAACGACTCGGCTGGCTCGCTACGGCTGTCTTTCTCGATCTCAATGGTGTGGACCCGACGAACGCCTCGAACGACGACGTCTACGACCTGGTTATCGAAGTCGCAGCTGGCGCACACGAGGTGCCCGAGATTGCGCACCGGCTCGAGGCGATCATCTGTCGTTCTTGATCGCCCGCCGACGGGGCGACCGTGTTCAGGGTCGGCCTCGGCGGATGAACGGATCACTCATCGTCCACGATTCGGTATCGCTCGTACGGAAAGTCCGAGCCGAGACGATCGAACTCTCCAGTGCACCAGTCGTCGATTGCTTGCTGCTGGTCGGCGGTCAGCTCGGTGCGTCCGCTGCCGGTCCTTCCTTCGCGCACGAGGGTCACTTTGCCTGCTCCCTCCGCCGGCGGGGCGAACGCCTCGGCGTTGGCTCGCATGTAGTCGAAGCTGCTGCGTTCGATCACTGCGGCGAGTTGCTCGTCGGTGGGTTCGATCTCGAGGAAGGCGGCGATCTGGCGTACGGCTGCTTGGGCGTCTGCGCGCATGTCTTCGTAGAACAACACGAGGACGTCTGGGCGTGATCGGAGCTGCCACCAGCTGTCGATGAACGCCGGCCATTGCTGATAGAGGAACCGATCGGTGACGAACGCATCGGCGAAAGTTGCGGCCGGGATGGTGTGGCTGAAGAGCAGCTCGTTGAACTCGTTCTCGAAGTGGATGAGCGAGACGAGCATGTCCTTGGGGTTGCGGATAACCGTGATGAACCGTCCGTCGCCGGCCGTCGGCATGTACTCGGCTTCGAGATGGCTCTTGATCACGTGCAGGCCGGTGGGTGAGTCGGCGAGATGCGCATGGTCGTCAAGTGCAGGGTTGTTGTCGATCGGGATGAGCTTGTCGGGCCACGGCACAACGGCATCAATCTCGTCGAATTCGCCGGCGCCGAGGAATCCGAGCTGGTACGCGATCTGAATGGTCCACGTTGTGCCGCTCTTGGGGTACGTCGACACGATCACGTCGTGTTCGGTCGTCACGTAGTCGGCGAACGCGGCCGCCTTGAACTCGTGAGAGCGCGACATGTCCGCACCCATTCGGTCGAGAATCTCCGTGTATCGCCCCTGCTGGTACAGCGGCCGCATCGCCGCAAGAAAGGCGTCGTAGTCGACGTTCACCGAGTGGGTCTCAGCTGTCGGTGGGGTCGTCGCTGTTCCGGGGGTGGTTCTCGGTGCCGAGGCCGGCGGTGATGAACAAGGCCGTGGCGGGTCCGTCGACATCGGCGGTGTGCCAGTCATTGGGCTCGTTGATGGCGTACTCGCCAGGCGTGAGCGTGGTGACGATCTCGGGCCCGTCCGGGCCGCCCTTCCGTTGGGTCAGGGTGATCTCACCTTCGGTACAGAGCACGACTTCGGACCCGTGCGGATGGACTTCCCAGACATCCCAGCTCGTGTCGAATCGGTGCATCGTCACCAGCCGGCCCTCTGCCCCGTCGCTCGCGTTTCGTTCGCCATAGGCCATGTACCACTCGGGCTGACCCGTGAACGGTGGTTGCACCGACGCCGTTGCACCGAGCCCGAGGTGGATGGGTTCGTGGTTGAGGTCGGGCATCGTGTCGTCTCCGTCGTTCGGTGTTGGTCTCGATCTTCGCGCAACCGAGCCGGGCGATGCCGTGGGTCAGAGGAGATGGCTGGCTCCGTCGCGCGCCGCGTCGTCCTCATCCCAGTAGCCGATGAACACGCCGGCCTTTGCCACGGAGCCCTCGGTGTGGTGCTCGTGGCGGTGCACGACGGCGGTCGTCGTTTCGTTGGCGCGCCGCCGATACCACGTGAACAGCTGCTCGCGGAGATCTCGAACGACGGTGGCGAGGCTCGGATCGCCGGCTCGGTCGACGAGTTCGTCAGGGTCGTCTTGGAGGTCGTACAGCAGGTTGGGTCCGGTCTCGCAGAGGATGTACTTGTGCCGGCCGTCGAAGAGCATTGTTGCTCGTTGCTCAGCGACGGGAGTGTTGACCGGGAGGTGCTCGCTCATCTCGAGATAACCGAAGTCCTCTTCGCACACGGCCACGGCATCCGCCGGTGCGTGCACGCCGTGCAGGCGAGGAACGAGGGAGGTTCCTTCGAGCCAGTGATCGGTTGAGCGGAGGTCCCCGCCCATGGCCTCGACGAACGTCGGCGCAAGGTCGATCGCTTCGGCCACGGCGGCGTTGGTTGATCCCCGAGTCGAATCCGCCGCCGGTCGGGGGTCGGCGATGAGGAGGGGCACGTTGACGATCTCGTCGTGGAACCAGTCCTTGTCGCCCATCCAGTGATCGCCGAGATAGTCGCCGTGGTCGGACGTGAGCACGATCATCGTGTCGTCGGACCGGCCGAGCCGGTCGAGCTCGGCGAACAGCCGGCCCAAGTGAAAGTCGATCTGGGCGACGAGTCCCAGGTAGGCGGGATAGACGGTTCGTCGCACGTGATCTGTCGACATCGTCGATCCAAGACGGCCCCGACGGAACGCACGGAGGACGGGATGGTCGGTGTCGAGTTCGGCGTCGCTTCGATTGGGTGCGGGGAGGTCGAGTGGATCGACGAGCTGGTGGTAGGGCTCGGACACGACGTAGGGCCAGTGCGGCTTGATGTAGGAGAGGTGCACGCACCAGCGGTCGTCGCCCTTGTCGGTGATCCAGTCGATGGCTTGGTCGGTGAGCCAGGCCGTCTCCGACAGTTCGTCGGGAACGATCGCTGGGTGGGCCGACGACCGGAGCAGCCAGCCCGAGACGAACTCACCGTTGGCGTCGCGCACCGAGTTGGCGGTCCGCCAGGGATTCGGCTCGTCGAAGCCGTTCTGACGAAGGAAGTCGTTGTACGGCAGGTCGACGCGGTCGCCCGTCTTGCCCGGTGCGAGACCGTCGTGGCGGAGGTCCGGGGCGAATCCGCACTCGGCGAGATAGATCCGTCGCGGGTCGTCGCGGTCGAGTCCCATGCGCTCGATACCGGCGGTGTCGGCGGCCATGTGGGTCTTGCCGATCAGCGTTGGCCGGACGCCGACGAGCTCGTCGAGGTGGTCGCCGAGCGTGCGTTGGCCGACATCGAGCGGGATGCGGTTGTATCGCACGCCGTGCGACGCCACGTACCGCCCGGTATAGGTGCTCATGCGTGAGGATCCGCAGACGGCCCCTTGCACGTAGGCGTTCGTGAACCGCACGCCACGACCGGCGAGGGCGTCGATGTTGGGCGTGTCGATGATGCCCCCGCAACACCCGAGGGCGTCGGCCCGGAGCTGATCGCACATGATGAACAAGACATTGCGCACGTGGTCTGCGGCGTGAGGAGGCGGGGGAGGGGTCACTGCCCCAACTCAATCACGCTCGAGCCGACGAGATGGACATGCGGTCCGATGACCTGCCAGGTCATCGCTTTCGTCAAACGGCGATCGCACAGTGGTCCCATGACGAACGCTGTCGAAATCCGTTCACGACTCGTCCTGCGGGCCAACGCCGCCTTCTCGACGGTCACCGGCCTCATCGCCGTGTTGGCGCCGAGGTGGGTGAGCGAGGTCTCGGGTATTGATCCTGTCTGGATCGTCCGTCTCGGCGGGGTGGGTCTGTTGGTCTTCGCGGCGGACGTTGTTCGTCAGTCGTTGCTGGCCGATGACCGGCTTGGCGCGGCGCTGCTGCAGACGTCAATCGCGGACTTCGGCTGGGTCGTCGCGACGTTCGCCCTCGTTCCGGTCGTCGACTTCACCCAAGCCGGTCTGATCGGGGCGATGATCGTCGCCGCTCTTGTGGCCGACTTCGGCGTCGCCCAGCTGTGGCTCCGTTCCCGCCTCGCCGGCGAAGCACGTCGGGATGGACAGCCAACGCTCGCCGAGAGGTAGGACCCGACCGAACGGACTAGGCGTTTTGATGCGCGAACCGCCGAGGTCGCGGATCGTGTTTCGGTTTTCTGGCCGATGGCTGGACGGGATTGCGAAACCCGGCGGCGGCGATTTCGTTGTCGGTGGCGGGTCGGGTGTGCCACGTCATGGACGGTCTCCCGCCATCATCGGGACGGGGTGGGCCGGTTGTGTAGTAGAGGGTGAGGCGTTGGTCGTGGAGTCGGCTGTGGCAGCCGTGTTCGCAGACGAGTGCGAGGTTGTCGATGTCGGTCGGCCCGCGTTTCGCCGAGTTGTACGGGATGACGTGATGGGCCTGACAGAACTCGGGTGACGCGCCGCACAGGACACAGCCGCGGTCGCGGGCGATCAACGCAGCGAATTGGGCGGGGGTGGCGTTGCGTTTCGTCTGACCGTGCCACAGGGTGTGGCCCTGCTGGTTGAACACCGTCAAGGCGAGGATGCTGTTGCACAGGTACCGGTCGAGCACCGATTGAGGCAGGTACCCGTCACCGTCGACCATCGCGGCGCGGATCCCGGTTTCTGCGGTGTCGTCGACGGTGAGGGTGATGTGGATCATTGACCTGACCGACGTCGGCCCACCGTTGTCGCCGCCGACGATCAACTGGTGGTAGGCGTCGTACAGCCGTTGGTTGAAGGTCCGTGGGTGGTTGAGGGGGTCGATGTCGCGTCCGCCGTCAGCCGCATACAGCTTCCTGGCGAGGGCTCTGGCGTGTTTGCGGATTTCGGTGATGGATTCGGTGTCACCGATCAGGGTGATGGTTTCGCAGCCGGTGGCGTCGTCGTGGCCGGTCTTGACTTGGCGGTTGTTGCGTTGCCGGTCGTGGCGGGTTTGGGTGTTGTTGGGGTCGTCGCGGCGTTCCATCCACCGGGTCACCGTTTTCTTCGCCTGGTCGGGCGGCGTGTTCTTCAGGTCCTCGACCAGTTCGGTGTCGTTTGCGGCGTCGCCGCCGGTTTTCTCGGAGGCTTCGGCCAACGCGTCCAACGATTCTTCGGGCAAGTCACCGTTTTTGACGTCCTCAGCCAGATTCGGGTTGACGGCGACGGTGGCGGCACGTTTCTTCGCGCGGTTGGTGGAGGCTTTGGTGCGGGTGCCTCCGGCTGAGGAGGTGCGTCGGATGTCGTGGTCTGAGGCGCCGGATTCTTTCAAGCGGGCGGTGAGTTCGAGTTCGATGCCGGCGAATTCGCGTTGGACTTGTTGCGCATAGGCGATGGCGTGGCGGGTGGGCAGGGTGGCGACGAGGTCGATGAGCTGCTGTTTTGCGGCGTCGATGTCGTGAACAGAGGTTCCGGTCACCATGCACAACATTCTTCCAGGGGGGTGTGACACCAACCCCCGGCTCGTTGACCATCAAGTCAGTCTTTTTGAGTGAGGGGTTTGGCGCCTGTGGTTCGATAGGACGGGCATGCAGCAGGTCGGGGGTCTGATGCCGGCGGTTCCGTCGCAGCGAGACGAGTTCAGGGCGATCTATCGCTCGACCCTCGCGGACGTCTACGGCTACCTCCTCGCCCATACGGGCGGGAACCGAGCGCTCGCCGAGGACATCACGGCCGAGACGTACCTGCACGCCACCCGCCACTTCGCCAAGGGTGGCGGGGCGGAGGTCACCATCGCGTGGCTGAAGACGGTCGCTCGCAGGCGTCTTGTCGATCACTGGCGGCGAGAAGAACGCATCCGCAATCGTGCCGCTCGGCTTGAAGAGGAGTTGGTGTTGAGCACCACGTCGTCCGATCACGCCGAACGCCTGGCCGTTCACGACGCGCTTGGCCAGATGCCCGACATCCAACGTCTGGTCCTGACCCTCAAGCACGTCGACGGACTGCGGGTCGCCGAGATCGCCGATCTTCTCGACCGGTCGCCCAAGTCGATCGAATCCCTACTCACCCGAGCACGGGCGACATTCAGGGAGGTGTATCCCACCGATGGCTGAACGCGAACCAGACCTCGATGTGCTCCTCCGACGCGCTGCGTCCGGAGTGAGACCCTCCCCCGAGTTTGAAGAGTCGTTGCTCGCCCGGTTGGAGGACGCGCTCGATGGAGCCGAAGCTTCGGCCGGCGCGCCCGCACCCGAATTGGTCGTCCTCGACGCGGACGATGTCCCCGACGACGGCATCCCGGTCCATGATCTCGTCAGTCCGGTCGAGGCGGAAGCGCCCCGGCGGATTGGACGTTGGATGGGATTCGCCGCTGCGGCGGCGGCCGCTGTTGTGGTCACCGTGGTTGCGATCTCGGTTCAAGGCGCGAGCACCACCGAGACCGCAAACGTGCTGTCACCGGCGGCTGTTGCGCGAGCGGGCACATTGTGTGAGCAGGACGGGCCGGCGGTGGCCGACATTCACGCGCTCGACGTGATCAGCGGGACCGACTCGAGCGTGTTCGCCGTCGAGGACCGTCTCGAGGTACTCGCTGCCGGGCAACTCCGCAGCGTTGTCGAGGAGCTCGACGACCTCCTGCCTCGCGAGTCATCAGATCAACGAATGAACGAACTTCGGGCACGGCTCGACGAGATCGACCGAGTGCTGACCACCGAAGAGACGTTCTTTGCCCTTGGCGAAACCGATCCTGCCCGCTACTCGATTCCGCCGCTCGCCGGACAGATCGTCGACCTACTGGTCGCGCTCGACGAGTACGGGGCCAGCGCGTGCGGGAATCTCTGACACGCGCCATGTCCAGATCAGAATCGAATCAGAAGAAGGAGTCGCAGACATGAATCATCGGAGCCGAACGAGACGAGGGTGGTGGTGCGTCGCCGTCGCGATGATCGTGTCTGCAACGGCGTGTGGTAGTGCCGCTGACGTCGACGAGACCGCCACTGTCGACGGTGCGCACGTCCAATCGGGGTCGACGACATCACAGGTTCCGAGCGCCACCGAGACGTCCGACGCCGGTCCGGGCGCCGACCAACAAGCACTTGGCGAGGCAGACGCCGAGGACGCGGTCCCGACGTACCCACCTCCGGCGCTGCCCATCAAGAATGCGTGGGAGTTCGATCACGCGCTGTATTCCTTGATCGGGGTGAACGGCGACGTGTTCGCCTTTGCGGAGGGAAGCGTCGTGCGACTCGACCCCGACACCGGCGCGATCGACAGGGTCACGACCATCGCCGCCGCCGAGTACCGGAACTCGCCGCTCGGGGGATTCGCCTCGGGAGATCAACTGCTGATGTCCTCGGCAACCCGAGACAACAATGTCGACCACGTGGTGAGCGTCAACGCAGAATCGCTCGAGATCACGGGGCGCCTCCACAACGACGCGGGTGTTGTGTCGGTTGCGCTATCGCCGGGACCTTCCGAAGGCCGGACGGCATTCATCCGAGACAACCAGCTGTTGAGCGTCGACGCCAAGACTCTCACCGACGAGATCATCATCTACGAGGACTTCGATCAGTCGTTGGCGTCGTTCCAGGCCAGCACCGACTTTTGGACGTTCGCCCCGACCGGCGAAGTGGAGGTCACGGATCTGGCCGACGGCAGACGTCTCGATCAGTTCAGCGTCGACTACGGCAGCATGCTCACCGACGTGTCGGTCATGGCGAAGACCGGAGACGTCTTGTGGATCGGTGATCTCCCCGCAGGGACGATCTGGCCGCTCGACACGAAGAACCGGGAGGTGGGAGAGCCGATCTCGCTCGGCGAGTATTTCGAGGGACGCATCACCCGGCTGCGCTTCTCTTCTCCGGAGCATTCGTATCTCGGCGCGAGCGTGATCGATGACGGCGTCGAAACGCTTGTCCTCGTCTCGCTCGACGAGCAAGGAATCGTCTGGTCGCGAACGATCTCGCCGATGGCGGAGTCGTTTCACAACATCTTGACCGCGGCGAACACGTTCGCCGTCGCCGACGATCGCCTTTTCGTCCGTGATCACCTCCGTCGAATCGTCGAGGTGGACCTCGAGCGAATCGGCGAGACCGAGCCATGGCAGCCATCGGGGTTGCCGATTGGGCCTACCCTTTCCGGTGTCGAGGCCGAGGTCGCCGCAGTCGCGGAACGTGTGGTCGCGGGTGACGATGTCGGCTCGACCGATCCGGAGATCACCGATCAGGCGGCCGCCGTGTTCTCCTCGGTCTTTCCCAACACCACCGTCACCGGGGTTTTGATCGAACCCGGCGGCGATCGGGCGCACGTCGAGCTCCAGAGAGGCAACGAATTCCCGGTTCTGTTGGTCTTCGACCTCGTGGACGGCGAATGGCTCCCGTCGGCACGCCTGGCGTGCTACTTCCTGCAGCTCGGCCACTGCGAGGATGTCGGCTGATCAGGCGCTCGTGAGCAACCGGCCGCTGCCTGCGGGTGCCGTCAGACCGAGTCGGTCGAGGCAGCGCCACCAAATGGCGAAGTAGCTGACGAACGGGCGGCTGTCGCCAGCTTCGAGCTCGGGGATCATCGACAGGATCTTGCCGGGCATGCCCGGGATCACGATGACGTCGGCATCCGAGTCGTCGGCGGCGACCTGGGCGAAACTCGCCCGCGCGATCGCCGGATCGATCCCGTCGAAACCGGCGGCGAACGCGGCCTCCTGTGTCGGAAAGTGGCCCTGGTCGACGTAGTTCTGGACGCTCGTGATCGCGAGGCCGGCACCGGTGACGAAGCTCGAATACTGCTCGGTCCACGCCTCGTCGTAGTAGCCGGTGGCGAGGGCGACCCCTTCAGCGCCGAGCGCCCGTGCCGCCTGGATCACCGACAGGCCCATCATCTCGAATGGCATGCCGGCGACGTCTTCGATCCGACTCCGGAGCTCGTTGGCGCCGTCCCAGCCATGCGCCGTCGAGAACGGCGTGCCGAGCTGGAGCACGACCTCGGCGCCAGCATCGGCGAGCGCCACCGCGCAAGCTTCGATCTCTCCTGCGCAGGTGACGATCTCGTCGAGCTGGTAGCCGAAATCACGGTCCACCCGAATCTGCGTGGTGAGCACGTCGATGTCGAGCCCGAGTCCGAGGAGTTCCTTCGAGGTCGTGTCGAAGTACTTCGGCGGAACGATGATCCCGACCCGTCGTGGTGCCATCCCGACACCCTAGATCGGGCAGGAGGTTGGGC
Source organism: Acidimicrobiales bacterium (assembly GCA_020629635.1). Taxonomy (GTDB): domain Bacteria; phylum Actinomycetota; class Acidimicrobiia; order Acidimicrobiales; family SHLQ01; genus SHLQ01. Next base: position 5,344 of record JAHDCX010000007.1, on the reverse strand, counting down.
TTCAGGCGCCGATCGGTTCGATGTGCTGCTCGTCGCAAAGGTCGACCGATTCGGGCCGCCGCGCCTTTGCGTTGAGTCGCTCGAAGAGATGGATCGTGGTCTTGCCGCAGTGACAGCGCACGTAGGCGACCGTCCCTTCGAGCGTTCGGTGCATCGACTGGATGCTGTGGGTGTTCATGAGTCGGGTGGTGTGGCAGTGGGTGCAAGTCATGCTGAACATGGCTTCATCGTGCGGGAACCCATCCTTCAGGAAAAGCGATGATTCCTGCACAGAAAGCTTCAGCGTCGCTAAGTGATCTCCGATACGCTGACCAGCATGGATCTTTCGATACAACAGCTCCGAATGCTCCGCGAGGTCGCGCAGCAGGGCACGATCGCCGCCGCCGCGGAGCAGCTCGGGTACACCTCGTCGGCCGTCTCCCAGCAGCTCTCCTCGATCGAGAAGACCACGGGTATCGCCGTGCTCGAACGTGTGGGTCGAAATGTGTTCCTCACCGATGCGGGCCGCGAGCTCGTCGGCCACGCCACCGTGATTCTCGAACAGCTCGAACGTGCCCAGGCCGCGCTCGAGGCGGTGGGCTCGAAGGCGATCGGTGTCGTCCGGATCGGTGTGATGGAAACGATCGCCAACTCGGTCCTCCCCGAGATGCTGACCGAGCTGATCGAGGCACACCCCGACCTCGACGTCCGGACCCGTGAGATGGACCCGACCGAAGCGATCGACGCCGTGCGCTCCGGCGAGCTCGACATGGCCTTCACCGTCGACATGCCGGGCGAGGTCGGGAGCGAAGACGGGCGCCTCGCTCGCCGCCTCGTTGCCCAGGATGCGTTCCACGTCGTCGTCAAGCCCGGCGATCCCCTCGATGTTGGCGTTGTCGAGCTCGACGACGTCGAAGGCCGTCGACTCATTGCGTCGCCACCGAGCATGGCGTGTGGTCGGAGCGTGCGTGACGCGTGCCTCGACGCTGGCTTCGAGCCCAACTACGCCCACCAGCTCGAGGACTACCCGACAATGCTTCGCCTCGTCGGTGCCGGGGCTGGGGTTGGCCTGGTGCCCGACCTCGGGCTTCGTGAGGTACCGGACAACGTGGTTGTGGTCGATCTGAAGGATCGCCTCACCCGTACGATCGAGATCGTCTGGCGCCAGTCATCGAGCGACCGCCCTGCCATCCAGGCCGTGCTCGCCGCCCTCGACACCGCCGTCGCCAACCACGGCCTCGAATGAAGTGGGGTCAAGTCCCAACAAGCAGACCGATCGAAAGCCTCTGCCGAGACTGGCGCAGGTGGGGCTGACCCTTCTCCTGATGTCCATTTCCACGGCGGTACTTCTGGCAGTTCTCGGAGTGAGCAGTAGTTCGCTCTTGCGCGATGGAGGTTGCCTCCTTGCCGGAAGAAACGGATGGACCCTTGATCTCTCCGAAAGTCCGATGCAGTACGAAGTCCTTGTCGAAGACGTAGGGGAGCGTGCCGACACTTCGAGGTCGCCGCTGCCGACGACGAAGACGACGGTACGACCGACGCAATCCGGGATGAACTGGCCGACCTACGGCAACGACTCGTCGACCTTGAGCAATTCGGTGCGCAGGATCTGACGAAAGAGGAATGGGACGCAGCACGCAAACCATTCACGGCCCGTCGTGACGAACTCGAAGCCGACCTCGATGCCATCGAACTCCCGGCCGTCGATGCCGGTGCACTCGGCGAGGCATTCGACGAGCTCAACCTCGAACAGCGGAAAGCGGCGCTGTCGCTGCTGATCTAAAAGGTCGTCGTTCACCGGGGCGACACCCGCCAGACCGACGACGGGTTCGGTTCGTCACTGTCGACCCGAAGAAGTCCGGGCCACGGTTTGACCCCGACTCGATCGAGATCGAGTGGCGATGACGCCGTGGCCACTCAAGGACCTAAGCTTCGGACATGGAAGAGCTGACGGTGTTTGTCGAGGTAGGCAAGCGCTGGCCAATCGACCGTCTTTCGGGAGTTGAAAAGCGCTTGACCAGTGGGCTTGAGCGTCTTGCGACGCAACGCAGTGTGCAACTCCTCCCGGTTGGCGCCCGCAAGGAGGGTGAGTATGCCATTGTCATCCTTGACGGCGATGGTGTGGTCTGCCAAGAAGTCATGTCGCAGCAAGCCGTGAACCACGTGCTCTACGAGATCGAAGTATGCGAGTCAGGGCAGGAACACCGTGCAGTGTTGACCCGCCTCGTTGCCTCAATGATTCGAGTCCAGGCTTAGCGATGGTGCAGATCGAGCACTCGCACCGTCTCGTCTGACGCGACACCGCCACCGACGCCCGCCTTGCGGCCCGTGAGATACCCCCGGCTTGCGCACTCTGCTGCGTTCTTCGTCCACCATGTAGGCGAGACGTCGAGGTAGCCGAACTCGGTGGCCAGCCACTTGAGCGGCGATTCGGGTTGAAGTGGGTGGCGTAGGCGATCAACGCAGCCGTTTCCGCCCACTCACGCTCGTTGCGGCCGCCGCGCGCTCGCTTCGACGGCGAGGCAAACGGTCGTGATAGCTGGTACCACCCCCGTAGGTACTCGGTCGTCGTTGCGAATGCGATTGCGTCCTTGACGAGTTCCGCTGCTTCGATAGGGCAGGCCGTCCGATACTGAGCCCAATGTCGGCGAAGCCTCGGGCACGGCGTGGACATATCCGGCGATGCTTCCGGCTTCGACGTCCCGTGACAGATGAACGCCGAAGGGCGACGCACTGCGCGAGGTCGCTCACACGAGGTGCCGAGTTCAAGATGCGACGGTTCAGCGGCACTTGGCCGAGTAGCTCGAGAGGCCGGTCAAGACGCTCGTCAAGCCCATCGGCCCTGCTCTGACGGCAAATGGGGCGTTGATTGTCGCGGTTCGGGCTCGGTGCCGCTGGCGCCGCCGCCCACACCCACCATCCACATCTCTTGACAATTGCTCCGTCGGTTTGAAAGTTAGTCGACACTCTGATGTACCATCCGGGAGCCCACCCTTGTGAGGCAACTTCACTTTCAACGGTGATCAGACGGACCCCAGCACTCCGACAGTGGCTGGGGCTCCGTTCGTTTTGACACTCTTTGGCCTGGATGATAAACCCTCGAGACGAGGCCGTGGCATGCCTCACGTTGAAGTGAACTGATTAGCACGCCGGAATGGTTGCCAACAGTGTCGGAGCTGTTGAGTGACCCACTCGGGAATCGACCGGCGTGCTATTCACGTACCGTCACGAAGACGGAGAAAGGGTGGCTTGAATGTCGTTCGATGCGAATCGTGCCAAGGGGCACGAGATATGCGCGGCTCAGTACCCGTGAATAGGCCGACGCGGCAGAATGTTCCGCAGAGCGCACACGGCTAGAGCAGCGAGCGCGCGAGCAAGAAAATCTCGCTGACGGATACTGGGCGAACGTCAGAGACTGGGGCTATTTCAGCCTGCACCGGTAGTTCAGTACCGCTATACCCGCCTTTGACGCACCCCACTCCGACGAGGTAGCAGGGCCGGCACTTGAAGTCGATTTCCAAAGCGACTCAGTTGAGACCACCGCCGGGGATCTGAACACGGCGAGACCTGGTACGTCTGCCAGCAGGACGCACCCGACGGTGGAACCCACAATCACCCATTCCCCTGAAGAGAAATGAGCCGTCGATGACGATAACTGATCCAGAGACACCACAACAAGGGCAGCCCGATCCAGTTGGCGAGGTGCGTCCGAACGCACACGTAGCCGCTGTTCAAATCGGTTATTCCGAGACGAGCAGCCGCGGGAGAGAATCCCTACCGACGTCCGATCCCGTGACCGAGGACGAGGGCGAACAGACTGACGAGCCGAACCGATCGCTTCAGCGAACGATGTTGGTCTTTGCCGTCGCAAGCGTCCTTCTCGGCTTCGCCGGGGTCTTGGTCACCATGGCTCAGGGGCAAGGGGAGGACCCCGACCCTGGGCTCGTCGTAGACAGCGACCGTTCAGTTGCGACCGAGGAGGGGACGGTCGTCGACGAGGGAGACACCGACGTGACTGCCAGCGACTCGGAGAGCATCGTGATCATCAACAGAGTCGACGGGGATGTCAAAGTCGGCGGGGATGTCACAGACGAGGTGGCTGGCGATGAGGTGGCTGCCGGCGGGGATGTCACAGACGAGGTGGCTGGCGATGAGGTGGCTGCCGGCGGGGATGTCACAGATGAGGTGGCTGGCGATGAGGTGGCCAAAGTGTGCCGTTTTGATCCGAGAGCGATCCCCTCCGAGCCGCAGGGACGCACGCATCTCGCCGATCGAGGGGAATCCTGTAGCCAGATCTCGTTCGTTGTGTATGACCGCTCGGATGGCGTCGAGCCGCCCTCCCATCCCTTCGACATCGACTTCTGTGAGATCCAGGGGCCGGTGAGCGAGGGGCACCGACAGTACCCTGATTTCGCTGACCGGACGGATGATTTCTTCTCCGCAGCCGTGGTCGAGTTTCACGCTGTGGACGGGTCCATCGTCGAGGTCACGCCGGGGCCGAACAAGACCTATGCGCCGTTGGTTGGTGTCGACGAGGTCGTCATCACGGTGCAACCCGACCTAACCGAGATTTCCAGCGAGTTCTGGTTCTGGTGCCGCGCTCTCGGCACCGATGAGCTTCAGTTCGACTTCTACCTCGAGCCAGCTCGTCGATGACCACCTCAGCTGTCACCGACTAATCAGACCGACGAAGGTCAGGCCCCTGACCTAACTGCCTTTACGGCAGTCACCTGAGCGACCGGGACCAGCAAGATCGGCGAGCTGTTCGACGCCATCATCGACTCGGTGATCGGACGGGAATCGGGGCCAGGCGACGGTGGAGTTCGCATTGATCTTCCCGCTCGTTGTGATCGGCCCACTGCTGCTCCTGCCTCACTTCCCTATCTTTGGCGTCGCCGCCCCGACGTCACGGGGTTCGCCGCGCCGGGGGCGTGCGCAGGGTTCTCCTCCGAGCGACTTTGGTCGTGGCGCAGCGGGTGCTACCCGCGCATGCGTTGGGCGGTGGGGTCCCAGATGGGTTCGGTGCGCAGGGTGGCGTTGCGCATGACGCCCAGGATCTCGATCTCCCAGCCTGATGTTGTCTCGGCGTGTTCGGCGGGGACGTAGCCGAGTGCGACCGAGGTCTTGGAGTGGTGGGCGTAGCCGCCAGACGTGACCCAGCCGACGACTTCACCGTCGAGCCACACCGGTTCGTCGCCCATGACGTCGGCGTGCTCGCGGCCTTCGGGGACGTCGACGGTCCACGTGCAGAGCTTGCGGGCGGGGCCGTTCTCGGCGATCGGGACGAGGGCGTCGCGGCCGATGAAGTCTTTGTCCATCTGGACGAACCGGCCGAGGTTGGCTTCGAACGGGTCGTAGATCGGCC
>JAHDCX010000006.1 GCA_020629635.1 Acidimicrobiales bacterium | reverse complement strand
GCGTGTTCTTCAGGTCCTCAACCAGTTCGGTGTCGTTGGCGGCGTCTCCACCGGTCTTTTCGGAGGCTTCAGCCAACGCGTCCAACGACTCTTCGGGCAACTCCCCGTTCTTCACGTCTTCAGCCAAATCAGGGTTGGCGTTGACCGTGGCGGCACGTTTCTTCGCCCGGTTGGTGGAGGCTTTCGTCCTTGTGCCGCCTGCGGAGGAGGTGCGTCGGATGTCGTGGTCGGATGCGCCCGCGTCTTTCAAGCGGGCCGTGAGTTCGAGTTCGATGCCGGCGAATTCGCGTTGGACTTGTTGCGCATAGGCGATGGCGTGGCGGGTGGGCAGGGTGGCGACGAGGTCGATGAGCTGCTGTTTTGCGGCGTCGATGTCGTGAACAGAGGTTCCGGTCACCATGCACACCATTCTTCCAGGGGGGTGTGACACCAAGCCCGGCGGTGGCCCGGAAGTCGATCGACTCAGCGCGGTCGACGGAGAGCGAACGCCGTCATCCCGTCGCCGGCAAACCGATCGGGAAGAAGCCTGCCGCCGCGGCTGTGTGGCTCCCAGGGCTCGGGCAACGGCAGCGCCTCGAGATCGGGATGGGCGTCGGCGAGACGTTCGTCGACATCGACAGATTCTGCGTCGGTGAGCGTGCAGACGGAGAAGACCAGGATCCCACCGGGTGCGAGCAGGCCGACGGCGGCGTGGGCGAGGTCGAATTGCAGCGCGGCCAAGGCACCCACGTCGGCCTCGGTCATCCGCCAACGGGCGTCGGGGCGGCGGCGAAGCGAACCCAGCCCCGAGCATGGCGCATCGACGAGCACGCCTCCGAAGATTCCGGCCCGAAACGGCGGCCTCGTGCCGTCTGCGACGATCGGCGTGACGTCGGTTGAGGTGAGCTCCGCCGCCTCCGCCACGAGCTGCGCTCGATGCCGATGACGGTCCGCTGCGGCAACGTGGCCACCGAGGAGCCCGGCCACGTGTGTCGCCTTTCCCCCGGGGGCGGCACAAAGATCGGCGACGGGGCCGATCTTCGGATCGACGAGTTGGGCGAAGAGCTGTCCGACTTGCTGCGAGGCCGGATCCTGCCGGTAGCCGTCGGACCTGGTGTGCACGGAGGCCCGCTCGTTCATCGCCTCGATCACCGGCACGGCTCGGTCTCCCAGATCGGACTGGAGCCGGTCGAGCAGCCAGTCGGGCACGCTCAGCCGGATCGCCTCCGTCGGGAAGTTGTAGGTCGACGCGTCCCGGGCGACTTTGCGCAGCACCGCATTGACGAACCCTCTGGCTCGTTTGGGGACGGCGCTGACGGTGGCGTCGACGGCGGCGTGGTCGGCGACCTCGGTCCACCGCAGCTGATACGCCCCCATCCGCAGCGCGTTTCTCACGCGGGTCTCGATGTCGTCACGCTCGACGTGTCGGTCGACGAGGTGATCGACGGCTCGCCGCTGCCGAAGGGTTCCGTACACCAGCTCAGTCACGAAGGCTCGATCTCGCTGGTCGAGATCGCTCTCGCTCAAGCGGGCCGGCAGCGCAAGATTGGCGTACGCCCCATCTCGATCGACCCGGTCGAGGACATCGAGCGCCACTCGTCGACTCGCGACGCCGTCACTCACCGAAGCGCTCGCCGTTGGGTTGTGCCCCATTTGCCCATGCGGCCGCGTCCATCCGTGCTTTGCCCGCTGGCTGGACGACGTCCAAGCGAAGCGCCCCTTCTCCGGTGGCCACCAGAACGCCGTCGAGGGTGCCGGGCCGAGCGTCGAATCCGCCGACGACTTCCGCCTCGTGGATCTTGAACCGGTCGCCCCGGAACGTCGTCCACGCCCCACCCACACGAAGCACCCGCGCGAGCTCGTCGGCCGGGCGGGTCCACTCCAGGCGTCGGTCGTCGGATGTGAGCTTGTGGGCGTAGACGACCTCACCGGTTTGGGGGGTCGGGGTCACGAAGCCGGTCTGCATTGTCTCGACCAACAGTTCGGCCCCGATTGACGCCATGCGGCCCCACAGATCGACGAGCGAGTCCGAGTCGCCGATCGGGAGCTCCCGACGCGCCCAGACGTCTCCTTCGTCGAGGCCCTCCGCGACCGTCATCAGCACCACTGCAGAATGATCATCACCGGCAAGGATGGCTCGCTCGACAGGGGCTGCTCCGCGCCAACGCGGAAGGTCAGAGAAGTGAATGTTGACCATGGGGATGTGCGCCAGCACGTGGGGTCGAATCAGCTTTCCGAAGGCGACGACGACGGCAAGGTCGATCGGTGCTTCGAGGTGGGCGGAGAGAAGGTCCTCCACATCGACGAAGATGGCCGTCGGCTCCATTCCACCGTCGAGCGCGGCCTGTTTGACCGGCGTCGGTGAGGTGGCCGAGCCGCGTCCACGGCGCTTGTCCGCTCCTGACACCACGTGGGTGACGGTCCAACCTGCTGACGCCGATGCCTCGAGCAGGGCGTTGAGGGCGGGTACGGCGATCCCTGGCGTACCGAGAAACGCGACCCGGCGGATCGTGGCCGGATCGGAAGGAAGCGGAGCGAGCACGGAGCTCAGGGCAGCTGGAGTCCGCCGCCGAGGTCGGCGGCACCGGGCAGGCCCAGCTCCGCGCCGAGGGCCGCAGCACCGCGATCGCCGGCGTCGGCTCGGGCACGAAGAATTTTCTTCGCCTCTCGCCGCTGCTCGTCATCGAGATGCTCGACGAGCAGCACCCCTTCGAGATGGTCCAGCTCGTGTTGAAACAGACGCGCCTCGAGCTCGTCGGCCTCGATGCTGACCTCGTTCCCATCGAGGTCGCGGCCCACGATGTGGACCTCTTTCGGGCGGACGATGTTCCAGGACAACCCGCGGACCGAAAGGCAGCCTTCCTCGAACTCCCACTCCCCCGAGGTCTCGACGATCTCGGGATTGATGAGCACCTTGGGGGCTTCTCCCATCTCGAGGTCGTAGACGAAGAGACGCTTCCGCACGCCGACCTGGGGAGCAGCCAAACCGAGGCCCGGCTCTTCGTACATCGTCTCGAGCATGTCGTCGACCAGCCGGACGAGCGCGCCGTCGATGTCGGTCACGTCTTTGGCGACCTGCTTGAGTACGGGGTCGCCGTACTGGCGAATTCGATACGGGGCGGACACATCGTCAGGATACCGTTGGCGGCGTGACGTCGGAGAGCCACTACTTCGATGCGACGCCTGGCGCCGACTCGAAGCCTCGGATCATCGAAGTCACCCTGCCGGACGTCTTTCTTCGCCTGCGCACCGACTCGGGGGTCTTCTCTGCGGATCGGCTCGATCCGGGGACGTCGGTCCTGCTCCGACACCACCCAGTGATCGGGCCTGAGGTCCAGACGCTGCTCGATCTTGGCTGTGGGTACGGGCCGATCGCATTGAGTGCCGCAAAGCGGGCGCCGTGGGCAACCGTTCTGGGCGTCGACGTCAACCAACGGGCCCTGGGCCTGGCACGCACGAACGCGATCGACAACGAATGCCCCTCGGCCGCTTTCGAACATGTCGACGACGTCGATCCCGAGCGCCGCTTCGATCTCATTCTGTCCAATCCGCCGATCCGAATCGGCAAGGCCGCGCTGCACGAACTGCTCGAGACGTGGCTGGATCGATTGACGCCAGAAGGACGCGCACATCTCGTCGTGCAGAAGCACCTGGGGGCCGACTCGCTGGCGCGATGGCTCACGACGAACGGCTGGCACACAGAGCGGCTGATGTCGCAGAAGGCGTTTCGGCTCTTGGAGGTCCGTGCTCGATGAAAAACCTCGACCCGACCGGCCTCAAGCGGCTCCATCGTGAGTGGCGTCGACGGACCGACCAACGAATCAGCCTGATTCTCGACAGCGTGCAAACGCCATACAACGTTGGCACGATCGTGCGGACCTCCGCAGCCTTGGGGGTCGAACATCTCTGGCTCGTCGGAGCCACGGAGTCACCCACCCACGCCAAGGCGAACAAGACCGCTCTCGGCACGCAGCGTTACGTCGAGTGGACTTTCGTCGAAACCCCCACAGAGGCGGCTGACCTCGCACGTACGGCGGGGTACCGGCTGATCGGCGTCGAGCTCGCCGAATCGGCGACTCCCCTCCACGAGATCGACCTGTCTGGAGATGTCTGTCTCATCGTCGGGCACGAAGACCGGGGCCTGAGCAAAGACATGCTCGGCGCGTGCGACGCGTTCGGATTCATCCCCCAGGTCGGCAAGGTGGGCTCGCTCAACGTCGGCGTCGCCTGCTCGATTGCCATCAGCGAAGCACGCCGTCAGGGCTGGTCGGCGAGCTGAGGGCGACCAGCGGCCGACGTTGTTCACCGGCTGTTCAGCACCATGAACAGGTTCATCATGATGAACAGAATCCGCGACTTCTGAACGGGTGCGAACCATTCGCGAAACAGCCCGCCTTCCGGGAACCTCGCGCGGACGAGAACGACTTTCCTTCGTCGTGATGTCGTCGACCGGCGGCACCGAAGGGAGAACCCAATGTTGAAGCGAATCGTCATGGCGGTCAGCGCGAGCCTTGCGCTGCTGCTGCCGATGCTTGCCCTCACCGGCAACGCCGGCGCGAGTCAGTGGGAGGCAACCTATGAGATCACGTTCGAGAACGTGACCGAGGGACAATGGCTCACACCTCCGAACTACGCCGCTCACCGAGCAAACGTCCGCCTCTTCAAGGTTGGCAAGCCGGCATCTGCCGGGGTCCAAGCCGTCGCAGAGAACGGTGCGGTTCCGGTGCTCGCCGATGAGATTGCTACAGCTGTCGATGCGGCGAACCGTGGAGTCAGCGGAGTGGGCGGCGCCGGCCCGATCGCCCCCGGCGACTCGGTCACCTTCACGATCACGACCGACGAGCGCAAGTTCAGCCTCGTGTCGATGATCATCTGCACGAACGACGGATTTGCGGGCGCCGACAAACTGAACCTCCCGAAGAAGGATGGACAGACCAGTACCTTCAACGTCTCTGGCTATGACGCCGGCACCGAGCTCAACACCGAAAATCGTGCCGACCTCGTCCCGGCGCCCTTCTGCGGCCCCGGTGGAGGCACCGGAGCCTCGAATCCCGCCCTTGCCGAGAACGGCGTCGTCCGACCTCACCCGACGCTGCTCGGCGTCGGCGATCAGGATGCCAGCTTCGATTGGGACGGCCCGGTGGCTCGCCTCTCGATCACGAAGGTCGGCTGATCCGCTCGATCTCGACGTTCGTCGTGCAGTACGCGGCGCCGCCACCCGAGTCGGTGGCGGCGTCGCTCGTCACGTCATTGGCCAGCTGATCGTTCTCGGTCCAGAACCCCCACGGCATCACCGCGACTCCGGGGCGGACACGTTCGCCGATCTTGGCCGGAAGCTCGATCGACCCTTGCTCGCTGGTGACACGAACCTGGTCGCCGTCGCGGATGGCTCGCGCCTGAGCATCGGCCTCGTGCAGCTCGACGACGGGGTCGGACTCCTTCTCGCGGTGCCCTTGCAGACCGCTGTACGACGAGTTGAGAAAGCGCACCTGCTGCTTCGCCGTCAGCAGCTGGATCGGGTGACGGGCGTCGGTCGGCGACCCCTGCCACTCCACGACGGGCAATCGGGCCTTTCCGGTCGCCGTCGGGAATCCACCATCGACCCACGGACGGTGCTCGTCGGTGCCCTGCAGCCTCACGAATCCGTCGCGGCGCAGGAGCTCTTGATCGACGTCGGGCGAGAGCACCAGGTCGATCAACTCGAGGTCGGTTCGCCCAAAGATCTCATCGGACATCTCAAAGGCGTCGGCGAGTCTGCGGAAGAACTCCGTGTTGCTGACCGCCTCGCCCAGCGGTTCTGCAGCCGGCTCGTTCCAGCCAAGCCACAGGTGGCCCCACGACGGCATGACGTCGTACTGCTCGGTCTCCATCGCGGCCGGAAAAACGACGTCGGCGTAACGAGCGGTGTCGGTCATGAACTGCTCGTGAACGACGGTGAACAGGTCATCACGTTCGAGGCCTCGACGCACCGCAGCGCTGTTCGGCATCGACACGAGCGGATTTCCGTTCCAGGCGAACAGCACGGTGATCGGTGGGTCGAGCTCGGTGAGCCACCGTCCGAGACGTGGTTGATCGAGACCACGAGCGTCGGGTCGAGAGACTCCGAACTGCTCCAGATCGACATCGGCGACCTCTGCCCACGCACCGACGCTCCGGGCGAAGCCGCCACCGCGATGCTGCCACTTTCCGGTGATGACGGGGAGGGCGGACAGGAGGGCAAAGGTGGCGCCACCCTGTGGCTGGTGCTCGGCTCCGACAAGAGCCCGTAGCAAGGCCCGCTCGGTCGAACCGTAGGCGGTCGCGAGACGTTCGATCACCTCCACATCGAGGCCACAGCGGGTCGCCGCCCAGTCAGGTGTCGTATGGGCGACCGATGCCGAGAACTCGCTGAAGCCCTCCGCGTGGGCGTCGAGGTAGGCCTGATCGAGGTGGCCATCGCGGATCAGGACGTGCGCGATCGCCTGCAGCAGTGGCACATCGGTGCCGGGGCGAAGTGCGAGGTGCTCGTCACACGACGCCGCAGTCATCGTGCGAACAGGATCCACGGCGATGACTCGCGCGCCGCGCGCGCGTGCCTGCTGAATGAACGGCCACAGGTGTCGGTTGGTGAGCCTTGTGTTGGTCCCCCACAAGATGATCAGGTCGGAATCGACGACCGACAGCGGATCGGCGCCGAGCCCTGCTCCGTACACCGACGCCATACCGGTCGCGGCGACCACACCACACACGCTGCCGGTCTGGCGGCTGGCCCCGAGATTGGCGAAGAACTGGGGATGCAACGCGTTCTGTTGAATCGCTCCCTGGGTTCCGGCGCTCGACCAGGGATACACCGTCTCGCCGCCGTGATCGGCGACGGCCGCAGTCACCTTGGCGCGGACGAGTTCGAGCGCTTCGGCCCACGAGGCCGTTCGGAACTCGCCCGCTCCCTTCGGGCCGGTCCGGATCATGGGGTGCAGCAATCGGTCGGCGTCGTTGACCCGATGGACGAAGCGGTTCACCTTTGGGCACAGCTCGCCCTGGGAGTACGGGTGTGCCGGGTTGCCACGAAGCTCCACCAGGACGCCGTCTCGTGCCGTGGCGATCCAGCCGCACGAGTCCGGGCAATCGTGGTGGCAGGTTCCGAGTACCGTCCGCTCGCCGCCGACGTCGTGTTCGAGGACCGTCATTGCTGCAGCGTAGACGTCAGGCATCGAGCGGGTCGACGACGATCCGGACGCGTTCGTCCGGACGTGGAACGGCGGCGATCGCATTGAGGAGACGGTTGTGGTCAGCGGCGGCGACCCGCCAGCGATCATCTCGCTTCGCGACCTGAAGATCGGCGTGGGTGTCGAGCGCGGACACCATGGCACTACCCCCGGCTCCGCTGATGATCGCCCATGCGCCATACGGCGGCTGGCCAAAGACGGACCGCACGCTGCGCTGTTGTTCGGCGACTCTGCGAGGGTCGCCCTGCGTGGCGGCCTCGAGGATGATGTCGTTGGGCCGCCGCGTTTGCACGATGACGCGACCGGCGCCAGCTCTCGGCCCGACGATGCGGGCCGCTCGCCCCAGCATGGCGAAGGCCTCCTCGCCGGCGCGCGCCCGCGGGCGGGAGAGTTCCTGATCGAAGTCCAAGAACACGACGACGTCTGCGGCCTCGACGCGGTGGAGCACGGCTTCGGTGCCGAGGAACAGCCCGGTGGTCGGCAAGCGTTCTGTCGTGTCGGCGCTCACCTCGATCACCTCGCGGCCGGCGAGCACGCGGAGGTCGCGTTCGAGGCTGGTGATCCCGGGGCGCAACAGCTTGAACGACGTGTTCGAGCACTCGAGACACACCATCGGACGAATGGTGTCGTCTCGGGTGCATCGCAGGGTGCCCTCATCGGTCTCGATCACCGAGCCGGAACAGCGCTCGCACGTCGCCAACGTGTCGCATCGGCGACACACGAGCATCCGAGCTCGACCCTTGCGATTGAGGACACAGACAGCCGTGGTGGCCGATCGAACTGGCTCGACGACGTGTTCGGTGAGCAGACCTGGACGTTCGGTCGTCCGAAGGTCGACGACGGCAACGTGGGGCCACGCTGCTCGTTCGGTTGTGCGCGAAGGAGCAAGCACGCGGTCGGCCAACTCCAGCGCCTCCAACGTTGGCGTGGGCGAGGTCAGGACGACCGGAATATTCGCGCGGCGCCCCCGTTCGACGGCGACGTCGCGAGCGTTCCACGACGGAGTCCGCTCCTCTTTGAAGGCCGAATCATGCTCGTCGATGACCACGATTGCGGCCAGCGACGGCATCGTGGCGAACGCCGCAGAACGGGTCCCGACCAGATGGTGACCACGGGCCCCGAGATCCCAGCTTTCTGGGTACGGGTGGGCCCGGACGCCGAGTGCTCGGAGACCGTCGAGCAACGACGACTGCGCACGGAGCGATGGTGCCATCACGAGGACCTGGCCGAGTTGCGTCGCTGCGTGGACCAACGCTCGGTGGTCGTCGGAGGGCAACGTCCTCAAGAGGCTCACGCCGCCGGCGAACGCTCGCTCGAACCCGACAGGTGGTTCGGGCGAGCGGGGCGGCACTGGCGTGCGACGTTCTCGGACCATGCGGGTCGGTGTCGCTGCCCGAAGCAGGTGGACGAGGCTGCCGGACCATCGCCACGCCGCCCAGCGACCGAGGTCGATGATCTCCTGGTTCGGCCCGACACTCGACCACTTCTTGAGCCTCGCGATCGCTCGATCAGCCGGGTCGGAGACGTCGACGTCCAGTATCCAGCCACGGAGCCGGCGGCCGCCGAAATCGATCCGGACCAGGCCACCAACGTCGATCAACGAGTCGCGGCCATCCGCGTTCCACGCGTGGGGCACCTCGTAGACGAAGCCCCCGTCGATGCCAACGATGTCGGGTTGAACCCGGACGAGCCTCCCGGTCGGTCGCGCCGGAGCCGGAGCGTCCGTCGGTCCGAAGCCGGGAAGCGGATCGCTCACATGCCGAGCGCAGACTTCAGGTCGTCGGCGCGATCGGTGTTCTCCCAGGTGAATCCGTCACCGGCGCGCCCGAAGTGTCCGTAGGCGGCGGTGGGCCGGAAGACCGGTCGGCGAAGATCGAGATCCCGGAGGATGGCTGCGGGTCGAAGGTCGAAGACCTGGTCGACGGCGTCGGCGATCTTGGCGGGATCGATGGTCTCGGTTCCAAAGGTCTCGACGAGCGTGGACATCGGACGGGCCATGCCGATCGCGTAGGCGACCTGCACCTCGCATCGCTCGGCAGCGCCGGACGCGACGACGTTCTTGGCGACCCAGCGGGCGGCGTATGCCGCCGAGCGGTCCACCTTGGACGGATCCTTGCCCGAGAATGCGCCGCCACCGTGACGTCCCATACCGCCGTAGGTGTCCACGATGATCTTTCGACCCGTCAAGCCGGCGTCGCCGACGGGCCCGCCGATGACGAAGCGACCCGTGGGGTTGACGTGCACCTCGAAGTCGTCGTCGGCGAACTGTTCGGGGATCACCGGGCGGATGACGTGCTCGATCAGGTCGGGGCGAATCATCGTGTCTCGATCGATGCCGTCGTTGTGCTGCGTCGACACGAGCACGGTCTTGAGGCGAACTGGGCGATCGTCCTCGTATTCGAACGTGACCTGCGTCTTGCCGTCCGGACGAAGGTACGGCACCGTCCCTGCCTTGCGAACCGCGGCGAGCTGCTCGGCCATGCGGTGGGCCACGTGAATCGGGAGCGGCATCAAGACGTCGGTCTCATTCGACGCGTAGCCGAACATCATTCCCTGGTCGCCGGCACCCTGCTTGTCGAGGTCGTCCTCCTCGCCAGCAGAGCCCGATCGGATTTCCTCGGAGTCGTCGACGCCCTGAGCGATGTCGGCCGACTGCTCGTCGATGGACACCATCACGCCACAGGTGTTGCCGTCGAACCCGAACGATTCACGGTTGTAGCCGATGCCGTTGATGGTCTCGCGCACGACAGAGGGAATGTCGACGTAGGCCTTCGTCGTGATCTCACCGGCGACCATGGCCAGACCCGTCGTCACGAGCGTCTCACACGCGACCCGCGACATCGGGTCCTGTTCGAGCAGCGCATCGAGAATCGCGTCCGAGATCTGATCGGCCATCTTGTCGGGATGGCCCTCGGTGACCGATTCCGAGGTGAAGGTGTATTGCTTGGGCACGTGGACTCCTGGAGGAAAGAGATTCAGGCGGATGGTGTTGGGGTGGCTCGAAGTTGGACGATGCCATCGAAGATCGCGTCAGCGATGACCCGTTTGGGACTCAGTGCTACTGCTCGGGTGGAACCGTCGGCAAACACGAGCGTCACGGCGTTGGTGTCGTGGGCGAATCCGGTCTCGGGCGCAGACACGTCATTGGCAACAATGCAGTCAAGCTGCTTGCGTTCGAGCTTGCCGCGGGCGTTGTCGACGACATCCGACGTTTCGGCGGCGAATCCGACGATCGTCTGTCCGGGCCGCTTCTGATGCCCCAGATCGACCAGGAAGTCGTGTGTCTTCTCGAGCACGATCTCCGGGACGGCTCCACCGGTCTTCTTGATCTTCTGATCGGGCGGGTCGACTGGCCGGAAGTCGGCGACGGCTGCCGCCATGATGACGATGTCGGCGGACTGGCGCGCCATGACCGCGTCCTGCATCTCGGCGGCACTCTCGACAGCAACCACCTCGACCCCGGCAGGCGCCTCGCGGTCGACCGTACTGACGAGCGTGACGGTCGCTCCACGGGCGAATGCGGCCTCGGCCAGCGCGTAGCCCTGCTTGCCGGTCGAGCGGTTGGAGATCACCCGTACCGGGTCGATCGCTTCTTTCGTCCCTCCCGCCGTGATCAGCACGTGGAGACCGGCGAGATCAGGCGTGGTCAATGCCCGTTCGATGTGGGCGACGATCGTTGCGGGTGCGGCGAGCCGGCCGTGGCCGATGTCGCCGCCGGCAAGTCGACCAGGTTCGGGGTCGACGATCGTGACGCCCCGGTCTCGAAGGACGTCGATGTTGTCCTGAACGCCGGCGTTCTCCCACATCTCGGTGTGCATCGCCGGGCAGACGACAACCGGTGCACGCGTGGCGATCAGCGTTGCGGTCAGGAGATCATCGGAGCGGGCCATCCGATAGTCGGCGAGTAATCGTGCGGTCGCGGGCGCAACGACGATGCAATCGGCGGTTTGTCCGAGCCGGGTGTGGGGAATCGGGCTCGTCTCGTCCCACAGCGACGTTTGCACCTTCTCCGACGCCAAGGCGTCGAAGGTCACGCGTCCCACGAATCTCTCTGCGCCCTCGCTCAGGACGGGCACCACATGCGCTCCGGCGTCGACGAGGCGACGACTCACCTCGATGGCCTTGTAGGCCGCAATGCCGCCGGTGACGCCGAGGACAACCCGTGCGCCGGCGAGAGCAGACATCGACGCTTGCGGGGGCGACTCAGCCGGCGTCGCCGGAGAGCTCGGCTTCCATGGCCGCAGCATCGGCGGCAGCCTGCGCCTCGGCGAGCGCCTCGGCTTCGAGGTCTCGTTCGACGGGTTCGATCTTGTCGGCAGCGATCTCCTCGAAGGCGATCGAGAGCGGCTTGCGAGCGGTGGACGTGACCTGTGGCGGCACCGATGCGCCCAGCCCGTCGCCGAGCTGACCGAAGTAGGAGTTGATCTGGCGAGCGCGCTTGGCTCCCAGCGTGACCAAGCGAAACTTGGATCCGGCGCGGTCGAGCAGCTCTTCGACCTGCGGATCGATCATGGTGGCGTCGTCAGACATGAAAACTCCCGGGGAAAGCGACCCTTCACGCTACCAGCGAGACCGGTAGTCGACGATGAGGGCGAGCAGGTTCTCCACCGCCCCTTCGAGATCGTCGTTGACGACGTACTCGTACGGGAGGGACTCGGCCAGACATCGTTCTTGCGCACCGGCTTCCATGCGGCGCTCCACCTGGTCCGCGGTGTCCCCACGGCCGACCAACCGTGCCCGTTGGTCCTCCGGTGTCGGCGTGTCGATGAAGACGTACAGGGTGTTCGGTGTCGCCGCCTCGTGAATCTGGCGGGCGCCGTTCACGTCGATCTCGAGGAGAAGGTCGAGACCGTCGAGGGGTTCGGGCACCGGTGAGCCGTAGTAGGCCTTGCCGAGAAAGTGGTTCCACTCCAGGAATCCGCCCGCTTCTCGATGTGCGAGGAACGTGTCGTCATCGGTGAAGACGTAGGCGTCCTCGGCCTCGCCGGGCCGGCGGTCTCGGGTCGTCCAGCTCCTCGAGAGCCGAATCGATGGGTCACGTTCGACGGCAACCGCAACGACGGTTCCCTTGCCAACGCCCCCCGGCCCGGAGACGACGATGACTCCGCTCGGGCGTTCGCTCATCGTGCATGCCTTTCGAGCGCGGCCGGAAGCGCCTCCCACTGCGTGTCGGTGACCTCACCGAGCAGGGCTGCCTCGTCCACGCCGATGTCGCCGAGCGCTCGTCGCGTCTGGACCTTCTTGCGCCCCGGGATGGCCTCGAGCAGCGGCAGGACCTTCATCGTGGCGGCCGCCGGATCGTCCCGTCCGAGGAGGGGCACTGATTCTGCAGCGATGTCGCCGTCGCCGATCCGCTGGACCAGTGACGCCCGGTGGGACCGAACAGCAGCAACACGAGCGACGAAGGCGTCTCCGAACTCGACCATGTATCGAGTATCTCGCTTCGACCGCATGATCTGACGGATTGACGGTGATCTGGTCGCCGTCGGGGCTTTCGGTGCGAGAATCAGACTCGTGATCGTCTCCGTTCGGAACCCGTCATGACACGTCCGCTGGCGGTCGTGCGGCGTCCGGGGCCGAGACTCGTCGATGGACTCGTACTCGAGACTCCCGCCGAGCCGGTGGACTTCGAGCAGGCTCGTGGCCAATGGCAGCAGTACGTCGACGCGCTCACCGGGGCTGGTTGGACCGTGATCGAATGTCCGCCTGCCGACGACTGCCCCGACGCCGTGTTCATCGAGGACGCGGTCGTGATGTTTGGCAACCGTGCCGTCGTCTGCCGGCCGGGCGCACCAAGCCGCCGCAACGAGACCCTGGCCATCCCCGGTGTGTTCGAAGACCTCGGCCTGGCAGTCTCCGAACTGCCGGCGGGCGTCGGGACCATCGACGGGGGCGACGTGCTGAAGATCGGTCGGGACGTCTACGTCGGCGTCTCCGCTCGCACGACCTCCGACGCCATCTCGGCGCTTGCCGACCTTCTTGGCGACCCGTGGAACGTCGTGCCTGTCGCACTCACGGGCACATTGCACCTGAAGTCAGCGATCACCGCATTGCCGAGTGGTGAGGTGATCGGACTGTCCGAGCACGTCGATCTCGCCGCCCTCGGTCGGCCCGTCCGGTCGATGCCGGAACCGGAGGGCGCTCACGTCGTGGAGATCGGGCCGGACCATGTCCTCATGTCGGCGTCTGCACCCGAGAGCATCGATGTCCTCCGAGGCGAAGGTTGGCAGGTGACGGCGGTCGACATCAGCGAGTACGAGAAGCTCGACGGATGTGTGACCTGCCTCTCGGTTCGGCTTCGCAGATGATGCGTCTCGTCAGCCGCGCCCGACAAAGGGCATCGCGTTGGCCATGACGGTCATGAAGAGCACGTTCGAGTCCAGTGGCAGACCCGCCATGTGAACCACAGCGTCGGCCGCGTGGCTGACGTCCATCGTCGCCTCGACCGCCACGTCGCCGGTGGGCTGCAGGATTCCCGCCGCCATCGCGTCGACCATTTCGGTGTGGGCGTTGCCGATGTCGATCTGGCCAACGGCGATCCCCCGACTCCGACCGTCGAGCGACAGGCTCTTCGTGAGGCCGGTGATGGCGTGCTTGCTCGCGGTGTACGGAGCGGAGAACGGACGTGGCGTCGTGGCCGAGACCGAACCGTTGTTGATGATTCGGCCGCCCGACGGTTGCTGTGTCGACATCAACCCGAAGGCCCGTCGAGCACACAGGAACGATCCGGTCAGGTTCACGTCGATGACGCGGCGCCATTGCTCGGGATCGAGCTCGTCGACAGGGACCGCGGGAGCGGAGACGCCCGCATTGTTGAACAACAGATCGAGCCGGCCATACTCCGCCGAGATCTCCTCGAACAGGCGGTCGACATTTTCGGCATCGCTGACGTCGGCGACGATCGCCCGACCGGGGCCCGCCAGGTCGGCGACCGTTGAGTCGAGCGTCTCCGCGGTGCGACCGCTGACCACAACCGTCCATCCCGCACGGGCCAAGGCGATCGCTGTCGCTCGCCCGATCCCCCGGCCGCCCCCCGTGACGAGGGCGATTCGGTCGGTGGCTTCGTTCGTGGTCACGATCCGAGCATGCCAGCTACCGTCGGCGTATGGCCTACTTCACCGACGCAACGCTCGAATTCTGGAACGGGCTCGCGCAAAACAATTCCAAGGAGTGGTTCGCCGAACACCGTGCGGACTACGAGACGCATCTGAGGGCCCCGTACTTGGCGTTGGCAGAGGACCTCTGCGAGGGGCTGGCCGCACGACACCCGGAGTACGACATGGATCCGAAGAAGGCCGTGTACCGGATCAACCGAGACGTCCGGTTCTCTGAGGACAAATCGCCCTACAAGACCGAGCTCGGCATCACGATCGGGCGATCGCAGAAGCATGACCCCGACTGGCCGGCGTACACGACCCGAATCGGCGTGAACGGGCTCGCGGTCGCCGGCGGCATGTACATGCCCTCAAACGAGATGCGCGATGCGCTCCGCCGACACATCGCCGAACACGGTGATGGCCTGCGGGCGGCGGTCGCTGACGCCGACTTTCAACGGGTGTATGGCGAGCTCGGCGGCGAAGCCCACAAGCGCCCGCTGCCCGATCTGAAGGACGCTGCGGCAGCGGAGCCCCTTGTCCTGAACAAGCAGTGGACCTTCTGGATGAGCAATGACGACCCCTCGGCGCTGCTCGACCCCGACCTCGACCAGATCATCCTCGACGCATGGGACGCCGCCGATCCCGTCACCGACTGGTTCAAGGACGCGTTGCGCGCCTGCGGCTACTCCTGATCCGCGGTCTCGCCTGGATACGGAGGGACCGACAGCGCAACCAGTGCGAGCCCGAGGAGAATCACGAGGCGACTGAAGCCGTCGTCGTCATCATCCGATCGGGGCTGAATCCGAATCAGGTCGACCGTGACCGCTTCGACCCACGCTCGGCCTGTCGCCATTGACGGGCTCGTCACCCAGATCTCTGGTGACTCACCGAACGCTTGCCAGCCAGCACTCCGCAGGCGATTTTTCAACGCCGTGTCGCTCAGGTCGTCGAGCGGTTGCTCGAGACGGAGCACGGCCGCACCGTCGAACGCGGACTCGGTCAACGGAGTCCAGCCGGCCCAATCCGCAACGATCGCTGATCCTGGCGGCGCAACGATCGAATCCACCGCGTGGACCGTCGAGCGCCACTCGGCGGTCGCGACGAGAGTCACGAGGCTCAATCCAACCGATGCGATGATCAAACGACTTCGCCCTCCGAAGACCGGGCGATTGATCACGGTCGCCCACAGTCCGACGAGCAGGCCCAACCACACGAGCGATCGGGCACCGTTGAGGGGTGATCGATCGACGAGATCGAGCCGAGCGCTCGACGGGGTCTGGTCGACGATCACGCCATTGCGCTCCACCGGTTCTCCTCGCAGCTCAAGATCCTCCTCGCGCTCGCTTGGCCAGCGAACGACGAGGGGCGGGTCTTGGTCACCGAGCAGGGTCAGCCGCGGCACGTCGACCACAGGAGGATCGGACCGCTCTGTCACCTCGTGCATGGCGTTCACCGTGATCGCCCCAAGGACGGCGCCGGACGTCATCAGCAGCACCGCCACGATGCCTCCGAAGCAGGCCGCTCGCCGGCGGACGGTCAGATCCCGGATTCGCCCGACGAGATCCCATTCGAGACGCCAGCCGAAGCGGGCGGCCAACCAGACTCCCACGGCGAGGATCGCGAAAAGCGCGCCGACCCCGGTCACGAGCACACCTGCCGACGCGTCCGGGCGAAGCGCCTCGGTGGTCACGGTCTGTGCGAGTCCGACGCCGAACAACGCGGCCAAGGCGAGCAGAGCGGTCGTGGCGAACTGGCTGTCCCGGAGTTCGCGCACCGGAAGGACGAACACCAAGATCATCGTCAGCGACGCGATCGTCCAGCTGGCATGGGCGACACCCGCCCCGAACCAGACGCTCCAGACGCCTGCCGACTTTGCGACCAACAGGCCGAGCTGCGATACCGATGCGATGAGCGTGCCGCACACCAAGGCCCGTACGACTCGACTCGAGCGCCATGCGAGCCAGGGCGTTCGCATCGGGCGCGGCGATGCAAGCCACACGACAACGACCGGACCGACGACGAGCAACCAGGGCAATAGTCCCCCCGCAAGTCGGCCGAACGCGCCGGATTCGGCGGCAGCGTCCACCGGCGGCGAAAGGGCGTCCGCCGGAGCAAGTCCGCGTTGATATGCGAGCCCTCGGGAGAGGGCGAAGGCAAAGCCCGCGAGTGCGACGCCCACGATGGCCCGTTGGGCGCGCTGTTCGCGACGGCGTATCGCGTTGCTGCGCGCTTCGACCTCGCTCCACGGACGCGCCACCGACCGTTGGTCAACGCTGTCGACAACATCTCGGAGGCGTTCTTCGATCATCATTCGGGTACCTCCTGGAGCGTCCGCCGCAACGTTGCGAGCGCTCGGTGCAGATGGGTCTTGACGGTGCCGGAAGACACCCCAAGCGTGGTGGCGATCTGGTCCACTGACCGGTCGTCGTAGAACCGAAGGGCGACCACCTGCCGCTGTCGGACGGGAAGCGCTCGGACGGCGGCGAGAAGCTCGTCGTCGATGGGTGCGAGCTCGGGTGTGGCGATGACTTCCGCCGTCCGCCGATGTCGTCGCTCGAGCGCTGCACGTCGGAGCCGTGAGCGACTCTGGTTCGCAACGGCTTTCGTCACGTAGGCGCCCACGTTCCCATCCGCTCGGAGCAGGTGTGGCTTGGCCAGAAGGCGGGCAAACACGTCTTGTACGAGTTCTTCGGCGACTGCCGAAGAACCGATGATCAGTGTCGAAAGCGCAACCAGGCGGCCGTAGTCGTTCTCGTAGACTCGTTGGACGATGGTGGGTGTCGACGCAGCCACCGAGCCGTCGGAATCAGAGACCTCGCCCAAGATGTTCATGCACGGTCAATACGCCGGAGTCCGACGAAAACGTTGACACTGGCGTGGGGATCCGCCAGGGATCAGCTCAGGATGCCGTCCACGATCGATTCGGCCGCCGCGGCCTTGTCCTCGGCGAGGGTGACCGCTCGTCCGACCACGAGAAGGTCGGCGCCTGCCTCGATGGCGACCTTGGGCGTTGCAACGCGGGCCTGATCATGGGTGTCGCCGCCTTCGAGGCGAATCCCCGGCGTCACGGCGACCAGGCGGGGCGCATAGTGGCGAGCTTCTTTGACCTGGTCGACCGAACAGACGATGCCGCCCATTCCGGCTTCTGCGGCGGTGAGCACACGCTTGGGCATGATGTGGTCTGGCGCATCGGCATCGGAAGTGAGCACGGTGATCGCCAGCGGGCAGGGCTCGGGAAGGTCAGCGTTCGAGGCGCCGGACCGCAGCCCCTCTGCCCCGGCCTTCAGCACGTCCGGGCCGCCTTGTGCGTGGTAGGTGGCGTACATGACGCCGAGCGCGCCCAGCACCCGAGAGGCCTTCTCGACCGTCGTCGGAATGTCGTACATCTTCAGGTCGAGGAACACGTCGTAACCGAGCCCGTGCAGGGTCCCAATCGCATCCGTGCCGGCTGCAGTGAACAGCTCGAGCCCGACTTTGGCCACGCCGAACCACGGCGACAGTTCCTTGCCGAGACGAACCGCCTGCACCATGTCGTCGACATCGAGCGCCAGGCAGAGCTTGGATCGGAGTTCTTGGGGTACCTCGGTCATGGCGTTCCTCCGGAGTGCGCGGTGCGGATCAGTTCGGCCGCCGAGGCGACCGAGTGAGCGCTGCACCACGCAGACAGTTCGGTGATGATGCGGGTCGTGGCCCTCGGATCGGCGAAGGTCGCAGTTCCGACCTGTACCGCAGAGGCACCTGCTCGAAGGTACTGCACCACGTCGGTGGCCTCGGCGATGCCGCCGACCCCGATGATCGGCAACTGGGGGTGCGCCGCCGCGACGTCGTACACGGCACGAAGGGCGACTGCTCGCATCGCCGGACCAGACACACCTCCCCCGCCACCCCCGAGCACCGGGCGGCCTGTCACGGGATCGAGCACGAGACCGAGCAGCGTGTTGGTGAGTGTGACGGCGTCGGCCCCGGCCTCTCCGGCTGCGCCGGCGATCGACGCAATGTCAGACACGTTGGGGCTGAGCTTCGTCCAACGCGGGACCGTCAGCATCGATGTGGCATCGAGAATGGAGGCGACGCTCGATCCTGAATGGGCGAACATCTTTCGCCGGTCCTCGAGGTTCGGGCAGCTCACGTTCAGCTCGACTGCAATGAGGTCGTCCTCGACTGCCGTGAGCGCCTCGGCAGCCGCGCCGTATTCGTCGACGGTGCGACCCCATACGCTCGCAACGAGCCTCGCACCGCTCGCACGGATCGCGGGCAGATCGTTGTGGATCCAGCCCTCGACACCCGGGCCCTGCAACCCGACGCTGTTCATCATGGCTCCGGGCAGCGGCGTGACTCGTGGTCCCGGATTGCCGTCCCAGGGCATGATCGACAGCGACTTCACGACCAGGGCACCCAGGTCCTGCAGGTCGAAATAGGCGCCGAGTTCGGCGCCATGACCGGCCGTCCCCGACGCGGTCATGACCGGGTTGGGCAGCGTCACGTCTCCCACCGAGGTCGAGAGGTCGACGTCTCCGATCGGACGATCGCCTCGCACGAGTCGGCGGATTGCGGTCATTCGTCTCCGGCGTGCCACGACTGAAGCGACCGCACCTGCAGGGGGGTGGTTGCCCAGTCGCGCATACCGCGTGCGGCGGCGAGCGCTGCCGCGCCAGTCGTGAGCAGCGGGACTCCGGCCTGTCCCGCTGCGGCTCGAATGTAGGCGCCGTCGGCTCGAGGGCCTCTGCCCTTGGGCGAGTTGACCACGAGCTGGATGCGCTCCTGCGAGATCAGATCGACGGCGGTCGCGCCGTCGGGCTCCGGGCCATCCACGGTGATCTTGTCGACCCGACTCGCGACGGAGACACCGCCGGCTTCGAGCGCGTCCGCGGTGCCGCCGGTCGCGACGATTTCGAACCCGAGCTCGGCAAAGATCCCTGCCGCCTCGACACCGTGCGCCTTGTCACGGTCGGCGAGCGACATGAAGACGGTGCCGGATTCAGGAAGCGTGCCT
Source organism: Acidimicrobiales bacterium (assembly GCA_020629635.1). GTDB lineage: Bacteria > Actinomycetota > Acidimicrobiia > Acidimicrobiales > SHLQ01 > SHLQ01. Next base: position 214,809 of record JAHDCX010000006.1, on the reverse strand, counting down.
CCGGCCGCCATCTGGCTCTTGGAGAAGGCCAGGCCGGTGCTCACGTCGATGCCCATGACCTCGCCGGTCGAACGCATCTCCGGACCGAGCACCGGATCGGCGTCGGGGAAACGATTGAACGGGAGCACGGCTTCCTTGACCGAAACGTGGCCGGTGATGGGCGGACGCACGAGCCCGGTCTCTCGGAGTTCGGCGAGTGTCTCGCCCATCATGACCCGCGAGGCCACCTTTGCGAGCGGTACGCCAGTCGCCTTGGCGACGAACGGGACCGTTCGCGAGGCCCGTGGGTTGGCTTCGATCACGTACACCTCGTCGTCCTTGACGGCGTACTGGACGTTGATCAGTCCCTTGACCCCGAGTTCTTCCGCGATCTTCGCCGTGTGCGATTCGAGGGTCGCGATCGTGTCGGACGAGAGGCTCGGCGGTGGGATGACGCAGGCAGAGTCGCCCGAGTGCACGCCGGCTTCTTCGACGTGCTCCATGACCGCCCCGATCATGACCTCGCCGGTGTGATCCCTGATGGCGTCGACGTCGACCTCGGTCGCATCCTCGAGGAACCGATCGACGAGCACCGGACGCTCGGCGGACAGGCCGCCCTCGCGGCCGAGCGAACCGAATCCGGCCAGCTCCTTCATCGCCGCGCGGAGTCCGTCGTCGTCGTAGACGATCTCCATCGCCCGGCCACCGAGGACATAACTCGGACGGACGAGCGCCGGGTAACCGATTTCGGCCGTGATGGCGAGGGCGGTGTCGATCTCGGTGGCCGTGCCACCAGGCGGTTGGGGTACGCCGATGCGTTCGCACAACGCGTTCCACTGCTCGCGGTCCTCGGCGAGGTCGATCGACGCCGGGGGCGTACCGGCGATCAACTCGGCGGGGAGATCGTTGGCGAGTTTGAGTGGGGTCTGACCCCCGAGCGACACGATGATCCCGACCGGCTGCTCGGCGTCGATGATGTTGCCGACGTCCTCGAGCGTGAGCGGCTCGAAGTAGAGCCGGTCGCTCGTGTCGTAGTCGGTCGAGACGGTCTCGGGATTGCAGTTGACCATGATCGTCTCGTACCCGGCGTCAGCCAGCGCAAAGCTCGCGTGCACGCAGCAGTAGTCGAACTCGATTCCCTGCCCGATCCGGTTGGGTCCGGAGCCGAGGATCATCACCTTGGGTCGATCGCTCGGCCGGACCTCGGTGGTGTCCTCCCAGGTCGAGTAGTGGTACGGCGTTTCCGCATCGAACTCGGCCCCGCACGTGTCCACGGTCTTGTAGGTCGGGACGATGCCGGCATCGAGCCGAGCAGCGCGGATCTCGGTCTCGGAGACCGACCACAGGTACGCGAGCTGCGCGTCGGAGAACCCGAGCTGCTTCGCCCGCTTCCACCGACGAGGCGTCATCGCGTCGAGACCCAGTTCTTCGAGGTCCGCACGCTCCTCCGTGATGCGAAGCATCTGGTCGAGAAACCACGGGTCGACACCGGTCACTTCGTGCAACTGCTCGACGCCGATCCCCCGCCGCAGGCATGCCTCGATGACGAAGATCCGATCCGGCGTCGGTACGCCAGACAGCGACAGAAGAGCCTCGTCGTCGTGTTCGTCGTAGATCGCTTCGACCGGGTCGCAGTTCAGGCCGTGGCGGCCGAGCTCGAGGCTCCGAAGGCCCTTCTGGAGGGACTCAGGGAAGGTCCGTCCGATGGCCATCGCCTCGCCCACCGATTGCATCTGCGTACCGAGCACACCGGCCGTGCCGGGGAACTTCTCGAACGCCCAGCGCGGAATCTTCGTGACGACGTAGTCGATCGTCGGCTCGAAACTGGCCGGCGTCTCCTGGGTGATGTCGTTCGGGATCTCGTCGAGCGTGTAGCCGATTGCCAGCCGAGCGGCGATCTTTGCGATCGGGAAGCCGGTCGCCTTTGATGCGAGCGCCGACGATCGCGACACCCGCGGATTCATCTCGATGACGACCTGTCGTCCCGTCTCCGGATCGACGGCGAACTGCACGTTTGAGCCACCGGTTTCCACCCCGACGCGGCGCATGACGGCAAACGCCGCGTCACGCATCTCCTGAAGCTCGACGTCCGTGAGGGTCTGCGTTGGTGCAACGGTGATCGAGTCACCGGTGTGCACGCCCATGGCGTCCACGTTCTCGATCGAGCAAACGACGACCTGGTTGTCGGCGTGGTCGCGCATGACCTCGAGCTCGAACTCCTTCCAACCCTTGATCGACTCCTCGATCAGGATCTCGGTGATCGGGCTGGCGGACAGGCCGTTGGAGGCGATCTTCTCGAACTCCTCGGGCGTCTCGGCAATGCCGGTGCCTTTGCCGCCCAAGATGTACGCAGGGCGGACGATGACCGGGAGGCCGATGGTCTCGATGACCTCGTGCGCTTCGGTCATCGAGTGAGCGACACCGGAGCGAGGCACGTCGAGGCCGATCTCGATCATCGCCTTTTTGAACTTCTCGCGATCCTCGGCGGTTTCGATCGCGTCGGCCTTCGCACCGATCAATTCGATGCCCAGCCGGTCGAGAATGCCAGCCTCTTGAAGCTCCATCGCAAGGTTGAGTGCGGTCTGTCCGCCGAGGGTCGGCAGCACCGCATCGGGCGCTTCCTTGATCAGGATCGCCTCGAGCACCGACACGTCGAGCGGCTCGATGTAGGTGGCATCGGCAAAGTCGGGATCGGTCATGATCGTCGCCGGATTCGAATTGGCGAGGATGACTCGATAGCCCTCCTCACGCAGCACCCGGCACGCTTGCGTTCCGGAGTAGTCGAACTCGCAGGCCTGGCCGATCACGATCGGGCCGGACCCGATCACGAGGATCGAGGAGATGTCGTCACGACGCGGCATCGAAGGCCTCCATCAGGTCGTTGAAGTCGTCGAAGAGATAGCGGGAGTCGTGCGGGCCAGGACCCGCTTCGGGGTGGTACTGCACGCTGAACGCCGGCTTGGTCGTGCACCGCATTCCCTGAACGGTGTTGTCGTTCAGATTGATGTGCGTCAGTTCGGCGTCGACGAGCGACGCTTCGGTCACTGCGTAGTTGTGATTCTGTGAGGTGATCTCGACCTGGTTGTCGCGCAACCGTTGCACTGGCTGGTTCCCGCCGTGATGGCCGAAGGGCAGTTTGTAGGTCTCGGCGCCGAGGGTGGCCGCGAGAAGTTGGTGCCCGAGGCAGATGCCGAAGACGGGGACGACACCAAGCAGCGCACCGATCGTGTCTCGGATGTACTGGAGCGGCTCGGGATCGCCCGGACCATTGGAGAGAAAGACCCCGTCGGGGTTGCGGGCCATGATCTGCTCGGCGGTCGTCGACGCCGGCACGACCTCGACCGTGCCGATCTGGCGGAGTTGCTCGAGGATCGAGGTCTTGATGCCGAAGTCCATGGCGACGATTCGCCGGTTGGCGCGTGCATCGGGCGAGGCCGCAACGGTGTAGGGCTCGTCGCAGGTGACCGTGGCGACGAGGTCGAGGCCGTCGGTGCTCGGGGCCGCCGCGGCAGCTGCGGTGAGTTCCTCGATGGACGCCGTTCCGAAGGCGCCGGGAATGGCGCCGTGATCGCGGATGTGGCGGGTCAGGCGGCGAGTGTCGATCCCCCCGATGCCTGCGAGACCATGCCGGATGAGGAACGCATCGAGGTCTTCTTCGTTGCGGAAGTTGGAGGAGATACGCGCCGGTTCTCGGATGATGACGCCTCGACAGAACGAGCCGCGGGACTCGTTGTCGGTGCCGTTCGTGCCGTAGTTGCCAATGTGCGGGTACGTGAACGTGATGATCTGCCCGGCGTAGCTCGGGTCCGTCATCACCTCCTGGTAGCCCGTCATGACGGTGTTGAACACGACTTCACCCGTGCTCACCCCACCCGGAACCTCGGCACCGATCGCTTCGCCCTCGAAGACCTCGCCATCGGCGAGAACCAGGGCTGCTTCTCGGACACTCATGATCTGACTACTCCTCCGTCGACGACCAGCTGGCCTCCGACGATCGTATGGCGGACACGTCCCCGCAGGACCGTGTCGTGCCACGGGGTGTTGTGACTTCTGCTCGCCATCATCGAACCGTCGACTGTCCACTCGGCTGTGGGGTCGAAGACGACGCAATTGGCGGGCTCACCGGTAACGATCGGGCGACCGTGGCGGTCGCCGATTCCCGCGATTCGAGCGGGTTCGACCGACAGAGCCTCCACGATGCGGTCGAGTGACAGCTCGGTCTGCGTGACGAGGGCCGCCAACGCGGTTTCGAACCCGATGACACCGCTCGGGGCTTCGTCGAAGGGGAACTCCTTCGTATGTGGCTCATGGGGGGCGTGATCCGTCGTGATTGCGTCGATCACGCCCGTGATCACCCCGTCGAGCAGAGCCGCTCGGTCTGCAGCCGTTCGCAGTGGCGGCGACACCTTGAACACCGGGTCGTATTCGGCGCAATCGGCGTCGACGAAGCACAGATGATGGACCGAGACGTCTGCCGTGACGGGCAGACCCTGTGCCTTCGCGTCGGCGATCATCGCTACGGATTCGGCGGCCGACACATGAGGGACGTGCAACCGACAACCCGTCTTGCGGGCGAGCGCCAGGTCGCGTCCGAGCATGATCGTCTCGGCCTCTCGTGGCGCACCACGGATCCCGAGTCGGGTCGACCACTCCCCCTCGTGCATGTGCCCCCCAGCGCTCAACGCCGGCTCCTCGCAATGATGCGAGATCACGATGGGGTCGCCGCCGGCGACTTCGGTCAGACCGGTGGCGTATTCCATGATGCGCCGCATCAGTGCAGCGTCGGCAACGCTGCGGTTGGCGTCGGTGAAGATCCTCACGCCCATCGTGGTGAGCTCGCCCATCGGCGTGAGCAGGGCACCGTCGCGGCCCACCGTCAGCGCGGCAGCGGGGACGACCTCACACAGAGCCCGCTCGGCGAGCGCGGCGACGTCGCGCACGGCCGACGGCGAGTCGAGCGTCGGCTCGGTGTTCGGCATCGCCACAACGGCGGTGAAGCCGCCGAGCACCGCTCCCGTGGTCCCTGTCCGGATCGTCTCGGCCTCTTCGCGGCCGGGCTCGCGCAGATGCGCTCGAAGATCGACGAGCCCGGGAACCAACACGCATCCAGCAGCGTCGACCACCCGGTCGTCACCGGCGGCGAGACCGGCACCCACCTCGGCGACGTGCCCATCGCGGATCCGCACGTCGACCGGGGTTGCGGGATCGGTGTGCAGCGAGCCGCCGACGACAACGATGCCGGTCATGACGCCACCCCATCGGAAGCGGTCGAGGCGAGAACGAGATAGAGCACCGCCATTCGGACGATGACGCCGTTCGTCACCTGATTGAGCACCCGGACGCGGGGATCGTCGATCACCTCGGGACTGATCTCCACTCCCCGATTCATCGGACCGGGGTGCATGATCAGTGCCGAGCCGGAGAGTGACTTCGCACGATCGAGCGTGAGTCCGAACGCCCGGTGGTATTCGCCCAGCGAGGGCACGAGTGCTTGGTCCATCCGTTCACGTTGCATGCGCAACAGATAGAGCACGTCGGTCTCCGCGAGTACCGCGTCGAGGTCGTGGCTCACGGAGGCGCCGAGGGCCTCCACATGCGGCGGCAGCAGAGTTGGGGGTGCCACCACTGTCACCTCGGCCCCGAGTGCGAGATAGGCCGCGATGTTGCTGCGTGCCACCCGAGAGTGGCTGATGTCGCCGACGATGCCGATCCGAAGTCCCTCGAAGCTTCGCCCTTCTGCCCGAATCGTGTACACGTCGAGCAACGACTGGGTCGGGTGTGCGTGCCATCCGTCCCCGGCGTTGATTACTGCGGCGTCAGCCCATCGGGCGATCTGCTGGGGCGCTCCGGACGAGCGGTGGCGAACGACGATGGCGTCGACGCCCATCGCTTCGATCGTCTCCACCGTGTCGCGCAGCGACTCGCCCTTGTTCACCGAACTCGACGATGCCGAGAAGTTGAGCACGTCCGCGGACAGTCGACGAGCCGCCGTCTCGAAGCTCGTTCGCGTCCGAGTCGAATCCTCGAAGAACATCGAGGCGACGGTCCTGCCTTTGAGTGCAGGGACCTTGGGAACGGGCCGACTGCAGACTTCGGCCATCGCGTCGGCGCAGGCCATGACCTCTCGGATCCCGTCGGGGCCGAGCTGGTCGATCGTGAGCAGGTCGGTCACGTCAGCTCTCCGATCTCGACCCCGTCGAGGGAAACACGGACCGACTCGTTTCGAGCGGTTGGGAGGTTCTTGCCGACGTAGTCGGGACGAATCGGAAGCTCACGGTGTCCTCGATCGACGAGCACCGCGAGTTGGATCGACCTCGGGCGCCCGAAGTCCGTCACGGCGTCGAGGGCCGCCCGCACCGTTCTTCCGGTGAAGAGAACGTCGTCGCAGAGCACGACGTGACGGTCATCCACCGCGAATGGCAGCTGGGTCACGGCAGGAATGATCGACCCGGGTTGGCTCCCGAGATCGTCTCGATGGAATGACGCATCGACGGAGCCCACGGGTACGCCACCCGCCGTCGGCTCGATCTGATCGAGTGCGGCCGCAATCGCTCGAGCGATCGGCACCCCGCCACGCTCCAGACCGATGACGACGACGTCGTCGAGCGAGGCGTTTCGCTCGAGGATCTCGTGACCCATCCGACGGACGGCCCGTTGGATCTCCTCGCCGGTGAGGACGAGCGTTCTCGCAACGAACGCCCGCTGCTGGCGACGACCAAACACGTTGGAGTCGATCGACTCGTCAGGCGTGTCGTGGTCCGAGGCGGGGCCCGGAGTGGTGGTCATGTCGCTCCCAACCGTACGGGCCTCACGGGACCCGCTTCACGGCTGAAATCACACCGTAGTGGTTTGACCCGCGAATCGATTCATCGAGTGGCAGCATTTCTTCATGCAACTCCGTCACACCTTCGCCCAAGTCGACGTTTTCACCGCAGAGCCGTTCCGAGGCAACCCCGTTGCCGTCGTCTTCTGCGACGAGGACATCCCGAGCGACGAGGAGATGCAGCGCATCGCCCATTGGACGAACCTGAGCGAGACCACATTCGTGCTGCCGCCCAGCAACCCGCTGGCCGACTACCGGGTGCGAATCTTCACGCCGGGCGCCGAACTGCCCTTCGCCGGACATCCCACGATCGGCACGTGCCACGCCTGGCTCGAACAAGGAGGAGCGCCCCGGTCCACCGGCCGCATTGTTCAGGAGTGTGGAGTCGGTCTCGTCGAACTGCGAGCGAACAACGGGCGGCTGGCCTTTGCCGCGCCGCCGCTGATCCGCGGCGGTGCCGTCGATGAGTCGGATCTCGAACTCGTCATGGCGGTGCTCGGCCTCGAGCGCAACGACATCGTCAAGGCGCAGTGGGCAGACAACGGGCCGGGCTGGATCGCCGTGATGCTCGAATCGGCCGACGCGGTGCTCGCACTCGAACCGGATTTCTCTGCGGTCGACAGCTATGACATCGGTGTTGCTGGCCCCCATCCGGTTGGTGTGGTCGGAAAGATCGGCGTCGTCGGCCCGACCGGGGACTCCCCGGCTCTCGAGGTGCGTGCCTTCTTCAGAGCCGGAGGAGCGCCCGCCGAGGACCCCGTGACCGGAAGTCTCAACGCCGCACTTGCGCAGTGGTTGCTGGGTGATGGCACGCTGCGTGCCCCCTATGTCGCGGCCCAAGGCACCGCGTTGGGCCGAGCCGGACGAGTCCACGTCGATGAAGACAACGATTCGATCTGGGTCGGAGGTGATGCGGTCACTGTGGTCACGGGAACTCTGACCCGCTGAGGCCTGCAATCGTCTTGCGTGCGGCCGATCGTGAGTCGTCGAGCGGGATTGGCGATGGAACTCGAGATGCTCCATCCTCGCGGTTGTGATTCCTTCCCGCTCGGCGTCTGCGCGTGCCAACGCACCGCACCTCTTCGAGCCGCGTCATCGGTCGCTTTCCGCCAAAGCCCAGCGAACCGCGCTCAGCCGCGTGCCAGGAGGTCGCCGCCTTCCCTCATTCCTGATCATGGGCGAGAAACGTTGCGGGACGACCTCCTTGCATCGCTACCTGACACAGCACCCCGATGTACTTCGGCCCTTTGCCCCGAAGTCGACGCACTACTTCGACACGAAGTTCGACCGGCCCTTCGAGTGGTACGAGCGTCACTTCTGGCCCGAGGTCCTCGTCAAGCGCATGGAATCGGGGGGACCCAAGAAGATCACTGGCGAGTCCAGCCCGTACTACTTCTTCCACCCAACCGCGGCTGAGCGCATCGCCGCCGCGCTTCCCGAGGCGCGGCTGCTCGTCCTGCTCCGTGAGCCGGGAGCACGCGCCTGGTCGAATCATCAATACGAGGTGGCCAAGGGAAACGAAACGCTCAGTTTCGACGAGGCGATCATCGAAGAGGACTCGCGAGTCGAGGGCGAAGAGGCCAGGCTGATCGCCGATCCGCACTACGTCAGCGATGCCCACCGAACCTTCTCCTACGTCGGTAGGGGCCGATACCACGCCCACCTTCAGCGCCTGTACCGGTCCTTCGACCCCAGTGCGGTCCACGTCATCCGCAGCGAGGATCTGTATCGCCGCCCGCAGCAGACAATGGCCGGGGTCCATGCGTTTCTTGGCCTTCGAGAGGTCGCCGTCGAGGACACGACGGCGGGTCGAGCGAACCAGCCATCAGAACGCCCGGCGGCTTCGCTCGATGCGGTACGCGAACGTCTGACGGCCGATACCCACGCACTGTCGGATCTGCTGGGTCAGGAGCTCTGGCCGCGGTGAATGTGCGACACGTGGCGGTGGTCGGACCTGACGGAGCGGGCAAGACGACGCTCGCTTCGGCCATCGAGGACGAGCTGGCGGACCAGGGGTGGAAAGTCGATCGGCTACGTCCGAGACCGGTACCGCTCGACACCATGACCAACAAGGACTTCGACTACACGGACCCGCACGCGCTCCCCCATCGGAATCTCATCCGGTCGCTGTCCAAGGCCGCCGCCAAGTTCGTCTGGGCCTGGTTCGCCTACGGACGAGCGATGCTTCGGCATCGCCGTTCGGATGTGCCGGTGGTCGTGCTCGAGGAGCGCGGATGGCTCGATCACGGCGTCGACAATCGACGGTACCGAATTCATCCGACGGCGGCGGCCGTCTTTCGACGTGGCGCACGGCTGGTCCCTCAAGCGGATCGGCTGATCGTTCTCGTCGGGGATGCACGGACCTTGGCTGATCGCAAGGGCGAGTTGACGGCCGACGAGGTCGCGCGTCAGGTGGCGTTGTGGAAACAGCTCGGTGGCCGGCGTTCCGAACAGGAAGTGTTGCTCCTCGACACGACGGCGATGACGGTCGACGAAGCTGCCGGGCAGGCGTTGGCGCACGTGGTGGCATCAGGCTGACGAATCGCCAGCCCAGATCACGTAGGCGAGGCGATCCGCTGGCTGTCGTGGCGCCGGCTCCCAGCCGAGCGAGCGCACGAGCCCGACTGCGGCGAGGTTCCTCGGGTGCACCACGGCGATGCCCCTCGCAACGTGAGCGGCGGCCAGAACCGCGGGAGACCGCTCGAGCAGCGCTCTGCCGGCGCCGCGGCCGCGCCACGCCTCCGCGACCCAGAAACCGATCTCCGCGGCGTTGTGGCGTCGGGCGATCTGCAGACCGAGCTCGCCGACCACCTGGTCGGTCTCCATGTCGCAGAGCACGAGGTCGAGGCTGGCGCCATCGGGGGTCTGGTCCGCAACGCCAGCGATCCACGATGTCGCACGCTCGAGGCTCGGGTCAGGCGGAACGGGATTCCAACGGGCCACCTCGGTGTCCTGCCACGCGGACACGAGGGCCGGAGCGTCACCGAGCCGCCATCGCCGAAGTCGAAACCCGTCTCCGGTCGGCAGCGCGTCGGTCCAATCGGTGGTCAGTCCGAGCCCCGGATCTGCGTTGCGAGGGTCGCAAGGATGCCGTTGATGAAGGGCGCGGACTTCTCCGTTGAGTAGTCGTTGGCCAGACCGACGGCCTCGGAGAGGATGGCGGTCGTCGGTATCTCCGGTCGGTGCATGAGCTCGTAGACGGCCATCCGGAGAATGCTTCGGTCGATCCCGGCCATCCGAGAGACCGGCCAGTCGTTCGAGGTCCGGTCGATGGCCGCATCGAGATCGATCACGACGCCAGCGACACCTTGAGCGAGTTCGATCGAGTAGCCCTCGTCGTCGAGCTGGCGGTCGAGCACGTCGACGATCGGATCGCCGGTCATGTCCGCTTCGTACAGGATCGCGAGCGCAACCTCTCGATCCTCGCGTCGGGTGAGACGGAACGGATCGCTCACGCGCGAGACAGGTAGTCGCCAGAGCGCGTGTCGACCTTGACGATGTCGCCAATACCGACGAAGAGCGGCACCTGGATTTCTTTGCCGGTCTCGAGGGTCGCAGGCTTGGTACCGCCGGACGACCGGTCGCCCTGCACACCGGGTTCGGTTTCTGCGATCGTGAGCTCGACGGCTGCGGGAAGGTCGGTGCCGACGATCTCCTCGCCGAACAACATCACGGTCGCGGAGCGCCCTTCGATCAGATAGCTCATCGCGTCGCCAAGGGTCTCGGGGCTCACGTTGCGCTGGTCGTAGGTCTCGTTGTCCATGAACACGAAATCCTCGCCGTCCTTGTACAGATACTGCATGTCGCGCTTGTCGATCATCGCCCGCTCGACCTTCTCGCCGGCACGGAACGTGCGATCGACCGTCGATCCGGTCCGGACGTTTTTCAGCGTCGTCCGGACGAAGGCGTGGCCCTTGCCGGGCTTGACGTGCTGGAACTGGAGAATCTGCACGAGGTCGCCATCGAGATCGAGGTGCATGCCGTTCTTCAGGTCGTTGGTGGTGATCGTGGGCATCGTGTGGCCTCCTCAGGGCGCCAGGATGGGAGCTTTGGGACTGTGGGTCACGGTTTCGGGGCCGGCATCGGTGATCACGACGGTGTCTTCCCATCGAACCCCACCGATTCCGGGTACGTAGACGCCCGGCTCGACGGTGATGACATGGCCGGCGCAGAGCGTACCAGTGGCCCGGGAGTTGACCGCGGGGGCTTCGTGAATGTCGAGTCCGACCCCGTGCCCGGTCCCGTGGCTGAACGCCTCGCCGAAGCCAGCCGCCTCGAGGTGTGATCGACACGCCGCGTCGACCGCGGAGAGTGCTGTGCCAACGACTGCTGAAGCGACGCCTCGCGCCTGGGCCGTCATCACCTCGTCGAGCATTCGCTGTTGGTCCACGGTGGGCGGTCCGACGACGAAGGTGCGAGTCATGTCGGAGCGATAGCCATCAAGACGCGCACCCAAGTCGATGATGACGAGATCACCAGGGCCGATACGACGGGTCCCCGGTTCGTGATGTGGTCGAGAGCTGTTCGGACCCGAGGCGACGATCGTGTCGAACGCGGGCTCGTCGGCGCCTCTCTCCCGCATGCGCTGTTCGAGCCCAGAAGCGACCTCACGTTCGCTCATCCCCGTCAGCCTGCCTGCGAGCAGATCCGCGAGTGAGGCATCCGCGATGGCTGCCGCCCTGCGGATCGATTCGATCTCGTCACCGTCCTTCACCGCCCGCAGGCCCTCGATCAGGCCGGTCGATGCGCGGACCCGCGGTCCGATTCGCTCGGTCCATCGAACGGCGTCGTTCATCGAGACGTGGTCTCCCTCGAGCAGCACCGTCCCGTCGTCGAGCAGACCGGTAATGGTCGACGCCCCACCTCCTGAGGCGAGAACGACGTCGAACCGTCCGCCTGCCGCCCGAATCTCCTCCGGCGCCCGTTCCCCGTAGCGAGAATCGGTGACGAGTGTGGCGGTTGCGTTGGTCACGACAAGGGTTCCGGCGGAGCCACGAAAGCCGCTGAGCCACCGGATGTTGGGCGGGTGCGTCACGATCAGCGAGGCGGCCTCTGCGCGAGCGAGAGCCTCGCGGACGGCGTCGAGCCGGTGATTCATCGATTCAGGCGTTCCCACGCCTCGAGCATCGGCTCTTCCGGAACGCCCTCAACGATCTCGCAACCGTTCGGACCATCGAGGATGAACGTCACGCCCGAGAGCGCCTTCTTGTCACGATCGAACAGCGGTCGGAGATCACCGAAGTCGAGCCCGGGTCGCGGCCTCATCGGGAGGTCGTAGGCCGCGAGCACGCGTCGATGTTCGTCGACGCGGGCCCGATCGATCCGGCCCATCGCCGCAGCGACCTCGGCGGCATAGACCAGGCCGATGGCCACCGCTTCGCCGTGGAGAAGCGTGTGGTCATCTGCGGTTTCGAGGGCGTGTGCGAGGGTGTGGCCGTAGTTGAGCAGCGCCCGACGTCCGCCTTCCCGTTCGTCACTCATCACGGCATCGGCCTTGATCGCGACGGATTGCGCGATGCGATCGACGAGCGGCAGTCGATCGAGAGCACCGCCGCCGAGAAAGTGATACTTGGCGAGTTCTCCGAGTCCGGCACGCAGGTGGCGTGGCGGTAGCGAGTCGAGTGTCTCCGTGTCACACAGAACCGCAGTGGGCTGCCAGTACGTTCCCATGAGGTTCTTTCCCTCGGGCAGATTGACCCCCGTCTTGCCGCCGATCGCCGCATCGATCTGGCCGAGCAGCGTCGTCGCGACGTGCACGACCGGTACCCCTCGGTGGTGCACCGATGCAGCGAAGCCCGCCACGTCCGTCACGATGCCGCCGCCGACACCGATGACGACGTCGTTTCGATTGAGGCCCCACATGGACCATTCGCGGCACAGCCGCTCCACGGTGGCCGGGACCTTGTGTTCCTCGCCGTCGCCGATTTCGAAGACGCGCTGGTCGAGTCCGGTATCGACCTCGACGCCGATGTTTGCCTGAGTGACGATCGCCGCTCGGCGCGAGGCCGTCGGTACGTGCGCAGCGAGTCGATGGCGTACGCCCGCCCCGATCTCGACGGGATAGGAACGATCACCGAGATCGATCGTGATCGTGCGTGCTTCGTCCGGGCCGGTCATCGGTCCGAGTGTAGGAGTCAGAGCAGCCCGGACCCGTTGATCAGGTCACCCGAGAGGAGTGCGACGGCGAGGGCGGAGGCAGCGAGCGCTGGCCCGAACGGAAACGCCGTCCGAAGCAACGGGGTGAGTACGGGTTGTCCGTCGGGGCCCGGCTCTTCGTCTGGGTCAGCGAGAAACTGCGGACCGATGATGCGGCGACCAACTCCGACGGCGAGTCCCGAGAAGATTCCGAGCAACATGCCGATCATCATTGCGTAGATGACGAGCACGAGGGCCTCGGCGATCGACGCTCGCATCCACCCGACGACGAGGCCGAGAAGCAACGCCAACTTGACGTCACCGAACGCGAGCCCGGCCGGACTGATCAGATTCGGGATCAGCAACAGCAGGAAGTAGCTCACCCCGGCGACGAGCGCCGGCATCAGATGGCTGGTCGGTGCACCAGCGACGGTCACGACGACAATTGCGGCAGCGGTTGCGAACAGCGTCGGGAAGAGAATGCGATCCGGGAGACGAAAACGCACGACGTCGACAACCGACAATGCAATTGCTCCCGACGCGAAGATCAGGAGTGGCCCGAGCGCTGCCGACCAGCCCGCTCGCGCGCCGACGAGGGCCCAGATCACCGCGGTGACGACCGAGACGACCGGCGCGGAGACCGACTCGGGCGGGCAGGACGCACCCGAAGCGTCCGGGACGCGTGTGGCGAGCGACGCCAATCCGACGCCGACGAACGCTCCGGCGAGGAGAAGACCGAAGATCAGCAGCGTGATCGCCTGTCAGTCGCGGCGAAGGAAGCGACCGAGACCGCCTTCCTTGCCCTTCTTGTCGTCCTTGTCCTCGAGAAGTTCGTTGAGCTGATCGAACTGATCCACGGGGGTGGACTCGGGCGCGGGAGGTGGCGGCCCGGGGGCGAAGGTCTCGTCGAGTTGCCATCCGCCGAGATCGCCCAAATCTCCGCTCTGTTCGCCGAGCGGCGGAAGCCCGAGTCCTCCTGCCTCGGGAGCCGGTGGCGCATCGACCGGCTCGCTGAGCGGGGTGAGGTCATCGTTCATGACGCCGGGCAGGTCCTCGATTGGAGCCCCCGTCGGCGGGCCCGGCAACGTTGGTTCGGGCAGTCCAACGAAACGTGACGTCTGCGGGATGATCTCGGAGAACGACTCCAGCGGATCATCGCCAGCATCGCCGAACGCCGCCGATGGCGACGTCGGAGCGGTATCGGCGAACGGATCGTTGGTCGGCGCAAGCTCTTCGAACGGACTCGGTGTGGTCGATGCGGCGCCGAAGGGGTCTCCGCTCGGTGTCGGTGCGGCGGCGAAGTGGTCTGTGACCGTCGGAGACGGCAGTTCGGAAGCGTCGAGCGGCCGTGGTGCGAGCCGGACAGGCGTGGTTGGCTTCGAATGATCCGAGGCCCAGCCGTCGTCGGCGTCGGCGAGTTCCACGGGTTCGGCCTCGGTGGGCTGGGGTTCTGCCGGCGGTTCAGTCGGCGCGTCGAGCGTGTCGAAGATGGCGTCGCTGTCGAGTTCGAAGACGGCACCGGCATCGGAGGGAAGCCCGTCAAAGCCTGCCGGCTCCGGAGGTTCCGCCGGGGCCGTCTCGTACGACATCGGCTGGTCGGACGTCGATCCGATTTCTTCGACCAAGGGCTGCTCTGGGACGAGATGATCGGAGTACGGATCCAGATCGTGTTCCTCGTGAGTGACGGCGGCGAGCTCGTCCGCGATCGCTGAGTACGTGGATTCTGGGTAGGTGGGATCGGGCACCGTCGGCTCGGGCAGCACCGGATCGGGAGCAGCCTCGGCCGATGGCGCGTCATCTCCGGTCAGCTCCTCGACGGCAAGGCTGATTTCGGCAAGCGTCCGTGGCGCCGCGACCTCTGGTGCGCTCGCAACGGGGGCGTCTTCGAGGGCTTCGGTTGCTGGGCTGGCGACGAGCGGCTCGCTCCCGCCGGCGAGATCTTCGAGGGTGAAGGCCGGATCGGCCTGCTCAATGACCGCCGCATCTGCCTCGTCAACCGACCCGCCGTTGGCGGCGGATCCCTCGGTCGCTTCCTCGATGTCCTCGCTCACGACGAGTAAGCCGGCCTCGAGCATCTCGTGGGCCATCGTGCTGGCGCTGAGCGGATCGAGGTCGAGTGCGACCGCGAGGGACTTGCAGGTCGTTCCGGAGCCGACCAGTTCGATCGCCTTCCACCATTCGGGCTGGATCGTGACTGACCCGTCGATCTCGGTGTTCCGACACAGAACGTGGTGCACCGAGGGGATGTCCTGTTGGATCTCCGCCCACCGTTCGGCGATGGCCGCGGTACGGGCAAGTACTGAGGGAACGTCCTCGACAGGTTCACCAAGTGGGGGGGCTTCGTCTTCGTCGAAGATGAAGGTGCCGTCGAGCTCTGACAGCGCGTAGTAGGTCGCTTCGGCCGGATCGTTGCCCTGTTCTCCCTGGAACAGGTATTCGTTGGCGTTCACGTCGCCGCGGAACATCCAATACGTCGCACGACCTGATCCGGCATCGATGTCCAGACGTCCCGTCGCCTTGCGATCAGCGAGGAACTCGAGCACCTCGGTGATTCCGAGCGTTCGCAGTGTTCCCTGAAGTGACATGTTCGTAGCTCCGATAGGTCACGGTTCTTCGGATCAATCGGCAGCCACGGGCCAGAGTTGACACGGTGCGTGAGAATCAGTCGGAGATCGTCTCGAGCATGACGTCGAAGGGCGCGGACACGCCGGTCCACGACTCGAACTGCGCGGCTGCTTGCCCCGCCAACATCGGCAGCCCGCCGACCACTCGGAGCCCTCGTTGCGACGCGGCGTGCATCAGCGGAGTCGTCCGAGGCGAATAGACGATGTCGACGACGGTGGCGGCGTCGTCGAGCTGCGTCACGTCGACGGGGAGTTCGTCTGCGAACGGTGTGTTGGCCATTCCGACGGGCGTCGCGTTGACGACGATGTCGAACGATCCGAGGTCTTTGACGGCGATCACCCGCACGTCGCCGCCGAGGCGAGCGACCGATTCCGCTCGCTGCGCATTCCGAGAGAGCACACCGACTTGGGCGCCAGCATCGGCGCATGCGGACACGATTGCTCTCGCTGCCCCTCCCGTGCCGAGGATGGCGACGGAACGGCCCTCGACGGCGATCGACGCGGCCTCTGCGAGACCGATGAGAAATCCCGCACCATCGGTGTTGTCGCCCCAGAGCACACCGTCGTCGTTGCGCACGTGATTGATCGCCCCGAGCTCTTGTGCGATCGGTGACAGCTCATCGACGTGCTCGAGGGCCAGTTCCTTGTGCGGCATGGTGATGGACAGTCCGCGCAGGCCCAAGGCGCGGACACCTCGGAGCGCCTCAGCAGTTGCATCGGGAGGGACCGGCAACGCCCCATAGACGAGGTTCACTCCGGTCGCTGCTGCGGCGGCGTTGTGGATCGCCGGACTCCTGGAGTGCTCGACTGGCCAGCCAATGACTCCAGCGACGAGCGGGGCGCTCATCGTTGACCGACCACGGTCAGCAGTAGCCGCGCTCGATGCACACGGCCTTGGCTGCCTGGAACTCTGCGTCCGTCACGGCGAACGTGTGTCCGCCGTCCTCTTCGGTTCGGACGTAATAGAGCCAGTCACCGAGCTCGGGGTTCAGCGCAGCGCGAAGGGCCTTCTCCCCCGGTGAGCTGATGGGCGTCGGCGGCAAGCCGTAGTTCGACAGGTTTCGGGTGTTCCACGGCGAATCCGACGTGAGGTCGTCGTTGTTGAGGTCGGCGCAGGGCTTCTGGGCGGCGTAACACGACGTCGCATCGATGCCGAGGCTGAAACGGCCATTGGCGAGTCGGTTGTAGATCACCCGGGAGATGCGACCGAGGTCTTCGTCGATGAGGTACTCCTCCTCGATCAGGGAGGCGATGGTGATGACTTCGTAGTCCGTCAAGCCGAGCTCATCGATGATTGCGGCCTTGCCGTCCTCGTCGACGATCTGGGTGAACTTCAGCTCCATCGTGTCGGCCATCCGACGCAGAATGTCGAGGGTGTCCTCGGACTTCTTCTCATCGATCTGATACGTCGCCGGGAAGAGCAACCCCTCTTTGCCGCTGCCGGTTGGATCGGGCGACCCAGCGATGGGTTCCTCGGGGACTCCGGTGAGTCCGACGCTGACCAGCGTGGCCTTGAGGTCCTCCTCGAGGGCCGCTTCGCTGAAGTTCGGGTTCTCGCGGTTGAGTACCTCGATGATCTCGTCGACCCGAAGGCCTTCGGGGATCGTGATCGAGAAGAACTGTGGCGGTAGCGGGCCAACGCCGTCGAGGCAGTCGAGCGCCTCGTCGAACGACATGTTCTCCTGGAGGCATGCGTAGTCGCCGGCTTGGAAGTCGCCGTCGAAGTTGTCGTCGAGCCAGTACCGGAAAAGGGTCGGATTGGCGATGATTCCGTTGGCGTAGAGGCTTTGCGTGATGTCGTTGGCGGTCGACCCCGACGGAATGGCGAACTCGACCGGTGATCCGGGTTCTCCCGGTGGGTCGTACTGGTCGTCGAACCATCCGGTCACTCGGCTGTAGACCGTGGTGATCCCGACGCCGAGCACGATGGCGACGACGAGAAATCGAAAGACGGGCCCGGTCCGGCGCGGCACACGAACCCATTCGCGTCGGTCGATGACCTCGACGGGTTCTTCGGGTGCCCACGCGTCGTCGAGCGGGAGCGGTTCGGCGTCGACGGTCGTCCATTCGTTGGACTGTCGAGCACCGAAAACGTCGTCGTGAGGCTCGTCGAACAGCGGCGCAGGATCGGATTGCACCGCCACGGAGGTGGGCGCAGCCGGTGCGGAGGGCGCGGCGGTCTCCTGTCGGATCCGGCGGGGACCTGGCTTCGGTCGTTCGACCCGGGTGTCGCCACGGCGCGGTCCGGGGGCGGCGCGAGACGGATCCCGATCGGGCACGGGGCCGAATCGGCTCCGCAGCCGATCCATACCGCCTTCGGTGGTTCCGTCGGTTTCGTCGCTCATCGTCGTTCCTGGTCCAACCAGCCTTGAAGGATCACCTGTGCCGCCACCATGTCGACGACACCAGCTCGCTGTCGGCTGTCGAGTCCGACATCACCCAGGTTTCGGTGGGCGCTGACCGTCGTCAGCCGCTCATCGTAGGTGACGATCGGGACGCGAATGGTGGCACCCAACCGTTTCCGGAATCCCGCTGCCTTCTTTGCACTCGGACCCACGGTGCCGTCCATGTTCCGCGGGTCCCCGACGACGACTCCGACGATCTCCCACTCGTCGACAAGATCGACGAGCTTTTGCATTGCCCCCACCCGATCGCGTCCGTCGATCACCTCGAGCGGTGTGGCGACGGTCTGGTCGTCGTTCGAGACCGCCACGCCGATGCGCACCGAGCCGGGATCGACCCCGAGCAGCCGACCCCGCGTCGGCACCTCAACGGCGCTCACGCGCCTCCTGCAGTCGAACGGAGGTGATCGAGCGCAGCGTCGAGTTGGTCGGCGTCGCGGCCACCGGCTTCGGCGATAACCGGGGCCGGCTTGCCGCCGCCACCGACGATCTTCGAGGCGGGTGCGAGCCACTTGCCGGCGTGGTGATCGGTTGCCTCGTTCACGACAGCGACCAGCGCAACGCCGCCGCCGTCGAGCGCCGCGCCGAGCGCAACGGCATCGATGCCCTGATCACGGATTGCCACCGCCAGGTTCTTCAAGGAGGCCTTGTCGAGTTCGTCGACGCGGGCGACGACGACGCCATCGACGGCGCCGTCGGCGAACTCCGATGCACGGGAGCCTGCTGCGGCCTGTTTCACCGAGGCGAGCTCCTTGCGAAGTTCGGAGAGCTCGCCCATCCGTCGTTCGATGCCGGCCAGGACGTCGTCGATGGGCACGCCGACAATGTCGGCAGCGCGCGCGATCGTGTCCTCGTCGTGCCGGAGGATGTCGATCGTCGCGGTCCCGGTGACTGCTTCGACTCGACGGATGTTGGAGCCGATCGAGGACTCGGAAAGGATCTTCATCGGGCCGATGTCGCCGAGCGCACGCACGTGGGTGCCGCCGCACAGCTCGATCGAGTTCGGGCCGGCCTCGAGAACGCGGACCGTGTCGCCGTACTTGTCGCCGAAGAACGCGATCGCGCCCTTCGCCTGGGCATCGGCCATCGGCATTTCGTCATGAGTCGTGGTGTCGTTGGCGAGCACATCGGCGTTGACGAGGTCCTCGATCTCGCGGATCTGCTCGGTCGTCACCGACTCGAAGTGGCTGAAATCGAAACGCAACCGTTCTGGTCCAACCCACGAGCCCTGCTGCTGCACATGGTCACCGAGTACCCGTCGCAGCGCCGAATGCAACAGGTGGGTGCCCGTGTGGTTCCGTCGGATGGCGTCTCGTCTCTCGACATCGATGGAGGCGCGGACAGTGTCACCGACAGCGAGCGTGTCGTGCGCGTCGGCGACGTGATGGAGGTGGAGGGTTGGCACGGCGTAGGTCGTGTCCGTGACCTCGACTGAGCCGTTCGGGCCGGTGATCGAGCCAATGTCACCGATCTGTCCGCCGGACTCGGCGTAGAACGGGGTGCGGTCGAGGACGACTCCCTCCTCGCCGACCCACAGCACGGAGGCCTCGACGTCGACCACCTCGTCGCGGCCGACGAATTCGGTGGAGCCGTGCTCGTCGACGACGGCCACGAACGTGGAGACATCAACCGACGCGCCCTTCGATTTCTGATCTGCGCGGGCGCGAGCACGCTGCTCCTCCATCGCCGCGCCGAACCCGACCGTGTCCACGGTGCCGCCGCGTTCGCCGACGATCTCCTCGGTCAGCTCGAGTGGGAAGCCGAACGTGTCGTGCAGTTTGAAGGCAACGTCTCCCGGCAGCGCCTCATCGGGCCCGAGCGAAGCCATCTCCGTGTCCAGAATGCCGAGGCCAGTTTCGATCGTCCGGCGAAACCCGATCTCTTCGTGCTCGACGATCTCGCGGATCTTCTGCTCAGCGTCTCGAATGTCGGGATAGTCCTCGCCCATGATCTCGACGACGGTCGACACCAGCGTTGGCATCACGGGATCGGTCACGCCCAACAGGTACGCGTGCCGGATCGCTCGCCGCATGATCCGTCGCAGGACGTAGCCGCGGTCCTCGTTCGAAGGAAAGACCCCGTCGTTGATCATGAAGGTCGTCGATCGGGCATGGTCGGCAAGAATTCGAAGCGAGACGTCGGTCTTCGGGTCGGTTCCGTCGGCCACACCGGACAGCTCGCTGGCCTTGGCCAGCAGCCGAACGAATTCGTCGGTCTCCCACACCGAACCGACGCCCTGAAGCACGGTCAGCACTCGCTCGAGGCCCGCGCCGGTGTCGATCGACGGCTTGGGCAGCGGCACCTGGTCGCCAGATTCCTGCTGGTCGAACTGCATGAAGACGAGGTTCCAGATCTCGACGAATCGGGCTTCTGCCTCGGGGTTCTCCGGACCACCGTCGGGTCCGTATTCGGCCCCGAGATCGTAGAAGATTTCCGAGCACGGACCGTTTGGTCCCGTGTCGGCCATCCGCCACCAGTTGTCCTCATCGAGGCGCTGGATGCGTACACGGGGAACGCCGACCTTGGTGGCCCAGATCTCTTCGGCCTCGTCATCGGTCAGATGGACCGTCACCCAGAGCTTGTCCGCATCGAGACCGAAGACCTCGGTGAGGAGCTCCCACGCGAAAGGAATTGCGTCGTCCTTGAAGTAGTCACCGAAGCTGAAGTTGCCCATCATCTCGAAGAAGGTGAGATGACGGGCGGTCCGCCCGACCTCGTCGAGGTCGTTGTGCTTGCCGCCGGCGCGGACGCACTTCTGGACGGTGGTGGCCCGATCGTAGGGCGCCTTCTCGGTGCCCTGGAAGTACGGCTTGAACGGGACCATTCCCGAGTTCGTGAACAGCAGCGTGTCGTCGTGGGGAATGATGCTTGCCGATGCCACTGCCTCGTGGCCGCGTTCGGTGAAGAACTCGGTGAATCGGCGTCGTACGTCCTTGGCCTCCATAGAGGCCCAATGCTACCGGCGGGCGCGTGCTCGAAGAGACGCTGCGCGGTCGGCCAGACCGCGTCGGTCGTTCTGCGCTTCAGCGGTGTCTGACGGCCGCAAGTCGATCACCGATGCAGACGACCCCTCGGTGAGTGGATCTGCGTCGAGGTGGCGAGCGCGGCGTTCCTTGGCGAGACGTACCACCGGTGCGGCGTTCGCTGCGTCGCGCGCCCGTTGGCTGACGTCGTTGAACCTGGCACCCGCCTCGCTGCGGATGGCATCGGGAAGCACCCGTTCTGCGGTCCGCCGGACCTTGCGCTGTACCCACCAGCTGGACGCGGCGCCGGCCACGTAGCCCGTCGACCCCCAGAACACTCGCTTCCCAATCACGCGGGACCTCCCGTTCGATCCTGTTTCCAGCGTTCCCAACGCGCCGGTTCGGCTCCGTGGTCGGACGGCCGGTAGTAGACGTCCTCGGCGACCTCGGCAGGACGGTGGTTCTGGTCCACCCAACCGCGGGGATCGTCGTGCGGGTAACGATAGCCCTCACCGTGACCCAGTCCTGCGGCGCCGCTGTAGTGCGCGTCACGAAGGTGTTTCGGCACCTCGCCGGTGCCCGCACCCTGTGCGGCCGAGCGAGCCGAGAAGAAGGCCATCGTGACCGAGTTCGACTTGGGTGCGGTCGCGAGATGGATGACGGCCTGTGAGAGATTCAGTTGCGCCTCGGGCAACCCGACGAACTCGACGGCTCGGGCGGCCGCGTCGGCGACGATCAAGCTCATCGGGTCGGCCATGCCGATGTCTTCGGAGGCGAGGATCACCAGCCGCCGGGCAATGAACCGTGCAGATTCGCCAGCGTCGAGCATGCGGGCCAGCCAATACAGCCCAGCATCGACGTCGCTGCCCCGGATCGACTTGATGAAGGCGCTGATGACGTCGTAATGGTCGTCTCGCCCGTATCGGATGGCTTTGGTTCCGAGCGCGGCTTCGACGTGTTCGACGCTGATCGGCTCGCCGGCCGACCGAGCGAGTGCTGCGGCGACGCCGAGGGCGGTGAGCAGCTGGCGTCCGTCCCCGCCGACACGGTCGATCAACAGTTGGACGGCGTCGTCGGTCGCCGTTGCTGGTTCGGCGTCGAGTCCTCGTGCGCAGAGCTGACGAAGCGCCGGTTCGCCGAGAAGCTCGAGCCGAAAGAGCGTCGATCGGCTGCGGAGCGCAGCATTGACCTCGAAGTGAGGGTTCTCCGTCGTTGCGCCGATGAGCGTGATAAGGCCGTTTTCCACACCGGGGAGCAGCGCGTCCTGTTGCGACTTGGAGAACCGGTGGACTTCGTCGAGAAAGAGGATCGTGCCCTGACCGTGCTGGCCCAGCCGTGCTTCGGCAGATGCCAACACCTCACGAACGTCCTTCACCGAGGCGCTCACCGCAGAAAGCTGGTCGAACCACCGCTTCGTCGTTCGGGCGATGACTCGAGCGAGCGTGGTCTTGCCGGTTCCTGGCGGGCCCCAGAGGATGACCGAACCAAGGGTGTCGGACTCGATCAGCGACCGAAGTGGACGCCCGGGTGCCAGCAAGTGATCCTGGCCGACAATGTCATCGAGGCGAATCGGGCGAAGGCGATCGGCGAGCGGCGCTCGTTCGGCCTGACGCTCTGCGGCCGCTGCAGCGAAGAGGTCGCTCACGTCGGCGTGAGGTGGAGTTCGTAGCGGACCTCGGCGATCTCTGCTTCCCCAACGTCGAAGACGTCCTCGATCGGCGCTTCGGTCGCGATGCGCCACCCGAAACGTTCGTAGAAGCGTCTGGCGCGATCGTTCTCCGACAACACCCACAAGTGCGCCGTGTGCATCTGCTCCGAGCGGAGCCATTCGAGGACCTTGGACATCAACGCTGCGCCGGCGCCCGTCCCCCATTGCTCGGGGTCGGCATAGATCGCCCAAAGTTCGGCAGCTCCGTCAGCTGGCTCATTGCGGTACGGGCCGGTCAACGCAAAGCCTGCGGTCTCGCACTGGTCGGTGACGGCGACGAATACCGCTCCCCCGTTTGGTCCTCCGTCCGCCAGCGTTGCGTCCCACTGCTCCCGGCGACGGTCGACGTCCAATCCGTCGAGCACGGCGACGGGCATGATCCCGGCGTACGCCACCTGCCACGAGCGGACGTGGATCTCGGCAATCCGCTGCGCATCGTCAGGAAGCGCGGGCCGGACGTGCACTACCAACCCTCTCGCCGGAGGAAATCGATCATTTCGGCACTGGTCTGCGACCGTGCGGGTTCGTCGTTGAAGAACCCGTGGTCCCCCTCGTCAAAGGCGCTCAACGTGCATGCGAGGAGACCTTCGCAGAATGTTTCGACCGATTCGAACGCCACGATGCGATCCTCGCGCGAATGAAACGTCAGGGTCGCCACGGACGGATCCGCCGGCGTGGTGTTCGGTCCGACGGCAGGGTTGAAAAGAATGAGGGCGTCCGCCGCAGAGTCGGCGATGACGGCCAGATGCCCTCCCGCCGACGCTCCTGCGAGCGCGATCCGCTCAGGGTCGACGCCAAACAGATCAGGGTTGCCAGCAACGACACGGGCGGCAGCTGCGCCGTCGTCGATCGCGTCGGCCTGTGTCGTGCCTTCCGCAGTCACCCGGTACTCGACGATCAGCCCGACCATGCCCGCAGCCGCGACCGCCTGAGCTTGCGGCACGAACTGCTCGACGCGGGTCGTGCGGTAGCCGCCGCCATGGAAGAACAACACGGCGCCCCGCCGGTCTCCGTGTTCGGCCTCGACGGGCGCGAAGACATGGACGTGAAGGTCGCGCTCGTCAGTCGACTTGTACACCTCGACCGGCACGCCGAGATCGATCTCCGGCCAGCCACTCACTTCGCCGCCGCCACGCAGGCCACATGCGGTCACCGAGCACCACACGATCACCAGGAGGACAAGCGCAGTCCGTTGCGAAACGTGCGCGGGAGAACCGTCAGCCGGCAGCGCCGAACTCCTCGAGATAGGCGTGCATTCGCGCCGTGGTCTCGACGTCGAGTCCGGCGAGTTCGATGACGTCATGGACCGTCACAATCGCATGGGTGGGCATCGAGAACTCGTCACCCACCTCGGCGAGTGCGGCGCCGCCGTTGGGGCCGCGCTCGCGTCGATCGACCGAGATCACCAGGCCCGAGAGCACCACATCGGCCGCAGCCCGGAGAACCGGCACGGTCTCACGGATCGAGGTGCCCGCTGTCGTCACGTCTTCGATGATGAGCACCCGCTCCCCGTCGCGTGGGGTGTGCCCGACGAGAACACCACCCTCGCCGTGGTCCTTTGCTTCCTTGCGGTTGAAGCAGAAGCCGACCTCGTGGCCTCGCTCGGCGAGCGCGGCCGCAGTCGTCACCGACAACGGGATGCCCTTGTAGGCAGGGCCGAACAAGACGTCGAAGTCGGTGCCCCAACGATCCAGGATCGCGTCGGCATAGAAGCCGCCGAGTCGCCGGATCTGCTCTCCAGTTCGGTAGCGGCCGGTGTTCACGAAGTACGGCGTTGGACGTCCGCTCTTCGTCACGAAGTCGCCGAAGGTGAGCACCTCCGACTCGATCAT
Organism: Acidimicrobiales bacterium; assembly: GCA_020629635.1. GTDB lineage: Bacteria > Actinomycetota > Acidimicrobiia > Acidimicrobiales > SHLQ01 > SHLQ01. Next base: position 190,343 of record JAHDCX010000006.1, on the reverse strand, counting down.
GAACTCGATGAACGCCTCCCGATCAACACCCATGTCCCGGAACTTGTCAGTCCTGGCGCGGAAGGACACGAAGGCCCAGTTCGTCGAGGTGCGCCGGGTCGGCAGGTGTCGGTGCGTTGGTCAACGGATCGGCACCCGACTGGGTCTTCGGGAAGGCGATCACCTCACGGATGTTCTCTTCGCCGACAAGCAGCGCCGTCAATCGATCGATGCCGAAGGCGAATCCGCCGTGCGGCGGAGCGCCGTATCGGAAGGCATCGAGAAGGAATCCGAACTTGACCTGCTGCTCTTCCGGCCCGATGCCGAGGATGTCGAAGATCCTCGCCTGCACGTCGGGGCGGTGGATTCGGATGCTGCCCGAGCCGAGCTCCCATCCGTTCAACACCAGGTCGTACGCCTGACTGCGGATGTCCAGCCACTCGTCGCCTTCGGCGGTGTCGAGCTTCTCGACGTCGTCGACGTGGGGCATCGTGAACGGGTGGTGCGCCGGAATCGGCTTGCCGTCGACGACGTCTTCGAAGAGCGGGAAGTCCGTGATCCAGAGGAAGTTGAAGCCACCCTCGTTGACCGGCGGTTTGCCCAGCTCGAGGCGAAGCAGACCAAGGACCTTGTTCGCCACCCGGCGCGAGTCGGCGATCAAGAAGACCATGTCGCCGGACTCGGCCTCGAGTTCGGACTGCACACCAGCGATCTCGGCCTCGCTCATGAACTTCGTGAGCGCGCCCTCGAGACCCTCGTCGCGGACTCGGAACCACGCCAGACCTTTTGCGCCCCAACGCTTCGCTTTGTCGGTGAGGTCGTCGATCGCGTTGCGGCCGAGGGTGTCCGCCCCACCCGGCATGCGAATGCCCTTGACAACGGGCGTCTTGAACACGTTCGACTCGGTCTCGGCAAACAGGTTCGTGAGTTCGTTCAATTCCATTCCGAATCGAACGTCGGGCTTGTCGGAGCCGTAGCGCTCCTGCGCCTCATGCCAGCTCATGCGTGGAAACTCCGACGGCCGTTCGCCGGTGACGGCCTCGGCGGCGTCCGCCACAGCTTCGGAGATGAACTCGAACACGTCGTCCTGGGTCACGAAGCTTGCCTCGGCGTCGAGTTGCATGAACTCGAACTGCCGGTCGGCGCGCAGATCCTCGTCCCGAAGACACCGGGCGATCTGGTAGTAGCGATCGAGCCCGCCGACCATCGACAGCTGCTTGAACAACTGCGGGCTCTGCGGCAGGGCGTAGAAGTTGCCCGGATGCAGTCGCGACGGCACGACGAAGTCGCGTGCGCCCTCTGGCGTCGACGCGATCAGCATCGGCGTCTCGATCTCGACGAAGCGTTGGCGTTCCATCGCCGTACGGATCGCAGAGTTGACCTGTGCGCGAGCGCGCAGGTTGCGCTGCATCTTCGACCGTCGAAGGTCGACGTAGCGGTGCTTGAGACGAATCTGCTCGTCGACGTCGGTGCGATCGTTCAGCGGAAACGGCGGGGGCTCGGCGGTGTTGAGTACCTCGACGGAGGTGTCGGCGATTTCGATCTCGCCCGAGGCCAGTCCCGCGTTGACCATGCCGTCCGGGCGGGCTCGCACCGTGCCGGTGACCGCCACCACGTACTCGGTCCGGACATCGAGCTTCTCGTCGACGACGACCTGCACCACCCCCGTGTGGTCACGGACGTCGACGAAGGCGAGGTGCTCGCTGTGCACCCGGCGGGTGTCGACCCAGCCGGCGACGGTGACGGTCTCGCCGACGTGGTCGAGCGAGAGCTCGCCGCAGTACTGCGTTCGAATGGGCATCGTTGATCCTCAGTTCTCCGGGTGGAGGCGGGTGTTCAGTGTGGCGGCCAAGGCGTCGCGCGCCACGGATGTTTGGCCGGATTCGCCGTGCATGTCGCGCAACGTGACGGTGGCGTTGGCCACCTCGTCCTCGCCGACAATCACCGCCCAGGGTGCGCCGCTGCGATCAGCGACCTTCATCTGGGCTTTCATCGATCTTCCGTCGAAGCCCCGATCGGCGGCGATCCCGGCGCGACGAAGAATGTCGGTGAGCAGAATCGCCTCCGCTCCTCCGGTCAGATCGACGACGAAGACGTCTGGCGCAGTTCGGGGCGCCGGGAAGGCCTCCTCCGCGTCGCATGCCAGGAGGATTCGATCGACGCCAAGGGCAAATCCGATGCCAGGCGTCGGTTTGCCGCCGAGGCTCTCGGCGAGCCCGTCGTAGCGTCCTCCGCCGCCCACGGCGTTCTGGGCGTTGTCGAGCGCCGTCGACGCAAACTCGAACGTCGTCCGCGTGTAGTAATCCAGCCCCCGGACGAGGCGTGGCGAGATCTCATAGGGAATGCCGAGCGCCTCGAGTCCTGCCCGAACCGCCGCAAAGTGTTCGGCGGTTTCCGCGCTCAGATGGTCGACCATGAGGGGTGCGCCGGCGATGATCCCGGCGTCCTCACGGCGTTTGCTGTCGAGCACGCGAAGCGGGTTCTTCTCCAGCGTGGCCTGAGACTGCTCGGAGAGGTCGTCGAAGTGGTCACGCAGGTAGGTCTCGAGCGCGGCGTGGTAGGCGGGCCGACAGCTCGCATCGCCCAGCGAGTTGAGCAGCAGCGACACCTGCGACATCCCGAGCGCCTGGTAGAAGCGCCACCCCAAGGCCACGACCTCGACGTCGATGTGGGGATCGTCCGAGCCGAGCACCTCGATGCCGACCTGGCTGAACTGCCGATACCGGCCGGCCTGAGGCTTCTCGTGACGGAACTGTGGCCCCTCGTACCACGCCTTCCACGGCAGAGCGGCCGGGTTGTGCTGAACGAAGGCGCGGACGACCGACGCCGTCAGTTCGGGACGGAGCGCGATCATCGAGCCGTCACGATCCTCGAACGCGTACATCTCCTTGGACACCACGTCGGTCGAATCGCCGAGCCGTTGGAACACCCCCAGCTCTTCGAAGATCGGCGACATGATGTGTCCGTAGCCGGCGAGACGCGCCTCCTCGGCGAACACGTCGACGAGCGCACGATGACGTTCGGAATCCGGGGACAGAATGTCTCGGGTACCGCGGAGCGCTTGGAACTTGGTCTTCGCCACGGGCGCTCAGGCTAGCGATCGACCACGGCGGCGCCGAGGACGATCAGGTCGGATCCAGGGCACCGGGCAACACGCGGTAGGCGTCATAGACCGACTCGACTCGACGCACCGAGCCCAACATCGCCTCGAGGTGCGCGGGATCGGCGAACTGGAAATTGAACGTCATGCGGGCAATGCGGTCAGCGCCGGTCAGTGTCTCCATCGAAATCACGTTCAGACCATGAGACGCCATCACCCCCGCCACATCTGACAACAAGCCCGGACGATCGAGAGCTTCGAGTTCGATCGATGCCTCCTGGAGACCGGTGTGCCGCTCGTTCCACTCGACCTCGATCAGTCGGTCGGCCTCATTCGAGCGCAGCGACTTCGCATTGGCGCAGTCCGTTCGGTGCACGGAGACGCCACGTCCACGCGTCACGTATCCAATGATCGCGTCACCGAGCACGGGCGTACAGCACTGCGCCTTGTGCACGAGCATGTCGTCGAGGCCCTCGACATGGATCCCCGAGCCGCTTCCACCGGGTGGTGGTGCGATCGGGCGCCGACGGACCCGCGCGATCGTCTCGGGCGTCAGTTCGACTTCGGGCTCGTCGTCACGTCGGAGCCGGTTGACGATCGTCCGGGGAGACACGTGGCCCTCGCCGATCGCGGCGAACAGCGAATCCAGCTCGACGTAGTTGAGCTCGGTCGCGATCTCGACGAGCTCGGGGCTTTTCATCATTCGATGCACGGGCAGATCGGCTCGTCGGATTGCGGCCATCAGCTCGTCACGGCCCGTCTCGATGAACTCGTGGCGACGTTCACGCGAAAACCAGGCCCGAATCTTGTTTCCCGCCTTGTGGGTCACGACGAAGTTCAGCCAGTCCTTCGACGGACCGGCATCGGGATTCTTCGACGTGAAGATCTCGACGCGGTCACCAGAAACCAACCGGCTTTCGAGCGGGACGAGTTTGCCGTTGACCTTCGCCCCGGTGCACTTGTACCCGACTTCGGTGTGAATCGAGAACGCGAAGTCGACCGGCGTCGCACCGACCGGAAGCTCGACGATCTTGCCCTTCGGGGTGAACACGAAGACCTCGTCGGTACCGAGATCCCCCTTCAGCTTGACGAGGTACTCGTTGGGGTCGGAGGTGTCTTCTTCCCAGTCGGCGATCCGGTTGAACCAGGCCATCTCTGCAGCGGTCGCGGCCTCCTTGTATCCCCAGTGCGCAGCGACTCCGCGCTCCGCCCGGGCATCCATCTCCTCGGTACGGATCTGGACCTCGACCTCTTTGCCGAGGGGGCCGACCACGGTGGTGTGCAGCGACTGGTAGAGATTGAACTTCGGGACCGCGATCCAGTCCTTGAACCGGCCGGGCACGGGCTTCCAGGTCGCGTGAATGGACCCGAGCGCGGCGTAGCACGCTCGAACGTCGTCGACGATCACGCGAACACCGACGAGGTCGTGGATGTCGTTGAAGGGGCGGCCCTGCATGACCATCTTGCCGTAGATCGAATACAGGTGCTTTGGGCGCCCCTTCACTCGGTAGTCGTCGATCTCGAGCTCGTCCAAACGGGCCTCGATGTCGCCGATCACCTGCGTCAGATAGACATCGCGTTCAGGCGCGCGGGACGCGACCATCGACTCCAGCTCGGCGTACTGGCGGGGTTCGAGCGCAGCGAACGCGAGATCTTCCAGCCGCCATTTCATCGTCTGCATGCCGAGGCGATGCGCGAGCGGTGCGTAGATATCGAGCGTTTCCTGGGCCTTGCGGCGCTGGTTCTTCGCCGGCATGACCGCGATCGTCTCCATGTTGTGGAGCCGATCCGCCAACTTGATGATCAGGACGCGCAGGTCCTGGGAGACGGCGAGCATCATCTTTCGGACGGTCGCAGCGTTCTGCTCCTCCTTCGAGAGGTGTGCAGCCTTTTCGAGCTTCGTGACGCCGTCGACCAGGTGCGCCACGTCCTCGCCGAATTCTCCCCGAACGTCGTCGAGGGTGACGGAAGTGTCTTCGACCGCGTCGTGGAGCAACGCCGCCGTGATGGCCGTGTCGTCGAGGCCCATCTCGGCCACAACCTTGGACACGGCGAGCGGATGTGCAATGTAGGCCTCGCCGCTGCGCCGATGCTGGCCCGAGTGCGACGACGCCGCCAATCGATATGCCCGTTGGATCCGATCGATGGACCGTGTCGCGTCGTTGCGCCGATACGCGTCGACGATGGCGGTCAGCTCTCCCTCGACCCGCACCGACTGACGGCGCCACGGGAGGACTCGGCCGTAGTCGGGCACCTCAGGCGACCTCGAACACCGAGTGGATCGGTGTGGCGTTACGTGTTCGGCCAGCGAGAAACGTCAGCTCGATCAACACCGAAGCACCGACGACGGTCGCTCCGGTCGCCTCGACACACTCCACGGCGGCGGCGAGCGTGCCACCGGTGGCGAGCACGTCGTCGATGATCAGCACGCGGTCGTTGGGGTCGCAAGCGTCGACGTGTAGCTCGAGCGCATCGGTTCCGTATTCGAGCGAGTACTCCACACGATGGGTTTCGGCCGGAAGCTTGCCAGCCTTTCGGATCGGGATGAACCCGACCCCGAGTCGTTCGGCCACCGGCACCCCGAGAATGAACCCCCGTGATTCGATTCCGGCCACCATCGTCACGGCCTGTCCGTCAGCAGCGCTGAGCAATTCGTCCACTGCGGCTCGCCGGGCGTCGTTGTTGGCGAGCATCGGGGTGATGTCCTTGAAGACGATGCCCGGCTCCGGAAAATCGGGGACATCACGGATGAATGCCGACAGCTCCATTCGTCGATCGTAGGAGACGCGCCGCGAGGCGACCACTCATTCGTGGCCACCCCGTCGGTTGGCGTCTACGGTTCGGGAATGCCGATTCGCCCCGTCGCCGATCTCGTCACCGAAGCAAAGGCCGAGATCCGCAATCTCTCCGTCGCCGAGGTCAAGGATGCGGTCGCCGACGGCGCGCTCGTGGTCGACATCCGTGACGTCCGCGAGCTCGAGCGTGAGGGAACGATCCCGGACAGCCTGCACGCGCCCCGCGGAATGCTCGAGTTCTGGGTGGACCCCGCCTCTCCCTACCACCGAGAGGTCTTCGCCGATGACCGCACATACATCTTGTGCTGCGCGTCGGGATGGCGATCCGCCCTCTCGACCAAGGCGCTCCAGGACATGGGCATGGACAACATCGCCCACCTTGAAGCCGGGTTCACCGGTTGGCGCGACGCCGGCGAACCCGTCGCCGAACGTCGATCTCGTTCGTAGTCTGCGCCCGTGCCCCTCCTCCTCGGTGTCCTGGCAAGTCTCTTCATCGGCATCTCGGACACCTGTGGACGTGCGAGCTCACGGCGAGCGGACTCGATCAGTCATGTGACGATGCAAATGGCCGTCGGGGTCTTCGTTGCGGCGCCCGTCGCGATCGCGATGGGAAGTGAGCTGCTCGGACGAGACCTCCTCCAAGGCGTGATCTCCGGTGTCTTGATCGCCACCGGGCTCTCGATCGTCTACCGAGCGATGGCCGACGCCTCGTCGGCGATCGCCGCGCCGACGGCCGCGGTCATCGCGGCGCTGCTTCCCCTCTTCTGGGATCTCGTCGGCGGTGCGTCGCTCCGTCCCGTCGCAGCGATCGGATGTGTGATCGCAGTCGGATCGCTCGCGCTGACGACCTACTCCCCCGGGCATGGCGAGGGAGCGCTCCGCGGCCTTGGCATGGCTGCGGTGGGAGGCGTGTTGTTCGGCTTGTCGGTGGTGTTCGGGGCCGACACGTCTCCCGACGCGGGAGCGTGGCCGGCTGCGTCGCAGCGCGCGGCGGGCTTCTTCGCCATGTTGGTCCTCGCTCGCGCCCGGTCCGTGCCGCCGCTGCTTCCGCCCGGTGTCCGCCGCTTCGGCGTTCTTGGCGGGGTCGCCGGAGGGCTCGGAATGGTCTGTTGGGTGCTGGGGGCCCAACAGGGCGACCTCGGCACGGTCTCGGTGGTCGCGTCGACCTATCCGGCCGTCGTCGCCGTACTCGCCACCCGGTTCGACGACGACACCATCGAATGGTGGCAATCGCTCGGAATCGGGGGTGCGATTCTTGGCACAATCCTCATCGCCGTCGCCTGAGCGTGCTGGCTGATCCTTAGCCTGAGCCGATGACGGACTTCTCGTTCGATCGGCGGGCATTCTTCGACGGCTTCCGCGCCACGATCCCGATCGGACTGCCGGGCGTGCCGTTTGGACTCGTGCTCGGATTCCTCATCAGCGATGCCGGCATCGATCGACTTGCCGGGTGGTCATCGTCGTGGATCATCCTCGCCGGGGCAGCCCAGCTGGCTGCCATCGAGTTGCTCGCCGAGCAGGCAAGCGCCGCAGTCGTGCTTGTCACGATCACCTTCGTGAACTCCCGGCACCTGCTGTACTCCGCGGCGCTCCGACAACGATTCGCGCCGTTCCCTCGGTGGTTCCGCCTCGTCGGGCCATACGTGCTGCTCGATCAGGCCTTCGCGCTGGCCAACGCGCAGCCTGACGACCTCGACGACCGGTATCGCATGTGGCACTACTTCGGCTCTGGCGCGTTCTTGTTCGGCATGTGGCAGATCGTCGTCGGAGTCGGTGTCGTGGTGGGCGACGTCATCCGGCCCGAATGGCAGCTCACGTTTGCGGTACCGATCCTCTTCGGAAGCTTGATGCTGTTGAGCATCAGCAATCACGCAGGGGTGGTCGCCGCCGTCGTGGGCGGTGTCGTGGCCATGCTGGGCACGGCGCTGCCACAAGGCTCCGGAATCCTCCTCGCGATCGTGCTCGGCGTCGCCGCAGGCGCCGCATGGGAGGGGCGACTGGCCGAAGACCCCAGCGCAACGGAGGCCCCATGACCCTGTGGCTTACGATCATCGGCGGCGGCATCATCACCTACCTGACGCGGGCGTCGTTCATCCTGGCCGGCGACCAGGTGAGGCTCCCAGCTGCGGTCGAACGGGGACTTCGATACGTCGCGCCCGCGGCGTTTGCCGCGATCGCAGTTCCCGCCGTCTTTGGCGGCGACGGCCTCGACGGGTTTGGCGACGACGTCCCGAGAATCACGGCTGCGATCGTCGCCGGCGCGGTCATCGTCCGGAGTCGGAACGTTCCCGCGAGCCTCGTCCTCGGGCTCTCTACGTTGTGGCTGCTGTTGATCCTCTTCTGACCCCAGAGCGCGCTTCTGGCCCCAGTACCAAAGTGCGGCGGCGGCGAGCGATACCGTCGTGGCCGATGGAAGACCCGCTTACCGACGAGCAACGGCGCGTCGCTGCAGCTGGCGATCTCAACGTGCTCGCGGTCTTGATGCTGCTCGGCTCAACCGGCTTCGCACTCGCGAATGTGTGGTTCGGCACGCTCGGTTGGATCGCGGCAGCGGCCACGATTGCGTCGGCTCTCGCCACCTCGATGGGTCTCCTTCGCCGCAACGACGCGCTGGCGGCGATGGTCAAGATCGGCTTTGGTGCCGGCGGGCTGGCCGCACCGATCCTCTTCGTTGCGGGTCTGGTGCTCGGAGCGTTCGGGATCCGCTGGGGTTGGGCGCTCGCGGCTGGAGCGGTCCTCTACTTCGGATTCTCGTTGCTGGGTCTGGAGATCCTTCATCGTGCGGAGGCGACCGGGGTGATCGACCCGCTCTGAGCGGTTCGAGTCTGCCAAGGCAGGGCTGGCAGAATCGGGTCATGGCTGTCGCCGAATCGTCCTCGCTCCCAATCGATCTCGAAGCCGTTCAGCGGTACCGCCTCGACCGGGTTCGACACGAGATGGCTGTCCGGGACATCGCCGCGGTCATCCTCAGCGATGCGGTGAACATTCGCTACGCCACTGGTGCGCGCAACATGGCGGTCTTCACCGCTCGCAACTCGCCGTCGCGCTATGCGTTCGTACCGGCCGACGGTCCGGTGATCATGTACGAGTTCACCGGTACGAGGCACCTCGCTGAGGGTCTTGCCGCCGTCGACGAGGTCCGCCATGCGCGGACAGCCAGCTTCGTCGCGGCGGGTCCGACGATCGCTGAAGCCGAACGCGCCTGGGCCGCCGAGATGGCGTCGTTGATCCGTGAGCACTGCGGCGCCGGCGCTCGGGTGGGGATGGAACGGATGAACGCCGGCGCAGCGATCGCACTCGCGGCCCACGATGTCGAAATCGTGGACGCACAAGAACCCGTGGAGCGGGCGCGAGCGATCAAATCCGCCGAAGAGATCGAGTGTGTGCGAGCGTCGTTGCGGGCCACGGAGGACGCGATGGCCGAGCTCGAACGCTCGATTCGCCCCGGTCTCACCGAGAACGAACTGTGGTCGATCTTCCATCAACGGGTGATCGCGGCGGGAGCCGACTACATCGAGACCCGGTTGATGACCGCAGGTGAACACACCAATCCGTGGTTTCAGGAGACGAGCAGTCACGTGATCGAGCCGAACGTGCTGATTGCATTCGACACCGACGTGGTCGGGGTGCACGGGTACTACAGCGACTTCAGCCGAACGTTCCACGCCGGTCCGGACTCCCCGACCGCCCGCCAACGCGAGCTGTACTCGATCGCCCACGAGCAGGTTCACCACAACATGGGGATCATCCAGCCCGGAATGACCTTCGAGGAGTATTCGCTCAAGGCATGGGACCTCCCTGAGGAATTCGCCGGAAACCGCTACTACTTGTCCGCCCACGGTGTGGGGATGACCGGCGAGTATCCCTACCTGTATCACCATCAGGACTACGTCGAATGGGGCTACGACGGCATCATCGAGCCCGGTATGACCCTGTGCGTCGAGAGCTACATCGGCCGCCCCGGCGAAGCCGAAGGCGTCAAACTCGAACAACAGATCCTCGTCACCGAAACCGGAACCGAACTCCTCAGCCTCTACCCCTTCGACAACACCCTCATGGGGTCAAGTCTGACATAGCAAGAGGTTGCGGCCATCTGGCCAAGCAGCGAGAACCTCTTGCTATGTCAGACTTGACCCCACGGTCCAGATGGGGTCGCCGAGGCGGTCCCAGAGGGGCTCAACTCCGAGACCTGGACCTGTCGGCAACGTCATCGTTCCATCGGATTGGACTTCGGGGCCGCCCGAGGCGATCGGCAACGTGTGGTAGTCGTGGAACGCGCTGGACTGGAGGTGGAAGCCGTCGGGCGTCGACGCCGCGAGATGGGCGATCGCCGCCGTTGCGATCTCGCCTCCCCACGTGTCCTCGATCGTCATCGCGATCCCGAGATCCACGCAGAGATCCCGGGCGCGACGAGCGCCAGTCAGGCCACCAAAGCGGCTGATCTTCAGGTTGATGATGTCCATCGCCCCATCCGCGGCACCGCGGCGGATGGCTGTCCGAGAATCCATGACCTCATCGAGAATCATGGGGCGTTCGAGCACGCGGCGTACAGCAAGGCACTCGTCGTAGGTGAGGCAGGGCTGTTCCATGGTGAAGGGCAGCGAGTTCATGGCCTGCGCGATCTGCAACGCCTCGTGCTGGCGCCATCCGGTGTTGGCGTCAGCGGCGACGGTCTCGGTTCCGTCGAGCACGGCCGAGATCGCGTGAAGACGTTCGAGGTCCCTCGACATCTGCTCACCAACCTTCGCTTGGAAGTGGGTGTACCCTCGTGCTCGGTACTCGAGCAGGTTCTCGGCCATCGCCTCTGGTTCCTGTCGAGTGATGACGCGGAACAACCGGATGCGGTCACGGAATGCGCCTCCGAGGAGTGTTGCCACCGACGTTCCGGCGGCCTTCGCTGCGAGGTCCCAACACGCGACATCGATCGCCGACTTCGCATAGGGGTGGCCCATGAGCGCCGTATTGAGGTGGTGCGCGACGACGTCGCTCTGGCGAGGGTCGAGCCCGATGAGGCTGGGCGCGATGGTGTGCATGGCGGTGCGAGCGCCGTCGGCGAAGGCGGGCGCGTACGACGGTCCGAGTGGGCAGATCTCTCCGTACCCCTCGGGTCCGGCGTCGGTCTCGAGTGTGACGATGGTGGAGTCGAATGCTGCGAAGCTCTGCGTGTTCCAGCTGTAACTGCCTTCGGCGAGCGGTAGTTGGACGGCATACGCCCGGACACCCGTGATTCTCATCTTGCGATGATGGCCCGGTGATGGACCCCGGTGCGACTCGTCACCGGCAATAGGACGCCCCCGACGCCGCCGGGCCGGTGAAGACGGCGACCTCGTCGATGTCGATCGGTCCCCATGGCGAGCCAACCGCTTCAATGAGGTTCACCCGCTGGAGCGTTGGCGACCCCGTGAGATCCAGAAGCGGCACCTCGATCCATCCCGGCGCAGCGAAGGCTGCGGCTTGAAGCCGACACTGTGCGCCTCCGTCGATTCCCGGATCGACTCGGAGATCGAGAACAGCGTCGCTCGAGTCCCCCGCCAAGCGGATTCGCAGCCAGGAGGACCCGTCGATTGGTTGGGGCGCCGATGAACGGACTGCGACGGCTCCGAATCCCTCGACCTCCACGCCAAGCAGGTCTGCACGATCATCGAGACGACCCCAACTGAAATCATCCCAGCCGGCGCGAAGCATGCCTCCGGAGACCGCGACGACTGCCGTCGCGGTGCTCGTCGTTGTCGTGGCAGGGTCACCGAGCGTCGTCGGCGATGCGGTCGTCGTCGATGGCGCACGGGTCGTGGACGTGGTCGTTGGAGCGGCTGTTGTCGGTACGGCCGACGACGATGGAGCGGCGGTCGTCGCCCGTGCCGATGTGGTGGGCAAGGCGTCCGCGTCGTCCTGCAAAGCCGGTTCGCCGGATGCGGTCGACGCATCGACCGTCGTGGGCGTGACCGTCGTGGGGGGTGCCTCGTCGGAATCTGGCCCGACCATGGCTGCGTCTTCCCCAGCGGCTTCGGTGTCGTCGGACGAACCGGCGGTGAAGGTCGATGCATCGACCGTCGCCGTGGTCGACGCCGTGTCGGCCCCGTCGCCGCCGCCGACCCGCAGCGCCACGAGGACGACGCACAACGCACCGATCGCAGCCGAGCCGAGGAGCGCGATCGAGCGGCGTGAGAAGGCAGCCTTCGATGGGGCTGGGGAGTCCTCGAGCACGCGGCGAATGTCCGCGGCGAGCTGGCCCATGCTCTTTTGCCGAACCGCCGGGTCGTCTGCTGTGGCGGTGTCGAGCACCGGTTTCAGCACCTCGGCGAACGGCGTCTCGGCGGCCACGTAACGTATGAGTGCGCCCGCACCGTAGATGTCCGCTGCCGTCGTGACTTCTCCGAAGGGCAGGAGCTGCTCGGGTGAGGCAAATTCGCTGGTGCCGCCGCCCGCCGTGAGCCCCGACGACCGGCCGAGGTCCTTGGCGAGGCCGAGGTCGCCCAACAAGATGCGATCGGACACGTCGAACAGCGCGGTCCCAGGATCTCGAGGAGGGCCGTCGATGAAGATGTTCCCAGGCGAGAGGTCTCGGTGGACCACGCTCGCCCGGTGGAGCGGTTCGGTTGCGTCGCGGAGGCGCTCGATCAGTCGCACGAGGTCGGCAGCGGTGACCGGCGACCGTTCGGCGAGGCGATGCGCGAGCGTGCCGCCGCTGGCCATCTCGAGCACCAGATAGGGCTGACCGTCGGGTGTTTCAGCGGCGTCGTACACCTGGAGGAGCGGCCCGGCCGACGCAAAACGACGCAAGAGTTTGCCCTCCTGCTCGAAACGCATACGGACGTCGTTGTTGCGAGCATGGTTGTCGCCAAGAACCTTGATCGCCACGTCGTCGCCGAGGACGGGATCGTGGGCCCGATACACGGTGGCAAAGCCCCCAGCGCCGAGGACACCGGTCACCTCGAAACGGCCGAGGGTCGAGCCGACCAGGTCAGCCATTCGGGTGAGTCAGTCCGCTCGGTTCTGCACGTACTGGTAGCCGAATCGGCCCTTCACGCAGAGGTTGCCGCTCGTGATGCTGTGGTCGTCGGGAGAGGTGACCTTGACGATCGAGTTGTCCTGCACGTGGAGTTCGAGGTTGCAGCCGACTCCGCAGTATGAGCACACCGTGCGGGCGACGGTCTGCTCCTCGGGCTTCCACTCCCCCATCTTGCGCAGGTCGAACTCGGTCTTGAACTGCAGCGCGTTGGTCGGGCAGACCGCCACGCAGTTGCCGCAGTACACGCACGCCGAGTCGGGCAGGGTGACGTCGAACTCGGTGGAGATCCGGTTGTTGAACCCACGTCCGCTCATGGCGATGGCGAACGTCCATTGGGCGTCCTCGCCGCACGCTTCGACGCACTTGTAGCAGAGCACACAGCGGTCGTATGCCCGGATGTAGAGGTCGTCTTGGATCTTGACCTCGTCGGTCATCCGCTCGGTCGTCTCGGGGTCGTAGCGGTCGAGGTCGGCGCCGTAGTCGCCGAGCCAACCCATGATCTCCTCGGACTGGCTGACATCGGAGGACGTCGCCAAGAACTCGAGCACCATCTTGCGGTTGGCGTCGACCCGGTCCGAGTCGGTGGTCACGACCATGCCGTCCTCGGCAGGTCGCGAGCACGACGGCACGAGCGTTCGTGAGCCCTCGAGTTCGACCACGCACACGCGGCACGCGTTGACCGGCGTGACCGTCGGGCCGTAGCAAACGGTTGGGGTGTCCTTGCCGGCCTTGTTGCAGGCGTCGAGGATCGTGTCGCCCTCGAGCACGTCGACGTCGGCGCCGTCGATCGTGACCGTCACTTTCGAACGAAGTTCGACGGGCCGTTCGGTCATCGTCATGACGCACCTCCGATGAGTCCCAGGTCGATCGCCGAGAGAATCGCTCCCGATGCGGTGTGGCCGAGGCCGCAGATCGAGGAGTCCTTCATCACCATGGCGAAGTCGTCGAGCATGGCTCGCTCGGCGTCGACCGACGCGCCCTTCTCGCGGATCCGCAGCAGCGACTCGCCCTGCCGGACCGTACCGACGCGACATGGCACGCATTGGCCGCAGCTCTCGTCTCGGAAGAACTTGGCGATGCGGGCGACGAACCCGTCGAAGTCGACCGTGTCGTTGAGCACCATGATCACCCCCGAACCGAGCGAGAACCCGGCCTCGCGGCTCGCTTCGATCGTGAGCGGCACGTCGAGCATGTCGGCGCCAATGAACGAACCGGCGGCACCACCCATGAGGATGGCCCGCATCTCGCCGTCCACTCCCCCAGCGAGCTCGATGACCTCGCGCAACGTCGCGCCGTAGGTGACCTCGTAGACGCCGGGCACGTTGACGTGGCCGGAAAGGCAGAAGAGCTTGGTGCCGGTCGATCGTTCGGTGCCCTGCTTCGCGTACTCGTCACCGCCCATGAGCACGATCTGGTTGACGTTGACCATCGTCTCGACGTTGTTGATCGCCGTCGGCTGGCCGAAGAGCCCGTTGGTGGTCGGGAACGGTGGCTTGTTGCGAGGCTCGCCGCGGTAGCCCTCGATCGAGTTGAGCAGTGCCGTCTCTTCGCCGCAGATGTAGGCGCCGGCCCCGAGTCGGAGCTCGATGTCGAAGGTGAAACCGTGTCCGCCGACGTCGTCGCCCAACATGTTGCGTGATCGCGCCTCGGCGATGGCCGAGCGAAGCGATCGGGTCGCTTCGGGGTATTCGCCACGAATGTAGATCCATCCCTGTTCGGCGCCCATCGCGTAGCCGCCGATCGTCATCGCTTCGATCAACGAGAACGGGTCGTGCTCCATGATGACCCGGTCCTTGAAGGTGCCGGGCTCGGACTCGTCCGCGTTGATCACCAGGTGCCGCGGCCCAGGCTCACCCGCGACTGCCGACCACTTGAATCCGGTTGGGAACGCGGCGCCACCTCGACCGGTGAGGCCGGCGTCGCCGACGTGGGCAACGACGTCAGCCGGGGGCATCGTGACGGCCTTGGCGAGCGCCTCGTAGCCGCCCGTTGTGACATATCCGTCGAAGGTCTGCGCGGCGTCGTCGTGCACCCGACGCAGCAGGGTCAGATCGTCGACCGACTGGGGCACTGGGGCGACCGGAACGGTCATCGTCCCGTCGAGTGCCGCGTCAACCGATGCTTTGGTCGCCGTGCGCACGCTCACGTGTTGCTGGCCGGTGCGCTGGACGAACACCGCTGGAGCCTGCTCGCACAATCCGAGGCAGGGGCTGCCGTGCACCACGCGCCCATCGGCGGCGAGTGCGACCTTGAGCTCTTCGCCGCCCTTGATGCGACATCCGGTGTCATCGCAGACATGCAGCACGTCGGCGGCGCCGGGATCCTCGAACGTGAAGAGCTCGTAGAAGCTGGCCACGCCGAACACCTCGGCTGGCGGGACTTGGAGTACCCGAGCAATCTCGTTGGCCGCACCTTCGGAGATCCACCCGATGCGGTCCCGCACCTCATGCAGCACAGGCAACAGCAGGTGGCGGCGATTGAAGATCCGCTCCTGACCACCACGGATCACCCGCTCGTCCTCCTGGACGAGCACGGGCCCCGCAGCGTCGAACGTGATCTGCCCAGGACTCTGGAGCACGACCGCGTCGGCGACGGCGATGCGTTCTTCGGCCGACGCCTCAGCGTCGGTCACGGCGATTTCAGGCATGGTCCCCCCGGGTGGCCATGAAAGGAATGGTGTGGATCAGACGCCAGCGTCGACCTTGGGTCGAACGCTGATGGCGGTCGCTTTGAACTCGGCGGTGCCCGACTTCTTGTCCCAGGCCTCGATCGTGAGCTGGTTGACGTCGGTGGTCTCCGAGAAGTGATACGTGGTGAAGCACAGACCGGTCGGCAGGTCCGGTTGGACTCGCACGGTCATGTCGATCGTCGCCCGCCGAGACGACACCTCGACCCGCGACCCGGTGACGACACCAAGACGCTCGGCGTCGGCCGGGGCCATGTCGAGGTCCTCGCCGGAGCGGATCGGTGAGTTGTACCCGTCCGACTGCACACCGGTGTTGTAGCTGTCGAGCACGCGACCGGTGGTCATGAGCAACGGATATTCGGCGTTGACCTCGTCCATCGGCGGACGCCACACGTTGACAGTGAACGGCGCCGGATCGCGCCCCTCGAGATCCTCGGCCCACAGCCATCCATGAAGGAACTGGCTGCCCGGGTGATCTTCGCTCGGGCACGGCCACTGCAAGCCGCCCTCGTTCTCGAGGCGCTCGTAGCTCATGCCCGCGTGCATCGGCGACACCGTGCGTAGCTCGTCCCACATCTCCTGTGGAGACGGGTTTCCCCAGCCCGGGCTCATCCGGTCGGCGATCATGTTGATGATCTCGAGGTCGTTCTTGGCGTCGCCCGGCGGGTCGAGTGCTTTGCGACCCAGCTGCACCCGACGTTCGGAGTTGGTGACCGTGCCTTCGGTCTCCGCCCACCCGGCCGAAGCCGGCAGAACGACGTCGGCATAGGTCGCGGTGCGAGTCAGGAAAATGTCCTGCACTACCAAGAACTCGAGCCCCTGCAAGGCGGCCCGGACGTGGTTGATGTCGGCGTCGGCATCGGCGGGGTTCTCCCCGATCACGTACAGGTGCGTGAGCTCCTTGGCGGCGATCGCCTCCATCATCAGAGTGAGATGCTTGCCGGGCGTCGCGGGGATTTCGCAGTCCCACGCCGCTTCGAACTTGGCGCGCAGCTCGTCGTTGGCGACGTCCTGGAAGCCGGTCAACTTGTTGGGCAGGGCTCCCATGTCGCCGCCGCCCTGCACGTTGTTCTGGCCACGAATCGGGACGAGCCCCGACCCGTACTTGCCCACGTGGCCGGTGAGCAACGCGAGGTTGCACAACGCCATCACGTTCTCGGCCCCGGTGTGGTGTTCGGTGATGCCGAGCGTCCAGCACAGCTGCGCCGATTCGGCCGTGGCGTAGGCCTCGGCGAGCTCCGCAATCGCGTCCACCGGCAGACCGGTCACCTCGGAGGTGCGCTCGAGCGTCCACTCCTGGACGGAATCCACGTACGTGTCGAACCCCTGCGTCGAGTGCGCAATGAACTCGTCGTTCTGGAGGTCGTTGTCGATGATGTACTTGCCGATGCCGTTGGCGAGCGCGATGTCGCTGCCGACATTCAGACCGAGCCACAGATCGGCGAACTTGGCCGTTTGGCTGCGCCGCGGGTCGACGGCGAACATCTTCGCCCCGTTGCGGATGCCCTTCAGAATGTGGTGAAAGAAGATGGGGTGCGCCTCACGCGCGTTGGTACCCCACATGACGATGAGATCGGTGGTTTCGATCTCCTCATACGACGACGTTCCGCCGCCTGCTCCAAAGACTGTCGCCAGACCGACGACCGAGGGAGCGTGTCAAGTTCGATTGCAGGAGTCGATGTTGTTCGACCCCATGACCTTCCTCGCGAACCGCTGGGCCGCGTAGTTCATCTCGTTGGTCGACTTCGAGCAGCTGAACATGCCAAACGCGGTCTCGCCGCTGGACTGGGCAGCGCCGAAGCCCGCAGCAACCGTTTCGAGGGCCTCGTCCCAGCTGGCCTCGACCAGCTCGCCGTCCTTACGGACGAGCGGCGTGGTCAGTCGCGTGCGTGGCTTCACCCATTGCTTTCCCATGGCATCTCCCCCGGTCGGTGATCGCCGACTGTCGGCGTGGACGTGTTCCACATTGTGGAACTGTTCCACAATGAGGTTAGCTCAGTTGGCCGGTCAGAGAACGGTCGGGTCTCGGTCGACGAGAAGCTTCTCCACCTTGGCGGATTCGACTTTGGAGCTGACCCTTCCGGCCTCGTGCATGTCGCGCAACGTCTTGGTCATGGTGATGGTCGCGCCGACGACCGCCAGCATGCCGAGGCCGAGAAACGCCCGGACCCAGATCTCGGCGGGCATGGCCCAGATCGCGACGGCCATTGCGAGGCAACTGACACCGAAGTTGATCTGGGTGAAGGCCACCCATGCGGGTGAATGCATCGATGAGGGGGTTGGTTCGTACGGCATGGTCGGTTCCTGATTCTGTTGGTGATGCACACGGGTTTCGTGGGCTGTATCCACCGTGACCGATGCGCTTCACGCTGCGGCTGACGGGTTTCCCCTATTCCGGTCTGGGGTTCAATACGCTCTGCCCATGCGTTGGTCCCAATTCTTCGTCCCCACGCTCCGCGACGCCCCGGCCGATGCCGAGGCTGTGAGCCATCGCCTCTTGATCCGTGGCGGCTTCATTCGCCAGCTCCATTCCGGGCATTACACGATGCTCCCGCTCGGTTGGCGGGTCCACGAGAAGGTTGCCGACATCGTCCGCGAGGAGATGAACGCGATCGGCGGACAGGAGTTTCACTTTCCCGCGATGCACCCCAAGTCGCTGTGGGAGGCGTCTGGGCGATGGACGGTCATGGGTGACGAGATGTTCCGACTCCAGGACCGCTCCGGCACCGAGGTCGGTCTCGCCATGACCCACGAGGAGGCCTTTGCGCAGATGGCGCTCGAGGTGAACTCGTGGCGGGCGTTGCCCCAGATCTGGTACCAGCTCCAGTGGAAGTTCCGCGACGAACCCCGCCCCAAGGCCGGACTCCTCCGCGTGCGCGAGTTCGTCATGAAAGACGCCTACAGCCTCGACATCGACGAGGCCGGTCTCGATGCCGCCTTCGACAAGCACCACGCGGCGTATCTGGCGATCTTCGGTCGCCTGGACCTCGATGCGATGCCGGTGGAGGCGAGCTCGGGGGCGATGGGCGGGTCGGACTCGATCGAGTTCATGGTCGAATCCCCGAGCGGTGAGGACGACGTCGTCCGGTGCCCCAACTGCGACTATCGGGCCAATGTCGAACGTGGCGCCTCGGCGATTCCGGCGGTCACCGACGAGACACCTCCTGCCGCACCCGAGAAGTTCCCGACGCCGGGGATCCGCACCATCGCCGCGCTCGAAGAGGCAGGCGCGCCCGCAGACCGACAGATCAAGACCATGGTGATGGTGATCGACGGCGCAGTCACCCTCGCGCTCGTCCGCGGCGACCACCAGCTCAACATGCAAAAGCTCCAGGATTCGACCGGAGGAATCGACATCCGGCCGGCGACTCCGGCCGAGACGGTCGAACACCTCGGCGCCAACCCCGGATCCCTGGGCGCGGTTGGCGTCTCCGACGAGATTCGAATCTTTGCCGACACTGCGCTCGAGGGCCGCACCAACATGACCACCGGCGCCAACGAGGACGACTTTCACTGGCGCGGGGTGGACATCGCTCGCGACATCGGCGTCACCGAATGGGTGGACCTTCGTGAGGTGACGGCGGGCGAGGCGTGCATCCAGTGCGGCTCGGCACTCGAGATCGTGCGAGCGATCGAGGCCGGCCACATCTTCAAGCTCGGCACGCAGTACGCCGAGGCAATGGGCGCACACGTGCTCGACTCCGACGGCGAGAAGCGGACGATCGTGATGGGCAGCTACGGCATCGGCATCGGCCGAAACATGGCGGCGGTCGCCGAGACCCACCATGACGACAAGGGCCTGATCTGGCCGGTGTCCGTCGCTCCGTTCGAGGTCTGCATCACGGCGATGAAGGTCGACGACGAAGCGACGATGACCGCTGCCACCGGGCTCTACGAGGAGCTTCGGGCGGCCGGCATCGACGTCATTCTCGACGATCGTGACGCCCGGGCGGGTGTGAAGTTCGCCGACAGCGAGCTGATCGGCATCCCGTACCGGGTGACCGTCGGTCCGCGTGGCCTCGCTGACGGTCGCGTCGAGCACACCGTCCGAGCAACGATGGAGACGTCCGACGTCGCACTCGATGCGATCGCGGCGCAGCTGATCGCCGAGGTCACCGCCGCACGCTGATCACTGCCTAATCCAACCGTTCCACATCGTGGAACAGCTTGTTCCATCATGCGGTACACTCTTTCGCTCATGGGAGCGGTGCAATCGATCGAGCGAGCCTTCACGATTCTGCGTGCCCTTTCGCTCGGCACGGCCGGCGTCACGGACATCTCCGAACGAACCGGGCTCCCCAAAAGCACCGTCAGCCGCCTGCTCTCCTCCCTCGAACACGAGCGCGCCGTCGAACAGACAGCCGACGGCGCGTATCGGCTCGGCGAAGGCATCGTGGATCTCGGTGAGGCGCTTCGCCTCGGCCAGAGTGTCTCGGAGACCGCTCGACCGCATCTTCTCGAACTGATGGAGTTCGCCGGCGAGGCAGTCGGCCTCGACCGTCTCGAAGGCGACTCGATCGTCACCCTGCTCCAGGTACACGACGCGGATGCTGCCGTGGTCGTTCGGGACTGGACCAACGAGGCCACTCCCGTTCACGCCGTTCCCGCGGGGCTCGCCATCGTCGCTCACTCCAATCGTGCCGTGCAGAATGAGTTCTTCGCCCGCGAGTACGAGCCGCTGACCGATCAGACCATGACGGACCACGCCCAATTCCGGCGTCGGTTCGAGGACATTCGCGCCAATGGCTACGCGTGGGTCTTTGGCGAGTTCGACGAGGAGCTCAATTCTGTCGCTGCGCCGATCGCGGACGCGAGCGGCCGCACCCAGTTGGCCATTCACATCCACGGACCGTCCTATCGCTTCCCGAATGAGGCCGACATCGATGAGCTCGGCCAACGGGTGGCTGCCACCGCACAGCGCATCGAGGCTCAACTGCTGCGAGGATGACCCGCATGGATCTGCGAATCTTCGTCGAACCGCAACAGGGCGTGAGATATGAGGAGATCGCTTCGCTTGCCCAGCGAGCCGAAGCGTTGGGCTTCGACGGCTTCTTCACGAGCGACCACTACCTCCGTATGGGAGATCATGTGAGCGGACTCCCCGGTCCGCTCGATGCATGGACGACGCTCGCTGGACTCTCCCGCGAAACCTCTTCGGTCCGGCTCGGCACGCTGGTCAGCCCGGTCACGCTGCGGCATCCGGCCCAGCTGGCGATCATCGCAGCGCAGGTCGACCACATGAGCGGCGGACGGGTCGAATTGGGGTTCGGCGCGGGATGGTTCGAACAAGAGCATCGTGCGCATGGGATCGACTTTCCCGACACGATCGAACGCTTCGACCGCTTTGCGGAAGGACTGGCGGTCATCACTGGCATGTGGTCGACGCCCGAAGGCGAGCTCTTCGATCACGACGGCCCGCACTATCGCCTGGAGCAGAGCCCTGCGCTCCCCAAGCCGTGGCAGCGCCCGGCCCCTCCCGTGATCATCGGTGGACGCGGGAAACGTCGGACGCCGGCGCTCGCCGCACAGTACGCGAGCGAGTTCAACGTGCCGTTTTCGGACCCGTCCGAATTCGCGGAGATCACGACGCCCGTGGTGGAGGCGTGTGAGGCACGAGAACGTGATCCGGAGACCGTTGTGTGGTCTGCGGCCCAGGTCCTCGGTGTGGGGGTCAGCGAGGCCGACATTGCGCGTCGGGCTGCGGCGATCGGTCGCGAGCCTGGCGAGCTCCGCCAGAACGGCGTGGCGGGATTGGTCGACGAAGCGCTCGAGCGGGTCGCCGCATTCGAGGCTGCGGGCTGCGACCGGCTCTACCTCCAGGTCCTCGACACGAAGGACCACGAGCATCTCGCGATCGTCGCCGATGCGTTCGAGCTGGCACCGCGTGGCTGAGATGAACCAAGCTCCCGTGGTTGCACCCGACCCGCGGACGAATGCGTTGACCGTGGCTGCCGGCGTGATCGGCGGAGCGCTCGCCGTGATGTGGTTGGTCGAGATCCTCGACTCGACGGTGCTCGACGACTCGCTCCAATCGAACGGAATTCGCCCCCGGCGTACCGACGGCCTCGACGGCATTCTCTGGTCGCCGTTCCTGCACAGTGGCTTTGCGCACCTTCTCTCCAACACGATTCCTTTCGCCGTACTGAGCGCCCTCTCGCTCACCCGCGGCCTCCGCCGTCATCTCACGGCGAGCGCCATCATCATCGGGCTCGGCGGGGCCCTCGTCTGGCTGTTCGCCATCGGCAGCAACGAAAACCACATCGGAGCGAGCGGTTGGGTGTTCGGCCTCTTCGGCCTGCTCGTGGCGAGCGCCTGGTTCGAACGCCGTCCGCTCTCGATTGCGGTTGGCATCGCCGCGCTCGTCCTCTACGGCGGCACGATCGTGTTTGGTTTTGTGCCGCGCCCGGGGCTGTCCTGGGAGGGGCACCTGTTCGGTTTCGTCGCCGGCGTTGTCGCCGCCCGGTTACTCACGTCACGTCGCGCCGTTGCCATACCGGAGCCGCCGGACCGATAACGTCAACGCCAATGTTGGCGGCGCGAGAGACCATCCTCATTCGGATCAGTGGGCCCGATCAGACCGGGATCACCACCGCGGCCATGGGCATCCTTGCCAGCGCTGGAGCCGCGGTACAAGACGTCGAACAAATGGTGATCCGGGGCCGATTGACGCTCGAGATCGTGGTCGACGTTCCCTCGGGACGCGACGTCTTGAAAGACATGCTTCTCCTCGGCTGGGAGCGCGGTCTCGACGTCGACTTCGACGTGGTCGAGCAGGCTCCCGTGCCGTCGCTTCCGTCGTTGATCGTCTCGGTGATCGGGCCCGAACTGGCGCCCGGGGATCTCGAAGCGGTGACGGCGGCCGTGGCAAAGGCGAACGGCAACATCGAGCGCATCCGCCGTCTCGCCAAAACACCCGTGTGGTGCTACGAGCTCGAGGTGCACGGCGGCGACCTCGACCAGATGCGAACGCAACTGATCGACCGCGCTGCGGAGAGCCCACGATTCGATGTCTCGATTCAGCGAAGCGGCCTCTCCCGACGCGCGCAGCGACTCGTCGTGCTCGATGTCGACTCGACCCTGATCCAGAACGAAATGATCGATCTTCTCGCAGATCAGGCGGGTGTCGGTGCGCAGTGCGCGGCGATCACCGAGGCGGCGATGCGCGGCGAGCTCGACTTCGCCGAATCGCTCCGTGAGCGCGTGTCGCTCCTCGCTGGCCAGCCGGTCGAGATCATCGACCGGGCGTACGAGCAGCTTCGGCTCACCGACGGAGCGCCGACCTTCATCGCCACGCTCAAACGGCTCGGGTTCAGCGTCGCAATCGTGTCCGGTGGCTTCACGTCGTTCACGGACCGCCTTCGAGACGAGCTCGGCCTTGATCACTCGCACGCCAACACGCTCGAGCAACGTCGTGGAGTTCTCACCGGCGAGCTCGATGGTCCGATCGTGGATCGGGCGGCGAAGGCGACGATCCTTCGTGAGCTCGCCGCTCGTGAGGGGATCGAACCCGAGCAGGTGATCGCCGTTGGAGACGGCGCCAACGATCTGGACATGTTGGCTGCCGCCGGGCTCGGCGTTGCCTTCTGTGCCAAGCGAGTCGTTCGCGACGCTGCCGACGCAACGGTCAGCTCGCCTCATCTGGACGCCGTGCTCTTTCTCCTCGGACTCCGACGAGAAGAGCTCGATCAGGACGGCCTGACCACGACAGGAGACCCCCGATGACCCGAGTGCTCGTCACCGAGAAACTGGCCGCTGCCGGCCTCGACCTCCTGCGAGATGCAGGGCACGAGGTCGACGTCCGCCTCGGTTGCACTCCAGCCGAACTGCACGAGGCAATCGCCGATGCGGATGGGCTCATCATTCGCTCGGCGACAACGGTCGACGCAGAGATGCTTGCCGCAGCGAATCAGCTCACGGTGATCGGCCGAGCTGGTGTCGGTCTCGACAATGTCGACGTCGACACGGCGACGGCACGTGGCGTCATCGTGGCCAACGCTCCCACCTCGAATTCGATCTCCGCTGCCGAACACACGATGGCGATGATCCTCGCCGTGGCGCGCAACATCCCACAGGCCCACCGAGCCTTGGTCGACGGGCGTTGGGAGCGATCGAGCTGGAGTGGCACCGAACTGCACGACAAGACCCTTGGCATCGTCGGTCTCGGCAACATCGGTGGCCTCGTCGCCACTCGGGCCCGGGCCTTTGGGATGCGAATCGTCGGCCACGATCCGTTCGTGAGCGAGGAGCGCGCCGCAGAGCTCGGCGTCGAGTTGGCCGAGCTCGATGACGTGATTCGCCAGTCCGACTTCCTCACCCTGCATCTCGCCCGAACACCCGAAACGATCGACTTGATCAACGCCGACCGGCTTCTGCTCGCCAAACCCAACCTGCGTGTGGTCAATGTGGCCCGCGGCGGGATCGTGAACGAAGCCGATCTCGCAGCCGCCATCGCAAACGGACGGATCGCGGGCGCCGCAATCGACGTGTTCGACTCCGAACCAAAGACGGATTCGCCACTCTTCGAGCTTCCCCAGGTCGTGGTCACGCCGCACCTCGGTGCGTCGACCACCGAAGCCCAGGATCGAGCCGGCGTCACGATCGCCGAGCAGGTCAACCATGCCTTGGCGGGCGACTTTGTGCCCTTTGCCGTGAACGTGGCCGCCCGTGGCGTTTCCGAGGCCCTTCGTCCCTTCCTTCCGCTCGCCGAACAGTTGGGTGCTCGCTTCGCACGACTCGTCGGTGGGCGTCCCGGTGCGGTCGACGTCGTGTTCGCAGGCGAAATCGGCGGGTTCGACTGTCGCCTGGCCGAACTCGCCGTCACGAAGGGGTTGGTCACCGGGTTGGCGGAGGGGCCCGTGAGCTACGTCAACGCCGAGGACGTTGCGGAGCAGACTGGCGTGAAGGTTGCGGCGCGGACGTCGACTCGGAGCCCATCCGGTCACGTGAACGGCATCAAGTTGCACGGCGACGGCCACACGCTCGCCGGCACGATGTCTCCGTCGGGCGAGCTGCGGATCATCGCCATCGACGACATCACGGTCGACATTCCCGTCGCAGACCATCTGCTCGTGCTGCTCAACGACGACACCCCCGGGATGATCGGTCGAGTCGGGAGCCTGTTCGGCGCCGCGAACATCAACATCGACGACATGCATCTGGGACGCCTCGCTGGTGGCGGCACCGCGATCATGGTCATCGCGACGACCGATCCACTCCCCGACTCGCTGCTCGACGAAGTCGCCGCGCTGCAACAGATCCGCTCGGTGCAGTCGCTCGACCTTCACTGACGGAGCCGCTCGCGGGTCAGCGATCGCGTTTGACCGGACCCGTTCAGTGCGTGCTTCGACGTGGGTGGGGACTCATGATGGCGATCGGGAGCTCGATGGCGAGTTGCGTCGTCCGCAGCGTGGCGATGCGCCGGCCCGGCTGCACCGCATCTCGTACGTCGGAGCAGTTCTCGCCGAGGTATGCAGCCGTGGCGTCGAGGTCGGGAGTGACGAGCGCCAAACCCCACAGCCGAGCAGGCTCGTCGTCGCGTTGGTCGACTGGGCCCACCAACTCGAGCAGCGTCCGCCCCAACCAGTAGAAGGACTGTTCACGGGCGCCGTCGGGCAGCTCGATCCGACGTGTCCGCCGAAGCTCGAGCCCGGCACGGCCGAGTGTCGTGCGTGTGCGCTCGAGGTCGCCGCTCGACAGCACGACATGGTCGAGCCCCGAGACTCCGTTCGGGTGTGCCTGCACGTCTGACGACGGCACTGCGCCAACGTGTGCGACTCCGTCGAGGTCAGTGTCGACGCCGTGGAGTGCCAAGCCGATTGTCCCGGCCTCGAGTCGAATCGTGACCTCGCCCAGACTCACGACCCCATCGCGGACGTCGAAGCCCGCGTTGCTCCACGCCGCAGCGCCATCGGTCAACGCAATGGTCCGCAGGTCTCCGTGCAGGTCGTCGCTTCGGCTCATCGGAAGACCAAGACCCCGTCGTCGAGGGGCTGTTTGGCGATGAGGCGTCGGTCGCGCCGGTAGTTCTGCGGGTTGATCCAGGGTTCTCGGTCGCCCTGCATTGGCAGTGCGGACATCATTCGCTGCATGTAGCCAGCGGAGAAATCTTCTATCCAATCGCGACGTTCCATCGACTCGTCGCCGGGTCGGAGCGTCGGCGTGACCACCTCGGTCCCGGTGTCCCGAAGGTGGTTCAACACACGACACACGAATCCACAGGTGAGATCGGATCGGAGCGTCCAGGACGCGTTGATGTAGCCGAACGACGACACCAGGTTCGGCACCCCGGAGTATCCGAGTCCCTTGTAGGTCCAGGTACGGGAGAAGTCGACTGGCTCTCCGTCGATGTGAAAGTCCACCTCGCCGAGCGTGACCAGCTGCAGGCCCGTCGCCGTGACGATGATGTCCGCCTCGAGATGCACGCCCGAGTCGAGCTGGATACCCGTCTCGGTGAATCGTTCGATCGTGTCGGTCACGATCGAACAACGTTGGGTCCGAAGCGACTCGAACAGGTCGCCGTTGGGGATGAGACAGAGGCGCTGGTCCCACGGGTCATACGGCGGCGTGAAGTCACGATCGAGGTCGAAGCCTTCGCCGAGCTCGGCCGCCGCTCGACGCAGTAGCTCGGCCGCTACCCGTTCGGGTTTCTGACGAGTCTGTCGATAGACGAGCTGGTCACGCCAGATGTTTCGTTCCCGAATCAGCCGATAGCCGAGCGGTCCGAGCATGCGTTGCACCCGATTGCCGACGGGGTCGATGTCGGTTTGGGAGACGATCCAGGTCGGCGTTCGTTGGAGCATCGTGACGTGTGCAGCAGTGTGAGCCATTGCGGGAACGATGGTGACTGCGGTCGCTCCGGAGCCGATCACGACGACTCGTTGACCGGAGTGGTCGAGATCAGCAGGCCATTCCTGCGGGTGGACAATGGTGCCTCCGAAGTCCTCGCGTCCGGCGAAGTCGGGCGTGTAGCCGCCCCGGTAGGAGTAGTAGCCCGAACACATGAACAGGAACCGGCACGTGAGCGACGTCGGCCCCTCGGCGGTGTCGACGTCCAGCGTCCAGGCGGCGTCTGCGCTCGACCACTCGGCAGAACGTACGCGATGGCCGAACCGGATCTTCGGTCGAAGGTCGGCCTCGGCAACGGTCTCGTGGAGGTACTCCAGAATCGATGGTCCGTCGGCGATTCGCTTCTCGTGGACCCATGGTTTGAAGCTGAACCCGAGCGTGTGCATGTCGCTGTCGGACCGGACTCCGGGATAGCGAAACAGATCCCACGTGCCGCCGAGGTCGTCGCGTGCTTCGAGGATGGTGAACGTGCGGTCGGGGCACTGTTGTCGAAGGTGCCAGCCGGCCCCGATCCCGGAGATTCCGGCACCGACCACACACACGTCGACGTCGATCACCTGCTGATGGTACCCAGCACTGGGCTGTCGTCTCGTGGTGGCTCCAGCCTCTCCGTCGATCGTTGACGCCGGTAGCGTTCGTGCAATGCATCAGACGACGTCGACGCAGTACTCGATCTCGCTTCAAGTGAGCCTCCGGAACGTGCCGGGTGTCCTCGGCCGGCTCACGACGACGATCGGTGACATCGGAGGCAACATCTTCGCGATCGACGGCTTTGTCGCAAAGGGCCCGACGCTCGAGCGCGAGATCGTGGTCAACTGCCGCGACGTTGCCCACCAGCAAGAAGTCGTGGACGCCGTGGTCGAACTGCCCGACGTCGATCTGATCGACTGGTGGGATCGAACGTTTCGGATGCACGAGGGCGGCAAGATCGAGACCCTCCCCTTGTGTCCAGTCGGCGACCGCGACGACCTCTCGATGGCGTACACCCCTGGCGTTGCACGTGTCTGTACGGCGATCGCCGAGGACGACACGAAGGCCGACGAGCTCACGATCCGGAAGAACACGGTGGCCATCGTGAGTGACGGGACGGCGGTCCTCGGGCTCGGTGACATCGGCCCCAAAGCCGCAATGCCCGTGATGGAGGGCAAGGCCCTCCTCTTCAAGGAGTTCGCGGAGGTGGACGCGTTTCCGATCTGCCTCGACGTCTCCACCCCCGAAGAAATCGTCGAGACCGTCGTCCGGCTGGCCCCCACCTTCGGCGGCATCAACCTCGAAGACATCGCCGCCCCAGGGGCGTTCTGGGTCGAAGAGCAGCTCAAGGCGCGGCTCGACATCCCGGTCTTTCACGACGACCAGCACGGGACGGCGGTCGTCACGCTCGCGGGTCTTCGCAACGCCCTGAGGATCGTCGACAAGGCGATGTCGGACGTCTCGGTGGTCATCAGTGGTGTCGGCGCTGCCGGCGTCGCCATCGGAAAGATCCTTCTTGGCGCCGGCGTCGGTCACGTGGTGGGGGTTGACCGAGTGGGCGCCATCTATGACGGCCGCGAGCACCTCAACGACGCCAAGCAATGGTTTGCCGAGAACACGAATCAGAAGGGCCTCCGGGGCTCGCTGTCGGAGGTGATTGACGGCGCCGACGTCTTCTTGGGCGTGAGCGCCCCCGGCGTGCTGACCGTCGATGACGTGCGCTCGATGGCGGATTCGCCGATCGTGTTCGCCATGGCGAATCCTGATCCCGAGATCCTGCCAGAGGAGGTCGAGGGAATCGTCGCAGTCATGGCCACCGGTCGTAGCGACTACCCGAATCAAATCAACAATGTGCTCGCCTTTCCGGGCATCTTTCGAGGCGCGCTCGACGCACGCGCCACCGACATCACGGAGAACATGAAGTTGGCTGCTGCCGACGCCATCGCCGCCGCGGTTGCCGACGATCATCTCTCGCCGACCCACATCATCCCGTCGGTGTTCGAACGTGAGGTCCAGTTCTCGGTCGCCTCCGCCGTTGCGGCCGCGGCTCGTCACGACGGTGTGGTGCGCTCCTGACGAGCTTCTTCGATCGTCTCTTCGGGTCCGGGCGTCGAGCCGAACGGGCCGAGGGGCGTCCCGCGTCCTCAAACGGGGCGTCGTCGATGCATGCTTGGTGGGACCTCGTCGCGTCCGCGGACGATCCGGTCGTCGCCGCATCGGTTGACCTGCTCATCCCCGATGTTCCCGCCACCAGCCATCTGCGGTTCTGGGCGTTGCAGGCGTCGTTCTCCGATCAGCACAGTCGCCACGGCGCTGGTCACCTGGGCCTCCAGTGGATCGACGGGTACCCGGGGTCCACCGCGGTGAACTGGGGCGGCTACCGCGACGGAGGCGGCGAGCTGGAAGGTTCGCCGTCGACGCTGTCGAGCGCCCGCTCGAACCCGAACACCCGGGACTTTGAGTGGCGACCGGGGCACGTTCACCGCCTGCGGATCGCACGTGCGTCGGAGGGATGGCAAGGATCCGTCGTGCTCGAGGGAACCGAAACGACAGTTCGCACGCTCCTTTGTCCCGGAGATCGACTCACCTCGGTCGTGGTCTGGTCCGAGGTGTTCGCGCCCTGTCAGGAGTCCCATGCGGTCCGGTGGTCGAACGCCGTCGTGGAGCGCTCGTCCGGTCGGTTGGAGAGGGTCGGTGGCGTCCGGGTGAGCTATCAATCCGTGGCCGATGGCGGTTGCTCGAACACTGACCAAACCGCCGAGAGCGGGGTTCTCGTGCAACGAACCGGTTCGCCTCGTCTCACTCCCGGTGGCGCATCGCTCTTGTTCGACTGATTGGCCTGTCAGCCATCCGTCGGGTCGGTCTCCTCGTCGACGGTGTCGGGCGGTCCAGCGAGGATTTCGACACAGGTCTCATTCAGTAGCCGAACATGTGCAGCGGTCGCGTCGGCAACTGCGGGAGTCGCCTCGAGCTCCGTCAATGCGTCAGAGGTGGAGACGCCAGTCCAGCCCTCTGCTGACGCCTCGACGAGTCCGGAGACCGCCCGGAGCCACGCGATCCGACCGAGATGGACGTCGGCGAAGGCCCGAGGCGGGAGCAGTTCGGTCATGGCGACCAGTTCGGCGTCGATTGCCGCTCGGGTGCTGTCGAGCGACCCTGCGCCTTGCGGGAACCGAACCATGGTGAGCGCCTGTTCGCAATAGGCGCGTTCTTCATCGGTGGGCAGCGGGATCGTGGTGGTGGTTGTCGTGGTGGTCGTCGTTTCGACGACCATTGCGAGGGGTCCTGTCGGGCCGTCGACCAGGAGTCGGGCGCCACGATCGGCTGGCTCGACCGGCACCGTCGTCGACACGGGGAGCTCGACGAAGCCAGTGCCGTTCGGGGCGGGCGCGTCTGCGCCGCACGCCGACAGCGCCCCGATGAGCACGGCTCCGAGTGCAGTTCGCCAATTCACACTCGTTGTTTCGGAGCCGCGATCGATGCTCCGGATGAATCGATCGGCTCAGTCGGTCTCTTGGGGCTTGTGAGCGTGGATCGAAAACTGCAGCGGGGCAACGTCGCGTTGTGTTGGCGGCAAGACGTACCGCTCACCGTCGCGTTCCATCGAGCCGAGAAGTTGCCAGTCGAGATGTTGGTGCTCGTCGAGCCGGTCGATCACGAGCCCTGCCTTGATGAGCGCCGTCACGACCGACCCGAGCGAGTGCGGCCAGTCGTAAATGCGCGTGTTTGCCAACGTCGCGCTGCCGAGGTAGCTCTCGGCCTCGTCGAACGATTGCGGCTCCCCGGTCGCGAAGTACCGGTAGCGCAAGACGAGAGCGTCGTCGCTTCGCTGGTCGTCGAGGGCCATGGCAACGGGATGGCTGTCACGGATGTAGAAGCGACCGCCCGGGCGAACGAAACCGGCCATGACCTGGGCCCAGCGGGAGATGTCGTCCATCCAGCAGATCGCACCGACGCTCGTGTACACGAGGTCGAACGTTCCGGGGATCTCGTTGGGAGCATCGAAGACGTCGGTCTCGACGAAGGTCGCCTCGACCCCCATCCGGGTCGCCAGCTCTCGAGCGGCGGCGATGGCCTGTGGAGAGAAGTCGAGCCCGGTCACCTTTGCCCCGAGATTCGCCCACGACATCGTGTCCGTCCCGATGTGGCACTGCGAATGAAGCAGAGACTGCCCGCGGACGTCTCCGATGCGCTCGGCGTCGAAGACGACGGTGTCGGTGAGGTGGCCGGGGACCTCGACGAGGCGGCGGTACGACTCGTACCCGTCCGTCGCGGTGTGGCCGGCCACCCGCTCGTTCCAGTTCGCCAGATTCGCCCGCCGGTACTCGTCCATGGAGATGACGGTAGTACCGACGGGCGAATGGTCCGCCGCGAGGGGACTCTCCCGGCGAGGTCAGCTGCTAGCGGAGCCAGCCGGCGTAGTAGAAGTTGCTCGCTCCCGAGGTGCCGGGGTCGGGGATGATGTCGAAGAACTGGATGAACCCGCGCCGTCCCTTGAAGGCCCCGAGCTTGCCGTGGATCGTGTGGTCGCACCCACCGGTGAGCTGATTGAGATACGGAAAGCCGCCGGCCTCGAACTCGGCGCACGAGCCCGACGTGTACGTCGCGGCAAGTGTGTACTGCGTCTTGAACTTGCCTCGACGCCCGTCATAGGTGCCCCGGAACGTCTCGCGGCCCGCTTCTTCGTAGAGGGCGAAGCCGTTGTACTCGGCGCAGGTGAACGACGTCGGGAAGAAGACGAGACAACCCTGGAGATCGCCGGTCAGTTCGATCGCGCCGACCCCCTCACCGTCGTTGCAGTCCGACGGAGTCGCATTGCCGGAGATTTCGACTCGGGGCCGCGCGTCGGCGGGGCTTGTGAAGCCGACGAGCATCGCCATGACGGCGAGCAGGCCGACGATCAGACGTCGCCGACGGCCGGGCCGTTTACGATCCTGCGCCCCGAAGTCGGGTGAGTTGGTGGTGATGTCCATGTGTGCCTCCTCCGCACCGAAGGGGACGTCCGCCCCTCCCCTACCCATTCATCGATTGGCGAGCGCGAAATCCCTCGGACGAATCGAACGGTGCGGGCTACGCTCCGGCTCCATGACGACGACTCGGGACGTGCTCGCCATGCTGAAGGAGCTCGTGACGTTGACAGCGCTCGACGAGGGCAGCAACCAGTCGTTCAAGGTCCGGGCATACGAGAAGGCGGCACTCAGCCTCGAGGCGGATGGCCGCGACGTGGCGTCGCTGACCGCGGCAGAACTGAACAGGATCGACGGCGTCGGCAAGGCGACGGCCGCGAAGATCATCGAGCTGGTCGAGACCGGCACCGTCACGAAGCTCGAGACACTTCGAGCGGCCTATCCCCCGTCGGTCGTCGAGTTGAGTCGGATCCCGGGGGTCGGACCGAAGACGCTCAAACTCCTGCGGTCAGAGCTCGGGATCGAGAATGTCGACCAGCTCCGAGCGGCGATCGCTGAGGAGAAGCTTCGCGAACTCCCGGGTCTCGGTGAGACGAGCGAGGCGAAGATTCTGAAGTCGATCGAGCGGCTCGGGCTGACCGGCAAGGATCGGCGCACCCCGATCGCCGACGCATTGCCCCTCGCCGAACGCCTCATCGAGTCGCTCACTTCGCTTCCGGAGGTGGTCGAAGCGAAGTTCTGCGGGAGCCTTCGCCGGATGTCCGAAACGATCGGCGACATCGACATCACCGTGTCGTCAGAAGAACCAGCGGCGGTCATGGGCCACGTCGTCGAGCTCGATGTCGTCGACGACATCGTCGTACAAGGCGACACGAAGACGTCGTTTCTGACTCCAGCAGGGCTCCAGATCGACGTCCGTGTCGTCGCCCCGGAGCAGTTCGGTGCGGCGACGCTCTACTTCACGGGTTCGAAGGCCCACAACATCGAGCTGCGTCAGCGGGCGATGGACCGCAACCTGTTGCTCAACGAGTACGGCCTCATCGACACGAGCGACGACGAAGTCGAACCTGTGGAGCGGCCGGTGGTGGCCAGCCGGTCGGAAGAGGAGATCTATGCCGCGCTCGACATGCAGTGGGTGCCGCCGCCGATGCGCGAGGGCACCGGCGAGGTGGCCGCGGCCGGTGGTGCCGGACTGCCGGATCTCGTTCAGCGAGAGCACATTCGCGGCGACCTGCACTACCACACCGCACGTTCGGGCGATGGGCGAAGCTCGGTCGAAGACATGGTCGCGGTGGCCGCGGCACAGGGCTATGAGTATCTGGCGATCACCGACCATGGGGTCGACTTGGCGATCAACGGTTCGACGGCCGACGAGATGCTCGAACATCGCGAACACATCGCCGAAGTGGCCACCGCGTATCCGGACATGACGATTCTGTGGGGATGCGAACTGAACATCGGGGGCGCCGGCGGGCTCGACTATGACGCCGACTTCCGCGGCCTCTTCGACTACACCGTCGCGTCCGTCCATTCGCACTACGACCAGTCGATCGTCAAACAGACCGACCGGGTGATCGCCGCGATTGGCGATCCAACGGTGACCTCGATCGGGCACCTGACGGGCCGCTACATCGGGCGTCGACCGGGTATCGAGCTGGACTACGACGTCCTCATCGATGCCTTGCTCGCCTACGACTGTGCGCTGGAGATCAACGGGGCGCTCCAACGTCTCGACGCGGCGTCGGACGTGGTTCGCAAAGCGGTCGACCGCGGCGTGAAGCTGGTCATCAATACCGACAGTCATCACGTGAGCGAGCTCGGACGCATGGAGTACGGGGTCCGGACTGCGCAACGTGGGTGGGCCCCACGCGATCTGGTCGTGAACACGTGGGAGCGCGATCGTTTCCTCGAGTGGGTGCGATCGAAGAAGGCATGACGTGTTGGGCGCGGGCCCTCGCGCTCGTCTCCGTCGTTGTGACCGTGTGGGTTGGCTGGCCGGCGTTGAGCGGGGTCGACGGGTTTCCGGCCTCGACGCAGCCGATGTATGCCTCGGTACGGAGCGGCACTGCGGACTTCATCACGGCGCGAAGGGTCGTTGACGGAACTCCGGTCGCCTTGTCGATGGCGCTCGTCGCCAGCACCGACGATCCTCTCGTCGCCGAACGCCGCATGCGGAGTGCCGTCGAGCGAGACGCTGATGCCGCGTGCCGAGCCATCGCAGAACGCGTCCGGGCTGCGGGTCTTGGCGGACTCGTCGAAGTCCTCGAACAGACGTGGGCAATCGATCAGGGCATGACGCCGGTTCTTGTGGGCGAGACGGTGGTGGCCCAGTGCGGATCCTGAACGTCGTCACCAGGTGGCTCGTGCCAAGGGCAACCGCCGCGGATTTCTTGATGTGGCGCCGTTGGGCGGGTGCCGTGCTGGTTGTGTACCTGGTTGTGCGAGCTCCTGCCGTGACCGACGTCGGCGATCAGGCGTTCTTCGATGGGGTCGGCGCCTTCTGGTGGGCGTCGATGCCGTTGGAGATACCCGCACTTCGAATTCTCTGGGGAACCGCCGTGGTGAGCATCGCCGCACTTGCGTGGGGCCTGGCACCGCGGGTGACAGGGCCTGTTGCAGCGATTGCCGGACTGTTGATCCTGTCCCACCGTTCGTCGCTCGGACAGATCCTGTGGTTCGACACGGTGCCCGCGCTGCATCTCCTTGTCATCGCCGTCACGGCGAGCCTTCTCGCCGTGGACGCGGAGCGCATTGCTGGCTGGGGACTCCGCCTCGGCGCTCTCGTGACGGTGGCAACCTATGCGGTCTCGGGGGTGACGAAGCTTCGCGTCAGTGGGATCGATTGGGTCGACGCACCTGCGCTGGACCGCCACATCGCCTTCAGCGCAGCCCGCGCTGAATCGCTCGGCGGGCGGCCGTCGCCGCTCGTCGACTGGTTGCCGAACCTCGGTGTCAGCTCCACGCTGCTCGCCGTCGTCGTTCTTGCGCTCGAGCTCGCTGCGCCCCTCGCATTGGTCGGTCGACGATCGGCGGTCATCTGGTCGGTGCTCATCTGGCTGATGCATGCGACGATCGCCGCCACGATGTTCGTCGTCTTTCATTGGCCCCTGACGGGCGCCGCTCTCGTGCCGGTCGTTCTCGCAGCAACCACGGCGACCGACGACCGGAGCTGACGAGAGACGGGTCTTCCCACGGCAACTCCCGCCTGCTACTTTGCCCGAACTGAACAACCGTTCAGTCGACGCTTCGAGCTCTGGTGCGGGCCATGCAACGAGATGATCACGTCGGGTCGACGACAGGCAGCGACACCACGATGACTGCGACGTGGGCAACGCTTGGCGTTGTCGTCTCTTCGGTCATGATGGGCTCCGTCCCGGTCTTCGCCCGGGCGCTCACCGACGCTGGGCTGTCGGCCGTTTCGGTGTCCTTCTACCGAAACGCGGTCGGCACCGTTCTCCTGTTGGGCCTGCTCCGATTTGATGCCCACCGGCGCTCGGCGACGCTGTGGGCGCTTGGTGCTGGACTCGGGATGGGGCTCGGCTGGGCCAGCTATGTCCGTGCGGTCGAAGTCGTGGACGTCTCGACCGCCGGTGTCATCTACATGTCGTATCCGCTCTTCGCGATCGGATTGGCGTGGCTGATCTTCCGGCAACGACCGACCGGACGTGCCGTCCTCGCAGGGCTCGTCGTCCTCGGAGCGTCGCTCGTGGCCGTCGGCTCCAGCCTTGACGGTCAGAACGCGGAGATTCTCGCGGTCGCCTTCGCCGCACCACTCTCCTTCGGATTTGCCGTCGCCGTACTGACCGAACGTCTCACTCGGCTCCGGCCAATCGAGCGTGTTGCACCGATCGCGGCTGGCTCGACCGTCGGCCTCCTGCCGATCGTGGCCACGCAATCGCGAAGCGAGACCATTCCACCCGACATCGGCACATGGTTGCTCGTGTTCGGGATCGCGGTCCTCACCGCGATCGGTCCCCAATGGCTGTATTCGCTGTCCGCCCCCAACGTGGGACCAGCGCGCGCGGCGGTCGCCGGCTCAGCCGAATTGCCGATGATGTTCCTCGTCGGATGGGCCTGGTTCGGCGAGGCCCTCACCGTGAACCAACTCCTCGCTGGACTGCTCGTCGTGCTCGCGGTGCTCATCGTCCCCTCGCGTCAGTCGCCTGCAGTCTCCATCGTTCGCCGACGACGACGGCTCATCCCGGGCCGCTTCTACAGCGACGGTTCGCCTCCGCCCACTGACTACGGTGTCGCGATGCCCGACGCCACCTCACCCGGCCTGGACCTTCTCGTTCAGGACCTTCGCTCCGCCGCGACGGCTTCGGATCCGGCTGCGGCAGTAGCGACGCGGCTGCAGGCTGCGGTCGCCGACCCCGCAGCGCTTCGCGAGTCGATCCCCCACTTCGCGGACGATGACGTCATCGTGTTCGAGGACGAGACCGTGTCGATCTGGCACTGCCGGTTCCCGCCGGGCGTGACGGTCCCACCTCATGATCACCAAATGACGGCGACCATTGCGGTGTATGACGGCGCCGAGCAGAACGACTTCTATCGGCTCGACGAGCAGGGAGCCGTCGTGCTCGACGAAGCCCGAGAAGTCCGTGCTGGGGAGGTCCTTCAGGTCGCGGGCGATCGCATCCACGGCGTGCGGTGTGCGTCGGAGACCGCGAGCCTTGCGATCCACGTCTACCTCGGTGCGCTCTCGGTGGCCGAACGATCGTTGTTCGACCCCTCCACCGGCGAGCGGCTCCCGATGAGCGACGAAAACTACGCCAAGCTCACGAGCACCTCCTGAAGCGCCACCATGTTTCTCCCGCCTGCATTCGTTGAGCCCGATCCGGCCACTGCCGCAACACTTCTCCGTCAGACCGGATTCGGGCATCTCGTCCTCGGCGGCGGACTGCTCGCGTCCACCCCGATGCCGTACTCAATCGAAACCGACACGTCGGGGGTACGGACGATTCGGGCGCATCTGGCCAAGGCCAACCCCGTGCTTCGCAGCATGCCGGCCGAGGCCTTGTTGATCGTGACGCCGAGCGACGCGTACATCTCTCCATCGTGGTACGCCACCAAGGCCGAGACCGGCAAGGTGGTCCCTACCTGGAACTACGAGGTCGTACACGTCCGCGGGCGCGTGGAGCGACGAGACGAGCCCGAATGGATCCTCGAACAGGCCTCCCGCATGACCGACGAACAAGAGGCCGCCCGCGATGAGCCGTGGTCGGTCTCCGACGCGCCACCCGCCTACGTCGAGAAGCTGTTGGGGGCCATCGTCGGGGTGGAGATGATGGTCGACGAGGTCGTCGCCAAGCGAAAGCTGAGCCAGAACAAGACGACTGCCGACATCGACGGGGCAGCCGACGGGCTCGACGCCGTTACGCCACAACGCTCACGAGTCTCGGCAGCCATGCGGGAGGCCCGACGGTGACGGGTCCGATCACGATTCTCGACGGCGGGATGGGCAAACTGCTCGAACGATCTGGCGCACCGTTTCGACAGCCCGAGTGGTCGGCGCTCGCATTGATGGACGCCCCGGGCGCGGTGCTGCAAGCACACCGGGACTTTCTGACGTCCGGGGCCGACGTCATCACGACCAACGCCTACGCGGTGGTGCCATTTCACCTCGGCGACGACCGATTCGCAGCCAGTGGACACGAACTCGCCGCACTCGCCGGCCTTCTCGCGAGGCGTGCATGCGACGAGGCCGATCGAGACGTCGAGGTCGCCGGCTCGTTGCCGCCGCTCTTCGGGTCGTACGAACCGGACAAGTTTCGTCCCGGCGATGCGCCAGCGATGTACGACCTCTTGATCGACGCCCAGAGCGAGGCCGTCGACCTGTGGTTGGC
Organism: Acidimicrobiales bacterium; assembly: GCA_020629635.1. Classification (GTDB taxonomy): domain Bacteria; phylum Actinomycetota; class Acidimicrobiia; order Acidimicrobiales; family SHLQ01; genus SHLQ01. Next base: position 153,206 of record JAHDCX010000006.1, on the reverse strand, counting down.
TGAGACCGTGAGCTCGATCGACGAAGCGACCGCAATCCTCGACGCACTCGACCGCTGCGGCGACACCAAACCCCGGTGGATCTCGTTCACGGTGCCGGACGAACCGATGGCCGAGGTCACCCTTCGTTCCGGCGAATCGATCCCCGAAGCCATGCGGGCGGTCGACGGTCGAGCCCACGCAGTGCTGTTCAACTGCTCTCCGCCCGAGCAGATCTCTCACGCGATCGACCTGGCCCTCGACAGTGCCGATCCCGCGCTCCGTGTCGGCGCGTATGCGAACGCCTTTGAGTCGAAGGCCGAGGGCTACGCCGCCAACGAGGTTCTCCTTGATCGACGCGCCGATCTGGATCCGGAGGAGTACCACGAGATCTGCGCCGCCTGGGTCGCACGGGGTGCGACGATCATCGGCGGCTGCTGCCAGATGTTCCCCGAACACATCGAGGCGCTGACACCGCTCCGCGGCTGACTGGGCAAGCGCAGCGTTCGAACCCAATCGTGCGACGTGACGAAGTCGCCGTTGGACGGCCGCATCGACGGCGGGACATACTCGAATGCGTGGCCTTTCTGTACGACGTCGAGCAGCTGATCGAGCAGCAGACGTCCTTGCCAGCGGCGGGCACCGTGCTCCTCGTCACGTCGCCCGAGGGCGTGCCTCGCTTCCGGATGAAGAACGTCGACCACCACGCCCTGTTCGAGTCTGCGGGAGGGCTGTTCCTCGCGTCGCTGGTGCCCAACCACGGCACGGAGCTGTACTCTGCCGCGGCGACTGGCGGAATGACCGTCGGCGAGCCGATGCGCATCGACCGCCCCCAGGAGCTTGTCGTCGAATCGAACTGGCCCTCGGGCCGGGTCGTCATCGATGGCCGCGAGTTTGGTGTTCCGCGCAATTACGTCGGGCCGCTCGGTCGGCTCATTGAGCGCGTCGGCCAGAGGCCACGTCGACGAAAGTGACCTGGATTCGTCGGACTCAGATCTTTCGAAGGATCTTCGCCTTGAGATCGGTGTACGGCGGATAGGCAATGTCGGGATCGAGCCAGGTGGGCCGAGCGTAGATCGGCTTGGCGTGGCTGAACGCGTCGAAGCCCGCCTTGCCGTGGTAGGCGCCCATGCCGCTTGGCCCAACGCCGCCGAAAGGCAGGTCCGATGGTGCGACGTGGAGCAGCGTGTTGTTGATTCCGACGCCGCCCGATGAGGTGCGGTCGAGGACGGCGTCGATGGTGGCCTTCGCCTTGGCGAAGACGTACAGCGCGAGCGGCTTCGGGCGATCGGTGACGAAGGTGATCGCGTCCTCGATCGAGTCGACGGCGAGGACCGGGAGTACGGGACCGAAGATCTCTTCTTGCATGACGGCCGCTTCCGAGGCCGTGCCTGTGAGGACGGTCGGCGCGATGAACCGCTCCGCTCGGTCGATGGTCCCACCAACCGCCGTGCTCCCTGCCGCCTCCCCGTCGAGCAGGCCGACCAGCCGATCGAAGTGTCCGTCGTTGATGATCCGTCCGTAGTCGGGCGAGGTAGACGCGTCGACGCCATAGAACGCTTCGATGGCCTCGCCGAGTCGTTCGACCAGTTCGTCGTGGCGACTGCGCTCGACGAGGACGTAGTCGGGCGCAATGCACGTCTGGCCGGCGTTGAGACACTTTCCCCAAGCGATCCGTTTGGCGGCCACCTCGATGTCGGCGTCGGCCGCGACGATCGTGGGACTCTTTCCGCCGAGCTCGAGCGTGACAGGCGTGAGATGCTCCGCAGCAGCACGCATGACGATTCGGCCGACCTCGGTGCTTCCGGTGAAGAAGATGTGGTCCCAGGGCTCCCGGAGAAGTTCGGTCGCGACGGGCACCCCGCCATTGACGAAGGCGATCGACTCGTTGTCGAGGTATCGCTCGGCGAGTTCGGTGAGCAGGGCTGAGGTTGCGGGCGACAGTTCGGAGGGCTTGACGACGACGCTGTTCCCAGCAGCGATCGCGGCGGCGAGCGGAACGAGGATCAGCTGAACGGGGTAGTTCCACGGACCGATGATGAGCACGGTGCCCTTGGGCTCTGACCGGATCATTGCTCTTCCGGGCAGCAGGGCCGCTTGGACCCGGACCCTGCGCGTCTTCGTCCACGCCTTCAGCCGACGCCGGAGGTGGGCGAGGTCGTTGAGCACGAACCCGATGTCGGTCGCAAAGGACTCGATGGGCGATTTGCCCAGGTCGACTCGGAGTGCATCGATCAGCGCTTCTTCGTTCTCCTCGAGAAGCGCTCGCATGGCGTCGAGCTGCTCGTACCGCCATGCGAGTGGTTTCGTCGTTCCTCGAGCGAAGCTCGAACGCGTTCTGGCAATCGCCTGCGCGACGTCGTCGGGATCGGTCAACAGGTCGGTGTTCGGCTCGAGCGTTGCGGTCACGGAATCCTCAGGTGCAGCTGGCGGCGTGTCTCCGTTGTAGCCCGGATCGAGCGTGAGCGAAACCAGGGCGTTCAGGTGACAGGGAGTTCAGGTGACAGGGCGGCCGGCGAGCGCGTTCCGCGTAATTTGGGCGACGTGTGGGTCGCTGGCCAGTCCGAACACCCAGTCGGTCGTCCCAATGGTGACCACCTGGTCGCCGCCGACCGTGGCAATCACCGACGTACCGTTCCTTGCCCTCCGAATCGAGTCATCACGGTCGCCAAAGATCCGTTCGGCGATGAACTCGAGATCTCCTTGGTCGCTGAGCGCCGCGATGGACGCCGGGTACTCGCCGACTCCGACATTGCTCGCCGGGCACCATGCCACGATCTCGGTGTCACGTGGCACCCCGTACGAGTGGGCAACCTCTGATGGCACCGGTTGGTGAAACTCATCGAGCGTGAGGGGGCAGCCAACCGTTTCGTAGCCGACGACGCCGTCCGGTGCGCCGATGACGTCGCCGTAGCGCAAATCGGTACCGGCCAGAAGCCAATGGTCAGGCCGGCCCACGAGATGTCCTCCGGTCCCGCGAGGCGTCGCCCGACCGAACCGGTGGTACAGGCCAAAGGCAGATCCGGCGCCGAGGAGCTGCCACTCGGGTTTGCCGATCGACGGGTCGGCCCACATCCCGGTGCTCGGGCCCGGGTGGACCGGGTCTCGCTCGCCGAGGTCGTCGAGGTGCCCGCGGTACTTGTGACAGACCATCGTCGGACCGTGCGTGCCCGTGCTGTGGCGGACGCGCCAGAACATCGTGTTGCCGGACAGGGAGACGAGCCGGCCGCCAGCCGCGACGTGGCGTTCGAGCGCCAGCCGCTCATCTGCCGCCCAGTACTCGTCGTGGCCGACGAGCACGACGACCTCTCGCCCTTCGAGCAGATCTGGCACGTCGGCGAGATCGCTGGAGACCGCGGTGTCGAGCTGAAGCCCGTCGGCTTCTGCCCACTCGACAAATCGCCGGCCGTGGCTGAACCAACCGGTCGAACCGATCGCCGACGGATAGCCATGCTCGGTTCGATACGCCTGGAAGATACGCCCGTCCACATCGGGCGTTTCTCCGTGTCGGGTCGGCCTCGCCTTGCGGTCGTCACGATCCACGGTCGGTCGCCACAACATCCCTCTGGCGAAAGGACGATGGAACGAGACTGCGGTCCCGCCGGTGTACAGGCTCTTTCCGCCCCAGGTGTTGTAGGCGTTCCAGGTGTTGGTCGGTACGACATGCAGAATCGACGGTCGCTGCTGGACCGGCAGGGCGCTCCGAAGCACGAAGCCGGCATGCGAGTGCTCCCGGCCGGGCGCAGCGTCGGCTGCGGTCAGCGTCACGAGATGGAATCCGGGCGACCAGCCGGTCGTGTCGATCTGGAAAGCGACGGGCCATCCACACCCGTTCGAGTCTGCATCCTCTGGCGGCTCGTGGAACTCGCCCGGAAGCCCTGTCGCCTCGAATATGAGCTCGCGGGAGGCACCCCAGCGCTCGATCCGAAGGGACCAGGACCGAGACCGTGTCGACACGTGCAGCGGCACGGGATCCCCCACGCGCGCGCTCAATGCACCGACATAGGCCTCGATGTCGTCATGAAAGGTCTGGTCGTCTGCTGCTCGACGCATTTCAGCCATGAGTGGAGTCTGGCCCAGCCCGGCAGAGCGGTTCGTCACGGCGCTACAGAGCACTCCGTCAAGAGCCGATCAAGAACTGTGGAAGCTGGCGCGCCGTCTCGTCCATCTGGGTGGAGGTTTCCGGCGCGCACGACGGGCTACTTCATCGTGGTTGGGGCCCTCGTCCTCGGGATCTTGACGATGCTCGGACTCGGCCAATTACGCGAAATCAACGCGGAGAACACCGCTGTCAGGGTGGATCGGGCTGGTCGCGCCGCTGCGACGCTGCTGACGGAGCGAGTCGAAGGATCGACTGTCCAGCGAGACGGCAACGGCTCTCCCCTCTCGATCGAGATTCCCGCAGAGATGATGCGGCCCGGCCCGGTGTGGGACGACCTCGTCGATGACATCGGTGGGATCAATCAGGGCGCCGCCAACCTCTTCCGCTTCTCATCCGAGACCTCATCGTTCGATCGTCTCTCGACGACGTTTCGGACTCCCGAGGGCGAACGGGTCGGGGGTTCTGCCGTCGAGCCGGGCCTGATCGGCGCTGCGCACCCGGCCTACGACGCGATCATGTCGATCGAACCCTTCGTTGGAGAGGTCCCTGTGGCCGGCCGGCTACGGATGGCGTACCTCACGCCGGTCACCGCGCCTGACGGGTCGGTGACAGGGATCTTCGCCGTGGACGTCGGGTGGGTGGACGACCTGGACCGGATCAACGGCGAAGCCACGGACGATGCGATCGCTCTTGCCGTCGGCCTCCTTGCGGTCCTCGGAACCGTCGGGGTCGTCGTCATGTTTCTGTCCTTCCGCCCGCTCCATCGGCTGAGCGGTATCGCCCATTCCCTCGGATCTGCAGGGAACACGGACCGTCCTCCCACCTCGCTGACGTCACGACGCGACGAGATCGGCGATCTCGCGAAGGGCCTCGCGAAGGTCGCCGAGCTTCGCGAGACCCTCGAGCACCAGGCGTACACCGATGCCCTCACGAATGTGGCGAATCGTGCCGCCCTGATCGAGGAGCTCGACCGCCGATTCGAGGCGATCGAGAGTTCGGATGACGGCTTCGCGCTGGCGATCCTCGATCTCGACGGTTTCAAGAAGGTGAACGACGGCCTTGGCCATCAAGCCGGTGACGAGCTCTTGAGCACGATCGCCGCAGCCTTGACCACTGCGTCCGGCGCTGGTGAGTTCGTCGCCCGATTGGGTGGCGACGAGTTCGCCATTCTCTCGGCGATCGGCCCCCGCCCCGTTGCGGGAGTCGACGAGTTGATCGATCGACTGCACCGCTGCGTGTCAGGCGACTTCGAGACCTCCTCTGGTGAAGCGCGGGTGACCGCGAGTGTGGGGGTCGTTGTCATCCCCGACCACGGCCGCACGTCAGCAGACGCGATGAGTCACGCCGACCTTGCCCTCTACGAGGTCAAGCGGCTCCGGAGTAGCAGGTCGATGGTGTACGAGCCTCATCTGTCTGCCTCGTTCGAACGCCAGGTTCACCTCACGTCGCAGCTGAGGAGGGCCCTCGACGACGACGAGCTCTGGGTCGCGTACCAGCCGCTGTACGACAATGCGGGTCACGTCGTCGCCGTCGAGGGGCTCGCGCGGTGGGACCACCCCGTCGAAGGACCGATTCCTCCGTCGGAGTTCATTCCGATCGCGGAGAGCACCGGTCTGATCGGCGAGCTCGGCGCTTGGGTCCTCGCCGAGTCCTGTCGTCAAATCACCGAATGGGCTGCTGCCGGTATCGACGTCCCGATCGTCTCGATGAATGTCTCGACCATTCAGCTTCGGCGCCCCGACTTTGTCGACCAGGTTGCCGAGCTCCTCGCAGCACATCCCGTCGCTCGCGGCCGGCTCTGTCTCGAGCTGACCGAGAGCGTGTTGGTCCCCGATGCGACCGGATGGCACAAGACGGTGCTCGACGGCCTCACCGCTCTCGGCGTACGACTCTCGATCGACGATTTCGGCACCGGATACTCGTCGCTCAGCTATCTCCACGACCTGGCGGTCGATCAAGTCAAGGTCGACCGGAGCTTCATCGCCGCCGCAGTCAACGACCGGCGTCAGAGCCGACTGCTCCGTGGCATCGTCAGCCTCGGAAAGGATCTCGGGCTGAACGTCGTCCTCGAAGGCGTTGAGACGGTCGAGGCGTTCGGCCTGGTGGCGGACCTCGACTACGACGTGCTCCAGGGCTTTCTTCTTGCCCGGCCAATGCGAGCTTCGGAGGTTTGCCGGAGCTTCGGCACGATCCATCCCCTGTTCGAGGACGGTCCCGCCTCGGCCTCGGTCGCCGCCTGAGCTCAGCCGCTTGGAGCCGCGAAGACGGAGACGACGGTGCAGCCCGTGTCGGTCCGGAACTCCTCGTGTGTCGTTCCGGCGACGGCGGCATAGCCGTGTCCGGCCTCCATCTGGACACCATTGGAGACGATCGATCCCTCGAGCACGTAGGTGAACTCCGGTTCGTTGTGTGGATGCGCTGCGCCATCGAAGCCGGGTTCGAAACGGAACATCGCAAGCATCTTGCCGTCGGCGACCCCGAGCAGCTTCATCGCGTACGAATCACCCATTGGCTGCCAGTCGAGCGCGTTCGAATCGGCGAATGTCCATCCCTGTGGTGCGTTCATGACCCAACAGTAGACGTCAACCGTTGTCCTCTTCTTCGAGACACGTATGGCACCCGTCGAAGCCGCGCCGCAACCCCCGCTCGAGCGAATCGAACGGCACCTTGTTGCGTGGCGACATCTTCGGGATCCACGGACAGTTCGCTCGGTGGAGCTCCATCGAACGTCGGTTGCCGATGAAGGGAAAGCGCCCGACGGTGAGGCGCCGGGTGACTCGACCAACCTCGCGGCCGTTCTGGGTTTGGCGAGCGGAGATGTCATAGGCGCCGTGCGGCGTGCCTTCGGGAACGTCGATCGACAGCCGGACGATCGTGTCGTCGCGAGACGGAAGGGTCATGCCATCGATGGCGTGCACCCCGAACGAACCGGTGGTGGCCATCGTGGTCTGGCGAGCGGATTCTTGGGCGATCTGGAGCTTGCGGAGCTGCCCCGCTTTGGCAAGCCTCGAGACCATTCGCACGTGCGCCGTCACCGACGCCGGGAGCGAGGAAAGATCGAGCTCCAGCGAGTTGTCGTCTGATCGACCGCGCATGTTCTGGACGTGGAAGTCCATGTCGGTGTCGCCGCCTTCCTCGACGTTGACCACGTCGAAGTTCTTCCACGCGAGGTTGCTCTTTGCCCGTACGAGGTCGTGGAAGTCGGACCCAGTGGAGATGCTGGCGAGGTCGGGAGCCGGGTTCTTCCGGCTCCCGACGACTGCGACAAAGCAGTAGTGGCCCTCAGCGGGCACGTCGTTGAACAGGAATGGACCGACGATTCGAATCTCGCCGGGAGCGATTGCCGCCTCCGTCTGCGTCGTTCCGATCTGCGTCCAGCTCGTCGGCGACGGAAGCGTGGAGGGTTCGGTCCAATAGAGATCGACGTTGGCGGTGTCGGTCAACGTGCCGTTCTTTTGGAGACGGACGTAGACGAAGTTCGTCTGGCCGAACTCGACGTCCTCCGACAGGTTGTCGGCGGCCATTGCGGCAGGAGTCGAGTAGAGGGTTTGCGCGTCCGCAGGCTCGTCGGGCACGTGGATGATGTCGGGACTGCGCGACAGGCCGCCTCCGACGAGGGGCTCCTCCCCGTCGTCGGTGAGGTTGTCCCGCACGTAGATCGCTGCCGTGTCGTAGGTGTCGTTGACCGTGGCGATGTCGCCGTCGCTCAGTGCGGCCCGTTGCCCGATCGCGGCACCGGCCGGATTGATCGGCGTGATCGTCTGGCCCGTGGCGCCCGACGCAAGGAAGAACGTCTCGCCGTAGTGCATGATCGATCCGTAGTCGTAGGTGCCAACGTCTTCGGTCCTCAGCGTCTGCGTCGCCGGATCGTAGGTATCGGCACAGTCGTCGTAGTTGGCTGGTTCAGGATCGACCTTGCGCTTGAAGTTGCCGCAGCGGTCCGCCTGAATGTTTGCCCACTGGATCGTGACGAACGTGTCTCGGTCCTCACGCACGTGTTCGTGATGATGCCCGAGTTCGTGCAACATCTCGTGAGCCACGTTGCCGGTCGAGAACGTGCTCAGATCACAACTGATCGTGTTTGCTCCTGGGTCACGGCCTGTCCGCGTTCCGCAGCTCCCGGATGCGGGCGCGAAGCGGGCAAAGTCGGCCTCGCCGTCGCGTGGCGCAAAGGTGGCGTTGGTGCTTCGGTTCACCAGGTCGATGGCATCGAGGATCTCTTGGCGTTGTGCCGCAGAGAAGCCGCTGTCGATCTCGTAGGGCACCAAGCCGTCTGGCCACCGTCGTGTGATGTCGGTCTCTCGAAGTCCCATGGGTTGTCCGCCTTCCGCTTGCGTGTACGAGCTTCATCGCAGAAGGCGTTGAGATTCCGTCGCCCCTATTCGGTTCGGTGAGGAAGGTTGGCTTCGACGCGATCGATTACCCGTGCTGGATCGGTGTACCAGTCGCTCAGTGGGACTCGCAGAATCGTCCAGCCGAAGGCGTCGAGGACTCCGGCTTCGGTGACGTTGCGCGACACGGCACGCTCGCCGTCGTCGGGTTCGAGGAGCACGCCGACGCGATGATCACCGTCGACGGTGATCGCGAGGTCGATCCGGAAGTCCGAGCGGCCAACGCTGGTCGTCACCGTCCAGCCGTTCGCTCGCAGCGCTTCGGCCATGGCGTCCGCGACGGGCGAGCTGGCGTGGGACTCGTGGCGTTGGCGGCTGGCGGTGCGTAGCAGCGCGGTTGCCGCATCGACTCGGCCGAGGCTCTCGGCTTCGGCGTAGCTCAGGAACCCGGCGAGGTGTGAGGCCCCGTCGTTGTGCAGGTTGGTGATCTGGTTGCCGCGCATCGATGCCACGACGGCCATGTGCTTGCGTGCCCGGCTGAAGATCACGTTCAGTCGCCGTTCGCCGCCGGAGTTGTTGATCGGGCCGAAGTTCATCCGGATCCGGCCGTGCGGGTCCGGGCCGTAGCAGACGCTCATGATGATCAGGTCACGTTCGTCGCCCTGGACGTTTTCGAGGTTCTTGACGAACAGCCCAACGAACTCGTCGTCGTCGGTACGTGATTGTTCGGCTTCGTACCGTTCGGCGAAATCGGCGTCGATGGCCGCAAGGTCGTCGAGCGCGGATTCGATCGCCCCTTGTTGGGCTTCGGAGAAGGCGACGATGCCGATCGTGTGGCCGACCCCAGATCGCAGGACCGACCGGACGAGCTCGGCGATGTAATCGGCCTCCGGCACGTTGCGGCGGTCCCGATACTCGCCGTGATCGACGTGATGAAAGCTGATCGCGCGTTCGAGGGTGGTGGCGGTGTTGGCGATGGCGTCGTCGGCGGAATCGACCTTGATGGCCGGCTGCTCGCCGCTTGGCAGCTCGGTATCGGGGATTGTCGCCAGCCCGCCGCCGTAAAAGGCATGGTTGCTGTAGGCGATCAGCGACTCGGACCGTGACCGGTAGTGCCAGTTGAGCATCGACGAGTCGAGCGCCAGATCGGCCTGAGTCAGGAAGCTGTCGGCATCGAGGGTGATGGACAGCCGGTGCCCGTGGTCGTCGACGACGAGTTCGGCGTCGTCATCGTCGTCGGAGGAGAAGAATCGAGTCGGCGGCATCTGCATACGGTCGCCAACCACAATCACTTGCGGCGCCCGCAAGACCGAGGGCACCGCATCTTCGACGGGGATCTGGCTCGCTTCGTCGAAGATCACGACGTCGAACAGATCCGTTTCGAGCGGGAGTGTGTCGGAGACCGACAGCGGGCTCATCAGCCAGATGGGGCGGAGGTCGCGTACGACCACGCCGCTCTCCCCCGTCGCCATCTCGCGAATGGAGCGGTGGCGCATCTTCTTCTCGTACTCGCGCTCGACGATGCGCCGCCCCGCGTTGTAGACCCGCTTGCGCGCCTTGTCGTCATCGCTGCGGCCCGCCATCGACGCATCGGCGTGTGCAATGTTGGCGAGGAACGCCGCGCGTGCGGCTTCGATGACGACCGTGGCGTTGATGTCGAGCAGGTCGCTGTGGATCGACCGGGCGGTGTCGATGGCGTGATCGATGTGCGCTCCGGAAAACGCGACATGATCGATGGTGCTCGCCCAACGGTCGAGTTCGCGTCGAAGAACACCGGCTTCAATCACGTCGAGCGAGGCGTTCGCGTCGACGAGGCCGAGCAGCCCCTCCTCTGGCGCCGCCCCGATGTCGGCCCAGGCCAGCAGCGCCGGCTCGACCCCGATCGGCGTGGCTTGGAGCTCGGCACCGAGCCGTTCGAGGTCAGCAACGGTGATGGTCGAGCTGACCAACAACGGGCTGACGGCATCCGCGATCGCCGTGTTCTGCTGGAGCCGGTCCCGGAGCGATGCGCCGGCGCCGACCAGGTCGCTGTAGCCGGGCCGGGCGTGATTGTCATCGACGAAGGCTCGGAGGACGACGGCATCAGCCGAGCCGAAGGTTCCTTCGTTGGTGGCCGCGTGCGCTGTCGCTGCGGCCACTGCGGTGTGGTGGGCGTGCAGTTCTTCGAGCACCGCCGTGATCGTTGGACGCACCTGGTGCTGACCGAAGTCGTAGGCGGCCTCGACGGTCTTTCGCAGTGCTCGCCACCGTCCATTGAAGACCTTGAAGATGGACCCTTCTTTGCTTCGGGCAACGTCAAGGCCCGCCGCAGTGTCGGCCGCAGAAAGCGGGGTCACCCAACGCGTCAGAACCGTGCCGGTCTCGGCCACGAAGGCGTCGAGCTCGGTTTGGCGTTGCGCAGCGGCCCGGAGATCGAGGTGTTGTGGGTGAGTCGGGTCGAGGGCGGCGAGGCCACCCGCTTCGGCAGCGGCGAGGAGCGTGGGCTGCCAGCTGCCCGAGGTCGTGATTGCGGCGAGGTCGAGAGTCGGGACGACCCCGCCGACCGCGTCGGTGAGCGCAGCGCCGACGTTGCGTGCGCTCTGCACGGCATCGGCGCCCAGATACCCGGGCCGAACACGCAGCGCAGCGTGGCTTGCCAGCGGACCGGTGAACCCGGCCGCGGCAAGCGCGTCGGCGACACGGTCGAGGCGTGGACGCAGCGACACCCACTCGTCTGGTGCGAGCGGGACCGCCGCGTCGCTGCCAGCCTCGGACAGGAGGCTCACACGTTCGATCGCTTGGGCGACGGTGAGTCCGCCGCCGAGGCTTGCGCCGAGCTCTCCGTTCATCGCGTCGAGCGGGCGGACGGCCTCGCCGAAGCGGGCGAGGAGCTGGTTGCGTCGCACCTGTGTCTCCGATGGAGCAGGCGGTTGGCCGTCGGCCGGTTCGTCCGGCCGGTCGTCCAGCCACGAGTGGTAGGTGGCGCCGAGCTGTTTGACGAAGTCCTTTCGGTCGAGCTGGGAGTCGTGAATCAACGCGGTGAGGTCGCTGAGGCCGACCTGGTTGAGGCGATGCGCAACCACATCGATCGCCGCCCGCTTCTCACAGACGAAGAGCACCCGTTTGCCCGCCGCCGCGAGCGCAGCGATCACGTTGGTGATCGTCTGGCTCTTCCCGGTGCCGGGCGGGCCTTGGATGATGAACGAGTCGCCGCGCACGGCGCGCTGGACCGCCCGCGCCTGGGCATCGTCGGCGGGGAGCACGAGCCGCTGATCGATCCGCATCGGCTCGGTCTCTGCGGCGGGCGCCGGTGACGGTTCGGGCCGGAAGAGATGTTCGAACGGAGTGTCTTCGACGGTGACGGTGCTCTCGGCTCGGAGCACGTCGTCGTAGTCGCGCGAGAGCGTCGTACGACGCGAGCCCAGCACGGCGAGCGAGACGCTGCAAAGGTCGACTTGCCAACGGTCGGCCGACGCGTCTGCTCCGGTGATCGAGTAGATATCGGCGGTTCGCTCTTCGCTTGGCAAACCCGGGGGCGGGGGTGCCGCGTCTGTCGGCGCCGAAAGCGCCTGCGGACGCGGTCGAGGTACGGCGCCAGCGACGTCGCGGAGCGGGAGGTCGGCGGTTCGGACGAATCGGTCGTAGAGCGCTTGGCCGAGGGGTCGCCAGTCGTCGAGTTCGTAGCTGTGGTCCTGTCGCCGCCATCGCCCGGCCGATGCGAGGTTTCGGGCGCGTCGTCGGCGGTAGTTGTCGACCCGGAGCTGGGCCTTGCGACGAAGCAGGTCGATGCGAGGTTTGTCGACCAGTTCGATCTGTACTGCGGGTGCGCTCTTTCGGACCTGCGCTTCGAGCGTCTGCGCGAAGGCCGCGATCTCGTCCGGACCGGTCCCCACGTGTGCGGGGAGGTCGATGCCGAACCGGCCGGCGAACACGTGCCGCAGGATCGGGTTCACGGTGGCGTCGTCGCCGGGGAGCTCGAGCTGATACCTGGTCTCGAGGCCCTTCTTCCGAGTCAGCGTGGCCGGCAGCGTGAGGAGCGGCGAGGTGACGGCTTCGTCGGCCTCGGGGTCGTGCCAGTGCAGAAAGGCGACGATGCATCGGAGCCGCCCGTGGCCGGTCTCGACACGAAACTTTCGTTCGGCGCTGATCAGCTTGTCGAGCGCTGGCGCGAGATACGGCGTCTCTTCGAATCGGCACCAGGTGGCGAGGTCGACCGTCTTGCCCTTCCGGAGTGCGTCGTTGGACGGCGATGTCCAGGTGAGGAGGTCCTTGGGGCGGATGCGGTCGATGTTGAGCATCAGCGGCACCGACGACTCGGTGAGCGACACGCTCGAGGCGGTCGGCCGGTAGTACAGCTCGCGATTGCGGCGTGTCGTGTCAAACACGCGATCTCGAAGCGTCGTCAGAACGGCTCGGCGCCAGTCGGTCTCGGACTCGTACGCGGCGGCGAGGTCGAGGTCTGCGGGCACGTCCCGGTGGTGTTCGAGTCGGGTGATGACGTGGCCGAGCTCGCGGGGCCGAAGCGATCGGTCTGGGGCGATCATCGACACGAGGGTGGACGCAACAACGGGATGCAGGTGCGGGTTCAGCCGGCTCGGGTGGCGATGGTCGAGGGCCAGTGCATCGATGCCGTCGGGAGTGTCGAGATCGAGACCGAAGGCGAAGCTGCAGAGCCACAGACCGCACAGGGCCACGTCGGTGAGGGGATCGTGGTGTCCGTGGAGCTGTTCCCACACCCGGTACCCGGCGACGAACATCGGTCGCGGCGGCACACCGTCATCGGGATCGAAGACATCGAGGCTCGACGTTCTCCCCCACCCGCCGCCGGAATCGTCGTGTTGGCGATGGCTCCAGAGTTGTGCTCCGCTCGAGGCGAGATGGGCGGTGGCGAGCTCGACCGCCGGCCGATTCGAGTCCTCTCCTGCCGGCTGTGACCCGCTGACGTGAAGGCGGGTTCCGTCGTAGTCGAGCGCGGAAACGCCAGACGCGCCGGTGACCTGACCGTGGCGATGGAGCGAATCGATGTGACGGAGCAGCGGCATACCGACCGCAAGGACATCTCCGGTGCGCGGGAGCTCGTCCGTGAGTACTTCGGACAGCAGGCGGGCGAAGGTCATCGTGTGGCGCCCCGAAACGCGCGCACCTGAGCGGGGGTCTGTTCGGTCGCTTTGGCGAGAATCTTGTCGAACTCGATGGCCACGCCTTGACGCTCGGCCTCACGTGCGAGCGCTCGGACATCGTCGAGCGTGTCCGTTCCACCGTCGGCGAGGGTGAGATCGACCAGCAACGCGGCGGCCAACCATCGGATGGACGGCTCCGCGTCAATGAGCTCGCCGTTGGCGACCGCTCCGGCAGCGCTGACCGCGAGCTCTGGATAGCCCGCCAGGTACTGGGCGACGGCCTCGGAGCGGTTGGCGACCGCTGCGCCGCTGTTGAGCACACGTGCGCTGACGGCTTGGACCCGGGCTTGTCCGAGCAGGTCGATGCGGTCGAGGTCGTCAGGGCCGTTGATCAGCTCGTCGATGACCCCATCGGCACTGGACCGTGCTCGAGCTTCGATACAGGCGACCCGGATGTGCAGCTCGGGGTGGGACCATGCCTGGCTCGCTCCCCCATCCATTTCCAAGATCTGGGTGGCCTGCCGCAGGTAGGCGTCGGGGTCGACGTGTCGAAGACCGGTGTTGACCTTGACGATCGTCGACACGGTGGCGGCAACGCTCTGGACAGCGTCGACGGCCATGGCGTCGGCCCACACTTCGGTGTGCAAGCGAAGACGTCGCGCCGTCTCGACGAGCGCGTCGGGCGCCGCGATCTCGCCTGCGAGGCGTTCGACCAGGTGGTCGAGGGCGAAGTACCGGCCGCCGTCTCGCTTCCACAGCGCGATGTGGGCGAGTTCGTGGGCGAGGACGGCGTGGAGCTCGTCGGTGTCGAGCAGGTCGAGCAGGTCGCCGGAGAAGACGACGTGGACCTGGCTGTTGAGCCGGAACACTCGGGCGTTGCGGTCGTTGTCGCCGAGTGCTTGGTACAACACGATCGGTTCGCCGATACCGAATCGGGTCGCGAGCATCGTGGCGAAGCCCACGAGCACGGCGTGTGGCCCACCGTCGAGTCGGTACGCCGACTTGAGGAGTGCGAGCTCGGCGGCCTCGTCGCGTCGTTCGGCGAGCGCCGACGACTCCCCAAACCACGACCACAGTTCGGGTTCGACCTGCTCGAAGTGCTCGGCGAGGTCGCGGTGGTACGTCGGCGTCGGCAGAGCGTCGGTCGGCGCTGCGGGCTGCATCGTGGTCAATCGGCGACGCCCGGCAGACCTTCAGTCTCCTCGAGCGCTCCCGTCGATCCCTCGGCCGACTCCCAACGTTCGTGTGCGTCTCCGACGTGCATGCGTTCGACAGTAACCGGCGACAGCGCAGCGGCAGTCAGATCGGTTCGCCGTACCCGTCGCACGCACCGTTCTCGCAGACCGATTCGCCACCGGGCATCTCTGGGGCGAGCGCGCTCACTCCGCATCGGGGGCAGATCGGTGACGGGTCTTCGCCGTCGATCTCGTCCCAGAGCTCGTGCATGGGTTTGAGAGGCGACTCAGAGCCCGAGGGCGGTAGTGATCGCGTCGTCGAAGAGCACGAGCACCGCAAGTCCGGCCATGAGGAACGTCTGCCAACCGAACCGCAGATCGATCTTGCGATCAAGCGTGACCATCCGGTCTTCGAGCCGCTCCATGCGTCGGTCGAGGGCATCGAGTCGACGGTCGACACCGTCAAAGCGTCGGTCGACTTCGGTGAACCGGCGTTCCATGTCCTGGACGACGAAGTCGAGTCGAAGCTCGACAGCATCGATGCGCGAGTCCATTGCGTCGAAACGGGCATCCAGCGCGGTGAATCGCTCACTGTAGGATCCGATCGCTTGCGCCATACTCACGTGCTCGACAGTAACAGCGGTGATTCGTGCGTCGAGCTCATTTCGGACGAGTTCGAGTTCGGCAGGTGTGATGGCCATCGGCCAAGCTCCCCGTGATGTTGTGCTGCGGAAGGCGCGGAGCCTTCGATGCACCAAACCTACGACGCCGGTCTGACACTCGACCGAGCGCGCAGGCCAGCGAGAATGAGAAGCTGAGATCGTGACACGTTCACTGCAACGACTGGCTGCCGACGCCGAACTCGATGTGCAGCTGGCGGCGCTACGAGAGGACGGCGCGCTGATCATCGAAGGTCTCTTCGACCGGTCGGTGATCGACGAGATCCGTGCCGCTGCCGATGCGTATGCCCAGGGTGTGGAACCCGGAGCCGCGGATCAAGGCATGGGCGACGAAGGCAAGGAGTTCGTCGGTGCCAACACGATCCGCTTCTCGAGCCTTGGCCTGCTCACCGACGCGTTTTTCGACATGCTCGACAACGAGCGGTACGCCGCCATTGCGGACGCCGTGTTGTTGCCCACGTGCGGCTCGTACTGGTTGAACACGGCGCAGGTGATGTACATCGGGCCGGGCGAACCCGCCCAGGTCCTGCATCGCGACGCGGACAACTGGTGGGAGTTCATCAACCGGACGTGGCCCGACACACCGGAGGTGACAATCTCGGCGATGATCGGCCTCGACGACGTGACCGACGAGTTGGGCGCGACCCGCGTCGTGCCCGGCAGCCACCGGACGGAGAAGCTCGACTACCGGACCGAGGTTGAGACCGTGCCGGCCGAGCTCGACCCGGGAGACGCACTGGTGTACTCCGGCCACGTGTTCCATGGCGGGGGCGCCAACCGCACGACCGCCCGATGGCGTCGGGCGATGCACCTGAGCTTCGTGGCCGGTTGGCTCACACCCGAAGAAGCGATCGTGCTCGACCATCCCTTGGGCTCGCTCGCCGACCGCTCGCCACGAGTCCGCCAGCTTCTGGGACACCGCAGCTACCTCCCCGGAAGCCTCCGTGGCGGCGGCCTGTGGCTACGTCACGTGACCTCGATCGAGGACGATTCGTGACGGTGTCCTGTGCTGCCGCTTCGCCGCATGCGGGGTGAACGAGCTTTCGTCGACGTTGCTCGCGATGGCTGGGCGAACGCGGCCTGGCGATTGTTTCGAGCGGGCACCTGCTCGCTGGATTGACGTCACTGACCAACACAACGCGGTAGGTTGCGATTCAGCAGCGGCGGGGGCCACGGGGGCATCATGAGTTGGCAAGAAGCGCGTTTGATCTCGGTCGCAGGGATCTCAGGGGACCGGGAAGCCGAGCAGCGAGCGACTTCAGCGCTGCTGGCGGTGCTCTCCGTCGTGCGGCCGTTCTCGATAGCTCTGCTAGCGCCGCTCGGAGCAAGCAAGGCCGGCAAGGCCACAGTCGAGACGTTCATCGAAACGACCTTCAAGCTGAAGACCGGAACCACTGTCAGGCCTGACGGATTGATTCGCGTGACGTTCGGCAGTCAAAAGCCGTGGGTGGGACTTGTTGAGGTGAAGTCTGGTTCATCGAAGCTCGATTCGGAGCAGCTCGAGCGGTATGTCGATGTGGCAAAGGAGAATGGGTACGACTGCGTGCTCAGTATCTCGAATGAGATTCCAGCCTCGCCGGGAGCACATCCTTCGGGACTGAAGCTGCGAGCCAACTCGAAGGTGGCGCTTCATCACATCAGCTGGACTCGGGTACTGACGACGGCGGTGATGGAAAAGGTGCACCGTGGGATCGATGACCCAGAGCAAACATGGATCCTTGGCGAGCTCATCCGTTACCTCGAGCATCCCGCATCCGGTGCAGTGGGCTTCGACGACATGGGTGAGAACTGGGTGGAGGTTCGGGATGGCGGACGCAACGGCACGCTGAACAAGCGTGACGATGCAGTGGTCGATATCGCGCAACGCTGGGACCAGCTCCTTGGCTACGCAAGCTTGAAGCTGGGATCTGACATCGGCGAAGACGTACAGGAAGTCGTCCCTCGAGCGCATGTCGCTGATCCCTCACTTCGGACGAAATCGTTCGTAGAGGAGCTTGCTATCGAGGGCAAACTCAGCGGAGCGCTCCGAATCCCCGACACCATTTCGGATCTCGAGATCGATGTCGACCTGAAGGCTCGACAGATCTTGGTGTCCACCTCATTCGAGGCACCGGGAGACAAGGGTGCGAAGGGAAGGATCGGATGGCTCACCCGACAGCTCAAGGACGCGCCAGCCGGTCTTGTTGTCGAGGCCTTTCCGAAGAATGCTCGCAGCGGATCGGCTGCCACCCTCGAAGCGGTGCGCACTGATCCAGCCGTGCTCCTGAGCGATCAAAAGAGGGACCCCGTGAAGTTCCGACTTGTGGCGCGAAGTGAGATGGGTCAAAACCGCAAGGCGGGGAAGAAGCCTGGATTCTCCCAATCTGTCGTGGACGCGATCGAGTCCTTCTACGGAGACGTCTTGCAGGACCTGGTCGCCTACCAAGCCCGCGCTCCACGTCGACGCGAGCGGGCCCCCGAGGTAGCCACAGAAGAGCTGCCGTCGGTTCCCCTTCTCTCACCGCCAGCGATACCAAGCAAAGGCGCCCCTGACGGAAGATGGCGAGTGAGCCTCGACTAACGGTCCTCACACCCCTACCTCCCGCCGACCCTCAGCGATCTACCCCTCGCCAGGCATCGACGGTCGGCTCGAACAACCCCGGAAGAGCCACAAATCTGTAGCGATCACTCACTGAGCGAGACAGGCAATCAGGTCAACTCCCTACTCGAGCAAGTGCCGTTACTTCGGGGCTGGCCACCCGCCATCAGCGGGCTGACAACGATCCTCCACCGGTGCTCTAGCAACGCAATCACTGGGCAAGCCGGCGCCTACGACAGGCTGTCTCGTTTACCTTCGATCACTGAGGGATCCGGTGAGGAATAGATCGCGACGGTGTTGGAGTGGAGCGTAAGGACTGCCTCGTCGCCGACATAGACCTGCATCTCCCAGAAAGCTGCTCCGTCGGCCAGCGCAAGACCGTCGGTCAACAGGTCGACGTGCTCTGCAGTCGGGTCGTTGACCCATAGCGCGTGCTCCGCGCCGATGGCCGCTTCGAAACAGGCGATCAGGAGCAAGAACTGGGACATCGGCATACCCAGGGGTTCCCAAGCCGACTGGTCGGCATTGGTCCGCTCAAAGACCTCCGGGTCGGGGTCATCGCTAGCAGTTTCATACGCCCACTGCACGACAGCCTGGTTTTCGACGTAGAAGACTGTGAACTGATCTCGGCTGCGAAGCTCGCTCAGCAGATGGTTCTGGTGGATGAACGCCACGTCGGATGCCTCTTGCCAGCCCCACCATTCGCGCAAGGGCTTTGGCTGTGAGCCCCACCGAGCGTCAGCTCCGAGCAGGTCAACTCCGTACCACGCCTCCAAGAAATGACGTGTGCCTCTTTCGAGACAAGCCTTTAGATCCAACCGCGACACCCCTGGCTCCCGTCAAGTTGATGACTCTGTGATCGCCGTTGTATCTGATCCGACGGTGGCGTTCGATATCGAGCCGGCGTCGAGCTGGGTTGGCGGGTGATGGAAGTTGTCGCATTGCGCGTCGCTCACGTCCTACCGACGCTCCCGGCGACCTTCGGTTTATGAGTTACGTACGGTGGTCCGGGTGGGTGCCAAAGCCTTCGGGAACCACCGGAATCGTGCGGTTTTCACAGGCCTCCCGTACGGACCCTTACGGGAAAGGCTCGTCGGTTGCACTCGGTTCGCTTGACACAGGTTTGACACCTCCGGGCTAGCGCTCGACCCACGGCACTTGCAGCGGTCGCAGGAAATCGAACTGCAGCGTTGGCGTCGCGTCTGTGAGCGCTGCGCCGTCGACGAGCAAGAAGTAGCGCTGCACGAGATCTTCGTATGCCTTCAGCGCAGCCGATACATCCGCAAACGTGGCCTCACCCCCTTCGGGAGCCTGATTGAGATGTGCGATCTGGTTGTTCACCACGTGGGTCAGCTTTTTCGTCACCGACCCAAGTCGCGCTAGGTCCTGCTCCACTTCTTTGCGGCTGATGTACTGGTCTCCGACTTCTGTAGTGAACCTATCGAAGGTGCTGTTCGCCATGTCCTCGAGGTGTGCCGGATACTTTGCGACGTACCAATCACGCGTCGCATGTTTGGGATGCTGTCGCAGGTCTCGGAGGAGCACTCGGAGACTCGCTGTTCGATCATCTTTGTCCGCCTGTCGGCGCAACCCCACGAGCACCGTGTTCGCGTAGAGGCCCGCTACGTACTCCATGACGTGGTTTGGCTCGGGGATCTCAGGATTTCTGGCGGCCTCGACAAGCAATTCGAACCTATGCCGAGTCGAGTGGAGGTAGACGACGTCGTCCTTGATCCTGGGGATCAGCGACTCCCAAAACTCCTGGGACCTTTCGGCCGAGCGGGCCACTTGGGGTCTGAGCCGCTTTGAGGCTCTCTTCAACCTCGAAGCTGCGACGTCGATGTAGTCTGCCAGCCGACTCCGGGCGAGCTCCGAAACGGTGGCGGCTCGGAAGCCAGGGCTAGGCAATCTCGTCGCCGAACACCTCTTGAACGACCGTGTCGTTCTCGAAATCACTCGCACCGTGCCTCGACGTGGTCTGCGACGCGTTGTTTGGATCTGACCAAATCCACTAGCCGTCCTCACGCGTAGCACGCCAGCCTTCAACGTCTTGCCGCAACCAGGTCCGGCACTTGCCGTCCGCGAATTCGATCGCTGGCTCCGGGAAGTCGTCGTATCGACGCATGTACGTGGTGACGCTGTTCTTGTGCGCCAGGCCGAGGATCTCGGCAACTTCACCGACGTCAATCAAATCGTCAAGGTCGACCAGTCTTCCCATGATGAATTGAGTCTATACACGTTGACAACGTCTCGCCTATCGGTAGTCTTTTCCGTCGACAATAAGTGGCCCCGGCGGTGCGCCAACACCCCCGGGGCCTGGCCAGAACCCTCATAAGAGGTTCCGACATGAACGAGCGTACGCGCTCATACCCGCTTGGCCTCGACGACATCGAGACCCGACTCACCTCTCCGCAGAGGAAGTCGCATCGCTGCTCGGTCTTGGGCGCACAGCCGCCCGGCGCGGCGAGATCCCCTGCCGGAAGCTCGGTCGGCGCGTGATCGTTCCCGTTCCGGCGTTGCTGGAGTGGCTCGGCGTTTCGACGCCGGCCGCATGAGGCGGCACGCATGCAGGGGCACATCCGCAAGCGCACCCACACCACGAAGGCCGGCAAGGAGACTGTCAATTGGTACGTCGTCGTCGATCTTGGCCGAGACGCGAACGGCAAACGTCGCCAGAAGTGACATGGCGGTTTCCTCACCCGCAAGGAGGCGGAGGGCGCTCGAACGAAGATCGTCGGCGACCTGCACGACGGCACATACACCGAGCCGACGAAACTGACGATTCGGGAGTGGGTCGAGGACCAGTGGCTACCGACCGTTGAGACGCAGGTGAAGCCCAGCACGTTCGAGTCGTACCGCCGGAACATGGGCCATCACGTGCTTCCAGCGCTCGGTGGCCGAAGCATCCGTGACATCGGGCCCGGCCAGCTGAACTCGCTCTACGCGGAGCTGTGGACCAACGGTCGTCGCAACGGGCCGGGCGGGCTCAGCGCGAGGCCGTGCGGTAGGTACATCCACACGATGTTGCACAAGGCACTTGCGGACGCATTTGATGCCGGGCTGGTCGAAACCAACGTTGCGGAGCGGGCGAAGCCGCCCCGGCCGCGAGCGCGTGCGACAGCAGAACTATCGGTTCTGGACACCCGAACAGCTGCGCTGCTTCCTACGCCTCGTCGAAGGACACCGCCTCGAGACGGCCTGGCACGTATCCGCAATCACCGGCATGCGCCGTGGCGAGGTGCTTGGCCTTCGGTGGGCCGACGTTGACCTCGGCTCAGGACGGATCCATGTGCGGCAGGCGCTCGTGTCAGTCGCCTACGAACTCGTGGGGTCGAGACCCAAGAACCATCAGGCCCGGGTGATCGATCTCGACCCGAGAACGATCGAACACCTCCGAGGACATCGGCGGCGCCAGCTGGACGAGCGAACCGAGTGGGGTTCGGACTACCAAGACGGCGACCTCGTGTTCTGCAAAGAGGACGGCCAACCGCTTCACCCGCAGACATACACCCAGGCGTTCGAGCGGCTGATCGCGAGGAGCGAGCTACCGAAGATTCGACTTCACGACCTCCGACACACCCACGCCACGATCGCGCTGCCGGCTGGCGTGCCGCCGAAGGTGATCCCGGGAATGCAGGCCGACGCAGCGCTCGCGGTGGCCAATCTGGTAAGTGCGAACAGGCAGGACCCGTAGACTCCCTGGGTGGAGATTCTCGAATACGATTGGTCGAAGCCCGGCGCCAGAGTCCTGCTCAGGGACCTATTGTGTGGGCGTCTTGAGAACGCGATCAAGGCCGAAACTGACATCACCCAGGACGAACTGGCTGATCGAGTCGCCGCCGTTACTGCGGAGCTTCAACAGTCCGAGATCCTAGTGGGCGAACCTGCACGGGCAGATGGGCCCGCCCGCCTCAGGGTGCCCTGCACCAGATTTCGATGTGGCGATTCACGGGGCCATTTCCACGACATCGAGACTGTCGATATCTTTCTCCCCGTGCTGAAGGGCGATCCAGCTCTGTTGGTGGCCCGACCGGGCGGTGGTGGTGGTCCCGATGTGAACGGGACGTCATACGACAAACGAGCGAACGCAATCACATTTCGCTTAGACATGGCCCCAAACACAAAGGAAGAGCTCGACCGCCGCGTGGTCGCTATCCGCGAACTCATCGCCAAGTCCAACACTGAGCTGGCCACTTGGAACGAGGGCGTTGAGACGACAGTCCGATCACGACTCGTGGCGATCCAGGCCAAGCAAGCCTCGGCCCAAGCCGAGAAAGACAACCTCGGGCTTCCCAGCTTCAAAGCACCAACTTCGAGTGCCAAGCCCGAACGAGCTGCGGTGACCCGGCTTGCACGCCTCGAAGACAGGACCCCAATGAAGCCGCCCACCTTCTTGAGCTACGTCCACGAAAACTCTGGCGAAGTCGGTCGGCTCAAGGACGACCTCAAGAAGGCGGGACTCGAAACCTGGATTGACCGTGAGCAACTGGAGGCCGGAAGTCGTTGGAAACGAGAGATTAGGCAAGCAATCTCGACGGGGGGCGGCTTCATCGCCTGCTTCTCCAAAGAGCTTGAGAAACGCGACAGGTCTTACGTCTACGAGGAGCTGACAGTTGCAGTCGAGGAGATCAGGCAGCGTCCGCACAACCAGCCGTGGTTCATACCCGTCCGCTTGAACGACTGCACGATCCCCGATCTCGACATCGGCGCGGGAGAGACGCTTCGGGACATCCAATCGATCGACTGGTTTGAGGACTCTGCCGGTGCTGCTGACGAAATCGCTCGGGTGTTGAGCCGTCCCCGACCAGGACCGGAGGTTTGACACCGGTTTGGCATGGTCCCGTCCTGGTACATCGCCGTCCGGCACCAGACAACGACAAGGACCGGAAACTGTTGAGTTTCCGGGCCTTTCGCTTGGTGGCGGGAGCAGTGTTGTGGTTCAGGACATCGGAAACAGGTTGTTCAGGACATAGGAAACAAGTGGGTTGGCATCGTGGGTGATGTCGAAGGCTCGAGCGATCATCACAGCGGTCACGGTGGAGAGGATCTCGCAGGCTGAAGCGGCGAGACGGTTCGGGGTGTCTCGCAGCTGGGTCTCGAAACTGATGGCCCGCTATCGGGCGGACGGCGACGCCGCGTATGAACCCCGGTCGCGGCGCCCACAGACGTCGCCGAATCAGGTTCCCGATGTCGTAACCGATCACATCGTGAACCTGCGCGAACAACTCACCGCCGACGGGTTGGACGCCGGGCCGATCACGATCCAATGGCACCTCCAAAACACTCATGGGATCGCAGTGTCGGTGTCCACGATCCGCCGTCGACTCATCGCTGCCGGACTGGTCGAACCCGCACCCAAGAAGCGGCCCAAGTCGTCCTACATCCGCTTTGAAGCAGCGCTGCCGAACGAAACCTGGCAATCAGACTTCACCCACATCTGGCTCGCTGACGGCACCGACACCGAAACCATCACCTGGCTCGACGACCACTCCAGATACGCCCTCCACGTATCAGCCCACCGTCGTGTCACCGGTGACATCGTCCGCGACACCTTCAACAAAACCGCTGAGACACACGGGTTTCCAGCATCGGTGCTCACCGACAACGGCCTCGTCTACACGGTCCGCTTCGCCGGCTACCCAGGCGGCCGCAACCAACTCGAAACCCGCCTCGCCGACCTCGGCATCACCCACAAACACACCCGGCCGAACCATCCCACCACAACCGGCAAAGTCGAACGCTTCCAACAAACCCTCAAGAGATGGACCACCGCCCGACCACCCGCCAAAACCCTCGCCGAACTCCAAACCCTTCTTGACGAGTTCGTCCACCTCTACAACCACCGGCGTGCTCACACCGCCATCGGGAAAGTCCCACCCGCCGTCGCCTACCAGCGACTCCCCAAAGACCAACCCGGCAACAACGGCGCCGGAAACCACTACCGGATCCGCCACGACCGCGTCGACAAAACCGGCGCCGTCTCCCTCCGCCGCGCCGGCCGAATGCACCACATCAGCCTCGGACGTTCGCTCAAACAAACACCCGTCATACTCATCATCGACAACCTCGATATCCGAGTCGTCAACAAGGCCACCGGAGAGCTCATCCGACACCTCACCCTCAACCCCGACGTCGGCTACCAACCCCGCTTCAAAACATGAGAAACCCCCGAACCCGGGGGTTCGAGGGTTTCCGATGTCCTGAGACATCACATGGTGGCGGGAGCAGGATTTGAACCTGCGGCCTTCGGGCAAGTAACCGAAGGTCAGCCCTTGCGCTTGCGGACTTCTTCGGTGATGGCGGGGATGACTTCGTGGAGGTCGCCGAGGACGGCCCAGCCAGCTTTGACGACCATGTTGGCTTCGGGGTCGGTGTTGATCGCCAGGATGTTCTTCGAGCCCATGGCGCCCACCCAGTGCTGGGTGGCCCCGGAGATGCCCGACGCGATGTAGATCGTCGGCGCGATCCGGGTGCCCGTCTGGCCGACCTGATCGCTGTGCGGACGCCAACCGTTGTTGGTCACCGCACGGCTGCACCCCACCTTGCCGCCGAGCTCGCCAGCGAGCTCTTCGAGCGGGGCGAAGGCTTCTTCGGATCCGACGGCACGGCCGCCAGACACCACGACGGGCGCGGTCGAAAGCGTGATGCCTTCGCTCAGCACGACACGGTCCTTGATCATCGTGCGGGCAAGGCTCTCGTCGACGTCGACGGCCACATCGACCACGGTGCCGACCGCAGCAGACTCGGTGGCCTCCACGGCGTGCGGGGCGAAGGACAGCAGCTTGGTGTCGGCGTCGAGGGTCGTCTCCTCGTGGAGCGCGCCACCCCATTGCGAACGGGTCATCGACGACGCGTCGTCGGACACCTCCACACAGTTGGCGACGAACGGCAGATCCATGCGTGCGGCGATCTGGGCCATCAGTTCGTTGCCCCGGTCGGTGCCCACCGACAGCACGATCGACGGCGACGTCGCCTCGACCACCCCGGCCAGCGCCTGACCCCAGGCTTCGGGGCTGTAATCGCCGACGGCGTCGGCCGTGGCGTGATGAATGGTCTCGGCACCGTAGGCCCCAAGCGACGCGGCGGCATCCGCAGCGCCTTCGCCGGTGACGGCAGCCTCGACCGGCAGGCCGAACTGGCGGGCGGCGGTGAGCGCCTCGAATGCGGCTTCGGGCACATTGCCCCGGTCGTGTTCGATGATCACGAGGACAGTCATCACATGACCCCCAGTTCTTCGAGAAGATCCACGACTGCGGGTGCAGCCTCTGGGCCGTTGCCCAGGATCACGGTTTCGTTGACAACCTCGGGCGGCGACTTGAGCTTCACCTGCGCCTGACCGCCAGCCTCGGCGGCGGCGTCGACGGTGGACAACTCGGCCTTCTTCGAGGCGAGGCGGCCCTTCATCGTCGGGTAGCGAGGCAGGTTGATGCCCTCCTTCACGCCCACGCATGCAGGCATCGGGAGTTCGTACACCTCAACACCCGAATCGATCTCCCGGTTCGCGAGGATGTGGCCCTCAGCCGCACCGTCGACGTCGAGTCCCTTGATGCCATTCACCATCGGACGGCCCAGCGCATGGGCGATGCGAATACCCACCTGGAAGCCGCCCTGATCGGCCGACTCGTTGCCGAAGATGATCAAATCGAAGGCGCCATCGGCCTCTTCGAGATTGCGGATCGCTTCGACGAGCGCGGCGGCGGTCTGTTGCGGGTCCATCGGCGAGCCGTCGGTGGGCACGAGCACCATCTTGGCGATGCCGACCGACACGGCGGCCCGAAGCTGCTCTTCGGACTCGGCGCCGCCCATCGACAACACAGTGGCCTCTCCCCCGTGCTTCTCGACCAGCTGCACCGCAGCCTCCACGCCACACTCCTCGTGCGGGGAGACGGCATGTCCGAGGTTCTTGTCGTCGACGTACTGTTCGTCTTCGGTGATGTTGATGCGGGCGCCCGGTGCGGGGACTCGCTTCACCAAACAGAGAATGCGCATCTGCGGCTCCTGCTCGCTCTGATACACGGCTGATATATCACCGATTACCCTAGCAAACGGCTCACCGTCTGGGTAGCCGGAGTTTGTGGCGATACGGCGCTACTTCGACGAGCGGTACCCGTCGCTTTCGCCGATGATCTTCGCCTCGCCGCCCATGTTGGCGATGCCGACGTCCTTTGCCGCTTCGACGATGTTGGCGAACTTGTCGCCGCCTCGCCGAGATCCGCCGCTCCCCCAGCCGACACGTTGTCGCAACGAAGGGCGCCATGGCCGGGCCCACCCGAGTGCTGTTCGTGTGCAGGCGGAATCAGTGGCGCAGCCCGTCAGCCGTGCAGATCTGACAGCAACGCCTGATCGGGCCGGGGCGATCGCTTACAAGTACGTGACCAAGGACGCGTCGGGATAGGCCGCGGAGAATGAGCGCAGGTCGACGATCAACGGCAGCTCGCCCTCATCGGTGGTCAACGTGAGGACGGACGCGTCACGGTTGATGTCGACGTTGCCGTCTGTCCACCGGCCGACCGAGCGGAACTCGCGAACCTGGCCGGTCTCGACGTCGATGAGACGAATCTCGTTGAAACGGTCTTCGCTGAACCACGGATAGCTGATGGCGACAGTTCTGCCGTCGGCCGACAGCACCACCCGCTCGAAATCGTTGGCCGGCGCGGGGTCGAACAACGTCCGCCGTTCCCCCGTGTCGACGTCGACGAGCTCACCCGTCGCCGGATCGACCGCTGTCCGTCCGTCGTCGGCGAGCGACAGATCGCCGATCGGGACCAACGCCCCAGTCGAGACGGTGTAGCGATAGCGCTCGTCGTCAGCCCGCGAGACGAACACGAGATGATCGTCGCCGAAGAACTGGAGCGATCGAATCGAATCATCGGCCACGACCGAACGGTCGGTCGCTCCGCCTGCCGCCGTTTCATCGAGCTGCCAGACCCGGAGCTTGCCTCGGAACGTGTACGCGATCGCCGAGCCATCAGCCGAGATGGCAAACGTCGACACGTTCGTCTTGATCAGCTGCACGTCGCTGGCGTCGAGCTCGACCCGATACAGCGCACGGGTCCACGGTTCGTCCGTGTCGAGCACAGCGGCTGTGGTGCCGTCTTGGCTGATGGTCGTCCAGTACGAACCACCATCGAGCTCGGGGTACTGGCCGCCGTCGAACGTCGGCGTCGGCTCGTCGCCCACCTCGATCGGTTCGCGAAGTGCAACGGGCCATTGCCGAGTGCCGTCGTCGTGAATCTCGTAGAGACCCAACCCCAGTTCGCGGCAAGGCACGTCGATCCGGTCACCGTCGAGCTGTTTCACCCGAAGCACGTACGAGGCGCCCTCGACCGGCGAAGAATCGACCCAGCGATCCTCCCCCACGACGGTCGCCTGCCACACGTCATTGCGGCGCACCTGCACTCGCTTCGCGTCGAGATCCGGGAAGTACAGGTCGACCTGCCGAGCATCGGCGGTCGATGGCGTGGCCGTACAGAACGTCTGGTTGGTGCCGCGCTCGGCAGGGATGCACGCGAGCTCGTAGCGGTCGCCGCCTTCGGGATACACCCGAATCGCCCAACCATCGGGCCCACCGAACGTCTTCTCTTCGGCGATCGAACCGTCGAGCATCCGCTCAAACTCGCCGTTTCGGCGAAGCGCGATCCGGCGAACGCCAGCTCCCAGGTCGATCATCTCGATCACGTGGCCCGCGCCGATGTCGGGAACCACCCGGCACTCGCCCCGAGGCGTCTCTGCTGCCTGGGCCGCCGTGGCCCCGCTCGCCAACAACGCCGCGATCATCGCCATTGCGATGATCCCTGTGCCGATTCGTCTAGCCATTTCGACGCCTCCCGAGTGCCCTCGACGCCAAGATACCACCGCGAGTGATATTGGAGAGCGGAGAGGTCACCCTGGGGGTGACGGCCGGCGAGAATAGGGGGCTCAGCCGATCGGACTCAACCCACGGCAAGCACATGGATCACCGGCCGGGCGTCGTAACGATCGGGCGTGGCCGTGACCAAGGTCTGCACGATGAAAATCCGCTCGCTCGCCGGATCGAAGCTGATCGACGTCAATTGTGCGCCACACACCGGCACCACGACGTCGGCGAGCGAGACGAACTCGTACGGCTCGACGTCGTCCGGTGTCCGCTCGCCTGCCGCGACCGCAGCGAGATCGCTCGGGTCGTACAACGCAAGCTGTGGGCCATGGGCGGCCACGTCGGTGTTCTGGCCGAACAAACAATTCGAATTCGGATCAACCGGCATCGAGTTGCCGACGGCGACGATCGCGCGGCGCCCGTCTGACGCATCGACCCAGTCAGCCCCCGGAAACACCGCCGCCTCGCCGATCGAGCTCGACTCGCTCTGTCCGAACGGGTACTCCACGAGCGGGACAACGTCGAGCCTCGCCCCGGCAGGCTCCGCAGCAGGGGCGGTGTAGGCGTAGAACGGCGGCCCCTGACTTCCGTCAGGCGTACGAGCGACGTCCTGAAAGCCCGAAATCAACGCAGCATCGACGTCGATCGTCGCCGCGAAGTCGTCCGGCGCAGCGAACACATAGCCCGCAGTCGAATAGGTGGTTTCAGCTCCGAGGTACCAGGGGCCCTGCGGATCGGGCGCGGCGAGATCGAGACTCGAATGCCCGTGCCCGGCGACGTCGTTGTACCCGACGTTGAAGAACTGCCACGCCGTCCAGTGCAGGCGAGCTTCGCCATCGACGTCGGCGACTTCGAGCCCACCGATTCGGAAATCGTCCTGACCGCCTCGTGCGGCACTCCCGACGAATTCGTCCCCGCGCCCTCCGGTCACGTCGCTCGGCGCCTGCAGCAACTCCGCGGTCGGCAGCCCATTGCGGGCACCGTCGTGTGGCCGCAGGTCGCTCGGGATCGAGATCTCCCCCACCCGTTCATTGGGCTCTGCGGTCGTGATGAACATCGACGCGCCCGTGGTCGAGTTGATCGTTGCGGCTCGCCCACCAAACCCGAACAGCGTCTCGCCCCCGACTGCTTCGGGCGTCGTGAACGAGCCCACGTACTCGAAGTCGTTCGCCGTGAGCAGGCCGGTTGCTGCTGCTGGATCTTCCGTCGCGACGTCCACGGTGGTCACGTTGGCTCGGTCGTCCACCAATGACACGGCCACCAAACCTGCGACGGCAAACAACGCCAGGGCACCCGCACCGGCCGCGACCCTTGCGCGCTGGGTCCGCTGCCCCGCCCGGGTTTTGACCGCGTCGAGGGAGCCGCCTCGGAGCTCGAGCTCCTCATCCGCACGCTCAAACAGGTCTCGAAGGTCTGGGTCGTCCATCAGGTGATCCCCTCGTCCTGAAGTATGACGCGCAATGCATCCAGCGCCCGGGCGGTCCGACTCTTCACGGTCCCCTCCGAAACGCCAAGGGCATCTGCAGTCTCGGTCACGGACCAATCGCAGTAGTGACGAAGCACCACCACGGCCCGCTGGTCGATCGACAAGCCCTGCAACGCCCGCTGCAGATCGGGACGATCGTCCGGCGACCCTTCGATCGGGCGATCCCGGCGAGCGACTCGCTCCTCGCGTCGAGCGCGGCGAAACGCCGAGCGCCGCCAGGAGCGCGCCCAGTTGAGGGCTGTGCGATACACCCACCCCGCCGGGCTCTCGTATTGGCCCACGACGTTCCATCGCTGGAAGGCGCGGGCCATCGCCTCGTCGACCGCGTCCTCCGCCAGCTGCGTCGAGCCGACCGTGAACGCCAGCGCACGAGCGATCTCGTCTCGATGACTGCGAAAGAACGCATCGAAGTCACGGTCCACCGACTGCTCCCCGACCGTGAGGTCGATGGCCACGCCGGAGGCGATGTTGTCCGAATCCTGCTCAGCCGGCACCGGCGACATCTTCGCGGAAAAAGTTTCGAATTCATGGAACCCGACGTGGCCTCGGTGGCATTGACGCCCCGAACGCACCGCACACCGCTGTGCGCAAAGGAGTATCCATGAGTCACAACACCTCACCCCTTCGACGGGTCACGATGACGTCCAGCTGGCAGACGTCGATGGCGATCGCGATCAGCGTTGCCATGGCGGCCACGTTGCTGATCGCCTGGCCGACCCACGCCGCAGACGCGGCAGCCACCTGCGCCTCCGCCGCTTCCGACCCCGACGGGGACGGCTGGGGGTGGGAGAACGACGCCTCCTGCCGAGTGGCCAACGACGCAAACGACTCTGACACGAACCCAACCCGCACGCCGACCTGCCAGTCGATCCTCGCCGACCCCGACGGAGACGGCTGGGGCTGGGAAAACGAGGCGTCGTGCAAGATGCCGACCAGTTTCAACCTCGAACTCGGAGGGCCGCTGATGACCGACGACACGATCCCCCTCGGCGTGTTCACGGAAGACTGGGACCCGAGCGTCGACACCATCTCGGCGCCGATGGGGTCGCGGACCGACCGACATGGTCGGCTCTACTGCCAATCGGCTTCGTCGGACCCCGATGGTGACGGATGGGGGTGGGAGAACGGCTCGAGCTGCGTGGTCCGGCCGCTCGTCGAAACCATCGACCTCGACGTGACCACTCACATCGGCGCCGCAGTGCTCACCTGGAATCGGCCCTGGGGCTTCTCGGATCCGACGTACACCGTCCTTCGATTCAAGGGCGACACCGGCGAGCTCACGGACGAATGGACGACGACCGACGAGTTTCTGGTCGCCCCCGCATTTGCGGACCCTGCCGACGTCTACTCCGTGGCCGTCGTCGACGACTGGCAGGTGAAGGCTGGTTCGATGGGAGTCTCCGCACGCAACACCTGCGAGCCGTACTGCGATACCGACGAGATCACTCGTGACGTCTTTGTGCACGGAGGCCACTACAGCGAGATCGAGCCCGTTGTTGGCGTGGACCCGGGTATCCACAGCATCGACTTCATGCCGTGGCGCACCTGGAAAGAACTCGCCCAACAAGTTGCGAGGGCCTTGCTGAAGAAGGACCTGCAGGAGATCTACAACCTCCCGTTCCAGGAGCCGCTCGCCGATCTCCCCGAAACGGTCGAGGGGATGGTCACCCAGACGTTCGGCAACACCGTCGTGCGGACCAACACCACGACCGGTGTCCGGGTCATCACCACCTTCTGGGGAACGCACGAGGACCCGCTGATCGTCGAAACGGTGTCGACGCCTCAGCTGGTCGAGCCTGCGTGGCACAACGGAGAGCCGATGTTCGACCGTGACGGCAATCGCATTCTGGCCGCCCGACCGAACACCCCGACGACCAATGTCACCACGGTGAAGTTCGCCGACGGAACCGTGCTGGCCGAGGACACGACGGTCACGAGCCCGACCGGTGGTATCTACCGCGCCTCGAACCCGGGCACCGGTGAACCCGACGACACGCCCATCCCCTACACGACAGTGCCCGACGACTGCTCTCAGGCCTACGTGTGCCCGTGAGCTGAGCGAGCACGATCGCCCGGTTCACGCCCGCCCCAGACGCGAACGACGCCCACCGGAGCCAAGACCATGCGGTCTCCGGTGGGCGTCGTCGAGTTGTGTACCTGTTGGGACTTGACCCCAGGTGAGCCCCGGTCAGCCTTTGAGGCGGGTGTTCTCCGGGTCGAAGGCGGAGCCGGTACCCACGACGGTGCAGGGGTACAGCTCGTTCATGTACATGACCTTCATCTGGGTCCCGGGCTCGCAGTACTGCGTGGGCAGGTAGCCCATGATCAGCATCTTTCCGAGCGACGGGCTGTAGCCCGCCGTGGTCACGCGGGAGACACGGCCGTGGCTGTCGGTGATCCGGTCGCCGTCGACGGTCAGGATCGGCTCGTTGCCACCCTGCATGAACCGCTTGCGGCCCTGGCCGTCGGTGTTGTCGTCGACGATCAGCGTCACGCAGTGGACCTCGGGATCACCGGCTTCGCGAGCAGCCAGGTAGGCCTCCTTGCCGATGAAGTCATTGGCCTTGACCTTCGGGCGAGCGAGACCGGCCTCGATCGGGTTGTACTCGCTCTCGAGCTCCGCGCCCATCAGGCGGTAGCCCTTCTCGATGCGACCCGACAGGGCGTACACGCCCATGCCCGTGGCGCGCAGACCCATGTCGGCGCCAGCCTCCATGATCGCGTCCCAGAGCGCCGGGCCGTTGTCCCACCCCGTGTAGATCTCCCATCCGGTATCGCCCACATAGGAGACACGGAACAGGGTGACCGGAATGCCAGCGACCTCGATGTTGATCACCGAGCCGTACGGGCTGCCCTCGTAGCTGAGGTCGGCGTCGGTGAGCTTGCCGAGGATGGCCGGAGCGTTCGGGCCCCAGAGACCGAGCGTGGTGGTCGTCTCAGTGAGGTTGGTGAAGGTGACCGACTCGTCTTCGGGGAGGAACTTCTTGATCCAGTACTCGTCGCGACCACCATCGAAGGCGCCCGTGACGATGCGGACCGTGTCTTCGCCGGTCTGCATCATCGTGAGGTCGGAGTGGAAGCCACCGTCCTGGTTGAGCCACGGCGTGTAGCAGCTCGTGCCCACGCCCTTGCACACCTTGTTGACCGCGAGGTACTCGGCAAACTCGCATGCGCCGGGGCCGCTCAGCTCGAAGACCTGGAACGGGGTCAGGTCGAACAGGCCGGCGTTCTCGCGCATGTTGAGGTGCTCGCCGACCGTGATCGGGCTCCACCAGCGGTTGTCCCACTCGACCTCACGCTCCTCGAGCCCGTAGCGCTCGACGAGGTCGCTGTTGGCGCCGTACCACTGGGCACGCTCCCACACGCGGGCCTGGAAGAACGTCGCGTCGAGCGCTTCTTGGCGGCTGTAGTAGGGAGAGACCTTGAGGTTGCGGCGACTCTCCCACTGCTCGGCGGGGTGCACGATGCCGTAGGTCTTGATGAAGTGCTCGTCGCAGCGAGCCCAGATGTGCTCGTCGCCACGCTCATCGGGGTAGAAGCGGGAGATGTCGGACACGTGGGGATCGATCACCCGCGGGTAGCCGTACGTCATCCACTCGGCCACGACCTGCGCCATGCCCGGGCCTTCCTTGACCCACACCGCAGCTGCCGACCACAGGTTTCGGACCTCGACGGTCTCGCCGAGGCACGGCATCGCGTCCGGCGTGAGCGACAGCAGGCCGTTGATGGCGTACTTGATCTCGGCGTCGCCGAGCATGTCCATCAACTCGATGGCGGTCTCCATCTGCGGATCGAAATCGTCCTGGGTGAACGGCATCTCGGTGGGCGTGAGGGCTGCTTCTTCGTTCGACGGGATGTCGTCGGGGTGATGCAGGATCGCCCGGTGACCGTAGGAGCCAACCTCCATCGATCCGGCGGCCTGACGCTCGTAACAGAACGTGTCCATGTCTCGAACGATCGGGTAGGCGATCTCGGTGTTGGTCTCGGCGAGCACGTCGATCGGGCCGACGTCGGCCATCTGGTGCACGGCAGGCACGAGCGGAATCGTCGCGCCGGCCATGTTGGCGACGCGGTTGGACCACACGCCACACGCGACGACCACGTGGTTGGCCTCGACCGTGCCACGATCGGTGACCACGGCCGACACCTTCTGCTGGCCATTGGGGGCGTCGGCGGTCTCGACGTCGAGCACCTCGGTGTTGGCAAACACCTGCAGGACGCCCTTCTCCATCGCCTCGTTGCGGAAGAGGGTGCCGGTGTCGAGCGAGTCGACGACGCTCACCGTCGGGCAGTGGAACCCGCCGAGGATGACGTCTTCATTGATGAACGGGACGAGTTCTTTCACCTGCGCAGGGGTCAGGAGCTCGGCTTCGACGCCCCAGCTCTTGGCCGACGTCATGCGGCGAGTGAGCTCGTGCATGCGCTCCTCGGTGCGAGCGACCTCGATGCCACCGGAGTCAACGCTGCGGTCCAGGTCTCGGTACTGGTTGGCGCTCTGCACGCCGAGGAGGGCCATTTCCTTGTTGTGGTCGACCGGGAAGATGAAGTTCGACGCGTGACCGGTCGAACCACCCGGGTTCGGCAGCGGGCCCTTGTCGATCAGGAGGATGTCCTCCCATCCGAGTCGGCTCAGATGGCCGACGAGGCAGCTGCCCACGATGCCTGCGCCGATGACGACGACGTTGGCCTTGGTCGGAAATTCGCTCACGAGGTCCCCCGATGGGTTGGTGATATATCAGCCGTGTATCAGGCAGATCGTAGGGAGGAATGCACCGTCACGCAAGCAGCTGGCAGTCGCGCTCACACGACGCCAGCATCCACCATGAGCTCAACGGCCTCGCGAGCGGATTGTGCCGCCGTGTGGACCGAACTCCAGTCGCTGCCATCGGTGTAGGCGTCGCCCGCAAAGAAGATCTGGTCGCCAACCGGCTGACGCATCCGCGAGGGCAATTGCCAGTCGCCGGAGTCGGCGAAGTACGCCTGTCGGATGAACGGCTCCTCCGCCCAGTTCTGGGCAAGGTGCTGGACGTAGGCGGGGGTGGCGACTCCGTCGGACATCTCGTCGAGCTCGGCGAGCACGAAGTCCCGAAGGCCGTCGCCGGATTGCTGTTGGTACGGGATCGACTGGTCCCCGACCGTGAACAGGCCGAGCACGTAACGGCCGCTGTCTTGGCCGTGACTCGCGTCGTACCAGAGCTTTTGCCCGGCGTCGGAGTCCGACCCTTCGATCACCACCGAGGACGGCCAGAACTTCTGCTCGAACTCGATGAACACCTTCATGCCGGTCCACACCCGGGCCGCATCGAACGCCTCCAGCTTCTCGCTGCTCAGCGGCGGCATGAAGCTGATGTCTCGGTCCTTGATGACCTGGATCGGCACCGTGACCACCACCGCATCCGCCTCATGGGCTGTGCCCGTGGCGTCGGTGATCACCACTGCGTCGTCGGTACGTTCGATCGATTGCACCGGAGTCCCGACCTGGATCCGGCTGTCGATCGACGGCAGGACGTATTGCTCGAAGAAGGTGAGCCACGTGTCGCCGACGATTTTCAGATCGGTGTCGCCACTTGGTCCGAGGTTTGAGAGCTCTGCACCGTCCCAGAGCCAGGTTTCGTCCTCGTCCCCGTAGCCGACCACCTCGGTCGTGATCTCGACGGTCGGATCGTCGACGATTCGGTCGAGCACGTCCGCGTCCACGTGGATCCACTCGCCCCCGAGCGGGATCGGAAAGTCGACGAAGTTACGCGCCGTCTTGATTCGCCCGCCGACCTGCGGTGCAGCCTCGAGGACCGCGACGTCGACGCCGAGACGTGCGAGCAGGTACGCAGCCGACATCCCCGCCGCTCCCGCCCCAACCACGACGACACGCGCGTCGCTTGTGCCCTCCGACGCACGATCGTCGCTCAACCAACCACACGCGCCGACCGAGGAGCCGAGCCCCAGCACCGCCGCAACCCGTAGAACTTCTCGACGAGTGACCATCACCCCGGTCTAGCGGTCCGGTCGGTCACTTGCGCATGATGCTGGCGCTCAGGTCGGGCCATTTGGCGTCGCTGAAATAGACGAGGGGAAAGTCGTCGAATCGACTCCCCAACATCGGGACCAACGCCTTCGCTGCCGGCCAGTTACGCATCGCAACGAACACGGCGACGAACGCCGACATTGACGATGCCGCGTCCGAACGCGGAACCGGGAAGGCCGGATGCCCATACGAGCGATGCGCAGCGGTGGACAGCAATTCGTACTTGCCGATCTGGTGGACGAAGGCCTCGAAGCTCTCCGCCTCCACGTCGCCGCTGATCCAGTGCTCCATCAGCGCGATCGGTACGAGTCCTTGCATCGGCGACCCATCCGGAGCCAGCGACGAGATTGCCTCGGTGAATTCCCACATGTCGTCGTGGCTGCCGAACCACTTCTTGCAGACGAACTGGAGATACTGCTTGTGCGCGCCGTATACCGGCCCGCGCGCCAGCGAGTTTTCGAAGCGCTGAAGGGCTTCCTCTTTGGGAATCTGCAGACCCCGAGCCGATGTGACCAGGTGCGCCCATGGCAGCGGACTGTCCGGTCCGGCGCCGGCGGCGGCAACCAGGTCGGCTTCGGCGATGTTCAGCCGGCGGAAGAACTCGTCGAACATCTCCTGCGTGACACGATTCGCCCGGTGTCCAGAGCGAGCGTTCCACGCCCAAGTGATCGACGACGCACCCCGCACCAGCAGCGGCAGGAACGGATCGTTCGACGACTCGACCCACGGCGTGAGGTAATCAGGGCTCCCTCCCATCTGCGTCGCCGTACTGATCAGATTCGACCGATCTTCGTCGTGGGATTGCTGCGCCCAAATCTGTTCGGCGATGTGCCACTCGCGGCCGACGAGGGCCGCACCAAAGTTCATCGCGTCGATGTGGCCGAGCGCCTGGTCGGCTGTCGGTGCCGTGAGAACCCCATCGGGATCGGGTTCGGCCATCTGCGTGGACTTGGCTCGGCGGGTCAGGAATGGCATCTCGTTCTCCTTCAGGCTCAAGCTGCGCCGGCGGCGTTGATGCGCTCGCGGAGACGTCCGCGCAACGTCTTCTTGGGTTTCGGGGTCATCTGCGCGGCCTGCTCGGGTGTTCGGAGCGGGCGATCGATCGGCCGAATCAGATCTGCGGGCACCCGAGCGACGAACTCCGCAACCTTCGCCTCCATGCCGGGGAAGTCCGTTGGCAGGATCGTGACGTTGAAGCCGTCACCACCGAAGAACTGGTACCCGCCATCGAGAAAGGCCGTCACCCCGGCCAACGAGTCGACCGAAACGGTCAGCGCCTTGTCCTCGGGGATGATCACCGTCAGGCGTTCGTCATCGACGAACAACGTCTCGTCGAAGTAGATCGCCTCCACACCGGGACCGGTCGCACGCGACGTCGAGAATCGTTCGACCCATTGGAGCCGCCGATCCCGGACCTCGACGAGCGGAACGAGCCACAGCGCGGACGAGTCGAAGGCCGACCATCGTTCGGCGATCTGTGAGGCCGTGACGGCGCGGCACTTCTCGAGCCACTGTTGGTTGCTCGAGAGCGGCCGGCCGGCGAGGTGCGTTCGCGCCATGCCGATCGCGGTCCCGACGTCGGTGTGCTCGAGACCACGAGCCATCTTCCGAAGGACGGCGTCGATCTCGTCCTGCGTGGGACCCTCGGTCGCAAGCTTGCGCAATTCGACCCGCATGCACTCGAAGGCAGCCTCAGAGTCCTCCGCGGTGGCGTCGGCCGAAACTTGCACCCACACGTGGGTGTCGTTGATCTCGGCCATGTCGACGATCACGCCGTAGGAGATCGCTTTCTCCTCGCGAAGGACCTCGGTGAGGCGTTCGTGGGCAACGAGGCATGCGACCGACGTCTCCGGTCCACGCGGCATCTCGGCAAAGGCCGCCACCCCTTCCATATTGAGCGAGAACAACTGAGTGCCGGCCGGAATGATCCGCTCGGCGACGACTGGCGGAATCGGATCGCCGTCGGGCAGCTGGTCGAAGGAAAGATCCGCGGGCATCGGGCCCGACCCGAACACTGCGACGTTGTGGCGGGTGAACATCCGTCGGCGCCAGGCGTCGACCGTCTCGGGCGCCGTCACCCACAATCCGGCCTCCGGGAGCAAGACTCCTCCAGGTCCGGCCGCTCCGTACATGACGTTCATCGCGACCATGCCCGTGCTGGTCGATCGTTGGTTTGCCTCCGCTCGAAGGACCTTCACCTCCGAGTCCAGACGGGCGAACGGAAGGTTCGCGAGCGATGCGGTCACCTCGCGGACGAACTGCGCGGCTTCGTCCGGAGTCCCGCGGCACAGCAGCGTCGTGTTCGTCAGATCGACGGCGCCGTTGAACGAAAGCTCGCGATCGACGCTGTGGAGTGAGAGGTGCTCGACGAGGTGGGTCAGGCCTCGCTGTGGGAATCGTTCGTGGACCATCCCGCCCCGAAACACCATGCCGACGTCGGTCGGGCCGTCATCGGGCACCCAGAAGACCGGAACCCCGTCGATCGTGCCGCTCTTCACGGGTTCGCTCGCCATACTCGTGAATTCGGATCGGGTCTCCCCCGCTTGAGGGCCGCACGGCCCGTTTCCATGTCGACGGTGCGTGATTCGCGTGCCCAACAACTCCAGACGCCTGATAGACGGCTGATATATCAGCCCGTATCCTTTGTGGCGATGAGCACTCTCGAGCTCCCGCCCCTCACCGGTCACGAGCCGGAGTCGCTCGCCGACGAGGCGTATCGCGCCCTGCGGTCGAAGATCGTGCGTCTCGACTTCGCGCCCGGCGACGTCCTCAAAGAAGACGAGCTCCGAGCCTCACTTGGTCTCGGCCGGACGCCGATCCGTGAGGCCCTGCTGCGTCTGCAGCGCGAGCACTTCGTCACCGTGATCCCCCGTCGCGGCATGTTCGTCTCCGGAATCGAAGTCGACGAGCTGTCGATGCTGTTCGAGACCCGGACTGTCCTCGAGCCGTACGCCGCCCGTCTTGCGGCCGTCCGCGGGACCCCGTCGCAATGGGACGACATGGAGGCCACCCTCGCGAGAACCGAAGACCCGAAACTCGACGACGAGGATCAGCTCGCCCTTGATCGCCGCTGCCACGAGATCATCTGGGCCGCGTCCGGCAATCGGTTCCTGTGGGACACGCTCGACATGCTGTACGCCCAGTCCGACCGACTGTGGCACCTCTATCTCGCCGATGTTGCCGACATGGGCCACGCCGTCGACGAACACCAGGCCATCCTCGCCGCGCTTCGCGACGAAGACGGCGACGCGGTGGCCGGACTGGTCGAGACCCACGTGCAGGGCTTCGACACGCAGATTCGTGACGCGGTCACCTCCCGCCTCGCCGCTCCCCTCGCCCAGGACCACTAGCGAGGTCGGGCAGGCCGGCCCGGTGTCAGACCCTTGACCTACGTTTCGTTGGATGCGATACGACGACCGCCTTCGGGCACTCGTCGAGCTCGCGGCCTCTCGACACAATGCCTTCACCACCCATGAGGCCGCTGACCACGACCTCCGCAGCATGGCTGCATGGCTGGGTCCCGGAACGTCCGACGCGACCGCAGCTCTGGACCTCAGACCACCGCAGCAGGAAGCACCCGGTTGCCACGATGCGCCGCTGGCAGCGGATCGACCCGACGCTCGACGTCACGACGATCGACGGCGTTCCGACGTTGAATCGAGCAGCGACTCTGTGCTCACTCGGGCCCCACGTGGATGGGGCGACGCTGGAGCGATGCCTCGACGAGTTCCTGCGACGCGAGTCCGAACGTTGGCTTCAGGAAACGATGCTTCGACTCGGGAGCCGCAAGCCGGGCGGCGTCGCCCGCCTGCGATCGCTGATCGGCGCACCACATCGCACGGCTCGCGTCACCGATAGCTGGTTTGAGACCGTCCTTGCATCGCTCTTGGCGACCCCTCAGCTCCCGCGCATCGTCACCCAACACCAGGTCGACACGGCGGGCGGACGGTTCCGGCTGGATCTTGCCTGCCCGAGCCTCAAGCTCGGCGTCGAGGCCCACAGTCGCACCTTCCACTGGGGGCCGATCGCAGCCAACGCCGACAACGTGCGCGAGCTCCACCTCACCAGCGAGGGCTGGCAGATCCTGTATGTGACGTGGAGTCAGCTTGCCGATCCGGGGGACTTCGTCGAGAGTTTCGTCAGGACCGCCAGTGCGAGGGCTGACCTGCTTGGGCTCAACTCGGAAACGCGGATCGGCCGGTAGGAATACCACGCAGGAATACCACGCCCAAACGGGCACGACTGCACGCCTGTACGTGGTTTTCGCAGAACGCCCGGCCGTTCTGCCTCTGGCAGAACGGCGTCCGCGAAGGGCGCTCCACTCGCAGAATCGGTTCATGACCACCTCCCCCACTGATCCGCTTCAACGCCTGTTCGAGCGTCGCGTGCTGTTCCTCGGCGAAGACGTCTCCGACGAATCCGCCAACCGACTCGTCTGTCAGCTGCTGACCCTGTCCGCTGAAGATCCCGAGAGCGACATCTGCCTGTTCATCAACTCGCCCGGCGGGTCGGTCATGGCCGGGCTCGCCGTCTACGACACGATGCAGTTGATCCCGAACGACGTTGCCACCGTGGCGGTCGGTTTTGCGGCGAGCATGGGGCAAGTGCTGCTCTGTGCAGGCACACCCGGTAAGCGCTTTGCCCTCCCGAACGCCCAGATCGTCATGCACGAAGGGTCGGCCGGGCTCGGCGGCTCGGCAGCAGACGTCGAGATCCAGGCAGCCAATTTGATGGCCACGCTCGATCGACTGCGTGGCATCATCGCCCGCCACACCGGCCACACCCTCGATGAGGTCATCGACGACGTCGGCCGAGATCGTTGGTTCGATGCGAAACAGGCGCTCGACTACGGCTTCGTCGACCACATCGTCGACACGATCGACGCGATCGTCCCTCAACGGCCGCTTCGGCGGGTCGGTATGGCTGCGACAGGAGTCGAGGCATGAGCAGCTACACGATCCCGACCGTGATCGAACGCACGCCAAAGGGCGAACGCGTCTCCGACATCTACAGCCGGCTTCTGTCCGAACGCATCGTCTTCGTCGGAACACCGATCGACGACGGGGTCGCGAATGTCGTCGTCGCACAGATCCTGCACTTGGCCTCGGAGTCCGAGTCGGACATCTCGCTCTACATCAACTCCCCCGGAGGGTCGTTCAGCGCCGCGTTGGCGATCTACGACACGATGCGATTCGTTGCCCCCGACATCGCAACCCTCTGCATCGGACAGGCCGCGTCGACCGCGGCCATCCTTCTGGCGGCGGGCACGCCCGGCAAACGCGCCGCGCTCCCCCATGCCCGGGTGCTCCTGCACCAGCCGCACGCCGACCTCAGCCGAGGTTCGATCAGCGACCTCGCGCTCGAAGCCGCCGAGCTCGCCCGGGTGCGCGAAGAGGGTGAAGCATTGCTCGCACATCACCTCCGCAAGGCCCCCGACGAGGTTCGCCGAGACACCGATCGTGCGCTCGCCCTCCGGGCCGACGATGCCGTCGCCTACGGGGTGATCGACGACGTCCTCACCAGCGTGGAGGACATCCGCTCCGGATCAGGCAGCCAGCAGCTGCGGCCCACGGGAGGCGAACCCGTTCGCCCGTAGCCGATCCGCAGTTCGTTCGAACACCGTTGCCACGTCGATCTCGAGCGCATCGCACACCGACTCGAGCAGATCCGACGACACCTCTTTGCGGCCACGCTCGATCTCGCTCAGGTATGGCAGCGAGACCGACGCGTCCTCCGCGACATCAGCAAGTGTCCGACCCTGGCTGATGCGCTCGTCTCTCAGAACGTCGCCAAGTACGTCACGGACCTTTGGTCTGTCGGTTGCACGGCGCGTCCGAAATGGGAGGACCTTGCCGCTTTCGGCGGCATCGGCGCTGATCTCGACGGAGTCCGACATGAATCCAGAGTAGCTTCGGGTCCATGACGAACCGTCGCCTGGCCCGACTCGTTTCCCTGTGTGCACTCCTCGCCCTGCTTGCGAGCGCGTGCTCGAGCTCGAGCGAGACCGCAGATGTCCCGACCACGACGACGACCGCTGCAGTCGAGGAGGCGACCACGACGACGACCGCTGCCGAAGCCGACACGACCACGACCGAGGCGCCTGAATCCACCGAAGCCCCGGAAGCCGAATCGACCGATGCGTTTGGCGACGTGACCGCAGCGATCGACGGGTTCGTGACCGAGCGGGAGCTCAACGGCGCCGCGCTCGTTGTGGTCGACCGTGAAGACGGGGTCATCTACGAGGAGTATTTCGGCGAGTTCAGCGCGGATCGGATCAGCCTGATCGCGTCCTCGTCGAAGATGATCTCCGCTGGCGTCCTGCTCAAACTGCAAGAAGAGGGACTGCTCGACATCGACGCACCGATCGCCGACCAAGTCGACTGGGCAACAGGCAACCCAGAGATCACCCCTGCGCAACTCGTATCCAACTCATCGGGCCTCGTCGGGCTCGGCCCGAACCTTCTCTACGGCCCCTACATCTGCCAATGGGGTCCGAACGAATCGCTCGACGCCTGCGCGACGGCGGTGTTCACCAGCACCGACGACGACGCGGACCAGATCACGCCCGATACCGAGTTCCGATACGGCGGGGCTCAATGGCAGGTGGCCGGAGCAGTCGCCGAGTCCGTCTCCGGGAAGACCTGGGCACAACTGATCGACGAGATCTACGTGCAACCGTGTGGCGTCGACTCGCTGGGCTACATCAACCTCGGCTCAGTCGTCAGCGTCTCTGGCTACCCGAGCGTGTTCGGCGGCGACCCCAATTCGGTCGCAGTCTCCGCCAACCCAACGATCGAGGGGGGCGCGCACATCACCGCACTCGACTACGGGGAGCTTCTCCTGATGCACCTCCGCGGCGGCGCATGCGGTGATGCCCAGGTGCTCTCCCAAGAATCGCTCGACACGATGCACGCCGACCGCGTCGCGGACGTCTACGGCGGCGACGCCGGTAGCGCAGACACCGGGTACGGCATGGGCTGGTGGGTCGACCGTGACACGGGGCGAATCAGCGACGGCGGCGCATGGGGCACGGTGCCGTGGCTCGACCTCGACGACGGGTACGGCGCCTATCTCGTGATCGAAGAAGAGTCGTCGACCGGCCAGGCGCTCAAGACCCAGATCGAGGAACTCGTGCACACCGCCGTCACCGGAAGCTGACGGCGAATCACTCCCGCGGTTGTCGAAATCATCGATACGCGTTCGACGTGCTGGCGTCAACGAACTTCAGGAGTCTCGATGCCCAAGCAGTATCCGGTCGACCACACGTCCACGATCCCCGCACCTCGCACCCGTGTCTGGCACGAGCTCGCCGTTCGATTCGGCGAGATCGACCAGATCTCGCCGGGCGTGATCGAATCGATGTACGTCACCGACCAGACGGAGGGCGTTGGCACCACCCGCCGGTGCACGCTCGAAAGGGACGGATTCATGCTCGAACGAGTGACCGTCTGGGAGGCGCCTGAACGCTTCGAGCTCGTGATCGACGACACGTCGATGCCGATGGACCCCGGAGCAGTCCTCACCTTCACCCTCAGCGAGACCGGGCCCGAGCACACCGAGGTCCGGGTGGATGGCACCTACCGAATCGCAAAGGTCGGATTCCTGTCGCCGCTCGCACGACCGATGTTCGCCAAGACGATCGCGTCCATTCTCGGCGATCTCGAACGAGCCGCTACAACTGCCTGACCATCGACCTTAGGCTCGACGGATGACGTTCGATCTCGAGTCCATCCGCGCCGACACGCCGGGCACAGAACGCATCATCCATTTCAACGCTGCCGGATCCTCGCTGCCGCCCACCCCGGTGGTGGATGCGGTCGTCGACTACCTCCGTCACGAACAGATGACGGGCGGCTACGAAGCCCAAGCAGATCGTGTCGGCGATCTCGAGTCGATCTATCCCGTCACTGCCGAGTACCTCGGCTGCGAGAACGATGAGGTCGCCTTTTGCGCGGGCGCCGGGGACGCGTGGTGGCGGGCGTTCAGCGCGATTCGTCTCGAGCCGGGCGATCGCATCCTGATGAGTCGCAGCGAGTACCAAGCCAATGCCTTCGGGTTCCTCCAAGCCGAACAACGTGGCGTCGAACTGACCCTCATCCCGAACACCGAGAACGGCCTCATCGATCTCGACGCGTTGGCGAGCGAGCTCGACGAGCGGGTCAAGGTCGTGTCATTGACCCACGTCGCGATGGCCAACGGAGCAATCCAGCCGGCTGCCGACGTCGGCCGGCTCGTCGCGGACCATCCGGCCATCTACCTGCTCGATTCCTGCCAGGCCGCCGGCCAACTCCCCCTCGATGTGGACGAGCTTGGC
Organism: Acidimicrobiales bacterium; assembly: GCA_020629635.1. Lineage (GTDB taxonomy): Bacteria > Actinomycetota > Acidimicrobiia > Acidimicrobiales > SHLQ01 > SHLQ01. Next base: position 109,586 of record JAHDCX010000006.1, on the reverse strand, counting down.
TGCGACTTTCTCGTGTACACCGGACGCAAGTGGATGCGCGGGCCACGGAGCACGGGCGTCCTCTACGCACGCTCGACCGTCTTGGGACAGCTCGGAGCGCAGCCGTTCATCGATGGCCGTTCTGCGGAGTGGTCGAACGACGGCCGCCACTACGACCTCCTCGGCGGCGCGATGCGTTTCGAATACGGGGAGCACTTCCACGCCGGACGAGTCGGACTCGCCGTCGCCACGCGCTACATGCTCGACATCGGCATCGACACCATTTCCGCGCGGACGCAACTCCTTGCGGCCCGACTACGCGACGGCCTCACCACCCTGGACCGGATCGACGTGCTCGACCAAGGCGGGCCGAAGGGTGGGGCCGTCACCTTCACCGTCGACGGGACGGCGAGCGTAGACCTCGGCGCCAGGCTCCGGAACGCCGGACTGGCGGTCTCAGTCCCGGGCCGACGAAACACGCAGTTCGATCTCGGCGGACGCGGGATCGACACGGTCGTCCGGGCCGCACCCCACTACTTCAACACCGAAGACGAAGTCGACCGTGCGGTCGACCTCCTTGCAGCAATCTGAGACTCCACGACCGCCCCACCATCGAGCACTACCGTCGATCGCATGCAGGGCGGTGATCAGAACTCCGGGACACGGTCGCCGGACTCGGGGGTGACCGTTCTCGTCTGTCGCCGCACTGGGCTGGTCGCCATCGGCGGAGCGATCCTGATCGCACTCCTGACGACCGTCGGCGTCGGCGCTCTCGTGGCGGGCTCAAACATTGGGTTGCTGTTCTTGCTGCTCGCCGCCGTCACCGCGGTTTTCGTCTTGCCGAGGCTGCGAGATCACCTCCGTTGGGACGCTCCCGAGTTGCATGTGCAAACCCATCCACTTCGGCTCGGGTCGCACATCGCCGCAAGCTTCGTTCGAACGCCGACGGGAGTCCGTTTGGCGAATGGCACGCCACTCTCGGCTGAGTTCCGACTGGTGTGCGAGGAACGTGCGACCTACCGGCAAGGCACCGACACCCGAACCGAGACCGCAAAAGTCGTCGACCACCGGTGGACGTCGACGGGCACGACAGCCGAGGCGGCGACGATACCGACCACGATTCCGGTACCCGACACCGCGGGTGCCCCGACCTTCGACCTCGGCAACAACGAAGTCCGATGGACCCTTGAGGTCACGCCGCTTACCGGCCCCATCCCACGATCGAGTTCCTCGTTCGACATCGTCGTGGCGCCCAGCTGGCGGCCGGCGCCATCAACCCCGCAGGACGCGTGATGCGGCCCGAAGATGACCAGATCCGCGTCCACGTCGATCACGACCTCGCCGAACCCGGGGGCGCTTTCACCGGGACGCTTCGCCGTGTCCCCATCGACGGCACGCAACCGGTCGATGGCGCGATCCCAATCGGCGGGGCCCGGACCATCCGGATCGCACTGCACGTGCGGACCGAGGGCCGCGGCGACGTGGACGAGCGCACGATGGGCGAGGTCGGCGTCGAGCTCGACCGCTTCGGCTCCGGATCCACACCGTTCAGCCTTCCCGTCCCGCCAGACGGTCCGATCTCCTACGACGGACGACTGATTCGCGTGATCTGGGAGATCGAAGCCACGACGGACCGCCGCTTCGCCCTCGACTCCAAGGCCACGACCAGAGTTCTCGTCGTACCCAATGGCGGTGTCGGCACGTACCAGTACCCACATCCGCTCAATCGCACGTGGTGAGTCCGCGATCGAAGACGTGTCGTGACCGATACGAAGCCGTCGGTCTGCGGAACAACCCATTCACGGCGCGAGACCTCCCCGGCGGCACCGTCACGCCGGGACCGATGCCATTCGTCGATCGTGGTTTGGACGCCCCGCCACGTCAAGGGCAGCGAACCCTCGTGCAAGTGATCGGCGAGAGTGGATACGGAAAGTCCACACACCTTCGCCACTGGCGGTCCCAGGCACCCGGACCCCTTCACTACATCGTTCGCCGTCCGTACCGCGACCGCTGGATGACACCGCCTGTCGCTCCCCTCGTCTATGGCGACGAGATCGACCGAATGCCACGACCGCTTCGTCGGCGTTGGTTTCGGGATCTCCGCCGCGTCGACGCAACCGTCGTGGTCGGAACCCACACCGATCTTCGGCGACTCGGACGCAGGTTCGGTTTCGAGGTCACCACGCATGTGCTTAATCCGATGACCGTCGACGAACTCCACGAGCTCATCAACCGACGGCTCGACCATGCTGCGACCACGGGAACCGCTCGGCGAATCGAATTCGACTCCCGCGAGATCTGGCGCATCCATGCGGCATCAGGCGGCGTGCCACTCGAGGCCGAAGCTCGTTGCCACGAACTCCTGGCCGAACGCGTCTTTCGGATGGCGGGTGCCGCTCAGTCGATCACGTGAAGATCTGCGGTGCGCCCAGCTTCTCGTGGATTGCGTTGCACACCTTCGGATCGAGCCGAAGCCCCTGCGCGACGGCACCGAGATACCGCGCCTCTTGTTGGGTGTCGAGGCGCATGCCGAACAGGGAAAACGCGTAGACCTGCTGCGCGAGCTCCTTCGGAACCTCCCGCACGAAGGTGTCGAGGTCGAGCGGGGACCGGAGCTCGTTGCGCACGAACTCCGCCTCGTGCTCATCCACCTCGCCCAGGCGACCGACGATCGCCTCGACCTCCTCCTTGTCGATCTGGCCGTCCGCCTTCGCGGCGTTGCACATCGCACGGACCAGCAGCGTCGCCTCGTCGTCGGCCTCGTCGCGTTCGGCGGCCGACATCTGCGTCGCCCCGCCGCCGCCACCGCCGAGCATCGCGCCGAGCAAACCGCCGAGTCCGCCTCCACCCCCGCCACGGCCGCCTCCGAGCACGGAGCCCAGAATCATCGGCAACGCCGCCTTCCCCAGTGTCCCGAGCAGGCCGCCACCAATCGAGTTGCCGCCGAGCATCGACCCGAGAAGGTCCGCGCCGCCGCGTGACGGCATCGACGAGCCACCTCGCCGACGATCCTCGACATTCGAGCTTCGATATCCAGCTGGGACCTTGACCATGATCAGTTGCCTTTCCTCGGGTCCGGAGCCGCACCCGCCCTCTTCTGACGGACGCTACGCCGTTTCGGTCGCGGCAACATCGGCCAACCCGAGGTCGGCGATGGACTTCTCGCGCATTTCCACCTTGCGGATTTTGCCGGTGACCGTCATCGGAAAGCTGTCGACGAAGAACACGTAGCGGGGCACCTTGAAGTGAGCGATCTTGCCGGCGCACCACGCCTTCAACTCCTGTTCGGTCAGCGACTCGCCGGCCGCGAGCTGCACCCACGCAGCGATCTCTTCGCCGTATTTCAGGTCGGGGACGCCGATCACCTGCGCGTCGTCGACCGACGGGTGGGTGTAGAGAAACTCCTCGATCTCGCGGGGATAGATGTTCTCGCCACCACGAATGATCATGTCCTTGATCCGGCCCACGATGTTCACGTACCCGTCGTCGTCCATCGTTGCGAGGTCACCGGAGTGCATCCAGCCCTCCGAGTCGATCGCTTCGGCGGTCTTGTCATCGTCGTCCCAGTAGCCGAGCATCACATGCGGACCGCGGGTGCAATATTCGCCGCTCTCGCCTCGCTCGACGGTGTCGCCGGTTTCGGGGTCGATGATCTTCGACTCGACGTGCGGAAGCACCTGGCCGACCGTGGACACCCGGAGGTCGACCGAGTCCGTCGTTGATGTCTGTGTGCTGACCGGGCTCGTTTCGGTCTGCCCGTACGCGATCGTCACCTGCGACATGTTCATCTCGTCGATCACTCGCTTCATCACCTCGATCGGGCATGGCGACCCCGCCATGATCCCGGTCCGGAGGGACGAGAGATCGGTGGTGGCCAGGTCTTCGTGACCGAGTTGGGCGATGAACATCGTCGGCACGCCGTACAAGGAGGTACAGCGCTCCTCGCCAAGCGCGCGCAGCACCTCGGCCGGATCGAAAGTCGGGCACGGGATGACCATGGTCGCGCCGTACACGGCACACGCGAGATTGCCCATGACCATCCCGAAGCAGTGGTAGAAGGGCACGGGAATGCAGACCCGGTCTGTTTCGTCGTAGGCACATTTCGACCCGACGAAGCTCGCATTGTTGAGAATGTTGTTGTGGCTCAACGTGGCGCCCTTCGGGAAGCCCGTTGTGCCCGAGGTGTACTGGATGTTGATCGCATCGTCGGGCGACAGCGAACGTGCCCGTGCGGCGAGGTCCTCGTCGGTGACCGATTCGCCCGCCGCGAGAAGTTCGGTCCAGTCCTCGGTGTCGAAACAGATCGTCCGTTCGAGGCCCGGGACATTCGGTGACACGGATTCGACCATGGCTCGGTACTCGGATGTGAGATACGAGGTCATGGTCACGAGGACACGAGCCCCCGATTGGTTGAGGGCGTATTCGAGCTCACTCGTGCGATAGGCGGGGTTCACGTTTACCTGGATGGCACCGATGCGGGCCGTGGCGAACTGGATGTAGATCCACTCGGCGAAGTTCGGACTCCACATCCCGACCCGGTCTCCCGACTCGACACCGAGGGCCATCAGCCCTTTCGCCACGCGATCCACGGTGTTGCGGAACTCCCGCCAGGTCTGGCGGACCCCCTGATGCGGAACGACGAGCGCCTCGCGATCGCCGAATCGTTCGACGGTCGAATCGAGCACACTGCCGATCATGTCGTCGATCAGCACGACATCAGTCGGTCCATGATCCAGCGCAACGGCCATCGGTGATCCCTTTCGAGGAGGAGTCGTTGCACGACCGTATCGACCCGACAAGGTCCGTGACGGGCGTCACGTCTGCTTTCCACATTGTGGAACACTTTCACAATGCGGAACAGGTCACTACACTCCGCGGAACACGCCTTCCACCGAAAAGGGACTCCGATGGCCTTTCCTTCCGATCTCGAAATCGCCCAGGCAGCCGAGCTGCTGCCCCTCAGCGAAATCGCTGACCGCGCCGGCATCCCGCAGGAGAACCTCGAGCCGTACGGCTCGGGAGCAGCCAAGGTCCAGCTCGAAGCGATCGACGCCATGAAGGACCGCCCAGACGCCAAGTACGTCGTCGTGTCGGCCATCACCCCAACCCCGCTCGGCGAGGGAAAGACCACCACTACCGTCGGACTCGGCCAGGCGTTCCAGCACATTGGCAGGTCCGCCACGATCGCCATCCGTCAGCCATCGATGGGCCCGACCTTCGGCATCAAGGGTGGCGCCGCGGGTGGGGGCTACAGCCAGGTCGTCCCGATGGAACTGTTCAACCTGCACCTGACCGGCGACATGCACGCCGTGACCGCGGCCCACAACTTGTGCTCAGCCATGCTCGATGCGCACCTCTATCACGGCAACGAAACCGGCATCGACATCAACAACATCACCTGGCGCCGGGTTCTCGACGTCAACGACCGCGCACTCCGCAACGCCGTCATCGGCCTCGGTGGCCGACTCGACGGCGTCCCGCGTGAGACCGGTTTCGATATCACCGCAGCCTCTGAGGTCATGGCCGCGCTCGCGCTGGCCACGAGTCTCCAGGATCTCCGGGCTCGCATGGGCCGCATTGTCCTCGGCTACACGAAGGAAGGCACCCCCGTCACCGCGGATGACATCGGCGCCGGTGGTTCGATGACCGTCATCTTGCGCGAGGCCATCAAGCCCAACCTCATGCAGACCCTCGAGGGCACACCGGCGCTCGTTCACACCGGACCATTCGGCAACATCGCCACCGGCAACAGCTCGATCGTGGCCGACCAGGTCGGCATCAAGACGAGCGACTTCCTCCTGACCGAAGCCGGCTTCGGCGCCGACATGGGCGCCGAACGGTTCTTCAACATCAAGTGCCGCTACTCCGGGATCGCCCCGGACGCTGCCGTGCTCGTCGCCACCGTTCGTGGTCTCAAGGCCCACTCCGGCAACCACAAGATCGTTGCGGGCAAGGACCTTCCCCCGGCGTTGCTCGAGGCCAACCCCGACGAAGTGCATCAAGGCGGCGACAACCTCCGCAAGCAACTCGAGAACATGAAGGTCCACGGCGTCACCCCGGTCGTCGCGATCAACGTGTTTCCGGGAGACCACGACGAAGACATTGCCGCAATCCATGAGATCGCCGCCGAATACGGTGCTCGTGCTGCGGTGTCCACCCACTTCGCCGACGGTGGCCGTGGCGCCGCCGAGCTTGCAACGGCAATTGCCGAAGCGTCCGAGGAAGAGTCGAACTTCGCACCGCTCTACCCCGACGAGATGCCCATCCGCGAAAAGATCGAGACCGTCGCCAAGAAGGTGTACGGCGCCGACGGCATCGACGTATCCCCCGCTGCCGCAAAGCAGATCGACAACTACGAGGCCAACGGCTTCGGCAACCTGCCGGTGTGCATCGCGAAGACGCACCTGTCGATCTCCGCATTTGCCAACCTGAAGGGCGCACCCACGGGCTGGACGCTGCCCGTCCGCGAAGTTCGGGCCTCAGTCGGCGCCGGCTTCGTCTACCCCATCTGCGGCGACATGCGCACCATGCCCGGTCTCGGCAAGACGCCGGCGGCCATGGGCATCGACATCGACGCCGACGGCAACATCGTCGGCCTCTCGTAACCACCGTGGGGTCAAGCCTGACCCCCAATTGACCAAACACCCCACTCACGTCGAAAAGGGGGCCACTGTGGCTCTGTTCAAGAAGGGCGGCACAGCCGTCGACAGCGAGGCGATGGCCTACCGCCGCAACCTGGTCGAAGGTATGACCTTCGAACTCATCCCACTGAAGTCCGTGGACGCGGGCATCGAGGCACTGCCGGCCAACTCGAAGGTTTCCGTCACTGCCTCGCCGGTGAAGGGACTCGACGCCACGGTCGAGCTCACCGACCGGATTCGTGATGCCGGCCATCGCCCGATTCCGCACATCTCCGCCCGACTCGTCGAAGGCAAGGAGCATGTCGCCCGCCTCGCGTCGTGGCTGAAGACCGAGGGCTACGACACGATCTTCGTCGTCGCCGGCGATGCTGAGGAGCCCGCGGGCCCCTACGAGGGAGCGCATGCGTTCCTGCGCGACTTCTTCGACACAGAGAGCGGCGTCACGACCGTTGGGATCACGGCGTACCCCGACGGACACGCCCTCATCACCAACGAGGTGATCCACGAGCAGTTGCACATGAAACAGGCGCTGCTGGCCGAGGCTGGCGTCGAGGGATGGGCGAGCACGCAGATGTGCTTCGACACGGACCTCATCACGTCATGGCTGCGCGAAGAACGAGCCCACGGGTTCACCCTGCCGGTCCATCTCGGCATCCCCGGCGTCGTCGACCGCACGAAACTGATGACGATGGGCGTACGCCTCGGCGTCGGCGCCTCCTTGCGCTACCTCAAGAAGAACCGAGCCGCCGTGACCAAGCTTCTGGCTCCGGGGGCCTACGACCCCGACGACATCCTCGAGCCCATGGTCAACGACCTTGGCGACCTCCAGATCGAGGGTCTCCACACGTTCACGTTCAACCAGGTCGAATCGACCGAGGCGTGGCGTCAGCAGGTCATTTCGGAGGCTTGAGGTCCGTCGACAACTCGACGGCCATCGACCCGAGCGAGTCCCAGTCGACCGTCGGCTGGGTGTCTTCGACCTCGAACGTGCGCTCGGCGACATCCTTCGCGTCGTCGAGCGTGAGCGGCTTTCCCAACAGGTAGCCCTGGAAGATGTCGCAGCCAAGGTCGCGGAGGATCTCGAACTGCGCCTCACGTTCGACACCTTCGGCCACCACCGTGAGTTCGAGCGCGCTTGCGAGATCGAGAATCGCTCGAACGATCGCTCGACTCTGATCGGACGTGTCGATGTCGCCGACGAACTCCTTGTCGAGCTTCACGATGTCGACCGGGAGCCGCCGCAGATACGACAACGACGAATAGCCGGTGCCGAAGTCGTCCACCGCAATCCGGACGCCCCAGGACCGGAGCTTTTCGAGGCGAGCGCCACGTTCGGCGAGATCGCGCAGCAACGACGATTCGGTGATCTCGAGGATGAGCGAGTGCGGATCGATCGAGGACCCTCGCATCAGGTCGAGCGTCGAATCGACGAAGTCGTCGCGCTCGAGACGCTCTGCGGACACGTTGACGCTCACGAGTCCGAACGAGCGTCCGTCTCGGCGTAGCTGGCCCAGCACATTTGCGACGTGGGAAAAGAGTTCGTGGTCGAAGTCCGCCATCAGGCCTCGCTCGGCAGCAACACCGAGGAACTGGTCAGGCGGAACGAGCCCGACGCCCTGTCGGTACCACCGCCCGAGCGCCTCGAACCCGATGAGCGTCTGCTCGTGGTCGAACTGAGGCTGGAATTGGGCATGGATCCCGGAACGTTTCGAGATCGACACGGCGAGGTCGTCCTCGAGCTCCTGCTGTTCGCGCGACCACGATCGCAGCTCCTCGTCGAAGCGGCGATAGGCGTTCCGGCCGTGCCGCTTCACCTGATAGAGCGCGACGTCCGCCTCCCGGAGAAGCTCCTCGGCTGAGGTCAGCTCGGGTGTGTCGGTAAACGACGACCCGATGCTCAAGCTGGTCGAGATCGTGACGCCCCCGATGTTGAACGGGGCCCGCATCGCAAAGGCCAGGCGCTCTGCGAACGTGTCCATCTCGCGACGGTCCGCTCGGGTGACGACCGCCAAATACTCGTCGCCGCCGAGACGGCCGATCCGTACGTCGAACGTCGACTCGGCTGCGTCCTCTCGCAATCGTTCAGAGATCTCGACGAGCAGGTCATCCCCCGCCTGATGCCCGAACCGATCGTTGATCGATTTGAAGTGGTCGATGTCGACGTACAGCAAGCCGATCTTCTGGGCACTGTGCATTGCCGCATCGAGCGCCTGAAGTACCGCGCGGCGACTCAGGAGGCCGGTCAAGGCGTCGTGATCGGCCAGGTACCGGAGGCTTCGCCGACTTCTGGCCTTGTCCAGAGCCAGTCGAGCCAGATCAGAACCCAACGAGATCACCTCGGGGTCGAACTCAACCGTCGCCTCGCCCACTGCGGCCTCCAGTGTCCACCCCCGGTCGTTCTGGCTGGGCGGCGAGATCAGCCACGAACAGTCGGCTTCGGTGGTCTCGGTCGTCACCCCGCTCGCGACCCTGAACTGCGCACCGGGAAACTGGTTCGCGAGCAGCTGGGTGATTGCTCGCAAGACGACTGGTGTGTCCGTATCCGCGGCGATCAGCTCGAGCACGGCGGATTCGTCGTCGCGGAGCCGCAGACTTCGGCGCATCCGTTCGCTGAGAAGTCCTTGCTTGTCGGCGTCTCCGCGAAGGCCGACGGACTCCGCGAGACCCACACGAGTCGATCGGTCGCGTGCGATCGGGTCGCGCGTCGCGTTGAGCAGACGACGAGTTCGGTCGAGCGATGAGCCGAAGGCGACGAGCACCACCACGAGGAGCAGACCCATCAGCGCCACGGTCACGGAGGGTGAGGTCTGTGTCCACAAGGCCGCGACGAGGACACTGGTTCCTGTCGTGACGATGGCGACGCGGCGCAAGAGGCGCCGCGAGATTACTGACACGTTTTTCGGTCCCGTGGTCTCGAAGGGAAGTGGGAAGAAGTTCCCGTTTCCAGATCGGCGCGCCGACCCATTCATTGAGTCCATTCGGCGAGCTCGACATCTCGACTCTTCACCTCGAGCCTGTTTCATGATACGGTACAGTTCCACAATGTGGAACAGCCGCTGCGGCGGCCAGGTCGAGGAGGCACCGCGTGTCCGACGCCGAAGAAGAAGAAGAAATCATTCTCGCCGATCTGCCTGACGACGAGCTCACCGCGCAGATGCACGACGACCTGTACGACGGTCTCGGTGACGAGATCGTCGAAGGCACCAACATCTTGCTCGAGCGTGGCTGGAGCGCGGATCAGGTGCTGAACGATGCGTTGGTCGAAGGCATGCGAATCGTCGGCATCGACTTCCGCGACGGCATTCTCTTCGTCCCCGAGGTGCTGCTCGCCGCCAACTCGATGAAGGCCGGCATGGAGATCCTCCGGCCGCTCCTCGCCGAAACCGGCGCAGAACCGATCGGCAAGGTCGTCATCGGCACCGTCAAGGGCGACATCCACGACATCGGCAAGAACCTCGTGGCGATGATGCTCGAGGGGGCCGGGTTCGAGGTCATCGACATCGGCATCAACACCGACGTCGACGAGTACATTGCGGCACTCGAAGAGCACAAGCCCGACATCCTCGGCATGTCGGCCCTTCTCACCACCACGATGCCGTACATGAAGGTCGTCATCGACACCCTGCAAGAGCGAGGCATGCGCGACGACTACATCGTCCTCGTGGGCGGCGCTCCCCTCAACGAGGAGTTCGGCACTGCCGTGGGCGCCGATGCCTACTGCCGTGACGCGGCCGTTGCGTCAGAAACGGCAAGCGCACTCGTCGCCGCCCGCCGTGCAGCCGCCTGAGCCCGATCGGATCCTGCTGCTCGCCTGCGGCGCGCTGGGATCCGACATTCGCCAGATCACCCAAACCGGCGGCTGGGACCACGTCGACGTCGAGCTCCTCCCGGCGTCGCATCACAATCGCCCCGATCGCATCGTGCCCGACATCGACCGGGTGCTCCGGGACCGTGGCGACCAGTACGACCAGATCCTCATCGGGTACGGCGACTGCGGAACCGGCGGAGAGCTCGACCGTTTCCTCCTGCACCATCCCAAGGCGCAGCGCCTCCCCGGCGACCACTGCTACGCGTTCTTCGCCGGTCTCGACAACTTCCTGGCCGAACACGAATCCGAGCTCGGAACCTTCTACGTCACCGATTATCTCGTCCGCCACCAGGACGCGCTGATCTTCGGTGCACTCGGCCTCACCGAGCACCCCGAACTGATCGAGATGTACTTTGCCAACTACACCCGGCTGCTGTACATCGCCCAAGACCCGACCCCCGAACTCATCGAGGCAGCACAGCAATGCGCGACGAAACTCGGCCTCCGATTCGACCAATCAAACGTCGGACGAGGTCTGCTCCAAACCCAACTGCTCGAAATCCGGAGGGCGGCATGAGCCGACGACGTCGAGGCGGTGGTCCCAGTCTCAAGATCATCCAGTGGCGAGACATCCCCGCACAGATCAACGGGACCTCGGGCGACCAGAAGGTGCAGGTCGAACTACCGCCGCGCTTCCAGAAGGCGATCGACCGGGCTGCGATGGTTGCGGACAAGAAGGACGCGAGCTCCTACATCGCCGAGATGGGGTCGAGCACCCGCCCCGTGCCCGAGGCGTTCGCCGACGACATCGAAGGCGCCGTTGCCGCACTGGTCGCCGAGATCGAAGAGGAGTTCACCCCCGAACACCTCAACGACTACGTCCGTGCGGGTGGCTACGCACCCGACGCTGACCCGACACCTGACGATTCCTCCAACAATCTCAACGAAGAGAAGGACCTCCCCCAATGACCGACACCGTCATCAGCTCGGCCACGAAAGAAGTCGTCATCGGCTTCGGCCGCCCCTTCGTCATGATCGGCGAACGCATCAACCCGACCGGCCGCAAGCTGCTCGCCGAAGAAATGAAGAACGGTGACTTCAGCCGGGTTGTCGCCGATGCGATCGCCCAGGTCGAGGCCGGCGCGCAGATGCTCGACGTCAATGCGGGCATCCCCCTTGCCGACGAGCCCGCACTGCTGGTCCGAGCGATCAAGGAAGTCCAGGCCGTCACCGATGTGCCAATCGCCATCGACTCCTCGATCGTCGAGGCGCTCGAAGCCGCCATCGAGATCTACGAGGGCAAGCCGCTCATCAACTCGGTCACCGGCGAAGAAGAGGTGCTCGAGCGAGTGTTGCCGTTCGTCGCCAAACACGGCGCAGCTGTCGTCGCGATCTCAAATGATGAGACGGGCATCAGCGAGGACCCCAACATTCGATTCGATGTTGCGAAGAAGATCGTGAACCGGGCCGCCGACCACGGCATCCCGGCATCCGACGTCATCGTCGATCCGCTCGTCATGCCGATCGGGGCCATGGGAACCGCTGGCCGTCAGGTGTTCGAGCTGCTCGGACGGCTCCGCGACGAGCTCAAGGTCAACACCACCTGCGGAGCGTCCAACGTGTCGTTCGGCCTCCCGAACCGCCACCACATCACGGGCACGTTCCTTGCGATGTCGATCGGTGCCGGCATGACGTCGGCGATCATGAATCCTCTGCACACCGAGGTGAAGACCGCAATCATGGCCGCCGATGTGCTCAACGGTCAGGACGAGAACTGCGCGGCATGGATTCAGGCCAACCGCGATCCCGCCGAGGCAGCCGCTGGAGCGGGCGGACGTCGCCGAGGCGGGCGCCGCCGCGCCGCAGCCGGATCCTGACCCGCCCACGCGCATGACCGAGACCGCACGCATCGTCTTCACCCCGTCGGGGCGACAGGGCGAGGTCGAACGCGGGACGACGATCCTCGACGCGGCCCGCGAACTCGGCGTCGACCTCGACACCGTCTGTGGAGGGCGCGGCATCTGCGGACGCTGTCAGGTGGTGCCCGAATCAGGCGACTTCGCCAAGCACGGCATCGTCTCGAGCGAAACCCACGTCAGTCCTCCCGGTCCGAGCGAGACGTCGGAGTACCGGGGTCGACGACCGCTCGGCTCAGAGCGTCATCGGCTGGGTTGTCATGCGTCCATCGAGGGCGACGTCGTCATCGACGTCCCCGACGAGAGCCAGGTCCACCGCCAAGTCGTCCGAAAGCGGCTCGACGTCCCCGACATCGAGATCGACCCGGTCGTGCGGCTGTACTTCACCGCCGTCGAGGCGCAGGAGCTGGAGACCCCGCGCAGCGAACTCGACCTCCTACGCGACGCGCTGGCGGCCGAATGGGAGCTCGACGGGCTCGTCGCCCCGCTCGCCGTCGTCCGAGAGATTCAGGCGATCCTGACCAAAGGCCGCGAGATCACCGTCGCGATCCGAGACGGATCCGAAATCGTGGCCGCATGGGCCGGATTCCATGACACGGTCCACGGCGTGGCCATCGACGTCGGGTCGACGACGGTTGCTGGCCACCTTCTCGACCTGACGACTGGCGAAGCGTTGGCGAGCAGCGGGCTGATGAATCCGCAGATCCGGTTCGGTGAGGATCTCATGAGCCGGGTCAGCTACGTGATGATGAACCCGGGTGGCGAGGCCGACCTGACCTCCGCGATCCAGGAGGCGCTCGACACCCTGATCGTGCAGCTCGCCACCGAAGCTGGGATCGACCCGCACAACATCCTCGAGATCGTGTTGGTCGGCAACCCGATCATGCATCATCTCTTTCTCGGACTCGATGCGGTTCCGCTCGGCGGCGCGCCCTTCGCGCTCGCCACCGACGGTGCAGTCGAAGTCCGCGCGCCGTTCATGGGCATCACGAGTTGCCGCGACATCACCCGGGTGTACGTACTCCCCTGCATCGCCGGCCACGTCGGCGCCGACACCGCCGGCGCGATCCTCTCCGAGCGGCCAGACGAGGCCGACGACATCCACCTGATCGTCGACGTCGGCACGAACGCCGAGATCGTGCTCGGCAACCGCGAGGAACTGCTCGCCGCATCGAGCCCGACCGGTCCTGCGTTCGAGGGCGCGCAAATCACCTCCGGCCAACGGGCAACCGTGGGCGCAATCGAACGGGTCCGCATCGACCCGGAGACGCTCGAGCCCCGGTTCAAGGTGATAGGCGCTGACGCATGGAGCGACGAACCGGAGTTCCTCCACCAGACGAAGGACATCACAATCACCGGGATCTGCGGGTCGGGCATCATCGAGATCGTCGCCGAAATGATGCTCGCAGGGATCATCTCCGCCGACGGTGTGGTCGACGGAACGCTCGCCGACCGGTCGACGCGGATCGTCGCCGACGATCGAACCTTCAAGTACCTGGTCCACGACGGGGTGCCCGACATCTGGGTCACCCAGAACGACATACGAGCCATCCAACTGGCCAAGGCCGCGTTGTATGCCGGGGTCAAGCTGCTCATGGACCGACGCGGCATCGACCACGTCGACACCATTCGCCTCGCCGGTGCCTTCGGGAGCCACATCGATCCGGTCTATGCGATCGCGTTGGGGCTCGTGCCGGACTGCGACCTCGACCACGTCACCTCGGCCGGCAACGCCGCCGGAACCGGTGCCGTCCTCGCGTTGCTCTCGGCTGCGGCCCGTGGGGACATCGAAGCCCTCGTGCCCACGATCACGAAGGTCGAGACGGCGACCGAGGCAAAGTTCCAAGAGCACTTCGTCGACGCCATGGCGATACCGCATGCAACGGCGGAGTACCCGCACCTCTCCGGCGCCCTTGCGCTTCCCGAGCGACGCTTTGCCAATGCGGCAGCAGCCGGTGGCGGGGGCCAAGGTGGGGGCCGCCGACGACGACGCCGAGCCGCTGCCGAGAACTGACCCAACCAACGCAACACGATGAAGAGATCACGAAGATGAGCGAAGAACCCCGCACCCGACGTCGTAGTGGCGGAGGCCGCGCCGCCCGCCAGGCCAAGCGAGCCGCGGCGAGCGCCGTGACCCAGGCCTATCTCGAGCGGACGCTGCCGCCCGTCAGTGTGCTCGACGAAGAAGGTCTGGCAACGATCGAGAACAACGCCGAGACGATCCTGAATGAGATCGGCATTCAGTTCAACGGCTACCCCGCCGCCTTGGAGCGTTTCGAAGCAGCGGGATGTCGTATCGAGGGTGAGTACGTCTACTTCCCTCGCGGCCTCGCCCGTCAGATCGTGCAGGAGAACGCCCCGAAGAGCTACATCCAACACGCACGCAACCCCGAGCGCAGCGTGAAGATCGGCGAGAACGCCACCGTGTTCGTGCCGAACTACGGCTCGCCATTCGTGACCGACCTCGACCAGGGACGCCGCTACGCCACGATCGAGGACTTCCAGAACGTCGTGAAGCTCGTGTACGGCCTGCCGCACCTGCACCACTCAGGCGGCACGGTGTGTGAGCCGGTCGACATTCCGGTGAACAAGCGCCACCTCGACATGGTGTATTCGCACCTCAAGTACTCCGACAAGCCGCTCATGGGCTCGGTGACGGCACCGGAGCGTGCTGCTGACTCGGTGGAGCTGTGCCGGATGGCCTTCGGCGGCGACCTCGAGGGCAAGACCGTCATGACCAGCCTCATCAACGCCAATTCGCCCCTCCAATGGGACGACACGATGCTCGGCGCCGCCGAGGTGTACGCGCGTGCCAACCAGGCATCAGTGATCTCGCCCTTCATTCTGATGGGTGCCATGTCGCCCGTGACCGTCGGCGCGCTCTGCGCCCAGGCACTCGCCGAGGCCCTGGCCGGCATGGCGTTCGTTCAGCTCGCCAACCCTGGCGCACCGGTCGTGTTCGGGACGTTCGCAACGTCGATGTCGATGGCCACCGGCGCACCCACGTTCGGAACCGCTGAGGGCGGCCTCGCCATCTACGTCATGGCTGAGCTCGCCCGCCGAGTCGGCGTGCCATTCCGTTCGGGCGGCCAGTTCACTGCCTCGAAGGCACCCGACGCCCAAGCGGCGTACGAGTCCGCAATGACGCTGCTCCCAACGATGCAGGCGGGCGTGAACTTCGTGCTCCACGCCGCCGGCTGGATCGAAGGCGGCCTCGCCATCTCGATGGAGAAGCTCATCATGGACGCCGACCAGCTCGGCGCCATGCAAGTCTACGCCAAGGGCGTCGACCTGACCGAGAACGGTCAGGGCATGGAAGCGTTTCATACCAACGAGCACGGCCAACACTTCCTCGGCAACGGCCATACCCTCGCCAACTTCGAGACCGCGTTCTACCGGAGCTCGGTTGCCGACAACAACAGCTACGAGCAATGGTCCGACGAAGGTTCGCTCACCGCAGCCCAGCGAGCGAACACCACGTGGAAGCAGATGTTGAGCGACTACGAAGCTCCCCCGCTCGACGACGCCTACGACGCCGAGATGCTCGCCTTCATCGCCAAACGCAAGGACGAAATGCCCGACGCCATCGGCTGACACATGGGGTCAAGTCTGACATAGCAACAGGTTTGGCCTGACCGCAGACGGCTCCGAGAACCTCTTGCTATGTCAGACTTGACCCCGTTTACGTGACGGTGGTGCCGAGGAGGCTGCCGACCGCGAAGGTGACGACGCACGCCGCAGTGGCCCAGCTGACCTGGCGAGCGGCGGTACGGAGCTTCGAACGTTCGGTGAACACGGCTAGTGCGACACCGACGAGGGCAGCGCTGGTGAGGCCGAGGATGACCGACGCGATCATGGCCGCCGTCCCCTCGCTGACGAACCAGGGCAGCAACGGCAAGATCGCCCCGATTGCGAAGGCGATGAACGAGCTGGCGGCGGCTCCGGTCGGGTCGCCGATGTCGTCGGGATCGACGCCAAGTTCTTCTCGAGCGTGAACCTCGAGGGCGACGTCGGGGTCTTCGTGAACAGCAGTCGCCAACGCCAGAGCAGCATCGTCGTCGAGGCCACGATGCGCATAGATCGACTGCAGCTCGCGGAGCTCGCCCGCGGGGTTGTTGGCGAGTGACTCACGCTCGATCCGCAGCTCGCGTTCGATCAGCTCGTTCTGGGCCTTCATCGACACGTACTCGCCAGCCGCCATCGACGCTGCGCCGGCCAACAGGCCTGAGACGCCGGCAATCATCACAGGAGATGCGTCCGATGTCGCTGCGGCCACTCCCAAGATGAGGGCGACATTGGAGACGAGCCCGTCGGAGATGCCGAACACCGCCGCTCGGGCAGCCCCGCCCTGTACGGCACGATGGTCGTGAACCATGTGTGGATGCGAGTGATCGTGCGTGTGCGCAGCCATGATTTCACCGTAGCGAGTGCACGTCCGCTGCGATGTGCCGTACGTCTTACTCGTTGCTCGGATGCTCTCCGCGCAGCGAGCGACAAGTGTCACACACCTTGGATGTTAGGCGCGCTTTACAAACCGTGTGGAGGTCTCTACATTCATCGCATGCGCCGACTCGCTTCGCTCATCGCCATCACCGTCCTCGCCACCGCCTGCGGAGGAGACGACTCCGTCCCCTCCACGCTCGAAGGCTCCGCAGCCGCCATCCACAGCGGTGATTGCACCCCCGACACCGGAGGCTCGATCACGGTCTGGTCTGGCCGTAGCGAAGACCTCATCCAGCCGATCGTCGACGCCTTCGCCTGCGCGGAGGGCATCGAGGTCCGCATGAACTACGGCGACCCGACCGACCTCGCCCTGGCCCTCGCCGAAGAGGGCGACCGGACCCAGGCAGACGTGTTCTTGTCGAAATCGCCCGGCGCGGTGGGCTTCCTCTCGGCCGAAGGACTCCTCCAGGAGCTCGACAGCGACCTCCTGGACGAAGTCGACAGCGGCAACAAGGCGGGCGACGGCACCTGGGTCGGCATCTCCGGTCGCCAACGTGTCCTGGTGTACAACCTCGACAACGTCTCCGACGACGAACTCCCCTCGTCCGTGTTCGACCTCACCGGCGAGACCTACCGCGGCCGGGTCGCGATTCCGGCGACGAACGGATCGTTCCTCGACTGGTTCACCGTCTTCCGGGCCCAAGAAGGCGATGACGTCGCCACACAGTGGCTCGCCGATATGGTCGCCAACGACGCGATCGTGACCGAATCGAACCGGCCGACCGTCGACGCCGTCGGCCGAGGCGAGTTCGACTTCGGCCTCGTCAACCATTACTACAACTTCCAAGAGGCAGCTGCGATCGGACCCGACCACCGGGCCGAGAATCACGTGTTCGATGGCGACGACATCGGTTCGCTCGTCATCGTCACCGCCGGCGGTATCACCGCATCCTCCGACGCCGTCGACGACTCCCAGGCCTTCCTCTCGTTCCTGCTCGGCGAAGGTGCCCAGCAGTTCATCACCGACGACACCCTCGAGTACCCGTTGTCGGCCGGAGTCGACCCCAACGACGTGCTCCCCGACCTCGACGACTCCGGAAGTGATTTCGACGTGGACTTCGACTCTCTCGGCGACGGCCTCGCCCGATCGGTCGAGATCATTGAAGCGAGTGGCATCACCGGATGACCGCCACGGTCGACCGGCGTCCGCCGGTCGGACTTCGGTTGTCGGCCGCCGTTGCGGGGACGTTCTTCGTCCTGCCGGCGGCCTATCTCATCTGGCGCGCGCTGACCGACGACGCCGACCCGATCGGCCTCATCGGACAAGACGCGGTGCTCGGACCGCTCCGGCGAACACTGGTCCTCGCCGTGCTGGTGAGCGTGACGAGCGCAGTCATCGGCACCGTCTCCGCCTGGCTGGTCACCCGAACCGACCTCCCCGGTCGACGGGTGTTCGACGCCCTCGTCGCACTTCCACTCGTCTTTCCGACCTTCATCGGTGCTGCCGCGATGGTCAGAAGCCTCAACCCCGGCGGGATGATCGACGACGCCTTGACCGGTGTGGGGCTTCCCTCGATTCCCGCTCTCGACGGACTCTGGGGCGCCTGGTACGTGCTCACAATCTTCACGTACCCGTACGTGCATCTCTCGGTGGCGGCACGCTTCCGTCGACTTCCGGGATCCATCGAGCAGAGCGCCCGACTGCTCGGCAACAGCGGATTGCACGTCTTCACGCGCATCATCGTCCCGCAGGCCCGGACCGCAATCACGGCAGGAACCCTGCTCGTGTTCCTTTACACGATCAGTGACTTCGGTGCGGTCGCCATCCTCCGTTACGACACCCTGACTCGGGCGATCGAGGCCAACTTCACCGGGTTCAACCGGCCGGTGGCGCTCGCGCTCGCCCTGATCCTGCTCGTCCTTGCGGCGCTCGTCGTGACCGCGGAACGGTGGGCGAACGCCCGACAACCCCGCGTTGGGACTGTTCGCAACCTCACCCCCGTCCGGACCCCGCTTGGCCGCGGACGCTGGATGGGGCTCGGATTCGTGTCGATCCTCGTGCTCGCCGGTTTGGTCATTCCGGTCGCCGCGCTCCTCGACTGGAGCATCAGGGGATTCGATCGTGCCCAACGCGGCGGTCGAGGCCTGACCATCGATGTCGGCGAAATGGCGGGGACCACGCTCAACACGGTTGCCGTGAGCGCAGTCACTGCAGTACTCGCCGTCCTCGCCGTCCTACCGATCGCGTTGCTCGTTGCCCGACACCAGAGTCGGGTTGGATCGGCCGCACACGCATTGGCGATCGCCACGTTCGCCCTGCCAGGCCTCCTCGTCGCCCTTGCCGCGAAGTTCTGGATCCTTCAATCGGACTGGACCTTCGCCACCTTCGACGATTCGATGATCACCCTGATCGCTGCCTACGTCGTCCGATTCGTTGCCCTGGCCATGGGTGCCACCCTCGTCGCCGTCCAACTCGTCCCGGATCGCTTCCATGACGTCGCCAGAATGGCTGGCGCCGACCCGCTGCGGCGCCTCACCTCCATCGATCTGCCGCTCATCTGGCCCGGCGCACTCGGAGCTGCGGGACTCGTCCTCCTGTCCACCATGAAGGAGCTGCCGATCAGCCTGCTGCTGACGCCGATCGGATTCGAGACCCTCGCCACGCGCATCTTCGGATCGTTCAGCGAGTCGTTCCTCGCGGAGGCGGGGCTAATGGCACTCAGCCTCGTCGTCTTCTCCTTCGTGGCGACGTGGTTCCTGATCATCCGGCCCGCAAGCCGGGACTGAGCAAGAGAACAGCCGTCAGCTGGTCTGACCGGCGGTCACGAGGATGCGTTCGCCGGCGAAGGGCCCGATCCCGAAGGGTCGGCCATCGATGTCGACCGTCGTCGTGCCGTCCGGCGAACATGCGGTCACGGTGCCTGTGCGCCCGGGTGTCACGCCGACCTCTTCGAGGTATTCGAGCAGCCCCGGCTCGAATTCGAGCTCCTCGGGGATGCGTTGCACGGTGAATCCCCCACCAACCTCGATGTTGCCAAGCGGCAGCGCGTCGTCGGGACGGACATAGTCCGAGCCCGGAATCGGATTGCCGTGCGGACAGGTGGTCGGGCTGCCGAGCACGCGGTCGAGCGCGTCTTCGACGACCGGGCTGATCACGTGCTCCCACTTGCCAGCCTCGTGATGGGCCTCGGCCCACGACAACTCGAGCACATCGGTCAGGAAGCGCTCGGCGAGGCGATGCCGGCGAACGACCCGCCGGGCAAGGATGGTCCCATCGTCGGTCAGCGAGATGTCACCCGACGTGTCGACGGCGACCAAGCCCTCACGTTCGAGCTTGCGAATCATCTCCGAGACGGCGGGACGAGACACTTCGAGGCGGTCGGCGATGCGCGCCTGTTTGACCTCGAGGCCGTCTTCGGCGAGTTCGAAAATCGTCTCGCAATACTCCTCGAACGCCGGATGCCATTCGGGCGCCTCATACACCATGCCTTCGACCATAACCGGTGAACGGTCTCTACGGAGAGCCGGTTTACGCTCTGAGAGTGCCGACGCCCGAAGTCACCGCCAATCCCAGCACCCGTGTCGACGTTGCTCTGCTTCGCTTCGGCGATGACCGCGCCTGGCACCGGTTCGCCAATCCAACGGCGTCGTTCTGTGCGTGGACGCTCGACGAGGTGCGGACCGTCATTGAGCGAGCCCAGGACGCAGTCGCGGACGGCAAGTGGGCGGTGACCCTGCTCAGCTACGACGCCGGCCCGGCATTTGACCCAGCTGTCGTTTCCAAACGTGACGCCACCACTCCCCTCGTTGCCGTCGGCATCTTCGACTCGCCAGACGCATCCGACGGGCCGCTGGATGGCCCGTTCGAGATTTCGGAGTGGACGGCCGATCAAACCGAAGACGCGTACGGCGATGCGATCGCAGCGGTACGCGAACACATCCGTTCGGGCGAGACCTACCAGGTCAACTACACCGTCCGACGAACCGCAAGCTTCTGGGGTTCGGCCGAAGGTCTCTTTGCAGCGCTGTCGCGAGGGCAGAATGCCGCGCACGACGCGTTCATCCACCTCGGCTCCCATGCCCTGTGCGCGGCCACCCCCGAGCTGTTCTTCACCCGAATCGGACGCACGATCACGTCGCGACCCATGAAAGGCACCCGACCCCGGCACTTCAATCCTGTTCGTGACGCCGAGATCGCCGATGAACTCTCGGCGAGCCTGAAGGATCGCGCCGAGAACGTCATGATCGTCGACATGGTGCGCAACGACCTCGGCCGCATCGCGGACGTCGGAACGGTGAAGGTGCCCGACCTCCTCACCGTCGAGCACTACCCCACCGTTCACACGATGACCTCGACCGTCGTCGGCGAGTCCGACGCCGACCTGTTGGGCATCCTCGATGCGCTGTACCCGATTGCATCGATCACTGGTGCACCCAAGTACCGCACGACCGAGATCATCGCTGACCTCGAACGCTCGCCTCGCGGCGTCTACACCGGCTCGGTGCTCACGATGGCGCCAGATGGCCGGATCGAAGCCAATGTCATCATCCGCAGCGTCTGGCTCGACATCGAGGCCGGAGCGGGCACGTACGGGGTCGGCGGCGGGATCGTCTGGGACTCCGATGCCGAGGACGAGTGGCGCGAGGCCGAACACAAGTCACGTGTCCTCGCTCGGGCCGGAAAGCCGCTGCACCTTTTGGAGACGATGGCGTGGACTCCCGACGGCGGGGTTTCACTTCGCCAGCGCCACATCAATCGGTTGCTTGCCACCGGGGACCACTTCGGGATTCACGTCGACATGGACAAAGTGATGGCGCTCCTCGATGGCGTGCGGTCCGACACGCCCGTGCTGCTGCGTCTGCTGATCGACGCGCACGGGACAGCCTCGCTGCAGGTCGGCCCGCTGCCGTCATCGGGAGACGACCCCATCAACCTTCCGATCGACACCGAACCGACCGATCCGTACGACGAGTTCTTGGTGTGGAAGACGACGATCCGCACGCGCTACGACGACGCCATGGCTCGATTTCCTGCGGCATCCGATGTCATCTTGTGGAATCGCCGAGGCGAGCTGACCGAAACGTGCATCGCCAACCTCGTGCTCGAGATCGACGGCACCCTCGTCACGCCCGCCCGCTCCAGCGGCCTGCTTGGCGGCACCCTCCGAGAGGAGCTCCTCGAGCGCGGGCAGCTGACCGAACGGATCGTCATGGTCGACGAGCTCTTCGCCGCCGACCGCGTGTTCCGGATCAACTCCGTCCGCGGCTGGGACGAGGTCACGCCCGTGGGGTCAAGTCTCAACAAGTAACAGGCGCCTGTTACTTGTTGAGACTTGACCCCCATTTGGCGGCCGTCAGAAGCGGCGCAAGAACACACCTGAGCGAGGCTTGGGCATCACGTAGGTCGACTTGGGCGGCATGTCGAGGCCCGCATCGGCGACCTCGAACACCTGACGAGGTTCGACCGGGCACAGGACAAACAGCACCTCATCTGGGGAAGCGCTCGCCAGTGCCACGCGATCGGCCGAATCGAGAAAGTACCCAATGCGGTCCGCCCCGTGCTCGGGGTCGACACCGAGCAAAGGACCGATCACGGTCCGCTGGAGACGAACCGGGTCAACTCCGGACAGTACATCCCCGCTGGGTGGCGGCAAGGTGCCGCGGTACCACCTGCCTCCAAGGTGGACGCCGACCTCCCCGAGCCCGTCTGGCAGCTCAGTGGCCATGCTCGGGTCCTCACGAAGATCCAGCGCATCATGGAGCCGACTTGCGACCTCGGACGGATCATCATCTGGGGCGAGACGAACCCGACGGTGGAAGGGCTCGATGTTGATCCGGTCATCAGCGAAGAGCACGCCCAACATCCAGTCCGCTGCCGGCCCTTCGGCCCGCTCGCGGAGCTGGCCGGCGGCAGCAGCACGATGGTGTCCATCCATGATGTACAGCTCGGTGTCGGCGAAAGCCGCGGACAGGCGCTCGTGATCGTTCGGGTCGTCGACGACCCACACCGTTTGTTCGAGCCCGTCGCCCGACACGAAGTCGACAACCGGCTGGAGTCGCTCGAGCATCTCATCGAGGTGCGCGCGCACGGACGGCATCGCCCGGTAGCCCAGTGCGATGGGGCTCGATTGCGCGCCCAGCTGCTCGAAGTGGTTCGACAGATGACGTGCACGTTCGCTGCTGACCCGTTCGTGCCGCTTGACGCGTCCCTGCAAGTAGTCATCGACCGCCACGAGCGACACCACGCCGAGTTGGCGATGCCCATCGAGCTGCATGCGGTACAAGTACATGACGGGTCCATCTGAGGGTCTGAAGGCACCGGATTCGACGATGCGATCGAGGGCTGCACCGCCGAGATCGATGAGCCGTTGGGGGTCGGCGTCGTCCTCTGGGCCTCCGTCGCCTGGGGACCGGGTGACGAGCGTGTAGCTCTCTGGGTGCGTCGCCAAATACTCCGTGCGTTCGGCGCCCGACATCGAGTCGAACGCGGGCGCCGGGACCCGGCGGACGAAGTCGGCCCGGATGTGTGCGCCGTCAAAAGCTGCGAGCCCGACCATCAGACCTCCCGAACCGTCTGGGAGACCGCGAGGACGTCGTCGTCACCGCCGATCATGGCGATGGTTTCCTCGGTGGCAGGAGCGGCAATGTTGATCGTCGCCACTGCCGCGACAGACCCAACGAAGAGCTGGTTCTCCATCTGCAAGACGTTGATCCCGCTCCGGCGCAGGGACTCGAAGACCTTTGCGAGTACGCCCACCTTGTCGAGATGTCGTACGACGAGCACGGCCGAACCGAGCTGCTCGTCGACGAGGTTCACGCAGTTCGTGATCTCCCCGGCGAGGTATCGCTCGATCACTGCGACGGTGCCCTCGGCAACAGCCCGCTGCGCCTGCGCGGTGGACGCCCCGATGTGGTGCGAACCAACGACGTTGGGATGCGCGGCGAGCGGACTCTCCCATTCGCCACTCTTGGTTGACGGTTCACCGGGATACACGTCGAGTCCTGCTCGGAGGCCACCATCGAGCGCAGCCAGCAGCGCGGACTGGTCGACGACGTCGCCTCTCGACGTGTTGAGGAAGATCGCGTCTGACTTCATCTTCGAGAAGAAGTCGGCGTCGCACATGCCGATCGTCTCGGCGGCCTTCGGTACGTGGACGCTGACGATGTCGGCCGTTGCCAGCATCTCGTCGACGGTGTCGACGAGCCGAACTCCCGCTGAGCGAATGCGCTGAAGTGCGGCGTCGCTACGCCCCGGCTTGCGCTGGGCGATCACGTCGATCCCGAAGGCTCG
Organism: Acidimicrobiales bacterium; assembly: GCA_020629635.1. Lineage (GTDB taxonomy): Bacteria > Actinomycetota > Acidimicrobiia > Acidimicrobiales > SHLQ01 > SHLQ01. The sequence goes on along the minus strand of JAHDCX010000006.1, from coordinate 85,508 downwards.
AGCGCGTTCGGCCACCGCAAGGCCGATGTCGCCCACGCCGAGGATCGCCATGGATTTGCCGTAGATCCCGTCGGCTTTCGAGTATCGGCCCTTGTTCCACTCGCCGGCCCGGAGGTCGGCGACACCGTCGGCCACATGACGATCGATCGCAAGCAGCAGCGCCATCGTGAGTTCGGCGACGGCCACCGCATTGCGGCCCGGAACATTCGCCACGTACACACCCTTGGCCGAAGCCGCCTCTTTGTCGACGTTGTCGGTTCCGGCACCGGCTCGCACAACGAGCCCGAGTTCGGGGGCTGCCGCGATCGCCTCGGAGCTCACCTTCGTGCTGCGGACGACGAGAACGTCCACTCCTCCGCCAGCGAGTCGGTCTGGCAGGTCGTCGGCACCGAGGTCGGGTTCGACGAGCACGTCGTGCCCCTGGGCTCGGAGCGGGTCGAGCAGTTCGTCGGCGAGCGCGTCGGCGCAGAGAATTCTCATCATGGTCCTCTCCGGTGCCGGTGGCGGCGTGAGCGGCGACCGGGACCAGTGCGGGGCGGGTTACGGAGGAGCAGAGTACCGACGACCACCGCTGAGGGCCAGCATCGGCGACGTCCTGCTCAGCTACGAAATGACAGGGCTTCGACCATCTCCGGGACGTGCAACGAGGCCCAACGACCGCTCGTCTTCACGACGTACACGAAGATCCACAACGTGTATGCCACGCTGACCACGCCGACGAGGGTGCCGAGAAGCGCAGAGACCAGAGTTGAAGCTGCAGTTGTCGCTGCAACACCCGGCGCCGAGATAACCAGCGCCACGAACAGCCCAATCATGCTCATCAACCCGGGCAGACACCCCTGGTTGCCTTGCATGCCAATCGACATCGTCTTTTCCGGGACGACAAAGGGATACCGCACCGTCACGTACACGGAGACGGCGAGCGCCGCGAGGAGCGCCGTCGTCGCGATCAGCACGCTGGGGATAACGAAGTGCCACCCACCGGTGTACGCCGCCAGGCCCGCGGCACCGACGACGACCGGCACGATCCCGAGCGTCGCACGGGCCAGCGCCTTGCCGAGGACGACTGGCGTGAGATCACCAGAGGCCAGCGCGTCAACAGCGAAGGACGGACCGTCCATCCCAAACATGTTCATCGACGTGAACGCCACGATCAGACCAAGCATCGACGAGGCAAGCACGATTCGAGGGTCGCCCTGGCGGATGAGGTCCAGTGATGGCAGCGCCATGATCACGATGAGCGGCATGAACCCGGCAAACTGCGCGAGCTCTCGTGGGTCTCGTCGGATCTGGCGCAGCGCACGCATCCACGACGCCTCGACGGCAGGCGGCGCAACGGATGCGATCACGCCCTCGATTCTCGAACGGCGGTCGATCACGATCGCCGCTGCGGTCGCCGCGCCCGTGAACAACCGATCGGTCGTTCGTCTCCACAGCTCGAACACTGCCCCGAGCCAAACGGTCCCTGCGCCCAAGAAGGGCAATGCCGAGACAACCTGCCCATCGCTGGCCCGACCTGCTGCCTCGGGTGTCCACCCGAACGGCAACCAACGGAGGACCGATCTGGCGGCTTCGAGCCGACCGGGCGTGAGCCACTCCACGATGAAGAAGCCGAGTTGGAATGCCAAGCCCGCAAGCATCGCGATCACGGCAACGATGAGTGCCGCGCCATCTCGAGCCTTTCGGCCGCGGAGCCCGGCCGACATCAACGCGATCCCGAGTCGACTCCCGACGACGACTGTCGTCAACATGACCAGCGCGCAACACGCGAGGACGACCGCCGAGACTGCGTCGGTCGCCCGGCCCAGGATCGCTCCGAGGACGATTGCGGTCCCGAGGACCGGCGCACCGATGAGCGACGCACCAACCATCGCCACGTTGAGCTGTCGGACCGTGATTGGGAAGAGTGAGAAGCGATCGACGGTGAGCGTTGCTTCGCCTCCTCCGAGGAGCAACGGAGTGACCAACCAGCCCAGTGCGAGAACCGTGAGCCAGAACATGAGCTCGTCAGACGCATTGGTGCGGTCCGCCCGCAGGATCACTGCGGCCGCGACTCCACTGCCGACAAGCAATGCGACGGCATAAGCGAGCATCCGCAGCGACGTCTGAAGCCCGGAGCCCGATGCGAGGAGGCGCAGCTTCAGGCCGACGACGAGACGGGTGAGCTCAGTCGTGGGCATCGGCCTCGACCTCGATCGCTCGCTGACCCGCCAACCACGAGAGGCTCGCGGCGTCGAGATTCTCCGCTCCGACCGCCGTTGCGAACGCATCTTCGAGCGATCCGTCTCCGCACACCGCCGCCATCGTCCCGCTCGCCACCACCAGTCCGTGATCGAGGATCGTGACGTGGTCACACAGCGACTGCACCGTCGCCATCACGTGGCTCGAGAAGATGATGGTCGCTCCGCCATGCACGAGGGTGTCGAGCAGGGTGCGAATGTGGCGGACAGAGATCGGATCGACGGATTCGAATGGCTCGTCGAGGAACAGCACGCGAGGCGCGTGAAGCAACGCCGCAGCGAGCGAGATCTTTTTGCGCATGCCCTGACTGAAATCAGCCACGAGCTTGTCGGCTTCGTCGGTGAGACCAAGCACATCGAGCAACTGTTCGCGTCGTTCGGTCACAGTGTTGCGATCGAGACGACGAAGACGTCCGACGTAGTCGAGAAGCTCTCGGCCGGAGAGTCGCTCGAACAACAGGAGCGTCTCGGGTACCACACCGATCGAGGCTTTGACAGCGACCGGGTCGGCCCATACGTCCATTCCGCTCACCATGACCGAGCCCGCGTCGGGGCGGAGTAGCCCCGTGATCATCGACAACGTGGTGCTCTTGCCCGCGCCGTTCGGTCCGAGGAGCCCGTAGAACGTTCCGGCGGGTACGGCAAGATCGACACCCGCAACGGCGTGTTTGTCGCCGAAGCACTTGTGCAGCCCCTGCACCTGGACCGCCCACTCGATGCTCATGGACCGTGACGATAGTTCGATCTATGCGTTGGGCATCCCCGTATCGGGCAGTGAGTCGAGCCTCCCGATCCACCAGCGGGTCAGAGCCCAGCCACCAACGGCAACGACCACGACCGGGATGATGCCGAGTGGGTCTCCTTCGACCAGGTTGAACGACACGAATCGACCGAAGCCGAATATCGAGAACGCTGCCGCGAACGCGGTCAGCGCGCCGAGCATGCCTCGGATGTGCGCTTCGAGGGTCCGGAACGTTGTCACCCCATCACGAGACCCCCAGCCCTCTCCAATGGCGATTGAACCCACGCCGATGCCGAACCATCCGAGCGAGCCGACGACACCCGAGAGCGCCCATATCCCCGCAGCGACCAGTAGTACCCCGGCGACGGTGGTCGCCCAGGCGAGGGCCTGGCGACCGACCCGAGGCAGCACGCCGAATCCAATCGTCGACGTGCCGACTGCGAGATCTCCAGCGGCCAAGAGCCCGAGCCCACCGAGGACGCCGACGAACAACCGGACGAGTGCCCGGACCCGATCGGGGTCGGACTCCGACGCCAAGTCGTTGCCGATGAACGAGTCGATCCCAATGAGCGCCCATGCCGTCGAGATCAGCGCCGTGACGACGACGCCCCATCCGGCGATCACGAAGACTCGTCCGACCTGACGGTGTGGACGGCCGCCTTTGCGCGTAGACGCCGCAACGATCCCGGATATGAGGGCCACGGTCCCGACCGAGATGTGTGCGAGCAGAAGGGTCTCATGCAGGCTCATGACGCCCGTTTCAGTAGTTCGCGGGCGTCCTCGCACCAGTCGAGTCGCGCTCGCAGCGTCGCCACGCCGAGCTGCACCGCAATGAGTTCGTGCAGGACCCGGGGGGTTCGTGTCTGTTCCCGAAGCTCGGCCTCGACATCGACAAGGAGATCGTGGAGCGACTGGAACGAGACCTCCAAGGTGTCGATCAGCCGTGTCGTCACCGCGAGGTCGCCGACCACATGGGCGAACTCGATCTGGCCTACGTACGCCAAGCGGGATGCCGACTCAGCGGGGCCCGTCCGGATCCATGCGACAAGCTCGTTGCGTCCGCTGTCCGTGCGTTCGTAGACCTTGCGAGACGGGCCCTTCTGCGAGACGACTTCGGTCGCCGTCACGTGGCCTGCTGCCTCGAGCTTTTTCAGCGCGGGATAGATCTGACTGAGCTCAGCACTCCAGTAGTGCGCTGCGCCGCCTTCGAAGGCCCGTCGCAGGTCGTAGCCGGACTGCGGCCTCTCGAGCAGCCCGAGAAGGATGTGGGGCAAGGACATGAGACTACTATATAACTTCTTATATAGTAGTCAAGCTTCGCCGTCCGGTGGCAGGCATTCGTCGGCCCACGTCTGCCCGACGCACCGGATTGAGCCGAACCCCGACTCCGGGCAGACTTGAGCCGTGCAAGCCCTCCTCTTCGAACGCCGTGAAGGTCGATATGCCGCTGCGGCCGTCGCCAGCCGCATCATGCCCGGTACGGGCGCCGCCGTCGGCCCCCTCACGCTCACCGACATCGACCCGCCGTCGCTACCCAGTGACGACTGGCAACGAGTACGGCCGGCGCTGACCGGCATCTGCGGCTCCGACCTGTCCACGATCGACGGGCACTCGTCGGGCTACTTCGACGAACTCGTCAGCTTTCCCTTCGTGCCGGGCCACGAGGTGGTTGGCACGACCGAAGCAGGCGACCGTGTCGTGCTCGAACCGGTCCTGGGCCCCGAAGCCCGAGAGCAGGCACCGGCCTTCGACGGCGCCGCGCCCGGCGATGGCGAGGACTACGGCTATCTCATCGGGGGGACCATCCGTGACGGCATTCAGGTGGGTTTCTGTGCCGACACCGGTGGTGGCTGGGGCGAAGAGCTCGTGGCGCACGGCAGCCAGCTCCATGCCGTTCCCGACTCGCTGAGCGACGAAGCCGCGGTCATGCTCGAGCCCGCCGCGGGCGGTGTCCACGCCGCAGCCAAGGCCGCCGATCGGCTGGTCGACGGCGGTCTCGCCGTCGTCCTCGGCGCCGGCACCATGGGGCTCGTGACCATCGCCGCACTCCGGCGGTACACCAACGCCACCGAGATCGTGGCCGTCGCCAAATATCCGATCCAGAAGCGTTTCGCCGCCGAGCTTGGCGCCGACACCGTCGTTGCGCCGGGCGAAGTCGTTCGTGCGGTCCGCCGAATCACCGGATCGGCGATGCTCGGCGACCACGTGTCTGGTGGCGCTGACATCACGGTCGACGCCATCGGCAACGCCGGTTCGATCGAGCAATCCATCGGCATCACCAAGCCGCGCGGGCGAGTCCTGATGGTGGGTATGCCCGGCAAGGTGAAGGTCGACCTGACCGGCCTGTGGCACCGCGAGACCGAGATGGTCGGTGCGTACACCTACGGCACCGACGTCTGGCCTGATGGTCAGCGCATCTCCTCGTTCGAGCGGGCGATGGAGCTCGCCGCCGACGCCGACCTGGGCAAGCTCGTGTCGGCCGCATATCCGCTCGACCGCTACCGAGACGCCATCCGCCACGCCGCAGAAGCCGGCCAACGCGGCAGCGTCAAAGTTGTCTTCGACCAGCGCTGAGACTTCGCCGCAGGCTCGCTGCGGCTCTGTGGGGTCAAGTCTCAACAAGTAACAAGGTCTTGGTCTTGTTACTTGTTGAGACTTGACCCCATTCAGCTGATGTCGATGGGGGTTTCGGGGAGGGTGCCGTCGGCGATGGGTTTGATGAACTCGCGAAGGCGGGGCGGAAGCACCGGGTCGGTTGACGCCAACAGGTCGTCGACCTCCCACCATTTTGCGCCCTTGAATGCCAGCGCTTCGAAGAACTCGAGGCCTTTCGGGGCGTAGTCGCCTCCGTCGCAGTGGGCGACGTGGATCCATTCCTGCGAATCGAAGTAGATCCCCGCAAAGGTGAACTGGACTTCCTGGGTCCACACGCACGGGCCGAGTTCGAACTCGGTGATGCCCGTCTCTTCGACGATCTCTCTCGCTGCTGCTTGCTCGCTCGTCTCGCCAGGGTCCATTCCCCCACCCGGGATCTCCCACCACGCGGGCTTGGACGGGTCCGCCGGATCGATCGAGTTGATCATGAACAACCGAGCGTCCCGATCGAAAAGCAGCACCCGAGCCGCAGGACGTTTTCGAGAACCGAACATCGACCGAGGACGCTAGCGCCACTCCTACACTTCCCCGGGTGACTGAGCAGCAACGCGAAACGCCTGCGCACCGATACGACGCGCAGCTCGCCGACACGATCGAGACGACGTGGCAGGCGCGCTGGAAGGACGCGGGCACGTACCACACCCCGAATCCCGCCGGTTCCCTCACCGAGGGCCCCGCCGACGGCCCAACCGATCTTGCGACCCGGCCGAAGCTCTTCATCATGGACATGTTTCCCTACCCATCCGGGACGGGACTCCATGTCGGACACCCGCTCGGCTTCATCAGCACCGACGTGTACGCCCGGTTCAAGCGCATGACCGGCCACAACGTGCTCCACACGATGGGGTTCGACGCGTTCGGGCTGCCAGCCGAGGAACATGCGCGCTCGACCGGCGTGCACCCTCGCGAAAACACTGAGGCCAACATCGCCAACATGAGCCGCCAGCTGGCCAGGCTCGGTCTCGGTCACGACGACCGTCGAGCCATCGCCACGACCGACGTGGCGTACTACCGGTGGACCCAGTGGATCTTCAACCAGATCTTCAACGCGTGGTTCGATCCCGAGACCCAGAAAGCCCGCCCGATCTCCGAACTCGAAGCCGAGTTTTCGGATGGTTCTCGCCCGACCCCCGGCGGTCGCCCATGGGCCGAGCTGTCGATCAGCGAGCAACGAGCGGTGCTGCACGAGTACCGCCTGGCGTATGTGTCCGAAGCGCCCGTCAACTGGTGCCCCGGATTGGGCACGGTGTTGGCGAACGAAGAGGTCACCGCCGAAGGGCGAAGCGACCGCGGCAACTACCCCGTGTTCCGTCGCCCACTGAAGCAATGGATGATGCGGATCACGGCCTACGCGGACCGTCTGCTCGACGACCTCGACCTGCTCGACTGGACCGACAGCATCAAGACCATGCAGCGCAACTGGATCGGCCGGTCCGAGGGCGCACACATCGACTTCCGAGTGCCGACTGCGAGCGACGAGACCGGCGAAGTCGCCACGATCCAGGTCTTCACCACCCGTCCTGACACGCTCTTCGGCGCGACCTACATGGTGTTGGCCCCCGAACATGAGCTGGTCGACCACCTGATCGCCGACGCGTGGCCCGACGGCACGAAGGACGCCTGGACCGGTGGTGCGCCCTCCCCCGCCGACGCCGTCGCCGCATACCGGCACGCGACGTCGCAGAAGAGCGACCTCGACCGCCAGGAGAACAAGACCAAAACCGGCGTGTTCACCGGCGCCTACGCCATCAACCCGGTCAACGACACCTCGATCCCGGTCTTCATCGCCGACTACGTACTGATGGGTTACGGCACCGGCGCCATCATGGCGGTGCCCGGTCAGGACGAACGCGACTGGGAGTTCGCCGAAGCATTCGACCTCGACATCATTCGCACCGTCCAGCCGCCCGCAGATTGGGACGAGAACGCCGCATTCATCGGAGAAGGTCCCGCGATCAACTCGGGGTTCCTCGACGGCATGGCGATCGCCGATGCGAAGTCAGCCATGATCGATCACCTGACCGAGATCGGCGCCGGCGAAGGCACCGTCACCACCAAGCTCCGCGACTGGCTGTTCGCCCGTCAGCGGTACTGGGGCGAACCGATCCCCATCGTGTTCGACGACGACGGCAATCCGATCTCGATCCCCGACGACCAGTTGCCGGTCAACCTGCCCGAATTGATCGATTGGGCTCCCCGGCAGCTCGATGAGGATTCTCAGCCCGAGCCGCCGCTGGGCCGAGCCGACGAGTGGAAAACCATCGAATTCGACTTCGGCGACGGAACCACGACGTATGCACGTGATCTCAACGTCATGCCCCAATGGGCCGGGTCCTGCTGGTACTACCTGCGCTACATCGACCCCGAGTCCGACGACGTGGTCGCCGACCCGACGTCGGAGAAGTACTGGATGGGTGGCGACGACGCCGACGCCGGAGGTGTGGACCTCTACGTCGGCGGCGTCGAGCACGCCGTACTGCACCTGCTCTACGCCCGCTTCTGGCACAAGGTCTTGTTCGACCTCGGCCATGTGACGACGAAGGAGCCGTTCAAGCGCCTCATCAACCAGGGCTACATCCAGGCGTACGCCTTCAAGGATGAGCGCGGCATCTACGTTGAGGCCGCGGAGGTCGAAGAGTCGGGCGACGGGTACCGCTTCGAGGGGGCGCCGGTCAGCCGTGAGTACGGAAAGATGGGCAAGAGCCTGAAGAACGCCGTCACGCCCGACGACATGTACGAGCAATACGGCGCCGACACGCTGCGCCTGTACGAGATGTTCATGGGACCGATCGATCAGGACCGGCCGTGGGAGACGAAGTCCGTCGTGGGTTCGATGCGCCTCCTGCAGCGGATCTGGCGAAACCTCGTCGACGAGGACACAGGCGAGCTGACGATCGACGCCTCCCCGGCCTCGGACGACCTGCGTCGCTCGCTCCACAAGACAATCGATGCGGTCCGCACCGACATGGACGCACTCAGCTTCAACACGGCGATCGCCCGCATCACCGAGCTGAACAACGAGCTCACTAAGCTCGACAGGCCGACCCCCGAAGAGGTGGCCGACCCGCTCGTCCGCATGATCGCGCCGCTGGTCCCCCACGTCGCCGAGGAGCTCTGGAACCGGATGGGCAACGAGACGTCGGTCGTCTACGCGGAGTTCCCGACCGCCGATCCATCGATGCTCGTCGACGACGAGATCGAGATCCCGGTCCAGATCAAGGGCAAGGTTCGCTCACGGATCACCGTGCCCGCCGACGCCGACGACGCGACCCTCGAAGCCGCCGCCCTCGCCGATCCCCGCATTCAGGAACTGATCGACGGCGCCGAGATCCGCAAGGTCATCGTCGTCCCCGGCCGCCTGGTCAACATCATCGCCTGACCATGGGGTCAAGTCTGACATAGCAACAGGTTGCTCCGTCTCGCTGACGAGGCCGAACCTCTTGCTATGTCAGACTTGACCCCATCACTCGTCGACCACGATGAACATGATGTTGGCGCTGCAGGCGACCTCGCCGTTGAGCAGGACCTTGCCTGCCCCCTTGCCGGCGCGAGCGGCGAGCTGAAGGATCTCGGCCTCGACCTCGACCGTGTCTCCCGGTCCCACCTGCTTGCGGAAGCGCGCCTTGTCGAGCCCTCCGAACAGCGGCAACTTGCCGGGATATCGGTCAGGGTCGGTGAGCACGGTGTATGCACCCATTTGTGCGATGGCCTCGCACATCAAGACACCGGGATGGGTGGGACGACCGGGGAAGTGCCCCGGAAACCACCACTCATCGCCAGTCAGCGTCCACGTCCCGCGCCCGTACTCGGCCGGCCGTAGCTCGAGGATCTCGTCGATGAACAGGAACGGTGGGCGGTGCGGGAGGACCTCTGCCGGAGCGGGGAATTCGGACATCCGCGAATCCTTGCAGATCAGACCGCCGGGCCAAAACGCCGAGAAGCGGCGCCCGAAGGCGCCGCTTCTCGTTTCGATTCGGTTGAGCGACCGATCAGCTGCCCTTGCCCGCAGCCTTGAGCTTCGATCCGGCCTGGATCTTCACGGCCGTGCCGGCCGGAATCTCGCGCGCTTCACCGGTCCGCGGGTTGCGGCCCATGCGTGCCTTCGTGTCCTTGCGGGAGAACTTGAGGTAGCCGGGGATATTGACCTCGCCACCCTTCGAGACCTCATCTGCGATGGTCAGCATCAGCGCATCCAGGACAGCGCCCGCCTGAGCCTGCGTGACTTCTGCTTTCGAAGCGAGTTCTGCTTCCAGCTCTTTTTTGTTCATGTTCCTTTGGGTCCTCCCCGAACCGCCCGGTCGGCGGTTCATCTGAGAAATTACAAGCGAGTTACAGCGTAGTGCGGAACGCGTCGCAAGTGGCGCTTTCGAAGCGCAAAGAGCGTTGAAATTCCAACAGAACCGGATCCACTCGCCCGCGACGACAGAAGTGTGACCGAATCACAAGACCACAATCGCTAATCTGTCCGCCGTGCCCAATTCGACCTCCGCCGACGAACGATTCGCCGAGTACGTCGTTCCCGAGCTCGAGGTGCTCTATCGGGTCGCACGCTCGATCACCCGGAACGCGACCGATGCAGAAGATCTGGTCCAGGACACACTCGTTCGCGCCTACAAGGCGATCGAACGATTCGATGGCCGCTATCCGCGGGCCTGGTTGCTCACCATCATGCGCAACGCGCAGATCAACCGGGTCCGGCGTAAGCGGCCCGAACTCATGCACGATCCCGATGAGACGATGTCGCGCGTGGCCGACGAGTCGCCCGACGGAGCAGACGCCGAGTCGCTGGTCCTTGACCAGGAGTTCTCCGCACCCATCGAGAACGCCCTCGCTGCGCTCCCCGAGAAGTTCCGTCTCGTCGTCGAGCTCGTCGACCTCAACCAACTGACCTACCAAGAGGCAGCGGACACGCTTGGCGTGCCGGTCGGCACCATCATGAGTCGGCTTCATCGAGCAAGACGGAATATTCGCCAGCACTTGGAGGCTTCCTCCGAAGAGGTGATCTGATGGCAACAAGAATGATGAGCTGCCGTGAGGTCGGGCTGAGACTTCAGAGCTATCTCGACGGCGAGCTCGACGACGGACGAATGAACGCAATCCGGGCGCATCTCGACGCGTGCGTCGATTGTGGTGTCGAGGCAAGTGTCTTCGAGCGCATCAAGGCGGACCTCGCTGAGTCTGCTCCCCAGAACGACCCGGACGCACTCGCACGCCTCCGTGCGTTCTCCGAAGAGATCGCGTCGAACGTCAGCGAGTGACGGCGGGACGCGCCGCCAGACCGTTGACCGGCTGGAAGAACTGACCCGCCGCCTGCTGGATTGCGGTCGACCACGTCGGATAGGCGACCGTCGTCTGCGCGAGACGCCCAACGAACATTCCCGTTCGGGCCGCCAATGCCGGGCCGTGGATCATCTCTCCCGCTCGATCGGCGACGATCGTCGCACCGACCAACCGTCCTCCAAAGGCGGATCGTGTGAGCCGCTTGGGAGCGGCGATCAGCTTGACGAAGCCATCGGTCGCGTCGTCGGTCAGGGCCCGATCAACACATGAGAGCGGGAGTTCCGCGACCATCGCTCCCCTCGGCGCGTCAGCTTCGATGACCCCAACACGTGCGACTTCGGGGGCGGTGAAGGTTACCCACGGGGTGGACGAGGCGTCGTAGCGCCATCGGGCGCCCTTCCCGACCGCATGCGCGACCGCCATCCGAGCTTGTTCATCGGCAGCATGGGTGAACGGGAGCAGGCCCGTGACGTCGCCGGCCGCACGGATACCGGTGACCGACGTTTGTAGGCGTCCATCGACCTCGATGTGGCCACGTGCGTTCATCGACACCCCGACTTCGGTCAGGCCAAGGCCGGCGGTGTTGGGAGTCCGACCCGTCGCAACCAGCAGCTCGTCGACCACGACAGTCAGGCCGTCGGCTACCACCTCGATCGAACCATCAACCCGTCGCCCCAGACGCATGATGTCCGTGCCGACATGCGCCTCGACACCAGCCCTCGTGAGCGATCGGTCGATGACGTCCGACACCGCCTGCTCCTCTCCCGGAAGCACGCGACCCTCGCGTTCGAAGAGGTGCACCGTCGAACCAAACCGTGCGAACGCAAGCGACAGTTCGCAGCCAATCGGTCCGGCGCCGAGAACCGCGAGACGGATCGGCAACGCGTCGAGATCGAAGATGGTCTCATTGGTTCTGAACGGGACCTCCTCGATCCCCGGGATCGGTGGAACGGCGGCTTTGGCCCCGGTCGCCACGATGATCTCGTCCGCGTCGAGACGTGAGCCGCCGACGTCGACGCGTCCGACCGCGTCGATGGTGGCCCGCCCTTCGACCACCACGATTCCCTCGCTGCGAAGCGCCGCAGCGTCCTCCTCTGATGCGATCTCGTCGATGGTCGCCCGCATCCGGACCGTGGCCTCATCGAAAGACAGCCCGTGTCTCGCTGCCGCGATGAGGGACTTCGAGGGCACACATCCGGTGAAGGTGCAGTCACCTCCGATCGGGCCGTCCGTGACGAGCACCGGCGTCAAACCAAGCACCCGTGCGGCGCGGGCGGCGCCGATCCCGGCGGTTCCGCCTCCGATGATGACGATCTTCTTGGCCATGATTCCCCAACCCTTCCACGGTCACCACGACTTCCAGGGAATCTGCGGCCCTCTCCGCGGGGTTCTCATCGTCGTGCCAGAGATTCTGCTTGATCTGCTGCTCCCGGAGACCGACCGCGGCGTCTTCATCCAGTGGGCGATCATGGCACCCTTCTGGTTGTTCGTGATCGTTGCGACACGCCGCCAGGAACGCGACATTCGGACGTTCGTGTACGGACTCGCCATGATGAACCTCGCCTGGTTCGCCGCACGCACTGTGCATTGATCCGGGGGCGAATCCTTCACATCGAATCGAGCGCCTCACGAAACTCGCGTACCAGGGCAGCGACGCCTTCTGGCCCGTCTCCCGCAAGCATGCGGTTCACGATCGCGGAGCCGACGACGACTCCATCAGAAACCGTCGAGACCTGTACCGCCTGAGCGGGCGTACCAACGCCCACCCCAACCAGGACCGGCTTGTCGGTCACGGCTTTCAGCCGCCCAGCGATGTCCATGGCGGATTGTGCGAGCTCGTCGCGCACGCCGGTGATCCCGAGCAGGCCGACGCCATAGACGAAGCCTCGAGACCGCTCACAGATGCGCGGAAGACGCTCGTCGGGCGCCGTGGGAGCGGCGAGCAGCACCGTTTCGATTCCGGCATCATCGGCAGCCGCCGCCCACTCGTCGGTCTCCTCGAGCGGCAAGTCCGGAAGGATGGCAGCGGAGACCCCAGCTGCCGCCAGATCGTTGGCGAAACGAACATCACCAGCCCGAAAAGCAATGTTGTAGTAGGTCATGACGGCGAGCGGTACGCCAATGTCGGCGTCCTTCACCGCGGAGAGAATCCCCGCAGGCGTCGCGCCGTGATCGAGCGCACGGTCGTTGGCCTCCTGAATCGTGGGACCATCCATGACTGGATCCGAGAACGGGATACCGATCTCGATCCCGTCTGCACCGGCGTCGGCCACGGCACGCAAGGTCTCGAGCCAGTCGTCTCCCAGGCCTCCCGTGATGTAGGGCACGAGCACCTTTCCGCCAGCATCCCGACGCTTGCGCAGGTTCGCCTCGAACGCCCCGATTTCGTCACTCACCAGACAACACCTTCTGCATCTGCGCGACGTCCTTGTCGCCGCGACCCGACAGGTTCAACAACACCGTCTTGCCGGCCAGCTCCTCACGGGCCCGCATCATCCATGCCAAGGCGTGAGCCGGCTCCAATGCCGGGATGATCCCTTCGAGCTTCGACATGAACTGAAACGCCTCGACGACCTCATCGTCGGTCACGGGCTCGTACCGGGCGCGTCCGATATCCGCGAGGTGAGCGTGTTCCGGACCCACCCCGGGGTAATCCAACCCCGCACTGATCGACTCGGCTTCGAGCACCTGACCGACCTCGTCCTGCATCAGAAACGACTTCGAGCCGTGAACGACACCAGGGACTCGACGCCCCACCGCTGCACCACCGGCGGGCTCGACACCGACGAGCTCAGCGTCGGTGTCGGCGAATCCCGAGAAGATGCCGATGGCGTTCGAGCCGCCGCCGACGCAGGCCGTCACCACATCGGGAACTCCGCCATCGAGCAGGCGTGCGCATTGCTCGCGTGCTTCAGAGCCGATGACCTCATGGAAGGTTCGGACCATCCACGGATAGGGGTGCGGCCCCATCGCCGAACCGAGGCAGTAGTACGAGTCCTCCACCGTGGCGACCCAATCGCGCATCGCCTCGTTGACGGCGTCCTTGAGCGTTCGTGAGCCGCTCATGGCGGGCACGACCTCGGCGCCGAGCAGATTCATCCGGAAGACATTGAGCTTCTGTCGTTCGATGTCGACCTCGCCCATGTAGACGATGCATTCCATCCCGAACAGCGCTGCTGCCGTCGCGGTCGCCACCCCGTGTTGTCCTGCCCCCGTCTCGGCGATCAGCCTCGTCTTGCCCATGCGCTTTGCGAGCAGGGCTTGACCGAGCACGTTGTTGATCTTGTGCGAGCCGGTGTGATTGAGGTCTTCTCGCTTGAGCAGGATCCGATATCCCAGCGCCTCGCCCATTCGCCCGGCTTCGGTGATCGGCGACGGACGGCCCGCGTAGTCTGCGAGCAGCGACGAGAACTCGCTCCGAAACTCCGGATCCCCCCAGGCGCTGCGAAAGGCCTTCTCCAGCTCCTGGCACGCCGGAACGAGTGTCTCGGGAATGAATCGCCCCCCGAAGCGCCCGAAGCGACCCTCAGGCGAGGGGTCGCCCATCATCGGTGCTCGGTCGGTTCCAGCCACATTCGCCATCTCAGTCGTTCTCCTGATTCCAGTCGTACATCGTGTGCTCAGAATCCCCGCTCCGAGCTACGTCGTGTTCGGTCCGCTCGACGGCCTGTCCAGCGGCCTTCGCATTCTGGATGAAGCGCCGCATCGCTGTCGGATCCTTGTGGCCCGGAGCTGATTCGACCCCACTGGCAACGTCGACGCCCCACGGGCGGACCTGCTGGACGGCGTCGGCCACATTGTCGGGGTTGAGTCCTCCAGCGAGGATCACGTCGAGATCGACAGGAAGCGAGTCGGCAAGCGACCAATCGAAGAGTTCGCCCGATCCGGGCACGGGAGCGTCGACGAGGATCGTCCCGACGCCCCAGTCCCGGGCGCGTTCGGCCTGGGGCGTACCGGCGACAAACGCTTTGATGACGATGGGCACCCGCGCGGCGATCCACGCCGTCTCTTCCGGCGACTCGTCGCCGTGGAGCTGAGCGGCTCGCAACCCCGTGCGATGCACGAGATCGACCACCCGTTCCTTCGCTTCGTTGCGAAAGACCCCGATGGTCAGCGTTTCGCCAGGAACTCGAGCGACGATGTCGCGGGCTCGCTGCGGGGCCAGCTGGCGCTTCGATCCCGGCACGAAATTGAAGGCGACCGCGTCAGCTCCGAGCGCGACCGCCAAGAGGGCATCGTCGACGTCGGTGATGCCGCAGATCTTGACGAAGAGGTCCTGTTCCATCCCGGTGTCACTCCGACGCCGCGGCGATCAGTGCACGTACGCCGTCGGCCGGACCATGATGGCGGACCAAAGATTCGCCGACCAGAACGGCGTCGAAGCCGGCAGCGACCAGCTCGGGGATCGCTTCTGGTCCGGGGATCCCCGATTCGGCGACTCGGATGACGTCTGCAGGCAGGGAGCGAGCCACCCGAACGGCTCGTGCGGTGTCGACCTCGAACGTGTGGAGATCGCGCTGGTTGACGCCGATGATCGTGGCGCCGACAGCCATCGCCCGTTCCGCCTCTGCCTCGTCATGGACCTCGACGAGCGCCGCGAGATCCAGCTCGGTTGCGAGGGCGTGAAAGTCCGCCAGCTCAGCATCGTCCAGTGCGGCCACGATGAGAAGAACGGCGTCTGCACCGATTCGGCGAGCGTCGGCCACGTCGAGCGGTGACACGGTGAAGTCCTTGCGGAGCACCGGGATCGTCATCGCTGCCCGGGCGGCCTGGAGATCTTCGATCGACCCGCCGAAGTGGTCGACGTCGGTCAGCACACTCACGCAGGCGGCGCCACCGGCGGCGTAGTTGCTCGCGAGCGCCGCCGGGTCCAGGTCTCGGGCCAGATCGCCCTTCGATGGCGAGCGACGCTTCACTTCGGCGATCACGCCGAGCGGCGCGGCCGATCGGAGCGCCCCGGCGAAATCTCGGGCCGGCAGCGAGGTCCTTGCTTCCTCGACGACACGCTCGAGCGGTCGCGCGTCGACTGCGGCCTGCTCCCGGTGGGCATCAAGAATGGCGTCGAGATACGTCGCCGTCATCGCGTGCGTTCCTCCAGAGGGCTGACCTCGAGCTCGACCGCCTGGCCGTCTTCGAGCGAAGCGGTGGTCAGGTCCTGCCCTGCCCGCGTGACCGACGAGAGGGCCACCCATCCAGGTCCGTCCGCCGCAACCGAGGTGATGTACCCGACCCCAGCCTCGGCTTCACGAACCTCGGCACCCGGAGTCGGCAGCGGACCCGAGCCGCGGACAATGCGCAGACGACGGGGCGTGTTGTCGCCGCGAGAATCGACTCGGGCGACCAGCTCTTGTCCCGTGTAGCAGCCCTTCGTGAACGACACCGACATCGCCACAACGCCGAGCTCGGCAGGGATGGTCTTGTCCCCGATCTCGGCCGCGTGGGTTGGTACGCCGGCAGCAATCCGCAGGCGTTCGTAGACCTCCGGCGTCAGCGCGCCGTCGATCGCCCCATTCCCGATCACGTCGACGTAGCCGTCGACGAGACTCGGAGCGATGATCACCGCATCGGTGATGTGGTCCCCGGCCGCCTGCTCGACGCACCAGAGAGGCTCGGTCGAACGGGAGATCGTGACGTCGACACGAAGCATGAATCGGCGAATCCGTGCCTCGGCCGCCTCCCCATGGCCAGCGTCCACATCGAGAAGCCACCCCGATTCGGTCCGAGTCGCCCGAAACCAGGCCGAGACGTGTCCCTGTGGTTCGAGGACGAAGGTCCAGGCACTCGCACCGACGGCGACCGCGGCCAGGTCCTGGCTGCACTGTCCTTGGAGGAAGTCGGTGGCATCAGCGCCCTCGACGACGAGCAGGTCACGAGCGGTCGACGCCGTCACGAGACCGCTCCGTCGGCTGCGGAAGCCGACCGTCGTTGCTGGGTCATCTGGATCGCACCGGGCACCGCAGCAAGCAGGGCCTTCGACTTGTTGATGCACTCCTGGTGCTCGTCGATCGGAACGCTGTCCGCGACGATTCCGGCCCCGGCCTGAACGCTCGCCTGGCCGTTTGCAATGAACATGGTTCGAATGGCGATCGCCGTGTCGATGTTCCCGGAGAAGTCGAGGTAGCCGACGACCCCGGCATAGGGCCCTCGCTTGACCGGCTCAAGGTCGTCGATGATCTCCATCGCTCGAACCTTGGGCGCACCCGACACGGTGCCAGCGGGAAGTGTCGCTCGAAGTACGTCGATCGAGGTCTTCCCGTCTGCGAGATCGCCCGAGACCTGCGACGTCAGATGCATGACGTGGCTGTAGAGCTCGAGCGTCATCATCTCATCCACCTGTTCGGTGCCGTACGAGACAACCCGTCCGACGTCGTTGCGAGCCAGATCGACGAGCATCACGTGCTCGGCGACCTCCTTCGGGTGTTCTCGCAGTTCGGCCCCGAGTTGTCGATCTTCTTCGTCGGTGGCCCCCCGCCGACGGGTTCCGGCAATCGGGCGCGAGATCACCTTGCCATCGAGCAGTTGCACCATCGGTTCTGGCGAAGCGCCGACGATCGACAACTCGCCGATTCGGAGGAAGTACATGTAGGGGCTCGGATTGACCTGTCGCAGCACTCGGTAGACGTCGAAAGGCTCGGCGTCGAGCTCGAAGTCGAATCGTTGCGAGAGCACGACCTGGAAGATGTCGCCAGCGAGGATGTGTTCTTTCGCTGTCTCCACGGCAAGGCAGTACGCCTCCTCCCCCATCGAGGACGTGACCTCGGGCAGCGGCGCGTCGAGCGGCGGTGGCGAGACGAGCGGTTCGTCCAACGGCTTCGCACCGTCATTCTGCAGCGTGGTCAATCGAGCGACCGCATCGTCATAGATCGTTCGTAGCGTCGCTTCGTCGGCGCCTACCGGGGTCACCGAGTTCGCGATCAGTGTGACCTGTTGTTTCCAGTGATCGAATGCGACGAGCTCGCCGATCATCGCCATCACGCCGTCGGCAAATCCTCGGTCGTCCTCGGGGACGTTCGGCAGCCGCTCCACCTCTCGAACCACGTCGTAGCCGAGATACCCCATCATCCCGGAATGCAGCGGCGGGAGACCGTCGAGGTCGGGGGCGGCAAAGGTCCCGACGATCGATTCGAGCGTGTCCAGCATGGAGCTAGCCACGTCCACCTCGTCAGCCAGTGGACCGGTCACCGAGATCGAACCGGCTGCCGAAGTGACGGTCAGGAGCGGGTTTCGGCCGAGAAACGACCACCGGCTCCACCGCTCCCCGTTCTCGACGGATTCGAGAAGGAATCCGTCGTCGGCTCCCACGCAGCGAGCGAAGATCGCCACGGGCGTCACCTGATCGGCGAGCAGCGAACGCCACACCGGAACGATCCGGTGGCGCTTCGCCAATGCGACGAACGTCTCGAAGGACGGTTCGATCATCTCGCAGACCTCAGAGGTAGAGGCCTGTCGAACCCTCTTCGAGGCGTTCGGCGGCCACGGCGTGGATGTCTCGCTCGCGCAAGATGATGTAGTCGGTGCCGCCCACCTCGACTTCGTAGCGGTCCTCGGGGTTGAACAACACCCGATCCCCGACCTCCATGTTGCGGACGTTGGGGCCTGCGGCGACGACCTCGGCCCATGCCAAACGCTTGCCGACCTGGGCGGTTGCCGGGATGAGAATGCCGCCCGACGACCGGCGCTCGCCCTCTGCGTCGCCGTGGCCGACGAGAATGCGGTCGTTGAGCATCTTGATGGGCAGCCGATCACCGTTGCTGTTGGCCGGCGCGATTCCGTTCGCAGTCGATGTGCTCACCGTGTCAGGGTATCCGGCGGCCGTACGGACACGCCCGCCGCAGCCATCACCGCCTTCGCTTCGGCAACGGTGTGCTCCCCGAAGTGAAAGATCGATGCCGCAAGAACGGCATCGGCTCGTCCCTCGGTGACCCCTTCGGCGAGATGGTCGAGCGTGCCGACGCCACCGCTGGCGATGACCGGTACCCCAACGGCGCTGCTCACCGCCGACGTGAGCTCGATGTCGAAGCCGTCGCGAGTGCCGTCACGGTCCATGGAGGTGAGCAGGATCTCGCCCGCGCCCAGCCGTTCGGCCTCGACCGCCCAGGTCACGGCGTCGATCCCGGTTCGCGTGCGCCCGCCGTGAGTGAAGACCTCGAACCCCGATTCGGTCGGTTTGTCGTCCCCGCACCGACGGGCATCGATCGCGACGACGCAGCACTGCGCCCCAAACTCACGGCTGATCTCGGTGACGAGCTCTGGCCGGCGAATCGCGGCCGTGTTGATCGACGTCTTGTCGGCCCCAACCCGAAGGAGCCGCCGGGCATCGTCGACGGTGCGGATCCCACCGCCGATGGTGAAGGGAATGAACACCTCTTCGGCAGCCCGCCGCGCGACATCCACGATCGTGTCCCGGGCATCAGAGGAGGCAGTGATGTCGAGAAAGACGAGCTCGTCCGCACCTTGTTCGTCGTAGCGTCGTGCGAGCTCGACGGGGTCGCCGGCGTCGATCAGGTCGACGAAGTTGACTCCCTTGACGACCCGTCCGGCATCGACGTCGAGACACGGGATCACCCGAGCGACCGCGCTCATCGAGCCTCCCCGCGGTCCGGGCGGCACTGCTCCACGAAGTTGCCGACGATCCGAAGACCCGTCGGACCCGACTTCTCGGGGTGGAACTGCGTGGCGAAGACATTGCCGTGCTGCGCGGCCGCCACGACCTCCGCGCCGTAGGAGCACGTCGCAACCACGTCGTCACTCATCTCCGGGGCGTAGCCGTGAACGAAATAGACCCATGCCCCCTCATGAACATCGTCGAACAGTGCACAGTCGCGACGGAAGGACAACTGATTCCACTGCATCTGCGGACGCTTCACGCCGTCGGGCAACCGCTGGATGTGTCCGGAGAGAATTCCGAGACCGGGAACTCCGGGAACCTCATCGCTCGAGTCGTACAGCGCCTGCATCCCCACACAGATCCCGAGGAACGGTGTGTCGGCCTCCACCGCAGCGTGCGCGAGTGCATCAACACCGGCGTCACGAATCGCCTGCATCACGCGTCCGAAGTTGCCCACGCCGGGCAGGACCACACCGTCGGCGGCCGCCACCACGTCCGCGTCGCGGGTCAGCACCGGCGCCGCACCGACCCGCTCGAGCGTCTTCTCCGCCGATCGAAGGTTGCCGATCCCGTAGTCCAAGATGGCGATCACCGGCTCGTCCTGAGGATTCACTGGCCGCCGGCTCGCGACGGACTCGTCACCACCGGCGCTCAAAGGGTTCCCTTCGTCGACGGCAACCCCCCACCCGTGATCGCCACGGCGTCACGCAATGCGCGAGCGATGCTCTTGAAACTCGCCTCGATCAGGTGGTGGGTGTTGCGGCCACGGACCGACACGACGTGCAACGTGATGCCTGCCGAGGTGATGAACGCTCGCCAGAACTCCTCGCAGAGTTGCGGGTCGAAGGGCGGCGTCCCAAGAATCTTCTCGCCGGGAAACTCGACCTCGTAGTGCAGGTACGGCCGGCCGCTCAGGTCGAGGGCCGTGTCGATCAACGCCTCGTCGAGCGGAATCCGATTGGACGCGAACCGCCGAACGCCGACCTTGTCCCCAACGGCGTCGGCGAAGACCGAGCCGAGCAGGATGCCGGTGTCCTCCACCGTGTGGTGGGCATCGATCTCGATGTCTCCGCTCGCATGGACGCGCAGATCGAAACCACCGTGGCGACCAAGTTGATCGAGCATGTGGTCAAAGAACGGCAACCCGGTCGTGCAATCGGTCTGGCCGGTCCCGTCCAGATCGAGGGTGATCTCGATCTGCGTTTCTTTCGTGTCACGACGTGCGGTCGAAGTACGCATCCGTCAAGCCTACGAGGACAGCACGTCCCCGAGTGCCTCGAGGAAGGCGTCGTTCTCTGCGCGGGTACCCACCGTGACTCGAAGACAGCCCTCGAGCCCCGGCCAGGATGCGCAGTTCCGAACGAGAACGGAGCGCTCGACCAGTGCGTGCCACAGCGCGTCACCATCCATGTCGT
The DNA here is from genome assembly GCA_020629635.1 of Acidimicrobiales bacterium. Classification (GTDB taxonomy): domain Bacteria; phylum Actinomycetota; class Acidimicrobiia; order Acidimicrobiales; family SHLQ01; genus SHLQ01. Next base: position 64,568 of record JAHDCX010000006.1, on the reverse strand, counting down.
CGGCTCGGAACAAGAAGAAGTTGGCCTCGCTCGGCCACGTCGTGACCGGGAGGTGACCAAGGCAATTCAGAAGACGGTCCCGCTCCTCGATGATCGTGGCAACGCCACGGTCCATCTCGTCGCCGAATTGCAGCGCCGCGAGCCCCGCAGCCTGCTTCTGCGAATCGAGGTGATAGGGCAGCACGACGCCGAACAACTCTTCGACCAACCATTCGGGGCCGAGCAAATAGCCGAGACGAAGGGCCGCAAGAGACCACGTCTTGGAGAACGTTCGGCTGACGACGAGGGGCACGTCGTCGGCGATGAGCGGCACCGCCGACGTCGTCGCGAACTGCCCGTATGCCTCATCCATCACGAGCAGCGCGTCGCTGGCGTTCTGGGCGAACAGGTCAAGCACCCGTTCGGCGGTGTCGGGAGGGTCGACCACCCCCGAGGGATTGTTCGGCGAACACAAGAAGACGACGTCGGGGTCGTCGGTTTCGATGACGCGACGAACCTCGTCGAAGTCCAGACGCAAGTCTTCGGTTCGATGCCCTTCGACAACGGTCGTGGACGTCGTCCGCGCGAGGTGTGAGTGCAGCGCATAGGTCGGCTCGAAGACGGCCGCAGTCCTTCCCGGACCGCCAAAGGTCAAAAGCACGGTCTGGATGACCTCGTTCGAGCCGTTGGCGACGAACACCTCGGACGTCGCCCGCCCGTACCGCTCGGCGATCGCCGACCGCAGTTCAGCGGCGCGACGATCGGGGTACCGATTCCACGCAATCTCCTCGATCGCTGCATGCAAGGCCTCGGTGAACCCGGCGGGTGGCGGCACCGGCGCTTCATTGGTGTTGAGACGGACATCGACGGTGACCTGCGGCGAGTGATACCCCGAACGCAGCGCAATGTCGTCTCGTACCCGTGGTCGTCCCATCCTCGACTCCTTCAGCGCATCGACCGGGCAGCGGACTGCAGTCCCCGACGCGCGTTGTGGAGAGCACGCTCCACCTCGAAGAGTCGGATCGCGACGTCGTCACGATCCGTTCCACGGTGGCGCTCGGCCACCGTGGTCACTCGTTCGATCAGGTCCTCCACCTGGGTGGACACGGTCGACAGCTCGGCAAGGTCGGATTCCATGGCGACACCTGGATGATCGATGGGCAAAACGACGGCGACGGGCACCGAGGTGCCCGTCGCCGAGTGCAGCACGAGGGCGGCGGATCCCTCTTTGTGTGCCGCTCGTGCCTCGCCAGGCGGCGGAACCCGCGGGCACACCCAGACCGTAACACCGACCGGCGCATTCGTCCCAGCCACAGGGCAAGAAGCGATGAAGATGTCCGTTGGTGACTCTACGATCGGCTTGTGGAGATTCGGATCGAGGACCTCGATACGCCAGCGCCCGTCGTCCATCTGACCCCGTCGGGCGACGATTCGGTCGACGACGTCATCGATGCGTTCCGGCTGACCGCTCACGCTGGCGATGCCCAGCGAGTGTGGGTTCATGGCACCACGGGCGACCTCGACGCAGCGATGGAGCGCGTCGGCATGCGGAGTAACCGGACCCTCCTTCAGCTGCGCGCGCCGTTGCCCGTACCGGGGCCTGTCCTGACCACCCGCCCCTTCCGTACCGGAGACGAGGCGGCCTTCATCGAGATCAACAACCGGGCGTTCGCGTGGCATCCGGAGCAATCCGGGATGACAACCGAACGCCTCGCTGCGCTTCTCGCCGAATCATGGTTCGACGCAGAGGGCTTTCGTCTTCACGAGATCGATGGCCGACTCGCCGGCTTCTGCTGGACCAAAGTCCATCGCTCCCCGGAGGCCCTCGGCGAAATCTTCGTGATCGCGATCGACCCGGACTTCGCCGGGCAGGGTCTTGGCGCCCCGATGACCGCCGCCGGGTTGGCACACCTCCACGGCGTCGGACTCGAGACGGCCATGCTCTACGTCGAGTCCGACAATGTCGCCGCCCGGCGGACCTACGAGCGACTCGGCTTCGAAGTCCACCGACGCGATCGCCTCTGGACCGTCGCGTGACGCCGCCCGATGCGGTCTCACCCGGACCCGATGCTCCGCCGACGCTGTACGACCTGGATCGGGCCGCGCTGGCCGACGCCCTCGCCGGAGAACCGCGGTACCGGATCGACCAGCTCTGGGAGGGCTTGTACACCGAAGGCCGAACGCTCGACGAGATCACGACTCTTCCCAAGCGTCTTCGGGCCGAGCTCGCCGAGGCGCACCCCGTTTCGCTCGTCGAACACGTCCAGAAACGTGCCGACAACGATCAGACGGTCAAGTGGCTCTGGAGCCTCGCCGATGGCGACTCCGTCGAGACCGTCCTCATGCATTACCGAGATCGATCGACCGTCTGCATCTCCTCTCAGGCGGGGTGCGCGATGGGATGCGACTTCTGTGCGACAGGCCAGATGGGATTTCGGCGTCAGCTCGGCGTCGGAGAGATCCTCGAACAAGTCATTCGGGCTCGACGAGCGGCACAGCCTCGGAGACTCTCCAACGTCGTCTTCATGGGGATGGGCGAACCGCTCGCCAACTACGACGCCGTGTGGACTGCGATTCGTCGAATTCACGGTGACCTCGGCTTGTCCGCACGAAACCTCACCGTGTCGACGGTCGGGCTGGTGCCGGGGATTCGCCGCATGGCAAAAGAAGCGCTGCCAGTCGGTTTGGCCGTCTCCCTCCACGCCGCCACCGACGAAGTCAGGGACCAGATGATCCCGATCAACTCGCGGTGGCCCATCGAGGTCCTCGCTGACGCCTGCGAAGAGTGGACCGCAGCGTCACGGCGCCGCCTGACCTTCGAATGGGCGATGATCGCCGGCGTCAACGACACCGATGCTCAAGCCGTCGCGCTCGCCACACTGTGCCGACGGCTCCGAGCCCACGTCAATCTGATACCGCTCAATCCGACACCCGGGTACCCAACCGTCGGCTCGAGTCCTGCACGGGTCCAGGAGTTCCGGGATCTGCTTCGCCAACGAGGCACGAACGCGACGATTCGCCAGAACCGTGGCACCGACATCGACGCTGCGTGCGGCCAGCTGCGGGCCGACACGAACGGCGCCACCGTCGCCTCGCCACGCCGTCGACGCCGCCCCGAGTAGTTCGGCCACCGCAGCCAGCGGCGATGTACCCTGAACGCAATGGCTGACCGGTATGCATTCCAGAGCCCGTTCTCCCGCGGTGCTGGTGGTGACCCGTGGTTCACCCTCGGTTCGGTGGCCGTGACCACCACGGTCGCCGTGACGGGGCTCGGAGTGCTCGGCATTCTTCTGGTGGTGGCCGAGGGCGGAATCGGCACCGTGAGCCAGGCGCTCATTCTCCGAAACTCGGCCCTCACCGGCGGGCAGCTGTGGCGCCTCGTCACGTGGTTCATTCCCCCCGACAGCGACTTCTTCTGGGCGCTGCTGGGTCTGTTGTTCTTCTACATGATCGGCACCCAGTTCGAGGGCATGCTCGGCCGCAAGCCCTACGCGGCCCTGTTGGGCGCGCTGATCCTGATCACCGGGTTCCTTGGCGTCGTGGCCGGGACGATCGTCGGCACCGAGGCCTTCGAGTTCGGGCTGAGCCTTCCGTTCCTCGGACTCGCCGCCGGCTTCGCGGCCGCCATGCCCCAGGCACGGTCGTTCTTCGGGATTCCGTTCTGGGTGCTCGTCGCGTTCATCTTCGTCGTGCGACTGCTCGGCATCCTGGCCAGCCGCGGTCTCCCCGACCTCGTCATGCTGCTGGCGAGCGGCGCAATCGGATTGATCGGAACTCGCTCCCTCGGATTCGCGCCCTCCGTCGAGTGGATCCCGACCGTGCCTGTTCCGGCGTTTGTCACCGGAGAATCCGCCCCTCGTCGTCAATCTGCCCCGAAGCGACGTCGAGCCCGCAACAAGTCGAACCACTTGCAGGCCGTGCCGCCACCGACCAACGCCGCGAGCGACGCGGAGATCGATGCGCTTCTCGATCAGGTCTCCGAGCAGGGCTTGGAGAGTCTCACCAAGGAACAGAAGCGCCGACTGGAACAGCACTCCAAGGACATGCGCAAACGCCGCGAATCCTGACCGACTAGTCGTCGCCGAACAGCTTGGCCGCGGCGTCGACGATCTCGTCCTGCGCGTCGGCGATCGCCTTCCATACCGGGGCGATGTCGGGTGGGTATCCGACGGTCGCGACAAGCAACAGATCGTCCCCGAGTCGTTTTGCGAGGATTGCGCCTCGTTCGGTGGACGTCACCTGGTCGACGAATCCACCAATCTGTGCGTCGACGAACTGATCCATCGCTCCACGCGTATTCGTTGCGGCGCGGGTCAATATCCGCCGCGCTTCCTCGGGATCCTCGTCCGGAAGCAAACTGATGAGCGGGAGGGTCTCGACTCCTCGCACCAGCAGCGCACCATCAAACAACGTGCACGACTGCTGGATTCGTTCGAGCGCCTCTCCGATGCGCAACATCATTTCGGGATCCGCCTCGTCGGCGGAGCGCCCTCCTCCCGAACGACGGCGACGGCGACGTTCGGAAGCGGCCATCGCCGCACGCTTGGCCAGGTCAGCGACTTCGTCCTCGCGGGAGTCTCCACTCACGGGCGCTCACGATAGCGGTGCGGGACGCGTGGATCCCGGACCAACCGATCAACCAGACACCCGACACCGCCCGTAGCCTTGCGATGTGGAACCGACGACACCGCAACGATCCTCATCGACTCCGGTGGGCCGCGGTGCGGTCGACCGGTCGACAACCGGGCTCCCCGACCCCGACGCACCGCTGCCGCAAGGCAAGGACAAAGGGCGGGCGGTTCAGGCGATGTTCGACACGATCGCCCCCCGATACGACCTCATCAACCGGATCATGACCTTCCGGCTCGACGTCAAGTGGCGCCGCAAGGCAATCGACTCCTTGGCCCTGCCGGCGGGATCGGTGGTCCTCGACGTTGCGACCGGAACCGGAGACTTCTGCCGAGAGCTCGACGAGCACGGCTACCGGAGCATCGGCGTCGATTTCAGTTTCGGCATGTTGTCAGCGGCGCGGACCGATGCACCTCTGCTCCAAGGAGACGGAATGGCGATGCCCGTGGCCACGGGTTCGGTCGACGCGGTCACGTGCGGATTCGCGTTGCGCAACTTTGTTGATCTGGCCTCTGTCTTCGTCGAACTCGGTCGGATCGTTCGCCCCGGGGGCCGAGTTGCCTTGCTCGACGCGTCCGAACCCGACAATCCACTCGCACGAGCGGGACATGGGTTGTACTTCGGAACCATCGTTCCCCTGATCGGCGGCCTGCTCTCCGATCGTCGGGCCTATGCCTATCTTCCGCGATCGCTCGCGTACCTTCCGCCGCGCGACACGCTGCTCGAGACCCTCCGAAGCGCAGGATTCCATGAGGTCCAACACCGCCAACTCACACTCGGCGCCGCACAGTTGATCACCGCGACTCGCGCTGCGTAATCAGGTCAACACGAGGCCGAGCGCCAGTCCGACCCCGGCGAGGAGCTGGGTTCGTCCGGTCGCTTCCAGTACCGGGATGAGCGCTCGCCCGGTCGCTCCCCCGAGCACCGCCCCAATCGCCGGCACGGCTGCCACGAGCCCGACGCCGCCGAGCAGAATTCCGATCCGGTCTACCGACACCGCGGTGACGGCGATCACGACGAAGGCCCCGATCAGGGCGACCGAGTACAGAATCCGCGTCGCCCGATCACCGATCCTGACCGCCACCGTCCGTTTACCCGACGCTGCGTCACCAACCCGGTCACGGAGGTTGTTGACGATGAGCAGCGCAGTGGCGAACACACCGACGGGGACCGCCAGGACGGCCGACAACCAACTCCACGTCTCGATCTGGACAAAGGCGGAGCCGATCGTTGCCACGAGCCCGAAGAAGACAAAGACGAACAGCTCCCCCAATCCCAGATAGCCGTACGGGTTGGAGCCGCCGGTATAGAACCACCCTGCCAGGATCGACGCGACGCCGACGAGCAGAAGCCAGGGCGAAACGGCCAGAACGAGCGTCAACCCGGCGACGGCCGCCACTGCGAAGGACATGATGACGGCGCGCTTTACCTGGGCAGCCGGAACGAGCCCCGACCCGACCAATCGCAGCGGCCCGACCCGATCATCGTCGGTGCCTCGGATCCCGTCGGAGTAGTCGTTCGCGTAGTTGGTCGCGACCTGGAGTGCGAGCGCGACCACCATCGCCGCGACGAATCTCCACGCCACGAAGGCGTCGTCGGCAACCGCAGCGGTGCCCACGATCACCGGCACGACGGCGGCGGGAAGCGTCTTTGGACGGGCCCCCGCCAACCACAATGCCGCTCCGCGCGGCGCGGGATCAGCCATGGCCCCAACCTCCACGGTGGACCCGCTCCCCAAGCGGCCGATGGACCCGGCTCACGGACGCACTGGGGCGGTCGCTGTCGTCTCGGTGTCCAACAGCGAGCGTGCCAAGGGCGCGGCGTCCGGCTGGCACACCCAGCAGCTCGGCGACGGCCGGTTCGTGGCCGAACTGACCGAAGAAGCACACGCCGAGATCGAGCGCAGCACAACCGAGCAGCACGTTCTCGACTGCCGCTCCGCCGTCGATCCACCAATACGGGACCGGCCAGGCATCCTGCCCGTCACCAAATCCCGTCGTCGCCTTGTCCGGCTCGCCGTACCGCTGCACGTAGGCGTCGGGATTCACATACGGGATCAGCAACACCGGTGCATTAAGGAGTCCCGGCCACGGGAAATGTTCGCGGCGAGGCGACGGCAGCGTCGTTGTCCAATACGCCGAAATCTCGGGAGCGTTCAGGACCACAAGGTCGAGCGCATCGGTGTTGCCCGCATTCGGGCCGCGGAAATACCACGACTCGAGTTGCTCGAGATCCTTCGGGTCCACCGGCCGCCCGTCGAAGTTGCGGGTCATCCGGCGACGCCGGATGACCCGTGCGAAGTCGTCAGGCGTACTTGGCAAGGTCCTCCGACATCGCCCAGCCGAACGCCAGCAGTACGTCGCCATTGGCGATGTCTGCGTCGGCAAAGAACGCCGTCACCGAATCGTCGCTCGCTTCTGGCTTCGAGGACTCGTGGTCGAACACACATGGCAGCGATCCATCACCGCTTCCGATGAAGGACCGGTCGGCGTACCGGAGCGGGGAAATGCCGAAACGCTTCGCGAATCGACGGCCCCAGGCACGTTCTTCGCCAGATGCCTTGTGGTCCGGCCGTGGCACGACATCGTCAAATGCCTTGAGCAGTTCGAACCCCGCGGCCGTCTGAAGCCGCACGCCGACGATGACGTCCTCGTCGGGGAACGCCATCACCGCACGGTGCATCAGATCGGTGACGATCCCCTTCAGGACCGAGTCGCGCTTGGACTGACGAGCGACACTTCCGAGACCGATGATGATCGCCGGCGTGCCCCCGATCCGCTCGAGCGTGTAGAAGGCGAACCCCTTCAGCCGACCGTTCTCGGTGGCCTGCGAACACAGGACCCACTCTTCGGTCTGCTTCGAGATCGTGCCGACCTCCCACGGAACCGGTCCTTCGGCACACAAGTCGGAGATCTCGGCGATCTCCGCATCGCTGAGTGCGTTGCAGTCTTTGGTGTCCACCTCGAGTGCCATTGCAGATTGCGCCCTTTGGGTCGTGGTCTCGCCTGCACAAGTCCAGCCGATCCGCGGCAGGTTGCGCAAACTGGGATCCGCTCAGATCCGGACGGCGTCAGGTCCGAGCAGAACCCGCAAGTGAGCCACGAGTCCGTTCCCGGTGTCGACTCGAAACGTGTCCGGAAGTCGAATGATCTGTCGATCGTCGAGATGCAGGAACACGTCGGATTCTCCCGGGTGTTCTCGGAGGAGCACCTTCAGGTTGTCGAGGACCGACGGATCGTGGGCCATCGTCGGGAGCTGAATGCGGATCGGCGCGGTCTCCGACACCTGCGAGCTGTCGAAGACCTCGAGGTCCTGGGCGATGAACTTGGGGATGTCGTCTCGTTTGTCGAGACGGCCCCGGACGATCACGATGGCATCGTCGGTGAGCTTGTGGCCATGCTCCGTCATCGTGCGGGGAAACACCATCACCTCGATCGAACCGGCGAGATCCTCGAGTTCGAAGATCGCCATCAAATCGCCTTTGCGAGTCCACTTCTTCTGAAGGTTGGTGATGACTCCACCGACGCGGACGAAGGCTCCGTCAGGCTGCTCCTCGAGCGACCCGACCGTCAGATCGCAGCGCCGAGCGAGCGCCGCTTCGTAGCCGAGCAGCGGGTGGTCGGAGATGTACAACCCCAGCATCTCCTTCTCGAAGGCCAGCTTCGCCATCTTGTCGAACTCGATGTCGGCAATTGCCGGGCGATCGTCGAAGGACGGCTCGTCGCCCAGATCGCCAAAAAGTGTGGCGACCCCGAGATCGTGTTCCTTGCGTGACGCGACGGTGCGATCGATCAGCACCTCGTGCACGGCGAGGAGTCCCTTCCGCGGATGGCCGAGCGAGTCGAACGCGCCGGCCTTGATCAGCGATTCCACCGTTCGCTTGTTCAGCACCTGATAGTCGACTCGCTCGATGAAGTCGATGAAGCTGACGAAGGGTCCGTTGGCCTCTCGTTCCTCGAGAATCAACTCGACCAGCGCTTCGCCGACGTTGCGCACCGCAGACAGACCGAAGACGATGCGCCCGAGCGAGGCGGCGTCGGTCAGGTCCGGGATTGGGTGAAAGTCGACCCGTGCCTCGTTGATGTCGGGAACGACCACGTCGATGCCCATGATTCGACACTCGTTGAGGTAGACCGCGGCCTTCTCGAGCGAGCTTTTCACCGAGGTGAGCAGGGCGGCCAGATACTCGACGGGATAGTGGGCCTTCAGCCAGGCGATTTGGTAGGCGACGAAGCCGTAGCCGTAGCTGTGGCTCTTGTTGAACGCGTAGTCCGCGAACGGCTCGATGATCGCCCACCATTGCTCACCGATGTCGGTCCCGTAACCGGTGTTCTCACATCCCTCGATGAACTTGACCTTCTCCTTGGCCATGACTTCACGGATCTTCTTGCCGCAGGCCTTGCGGAGGGAGTCGGCGTCGGCGAGCGAGTACCCGGCGAACTTCTGCGCAACCCGCATCATCGACTCTTGGTAGATCATGAGTCCGTAGGTGTCCGAGAGAATGTCCTCGGCGTCCGGGTGGAGATAGCTGACCGCCTGCCGGCCGTTTTTGCGATCGGCGTAGTCGTTGTGCATGTTCGCTTCCATCGGGCCGGGCCGATAGAGCGCGACGAGTGCCGCGACGTCGTCGAACGACGTCGGTCCGAGCGAACGCATCAGGGAACGCATCGGGGTCGACTCGAGCTGGAAGACCCCAATCGTGTCGCCTCGCTGAAGTAGCTCATAGGTCGAAAGATCGTCCAGATCGACGTTGTCGATGTCGACGTCATGACCCTGAGTTCTCCCGATCATCTCCAGCGTGTCTTCGATGACGTCGAGATTTCGGAGCCCGAGAAAGTCCATCTTGAGCAGACCCAGTGACTCGACCCCGTTCATCTCGTACTGCGTGACGACCGGTGCGTCGGCGGGGTCCTGTCCGGACTCGGGCTTGCGTTGGATCGGGAGGTACTCGGTGAGCGGCTCCTTCGTGATCACGACGGCTGCCGCATGGATTCCGTCCGAACGTCGCAGACCTTCGAGACCCTTCGCCACCTCGACGACCTCGGCGGTCACCGGATCGCTCGCCACCATGTCACGGAGCTCACCCGCCTGGGCGTAGCCCGCGTCGTACTTCGGGTGCTTGGTGAAGCAGTACTCGAGCGGGGTGTCGCGCCCCATGATCAAGGGAGGCATCGCCTTGGCGACCTTGTCGCCGACCGAGTACGGATAGCCGAGCACCCGAGCAGCATCACGGACCGCGGCTCGAGCCTTGATCTGGCTGAAGGTCACGATCTGGGCGACGTGATCGCGGCCGTACCGCTCCGCGCAGTAGCGAATCATCTGATCCCGGTAGCGGGAGTCGAAATCCATGTCGATGTCGGGCATCGAGATACGGGACGGGTTGAGGAAGCGCTCGAACAACAGGTCGTACTTGATCGGATCGAGATCCGTGATCCACAAGCAGTACGCCACCGCGCACCCCGCGGCCGACCCACGACCCGGGCCCACACGAATGTTGTTGTCCCGGGCGTAGCGGATCAGGTCCCACGTGATGATGAAGTACGACGAAAACCCCATGTTCCGGATCACGTCGAGCTCGAAAACAAGCCGATCCACGACTGCCTCTGGCAGCTTGTCTCCCCATCGCTTCTTTGCGCCCTCCATCGTGAGGTGACGGAGGTAGTCGTCGTCGTTCTCGAAGCCTTCGGGAAGCGGAAAGCTCGGGAGCTGTGGCTCACCGAACTCGATCTCCACGTCACACCGTTCGGCAATCCACAACGAGTTGTCACACGCGACCTCGACCTCACGGAACATGTGGCGCATCTCGGCCGCAGTCTTGAGGTAGTGCTGATCCCCGTGGAATTTGAAGCGGTCGGGATCGCTTCGGAGCGAACCCGTCTGTACGCACAGCAGCGCGTCGTGGGCCGCATGGTCGACCTGGGTCGTGTAGTGGCTGTCGTTGGTGGCGAGCAGCGGCGCGTTGATCTTCTTTGCGATCTCGAGTAGCTGCGGGTTGGTTCGGTGCTGCTCGGGGATGCCGTGATCCTGCAATTCGACGAACAGGTTGTCTCGTCCGAAGATGTCCTGCAGCCGTCCGGCCTTCTCGACCGCCTGATCGAAATTGCCCTGCAGGAGCGACTGAAGGACCTGACCGCCGAGGCAGCCGGTCGTGGCGATCAGCCCCTCGGAGTGCTCGGCGAGCACCTCCCAATCACAGCGCGGCTTGTAGTAGTAGCCCTCGAGAAACGCTCGGCTCGCGACCTGGATGAGGTTCTTGTATCCGGTGTTGTTCTCGGCAAGAAGGATCAGGTGGTAGTAGAGCTTCTTGCCGCCATCGGTCGAGCCACCCGAATCGTCCATCTTGCCGCGGCGTGAGGGCCGCTCACTGCGGTGCTCGTGGGCCATGTACGCCTCGGTGCCGAGGATCGGCTTGATGTCATGGTCTCGGCAAGCCTTGTAGAAATCGAGAATGCCGTACATGTTGCCGTGGTCGGTGATCCCGAGCGCCGGCTGGCCATCGGCGGCGGCCGCCGCGACGAGCGGCTCGAGGCGCGACGCACCGTCGAGCATCGAGTATTCGGTGTGCACGTGCAGGTGGGTGAAGGACCCCGACATGACTCCTCGGCAGTGTCTCCTCAGCGTGGTTCGCGTATTCGGGTCGCAAATGACCGCACTGTGATTCAGTTCTATCGCACGACGGTGACATCGACCCACGCGGGCCGAGCCAGGCTCGGTGACGTCAGATCACACGACGGCGTACAGAACGGGAACGAGCATCTCGGCCGACGTCATCGAACCGTGCCGTCCAACCAGACGATCGAGGTGTGGCTCATTCGGGTCGTCGAACCCGAAGGGTTCGAAGGGCACCAAGGCCACGTCGCCCAACCGCCGTCGAGCCTCATCGGACACGACCGGTCCAAACAGGTTCGAATCGATGATCTCGTCGAGCGACCAGATCCACGCGTGATGACCGTGCTGGTCCTGTGCCGCAGCGTGGAGATCCTCTGCGGCGCCTCGCTTGGCGTGCAACCACCGAAATCGCGCCTCACCAGAGCGTCCGTCGGCGAAGCCGAGTACCTCTCCCGAGACGGGCTGAATGGTGGGGGCATCGATCTGACCGTGGTCGCCGGTGACCACGAGCGCCGTTCCCGCCGGGAGTGAGTCGATCAACTGGTGGACAAACCAGTCCGCAAAGCCGTACTCGGCATCAACATGGCCCGTCTCCATCCCGTACACGTGCGCAACATGATCGATGCCGTCGTAGTACGCATAGATCCGCTTCGCCCCCGCGTCGATTCGCCGGCGCACCTCCACGATCATCGAGGACGGGTGCCAGACCGGATGGTAAGCAGCGTCGCCCAGATACGCCTCGGTGAAGGCCGAGCCGCGGTACTGGCGATCCCCCACCACCTCCCAGTCGGTGCCTCCGAACGGCGTGGCGAGCTGAGCGAGCGCGGGATCGAAGGTGTCGCGGTGATCGGTTCCGCTCACGGTCCACCGCAGCGCGTTCAGAACGGCTCCATCGACGCGAAACCGGTACCCGACGATTCCGTGTTCCCCGGGTGGCACCCCCGTCGAGATCGAGGTGAGTGCAGCGGCGGTCGTCGAGGGCGCCACCGTCGTCACGGGGCCGCCCGGGAGGCTGGACAACGTGGGGGCCAGGTGCCGGCGCGCCTCCAGCTGCTCCCAACCGAGCGAATCGAGCACGAGCACGACGACTCGATCGGCCCGGACGACGTGCTCTGGCAGAACCTCGCTCGCCACTCCGAAACTGACGGCCGGAATGATCGCCGCGTTCGACCGGGAATGGTCTGGGAGTGTGGGTACTGGGAGGCTCGATGCCGTCGGCACGACCACATGGTGTCACAGCATCGGCACGTCCGGTGGCCCGAGTTCTTCATCCATGGCTCGAAGGTCGGACGGCAACGGCGACTCGAACGTCCGTGGTCGATCGTCCGCGGGGTGGGTGAAGGTCAATTCGACCGCGTGGAGCGCCGGCCGATCGAGCCCGAGCGGGTCGCGGCCCTGGCCATACCTCGGGTCGCCGACAACCGGGAGACGAATCGCGTCGAGATGCACTCGAATCTGATGGGTCCGGCCGGTCTCGAGCCGACAGCCCAGACGCACCACACCACGGTCGCGCCACCGGGCTTCGACGACATACCGAGTCCGGGCCGGCTTGCCGTCGTCACGTACCGACATGCGAGTCGGGTCTCGAATCGCTCGCGCGATCGGCGCATCGATCAGCCCTGTGTCGTTCTCTGGCCGTCCCCACGCCCAGGTGAGGTACCGACGTCCCGCCGACCGGTTTCGGAGCTGCGCCGACAGCCCCGCATACGCCCGCGACGACCGTGCGACGACAAAGACGCCGGTCGTTCCTTTGTCGAGGCGGTGCACGATCCCGGGCCTTTGCGGCTCCCCGATCCCGGCAATCTCCGGAAACCGGGCCAGAAGTCCCTGCACGATGGTGCCGGTCTCGTTTCCCGAGCCCGGATGGACCACTTGCCCTGCAGCCTTGTCGACCACGATGACATCCGTATCGGCGTGAATCACCTCGACATCGACGTCGGGCTCCGGGGCGAGCCCACCCTGTTCGGCGACGTCGGGGTCAGGGCAATCCACGACTTGGCCTTCCGACACCCGTTGTGAGCGCGACTGCACGGTCGTGTCGTCGACACGAATGAGGCCTGCGTCGATCTGCGCCGCCACCGCCGACCGAGACGCCCCGGTGAGCATGGCGATCACTCGATCGATGCGCTCACCGTCAAGCGCCGACGGGACGGACTCACGCACGAGACCCGAACAACACCACGATGATCCCGCCAACGACAATGGCGACATCGGCAATGTTGAACACCGGCCACCAGTCGCCCATCTCGAGGAAGTCGATGACCGCTCCGCCGAGAAATCCGTCGCCGTCTCGGAACGCGCGATCAATGACGTTCCCGATCGCTCCGCCCTGAACCAGGCCGAGGCCGAACACGACGGAGCGCTCTCGAACCGAGCGCACGACGAAGAACAGCCCAAGACCGATGACCAATGCGAGCACCCCGAACAGGGGGCCGAATCCGCTGCCGAGCGAGAAGGCCGAACCTCGGTTGAACACCAGTCGCAACGAGGAACCCCACGGCCCCTCGATCGACTCGTCGGCCAAGCGATCCAACGCCCAGGATTTGGTGAGCTGATCGATGACGATGACGACCACCGCGATGGTTGCGAGCTGCCACCGCCGAGCGGCGACCTCGCGCCGGGTCAGCGGGGCTGACTCGACGTCGACCGCAGACGTCGTGATCTCGCCAGACGGCGACGTCGTCACCGGCACTACCTCACCGGCGACCGAGGCCGCCGACCTTGAACTCGACCCGCTGCGCCGCCCACGGGATCGCTTCGAGGCGCTCTGCCGGAATCGGAAGGCCCGACTCGACACACACGCCGTAGACGCCATCTTCGAGGCGTTGCAGCGCCGCGTCGATCTCGTCGACCGCCTGTTGGGCCTGGGCGCTGAGCGCCAGATCACGCTCGCGCTCGACGGCGAGGGTGTCCCCTTCGCCGGACTCCTCGTCGAACTGGACGTCGCCGGGCTCCCGATCTCGCATCAGCGCATCAGCTTCTTCCCGATACGAGACGGCCGATCGGGTGTACTTCTCTCGCTCGCGGAGCAGTTCTTCTTTTTGCGACTTGAGGAATGTCTTGTTGAAGGCCTTCGACGAGACCTTCCTCCATTCGCTCAGGCGATCCGCTTCAGCGCGGCGAGCATCGTCGGCCCGTTCGACTCCGCTGATCGCCTTCTTCGCGGGAGCCTTCTTGGCCGGTGCCTTCTTGGCTGCGGCCTTCTTGGCCGGTGCCTTCTTGGCTGCAGCCTTCTTGGCCGCCTTCTTCGGGGCGGCCTTCTTCGCCGTCGACGTGCTCTTCTTGCCAGCCTTTGCGGTGGCCTTGGTCGCGGACTTCTTCGCCATTGGCTCCACCTTCCCGTGTCGAGCGGCAGATTCTACGGCCTGTGAGGCCAGATCGGACGGACGGACGTCAGGAAGCGCCGTCTGTGCTGACCGGCAGTCCGTCGATCGCCTCGGTGAAAGCCGACACGAATCCGGCGTCTACCGCGGTCTCCTCGGTGGCAGACACACGGCCATCGACGACACTGTCATCGACGACATTGTCATCGACGACATTGTCATCGACGACATTGGCATCGTCGATGTCGACATCAGCGAACGCCGTCGCCGGCGAGTTGGGCGGTTCTGCGGCCACAGTTGCGGGTTCGCCCACTTCGGTGACGAACAAGGCGCCTCCCGACGCGCCGTTGAGGTCCAAGACCGTCTCCGGTTCGGCCGTCGGCTCGGCGTCGACGATCTCTGGTCCAGAATCGAGATTGGTGATGATCGGCATCCGTTCCGTCGGAGGGCCATCGGCACTCGCATGTGCTGGTGGGGTCGAATCCTCGAAGTCATCGAGGCTCTCGTTGGTCGCATGGGCGGGTCGCCCGGTCGACTCGTCGGTGTCGTCGGTGTCGGTCGCGGACGACGATGGCTCGTCGATTCGTGTCCGCACTGCATCAGAGGCAGCGATCGATTCGACACGTGGTCCCTCGCCGACTGCGTTTCGGACAGACTCCGTGATCTCGATGTCGGGCGCCATGTCCACCGACGCTGCCGACGCACCCGACAGCGCCGGCCTCGGCGCCGGGCTGAACGTCTCGTCGTCTTGAGCGAGACGTTCGAGATCATCGATCGATCCAGACATTCCCGTCCGCAGCGCGTCGATCGCCGTCCGGACTCGCGATCGTTGTTCGACCAGATGCCGCTCGAGCACCTCGATGTCGGTCAGGAGGTCCTCCCGCATGCGTTCCAGTTCGGTGACCTCGGCGCGAATCGGCTCGCGCATCGCCGCCGCCTCAGCCTGCGCAGCCTCCTCGATCTCGCTGATCCGGGCGGAGCCTGCTCGTTCGGTCTCGCCGAGCAGCCGCTCTGCCTCATCGTTGGCGACGCTGCGAATTCGGGCCGCCTCTGCGGCACTCTCCTCGGCAGAGGCCGTCGCCGAGAGATGCGCCTGCTCGAGCTCGGAACGAGCCGCTTCGCGGAGGGCATCGGCCTCGTCTGATGCCGTCTTTCGGGCTTGTTCGGCTTCGGTTTCGGCGCTCTGACGGGCGGCATTCGCCTCGCTCGTTGCCGAGTCCACCAGTTCGCTCGCTGTCTTGCGGGCGTCCGCGACCGTCTCGTCCGCGAGCCGCTGGGCGAGGACCAAGGTGCGTCGGAGGGTGCCTTCGGTGTCCGACTCGCCTGACGCGAGTTGTTCTTCCAGCGCCTGAACCCGCCGATCCGCAGACTCCTTGGTCGCCAGAACATCGGCCACCTCGCCACGAACCTTGGCCAGGAATGCGTCCACCGAATCGCAGTCGTAGCCGCGCAGATTCAGGTCGAAGCGCACGTCCTTCAGCTCACGAATCAGATCCACCGTTCACCTCTCTGGAATTGCCGGAGTGCCAGGACGACAATCACGACGTGTACTGCCGTCGGTCCTCTTCGGACACCGACACGTCCGTCGGAGTCAGAAGGTAGACGTCCTTTGCCACCTTCTCCATCTGACCACCGAGCCCGTAACAGAGCCCGGATGCGAAATCGATGAGCCGCCGAGCGAGATCACGCTCGGCGTTCTCGAGATTGACGATGACGGGCTGGGCGTCCTTGAAAAGATCGCCGACCTCTTGCGCGTCGTTGAACGACTTTGGGATCACGACATTTGGGCGCCGTGTCGTCGGGCCCGCGACCGGTCGAACGGTTCCGATCGCCGAGGCCTCCGGCGGGTCCTCCATCGGGATGGCTCGGACAGCCCCTTCCGGCAGCGCGCCTGCTGGGCGGTTCGACGGGCGGGAGACTCGGGGTTCGGACACGGCGTCCACCTCGCTTTGTGTCGGGGCACCAGACATCGGAACGGCGCGGACTTCGCTCGACCCGCGGTCAGCGGCCGGCCGAGGCGTCTGAACGGCGGCACCCGACCGGACTGGGGCCGGCGACGGACCAACGGGCCGCTCTCGCACCTCAGGACCGCGACGTTCCTGCGGCGCGCGACGCGAGGGTTCGCGGTGCGGCAGCTCGCGATGGTCGTCCTCGGGGTACTCCTCGTTGAGGCCGAGCCAGACGACTGCCTTTTTGTAGAAGCTGGACATTCGCTCCTCCTGCGCCACACAGAGTACTCGGTGTGGTCAGATCGGTGGAACCACGGGTCGCTCAGGGCGTGGGCCGAACAGCGCCGAGCCCACCCGCAACATCGTCGAGCCCGCGCCAAGGGCGGCCAGCCGGTCGCCGCTCATACCCATCGACCGCTCGGCGAGGTCGAGCCGATCCGCGAGCGCCGTCACGCGGTCGAACGTCTGGCGGGTGGCGGCCTCGTCGCCGTGCACACCCATCGTCATCAGGCCCCGGACATCGAGTTCGGCGTCGACGGCGTATGCGAGTACCGACTCGATCTCCTCGGCAACGAAGCCCGCCTTTGTTTCATCGCCCGACGGCTGAACTTGGAGCAGGATCGGCGCTCCCGGTGATCGTTTGGCGATCTCGTCGACGATCTCGATGCGATCGACCGAGTGCCAGAGATCGACGGCGTCGGCGATCTTTCGAACCTTGTTGCGCTGGATGCGCCCGATGAAGTGCAGGCGTGCGTCGCCGATGGCCCGCCGCTTGTGATCGATCTCCTGGGCGTAGCTCTCCCCGACATCATCGAGCCCGAGTGCACGCGCCAGCGTGATGACATCCGGTCCAAAGCCCTTGGTCACGGCGACCAACCGACAGTCCGGCCGTCCGTATCGCACGATCTCCTCGCGAATGGCGCTGACCCGGTCGGCCACGAGTTCGACGTCGATCATGTGGCCGCCACGAGACGCGCCGCCATGGCGTGGCGTGCTCCATCGCGCCGCGCCCGATGGCTGAACCAGTTCGGGGAGCAGGCGGTACAGCCGCCGAGACGTTCGACCGCAACCACACCAAGGGCCTCGAGCCGTGCAGTGATCGCTCCGGGCAAATCCAATGCCGGCGTTCCGGCCGCGGTCACCCCACGGGCTCGATCTCCCAGGACCTCGACCAGCGCCTCCAGGTCGGGTTCGGAGAACGCGTAGCACCCCGGCTCGATTGCGGGGCCGAGGATCGCCTGTTCGACGGGGCCGACCCGGTCGGCCAAGGCGTCGAGCACGCCGTCTCGGAGCCCTTTCCAGCCGGCGTGAGCCAGACCGATCGTGCCGTTGGTCCCGAGCATCGCCACCGGCGCGCAATCCGCGCCCTGAACCGCGATCACGGTTCCGGTCTGTCGGGTGAAGATCGCGTCTGCCTGTGGCGCGCCGCCATCGAGCCACGTCGCCTTGTCGTCGGCGTCCGCCACGTTGTTGCCGTGGACCTGACGCACAACGTGCCACGACCCGGGGAGAACCGCCGAACGGCGGGCGCCGAGTTCGACCGGGTCGGCGTCGATGTGAAAGTCGCCGTCGTGAACCTCGGTCACGCAGATCTCCACCCGCGATCCGTCCTGGCGCGCGATCGAATGGCGAATCATCGACGATCCGCTCGACTCGACCGGGGTCGGTCAGCGAAGAAAGGACGGGACGTCGAAGTCGTCGTCATCGTCGCCGTCACCATCGGCGTCCACCGGGTCGGCGAAGACGTCCGCGATCTCGAGATCGTCATCGTCGCGCGCAATAGAAAAGGTGTCCGCAGACTCCGCGACGGTGGACGGGGTTGTCGACGTCTCCGAAGCCGCCGACACCGACGTGCTCTCCGACGGCGTCGACGCAGTGGCCGGAGTAGTCGCCGCCGTTGACGTCGAGTTCTCCCAACGCTCAAATCCTGCCGCGATCACGGTGACACGAACGTCGTCTCCCATCTCGTCGTCGATCACCGCGCCGAAGATGATGTTGGCGTCCGGATGGGCCACGCCGTGGATGACCTCGGCGGCTTCATTGACCTCGAAGAGCCCCAGATCAGAGCCACCCGAGATGTTGAGCAGGATGCCGCGTGCGCCCTCGATCGAGGCCTCGAGCAACGGCGAGCTGATGGCGGCGCGGGCGGCGGCCAGTGCCCGCCCTTCTCCCGATGCGTAGCCGATGCCCATGAGGGCGGATCCGGCGTTGGACATGATCATCTTCACGTCCGCGAAGTCGGTGTTGATCAAGCCAGGAGTCGTGATGAGATCGGTGATTCCCTGCACTCCCTGCAGGAGGATCTCGTCGGCCATCTTGAATGCATTGAGGACACTCGTGTTCTCGTTCGAGACGGTCAGCAATCGATCGTTGGGGATGACGATCTGGGTGTCAACGTTGTCCTTCAGCCGTTGAATGCCCTGCTCGGCCTGGACGGCACGTCGGCGACCCTCGAAGCCGAATGGCCTCGTGACGACGCCGATCGTCAGTGCACCGCATTCGCGGGCAACCTCGGCGATGACCGGTGCGGCACCGGTTCCGGTGCCGCCGCCCTTGCCGGCGGTGATGAACACCATGTCCGAGCCTTCGAGTGCGGAGCGAATCTCTTCGCGGTGATCCTCCGCGGCCTGACGTCCGACCTCGGGGTCCGAGCCGGCTCCGAGCCCGCGGGTGAGCTCACGGCCGATGTCGAGCTTGATGTCCGCATCGCTCATGAGCAGCGCCTGCGCATCAGTGTTGACGGCGACGAACTCGACGCCTTTGAGTCCGGCATCGATCATCCGGTTGACGGCGTTCACGCCGCCGCCGCCCACCCCGACGACCTTGATCAAGGCGAGGTAGTTCTGCGGTATTCCGTTCATGGGGCTGGTTCCTCCGGTCCCGATCTTCGCGTACGGCTCCACGCAGTGGAGCCACCCTCATCCCCGACCACCCGACGGTGCCGACCGTATCGGCATTGCGGGTGGTCGGGGCGTGGGCATGCGCCACTGACCCCTACTCGCTCTCTGTGGTACATCAAGCACCGCAGGTGAAGTAGGAAACCACCTGACGCCGGTTTCCGCAAAACGAGATCGGGGTCGTCCGCACGGGGTCGCTCAAGAGTCGTGTTCGGCAGCTCACCCGAAGGCGGCAGCGGCCACGAGACACTCGGCATCGCGGGTGATGACCGGAGTGTCGGCAACCTCGAGATCGATGTGGTCGATGCAGACGAGGCTCGTGCCCCCGTCGAGGATCGACGCGAGCGACACGTACTGGGTCCGGTGCTCACCGGTGCGACCGAGATGGGCTTCCGCTCCACCGACCAGACCGATCGTCACGGCACCGTCCGCGTCGATTCGCCAGTGGTCGACCCACGCATCGAGCTGGAGAGGGAGGCCGGTCGACGCGACGATTGCGGGATCAACGTCGGACACACGATCCCCCACCATTGCGTCGTCGATGACGTATGCCGGCGCCAGGACGATCCGCGAGTCCCCTGCTGGGGTCATCCGCCGCTCGAGCACGTGGCCGTCCTCAGAGATCACGAGCCACTCCTGACGAATCGGCGATCCGACGCTGGCCGTCACCGCTCGCTCTCGAACGACGACCCGGACCGTGGCGGGATACGCCTTCGTGATCCGAACCTCTTCGACCCACGGAAGCGCGGCAATCGCCTCGGTGCCGGGGCCGGCATCCCAGGTGGCCAGCGCAGTCCCGCTAGGAATGTCGAGCGCAGACAGGATTGCGCCCTCGCTCGTGCGTGCCGCTCCGCTGATCTGCACCTCGTCGATCGAGAAGACGGGCGCCTTCAGGACGACGAACACGGCAGCCGCGACGGCGAACGCGCCGACGAGCAACCAACCGCGCCAACCATCGAGCGGGTGGCGTCCGCGGACTTCGCGAGGTTCGGCCGACTTCGCCGACGGGCTTTGAGACTGGGGTCGGCGCCCTCGCGGGCCGGGGGCCGCCGCCCGGCTCTTCGCGCGACGCTGCTGTCGGTGTCGCCGCGTCGTTGCGTTCATCTCCGTCGTCATCTCGGCCTTCATGTCGCTCCCTCGCCGTGCAACCGCGCCACCCGTTCGGGGTCGAAGCCAATGAGTCTCGTCTCGGCCGTGAGGCGCACACCGTGCACGCGTTCGACCAGCTCGGCCACGTGCTCCATGAGCGTCACCACGTCGTCGGCCGAGGCCCCATCGCCGGCCTGAATGAAATTGGCATGCTTGGACGACACCGACGCCCCACCGACGGCGAGGTCCTTGCCGCCTGCCGTGTCGATCAGGCGACCAGCGGAGTCTCCGACGGGGTTCGTGAACACCGAACCCGCATTTGGACCGCCGGGCTGGTTCGCACGTCGCCACGAAACGATTTCCTTCAAGAGCGCGTCCCCATCCACGTCATCGGTTGCCACCTCGAGAGCGAGCGTCGCCGACACCACGAGCTCGCTGGAGTCGAGATTGCTCCTCCGGTAGCCCAGGTCGAGCGACTCCGCCTTTCGGACGTCGAGCTCGCCCGAACGCAGGTCGGCGACCGTCACCTCGGCCAACGACGCCGACATGTCGCTGCCATGCCCGCCAGCGTTCATGAAGACGGCGCCGCCGATCGTTCCGGGCACACCCACCGCCCATTCGAATCCGGCGAGCCCGGCCTTGACCGTCGCTCGGGCAACGATCGGCAGGCCCGCGGCACCTCCAGCACGCACGAGCACCCGCCCGTCTTCGGTGCTGTCTGTGGAGTCGGTGGCGGCGTCGGACCGAACGATGTCGATCGCCGCGAGGCCTTCCCCGAGACGGACAGCAACTCCGGGGAACCCGGCGTCCGAGATCAGAAGATTCGAGCCCTTGCCGACCGGGATGGTCTCGACGTCCGTGCCGGCGATCGCCACAGCAACGGGCTCGACCGAAGCGTGGTCGTCGATCGTCACCAGCAAGGCGAAATGCCCCCCGGTCCGATACGTGCACGCAAAGCCCGCAGGTGCATCGCGATCGACCGAGACGCCCGGCAGAGCCACAAGTCTCGCCTCGAGCGCATCGAGCGTGCGACCGTCCGAAACCGCGGTCATGAACGGGGCTCCCCGAACGGCGAGACGTCCGAGAGGATCGCGATGATCTCCTCCGGGAGTTCCACCGTGTCACCGGCGCCGAGCGTGAGACACAGGTCGCCAGGTTGCAGCCGACCCGCGACGAACGCTGCGAGCGACGATCGTTCGGCGTGATACGACAGCGTCGGATGGCCGGCTCGGCGCCGAACCGCCGACTCGACCAGACGCCCGTCGACGCCGGGCCGAGGCGCCTCCCCGGAGGGGTACACGTCGGTGAGAATCAGTTCGTCAAGACCATCGAAGGCCCCCTCGAAGTCCGCAGCCAGCGCCTGGGTACGGCTGTAGCGATGCGGCTGGAACACACCGACAAGTCGCCCGTCCGTGTGATCTCGAGCCGCGTCGATCGCCGCGCCGACTTCGGTCGGCAGGTGTGCATAGTCATCGACGAATCGGATGCCCGCCGTCTCACCACGGAACTCGAATCGGCGGCCGACGCCACGAAACGCGGCCAGGCCCTGTTCGATCTCGGCGTCGCTGATGCCCATCCGTCGAGCAGCCACGGCAGCCGCGGCAGCGTTGCGGGCATTGTGCATGCCCGGCATTGGGAGCGAGATCTGAGCTCGACCACCCCCGGGGCCGGTCAAGACGAACGAGACCGAGTCGGCGCCTCGCTCGAGGTCCACCATTCGGTGGGTCGCCTCCGCTGAGGTGCCGTACGTTTCCACGCCGGGCTCGAACGCGAGTGCGGCCGCCCCAGGATCGTCGGCGCACACGATCGATTCGCGGCCTTGGCCGGCGAACCGCCGGAAGGCGTCACGAAGTTCGTCCTCGCCTCCGTGGTGTTCGAGATGGTCGGGTTCGACGTTCGTGACGACCCCGATCTCGTGACCGAGCTCGAGGAAGGTGCCGTCGCTCTCGTCGGCCTCGACGATGAACCACTCCCCTGTTCCCGCCCGGGCGCCGGACCCGAGCTGGTGGACGTCTCCGCCGATGATGTAGCTCGGGTCGGTTTCGGCCTCCACCGCCATGACGGCGAGCATGGACGACGTGGTCGTCTTGCCGTGTGTACCGGCGATGGCGACCGGGCGACGAAGCCGGGTGAGCGAACCGAGGATCTCGTGGCGCGCATGGACGACGAGTCCGATTTCCGACGCGGCGACGACCTCGGCGTTGTGATCCGGGATCGCCGTCGACCGCACGACCACGTCGGGTGCCGACTGGTCGTCCGCGAGCCGCAGATTTGACGGATCGTGACCGACTCGAGCATCCGCACCCAAGCCGCGGAGGCGATCCAGCAGCGCAGAGTCGCGAAGGTCACTTCCGGTGACGGTGTGCCCGAGGCCCAGCAGGACCTCGGCGATCGCGCCCATGCCCGCACCGCCGATGCCAATGACATGAATCCGGCTCGGCGCGCTGAGGTCGGGTCGTCCTCTCGTCATGTCGGCGCTCCCTCCCGAATCGTCTGTTGTCGCTGTGCGTCGACGAGTTCGGCAACAGCGGAAGCGGCGTCGGGCCGAGCCACCGAACGGGCTGCTTCGGACATGGCCGAGAGAATGACGGGGTCGGACGCCAGGCGGTCGATGGTCGCGACGAGAAGCTCGCCGTCGAAAAGGTGGTCGGCGATGACCTCGGCCCCACCCACAGCCTCGAGTCCCCGAGCGTTTGCCGTTTGGTGGTCGCCCGGCGCGCCAGGGAGCGGCACCAGCACCGCCGGAGTGCCCGTCACGGCCAGTTCGGCGCAACTCGTTGCTCCCGCCCGACAAATGACGAGATCGGCGGCGTCGTACATGGCGGCCATGTCGTGCTCGTACGCGACGGCGCTGTAGCGGTCGCTCCCGACCGCTTCGGGTACACGAGTGATGATGTCGTCGTAGTCTCGCCGTCCCACGATGTGGCGGATGTGCAGGGCCTCACGTTCGGCGATGCTGGGGAGGGCGTCGACGACAGCGTTGTTGATTCGGCGTGCCCCGAGGGAACCGCCGAAGACCACGACCAGGGTTGTGCCGTCGTCGACGCCGACGGTTTGACGAGCGGTCGTCCGCCGAACTGGGTCGGGTGACGCGACGGCGAGGATCTCCGCTCGCACCGGGTTCCCGGTCCACACGGCCCGCGGGAGGTCAGTCCGGTCGAAGCTGACCGCACATCGTTTCGCGAAGCGGCCGATCAACCGGTTGGCGAGTCCCGGCACGGCGTTCTGCTCGGCAACCACGATCGGGGTCCGGGTCAGGATCGCTGCCACGCCAGCCGGAACGCTCGCGTACCCACCCAGGGCGACGACGACGTCGGGCCGATCCCGACGAAGGCGCCGAAATGCGGTCGAAAAGGCCCGAAGAAGGCCGACAACCGCTCCGATGTTGTCCGTCGTGAGGCGTCGCTGGATCCCTCGTCCGGGAAGCAGCGTCTGTTCGAATCCGGCATCGGGCACGAGCGTCGCCTCGACGCCGCGTTCGCTTCCGACGAAATGGATCGACGATGGCTCATGGCCTGCCTCGACGAGGGCGCGGCCGATCGCGAGACCGGGGAGCACATGTCCGGCCGTCCCGCCTCCGACAATCCAGGTTCGGACAGTCATCGAGCGTTCCAATCGATCCCGCGTCCGATGTTCACCACGACCCCGGCAGCGAACATCGTGACCACGAGCGCCGAACCGCCAGCGGACATGAAGGGCAACGGGACACCGGTGATTGGCAGCGCGCCGAGGACGCCCCCGATGTTGATGAACGCTTGAGCCACGACCCACGTGGCGATGCCAACGCAGATCAACGCGCCGTACCGATCGGCGTGACGAGCGATCCAAAGCGACAGAAGCCCGAACGCGAGATACAGCAACACGACGACGGTGCTCCCGACGAGACCGAACTCCTCGGCCGTGACCGCAAAGATGAAGTCGTTGTGGGCCTCGGGCAGGTACCCGTACTTGCCTCGACTCGCCCCGATGCCGACGCCGCGCACACCGCCGTTCGCAACGGAGACGAGCGACTGCAGCGTGTGATACGTCGTATCGAGCGGGTCGCTCCACGGATCACGAAACGCAAGGAGCCGATCCCGGCGATAGTCCGCAGCAAGCGCAAGGACCGTCGCTGCGAGCGCGCTCAGTGAAACCAGCGTGGTGACGATCCAGACACGTGCACCGCCGGCAAACAGCATTGCGACCCCGATGGCAAAGATGATGATCGTCGTGCCGAGATTGGGCTGGGTGAGGATCAAACCGCCGTAGAACGCCAGCACGACCAGGATTGGTCGCAGTGACCTTCGGGTGTCGACCGAGGACGTTCGGGCGAGATTGTGTGCGACGAACAGAACGAGCACGAGCTTTGCGATCTCGGAGGGCTGGAATTGGACGGGCCCGAAGCGGACCCACCGTTGCGCGCCGTTGACCGAAACGCCGAGCCCGGGGAGAAGGACGAGGACCAACAGGACGAGCGACCCGATCAGCGACAGCATCGTGATCATCTGCAGACGGCGGTGGTCGACGACGGCCGCCGCGATGAAGACGCCGAATCCGATGCCCAGCCACATGGCCTGGCTGCGGAACTCACCCCACGCAGAACCCGTCTCGGCGAGCAGCGTGACCGACGACGCGGACAGGATCATCGTGAGCCCGAAGCACGAGAGGAACGCCACGATTCCGGCGAGGAGATTCGCCGGATTCGCCTTCGTCGAACTCGGGGCCGCCGCTTTCGTCGATGTCTGACGTCGCGACACCGGTGGCCGACCACCGCGCGCCGCGGTTGCGCTTCGGCGGACAGACGGCCGAGAGCCTGAGGCGCGACGCTCGGCCCCCGCAGGACGACGGGTCGGGCGGGTTGTGGTCGTCACGTGTTGGCCTCCAGGAGTGCGTGAACACAGCGGCGAAAGTCGTCGCCACGCTCGGCGTAGGTCGAATACCAGTCGAACGAGGCGCAACCGGGCGAGAGCAGCACATCGTCGCCGACCTGTGCGAGATGCCGCGCTCGGTCGACGGCGTCAGCCATCGACTCGGCCACCACGACAGTCTCGCCGAGCGCCTCGACCAGCTCGGGCGCCGCTTCGCCGATCGCGACGACGGCTCGGGTCGTGTCGAGCACCGGCGAGAGCTCGCCGAGATCGAGGTCCTTGTTTCGCCCTCCTGCGATCAACACGACCGAATCGAGGGCTCGAACGGCGGTCACCACGGCGTGCGGAACGGTCGCCTTGGAGTCGTTCCACCATCGGACGCCATCGAGTTCTGCGACAAGCTCCATTCGATGCGGCAGCACACGATGGTTGCGAGCGGCGTCGCGAACGCCGTCGACCGAGCCACCCAGCTCGAGTGCCAGTGCGGCGGCAACGAGCGTGTTGGTGATGTCGTGATCAAATTGCCGTGGCAGCTCCTCCACGGCCACGAGTTGCTGACCGTCCAGCATCAGCATCCCCCCGACGACCCCCGCCGACGAGTCCGGGTCGAGCCCGACCTGAAGGGATCGCACACCGGTCGGCAGGTGGCGCACCGGGACGGGTTCACCACGGACGACCACCGCGCGGCCGTCGGCCACGACCATGTCGAAGATCTGCGCCTTGGCCTGTTCGTAGGCGGCCAGGTCTTCGTGCACGTCGAGATGATCGGGCCCGAAGTTGAGCCACGCGACGGCCTTGGCGTCCATGTGGCCGGTGTGCCCGAGCCGGAATGAGCTCGCCTCGACCACGAAGACGTCCCAGGCGGGATCGTCGATCGCCGCGACGAGCGGGGTTTCGGTGTTGCCGACGGCTGCGGCGCGAACGCCAGACGCCTCCAGCATTGCCTGGACGAGCATGGTGACCGAGGTCTTGCCGTCGGTGCCGGTGATCAGCGCACGCGGACGGTCATCCCACGCCTGCGCCAAGTCGAACTCGCTCCGGACCGGAACCTCGAGCTCACGAGCGACCCGGAACGAGACATGCGACTCCGGGATCCCCGGCGAGGGAAGGAACCAATCCGTGCCGCCGAGCGCGGCTCGCCACTCATCTTCGGTCAGGTCGCTGTGCAGTGGCACCCCGAGGTCGGCGGCGAGCGAGCGGGCGGCATCGCTCGGCCGGTCATCGACAAGGTCGACGTGATGGCCACGCGAGTGCAGCGCACGAGCCACCGCACTCCCGTACGCAGCGACGCCGAGGAGGACGTGGCGGTCGGGCACCATCATGCGGTGATCCCCTGTCGGATCGAGTCCCAGTAGAAGATGCCGATACCAACGCCGGTCGTCAGTCCCGACAACAGCCAGAATCGGATGATCACGCGCGTCTCGGGCCACCCGACCAGTTCGAAGTGATGGTGAATCGGCGCCATGCGGAACAGTCGGCGGCCACCTCGAAAGCGGAACACCAGGATCTGGAGGATCACCGAAACCGTCTCGGTGACGAAGAGCATGCCCATGATCGGGAGGAGAAGGTGTGTATTGGTGGCCAGCGCCAACGCGGCAAGACCGGCACCGACGGCGAGCGAGCCGGTGTCGCCCATGAAGATCTGGGCGGGCGCGGCATTCCACCACAAGAAACCGACGCATCCCCCGAGCATGGAGACCGAGATGACGGCGAGATCGAGCGCGTGCGGCACGTCGTAGGCATCGGGATGGCGAAACGCCCAGAACGCCACGAAGGTGAATCCGGCGAAGTTCAAGATGGCGGCACCGGCGGCGAGGCCGTCGAGACCGTCGGTCAGATTGACGGCGTTCGCCGTCGCGATGAGCAGGAAGATCGCCCAGATCGACCACCCGATTCGGGTGAGATCGAAGCCGATCGAATCCCATCGAACGAAGCTCAACTCGGTGTGAACGTTGGTCAACGTGACCATCAACACCGCAAAGGTCACGGCGACCGTGACGAGGCCGATGATCTTCGCTCGCTTGTTCAGCCCGAGGTTCCGCTCACGGGAGATCTTGATCCAGTCGTCGAGGAACCCCACCGCGGCCGTGGCAAGGATCGTTCCCATCACGATCAGCCCGGTACGGGTGAACACGGCCGGCGTGTCGAACCCCAAGAAGTGAATGACGTCGGCGGCGATGTAGCCGATCGCTGCTCCCCCGACGATGGCGAGTCCGCCCATCGTCGGCGTGCCCGCCTTGACGGCATGACCCTCTGGGCCGTCTTCACGGATGGGCTGGCCGAAACGGTTGCGAGTGAGGAAGTCGATGAGGACGCGGGTGCCGAACATCGACACGGCGACAGAGGTCGCGGCCGCGATCAGGAGCCGGATCACGAGTCAACCCCCTCGAGGTCCGCCAGCGCGGACCGAGCTTCGACGCGGTCGTCGAAGTCCAGCCGTTCGGCACCGACGATCTGATAGTCCTCGTGCCCTTTGCCCGCGATCAGGACGATGTCGCCCGGACGGGCTTCGGCGACGGCGGAGCGGATCGCGTCACGCCGATCGATGATGGCCTCGATTCGCGCGGGGGTCGCGGGCGCGTCGGCGAATCCGGCCACGACGTCGTCGATGATCGCCGCAGGATCCTCCGACCGTGGATTGTCAGACGTCACGATCGCGATGTCGGCGGCCGCGGCTGCACGGGCCATCAATGGTCGTTTGCCGGGGTCTCGGTCGCCGGCGGCGCCGAAGACAACGATGACGCGGTCGGCCGTGAGCGCTCGGGCCGACGCGATTGCCGCCTCGACGCTTGCGGGGGTGTGGGAATAGTCGACGATCACGCCGAAATCCTGCCCTTCACGAATCCATTCGAAGCGTCCCGGCACCTGGGGAAGACTCCCCAGACCGTCGACGAGGTCCTCCACGCTCCGACCGATGGCCACGCACGCCTCGGCCGCCAGAACGGCGTTGACGACATTGAACGCTCCCGAAACCGGAATGGTGATCGGATGCCCGCGCCACTCGAACGATGCCCCCTCGGACGTACAGCTGGCCGACTCGACGAGCGCCGCGCCGTCGACCTCGAGGACCTCGACACCGCGCGCTCTGGCGATCTCTGCGAGTCGACGTCCCCAGGTGTCGCTGCAGTCGATCACCGCTCGATCCGTGTACTCACGGCTGAAGAGCATCGCCTTGGCCGCGAAGTAGCCCTCCATGTCGACGTGGTAGTCGAGGTGGTCCTGCGTCAGATTGGTGAAGACCGCAACGGCGAACCTCGTGCCGGCGACCCGGAACTGGTCCAGAGCGTGCGAGGACACCTCAGCGGCAACGAGCGTGGCTCCCTCTTTCTGCGCCTGTGCAAGGAGCGCCTGGAACGCGACCGCGTCCGGCGTCGTCAGTGAGTTGGTGAGGGTGCCAATCGAACGAGCAGCGGAGCCGCTCGCGGTTGCGAGCGTTTCGATCATCGTCACGATCGACGTCTTGCCGTTGGTGCCCGTCACCCCCACGACGTCGAGGGCGTTCGACGGCGATCCCGCCAGCACGGACGCGACGACCCCGAGTGCCTTGGAGGAGTTGTTGACAACCACGAGCGGCACGGCGCAGACCAGCGAGCGTTCGGCGATGACGGCGACAGCACCCGCCCGGACCGCGGCGTCGATGTGTTCGTGACCGTCGAAGACCGACCCTGCTCGAGCCACGAACAGTGACCCCGCAACGACCGTTCTCGAGTCCGCCGTGACCGAATCGACCTCGACGGCCCCGAGCGCTGCCGGATCGTCGGGCCGATCGACGACGTCCACGCCGGCGGATCGGAGATTGCCGAGGAGTTCCTGCAGCGTCGACATCAGCGAGCCTCCCTCGCCGGCGGGATGCGAAGGTGCTGGAGCGCGAAATTGCTCAGTTCGCCGAAGAGCGGGGCTGCGAGACGCCCACCCGAGCTCTCCTCGGCCGGGTCCTCGATCATCACGATGATCGAGAGCTCAGGATCGGCCGCGGGCAGGTAGCCGACGAACGAGGTCAACAGGTGGACGTTCCCGTCGGCGTCGGCGTACGAGCCAGTCTCCGGCTGGTACACCTGCGCGGTACCGGTTTTGCCGGCGATCTCGTAGCCCGGAACCGACGCCAGAACGCCCGTGCCGCGATCGACCACCTCGGCGAGCAGCGTGGTCACTTCGGTTGCGGTGGACTCCGAGATCACGCGCGTCGCCGATCGCGGACTGAGAATGTCGAGCTCTCCATCGGCTCCGACCGCATGCGAGACGACGTGCGGTTCGACGAGCTCGCCGTCGTTGGCGAGCACGTTGTAGGCCCGGAGCATCTGCAGTGGCGTGGCGGAGAACTCGTAGCCGATCGACATCTGCGGGAGGGAAACGCCCGACCAATCGTCGAGTTCGGGAAGGTTGCCCGCCGTCTCCCCCGGGAAACCGAGACGCGTGGTTTCTCCGATGCCGAACGCGTCGAGATATTCGTGCATGCGCTCCTCGCCGAGCCGTTTCGACAACAGCGCCATGCCGACGTTGGACGAATTGGCCAGCACGTCGGCAGTCGTGAGGAGGTGTTTGTCAGAACGGACTTCGTCACGGAACTCGAGATCGTAGATCTCGAGACGTTCGACGGTCTCGACGGTCGTGTTCCGGTCGATTTCGCCCTCTTCGAGCAGGGCGGCGATAGCGAGCGGCTTGGCGATCGAGCCTGGCTCGTAGCGGTCGGTGACCGCTCGGTTGCGCGTGCCGACGCCGAAGGCCCCGTCAGCGCGGGTGATCGTCGCCATCGCGAGGATCTCTCCGCTGGAAGGGCGGGTCATGATGACGGTGCCGGACTCGGCACCCGCCTCTTGGACCGCAGCAGTGAGCGCTCGTTCGACTTCGAACTGGATCGTACGATCGATCGTGAGCGTGAGCGTGGCTCCCGGCGTGGGAGCGATGAGCTCGTACTGGCCGTCGGGGATCGTCACTCGTCGACCTTCGTCGGCGACTCGACCGCGTTCGAAGACCACGCGACCCTCGGTACCTCGGAGGATGTCGTCGTACTGCTTCTCGAGGCCGGAGACGCCGGCGCCGTCGATGTCGGTTCGCCCGAGAATCCCTGCGGCGACGTTGCTCCCGGCGGGGGTGATGCGCGCCGGTTCCTCGCTCACGTACACCCCAGCGTGACCTTCGGACATGAATCGCTCGACGGCCTCGTCATCGAGCTGCCGCCCGAGGTAGGCGAACTTGGATCCGGGGCGCTGAAGCAGCTCGAGGGTTCGATCGAAGTCGCCGCCGAGATGTCGCACGACCGCCTCGGCGAGACCGGCTGGATCGGTGACGAGTCGCGGGTCGGCGGTCACCACCTTGCGCGGACTCGAAACAACGAGCTCGACCCCGTGGCGATCCACGATCGCCCCCCGTTGAGCAACGAGCTCTCGCGAACCAACCCGTTGGCTCTCACCGTGCTCGACATAGCGATCTGGCTCGAGCACCTGCAGCGACACGAGTCGCCAGATCATGATCGCGGCGCACGCCGCCATCAGGCCTGCGGCGACCACGAGGCGCCAGTCGGCAAGGCTCTGCTGTGGGGGCTGTTTCGGCGGCACGAGTCGGGTGGCGACCATCAGGGCGCCTCGTTCGTGGCATCGCCCGCATCGGAAACCCGGGCAGTCTCGTCCTCGGGTTCGGGTTCGCGAAGAAAGTCCGGGAGCGGCCCCGGGCCGAAGGGATCTGCTCCCTCGGGTTGACGAATGCTGTCGATGGTCGGATCGACGCCGGGCAGGTAGCGCCGGGCGTCCGGGCGCACCATGCCAAGCCCGTCCACCGCCCCCGCAAGGACCCGGTCCGGCGATTCGAGTTCCATGACCGTCAGACGAAGACGGCGGTTCTGCTCGCGTGCCTCGACAAGGCGACCGTTGACGTCGTCGAGTTGGAGTCTCGTCTGGAGAATCGCGGTCTGGAAGACCACATTCCCGAGAAGCGAACCAAACACGATCACCGCGGCGACCAGCGCGAACGGTACGCCCAATCGATGCTCTCGCTTCGGGCGTGCCTCGGCCTGCCGCGTCGCAGCCGCGCCTCGCTCACCCATTGCGTGTTCCTCGGCCATGACGGCGAATCGCCCGCAACTTCGCCGATCGCGCACGGGGATTTCGGTCGATTTCCGCCGAGCTCGGCGTGGTCGCCCCTCGAACCGCCCACTCGAAATCCGAGACCGGAGGTAGCCCGGGCAGCGATCCCGCCTCGATTGCGGTCCGGAAGGCGTGCTTGGCGATGCGATCTTCGCCGGAGTGATAGGTCAGCACCACACCGACGCCACCGATGGCGAGTGAGTCGACGAGCGTCTCGAGTGTCGGTCCGAGAATCTCCAGTTCCTGATTCACCTCGATCCGGATGGCCTGAAAGGTCCGGGTCGCCGGGTGCACCGTTGCCTTGCGACGATCGCGGGCAGGCGTCGCAGACTCGACCACTTCGGCGAGACCGCGGGTCGTCTCGATCGGCCGCGCCTCCACGATGGCCCTTGCGATCCGGGCAGCATTGCGTTCGTCCGCCCACGAGGACAGGACGTCGCGGAGGTCCCCGAGCGGATATCCGTTGACGACATCATGCGCCCGGCGCGGCGAGTCGGGGTCCATGCGCATGTCGAGCGGCGCATCTGACCGGAAGCTGAACCCGCGTGAACCGGTATCCAGTTGCGGCGACGAGACGCCGAGATCGAGCAGGAAGCCCGAGATCTCGACAATGTCGTGCTCGTCGAGCACGCGTGCAATCTCGTCGAATCGGGCGCGAACGATCGTCGCTCGTTCGCCATGGGGCTCGAGCTTTCGCGTGGCCGCCTCGATCGCGATCGGATCCTGATCGATCCCGAGCACCCGGAGGTGACCGGCGTTCGCCAGGACCGCTGATGCGTGCCCGCCACCACCGAGCGTTCCGTCGACGACGACGCCTGCGGGCGCCTGCGACAGTTGTTCGAGGGTCTCGTCGAGCAGTACCGGCTCATGGTCGAAGACAGGGGAGGTCACGGCAGCCACCAATTGTCGATCACGTCGCTCAAGCGCACGATTTGCCTCGGTCATTGACAGTCCCCCGGTCAGCGGGCGCACGTCGGGATTTCTCCCCCGATCGAGCTGATGGCAAGCGGGCGGAGTAGGGGCCTTCCATCTGCCAACCGGGAGACTGTCAATGAACGAGGCGGGCTCGTGGGAGTTCGCTCAGGCGACCCTCCCGTGGGCGGCCGTGCCCGTCAGATCGTGCCCCCGTCCTTGAACTGCTCGGAGAGCAGTTCCTTCATCGAGGCTTCGTGCTCCTCGAATGCTGTCCGATCCCAGATCTCGACGTGCTTCAGCGCTCCCGCAACGACCACGTCGCCCTCCAGGCCGACTTCCTCGCGGTGCCGGCGCGGAATGGTGATGCGCCCCGCCGAGTCCAGCTCGATCAATTCCGAACTGGAGGCGAGCGCCAAGCGGGCGGCTGGCGGAACTTCCTTGGATTCGATCAGGGCGACCAATCGCTCGGACCGGCGTTCGAACTCCTCCTCGGAGTACACGGCCAGGGAATTGCCCTGCGGGGCGAGGTAGACCGCTTCGCCCAGCTGTGACCGGAACTTCCGTGGGAGCACCACTCGATGCTTCGAGTCCAGGGAGTGCTCGAATCGTCCGACGAACGGCACCTTCTCCCCTTTCTCGTTCGATTCCGCTTGACGCGGGGGCTCCGTACTCCATGTGTGACACACTGCCACACTTCCCCACACTTGGCAACACTTTCTTGCACTTTCTTCCCATTCTTTCGGCAGAACGCGGTGGAACCGCAAGTCACGTTGGATAGAATCGAACTTTTGTTCGCCAGTTGTTCGTTGAAATTCGGTCGATTTCGCTCTGACGGGCCCGGTGAGCTGGCCCCGACCCGACCGTGGGACCCAGTGGGACGCCGTCCCACCAATTGGCCGCCAGTGGGACGCCGTCCCACGGATCGGTGACGGTCGCCCACTCCCGAGGCCGCTACCGTGCTCGGTTGTGACGGCTCGCGACGTCTCCCCCGAATCGACCTTCCGCATCGAACGAGTACGCGAGAGCATCGAGACGTTCCACCACCGCGAACTCGAGGCCGGCGGTCGACGGCTCTGGCTCCCCCATCTCGACCCGAAACGCACGCTTGTCCTCGGCAGCGCACAACGGCCCGACACCGTCGACGCGGATCGGGCCGGAGCCCTCGGTATCGAGCTCGTGCGGCGTCGAAGTGGCGGCGGCGCCGTGATGGTCTCTGCCCACGACTGCCTGTGGGTTGATGTCGTCATCGACCGTGGCGATCCGTTGTGGACCAACGATGTCGGACGCGCGTTCCTGTTCGTCGGACACGCCGTGCAACGATCCCTCGCCGCGGTCGGAGTGCACACATTCATGCACAACGGCACACTCCAGCGATCTGCCTGGTCAGATCGCGTTTGCTTTGCCGGCCTGGGACCGGGCGAACTCGTGGTGCGCGGTGGGGGCAAGTGCGTCGGCATCTCCCAACGCCGCAATCGCAGCGCCGCACGCTTCCAGGTCGCCATTCTTCGTCGATGGGAGCCCGAACTCTTCGCCAGCCTCGTCGTTCAGCCCGACGGAGCCGACCCTTCCGAGCTGACCACGTGTGCGACGCCGCTCGACATCGATGAGGAGGCGGTCATTGACGCCATGACGGACCACCTCAGCGGTAGCCACGCCGACTTCGTCACATCGTCGCCGACCACTCCAGGTACTCCGTGAGTTCGTGAGGAGTCGGAAGCCCCTCCGGGTCGGCGAAGGCGGTCTCGCGACGAAACGCCAGCCAGGAGGCGTCGGGGACGGGCAAGTAGGGCGCACGACGCCACCAGCCATCACGGCGATGCTTCACCGCCAACGAGGCCGCTGCCCACCAGAGGTCTGGCCGCCTGGCGATCGCCCACGCGAGGGACCGGAGCCGTTTCGGATCGGGGACCACACCCGACTCGGTGGAGTTCGTCGACATCGCAGGCCACACTACTCGGGGCGCGGTCGTCACCGACCCGTGCCCAGTACAGTGACGTGGCCGAAGACGTCGAGCCGAATGGCGGTCCTCGACCAGGCCACGAGTTCAGGAGACCTCGGGTGACCACAACCCCCCAATCGGCCCGCCCCGCAAGTCCCGCGAGGACCGACACGTTCTCCGCACGATTCGGCTCCATCGTCGCCAACGTCGAGCAGGTCATCCATGGCAAGCACGACGTCGTGCAACTTGCCGTGCTTGCGATGATCGCCGAGGGACATGTGCTTCTCGAAGACGCTCCCGGCCTCGGCAAGACCACGCTCGCCAAAGCCCTCGCCCGGTCGGTTGACGGCTCGACGGGACGAATTCAGTTCACCCCCGATCTCCTGCCGGCCGACGTCGTCGGCATGTCGATCTGGCAGCGCGGGACGGGTGAGTTCGAGTTTCGACCAGGTGCGGTGTTCAACAACGTCGTCCTTGCGGACGAGATCAACCGGGCGTCTCCAAAGACGCAGGCGGCCCTTCTCGAGGCGATGGCCGAACGAACCGTGACGGTCGATCGGACCACACACGAACTGTCGACCCCGTTCATGGTGATCGCCACCCAGAATCCGCTCGACCACGAAGGCACCTATCCGCTTCCCGAATCTCAGCTGGATCGCTTCCTGATCAAGGTGTCGTTGGGCTACCCCGATCGCGAAGCCGAGTTCGAGATTCTCGACCGTCATGGTGAGGCAGATCCGGTGTCGAACCTCGGCCCGGTCGTCTCCCCCGCCGACGTTTCCATGATGACCAGCGCCCTGGCGTCGGTCCACGTGGCGCCCGAGCTCAAGAACTATCTCCTCGACATCGCGTCCGCCACACGCAAGCACCCCGCGCTGCGTCTCGGCCTTTCCCCTCGTGGTCTGCTCAGCCTCCAACGAATCGCCCGTGCCCTGGCTGCAGCATCCGGGCGTGCCTATGTCGTCCCCGACGACGTCAAGGCGCTCGCTCGTTCGGTCATGTCCCACCGGATGTTGATCACACCCGAAGCGCTTCTCTCCGGCACCGGACCCAACGACGTGATCGACGAGATCATGGCGTCGGTCCCGGTACCAACCGTCGGCTGATGCCGACCCTGCGCGGCTGGATCTGCGCTGCCCTTGGGGCGATCAGTGTCGGGCTCGGATTCGCCTTCGGTCCGGTCGAGCTGTACATCGTTGGCGCCGCATTGCTCGCGCTGGCGATCATCGCCGTCGTCGTCGCCGTCATGCGGCCCCTACGCCTCGGCGTCGGGCGATCCGTGAACCCGCCTCGACTCCACGTCGGAGCGACGAGCAGGGTCGAGGTCGCCATCCGGAACGGCTCGTCACGCGGTCCCGTCATGCGAATGACCGATCGGGTTGCCGGAACCGCCGGAGCCCAACTGCTCATCGCCCCGCTCGGGCCCGAGGAAGTGGTTCGAGCGGCATATCGGCTGCCGACCGAACGGCGTGGAATCGTCGAGATCGGGCCGGTGGATTTCGATGCCACCGACCCGTTCGGTCTTGCCCGGCGACAGTTCACCGCGCCGAGTGTGGGGTCGCTCATCGTGTATCCCGAGATCATTGCGCTCCCGGCCGCTCCACCTTCTCCCGCCACCGACCGCCGCTCGAACACGGACATGCCGGAATTTCTTGGTGGACGGAGCGAAGAGTTCCACGCACTGCGCAGCTATGTCCCGGGCGACGACATCCGACGAATCAACTGGGCAGCGTCGGCCCGACACGACGAACTGATCGTCCGCGAGGACGAGACCCCGACGCAGAACCACCTGACCGTCCTCCTCGACAATGCGGCGATCCCGGACGGCCTTGCGATGGACCGAGCCGCCACGGTGGCGGGATCCTTGATTGCTTCGATGCGCAACCGCGCCGATCCATTTCGACTCGTGACGGTCGACGGCAAGGACACGGGCTACGTGCTCGGCTCGGGAGGTATCGACACTGCGCTCGCGATCCTCGCCGTCATCGATCACCAAACCGACCGACGACTGCTCTCGTCTCCGGTCGCCCCCCAAGGAGCCGTCGTCGTCGTCACGACCGGGTCACCATCGATCGACCGAGCCGAGCTCGACCGCTTCGGACGCGTGATGTGGCTGCAGATCTCTCCGTCCGCATGG
This sequence comes from Acidimicrobiales bacterium, assembly GCA_020629635.1. Classification (GTDB taxonomy): domain Bacteria; phylum Actinomycetota; class Acidimicrobiia; order Acidimicrobiales; family SHLQ01; genus SHLQ01. The sequence goes on along the minus strand of JAHDCX010000006.1, from coordinate 28,175 downwards.
GACGAGGGAACCGCCCGCTCGGCCAGTTCGGTCGAGGTGGTCAACGGCGAAATCCGACTCGAACTCGCCACCGTCGCCGATCTTCCCGGACTGTGGACTCGAGCGATCACCACCCTCCTGTCGAGTGCGTCTCGTCGATGAAGAACCAGTCAAGGATGCCGATTCGCGAGCTCAGAGTCGGGCCGGCGTCTGTCACGATCGTCTCCATGGAGATCTCATGACGAGCGCCCGACGGGCCCGGACGATGCCCGAATCGACGTGGGACGTGCTCGCCGAGCTCGCGTTGATCGGGTACACCGTGGCCGTCATCGCCGGGTTTTCTCGACTCTTCGCCGACGGGTCGTTCTTCGTTCCGCTCGCTGCCGCAGCCGTTTCGGCCCACGTGCTGTTCGCGGCGGTGCGGTGGGCGCGTGGTGGCCTGCTCCTCACGATCCCTGTCGCCGTTCTCGGAGCAATCGTCACCTCCGCGATCCTCTTTCCGCCCACCACCGGCACTCCCGAGGACGGCTTCTTGTCCCAGGCCGTCATGCGAGGATTCGGAAGCGACCTCGAGCTGGCCTGGGACCAGTTCCAATCCGTGTCGGCTCCAGCGGAGGTCACGGCGCCATTCCTACTGCTGATCGCCCTCGTGATGTGGCTTGTCGCCTTCCTGTCCGACTGGGCGGGCTTCCGGCTCCGCGCCCCCGCCGAAGCCCTGATCCCGGGTGCGGCGGTCTACATCTTCGGGTCGGTCTTCTCTGCCGACCAGAGTCGGGTCTCGACCGCCGCGATCATGGTCGGAGCGGGTCTTGCGTTCGTCTTGTTGCATCGCCTGAGCGATGCCGGGCGGTGGGGCACCTGGCTCGGCAATGGTTCACAAGCCCGCGGGCAGGCGGCGATGTTTCGGGTGGGGGCCGCCGTGGCTGCACTCACGCTCGTGGGCGGCTTGAGCACGGCACAGTTCCTCCCCGGGTACGAAGAAGAGCCCGTTTGGGACCTCACCGAACTCGACGACCCCGAAGAACCTCGGGTCGTGCTGTCTCCTCTGGTCGACATCCGCTCCCGACTGATCGACCAGCCCGATGTCGAAGTCTTCACCGTGGCGACGAGCCAGCCGGACTACTGGCGAATGACCAGCCTCGACGTCTTCGACGGACGTATCTGGCGGTCTCGCGGGTCATTCGAGGACGTGCGCAGCGAGCTCGACACCGACCTCCCTGACGGCACTGCGTTCGAGGCCGTGGATCAGCGGTTCAACGTGTCCCGACTCGGTGGAATCTGGGTCCCCGCCGCGTACGAACCGGCCGAGATCCTCGCCGCGACCGAAGGGGTCGGGTTCGAGTACGAGCCCGAGTCCGGGACGCTCATCGTCAACCGCGAGCGTGCGGACTCCGACGGCCTCGAGTACACCTTGCTCTCCGCCGTCCCGACCCGCGACGTGGCCGCGATCTCAGACGCCGGGAGCTCGATACCAAGCGAGATCGCCGACCGGTACCTCGAGCTGCCCGACGATTTCAGCGAGCGGGTCCGTTCGCAGGCGTTCACCATCATCGAAGCGGCAAACGCCGAAACGCCCTACGAGAAAGCACTCGCTCTCCAGAACTTCTTCAGGGATCCGTCCTTGTTCCAGTACAGCCTCGACGTCAGCAACGGGCACTCCTCTCAACGGCTCGAGGACTTTCTGTTCGAGGTGCGGGTCGGCTACTGCGAGCAGTTCTCTGGGGCGTACGCCGCCCTGGCACGTGCGGTTGGGCTCCCGGCCCGGGTTGCGGTCGGCTTCACTCCGGGCGTGTACGACGCAACGAACGAGGTCTATCGCGTTTCCGGAAAGCACGCGCACGCCTGGCCCGAGGTCTGGATCGAAGATGTCGGGTGGCTGCGGTTCGAGCCCACGCCTGGCCGCGGCGGCCCACGCGACGAGGCGTACACCGGCTTCCCCTTCGATCAGGCCGAGAACGCGGTTGATCCATCGACCGGCCTTCCCGCGCCCGCACCGGCGCCTGCGGACATCCCGACGCAGACCTCGATCCCCCTCGACGAAGGCTCCGCACTGGCGACCACGACGACCGCCGCACCGCAGTCCGATCGTGCCGAATCTGGCGTGATCGGCGACTCCGGGGTGTCCGGTCGCGTCATCCTCGGGTGGCTGTTGGCTCTCGGGTCGCTGTTTGCGCTCATCGTGGTGCCGCTCGTCTGGGGCGTGCAACGGGCGCGCCGAGCCCGTCGCGCCGTCCAAGGCAATCCCCGTCGACGAATCGGCCTCGCCTGGAGCGACGCCCGCCAGGCCGTCGCAATGCTCGGCATCGACGTCGACGATGCCCAGACGCCCGGTGAGCTCGTCTCGCTCGTCGCCCAGACCGAACCCGAATCGACGAGCGCTCCGCTCAGTTCACTGGCCGAGCAGGTGGTCGCGGCGACCTACGGACCGGACCGAGTCGAACCCCAGCACGCAGACCGCGCCGAGGCGTTGACGACCTCGCTCGCCCGAACGGCACGTGCGCGTCGTGGCGCGGCGGAATGGTGGTGGCGCCACATCAGTCCTGTGAACGTCTGGAGGGATCGCGCCGGGCTCTGGGGCCACCTCCGCTGAAGCGGCGGAGGCGCGAGATCAGCTGTCGTCTTCGGGGTTGTTCAGGCGATCACGGAGTCGTTGACCGGCGTTGCCGAAGTACCCCTGACTCTCCGTGCCCCGCACGTTCTGGGTCACCTGCTGAAGTCCGGCCTTGCCGACACGACGGAGGTTGCGCTCGCCGTACCAGGCGCTTCCCAACATGATGAGGAAGCCCACGAACGCCAGCCAGAAGCTCACCGAGAGGGTGAACAACAAGAAGGCAAGACCGGCGACGAGGCCGACCGCAGCGAGACGGATGTGCTTGAAGCCGTGCGTAAAGACGGTGGTCGAGGACACCTCGTGCGCGAGGCCGGGATCCGACTCGTAGAGCTGCTGTTCGATTTGACTGAGGATGCGCTGTTCGTCCTCGGACAGTGGCATAGGGGTTTCCTCGTCGCCGTCAGGGCTTGGTGGCGTTCGATAATCTTCTCACAGGTTGCCCGGTGCGTCTATGCACCCTAAGGATCCAATCGGCACTTCGTAGCGGGAAACCAAGGGCATTTCACCCCAACTACTGATCCTTCGTGTCGACGCCCTCGGTTGCGTCGGGGGCATCGGGCCCCCATTGCTGGGCCCCTCGACGAGTCACCCGAAGCTGGCCGTCGACGGTTGCCGATGCTCGCCCGATCGCCCCGTCACCGAATCGGGCGCGGACGTCATCGATGACGGCGGCGGTCTCGGCTGCCGAAGCGGGCGTGTCGCCCAGCAAATCCTCGAAGGAGAGCTGTTTGCCGGGGTCCGCAGTGAGCCCGGCCACACCCACTCCGAGCAGTCGAATCCCCGCGCTCGGGTCGATCGTCGTGAACAGCTGGCGTGCCGCACGCAGTAGCTCGTCGGCCGTGGTGAAGGGACGGTCGGACGTGCTTCGCCGGGTGATCGTCGTGAAATCTCCGAAACGCACCTTGACGGTTGCGGTCCGCGCCGCGAGATCGTGGTTGCGCAACCGTTGGGCGACCGCATCGCTTTGCCGAACGAGTTCGGTGTCGATTGCGTCGGGGTCGGTCAGGTCGTAGGCGAAGGTCTCCTCGTGGGAGATCGATTTCGTCTCGCGGTCGGGTTCCACGGGCCGCTCGTCCACCCCTTGGGCCAAGGCATGAAGATGCCGCCCAACCGCCTGGCCGACCGAGGTGGTCAGGGTGACGACCGGCAACGCGGCGAGGTCTCCGACGGTCTGGACGCCGAGCGCATGGAGGCGGGCCTGCGTGGCGGAACCGACGCCCCAGAGCGCCGACACCGGCAGCGGATGCAAGAACTCGAGTTCGCGGCCGGGCCGGACCTCGGTGACCCCCGGGCCGCGAACCGGCCCTCGACGCGATGGCTTCGGCTTGGCGGCTTCGCTGGCGAGTTTCGCGAGGAACTTGTTCGGGGCGATACCGACAGAGCACGACAGCTCCTCCTGTTTCCAGATGGCGCTCCGTAGCTCCGAGGCGATCTGGGTGGCCGAACGCGAGCGGAGCGCGCCGGTCACGTCGAGAAACGCTTCGTCGAGGCTGATTGGTTCGACCAGCGGCGTCACCTCGGCGAACACCCCCATCACCCGGGCCGAGACGTCGCTGTAGTGCCCGTGATCGCCGGCGAGAAAGATGGCGTCGGGGCACAACTGTCGGGCTCGGGCAGACGGCATCGCCGAGAAGACGCCATAGGAACGGGCCTCGTAGGACGCTGCGGCGACGACTCCTCGCCGCCCCGTTCCTCCGACCACCACCGGCCGGCCCCGGAGCTCCGGTCGACGCACGAGCTCGACCGAGACGTAGAAGGCGTCCATGTCGACGTGCAGGATTGTCCGGACCACCCGTCGAGTCTTTCATGCCGTCGCTATCCTCGGGCTCCGTGAACAACTCGACGACAGACGCGCTCCCGGACGCCGCGCCTCCGGTCTGGGCTCGCATCGTTGCGGTCGCAGCGATCGTGATCGCTGGCGGCGCAGGCGGATTGATCGGTTGGTCAGCGTTCGATCTTCAGTGTTCGGGGGACTGTGGCACCTCCGCGGTGATCGCGGGTGTGGTGTCGGCGGTTGTGTTTGCGATCGGCGTTGCCGTGGTCGCGGTGCTCACCTTGCGGGCCATGTCCGAGTGGCGAGCGATCGAGAATCGAGACCGAGCTCGCCGTGAGCGAGGTCTGTCATGAGTGATCCCGTCGAGCTCCTCGACCTGGCCCGCACGATCGCCCGCGACGTCGGCACCGAGGCTGCTGAGCGGCGCCAGACCGGATTCTCGTGGTCGACGAAGTCGTCCAGCGCCGACGTCGTCACCGAAATCGACACGTGGGCGGAGGACACGATCGTTGCGAGGATCGGGCAGGCCCGCCCAGACGACGGACTGATCGGCGAAGAGGGAACCAATCGCACCGGCACGTCAGGCATCTCCTGGGTCATCGATCCGATCGACGGCACGACGAACTTCTTGTACGACATCGTTGGATGGAGCGTGTCGATCGCGGCATCGGACGGGACTCGAGCGCTGGCTGGCGCCGTGTACGACCCCGTCCGCGACGAACTCTTCTCCGCGTCTCTCGGCGGTGGCGCCCACCGAAACGACTCGTCGATCAGCGTCTCGTCAAAGGACGAACTCGCCACGGCACTGATCGCCACCGGCTTCGGGTACGCCGCAGAACGACGTGCCCACCAAGCTGACGTCCTGACCCGGGTGCTGCCGCACGTTCGCGACATTCGCCGCCTCGGCGGCGCCGCACTCGATCTGTGCGCGGTCGCCTGCGGTCGAGTTGACGCCTACTTCGAGCGTGGACTGTCGCCGTGGGATTCGGCCGCCGGGGCCCTCATTGCCGCCGAGGCGGGCGCGCATGTGGTCGACGATGCGCTGACGTGGGCGTGCGGTCCACAGCTCGCCGATGCGTTCGGTGGATTGATCGAAGGCGCGGGTGCCTGAACCCAGCGGGCGTCGCGCCTAGTGTCGGGGAGATGGGCACCCGAATCCTGACCGTCGAGGACGACGAACGCATCCGTACCGCGGTGCGCATGGCTCTCGAGGATGAGGGCTGGGAAGTCGCCGAGTCGGACAATGGCGAAGACGCGCTGCTGATGTTTGGCCAGCAACCCACCGACGTGGTGCTGATCGACATCATGTTGCCCGGCATCGACGGGTTTGACGTGTGCCGCTCGATTCGGCGGGTGTCTGACGTCCCGATCGTCATGGTCACCGCTCGAGCCGACACCCACGACGTCGTCGCCGGACTCGAAGCTGGCGCAGACGACTACCTCACCAAGCCGTTTGCGCCAAAGGAGCTCTCGGCCCGTATCCGAGCGTTGCTTCGGCGGAGCCGAACGACCGAGGCTCCGGCGCCAGACATGGCATTCGGCGATCTCGAGGTCATCCCCGATCAGGGCATGGTCAAGAAGGGTGGCGAAGAAGTCCACCTGACAAAGACGGAGTTTCGCCTTCTTGTCGAACTGGCTTCTGCTCCTGGCAAGGTCTTCAGCCGAGAGATGCTCCTCGAGAAGGTGTGGGGGTACGGGTACTTCGGCGATGGCCGCCTCGTGGACGTCCACATTCGACGCCTGCGGACCAAGATCGAAGAGGACCCTGCCGACCCTCAGCACGTGGTCACCGTCCGGGGCCTCGGCTACAAGCTCCAAACCTGAGTCCGACCAGTGGATCGACTTCGACTCGGTCTGCGATCCCGGGTCACCCTGGCGTTCGCGATCGGTGGGCTGCTCGTCACGTTGTTGCTCACCGTGCTCACGCTCGGCATCACGCGTCAGGTGTTGCTTTCGCAGCGGGAGGATGCTGCCGAGGTCGTCGCATTCGCCAATGCGTCGCGGGTCAAGGCCCAGCTGACACCCGATCTCGACGCTGGCGCGCTCAATGGCATCGTCGAGACCCTCAATACGCGAGCGGGCTCGCGGCCGCTGCTGATTCGCAATGACGGCAGTTTCGCTCGTGACGCGTCGGCGTTCTCGCTCGAGGATGTCCCGAGCGAGCTGCAATCACTTGCGTTCGACCGCCGTGCCGCCAAGATGCGGACAACCGTGCAGGACATCCCCGCAATCGTGTACGGCGTGCCGATCGCCGGGTTCAGCGACGTCGTCTACTTCGAGGCGGTCCCGCTCGCGGAGGTCGAAGACACGCTCGAGACCCTGCAGCTGGTTCTGGTGGGCGGTGGACTGATCGTGGCTGCCCTCGCTGCCCTCGTCGGCCGCTTTGCGGCAACCCGGGCCTTGCGTCCGCTCGTGGACGTCTCCGAGGCAGCCGAGGCGATCGCCGGAGGACGCCTCGACACCCGTCTCGACACCCAAGGAGACGAAGACCTCGAGCGGCTCGCTGCCTCGTTCAACGAGATGGCGGGGAGCCTCGAAGAGCGCATTCAGCGCGATGCCCGTTTCGCCAGCGAAGTGAGTCACGAGCTGCGAAGCCCCTTGATGACGTTGACCGCGTCCGTCGAGGTCCTCGAGAACAACCGCAACGAGATGCCGGCCCGTTCCCAAACGGCACTCGATCTCCTGGCGAGCGACATCACGCGGTTCCAGACGCTTGTCGAAGACCTTCTCGAGATCTCCAGATTCGATGTGGGTACCGCATCGCTCCAGGCGGATCCGCTGCTGTACGCCCAGTTCGTTCGGGCGGCGGTGGACGCCGCGTCGATGCAGGTGATCCCCGTCGAGGTCGAACCAAACGTCGAGAACGTGGTGGTCGACGCAGACAAGCGACGGCTGGCGCGCGTGGTCGCCAACCTCCTCGACAACGCGGCGAAGTACGGCGGCGGCGCGACTCGGGTTCATCTGACGAGGACGCCGGCGACCGTGCTCATGGCGGTGGAGGACGCGGGGCCGGGCGTGCCGCTCGAAGAGCGTTTCGTCATCTTCGATCGGTTCAGCCGTGGTGGAGCTGGGGGACGTCGCGGCTACGACACCGGTGTCGGACTCGGTCTGTCCCTCGTTGCAGAACACGTGAACCTCCACCATGGGCGAGTGTGGGTCGAGGATCGCCCAGACGGGCACCGGGGAGCACGATTCGTGGTGGAGCTTCCGATCAGCGAAGACCTCGACGAGGAGATGGCATGAGGCGGATCGGCTGCCTGATCGCCCTCGCAGTTCTCGGTGCCGGATGTGGCATCCCACTCGACGATGCCCCGGAGACCATCGCCGTCGACGAGCTCCCGGCGGCGCTGCAGCCAACCACGACGACGACCACGACCAGCGTGCCAGAACAGCTCGCGGAGGCCGTCGTCATCTATCTGGTCGACCCCAACGAGGGCGAACCCCGCCTCGTCGGCGTGGAGCGTCAGGTCGCCCTGGTCGACAGCGGGACCGAACTCGAGGCGCTCATCCTCGAACAGCTCTTCGCCGGGCCCACCAACGAGGAGCAGACCGAAAAGCTGCTGTCCACACTCCTCGTCCCCTCGGGAGAAGCTCCCCTTGCCGTCCTCGAGACCGCCAGCCCGGCAGACGGACGACTCGACATCGTGTTGACCGAAGCGCCGTCGGTCGAGGGAACTGCCCGCATCACGGCGTTCGCCCAAGTGGTCTTCACGCTGACCGAACTCGAGTCGGTCGATGCGGTTTCGTTCCTGGTCCGCAACGAGGACGGCGAGAACGAGTTCATCAGCGTGCTGACCGAGGCCGAGGAGGGCAATGTCGAACGCCCCGTCGGCCGCGAGGACTACCCCAGCCTCCGGCCGATCGTTCCCCCAGGCTGACGCGGACGTTCCTTCGCCGGCGCTCCCCGCCGACACCAAGGATCGATTGGCCTACGCGAAGAACCGATTGGCGACGTTCCAGAGCTCGGGCCGGACGTACTTGAGTCCGTCGACCGCGTCAGCGATCCGAACTCGCTGGACCGTGCCGCACTGATAGGCGACCATCGCTCCGAAGTCCTCATCGATTGCCGCCCGGGCCGCTTCGACGCCGTACCAGGTCGATAGCACTCGGTCATACGCGTTGGGCTGACCACCTCGCTGGACATACCCCAGCACGGTGGTACGGGTCTCGAATCCCGTCCGAGAGCTGATCTCGCCAGCGACGAGTTCGCCGATCCCCCCGAGTCGAATGTGTCCGAACTCGTCGAAGGTGTCCTCGGGAACGTCGAGCGAGCCAGGGACGGGCTTGGCGCCCTCGGCCACGACGACGATCGAGGCGTACTTGCCTCGTTGGTGGCGGCGCCGCAACGCGTCGCAGACTTCGACGATGTCGAAGGGGTGCTCGGGGATCAGCGTCACGGTCGCTCCGCCCGCGATCCCCGCCCAGGTGGCGATGTGGCCGACGTGACGGCCCATGACTTCGATCACCATCACCCGGTCGTGGGACTCGGCCGTCGTGTGCAGTCGGCCGATCGCTTCGGTGGCGATGTCGACGGCGGTTGCGAAACCGAAGGTCATCTCGGTCAGCCCGATGTCGTTGTCGATCGTCTTCGGCACGCCGACAACCGGAAAGCCGAGCTTGTACATCTCCTGGGTGCACGAAAGCGTGCCCTCTCCCCCGATCGAAATGAGCGCGTCGACGCCCAACGCGTCGAGGGATTGTCGACATGCGGACGGACCGTCGTCGCGCATGAACGGATTGATGCGAGTCGTTCCGAGCACGGTGCCACCCTTGTCGAGCAGACCGCGACAGCCCTCGACCGTCAGCTCCATGTGGTCCCCGTCCATCACGCCACGCCAGCCATCGTGGAATCCGATCACCTCGTGGCCTTCGACGGAGGCCTCCCGGACGACTCCACGAATGACGGCATTGAGACCGGGAGCATCCCCGCCTCCGGTCAACACTCCGAGCAGCATGCGGTCAGCCTACGGGCGTCGTGACTAGTGTCGGACCATGGCTGTCGTTCTTGCAATCGATGCGGGCACAACCGGTGTTCGCTCCATCGCCTTCGACGAAACCGGGCTTCCGTTGTCGTCGTCCTATCGCGAATTTCCGCAGTACTTCCCGTCGCCCGGATGGGTCGAACACGACGCTCAGGAGATCTGGGATGCCGTGGTTGTCACGCTCACGGAGCTGATGGCTGGCATCGACCAACCGGTTGCGGCGATCGGCATCACCGACCAGCGCGAAACGGTGGTGGTCTGGGACAAGTCGACCGGCGAGCCACTCCACAAGGCGATCGTTTGGCAGGATCGCCGAACCGCCGCACGCTGCGACGAACTTCGTGATGCGGGACACCTCGACCTGGTTCGACGAACCACGGGTCTGGTGCTCGACCCCTACTTCTCCGGTTCGAAGCTCGAGTGGCTCATCGCCGGTGGCCACATCGAGGTCGACGCCAATACGGCGTTCGGAACCGTCGACAGTTGGCTCGTCTGGAAATTGACGGGCGGCGAGGCGCACATCACCGACACGACGAACGCATCACGCACGCTTCTCTACGACATCGGCGCGATGGCGTGGTCAGAGGACATGCTGGACCTGTTCGGCGTCCCCGCGTCGGTCATGCCAGAGGTTCGACCTTCGTCGGGACGGTTCGGCGTGACTGCGACCAACCTGCCTGTGCCCGGCGGGATCCCGATCTCGGGCATCGCCGGGGATCAACAGGCTGCGCTGTTCGGGCAGGCCTGCTTCGCAACCGGTTCGGCGAAGAACACCTATGGCACGGGTTCGTTCATCTTGATGAACGTCGGCTCGGCGATGCCAGATCCCGTCGACGGACTCTTGACGACGGTCGGGTGGACGCTCGCCGACGGCTCGACCACCTATGCGCTCGAAGGTGCGGTCTTCGTCACGGGGGCGGCGATTCAGTGGCTGCGTGACGGGCTCGGGATCATCGACGAAGCGGCGGAGATCGGCCCGCTGGCGACGAGCGTCGAATCGACCGACGATGTGTTTCTGGTGCCGGCCTTCGCCGGGCTCGGAAGCCCGTGGTGGGACGCCGGCGCACGCGGGACGATTGTCGGTCTCACTCGCGGCACCACGCGAGCGCACATCGCCCGGGCGACCGTCGAATCGATGGCGCTGCAATCGAGAGACGTCATCGACGCGATGGCGAGTGCCGGTGGGGTGAAAGTCGAGAGCCTGCGTGTCGACGGCGGCGCCTCGGTCATGGACTTTCTCCTGCAGACCCAGGCTGATCAGATCGGCGTACCCGTACATCGATCCGCCATCACGGAAACGACGGCGCTGGGCGCGGCCTATCTCGCCGGGATTGCGGAGGGTGTCTGGGACTCGACCGACGAAGTCTCCGCCGCCTGGCGATCAAACGGCGTTTTTGAGCCGTCCGACGACCGTACCGACGCGGATGCGTTGCACGCCCGCTGGCTCCAGGCCGTCGAGCGATCCCGCGGCTGGGCTGGCTGAGCGCAGCCGCGCTCAGGGCTGTAGGTCGCTGAGCGCCCGACCAAGACTCCGTGTGGCCTGATTGATGCGCTGTTCGTTCTCGATCAGCGCAAATCGCACATGGCCTTCTCCCCCAGGGCCGAAGCCCTTTCCGGGTGAGAGGGCGACGTTGGCCTCACGGACGAGCTTCGAGCAGAACTCCACCGAGCCGAGCTCACGGTAGGGCTCGGGGATCCGAGCCCACGCAAACATCGTCCCTTGCGGGGGCTCGATCTCCCAACCGATCCTCGCCAGACCCTCGACGAGCGTGTTGCGCCGGGATTCGTAGATTGCGCACGCTTCCTTCGGATAGTCGAGGGCTTCGTTCATCGTGACGGTCGCCGCGATCTGGATGGGTTGGAAGGTCCCGTAGTCGAGGTAGCTCTTCAACTTTGCGAGTGCGGCGACGACGTCGGGGTTACCGGCGAGGAAGGCCACGCGCCACCCGGCCATCGAGTACGACTTCGTCATCGAGTACAACTCGACCGCGACGTCCTTCGCGCCTTCGGCCTGAAGGATCGACGGTGGAAGGTACCCGTCGTAACCGAGGTCGGCATAGGCCAGGTCGTGGACCAACAGCACCTCCTTCTCGCGGGCAAAGTCGACAACGCGCTGCATGAATTCGAGGTCGACGCAGGTCGTGGTCGGGTTGTGCGGGAACGACAGGAGGATGACTCGGGGCTTGGGCCAGGAGTACTCCCAGCGTTCGGTCATCGCTTCGAAGAAGTCATCTCCGACGCCGAGCGGCACCTCGCGCACCTCTGCCCCGGCGAAGAGCGGCGCATACAGGTGAATCGGATACGACGGGGATGGCACGAGTGCCGCGTCGCCGGGCTGGAGCAGGACCCACATCAGGTGGCTGAGCCCTTCCTTGGCCCCGATCGTGTTGATCACCTCGGTCTCGGGGTCGAGCTCGACACCGAACCGACGTTGGTACATGTCGGTGAAGGCTTCGCGGAGCTTGGGTAGGCCACGGCTCAGTGAGTATCGATGGTTGCGGGGGTTGCCGGCCGCCTCTTGCAGCTTCTCGACGGCGATGTCGGGACTCGGCAGATCCGGGTTGCCGAAGCCGAGGTCGATCACGTCCTCGCCGGCACGCCGCGCCTCGATCTTGAGATCGTTGATGATCGTGAAGACATACGGGGGCAACCCGTGAATCCGCCTGAAGTCCATCTCGGCTCCTCGTTACGACGACGGGCCGATGCGACGCTGCGGGCCCGGGTTGGACCCGCCTGACGTTAGCGGCCTTCGAGGAGATCGACAGCGAGCGCGGCCGATCCGATGGCGCCGGCGAACGAGCCGAGCTCGGCCATGACCACCGGCACTCTGGGACGATGCTCCGCCCCGAGCAGCCGTTGTGCGAGATGGCGCTCGATGTTGGCACGGAGCGGCTCGCCGAGACCGACGAGACCACCGCCGAGCACGAACACTTCGGGATCGAGTACGTACACGAGATCGGCCATTCCGACCGAAACATCCCGAGCGAAGCGGGCGATGAGCGGAATGATGGCGGGCTCGCCTGCGTCGAGGAGCTCGTTGACGTGTTCGCCTCGAATGTCCGCGACCGATCCGGCACGCTCGATGAGGGCATCGACCCGACCTTCGGCGGCCCACTTGCGAGCGAGGCGGCCGAGTCCGTTGCCCGACGCGTAGTACTCCCACGGGCCGTTGGCCCCGGTGATGTGTTGAGGGCCGTCCCGTTGGACGGTGATGTGGCCGGCCTCACCGGCGTAGCCGTTGGCGCCACGGTGCAGGCGGCCACCGAGCACGAAGCCGGTGCCGATTCCGGTGCCGAGAGCGACAAAGGCCATGTCGCCGTATCCGCGGCCGGCTCCGAATTGGGCCTCCGCCCAGGTTGCCGCCGTCGCGTCGTTCTCCGCCACGACCGGCACGCCCAGCTGTTCGGTGACGTTGGCGACCAGCGGGTAGTCGACCACTCCGGGAATGTTTGGGGCGTACCGAAGGACCCCGGACTGGTCCATGAGGGCGGCCATGCCCAGGCCAACCGCATCGACGGGTTCGCCGATGTCGTCGACGAGTTGTCGGGTGACGTCGACGATCGTCTCCACGAGCACGTCGCCGTCAGGGCGCGTTCTCGAACGACGGATCGCCAGCGGCTCGGTCGAGCCTGGCCGAAGCGCCACACCCCGAACGTTGGTACCGCCGACATCGAAACCGATGGTCAACACGGCGCGTCCTCCTCGGCGAACCAGCCTTCGGCCCTCAGATGGATGACGTCGGCCCCTGACCGCTCCGCCCAGACGTGGTGGCCTGCCCGGCTCGGGAGGACGACGATCTGGCCGAGTCTCGCGGCGCGTACAGCGACATCGGCTGCGCTCGACCACCGGCTCTCCGGCAGGTCCTGCAATGGGCGATCGAGGAGCACCGCGGGCGCAGCGGACTCGACCGCCAGCGTGCGGTGCAGCGCAGCGTCGTGCAGGGCACTGTCCCCGTGCATGTAGCCGAGTATCCACTGTTCGCGAGCGGACGCAAGGAGGTGTTGGTGACCCTCCAGCCGGCGCTGCATGTCGTCGATCAACCGTTCGAGGCTGCCACGACCGAGGCTGGTCGCGTCGGCGTCGGGGACGACGTCGGACGCGGCGTCGTGTGGGTCGAGGTCGGTGTGGAACGCCTCCTCGAGACGCGCCCGCACCCGAAGGAGTTCGAGTCGTTCAGCCAGAACCCGCCGACCCGTGGCGACCGGGTCGTCCCCGGCCAATCCGAGCTGCTCGATCGCGCCCGAGAGCAGCGTGTGTTGCTCGGTGGCGCCTTCACGCGCCCGGCGAGCGTCCGCGGACGCCAGGTTGAGCTGTTCCTCGAGTCCCGCCCTGACGGAAGGGGCGTCGGTCGGCTGGAGCCGATCGATGCTCATCTGGGCCTGCGCAACGATCCGGTCGGCGGCCTCGGCATCGTGTGCGAGTTGGTCGACCGTCGTGAGCGCGACATCGATGCGGCTGACGATGTCTGCTCGAGGCAGTGCGGCGTCGAGCGCAGCGATGGTATCGGCGAGTTCGTCGAGGTCCGCCTGCGTCTTCGGCAGCGGCGGTTGATCGGGCTCGGCGTCCTCGAGGTCGTCGAGGACTTGACGAGCGCCCCGAAGCTCTGCGGCTCCCAACGCCGTTGCGCGCTCCAGTGCCGAGACGAGCGAACCCAACTCGCGCAGCTCGGATGATTCGTCCGTCTCCGTGCTCGCCTCGACGCTCGGGACGTGCACAATCTCATTCGAGGCGGAAGCGACCGGCTGGGCGTGAATCGTGTCGATGGGGCGAATCTCTCCATTGATCGAGGCGACACCGTCGAGCGCTCCGGAGGTGTCCCCTGTCCGGAGCGCACGGAACGTCGCCGCGAGCGACCCGGTCGCCGTGGACCGGAGACCGTCGAGGATCGTCATCTGGTCGCCGAATCGCAGCGACACCCCATCCCCTCCGGGTGAGTGAACTTCGATCAGTCGCGCCATCGCGTCCACCGGGACCGACGCAGCCAACCGACGCCGGTGTCGAGCTTCATCGACGCGATCCGGAGCAACCGTGGCCACGATCGGCTGCCCTCAGGCCGACTCCACCCGCTGCTTCAGGTCCGTCAGCGCGGTGTGGAGGATCTTCGCCTCCGCACGACGCTTCACGAAGCCCGGAAGCGGAACCAACATGTCGACTGACACGTAGTAGCGCACCTCGCACCTGCCGTCGTCGAGCGCGACGAATTCGTACTCGCCGTCGATGCGCTCCATCACATCACCTTCGATGAGCCGCCAGGACAGGCGGAGCGGATTGGACCCGTAGGAGTACCGCAGCGTGTACGACGTCGATCGCCCCATCGCGGCGACTCGATAGGCGACGTCGCCGCCTCTTCCGTCGTCGTCGGCAGCGAGAATCGTCGCCTCTTTCACGTCGGTCGCCCAATCGGGGTACTGCTCAAAGTCGAGCGCAACCGCGAAACACGCCTCCGGCGACGCGTCGATCTCGATTCGTTCGGCGGCGTGGTCCGTCATGACATCTCTCCGGTCCTGCAGGGCAACGACGATCGTACTCCACGGGTGCCCGTCAGCGAGTCAGCCGGCGTCAGTCGCGCGTGCGCCGTCAGCCCCGCGGGTGGAATTGCCCCACTCGGGACCCGACCAGCGCGGCGACCCCGATCCCGAGCATCGGGACGAGCAACGCGAACGCCTGCTCGGTGAAGGGGCGCAACGATCCCGTCGCCACGGCCACGATGACCTGAATCGCCACGATCAGCCAGACGTCGTTCCGAACCGATCGAGGCACGTTCGTTGTCGACACGGCCAGGAGGCCGGGCAGGGTCACCTCGTCGACGCGGCTCCGCTGGACGCCGTTCCAGAACCCCAGCAGAAACAGGCTGATGCCGACGGCAAACAGGACCGTGCACACGACGGCATAGGGGCGATCGAGTGCGTCAGCGAGCCGATCGGTCGCCACCGACAGCACGATCCAGATCACCGTGGCAATCCTTGCGGCGTTGATGAGCGGTCGGGCCGCGGTCGTCGCATCGTGAGTCGACGTCATGGCCTACCTCCGGGATCATTCGACCACGCCTCGATCGCTGCGGCGAGCCGGCCGGCCAGGTCGTCGTAGGAGAACTCCGAGACCGCACGTGCCCGCGCTGCCACCCCCATGGACCTTCGAAGTTCGGCATCGCGGAGGAGCCCGTCGAGCCGATCGACCGTCGCATCGAGTCCGTCCGTCCGGCGCACGACGAAGCCGGTCTGGCCGTCCGCCACCGCCTCGGCCGCACCTCCTGACGCTCCCGCGACCTGTGGAACGCCGGCGGCCGCAGCTTCGAGAAACACGATGCCGAAACCCTCTTGTTCGAGTTCGCTCCATCGTGTTCGGCACAACATGGCAAAGACGTCAGCCGCGCCGTACAGCGCAGGCTTGTCGGCTTCGGGGACGCGACCGAGAAGCCGGACGGGGGCTCCGGTCCGAGCGACGAGACGTTCGAGCCGGGCGTGGTCGCGTCCAGAGCCCGCAATACCCACGACAAGTCCGGGATGCCGTCGTTCGAGGCGCGCCGCCGCGGCCACGAGATCGTCCATGCCCTTTCGTGGCACGAGCCTCGAGAGCGACAGCACGAACGGCGCGTCTGCGGGGATGCCGTATTTCTCACGGACCTCGCCGCGCGCGTGATCCGTGATCGGACGGTAACGGTCGACGTCGACGCCGGGCGGCACGACGACGGACCGCAGCTCGCGGCCAACACAACGTTCTGCCTCCGCCAACGCGTATTCCCCGGCACTGATCACGCCCGTGGCGCGATCGAGCACGCGCGCAAGGATCTGGCGTGACCCCGGAAGGCGCCCCGGAATGGTCACCTCGGCGCCATGCAAAACGACCGCGTACGGCCGCTGCAAGCTCGGTCCGATTGCTCCGAGTGGGACCGCCGGGTCGATCACGTGCAGGTCCGCACCAAAGTCCGTTGCCAATCGATCCAATCTGGCGGTGAGCCAGGGGTACGGCAGGAGTACGGGTTCTCGACTTCGGATGATGTCGTGGGCCTGCGCGGCATCGAAGTCCGCTGCGTCAGGATGCGGGGTGGTCACCACCCGAAAGTTGTCGGGGTCGAGTCGGCGCCAGAGCTCCCACAGGTACTGCTGGATCCCGCCGACTTTCGGCGGGTAGTCGTTGGTGACGAGAAGGTGGCGGCTCATACGCCGACCGCAGCAATCTCGTCGGCCAGCATTGGGTCGGGCTCGTCTCCCCAGGCGTCGATGGCGGCCGCCGCCAGGTCCTCACGCCCGAGACGCCGTGACGCCCACAGCGCATGTGCGGCAACCACGGCCCGGTCGTCGGCGAGTGCGCTGACCAGGACGTCGGCCGCTCGGGGAGCTCGGCCGTCTCCGGTGTTGCCGAGCACTATCAGCGCGTTGCGTCGCAGGTACGCCGGATCTCGCCGGGGGATGTACCAGGCACCATGCCGTTCGAGCAGCTCGTCGTCGGAAGACTCGAGCAGGTCGAGGATGTCGACAAAGGCGTCACCGGTTGTCGAGGTCGCAGGATCGTTGCGGTCGAGGACGCGGTTGGGCGGGCACACGTCCTGGCAGTCGTCGCAACCGTAGAGCCGATCGCCGAGCGCAGCGCGGTACTCGCGTGGGAACGCTCCGGGAGACTGCACGAGCCACGCCAGGCACTTGCGTGCGTCGACAGCTCGACCATCGACGATCGCATCGGTCGGACAGGCGTCAATGCACTTTGTGCACGGACCGCACTGATCGTCGACCGTCAGGTCCGGGGTGAGTTCGGCGTCGGTCAGGATGGACCCGAGTACGAACCGACTCCCCTTCCCCACCAGGAGGATGTTGGAGTTCTTGCCCCACCATCCGAGCCCAGCTCGATGCGCCGCCGCCCGGTCGACGAGGGCGTTGTCATCGACGAGCACGACGGCACGATGGCCCCGATCGCGGAGGCGGTCGGCCACGACGTCGAGTCCCGCACGAAGGTGGGCGTAGTGGGGCTCCCACACATATTCGCCGACCCGTGCAACGGTGCCCTCGGGGTGGCTGGCTCGTCGCCGAAACGAGTGTGCGGCGACGACGATGGATCGTGCTGCGGGGAGGGTGCGTGTCGGATCGGTGCTGCGAGACGGGTTTCGGTAGGTGAAGTTCATGTCTGCCGAGAGCCCGTCGGCTTTCCGCTGCTCGAGGACCGCCCGAACGTCATCGAAGCGTTCTGCGGTGCAGAACCCGACCGCGTCGAGTCCGTGTTCGGCACCGAGCTGCCGCAGGTCCTCCTCGAGCGATCGTGCTGTCATAGGGCGTCTCTAGTGTGCTCGACATGTCCCCCGATTCGACGACCATCGACTGTGACTCGTGTGTCATGCAGCATTCTGAGGCCTGCGATGACTGCGTGGTCACCTACATCTGCAACCGCGAGCCTGACGACGCTGTCGTGATCGAGCTCTCCGACCTGCGAGCGATGCGGATGCTCGCCAGTGCCGGCCTCGTTCCGGAACTGAAGCATCGTGCGCGCTGACTCGGTTTTCAGCCCATCGCCGAGATCAACTGGCGGCTGTGCAGCACGTTTGCGCCGCCAGCCATGGCGCCATCGCGGACCCGCTTGTCGCTGCTCACGACGCAGACGGGCGTCGTGCGCTCGATCCGGCCGACGAGATCGATGAGTTCATCGTCGGCTTCGCGGCCTTCGGCGGTGAACCGTTCATCCACGGGTCCCCCGCCGCCGGGCACTGCGCCGACGTCTACGCCGTCCCAGACGATGGTCGCCGACGTCGACTGCCTTCGAGCGCAGAGAGCCCGGAGCCCATCGTTCAGCCACTGACGTTGATCGCTCAGCTGGAGATGGTCATGCACGGTCTTCGTCACGTTGTAGCCATCGACGAGCAGACGCATCCCGGGCACGCCGAGCAGGTAGTCGGCGACCTCATCGGAGTCGTCGAGTAGGCCCGGCGGGAGCGGAAGCGGACGTCGCTGCGGCGCCTTCTGACGCGTCGGGGTCGCGCGATGGCGGAGTTCCTCCACCTCAGCGGCAGCAGCGTTCAGCGCAGCACCGATCGACGACGCAAGCGATCGGACCGTTGCGTCATCGAGGTCCGGACCGATCGTCGTCGAACCGAGCTGGGCTGCCGTCATCGCGTCCAGTTGGGCCTGCAGCCCCCGCTTCTCGTCGAGGTGACGAGCAAGGATCTGCTCGGTCGCCTTGAGCTCCTGAACGGCCCGCCGTCGTTCCGACTCCAGGGCCTCGAGACGTTCGCTTGTGTCGTCCCTCGTCGAATCGATCGCATCCAGCCGTGCGGCGGCCGAGGACAGCTCGCCGGTGAGCTTGTCCAGTTCAAGGCGGAGCTGGGCGTTCTCGGTCTCCGCTCGCTCGCGTGCGCGTTCGGCGACGTCGAGTCGACGTTGGAGACGCTTGGCGTCGGCGGCGATGTCGAGGGCGGGTTCGTCCCACGCCCCGATCAGCCGTTCGAGGTCCTCACGCCATCGGTCGGGGCGCTGAACGAACAGCACACCGACGCGCCCATGCCGAGCTTCGATGACCCGCGGCGCGAGCCAGGTACGGAATGCTTCGTCGGTTTCGATGACGTCGTAAACCACCGACATCGCCCTCGAGGGGAGCTTTCTGAATCGGAAGAACGGTTCGAGGGTCGGGGGCACTCGATCGAGACCCGCGGCAGCCGTGGCGGACTTCGAGGCCGCCTTGGCCTCGCCAACGGCGAACTCGAGCACCGGGTGGAGCAGCTCGCTCGGCATCGTCGATCAGTTGGTGGCGGCGACCACACGCTGCAGCGTCGTCGCAGCTGCGCCACTGGCGACGGCATCGGCTGCACGGGCGAAGCCGTCGGTCAGATCGTCGGCGATTCCGGCCACGACGAGGCCCGCTGCGGCATTCAGGCACACGATGTCGTGGATTGGTCCGGTCTCCTCCCCGGCGACGAGCCGATCGAGAATGGCCTTGTTCTGGGTGGCGTCGCCACCGTCGAGTGCCCCGGGCGCTGGCGGGGCGATACCGAGCGATTGCGGATCGACCTCAAAGGTCGTGATCTCCCCCGATCGGAGCGACCGAACAACGGTCGGTCCATCGATGGACAACTCATCGAGGGGTCCTTCTCCGGTGACGACCCAGGCGTGCTCCGATCCGGTCTCCTTCAGCACGGCGATCATGCGGTCAGCCAGTCGATCGTCGGCGACTCCGACCACCTGTCGGGCCAGTCGTGCGGGATGCGCAAGTGGACCGAGCGCATTGAACACGGTGGGGATTCCGAGCTCCATGCGCACCGGGCCGACGTGGCGCATCGCAGGATGGAAGATGCGGGCGAACGCAAAGCCGACGCCTGCTTCAGCCACCGCAGCCTCCAAAGCGGCGGCATCAAGTTCGAACCCGACGCCGAGCGCTTCGAGCAGATCGAAGCTGCCCGAGGTCGACGACGCCTTCCGATTGCCGTGCTTGCACACGGTGGCGCCTGCAGCCCCGGCGACGAAACAGGCCATCGTCGACACGTTCAGGGCCGCTCGTCGTCGTGACGGCGCACCACCCATTCCCACGATGTCAATCGCGTCGGACGGCATGGTGAGCGGCGTCGCCGCGCCGTGCATCGCCCGCACGAGGCCGACGAGCTCATCCACCGTCTCGCCTTTCTGGCGAATCCCGACGATGAATGCGGCGATCTGCGCGTCGGTCGCCTGCCCGTCCAGGATGGCGGCGAGCACCGCCTCGGTGCGTTGGGCGTCGAGGTCCTCGCCCGCCTGAAGCGCACCGAGCACGCTCGGCCACCCGCCGAGCTCGGTGAGCGTTGCGGTCTCTGCGTTCGTCATGGTGCTTCCTCCGGTGCGGACTCGCCGTCGAAGACTACGTCGGGCATCATGGTGCCCGGTGAGTCGGCCGGGTGGCCGCGGCCCATATCTGCGCATGAGAGCTCGAAGAGCTCGAACTCGCAGCAAGTGGGCTGAGGAAGGTCGGGGCTCCACAGGGCAGGATGCTGGCTAGCGGCCAGTCACGGTGACGTGCAGGAAAGTGCAACAGAGAGCAGACCGCCGATGGCCTTTCGGGGCACAGGCAAGGGTGAAACGGTGCGGTAAGAGCGCACCAGCGACCGGGTGACCGGATCGGCTTTGTAAACCCCATCCGGAGCAAGGTCAAGCAGGAGGTACGGGCGGCCCGTCCGCAGCACATGTGCTGCAGCCTCCAGGTGGACCGCATAGATAGATGGCCACACAGGACCTCCGGGTCTGGACAGAACCCCGCCTATAGGCCGACTCACCACCAGATCGCCGCACTGACGCCCGAACAGCACCCCGACGGGGGAATACCGGAGCTGACGACACGTTGACCGAAATTGAGTCACTTCAACTCATGTTTTCCCACAAGGAGATAGTCATGTTCCGCACCATTGATCCCTACCGAAACCTCTCCCACACTTCGGAGCGCGGCACCGAGTATGACGTCGTTCGCACCGAGGACGGAGTGCAGGTCCACGTCGACATTCCGGGCATTGACCCGGCACACGTCGACCTCACGGTCGACGGCCGCAGCCTCGTCCTGCGGGCCGACCGACCGGCCCGGGCCGAGGGCACGGTCGTCGCTCGCCGCCGGACCGGGACGCTGCACCGGCGATTCCATCTCGGCGAGCAACTCGACGCGGACCGCCTCGAGGCGGACTACGCCCTGGGGGTACTCACCGTGACGATCCCCTTTGCGGAGTCCGCAAAGCCCCGCAAGGTCCTGGTCGGCACGACCGCTGATGCGATTCCTTCGTCAAGCGAGGTCTGAGCGCAACGCCCACGAACGGCACGGCCGGGGCCCGGCGACGAACCGTCGTCGGGCTCGACCGCGTTTTGCGTCAGCCCATCAGCGCACGAGCGACCTGGCCGGTGGACACGAATCGGTCGCGCCCCTCACCCAACAGATCGAATCGGCGTACGAGGAAGCCCAGCGCCATCAGACCGATGACCTCCATCAGGGCAAGCGAGCCGAACGATCTGCCGAACTCGACCGCCTCCGAACCGTCCACGTCCGTGCCGAGCAATGGCCACCAGAACAACGTGCTCGTCGACCACGACCCGTCGAGCACCAGGTGCATGAACAGCCCGATCGGGAATCCGAGCAGTTGGCGCCGGAGAAGCCGGCGACCAGTCGTCGCTCCCATCACCACGGCGAGCACGACGATGGGCGTGACAATCGAGTGTGCCGGACCTGCCCCACCAAACACGATCTCCCCGGCGGGCACGGCCGCGCCCAACATCACCAACCGGTAGTCGAGCGCGGGTGAAGAGAACACGACGAGGACGAGCAGAAACGACAGCCCCGCAAACCAGAAGAACATGGGGCGGGTCAGTCGGTCTTGGCGACGAGCCGTCCACAGTCCGTGCACGGCTCCAGCGTCCCCGCCGGAAGATGTTTCCACCGGTCGAGTTCGACCGCCGACATCGCCACGGGACAGCCGCCGCCCTTGCCGGCGTCGAAGTGCACCACGCCTGAGGGGCCGAACGTGATTCGCAACTTGTCGTAGCGGCCGAGCAGCTCGGCGTCGATCTGCCCGGCGGCGGCTCCACGCGACTCGACGGCCGCCTGTCGGGCGACGCCGATCTCGTCGCTCTTCGTTTCGAGCGTGGCGCTCAGCGTGGCGACACGTGACTCGAGGTCCGACCGAGCCTCGCCGGCCTTGGCGATCTGTTCGTCGAGGGGCTCGATCTCCACAAGGAGTTCGATCGACTGTTCCTCGAGTGCGGACTGACGCTCTCGGAGTCCGGCGATCTCCTCGCCGAGCGCAGTCGCCTCCTTGGGACTCGTCACACTTCCGTCGTAGAGCTTCGCATCGAGCCCAGCAGCCTTCTGCTCGAGATCCCCGGCGTCGGTCTCGAGCGCTCGCTGGCGGCGTTGCAACTCCTCGCGCTGGGCTTCGGTCGACGCGACCGCCGCGGCGAGCGCCGACAGCTCTTCGGTGAGGCTGTCGATCTGACCGCGTTCCTCGAGGAACGCATTGCGATGATCGAGCTGGTCGATCTCGTTGTCGAGGTTTTGGACATCGAGCAGTGCTTCGAGCATGGCGAGGTCTGGCAACCCGCTCCCCTTTCGACCGTGTCGTTCCACGACGCTAGTCACGGGTGCGACGTGAGGCCCTGTTGTGCGCCCGCTGCTGTCTCAGCCTCCGGCAGCGGTGGTGGTGGTCGCTGCCGTCGTGGGTGGCGCCGCAGTGGTCGTCGCCGCCGTCGTTGGCGGCGCTGCGGTGGTCGTGGCCGCCGTCGTGGGCGGAGCTGTCGTCGTCGCCGCCGTGGTGGTGGGCGCCTGGGTCGTCGGGGCCACGGTGGTGCCGCCGTCACCTCCTCCGCCGCCATCATCTGGAGTGGAGGTCGTCGACGAGGCGTTTGGATCGGTGGTCGTGGTCGTGTTGGGGTCGATCGCGTCGTCGGGACGAATCCGAGCGATGCATCGGTCGAGTCGACCGTCATCGTTCTGATCGACGGCAACCAGAAGGCTGGGACAACCGGTCCGACTGCTGTACGGAACGCCGCCGAGGTTGCGACACCAGTCGACGTCACCGTCGCCGTCCTCATCGACTTCGGCGTTCGCCCCACCGCACGGGCTGACCGTGACGACGTCGGGTTGTTCGTTCTCCTCGACCGCCAGGCGTTCGCCTCGGCGCCCGCGGTCGGGTTCGATGAACTCGACGACGGGCAAGCCGGCCATGTAGTCGTTCATGAACCGGCCCCAGATCTGTGCGGGGATCGAACCACCGGTCACTCCGGGATCGGCAAACTCGCCAAACGCGTCGAGGTAGTCCTCGCGGGTGAAGTCCGGGCTGTTGCGGTCGTACCGCATCCCGATCTGACCTTCTTGTCCGCCGACCCACACTGCGGTCGCGAGTTGGGCCGTGTATCCCACGAACCAGGCGTCGTAGTTGCGCTGGCCGGTGCCCGTCTTGCCTGCGGCCGGGTGATTGGCCAGTTGCGCTCGTCGACCGGTGCAGGCGCCAGCGCGACAGTTGACGTTCTTCTCCAGAACGTCGGTCACCAGTCGGGCGGTCTGCGGCTGAATCGCCCGGAACGGTTCGGGGTCGTGAAGGATGAGCGTTTCGTTGCCTCGGGTCACGCGGGTGATCAGGTGCGGCTCGACTCGGATGCCATCGTTGGCGAAGGTGGCGTAGGCATTGGCCATTTCGATTGGGGTGACGTCGTAGACGCCGAGGGGCAGGGTCAGCACGCCGGCGATCTCGGAGGTGATACCCAGGTTCTGCGCCGTCTCCACCACGTTGTTGAAGCCGATCAGCTTGGACAGGCGGATGTAGCCGCAGTTGGTGGAGCGAAGCGTGTGGTCTTCGATCGTCAAGGAGCCGGACCGCCGCGAGCCGTTGTAGTCACCCGCTTCGTACGGGTTGGGGAAGCCGCCCGGATTGTCGAATGTGCAGGGCGAGCTGGCGTCGATGCGATCGTCGGGTACAAGCCCAGCGGTTTCGAAGGCGGCCGCCAATGCGAACGGTTTGAATGACGAGCCGGTCGGGCGTCCTTTTTGTGTGGTCACGTTGAACTTGAACTGCTCGAAGCCGGGTCCGCCGACCATCGCCTTCACTGCGCCGGTACCCGGCTCGATGGAGACGAGCCCGGCGATGATGCCAATGTTGTTGTCGAGGTTGAACTGGGTCTCGACGGCGTTTTCTGCGAGCGCCTGCGCAACCGGATCGAACGTCGTGTGAACCTCGAGCCCGCCCTGGAACAGCGTGTTGATGCGGTCCGCCCGGGTCTCACCGAGACGAGGGTCGTCGAGCAGTCGCTGCTTGACCTCTTCGACAAAGTACGTGTCGAGGAAGACGTCGCTCGCAAACTGCCGGTAACGCGGGAGGGCGGTCGAGGCGTAGATCGCCCGTTCTTCTTCGTCGATGAACCCTTCGGCGACGAGTCGCCCGAGGGCCACATCTCGACGGTTCAAGGCGTTCGTCGGACGGTAGACCGGGTCGTAGAGGCTCGGATTGGAGATGATCCCGGCGAGAAGGGCCGATTCGCCGTAGTCGAGCGCCGAGGCGTCCTTGTTGAAATACAGCTCGGCGGCCGCTTGGACGCCGTAGGCGCCGCCGCCGAAGTACACGGCGTTCATGTAGCGCTCGAGGATCTCGTCCTTGGTCATCTGCTCCTCGAGCCGCATGGCGATTGCGGCTTCTGGGATCTTTCGCTCGAGCACCTGCTCATCACCGACCACGCCGAGCTTCACCAGCTGCTGGGTGATGGTCGAACCACCCTGTTCGATGCCGCCAGCCGACACGTTGGTGACGGCCGCGCGGGTGATGGCGGCGACGTTGATGCCCTTGTGCTCGTAGAACTTGGCGTCCTCGACGGCGAGCACCGTTTCGATGACGGCGGGCGACATCTGCGACAGCGGGAGGTATTCGCGGTCGATCTCGGCCTTGAGTTCGGCGATCAGTTCGCCATTGGCATCGAAGACCTTGGTGGTCTGCTCGAGGATCGAGAGGTCGACGTCGGTCGACGCCGTCGTCTTCGCCCCCCAGATGTCGGCGAGCGATGGACCGAGTGCCGCCAACGTCAGCGCGAGGGCGGCACCGCCGAGTGCCATCGCGATCGCCAGCTGGCCGAGGCCGTAGAGCCATCGCAACACGAGTCGCATTGCCTTCACGCTACTCGGCCAAAAACGATGGCGGGTGTCAGCAGCGTGGGCAAAAATTGGAAGAACCTCGCCGAGGGGGGATCGGCGAGGTTCTTCAAGAACTAGAAGTCTCGGGGGAAAGACATCCAGTCACCGGCGACTGATGCGCCGTGATGTGTTTGAGTGTAAGTCGTGCTTTCGACCAACGAACGTCAGCCCGCTGTGACGTCAGACACCGGACGCGCTCGGGCTTCGCTCCCGGTGGCCCTGGGAGTGTTCTTCACCCTTGCCGCGACGGCGTGCGGCCTGTCGGAGAATCTCGGAGAGGGCGGGGTGACCGCAGCGCAGCCGACCGGCGGCGCGGCGACCGTGTCGAACGGCGAGGGCCTACCGATCACCGTCGAGCGGGTGATCGACGGGGACTCTGTCGTTGCCACCGGTCCCGACGGCGAAGACCTCGAGATCCGACTCATCGGCGTGAATGCGCCAGAGGGCACGAGCTGTCACGGCGATCCGGCTCGTGAGGCTCTGGAACGGCTCCTCGATGACAACGACGTGCGCATCGAACCGTGGCCCGCGGAGCTGGACGACTTCGGTCGGACACTCGCGTTTCTGTGGACGGACCGCCTCGTGAATCTCGAACTCGTGCAAGCCGGACAAGTCGTCGCTCGGGCGCAAAGCGATCACCCCTACACCGTCGATTTCGAGGCAGCCGAGACGATCGCTGCAGACCAACAGCTCGGCGTGTGGTCTCCGAGCGCATGTGGCGAACCACCGGCGGGGCGACTCGAGATCGTCGAACTGTTGGCCGACGCGCCCGGTGACGATCGAGAGAACCCGAACGGCGAATGGGTCCTGATCGAGAACACAGGGGACATACCTGTCGATCTCGACGGGTGGTCCGTTCGTGACGAGTCGACGCGACACCGGCATACTTTTGGTTCATGGGTTTTGGAGCCCGGGCGGGCGCTCAGGTTGAGGACGGGCTGTGGAGTGGACGACCGCGACGCCAACCCGGCCGAGGTCTTCTGGTGCGATCCCGAGCCGCCGGTGTGGAACAACGGCGGGGACACGGCATTTCTGCTGGATCCGAACGGGTCGACTGCCGATCATCTTCGGTAATGGGAGCGACGTTCTATCCAATCCCGAAGAGGCACAGCAGCGCTGGCGGTCGACGGTGACCGTGAGCGAGATGCGGCGCGGGCCCGGCTGGTGGATGGACTTGGACGGCAAATGGCGACCGCCCGAAGAGTGGCCGGAGAACACGCCTCCGCTCCCCGGTTGGGTGATCGGCGAGGACGGAACGTGGTCGGCGCCTGACCTACCCGAGCCCACCGTGCCCTCAACCGACCCTCCTGCGCCCGAGATCGTCGTCGTGACGCCCGAGGCGACTCCGATCCCGGTCGCCCGGCCGCGGACGCCGACGACGCCGACACCACCCGACGACGAAGCCGACACCTACGCCCTCACGTTCGCGGCCCCGAGCGCAACCCTGCCCGACCCCGAGGTCCGGGCCCGGCAACGCACCGGCCGCATGGCCCTGTGGGCGGCGGTGTTGTCCGCCATCACGGCGGCCATGATCGCGGCCGGTCTGGTGTTCTTGTTGACCCTCGTCTGAGGTTCGTACCGGCCGAGGCGACGTGCCCGCTCGTCCGTGAGACGGCGACGTAGGGTGGGATCGTGCATCTCCCCCGCCCGATGCTTCGAGTGTTTCGCGCCATGCCCGAAGGCCTGCGTCAGCGTGCGGTGCGGACCGTGGCCCCCAGCTACACCCTGGGCTCCCAGGCCCGCATCGAGCGAAGCGACGGACGAATCCTGCTCGTAAAGCCGGCGTATCGCTGGCGTTGGGGAATGCCCGGTGGTCTTCTCGATCCTGGCGAGGCCCCCGAGGAGGCGATCCGTCGGGAAGCGCTCGAGGAGACCGGGCTGGCGATCGAGGTGATCGGCGACCCTGTCGTGCTCGTCGAGACGACGATGCAGCGGGTCAACTTCATCTACAACGCTCGCCCGGTCGGCGGAGCCGACCCCGACGCGATCCGCCCCCAGGCATCGGAGATCCTCGAGATCGGCTGGTTCGAACCCGACCAGCTGCCCGAGACCATCCCGGACATGAGCCAGGAGCTGTTCATTCGCCAGCGCGCGCCCAAGGACGGCCCGTCCGTCGTCGTGACCGGCGCCATGCCCGACGATCGACCACCCGACACCGAGGCCTGAGGCCGCTATCCTGTCAACCCCGGGCGTTTAGCTCAGTTGGCTAGAGCATCTCGTTTACACCGAGAGGGTCGGGGGTTCGAGTCCCTCAACGCCCACCAAAATGTCGTAGTTCAAACCCCGTCGCTTTTGCGGCGGGGTTTTGTGTTTTTCGGCCCCAGCACCAACGAGCGCCTTCTCCTGCTGCCACTCGGCTGCAAGCTCGGAGAGTTGCTGCTCGATGAAGCTCGGTTCGGCTTCGAGCACTTCGGCGTGGTCTCGTGCGGCTTCGACGACCTCTTGACTGAGCAGCAGCTCGAAGGGTTCGCTGAACTCGCTCGTGACGCCACCCTCGTCGTCGACGTAGATTTTCTTGAAGATCGATTGGTTCATCTGGCGTCGGATGGTCGGCCCGCCGGACCGGCAGGCGCTGGACCATTCGTTGGCAAGGTTGAGTGCCCGATTGAGGTTCGCCTCGACTTCTTCGAAGCGAATAGCTGTGGCTCGGAGTCTGACGTCTATGCCGTTCAACTCGTTCTCGATGCGGTGCTGTTCGGACTTCATGAGATCGAGCGGTATCGCATCGGCGTAGTGCGCCTGGAGCAGCTTGGCTTGTTCGTCGAGAAGGCGCTGCTTGCGTTTGGTCTGAGTTTCGTGTTCCTGGTCGGCTGCGGCTTTCTGGAGCTGCATCTCATCGAGGATCAGGTCTCGCAGCTGGTCGAGAAGCTTCGAGGTCGGCTGCACACGCTTGTAGTGCTGTTCAACGAGGGATTCGACAGTTTCGATCAGTACGGCCTTCTGCGAGCAGTCGGTGGTCTTCTGTTGTCGACCGGGGCAGATGAAGTACGGGTAGATCTTGCCGCTCTTGCCTCGGTTGTTCGATACGAGCAGGCGTGAGCCGCAGTCTCCGCAGAACACGGTGCCTTTCAGATAGTGCGGGTGCTTGCGGTCTTTCTCGCCCGAGCGGCCTCGGGCTTGCAGCGTGTCTTGCACTTTCTGCCAGGTTGCTTCGGAAACGAGTGGTTCGTGGTTGCTGTGAGAGCTCAGCGGATGCCGCGATCTGTGCTCAGCGAAAGTCGCGGTGGTG
>JAHDCX010000028.1 GCA_020629635.1 Acidimicrobiales bacterium | reverse complement strand
GGCGAAATCCGTTGCGGCATCGAAAACTCGGGCAAAGGCAACACCCCCGGCCTCTAACGCCTGGATGGACCACGAAAGCGTGGCCGCTCTGACACACTCTCCTCATGAGCCTCGAGACCGCGACCGAACCCCGTGAAATCCATCGCCTCGACTACTGCGCGCCAGCGTTCTGGATCGACACGGTCGAACTTGAATTCGATCTGGGCGAAGACGGAACGACGGTCACGGCACGGCTGGCGCTACGTCGCAACGACGACGCTGCAGCCGACGCACCGTTGGAGCTCGATGGCGAAGAGCTCGAGACGTTGTCCGTCGCCGTCGACGGTCGTGAGCTCGCCGACGCCGAGTATGCGATTGGCGACGAGATCCTGACAATCCCCGGGCTTCCCGACGCTTGCGTGCTCGAGACCCAGGTGCGCATTCACCCCGAGACCAACACGCAGCTGTCGGGCTTGTACCTGTCGAGCGGAAACTTCTGCACGCAATGCGAGGCGGAGGGGTTCCGCCGAATCACGTGGTTCCTCGATCGGCCAGACGTCATGTCGACCTACCAGGTCACCGTCCGGGCGGACAAAGCGTCGTATCCGATCCTGCTGTCGAACGGAAACCGGATCGGCCAGGCGGATCTCGAGGACGGCCGCCATGAGGTCCGCTGGGAGGATCCGCATCGCAAGCCGAGCTATCTGTTTGCGCTCGTTGCGGGCAACCTCGCCTCTCATGCAGGCGACTTCGTCACGGCGTCCGGCCGTGACGTGCGCTGCGAAATCTGGGTGGAGCCCCACAACATCGACAAGTGCGAACACGCCCTCGCCTCGCTGATCGAATCGATGCGGTGGGACGAGCAGGAGTTCGGCCGCGAGTACGACCTCGACCTGTACATGATCGTCGCGGTTGACGACTTCAACATGGGGGCGATGGAAAACAAGGGGCTGAACATCTTCAACTCGAAGTTCGTGCTGGCTCGGCCCGACACGGCGACCGACACCGACTACGAGAACGTCGAGGCCGTCATTGCGCACGAGTACTTCCACAACTGGACCGGCAACCGGGTCACGTGTCGCGATTGGTTCCAGCTGACCCTGAAAGAAGGGCTGACCGTCTTCCGTGATCAGCGGTTCAGCGCCGACATGGGTTCGGATCCGGTGAAGCGGATCGAGGATGTCGCCATGCTTCGAATGCGGCAGTTTCCCGAGGACGCCGGCCCGATGTCGCATCCCATTCGCCCCGAGTCCTACATCTCCATGGACAACTTCTACACCGCCACGGTGTACGAGAAGGGTGCTGAAGTCATCCGCATGTACGACACGCTCCTCGGGCGTGACGGCTTCCGCCGCGGCATGGACCTGTACTTCGAGCGTCACGATGGCGAGGCGGTGACGTGCGACGATTTCCGTTCGGCGATGGCTGACGCCAACGGTCGTGACCTCGATCAGTTCGAGCGGTGGTACATGCAAGCCGGCACGCCGCGCCTCGTTGCGACGACAGCCTGGGACGCCGACGGCGGCACCTTCGCCCTGACGCTGCGCCAGGAGGCACCCGCCGGTCAGGACGCCGACGAGTTCGTGGCGATGCACATCCCGGTTCGCATGGGTCTGATCGGCGCGGACGGTGCCGACCTTCCGCTCGTGTTGGAGGGCGAAGCCGCCGACGGCGCGCCCATCGAGCGAGTCCTCGAACTCGACCAGCACGAGCAAACCTTCACGTTCACCGGGCTGGCCGGCCTCGAGGCCGAGCCGGCGCCATCCCTGCTGCGTGCGTTCTCGGCGCCCGTCACGGTCGAGCTCGAAGAGGACGACGCTCGGCTGGCCTTCCGGCTCGCCCACGACACCGACTCGTTCAACCGGTGGGATGCAGGTCAGCGCCTCTACGGCGGTGCGATCCTCGACGGCGCCGCTGCGATCGCCGCTGGCGGAGACGCAGAAGTGTCGCCGACACTCGTCGAGGCCTTCCGGGCGGTCGTGACCGATGAGCGGCTCGACGGTTCGATGCGAGCACTCGCCATGTCGCTGCCCTCCGAGCTCGAACTTGCCCAGAAGATGGAGCCGGTTGACCCCGACGCGCTGTACCAGGCACGCAAGACGGTGCGCCGAGTCCTCACCGAGGGATGCCGGGACGAGCTGGCCGCCATCTGGGCACAGTCCAAGCCCGAAGGTGCGTATGAGGCGGATCGTGCGTCGATCAATCGCCGTCGCGAAGCGAACGCCGCGCTCGCCTACCTTGCGTCACTCGAAGACGACGAGTGGACGGCCGCGGCAGCAGCGCACTTCGACGCGGCCGACAACATGACCGATTCGCAGGCCGCGCTGATGGTGCTGAGCCAGCTCGACGGTCCGGCCCGTACCTCCGCGCTCGCGTCGTTCTACGAGCGATGGAACGGTGAGCCGCTGGTGCTCGACAAGTGGTTCTCGATCCAGGCGCTGAGTGGTGAGCCGGGTGCGCCCGCTCGCGTCGCCGAGCTGTTGGGCCATGACGACTTCAACTGGCGAAACCCCAATCGGGTGCGCTCCGTGCTCGGAGCGTTCGCCATGAGCAACCATGCGGGCTTCCACGAGGCGGACGGTTCTGGCTACCGGGTCGTCGCCGACGCGGTGATCGAGCTGCAAGACGCGAACCCGCAGATCGCCTCACGCCTCGCCGGTGCGTTCAACCAGTGGAAGCGCTACGACGCCGACCGCCAGACACTGATGCGCGCCGAGCTCGAACGGATCGCTGCGGTCGATGGCCTCAGCAAGGACGTCTTCGAGATCGTGCACCGCGCCCTCGCCTGATCGACCCTGAACCGATGGGCAAACGGCCAACGTTCGACTTCTGGGAAGACGCCGAGACGCGCTTCGTGCAGCCGTACCAGGCCAACAAGGTGTACCTGTGTCCCGGATGCAACCGAGACATCCCCGTCGGCACCGGCCACATCGTCGCCGTTCCACCTGACGCCGCCGACCTTCGCCGGCACTGGCACCGCGGCTGCTGGACTGGCCGCGCGACCCGCAAGCCGCGCGACTGAACCGCTCGGCCAGGTCAGCGGCCCTCGGCGGCGTCGCGGAGCGCAGCAGCGAGATCGTCCAATGAGGCGACCGTCCGATCGAGCAGCTCTGGGGGAACGTCGACACGGGATCGGCGAACCGCGTTCACCAACGACCGGATGACGGGCACGGCAGCCTCGGCGAGCGACCACGTGCGCCGGCGCAGGATCCCGCCTTCGAGCGACTGCTCCAGCTCACGCAGCGAGGCCACCTGTACTTCGAGCACGAGCCGGTGTCGACGGGCAAGCCCGCCCGGATCCGCGTCGACGACGTCGATCAGGTTGCCGAGGTCCGCCCGAAGGCGCCCCAGACTCGACCGCAATCGATCGATTCGGTCGTCGCTTGCACCTCCGGTCACGCATGGATTCCTACCGCATCCGACGATGAGACGAGTCGTATCAGGTTCGATGAATGCAATCGGTCGGGTCAGAGGTACGGTCGAAGCGCCGTCCTTGTGGGAGAGGTCGGCGAAGGAAAAGGGAGATTCAGGTGGCCGACACCCGCACCGGTCCACCGCAGCCAGCGTCGCGTCGCTCGATCGACGAGACTCGGGCCGCGCTCATCGATGCCGGTTGTGCCATCGTCAGCGATCCAGGCTTTGCGTGGGGCTTCGCCGCCGTGTCGTTCGCTGACGCAATCCGTCGCTCTGGGGTCGCACGGGCCAGCGCCTACCGCGCGTTCAATCATCACGCGTACGACCCGCAGGAGAGCTTTCGTTGCGAGGTACTGCTCGAGCTCATCCGACGAACCGATGTCGACAGAGAGGCGGTGCTCGGGGCGATCGTGTCGGTCGATGGCGCGATCTACGGGCAGAGCCCAGAAGGAAAGGCCGCACATTTCCGCGAGATCATTCGCGTCGGAGCCCTCGCGATGCGGGAGTCGAACGTGTCGAACCATCTCCTGCGCGCCGTCGAAGCCACACGGGCGGGAGCTTCGGTGGGAGGTCCCCCGGACGAGTCGATGGTTGACGCCTTTCGAGAGTCGCTTCGTCGTAGCCGGGGGGCCTTCGTGCCGGTCTATCGCGAGTTGATGCGGGCCTTCGGGCTTCGGTTACGGCCGGGCCTGTCGCTCGACGACGTCGCAAACATCATCGTTTCGTTGGCAGCGACGTCGGTGCGCGACTGGTCGACCCAACCCGAGACCCGCGAGTTCGAGCGTCCGACGGGGTTCCGTGGGGAAGACACGGTGTGGTCGATCAACGGCGTGCTTCTGGAGGGCTTGATTCTCGTCGCCTTCGAGCCCGACCCCGATTCGGAGAGCTCGGCCGATCTCACCAGCTGGCTTCGCTGAACGGGCGGTTCTCGTCACCGGGCAGATTTCCACAGCCGACCGCGACGGCAGTTCTCGCCGACTGCGCGAAGGTGGGTTCGGGCGAGCAGGAGAAGGACGCAATGCGGTTGGGGGCAGGGCTGGGTCTGGCGACCCCGGACTCGAATCGGTGGCAGGTTGTCGTCGCCGACGCGGCCGCGACCGGCGTGGCGATGCGGCTCAACGACGACGCAAATCGGGTCAGTCTTGGGCTGGCGTTTCTCGAGGGGCGAAAGATCGTTGACGTCTCGTCCGACCCGACCAGCTGGATGCGGTGCCTGCGAGACGAAGCGTACGCGCGCCGTCAGCCGCGCCGTCGATGGGCTGACGCGATCGGACACGGGCTCACCCGCTTCGCCGTCGATCGCCACTGGATGGACCAGCCGACCGCACCGCTTGCGCCCGAACTCGTCGCTGCTGCGGCCGCCTGGCCGCTGCTCCGCCCGGCGATCGCGGCCGGCGCCGACGAACGCGTCGTCCCCAGATGGGCGACGGCCCTGCTCTCGGCGAGCGACCTGTCGACGGGCACTCGCGCGCTGTTGGGGCGCCGCGCCGACCGCCGAGTCATCCGGGCGATAGCGACCGCGCTTTCGGGACCCGTTCGGTGGTGGCCCATCGCCTGCGCCGTCGCCATCGGCGGACTCGACGCCGGTCGGGTTGGCGACCTCCTCGAATCGTCGACCGGCAGCCACCGCTGCTCCGACGACGACCTTCGTCTGCTCACCCGGGCCCTCGGCGAGGCGGAACCGGCTGTCGTGCGCCAGCTGCTGCAGTCCGTCGAAGACGCCGCTGACGCGCCACGGTTCCTTCGGGCGTTGGACGGCTGGCAGCGAGCTGGGGGTCGGGCCAGAGACCTCCCCAACCGACTCGATCGGCTGGAGGCCGCCATCCACGCCCGGCTCGACGTCCCACCCGCACGACCCATCCGGCCTGAGCCGGCTCCCGTCCAGCCACCTCAACAGCGACGCCCGCGTCCGCCCAGCGTCGTCGAAGAACCACCAGACCCGCTGGCACGATGGCGTCATCTGCATCGCGCCCGCCGCGGCGAACTCGAACTTTTCGTGCCACGGCAGCCCGAAGACCTCACCCGGTGGGGGACCGCGCTCGGCAACTGCCTCGGTGGCTACGTCCCGGCCGTCAACGCTGGCCGGACGGTGATCGTCGGGATTCGCCACGACCAGCGCCTCATCGGCGCTGCGGAGATCGACCCCGTCAACGCAACGATCCGCCAACTCGAAGGCCGAGCCAACCGCCCGCTCTCCGATGCCCTGCTACCCGATGTCATCCGACTCCTCGCCGACCACGGCGTGCACCCCGAGTAGTCTCGGGGCCCGCGTCAGAGGAACGATGAGGGCGGAGTTTGGGACAAGAGCGGGGGAACCAACCGGGTATCGCGAACGGCGCGTCGAGTATCGACGCCGAGCTCGACCACGAGGAGCATGAACGGCAGCGACGGCTGCTCACCCTCGTCGCTTACAGGGTCGGTGGGGTCGTGCTCATCGGCGCCTTCGCAGGCGCGCTTGCCGCATTTCTGCGATTCGGACTCGGGCCCGTCGAGCCGATCGCCCCCGACCCTGACGCCCCGATCCAATGGTGGCACAGCACCTTCTACGGATCAGCGGCGCTGCTCATGATCGCGTCAGGACGCGTTGCACAGGTCGGCCGCGTTCGGGCGGGAGCGGTCTTGCTACTCGTCACCATCGACGCCCTGCTCATCATTCAGGCGCTCATCTCTGAAGCCGCCGTGATCTTTGCGCTCGGCCTCGGCGTGCCCGTCCTGATCACCACGATCCTGCTCGACGTGCGTGCAACCGTGCTCCATTCGGTCTTTGCTGCCATGGCCGGCATCGCCCTGATCATCAACGAAGCGGTGGGTATCGAGCGGTTCTGGTCGGCCATCGTCATGCTGTTGACGCTGTTGATCCTGATCGTGATCGTGTCGTATCTGCGAGAAGGCGACCTCGTCGGGTTGGTCCGACTCCGCCGGATCGAGCGAGCCGACGCAGTCCGAATCCAATCGGAGCTCGCCCTCGCCCGGCGCGTGCAACTCGCCATGCTCCCCGACGCGATGCCCGAAATCGACGGTGCCGACACCGCCGCTTTCTCCGAACCCGCCGCCGAGGCCAGCGGCGACTTCTACGACGCCTTTCTGCTCCCACGCGAGGGTCGCCCCCCGCTGCTGGCGCTCGCTGTCTGCGACGTCGCCGGCCACGGCATCGCCTCCGCACTCGTCATGTCTGCCACTCGGGCGTCGCTGCGATCGGCGGCAAGTCGTCTCGAATCGCCTGCAGCAGTCCTGAGCGAAGTCAACGACACCCTCGCCTCGAGCATCCCGCGCGAATTGTTTGTCACCGCCTCCTACGGCGTGTTCGACCCCGACGAAGGCACGTTCAGTCATGCCAGCGCAGGCCACCCGCACCCACTTCTCTGGCGACCATCGACAGGCGACGTCGTCGAGTTGGAGAACGCCGGGCTGCCACTCGGGCTGGTCGCCGGCATCGACTACCGGAATCTCGAAACGCCGCTCGAGCCCGGCGCGATCGTGTCGGTGTACTCCGACGGAATCGTCGAGGCGCTCAACCCGGCACGTCAGATGTACGGCTTCGAGACCAATGCCGAACGGTTCGGTGATGCGTGCCACCCGGGAGCGTCGGCTGACGGAGTCTTGACCTCCATGCTCGACTCGGTCCGCGGATTCGTCGAAGATGTGCCCTTCGACGACGATGTGACGGTGGTCGTGTTGTCGCGCTCGCCATCCCGCACAGAGACGAACATTCCGTGAGTACCCCCACACGAGCAGAACTGAGGATCCCGTCCGTACCCGGATTCGAGAAGTTGGCAATGTCGCTTGCCGGCGACCTCGCCGCCATGGCTGGTCTCTCCTCCGAACGAATCGATGAGGTCCGGACCGCCGTCTCAGAGGCGTGCATCAATGCGATGAAGCACGGCAACGAGATGGCGGCCGATACAGTCGTCGACGTCGAAATCGAGGTTGCCGCCACCCAACTCTCCATCGATGTGTGCGATGAGGGACGCGGCGGAGCGGTTCCCGAAACAACATTCGAAGCCCCGGACTTGGCGGCACAATTTTCGGGTGCGCAGCCACCGGGAGGCATGGGTTTGTTTGTGATCAGATCGTTCGTCGACTCGGCGCAATTCGTCGATACGACCGACAACGAAGGAAACCGCTTCCGGATGGTCATCCATTTGGTAGGTACGCGATGAACGCGCTGGAGATCGACCGTCGCGACCACGGCGAGGTCACTGTGCTCGAACTTCAGGGAGACGTGACCGAACAATCCGACGACAGCCTTCGGACCGCGTACAGCGAGGCCGTCGACGCCGGAGCGAGGGCCGTTGTCATCGGCCTCGCCGCCGCGCAGTACATCAACACGAGCGGGATCTCGGTGCTGATCACCCTTGCGATGGACGCACAGAAGTCCTCCGTCACCATGGCAGTCGCTGGAGCAAGCCCGCACTACCGCAAGGTCTTCGACCTGGTGCAGTTCTCCTCGTTCGTCACCATGTTCGACGACGAATCCGCTGCGCTCGCTGCGCTTGGTTAGGGCCAGAATCCCGTGAGTCTCAACCGACACGAGCGCGTCAGTGTCGGCTACGTCGCCTTTCTCTCAGCGTGCGTCGGTGTTGGCTACCTCCTCACCTCGGTGGGTGGTCTCAGCCTGTTCATCGAACGCGTCGGCGTCGAACGACTCCCGATCCTTTACGTGATCGGTGCGGCGCTCAACATTGCGATCGGCACGCTCGACAACCGTGTGCTTCAGTCGATGCGGCAGGGGCCTCGCTTGCTCGCGCTCGGGATGACTGGCGGAACCATTGCGATCCTCATCGGTGTGTTCGCGCTCTTCGGGCCGAGCTTCGCAGGTGGATTTGTCGCCCCGCTTGCCTACGAGGTCGTGTACATCTTCGGCCCACTGATCGCCTCGGCAGTCGCCCTCCACCGATTCGATCTACGCCAGATGAAGCGGCTGTACAGTCCGGCGTCGTCGGGTCGGTGGATCGCTCAGATCCTCGCCGGTCTCGTTGTCGCCCGCTTCGCCGACCGAGTCGAACCAGGCGCTCTCCTGATTGGAGGAGGTGCGGTGCTTTTGCTGGCCGCCCTCGTCGCCCAGATCGCCGTCAGCGACACGTCCGGTGGTGGGCGCGCTGCTCTGGTCCCTGACGGGCAGGTCGACGCAGGCCCACGCCGGAGACTCGACCGCTACAGCCTGGTGATCCTCGTCGTGACCATCACCTCGACGATCATCTTGTTGGTCACCGACTTCATCATCTTCGCCAGAGCCGAAGCCGATCTCGAGCCCGACGCGTTCAAATCGTTCCTTTCGCTCCTGCATGCTGCCCAGGCCGGTCTGATCCTGGTGCTTTCCGTATTTGGTGGTCGCATCATCAGTCGTTTCGGCATT
The DNA here is from genome assembly GCA_020629635.1 of Acidimicrobiales bacterium. Classification (GTDB taxonomy): domain Bacteria; phylum Actinomycetota; class Acidimicrobiia; order Acidimicrobiales; family SHLQ01; genus SHLQ01. Next base: position 7,255 of record JAHDCX010000028.1, on the reverse strand, counting down.
CGCTTCGGGCTCCTCGTCACGCCTGCGACCGTTGCCGTCGTTGCCGTGCTCCTGCTCGTCGTGACCACGACCGACGCCCTCGTCGGAGCGGCTCTTGCGGTCGCGTCGATTCTCTATGTGCTCGAAAATGGGTTTCGATATGCCCTTGGGATTCCATCGAGGCAGCTCTTGTTTCAACCGCTGGCACCGGTCGAGGCTCGCCGTCTGCATGGCATCGCAGAAGGGCCAACGATCGCTGTCGGTGTCGGGTGCACCTCGGTCATCCTCGCCACGGTGGTTGCGTTTGGCGGAGGCGCTCGAGCGGCGACAGCAACCTTGCTCGTGCTCGCCGTGATTTCAGTCCCGATCGCGCTCGTCGCCCGACGTGCCTACGTCGATGCCCTCGAGGCTGCGGTGACCCGCCGTCAACTCGGCCAAGGCATCAACCTCAGCGACAGCGTCCGAGCCCAACTGGTCTCCACCCTCGACGACCCCGATCCGGTGCGGGCGGTCTCGGCGCTACGACTCCTGGGCGACGCAGACACCGGCATGCTCGGCGCATGGTCCAGTGCGCTGCTGGCCAATCAACACGAACCGGTCCTCCGTCTTGGCCTCGACTGGGCGGAGACCGACTGGTTCGTCCCAAGCGACACCAGCCTCAAGACCTTGCTCACGAACCGGCCGATCGATTGGGTGCTGCGCCATCGGGCAGGCACGCTTGCCCGACGCCGAGGCGCACCGTGGGTCGACGACGTCGTCGCCGAGCTCGTCGCAGACGGCGATCTCGCCGGAATCGCGATGACACGCCATAGTGATGCGCCGACGATTGACGAAGTCGACGACGTCGTCGTCGCCGAGGGGACCCTCTCCGAGCGGCTGCTCTTGGCCGAAGTGCTCGCCCTCAACGGCGGGCCGTCCGACACACCGGCCATCCTCGAGGCATTGGCCGACGCCAGCGCCGAGGTCCGGCGGACGGCCGCTCCAGCCATCGTCCGGCTCGGCGGGGACCAGCTGTGGAGACGTGCGGCCGAGCTGGTCGACGACCACCTGCTGTACGAGACCGTTGCGGACCTGTTCGACTCGGGCCGGGGAAACTGGGCGCTGACGGAACGCCTCGAAGATCCGCACCTGTCGAGCCGGCAACGGACCCGCCTCGCACGGCTTCTGGCACGGTCACCGAACCACGACGACGACAACCCGGCATGGAAACTGATCGCCGACCACGACCCCAGCGTCCGCGGCGCCGTTCTGGCCGAACTCGCTCGCCGGCGAACCGTGGTCACCACCCACCTCGCCGAGTCTCTCCGGGCCGACCTGACCGCCATTGCGGATCGGTGCGCCGGCATTGCGCGGACGATCTCCGCAGCGGTCAGCGATGGACGCTCGCATCGTTTGACGACCGGACTCGAGGAGCTGCTCCAGCGCGAACGGGTTTCGCTCGCACACGCCCTTGCTGTGCTCGGCTACGGCTCGCCGGCTCGAGGACTGGCAGCATCGCTCAGTAGCGAGTCCGAGCGGAGCCAGGCACAAGCGCTCGAGCTACTCGAAGAAGCGACCACGCCGGACGATCGGCGATATCTCGTCGCGCTCGAGGGCATGCGAGGCGAGAGGCGAAACGCCGACCCCGATGACACGCAACGCTCGGACGACCCTTGGGTTACCCTCCTTTGGTCGACGGAGGATGGGACGCAAGGAGATCCAATGGCGCTCTCGACGATCGAACGAGTCCTCGCGCTTCGATCAACTCCACTCTTCGCCGCGACACCCTCTCCAGTGTTGATGGACTTTGCGCCCGGACTCGAGGAGCGGTCGTATACGCCCGGCGAGGTCATCTTCGAGGCGGGCGACCGCGGTGACCACCTGTTCGTGATCCTGTCGGGATCGATCGAGGTGGTCGCCTCTGGACGGCTGATGGAGCGAATCGACGCTGGCGAAGCGTTCGGCGAGGCGTCACTGCTCGAGGACGAACCTCGATCGGCCACCGCACGAGCCGTCACCGAAACGGTCGTGCTCGCCCTCGACCGGCGAGCCTTCGATGACCTCCTGATCGACCAGCCCGAGGTTTCCATGGAGATGTTGCGTTATGTGTCGCGACGCCTTCGACTGCGCAACATCAACGAGACCTGAGAGCGGCCTCACCGCAGCAGCGTGTCGTTCACCACGCCGAGCATGAAGGCGTACTCTTCGGCGATCTCTTCGAGGCGGGCGAACCGGCCCGATGCACCGCCGTGGCCGGCGTCCATATTCATGCGCAGGATCACGGGCGCGTCGCCTGTGCTCGTGTCGCGCAGTTTGGCCACCCACTTGGCGGGCTCCCAGTACTGGACTTGGGAGTCGTGGAGTCCGGCGAGGGCGAAGACCGGCGGATGATCGACGGCGGCGACGTTGTCGTAGGGCGAGTAGGAGAGCATGACGTCGTAGAAGGTCTTGTCGTTCGGGTTGCCCCACTCGTCGTACTCGAAGGTGGTGAGCGGGATCGACTCGTCGAGCATCGTGGTCACCACGTCGACGAAGGCGACGTTGGCCACGATCGCCCCGAAGAGGTCGGGTGCCATGTTGAGCACGGCACCCATGAGTAGACCGCCGGCACTGCCGCCGCTGGCCACCAGCTGGGGTGTCGTGGTGACTCCGGTGTCGACGAGGTGTTGGGCGATGTCGATGAAGTCGGTGAACGTGTTGCGCTTGTTCAACAACTTGCCGTCGTCGTACCAGCGGCGCCCGTACTCCTGGCCGCCGCGCACGTGCGCGATGGCGAAGACGAAACCGCGGTCGAGCAGTGCGAGTCGAGCTGAGGAGAACGACGGATCCATCGTGATCCCGTAGGACCCGTAGCCGTAGAGGTGGACGGGTTGGGGCACGCTTCGATCGAGGTCGCGGCGATGCACCAAGCTCACCGGCACGGTCTCACCGTCTCGGGCGGTCACCGTGATGCGTTCGGCCACGTAGGCGTCGCGATCGAAGTCGCCGAGCACCGGCTGCTCCTTGCGGAGCTCGAGGGAGCGGTCGGCGAGCGAGAAGTCATAGACCCGCATCGGGGTGGTAAGTGACGTGTAGCCGATCCGCACGACGTCGCGGTTGGCGTCTCCCAGCGTGCCGATGCCGGCGGTGTAGACCGCTTCGTCGAAATCGACCCGGTAGGCCGCCTCGGTTTCAGCCCATGGCAGTACTCGTACGCCGAGGATGGCGTCGCGGCGTTCTTCGACCACGAGCGCCGCGTCGAACAGACCGAAGTCTTCGACGAACACGTCGTCTGAGGGGGCGACGATGTCGGTCGTGTCGGCCATCGACGAGATGGCGCGCTGGTCGGTGACGGCGATCCGGAAGTTGGGTGCCTCGTGGTTGCTCCGAAGGAAGAAGCGGCCGTCGAAATGGTCGACCAGATAGTGGTGGTGGTCGCCTCTGGCCAAGAAGACCTGAGGGTCGTCGGTCGGGTCAGCGGCGGCGATCGTGCGAACCTCGGTCTCCTCGGTCTGAAAGCTGCCAATCATGACGAACTCCCGGGACCGGCTCAGCCAGATGCTGACGTAGAACTCGGGGTTCGTCTCGTCGAGCACCAGCACGTCGTCGGCCGGATCGGTGCCGAGTGTGTGGCGCCACACCTGATCGGGGCGCAGCGTCGTCTCGTCCTGGCGGACATAGAAGATCGTGCGGTGATCGCTCGCCCATACGATGTTGCCCGACGTCCCCGTGATCACCTCGGGGTACGTCGCCTCGCCGGTCAGATCACGGAAATGCACGTCGTAGATGCGGCGGCTCAACGTGTCTTCGGCGAAGGCCATCGTGCGCCGATCGCGAGACACCGTGAGCCCGCCGAGCGAGTAGTAGGAGTGGCCCTCGGCCCGCTCGTTCTCGTCGAGCAGCACCTCCTCGGGTGCGTCCATCGACTCGATCCGACGACAGTGGATGGCGTACTCGCGGCCCTCTTCGAAGCGGCTGTACCGCCACACGCCATCGCTGATCTGAGGGACGCTCGAATCGTCTTCTTTGATCCGTCCCTTCATCTCCGCGAAGAGCTCGTCCTTCAGCTCGGCGACCGGAGCGAGCACCGCGTCGGTGTGCGCGTTCTCGGCTGCGAGGTGGGCGAGGATCTCGGGATCCTCGCGGTCGTCGTCTCGCATCCAGTACCACGGGTCGACCCGGGCGTCGCCGTGGATCTCGATGGTGTGCGGTCGTTTCGGCGCGATCGGGGCTTCAGACATTCACTCAGTGTGTCGTGCGGTTCAGCCGCTGCGACCGAACGGTCTTTCGAAGACCGGCGCGAACCGGTCTTGTTCGGCGAGTGGGATGCCACGGCGGTCGGCAGCGGATCTCCAGCCCGCCACCGACTCGGCGATCGAGGCGTTGATCGACTCGGCGTCGGAGACGCTCAAGCGGCACTGCGATGCCAGGAGTCGGAGGGCTTCGATCTCGCCAGGTCGCGCGGTCTCGCCTGCGATCCCGGTGACTCGGCTCTCGTCGAGGTCGGGGTTCGGATTGATGTCGAACGCGGGGGCGAGTCTCCATCCGCCCGCGAACGACAGAAAGCCGTGGTTCCGCAGGTGGTCATCGGTGTTGTGGACGGCGACGCTGAACGCCACTCGCCGATACAGCTGCACCAAATCGGTGGCCACTGAGCTGCCGAAATCGGTCAAGGCCTCGACGATTTCGGAGTAGTCGTGCCAGTCGCCGTCGCGAGCTTCGAGTAGCGACATCGCGCTGAGGTACGGCACTCGGTGGCCGTCGCTGTCCCGGTCGAAGCGGGTGAGAAGCAAGACGTGTCGGTCGTCAGCGACTCGAACGAGCTGTCGTTCCGGGACGTCGATGCCTGCGTCGCCGGCGAGGTCGAGTGCGACGCACTCCCATGCCATCACGTCCCACTCGTCGGACCGATGCGGGAACTTCGCAATGAGCAACCGTTCGTCGTCGGCCCGAACGGAGGCCTTTGGTCGAGCCCCGCCGAGCGAGCCCGATCCGGCCTCGAGAAGAATCTTCACTGCGTCGAACTCGTCGGCGCGAGTCGTGAGCCGATCCGCTGCGTCGAGAAGTTGCGGAAGTTCCACGAGTCGAGGGACGTCCGAAGACGGATGGACGAAGGTGCCACCTTCGGCGAAGCGGAGCGCTCCTTGTCTGGTGAGATCGCTCACTCCGAGCAAGAAGTCGACATCGTTGAGTTGTCGCGGCGCTCCTTCGGTCGCACGCGCTCTGTGGCGCTTCTGAATCAGGTTCCGCCCCCACCGATCTGGTGCACAGTCCTGGAACCCGCCGGGCAGGCCATCGACATATTGATTGCCGGTCACGAGCGGAAGGTGCGGATCGATGGACCGTGCGCCGGGCGTTCCGAGATAGTCGGGGGCGTAGGCGAAGACGGTGTTGACCGGTCCGCCCCGGCGCTGGCTGAACCACGCCTGCCCGGCAAGCATCGGGGAGTCGTCGATGTCGAGGTACACCTCGACCGTTCGGCTAGTCACGGTGCCGGATCCGCTTTGGCAAGTCCTCTGCAGCACGCATCCGACCGAGGTCGCTCTGCCAAGGATCGGTGGCCTCGATGATCCGATCGAGAATGCCGAGTGCGCGCGCGACCCCGAGGACCGTTTCGTGACTGACTGCATCGCCGTTCTCGAGTTTGCTCAAGGTCTGGCGGCTGATCCCCGCGCGCTCGGCTACTTGCTGGGCGGTGAGCCCGAGCAGCTTTCGCCAGGAGCGAAAGTTGTCGCCAAGTTGGGTCGCCGATCGCGAGGTGCGCGCATCCATGGATGGAGTCTAACGTCAAGAAAGGATTACCTAAACAATCTGTGAGGCACGCTTTCTTTACGTAAAGATAGTCAGGCGACTCGGGGCATTGCGGCTGCAGCCGGCGGGGTCGAGGTCGCGAGGGTGACGAGCTCGAGGGTGGAGCGATGGCCGTGCCCGGTGCGGTCGGCGAGCGCTCGGATGTCGCGGAGCTCTGCAGCCGACAGGTGGTCGTCGAGCATGGCGTGACGAACGAGGGCGAACAGTTCTTGCTCGCCGGCCGAGACGGGAGGTGCGGCGTCCTGGACGGGGGCTGGTGGAAGGTCGTTCCACGCTCGGACGTCGGCCTGCACGCCTTCGCGCTTGGACCGTGCTCGCTGGGTGAAGAAGTACGCCGCACCACCAAGAGCGGCAAGGAGGAGCAGCAGGATCAGCGGGTTCGCCACGAGGAAGCCGACGGTCATGGCGAGCAGCGCGAGCGGCACGCCGATCGCGATGGCGAGGATGAGCGCGCTCGCTTCGGCGATCCGCCCAACGATCGGGATCCACATGAGCAGGCGGAACAGCGGCGACACCATGAGCAGTACGCCGAAGACGGAGCCGGCGGTACCGACGCCTCGCACGACCCACATGAGCGTTCGGAGCTGCGAGCCGATCGAATCGAGCGCCTGCGAGCGGTCGCCGGCAGCGATGTGGTGCACGAGTCCGGTGTCGCCGATCAGCGAATTGACGAAGCCGTCGCGAGCGTTGGTTCGGTCGGCGACGCCTTGAGTGCCGTCGAACACGCCGAACCAGGTTGCGGTCGCCGGCACGAGGACGCCCGTGTACCGGATCCGCTCATCGCCGAGCCGGTCGGGGTTGCCCTTCGACAACGAGAAGTAGGCACCGGCAGGGCTGAGCTGTTGGTGGGCGGCCTGGAGCTGGAGCGAACCCGGTGCGATTTCAATCGCCCCATCGACGAAGGAGATGTCGTCGGTGTCGACGGAGAGGTCGCCGACCTCCAAGGTCGGGGGAGTGAAGGTGGCCGATCGGTACTGCTGGGTGATGCCGGCGTTGCGGCTGTTGCTTTCCACGCTCGATGTCCACTGGAGATCCCATTCCGTCCGGTTCTCGCTGTCTGTCGACTCGACCCACGAGTAGATCTCGGCGGACCGTCGCACCTGCATGTAGCCGGTGAACGAGTCGACCACCTCTCCGTCGAGCGTCAGCCCCTGATCCATGGCGCCCGTCAGCGAGATCGTCCCGTCGGCTTGGGCCGCACTCGGGACCGACGTCACCTCGGTGCTGTTGGACGCCGCCTCGTGAAAGTCGAAACGAACTTCGTTGGTGTACAGCGCGGCAAGCGCCAACAGCAGGAGCCCAACTCCAAACAGGAATCCGATCGGCCCACCGCTCTTCTCGTTCGATGCCATACAGAAGTTGTCGGCGGGTTCAGGAGCCGAGCTGAGTCACGGAGCGGGAACCTTGAATTTTGTTGATTTATCAGTTGCTGAAGACCCCATAAAGCCCTATAATCGAACACATGTTCGAGGCCGGGAACAGTGCGATCAGCGGAACGCTCGCCACC
>JAHDCX010000018.1:13489-71932 GCA_020629635.1 Acidimicrobiales bacterium | reverse complement strand
GGGGATCAGTGATTCTCAGCAGTCAGCTGTCTCACACGAGGTTGACAGAGGGGGCGTTCTTCCAACCTCGATAGCCGATCACATAGAAGGGGATATGTGTCGGCTGCGCGTCAATCTTCGACTTGAGCTGTTGCAGTCCGCTCGAAGCTCGACGCTTCTGAGCATCGCTGGATGACCTGCCACTCGGATCCGTCATGTTTGCGATCGAAGGCTCAATCGCTTCGAGCATCCTCGTGTTTCCGTCGCGCCGAACTTTGGCGAGTCGGTCTGCAGTTGACAAGGCGTCGTTCCACGCTTCACCTGCCGACAGATCGCTTTTGACCTCAACAACAGCGCCCACATAGTTCGCCACGTAGAAGCGGGAACCGGGCACTCCGGGCATCGAGAAACTTATCCCCGCATCCCCCTCAATGACGATGTCGAGCTGTCCACTCTCGTTGCCGAATGTGTCAGAAACGGATCCGGTACCGAACCGGATGTTCCTCGGTAGCGCCTCGCTAAGTACGTGCTCGACAAAGATCTCACGCTCTGCCCCCTTCTGGGCGCTGGGGCCAGAGGCGCTCGCATCATGAATGCTCATTGCGATGTCGAGGACGCTCTCTACTCGCCAATCAATTGGGTTGGGTAGAAGAATGGCCACTAAGCAACTCATTTCAGGTCGGGCTTCCTTCGAGCCGATGCTGTTCCTGAACAGTGCGGGACACATCCAGAATCGCTGAGAAGCCCTCTAGCGGAGGAGGTGGGATTCGAACCCACGGACCCGTGAAGGTCACACGCTTTCCAAGCGTGCCGATTCGGCCGCTCTCGCACTCCTCCTGACCCGGTCCGACAGTTGCCTGCCGTGCCGGAGCAGCTCACCACGATACCGGCTGTCTCGTGCGGCCAGCCATGCCAGGTCGGTCAGGCTGCCGAGGCTCTCCTCGGCAGCCTATGCACCCCCTATGACACCGACCGGTGGGTCCCGCGGGACCTGGGACCGCGGTGCCAGGTGCTCAACGTGATCGAGGCCAGACTTGACTATCACCCACAGACAGGCCGGTTGCCAGGCCGGTCACGTGGGCTTCGATTGCGGTGAAGGCAGCGGCGGGGTCGGCGCTGAAGTCGGGGATGGTCCAGTCGTGCCGGCGGGCCGGCTCGACGTGGTCGGCGAGATCGCAGCCGATGTTGACCACGAGGTCGGCCCAGTCGAGGTCGGCGTCAGTGAGCCGGACCGGCGGGGCGTAGGAAAGCTCGTCGGCGTCGAGGCGCGACTGCACGATCGGGTGCACTTCTGCGTCGGGGTCGGTGCCGGCGTTGCGCACCTCGAGGTTGAGGCCGAGCTCGTCGGCGGCCCGCCGAAGAAAGGCGACTGAGCTCGTGGACTTGGCGGCGCCGTGGGGACACAAGAAGAGAACATGGGTGGTCATGAGCTGAGGCTCCGTTCAGGCGACAAGGAATTGGTAGGCAATGCCGACGGCGGCAGCGACGAGCACGACGGGCAACGTCTTGACCTTCGATCCAAAGACGGCGATGGCGGCGCCGACAGCGATGGCGAGTGCGGCCACATTGAGCGAACCGAGATCTGGTCGGTAGACGACGGCACCGAGGCTGCGCGTCTCGTCGACGTCGGCGAAGAGCGTGAACAGGCCAAACCAGATGGCCAGGTTGAGGACGACCCCGACCACGGCTGCGGTCACGGTGGAGAGCGCCGAGGTGAGTTCGGGGCGATCGCGGAGTCGTTCGATGAAGGGCGCGCCAAGAAAGATCCACAAAAACGACGGGACGAAGGTCACCCACGTGGCCACGACCGAACCGGCGATGCCCGCCTGGAGCGCAGTCAAACCGCCCGGGTCTCGATAGGGGCCCATGAAGCCGACGAACTGGACGACCTGGATGAGCGGCCCGGGCGTCGTCTCGGCCATGCCCAGACCCGAGATCATCTCGCCGGGTTCGAGCCAGCCATAGGTCGACACGGACTCCTGCGAGATGAAGGCGAGCACCGAGTACGCACCGCCAAACGTGAGCACGGCTGCGGTGGAGAAGAAGTTGGCGACGTCGACGTAGACCGAATCACCCCCGAGCGTGGCCACGAGCACGACGACGGGACCGAACCACAGGATCAGACCGGTCGTCGCCGTGCGGAGGGCCCGGCGCGCCGACGGGCGGCCGACCGCGACGGCGTCGTCGGTGACGAGCACGTCGTCGGCATCGGTCACGCCGTCGGTGTCGTGTCCGGTGATGAGGTTGAAGATGTCGGGCCGGGATCGACCGCCGACGAAACCGATCAGCGCAGCCGCAGCGACGATCGCCGGAAAGGGAACCCGGTAGAAGAAGATCGCCACGAACGACGCGGCGGCGATCGAGAACATGATCGGGTTGCGGATCACTCGCCGTCCGATCCGCTGGACGGCATGGGCCACGATGGCGATGACGGCGGCCGAGATGCCGAAGAACATGCCGGCCACCCACGTCTGTTCGCCGTAGGCCGCGAAGAGGATGCTCAGGGCAAGGATCGAGCCGAAGCCGGGGAGGATGAACAACGCTCCGGCAAACAGGCCTCCAGCTCGGCCCCGCAACAACCAGCCCAAATAGGTGGCCAGCTGTTGGGCCTCCGGCCCGGGCAGAAGCATGCAGTAGTTGAGGGCGTGCAGGAAGCGTTCTTCGCCAATCCACTTGCGTCGCTCGACGATCTCGTCGTGCATCACGGCGATCTGGCCGGCGGGTCCGCCGAAGCTGTTGGCGGCGACGGTCGCCCACGCGGCGATCCATTCGCGTTGGGGGATCAACGCTCCCGGCGGGAGGTCCGCGCGGCCTCGCTCGCCGTTCATCTCGTGTTCATTTTCGTGTAACCATGGTTGCGTCACTGACCGTTGACTATAGTTGCAACCGTGGTTTCGTCAATACCGGTCGCCACCGACGAGAAGTGGGTCCTGCTCAGCCATCGTGTGCCGCGCGAGCCGTCGACGCCACGGATCGCGATCTGGCGCAAACTGAAGGACCTCGGCGTCGCCCAACTCGGCGATGGCCTCGTGGCCCTCCCCCACAGCGCCGAAACGCAAGAACAACTCGAATGGGTCGCGGCGCAGGTCCACGAAGCCGACGGCACCGCCATCGTCTGGATCGCCGAATCGAGTCCACGCCGCGACGGCCGCCGACTCGGCGATCAGCTCCGCGCCGAACGCACCGCCGAATACCTCGAGCTCGACTCGGAGATCGTCGCCAACCCCTTCCCCGACCGTCGCACGATCGCCCGATGGCGCCGCACCCTTCGCAAGATCGAACAGCGCGACCACCTCCGTGCCGACGGCCGCGACATCGTCCGCCTCCACCTCGACGAGCTCGCCTTTGCCGACACAACCGCGCCCGCCCAATGAGGGATGCGCGATGAAGTGGGCCACCCGCGCCGGCATCCACATCGACCGCGCCGCGTCCGCCTGGCTGATCGCCCGCTTCATCGACCCGGACGCCGAGTTCGTCTACGTGACCGACCCCGACGACGTGCCACCGGACGCCACCACCTTCGACATGGTTGGCGGCGAGCTCACCCATGTGGACGCCGACGTCACCTTCGAGACGATCCTTCGCCGCTACGAGCTCCACGACCCGGCGTTGTGGCGAATCGCCGAGATCGTGCATGAAGCCGACGTCCGAGATGACCGCTTCGACGCTCCCGAAGCGCCAGGCTTCGATGTCATCGTCCGGGCGGTCAGCGCCGACCATGACGACGAGACCACCCGCTCGGTCGTCGGCGAAATTCTCGACAGCCTCCACGCCTGGTTTCGCTCGACAATCTGACCCAATGCACCCGGGCCGGACGCCTCATCACAGGGCGCAGCGGACGTTCCACTCTTGGGTCACCGGGGTCAAACCCCCGTACTCCCGACCACGACCCAGGAGCACGTCCCGCAATGACTGAACGTTCCCTTCTCCGGCGCATTCTGGGGATCGCCACGATCCTCGCCACCATCGCCCTCCTCACCGCCCCGGCAGGCGCGCAGGAGGATCCCCCCGAACCAGAGCCCGAGCCTGCGGGACCCGTCTTCGACCTCGCGGACATCTCCGCCGACTGGCCGGCCGGAACCGTCTACGCCGCCACCGACGACACGATTTCGTTCGACATCACGTTCAACGGCGACGCACCGGAGAACCTCGGCCTCGTCGTCGTCGGCTACGCCAACGCCGACGGCCCGCCGTTCGCCTTCACGAACGTTCCCGCCGTTGCCGCCGATGTTGCGGCCGGCGTCCTGAGCGTCACGACGCAGGCGCCCCCGATCGGTGACTGGTCGCTGGTCTACCTCGCCGCAGGCGACTCGACCTTCCAGAACAAGACCGACTTTCACGCCGATCAACGACGTGTCGTGACTGCGGACGGCGTCTGGCAGGGCCAGGACTCCCACACCCTCGACTTCAGCCGCATCTCGTTCTCCACCACCAGAGATCGCAGCCCGTACGAGCTCGCAGCGATCAACCCCAGCTGGGCAACCGACGCCACCGTCACCACCCCCGGATCGATCTCGCTCGGCCTGGACTTCTTCGACGGCGGCCCAACGGACGTCCGAGAGATCGGCATTCGCTTCGGCGCTCCCGACGGTGCAATCGACCCGATCGTCAACACCATCCGCGTGTCCGCGGAGGACATCGTGAACGGCAGCGTCGAGATCGACATCCCGGTGCCTGCCGCAACCGGTAGCTGGGACGTCGAAGCCATCTGGGTCTCCGACCTCAACTGGTACGCCCGCACGATCTACAACGGCGGCGGCTACTTCCAGTCCCGCGACGTGAACCGAGTCGAACTGATCGGCGAGCCGCATCGCCTCGACCTCGGACGCCTGTCGTTCAACACGATCGACCCGATGTGCAACGGCATGATGGCCACCGTGATCCTCGCTGCCGGTGACATGCCGACCGAAGGCGCCGACATCATCCTGGGCACGCCCGGCAATGACGTCATCAACGGCCTCGGCGGCAACGACGTCATCTGCGCCGGCGACGGCAACGACCTGATCTCGGGCGGCACCGGCGACGACACCATCTTCGGCGGCAACGGCGACGACTCCATGGACGGCGACGACGGCCACGACACCCTCCACGGCGAAGACGGCAACGACCGCATGTGGGGCGGCAAAGGCCAGGACGAAATGAACGGCCACGACGGCCGTGACCTTCTCTTCGGCGAACAGCACGGCGACCGCATCATCGCCGGCCACGGCCACGACCGCATCCGCGGCGGAGGCGGCCCCGACTACATCGACGGCGGCCACGGCACCGAGCTCATCCGCGGCAACTCCGGCGACGACACCATCTTTGGTGGCGCCAGCGACGACACGATCTGGGCGGGCCCCGGCATCGACACGGTCGACGGTGGCACCCGCACCGACTTCTGTCGCAGCGCCGAGATCAGCACCCGCTGCGAACGCTGATCCAACCCCCACTCGTCTGAGGCACCCGGCCGTTCTGCGGCCGGGTGTTCTCGCGCCCGGTCAGACTCTGCTGACATGACGTCATGAGCGCAGTTCCCGACTTCGACACCTACCTCGTCTCGGCTCGCGTCACGGCGGCAGAGGTCATTGCTCATGGCGTTCGCCTCACGTGGACCGATGGAGTCACCACCGAACATCATCGGTTCGTCCTGCGGGAGAACTCGCCCGATCCGGCCACCACGCACCCGCTCAGTCGTGAGCAGCAGATCCAGCTGACCGAGCTGCCCCCAGATCTCGAGATTTTGGCGGCAGCGCCTGCCGCGAATGGCGGCCTGACCGTGTCGTGGTCGACGCACTCCGACTCTGGCGTTGCGGGAGCGTTGGCCGAGAGCACGTTCGATCCGGGATGGCTCCGGACATGGGCGAGCGAGGACCCCGCCCAACGCGCGCTCCCCGCTCGTGTCGAATGGCGAGGCGACCTCGACCTTGCCGCGCTCCGCTTCGATGGCCCTGATGCGCTCGCGGGTGGTTCGGAGTGGGGCGCCTGGTTGGCGGCGATCCATTCTCATGGAGTCGGGATCGTCGAAGGGCTCCCGGCTGAGCCCGATCAGATCGACGTGCTCCCGGGCCGGATTGGGCCTGTCCGGGCAACCAATTTCGGCCCGGCCTTCGACGTCCGGACGAAGACCGCCGACGTCACCTCCAACGCCTATACCGACCTCGAACTCCCGGTTCACACCGACCTCGACACCCGCGAGTACATGCCCGGGCTCCAATTCTTGTTCTGCATGATGAATGACGCCGGCGGGGGCGAGAGTCGACTGTCCGACGCGGCCGCAATCACTCGCCACCTCCGCGACAATGAACCGGAGATCTTCGACGCGCTCACGACCATCCCGGTCACGTTCATCAACAAGGCGACCGACACCGACTATCGCCATGTCGCTCCCTTCCTCGTGGTCGACGACGACGGCGAGCTGATCGAAGCACGATGGAGCCCCTGGCTCCGCGGCCCGCTGCGCGCGTCGATCGCCGATGCCGAGCGGTGGTACGTCGCCGCTCGCTGTGCCCTCGAACTCGGCGACCACCCGGATTTCGTCGTCGAGGTGAAGTTGCGTGCCGGCGAGCTGCTCGGCTTCGACAACCGTCGCGTGCTCCACGGCCGTGGAGGCCTCGACCGATCGCAGGGCGAACGATGGCTTCGCGGTTGCTACGTCGAACGTGAAGAGCTCCACTCGAGGTTGCGGATCATCGCCCGCAACGAACGGGCCTCCGCCCCCTCCTGAGTGCGTCTGCCATGGGGTCAAGTCTGACATAGCAAGAGGTTTGCCACGCCGAGCCGACCTGTTGCTATGTCAGACCTGACCCCATCAACCGCCTGGGGCCTGGCCCGATGAATCACCCACCACAGCGGGCCGGGAGGGTCAGCGGCTCTCGCCTTCGATGCCGACGTGCTCGAGGACGTCGGAGTCGTCGTTGTGGCTGTGCGTGAAGCCGAGCTGGCGTTCGATCTCGACCGTCGGTTGGGAGCGGTAGGCGAGGATGTAGGCCCGTCGCCAGCCGTCGGAGAGGTTGCCCCCAGAACCGTGCATGACCCGCTCGTTGTGAACGGTCGCGTCGCCGACACCGATCGGCACGCTCACGACGTCGTCGTCGGCGCGAAGCGTCGTGCCGAGCGCATGGGACTCCCCCCGGTCACCGAACTGCGGCTCGTGCGGGCGCAGGCTGGATTCGCCCACCGTTGCGGGCACGAAGCGCATGCACCCGTTGTCGAGTGTCGACTCGTCGATGGCCAACCAGAACGTCGCCGTCCGGGTGTCTGGCGTGTCGGGCCAGTACGCCATGTCCTGATGCCAGGCGAAGACCGCGTCATCGCGACCGGGCCGCTTGGCGAGAAGCTGGTCGTAGTCGATCACCATCCCGTCACCGTGGAGCTGTGCCGCGACGTCAGCCGACCGCTGCTCGAACACGTTGCCCTGCCATGCCGGGTGATAGCGACGAGGCAACATCACGTTCACGATCGAGTAGTCCTCTGGCGCCCGGCCGTAGTCCCCCGCCATGTCGCAGTAGTCCTTGCCCGGAACCTCGATCTCTCGGCGGAGGAAGCGGTCGTAGGTCTCCGCCAGCTCCGCGACTTCGTCGATGGTCAACAGCCCCGGCAGGTGCACATAGCCGCGTTCGTGAAAGTGCGCCTTCTGCTCGTCGCTCACGCGGTAGGCCATCAGGCGCTCCAGCCGCCATCGAACCCGACGACCTGACCGGTCTGGAACCCCGCGGTGCCATCGAGGAAGACCCGACAGAAGCGAGCGAACTCCTCCATCGTCCCGAGCCGACCCATCGGCACGTTCTTCTCGATCTTTGCCATGACGTCGGGGTCGTCGGCGCCGGTGGCTCGGCGGAACTCGTCGAAGTCCATGAAGTTGGTGCCAACGGCGTTCACCTGCACGCCGCTACGGGCCACTTCGGCGGCAGCGTTGCGGACGAGATGGTTGGCGCCCGCCCGCGTAGCCGAATACAGCGGCGCCCCCGGGGTCACCCGCAGACCCGACGCACTCGTAATGGCGAGCACCTGACCACGGCCAGCATCGACCATCGGCGGAAGGAAGGCCCGCAACGCCCGAAAGACCGGTTCGAGATTGCCCGAGACGACGGCGTCGAAGTCGGCGTCGGTGGCGTCGAGCAGCCGACCAAGCACGATCCCGCCGCTGAAGAAGACCGCCGAGTCGATTCGGCCGTATGCGTCGAGTGCCATGTCGACCAGCCGTGGAGCCGCAGAGGGTTCGGCGAGATCGAGCACGTTGTCCACGACCCAGCTGTCGGCGCCCGCCTCCGAGATCGCATCGACCGTCGCCGGCTCGGGGTCACCGAGCACAAGGTCGTAGCCGGCCTCGGCCATGACTCCAGCGAGCGCGGGACCCACGTAGTGCCGGGCGTTGGCGATGATTGCGACGGGCTTGTCGTGCATGGTCGCGACCGTACCGCACGCGCCGCGCCGGAGATCAGGTCGGATCGATCGTCGGTGCCCAACAGGGTTCGGATCGGATCGCACCGTCGAGGCACACCGTGTGCGACCACACGATGCCGGCGTCCGCGACCTCGCTCGGCGCCGCATCGACGAGGACCGATCCGGTCAGGTTCACCCCGGACAGGTCCACCCGCTCGAGCGCGAGTTCAATCAACGTCGACCGTTCGAATGACGACCCGGCGAAGTCCGAACCGACGATGGTCGATCCGGTCAGGTTGCTTCGTTCGAAGGCACCACGACGCATCGTCGAGCTGGCGATCGTCGCCTCCCGGAGACTGGCGTCCTGCATGATCAGGTCGTCCGCAACCACACCGATCAAGGTGGCGCCGTCGAGGTTGGCGCGCCACAGGTCGGCGCCGTGCAGAGCCACGGATTCGAGTCGTGCGCCAGAGAAGTCTGCGGCTACGAGCGTGGCTCCGCTGAGATCGGAGTCGCGGATCTCCGCGCCGACGAGGTTGGCGTTGGTCAGTCGCCACGAACGAAGGTCCGAGTCGTTGATCACGACCCCGGCGAGGACCGCCTGATCGAAGGTGGCACCCACGAAGCTGGAGCGCTCGATGGTGGCGCCAGCGAGATTGACGTGGGAAAGGTCCGCGCCGTCGAGGTTCACGCCCTCCATGACGGTGTTGGACAGGTCGCAGTGGGCGAGCTCGGCACCGACGAGTTCGGTGTGTCCACGCCGGGCCGCGTCGCAGTCGTCGAGTGGCGGTGCGGGCTCGGTCGTGGCAGGCACGCTCGGCACCGCCGTTGCCGGTGGCGGCGGGGGCGCCACAGCGGTCCGGAGTGTCGGCGGGGGCGCCACAGCGGTCGGGAGTGTCGTCGGGGGCACCGCCACAGGTGGATCCGTCGTTGGCGAAACCGTGACGGCCGGCTCCGGCGCCGAGGACGGCGCGATCTTCGGCTCGACAGTGACGGTGGTCGGCGCGATCGCCAGTTCGGGCTCCGGCGCCGACGTCTCCTCGACGGCCGAAGGGGCTGCCGATGTTTCGACCGTCGCTTCGACCGCGTCGGCGCTGACGGGCGACGACAGCGCGACGGCGACGGCCACCGCGCTCGTACTCACGGCGATGACGGCGGTCGGCGCGGCCAGCAATGGACCGACGACCGGGATCTGCGCGATCCAGGAGACCGGGAGCACCGAGTCGACCGGAAGGATCCGACGAAGCGCCTGCAGCGACGCAAAACCGGCTGCGACACCGACGCCGACGAGCGCCGTCAGCCGTCCGAGACCCACGGGCCAGGACGTCGGCGGCGCCCACAGTCCCGACAGCATCCAGGTCGTGAGCAGCGAGACCACAACGGGAATCGAACCGACGAGCACACGGCGAACGAGCAAGCTCGGCGAGGCGTCGTGATCGGTGGACACCCCGGGAGAATCGACTCAACAGACGAGTGTCATCAATGGGCCAGACGGCTCACTGGGTACGAATGAACGGACGAATCAACGGCGAGCGCCCGGCTTCGGGAGTGACGGCCAGGCGATCTGCGGCACACGGCAGGTTCCGCTGAGAGCTGCTGCCTCCCGGCCCTGACTCGGTTCACGGGCTCCCGTTGCACAGGACCCGACCGTCACACCCCAAACCGGGCGCCCGCTCAGGATACGCCGACCTGTGTCAGATCGAACACGCGCCATCCCCGATCCGGCAGGACCGGTTCGCTACGTTCCCGATTCGGCTGGGAGCGAAGTTCGTCCCCGCCCTCACGACCCTATGGGGAGGAACCGTGATTCAAGAGTTCAAAGACTTCATCAACAAGGGCAACGTGTTCGAGGCCGCCGTCGGCCTGATCCTCGCCCTCGCCTTCGCACCGGTGGTGCAGGGTCTCGTCGACAACATCATCATGCCCGTCATCGCCCGCATCTTCGGACAGCCGGACTTCAGCTCGATCCGCATCGGGTTGGGTGGCAGCCAGGAAGTCACGCTCGAGGACGGCACCGTCGTGATGCGCGAGCCGACCATCGAGATCGGCACCTGGATCACGACCGTCGTCGGCTTCGTCATCCTCGCGTTTGTCGTCTTCATGATGGTCAAGGCCTACAACAAGGCGAACCCGACCGAGGAAGAAGAGGACGGCCCAACCGAGATCGACCTCCTCACCGAGATCCGAGACGGACTGGCCAAGTAGTCGACCTAGAACTCCAACGGATCGAGATAACTCAGTGTGACGTTCCCGTTCTCGTCGATTCGAGCGAGAACGGGAACGTAGTTCTCGATGATCTCGGCCGTGAGATCCGAGTCTCCACCCACCGCATCGAGGATCCGACCCTCATTCCAATGATCAGACATCTGGGTACCGCTGTTGGTACTGCCGAGCCTGGATGTTCCGTACTTGGATTCGATCACCAAGTACTCGTCGGCCACATCGTCGTAGTAAATGTGATCGATTCCTTGCGCAGTCGGATCGTTGAGCGAGGTCACTTGGTTCGTATGGACTCGTTCGAAGCCGAACCCGTCGGTCATGAGCTGATCGGTCTTCATCTCGCCGTAGTTGCCCTTTTGAATGTTGGTGAGGTCGAGATCGTTCATTGTTTCGCCTGGTCCTCGCTGCGACTCAATATCTGCAATCTCTCGACTAATCATGCTCCTGAGATCGTCGACACTGCATGTGGGCTCAACGGGGGAGCAGCGATTGCGACGGCGCGACCAGTCTCCGAGGCCGTCGATAATCTCGTCCACGGATCGGCCGAAGCGGCCCAACCTCTGAAGCGCTGATCCGCCGCCAGACAGGACCATGACGGCGACTTCGCAGACGATCTTTCCCGCCCAGTTTGCCGGATCACCCATTCGGTCGACCTCGGCGAGGTCACCCAGAACTGCGTAGGCAAATGCACGCGGGTCAGCACGAATCGCGGACGCAAGACTCTGCACCACCGACCACTTCTCATCGATGAAGGCCTTTGGGTCCGCGGCGAACTGTGCGAGTTGCTTGAGCGTGTCGACGATGCTTTGGATGAACTCGGCTCCGACCGCAGCACAGCCCTGTAGGAAGCTCTGGACCTCCGCCAACAAGTCGAAGAACACCGACTGATCGGTCACAACGGGAGCACAGGTCCATCCGTAGAGGATCGTCTCGGGCTTCTCGGCAAACGACGTGCCAGCCCACGGCCCTGCCGTTGCTTTCGTCAAACATGGCGGGGTGTCGAACTGACCGACGTTGAACTTGCCATTGATGTTCGGATCGATGCCCTCGTCGGCCTCGCCACCGAATGCCCGGAAGTACGCCCAGTAGTCCTCGAGCCGTTGCTCGCGATCGATGTCCTCGATCCACGGAGCGGAGCCGTCCTTGGTGTTGACACCGTCATCGCCCATGCGCCGCGGATCCGCCGGCCAGTAGTCGACGGTCACCTGAGAACGCTCCGCATCAGGATCGGGATCGCCACCGAGCAGATCGACCTTGTATCGGCCCCACAACATCCACGTGTCGTTCTGGTTCTGTCCGTCACCCTCGTTCCAGGGGGTAACCCCGAACGGGTTCACGTTCTGTACCGGTTCCTCGACCTTCGGTTGGACGGGAGGCGGCGAGGTCGGTGGACGAGGAGCGTTCCAGTTGACGGTGCAGATGTAGCTCGCAACCCGCTCGCACTCCTCGACGGTCATCGATGAACAGACGAGGTAGTCGGCGTGACACTCGATTCGATTGTCGGTGCTCGACAACGACGCCGAGAGCGACGCCGTCGAGATGGAATCGGGGAACTGCGCAGCGCAGACCTGAGCCGTCCGAGCCTGGAACTCGCTGCTTCCCATCATCCCACCAGCGACTCCGGTCGCCCCGATCTGGGTGAGCTCCCCCGTCCAGAAGCTGGCCCCGCCGCTGTCCGGAGCGCGCCCGAGAACTGCCCGGTAGAGCGCAGTCACCTGCTCACTCGCCGACCTTTCTCGGAAGGACTCTGCCTCTGCGCTTCCCATCAGGTCGTACACGGACTGGCTCAACGACCATGCGCAGCTCGACTCGTCGAGCTGAATGTCGAGCCTCGTCCGGAAGTAGGCGGCACCTGCTGGGTCGGGCTCTCGCTCGAGAATCCCCTCGTACAGATCGAGAATGAAGAGGTCTGCCGGGTGGAGGCGTGCGAACTCGACTTCGACGAGTACGTGGTCGAATGCCGGGCACACGGAGACGGCAAGGGCCTCGAACTCGTCACTCGCAGCGATACCGCTGATCACCTCCTGACGCCCTTCTTGAATCAGCACACCGGTCCAATGGCTTGCACCAGAGGGATCTGAGGGGCGGCCGAGCAGCGCCCGATACAGCCCGTCGACCTGGTCAGCAGCGGACTTGGCGCGAAATGTTGCGGCCTCCGTCGAATCAGAGATCTCGATCACGGTGTACTGCATGCGACCTCGGCACGAATCGAAGGTCGATTGGTTGTGAAGACTGTTGTTCCAGAAGGCGAACCCCTCGGGATCCGGACTCCGGTCGAGGATTCCTCGATACACGTTCGCCACGTATCCCTCGAACGTGTTCCCACGTGTCGTCGACCAGACGTTGGTGACGGGCAGGTCTCCGTCGTTCGGTATCGGGGCGACCGTTGTCGTGGTGGTCGTCTGCGACGCGGTCGTGGTGGTGGTCGTCGCCGAAACAGCCGTCGTCGTCGTGGCACTCGTCGAGCCCAATGAGCCGAGCTCCGGACACCCACGATTCAACGTGGGAAGATGATCGAACTCGCTATAGGGCGCGGTACGGAAGCTCGCACCGATCGCTCGATGTGAATCCGCACACGACTGACCAACCCACCCTTTGTGACCGTCGGCGAGGTACCAGTGGTTCACCCCATCGGGCTGCACCACAATCTCCCGCGTGTCGCCGACCTGTCCGGACGGAGTCGGCGCCACCGGTGCCGTCGTAGTGGTGGTCGTCGTCGGCGCAGCCGTTGTGGTGGTCGTCGTCTCCACACCGAGCGTGCCGACCTCGGGGCACCCACGGTTCTCGGTCGGAAGCGACCCGAACTCGCTGTACGGCGCCGTCCGAATCGTCGCGCCCGCATCACGATGCAGATCCGCACACCACTGCGGCACCCAACCCTTCTTGCCATCAGCCAGGTAGTAGTGATTCACCCCATCGGGCTGCACCACAATCTCCGGCGTGTCGCCGACGGCGGCACCGGCGAGTGGTGGCGAAGCCGTTGCCAACAGGCTGGCGATCAGGCTGAACACGATCACGCGCACGAGCGCGCCTCTTACAAAGAACGAATGGTCACGTACCCGCAAATGCATGGCCGGACGGTAATTCCCACGATGGGCGGGCCGCAAGAACAACACACCTGGCCGCCCAGCGAGGAATAGACCGAGGAATAGACAAGGCCCCCAATACGCTGCGGGACACCATGCATCCGTTCCAAGTACTCCACTCCATGAGCGGGTCGAAGGATGCGCCCAAGGGCATCGACCGGGCCACGGTTCGGCGAGTGTGGGCGTTCTCCACCCCGTATCGGGGAATGGTCGTCGGCTTCGTCATCCTCATCGTCCTCGGCACCGCCATCGGGCTCGTGCCGACCTTCGCATTCCGCGACATCATCGACACCGCCATCCCCCAGGGCATCGAGACCGGCGACAACGGCCGGCTCACCTGGCTCGGCGTCATCGTGGTCGCCGCCGCGGTCGCTGCCGCGTTCATCTCGATGATCGAGCGCTGGCTCTCATCTCGCATCGGCGAAGGCATCATCTACGACCTGCGCGACAAACTCTTCCGCCACGTGCAGGCGATGCCGCTCGGCTTCTTCACCCAAACGCAGACCGGCGCCCTGATCTCCCGGCTCAACAACGACGTGATCGGTGCCCAGCGAGCCTTCACGACCTTCCTCTCCACGGTGATCGGCAACGTCATCAACCTCGGGATCACGCTCGTCACGATGTTCTTCCTCGAGTGGCGCCTGACCCTGCTCTCGTTGTTGATCCTCCCGTTCTTCATCATCCCGTCTCGGCGGGTCGGCCACCGCATGGCCGACATCACCCGCGAATCGATGGAACTCAACGCCTCGATGAACACGACGATGACCGAACGGTTCAACGTGTCGGGAGCGATGCTCGTCAAGCTGTTCGGCCGACCCCGCGTCGAAGCCGACGAGTTCGCAACCCGCGCCGCGCGTGTCCGCGACATCGGCATCCGCTCGGCGATGTACGCCCGGATCTTCATGACCGCCATGACCCTCGTCGGCGCGCTCGGCACGGCCGCCATCTACTGGCTCGGCGGGGTCATGGTCATCAACGGCACGATCACGATCGGCGACCTCGCTGCCCTCAGCCTCCTCGTCGTGCGCGTCTACCTGCCGCTCACTGCGCTCACGAACGCTCGCGTCGACGTGACCTCGGCATTGGTCAGCTTCGAGCGGGTCTTCGAGATCCTCGACATGGCCAACCCGATCGAAGACGCCCCCGATGCCGTCGCCCTCGACAACGTCGAGGGCCACATCCGATTCGACGGCGTGACATTCACCTATCCGAGCGCAGATGAATCGACCCTGGCCTCCCTCGAAGACGGGACCCCTCGCCGTATGCCGGCACGTGGACCGGGCAGCCGGATCGGCGCAGGTCTGACCCCGGTCACCAGTGGCCCCTCGTACGCCGGAGGCGAGGCCGAAGTCCTGCACGGCGTCGACATCGACATCGCCGCCGGCCAACTCGTTGCGGTCGTCGGCCCTTCCGGTGCCGGCAAGTCGACCCTGCTCAACCTCGTCCCTCGCCTCTACGACGTGACCGGCGGCGCGCTCACGATCGACGGCGTCGACGTGCGCTCAGCCACCCAAGAGTCGTTGCGCAAGGCGATCGGCGTCGTCAACCAAGACCCGCACATGTTCCATGACACGGTCGGCGCCAATCTGCGCTACGCCGCGCCCGACGCGACCGACGACGATCTCCGTCGAGTCGCGACCGCGGCGCGCATCATCGACGTCATCGACGCACTTCCCGAGGGGTTCGACACCGTGGTCGGCGAGCGCGGCTATCGCCTGTCGGGCGGCGAGAAACAACGCCTCGCCATCGCCCGCATGCTCCTGAAGGACCCAGCCATCGTCATCCTCGACGAAGCGACCAGTCACCTCGACACCGAGAACGAAGCCCAGATTCAAGCCGCGCTCGAAACCGCCCTCGCCGGACGGACGTCGCTCGTGATCGCCCACCGGCTCTCGACGATCACCAACGCCGACCAGATCATCGTGCTCGACGACGGCCGAGTGGCCGAACGCGGCACCCACGACGAGCTCCGCGCAATCGGCGGTCTCTACGAAACCCTCTACGAGAACCTGCTCCGCACGGGAGAACACCCCATGGGGTCAGGTCTGACATAGCGACCGGTCGGCTCGGCGTGGCAAACCTCTTGCTATGTCAGACCTGACCCCATGGCGGGGCCGCGGAGGGGGAGGCCGGCGGCTTCGTAGATTGCGTCGATGGCGGCCATGTTGGCGATCGAATCTTCGCCTGCGGTTGGGTACGGGGTGCCGTGCATGACGTGATCGCAGAACGCTCGCAGCATGTATTCGTACGTCGTTCCGCCAGTCACCTCGCCGACGGTTTCGCCCGCGTCCGTGCGGATCGTGAGGGTGTTGCCGTTGTGGGGAGCGAGCGGGTTGATCGCCGTGATCGAACCCTTCGTGCCCACGACCTCCAGACGAACGTCGGAGTCGTCGGCCACCATCGAGCTCTCGACCCGTCCGGTCGCGCCACTCGGGAAGTGCAACTCCGCCGCGATCGCCGCGTCGATGTGTTCGGGCGGCCCGATCTCCGCCTCGGCCGACACGACCTCGGGCTCCTCGCCGACGACGTGTCGCACCCAGATCGTCGAGTAACACCCCAGGTCCATGAGTGAGCCGCCCGACGTGGCGTAGTCCCACCGGATGTCGGGCTGAGGGATGGAGATGTTGAAGTAGCCCTCCGCCCGGGTCACCTCGCCGATCACCCCGGATCGGATCGTGGCGAGGATCTGCTGGAACATCGGGTGGTACCAGTGGTGGAAGGCTTCGCCGAGGACCCGACCCTCGACTTCGGCGACCCGCACCATCTCGGCGGCTTCCGCGGCGTTCGACGCGAACGGCTTCTCGCACAGCACGTCCTTGCCGGCGCGGAGCGCAGCGATGGTCCACTCGGCGTGCAGGTGCATCGGCAGCGGGTTGTAGATGACGTCGACGTCATCGGCGTCGATGACGTCCTGGTACGAGTCGGACACGGCGCCGACGCCGTGCTCGGCGGCGAAGGCCTCGGCTCGGCCGCGGTCGCGTGCGGCGACGCGGGTGAGTTCGACCGAATCCATCGTGGACGCGGGCCGGGTGAGCGCCTTGGGCGCGATGCGAGCCGCGCCGAGAATGCCGAAGCGAAGGGTCATCTTGGCGACGCTAGCGAAGTTGTCAACGCTGGGTGCCTTACCCCGCGGTGGCGGTCACGATGTCCTGCCACACCCAGGAGTCGATGTCGCCGCGCCACTTGCCGTAGTGGATCTGCACGTTGGAGAAGCCGGCGCGAGCCAGCCGTTCGCGGACCTCGGCCTCCTGATAGGCGACAGCGCCTTCGGGAATCTCGGCGTTGTCGATCCGCACAGAACCGTGCGTGTACGGAAACGGCCGATGAGACGTTCCCCGCGAGATGCGGTCTTCGGTCTCCGGGTTGAGCAGAAACCAGGAACAGAACACCTCGCCGCCGGGAACCAGTCGACGGTTCAGAAAGTTCAGGAGGTCGTCGCAGTCCTCGGGAAGGATGTGGGTGAACACCGAGAACAGGAACGCCAGGTCGAAGGGTCCACCGAACTTCTTGCGCTTGATCGACCGGTAACTCTTCTTGCCGCCGCGGTTGTACATGGTCGAGAACAGGTTGACGTGGTCGAAGCGGAAGTGGTCGAGCGACCCGAAGACCTTGGCGTTGCGATCGATGCACGACGCATCGGTGTCGATCCCGGTGTAGCGGCCGCCGGCGGCCGCATCCAGATAGCCACTGAAGGGGAGGGCGAGGCGTGCGAGCCCGCAGCCGTAGTCGAGGACGCGGCTCGACGGTTTCACGTTCGTGTATCGCAGCAGCTCGCGCATCGACTTGATCGACGACGTCTGAAACTCGTCGAGGGATTTGAACGGGCCCGACTGACCAAGCCAGTCCTCGGCCGGAAGGTCGAGGCTCGACGAGATGTTTGCCTCGACCCCATCGAGGATCGCGTTGATCTCGTTCAGGTCACCGGGAAGCACGGCTGGCATGTCGCTCGACGTCATGTCCCGACGCTACTTGCCCGACCCGGCAACTCGTTGCGGCCGGCGTGGGCGATGCTGGGACGATGGAGTCCGCCGCGATCGACCCTGACCGGATCCCGATGCGCACGCTTGCGTCGGGCGCGACGATGCCGGCGATCGGGTTCGGCACGTTCGGTTCGGATCACGTTGACCACGGTCGGGTCGCCGGCGCTGTGCAGGCCGCGCTTCGGGTCGGCTATCGGCACCTCGACTGCGCGGCGGTCTATGGCAACGAGCGCACGATCGGCGAGGTCCTCGCCGCGTCCTCGCTGCCGCGAGACGACCTGTGGGTGAGTTCGAAGGTCTGGAATGACCGCCACGATGACGTCGCCGGAGCGTGCGAAGCGACGTTGCGGGACCTGCAACTCGATCATCTCGACAACTACCTGGTTCACTGGCCGTTCCCGAACCATCACGATCCCCACGTCGATGTCACTGCGCGCCATCGGGACGCCGTTGCGTTCAGTGCGGAGCGATACCTCGACACCTGGGGCCAGATGGAGGCACTTGTCGATCGTGGCCTCACCCGCCACATCGGGACGTCCAACATGACCGCCGCCAAGCTCGACGCCGTGTGGGACCACCTGAGGATCACGCCGGCGGTCAACCAGATGGAGTTGCACCCGCACTTCCAACAGCCCGCCCTGTCCGCATATCTCAAGAGCCACGGCGTCGAACCCATCGGCTTCTGTCCGCTCGGGTCGCCCGGACGGCCGACACGCGACCGGACCCCGGAGGACTCGTCGCCGATCGACGACCCGACCGTCACAGAACTGGCGCACGCCCGAGGGGTCCATCCAGCCGCGATCTGCATCTCGTGGGCCGTCACCAATGGACACACGCCAATTCCGTTCTCGACGTCGCCAATCAACATGGCGGCCAATCTTCGAGCTGCCCTCGATCCACTCACCGACGCCGAGATGGGACGCCTCACGACAACCGATCGTGGATGCCGGTTGATCAAGGGTCAGGTGTTCTTGTGGCGAGAAGGACAGGACTGGCGCGACCTCTGGGATGAGGACGGCACGATCGCCGGCTGACGTTCAGCCGATGACGTCGTCGAACCACCGATTTCGAAAGACGCCTCGGGCGTCCGTTCGCTCGACGAGCGCAAGGAAGTCGTCCCGGCGCGGGTACGCAGCGGCCACGTCGACACGGCCATCGTCGAAGAGCTTGCCCCAGTGCGGCCGGGGATCGAACGGGGCCAGAGCATCGGCCACTCGACCTGCGGCGTCGCTGGCGAGCTGCTCATCGCGAACCCAGGTGAAGTGGAACGCAACGGACGGGCGGCCGTGGTGTGGGCTCATCCACATCGAGTCCTCGGCGACCGTCCGCACCTCCGACACGAGCAGTGCTTCGGCGATCGCGCCGCCGATCCGCTCGAGCGCCTCGATGGCCGACGCCGCGTCCGCTCTCCCGACGAAGAACTCGGACTGGATCTCTTCGCCTGCACTTGGCGTGAACTCGAGTCGAAAGTGCGGCAGGCGGTCCCACCAGGGTCCCGGAGCGCCCGACTGCTCCGTGCAGGCCTGCGGATCGAGGCCGATGAGGGGGTGGCGTTTTCCTGTTGCTTCGGCCAGTCCGGTGATCTGCTCCGCTGGCTCGCCCACGCGATGCTTCACCCAGATCTGCTGGGCGCCTCCACGCCAGTCGGTGAAGGCGCTCACCGAGTAGGCGGCGCCGAAGATCTCGTCGAATCGCTCGGCGAGACTCGCCAGTGATGGACCGTCGTACACCCGTTGTTCGACGTCGAAGCTCGGTTCGATGTCGAGCGTCACCGACGTCACGGCGCCGAGCGCGCCAAGCGACACCACGTGGCCGTCCCAGTCGGGGTCGCCCCGGCGCACCTGCACGATGTCGCCGCTGCCGGTCATGATCTGCAGGCCGGCAACCCCGCTCGCGAGGTTGCCGTTGCGGTCGCCGGAGCCGTGCGTGCCCGTGGCGATGGCGCCGGCGATCGAGATGTGCGGCAGCGACGCCAGGTTGTGCACGGCAAATCCGAGTGGCGCAAGGAGTTCGGCGAGGCGTCCGTAGGTCATCGCGCCATTGACGGTCACGGTGTCCCGATCACGCCCGAGCTCGAGGAATTCGGGCAGCGTCGTCATGTCGATGATCTCCGAACCGTCGGCGATTCGATTGAACGAATGCCGAGAGCCGAGACATCGCAGACTCGACGACTGCGTGATCACCTCGTGAAGCTCGCTCAGGCTGGCGGGCTGGTGCACCGCTCGAGCGGTGTAGCTGATGTTGCCTGCCCAGTTGGTGGGCGCCCCGGTGGCCACCTGTTACCTGTTGGGACCTGACCCCACGGTGCCCCAGGTGCGCATGGGGACGGCGCGGTCACGCCAGCGGCGTTGGCTGAATCGCCAGGAGGTGTCGGGTGGTGTCCACTCCGGGTCGGCGGCGACGGCGCGCGGCCAGCCGGCGTCGAGCGCGGCCACGATGACAGCCAACTGCTCGGGCGTCGGCTCCGGAGTGATGTCGGCGATGTGGAACGGGACGCTCACAGGACCACCTACAGCGGGACGTTGCCGTGTTTGCGGTCCGGGATGCGTTCGTGCTTCGTCTCGAGCAGGCGGAACGCCCCCACGACGGCTTTGCGGGTGTCGGCCGGGTCGATGACTTCGTCGATGTACCCGCGCTCGGCAGCGATGTACGGGTTGGCCGTCTTCTCCGTGTACTCGTCGACCAGCTCGGCGCGGCGAGCGTCGGGGTTGGCGGCGTTCTGGAGCTCTCGCCGGTAGATCACCTCGACCGCACCCTGCGGCCCCATGACGGCCATCTCCGCAGACGGCCACGCAAAGCTCATGTCCGAGCCGACGGCCTTCGAGTCCATGACCAGGAACGCACCGCCATAGGCCTTGCGGGTGATCACCTGCACGCGCGGCACGGTCGCTTCGCAGTAGGCGTAGAGCAGCTTGGCGCCGTGGCGGATGATGCCGCCGTGCTCCTGGTCGACACCGGGAAGGAACCCGGGCACGTCGCAGAAGGTGAGGAGTGGAATGTTGAAGGCGTCGCAGGTGCGGACGAAACGGCCTGCCTTCTCGGCCGACTCGATGTCGAGCACGCCCGCGAGGACCTTCGGCTGGTTGCCGACCACGCCCACCGGCTTGCCGTCGATGCGAGCGAACCCGCACACGATGTTGCGCGCCCAGGCGGGGAAGTACTCGAAGAAGTCGCCGTCATCGACCACCGATCGGACCACGTCGAGCATGTCGTACGGGACGTTCGACGAGTCCGGGAGGATCGTCTGGAGCTCTGGGCAGGACCGCTCAGGGTCGTCGCTGGCCTCGATCGTTGGCGGCGCTTCGAGGTTGTTGGCCGGCAGGTACGACAGCAGCAGCTTGACTTGGTCGAGTACCTCTTCTTCGCTCGCGCCGGTGAAGGTGGCCACGCCGGACTTCGACGAGTGCGACTTCGCGCCGCCCAGCTCTTCGAGCGTCACCTCTTCGCCCGTCACGGTCTTCACCACGTCGGGACCGGTGATGAACATGTGCGACTTCTCCCGCACCATGAAGATGAAGTCGGTCATCGCGGGGCTGTACACCGCGCCGCCAGCGCATGGGCCGAGGATCACCGAGATCTGCGGGATGACCCCGGACGCCTGAACGTTGCGGTAGAAGATCCCACCATACGCGTCGAGGCTGACGACACCTTCCTGGATTCGGGCGCCAGCACCGTCATTGAGCCCGATCATCGGGGCACCGACCGACGCGGCGAGATCCATCACTTTGTGGATCTTCTCGGCGAAGACCTCGCCGAGGGCGCCGCCGAAGACGGTGAAGTCCTGGGCGAACAAGAACACCTTGCGACCATCGATCGTGCCCCACCCGGTCACCACCCCATCGGTGT
This sequence comes from Acidimicrobiales bacterium, assembly GCA_020629635.1. Taxonomy (GTDB): domain Bacteria; phylum Actinomycetota; class Acidimicrobiia; order Acidimicrobiales; family SHLQ01; genus SHLQ01. The sequence goes on along the minus strand of JAHDCX010000018.1, from coordinate 50,457 downwards.
AGGGGCGATCCTCGATCCCCGAGTCGAGCGCTCGGTGACGGGCGAGCATGTCGAGCTCGTGGAACGAGCCCGGATCGAGGAGGTACTCGATCCGCTCGCGGGCGAGCATCTTGCCCTTGTCGTGTTGACGTTGCACCGCCCGCTCGGAACCCGCGTTGACCGCTTCGTCCCGGCGACGCTCGAGATCGGCGATTCGATCGGCCATCGATTGCGTCATGGAGCAGGAGGCTACCCTGCGCACCGTGACCGAACTGAAGCGAGTGTGTGTGTTCTGCGGCTCCTCGTCGGGAACGAACCCGGCCAACGAGTACGCGACGATCGAGTTGGCCAACGCCATGGTCGAGCGGGGCATCGACCTCGTCTATGGCGGCGGCAAGGTCGGTCTGATGGGCCTCGTCGCCGACACGGTCCTCGCCGGCGGCGGGAACGTGCTCGGCATCATCCCGCGCAACCTGTTCAGCCGGGAGGTGGCTCACCGCGGGATCACCGAGCTCGTCGAAACCGAGAACATGCACGAGCGGAAGGCGGCGATGTACGACGCTGCGGATGCGTTCGTCGCGCTTCCGGGCGGCTTCGGGACGATGGACGAGCTCATGGAGATCACGACCTGGCGCCAGATCGGATCGCACGCAAAGCCCGTTGGCCTTGTCGACACCGACGGCTACTACACGGGCCTACTGACGTGGCTGAATCGAGCGGTGACCGACGGTCTCGTGTCGGCGAGCAACGCCCGCCTGCTTCTTCACGCCCCCACCGCACCGGAGCTTCTTGACCTGCTCGCTGCCGACGATCACGTCGCGGCGCCCAAGTGGGACTCCTGAGCGACCCGATCGGCGATCCAGATCGCGAGCGCTCCTCGAAGCCACCAGGCGATGGTCCGAAACCAGTTGGTCGACTCCAGCAGATCGATGTTGGCCGGGTCGTACGGGTCGTTGATGAGTCGCCCGTGAAACGGCCCGTACCACGCCATCGTTGCCACCCACGCGCCGGCGAGGATCGCACCTGCAGCAAAGGCCACGGCCTTGGTCCGCCCGGTGGGCAGTCGGAGCCACAGGAACAAAGCGAGGAGAACCTCGGCAGGAGCGAACAGCACGAGCGGCACACCAATCTTCTGCCCGTGGCTCGACACGTACCCTGCGAAGTCCGCCGGGCCGACCAGGTCGTACTGCGGGTAGACGACGAGTTGCACCATGGTCATCAGACCGATCATCGCGGCGGTGGCGGCGAGATGAAGGAGACTCAGTCGTTGGAGGGTCACCGCACCCCCAACGGATCGGGAAGCGCGGCGCGCAGCTCGGCGTAGTCGGCGAATCCCAGCGCCGCCTCGACTTGGTGAGCCCATCGGGCATCCAGCGCCTCGACGACGTCGGGAGGCAGTTCTCGAGCCGATCCCGCGGTCACCTTGACCGCGTCACCTCCGGGCGGAAGACCCCAGACGTGGTCGCGGTTGCGCCGAAGCACTCCCTCGCTGAACTTGTCGGCGTGCTCCTGCATCACCTCGCGGGAGCAGTTCTCGATGACCCGGGTCATCGTCTCGGGGTCGATGTCCATCTGCAGGAACTCGGCGATGACGCCCGGTACTCGATCCGGGGCGGCGACCATGTCCTCGTAGGCGAGGACGAGCACGTCCGGGTCGTCGACGTGGGGCCACCAGTCGACGAAGTGCCCCCAGTGGGAGCCCGTCGTGGTGCCTTGCAGATACAGGCCGTGCGCAAAGGACGCGAGGTCGATCGTGCCCGGCTCGAACCACCACCCCTCGAAGAACCGGTGGAACGACGGCAGCACCGTCGCCGGATCGCGGAAGACCGAGATGTAGCGGCCGCCTCGGGGCGCTTCGCTCCACGGCAGGTGCGACTTGAACACTCGTGGCTGCCAGCCCTGTTCGGCGTCGGGATCCATGCCGCAGTCGACGGCCGACTCGAGCCAGGGGACCACGACGCTGATCTCGTCGAAGTCCATCGAGGCGCCGCTCCGGAGTTGGTGCACGATCTGTTGGGTCCACGTCGTCCCACACTTCGTGTAAGTGCACACGAACACGTCGCTGGCGCGGGCAGAGAATGCTTCCAGGGCCGCATCGGCCTCTGGACTCCGGAAGTGCGCGAGCCGCTCGCGGACCTCCTCGATCGTGGTCGGACGGCGCAGCGATCTGGTCACATGGGCATTTTGGCTCACCAAGGCCCCCCTCTGGACGGTCGATCCAAAATGCATGACACAAAAATGGCGGTTGACCGTCGGCGTCGTGGCGGCGACGTTGGCACTGACTTCATGTGGCGGAGACACCCCCGAGGAACTCGCAGCGGCGATCACCAGTTCGGCGAGCGAGCTCGATTTCCTCGCGGAAGACGAGCAGACATGTGCTGCGGGCGTGATCATGACCGAGATCGGTTTCGAGACGATCACCGGAGCCGGTCACGATTCTGGCTCGCTCGGCCTCGACCCGGGATCGATCACCGACGTCCTCGACCTCGCCGCAGATCGAGACGCCTTCGACGACGACCTGTCGGCGTGTGTCGACGAATCACGGATCTTCCGCGCTCAGCTCGAATCCGGACTCGGCGACCCGTTGACGTGCGACACCCGATTCAGTCGTACCGACACGATCGTCCAAGCGTCCCTCGATGCGGCCATCGCCGGCGAGGACCACACGGTCGAGATCGACGACACACCCGAGCGACGCGACGAGTTCAGGGAGTGCATGACCGAAGCCGATTTCGGGGCGACGTTCGGCATCGATCCTCCCGAAGCGCTCGCGCTGGCGATCGAGCCGGGCCTTCCCGAAGACTTTCCGATCGACCCGGAATGTGCGAGCGATGCGCTCATCGAGGCGTTCGGCGCAGAAGCGCTCAACGATCTCGGCGTCACCACGAACGACCCTGCCGTCGACATCGACGACTTCGACGAAGACGAGCTGGTCGAGGCGGTCATGACGTGCGAGCCGGTCCTCGACGTGTGGTCCATGACCGTGGACGAACCGGCCTTCGGGCCCTGCATCGCGGAGCGACTTGCCGACGACGAGCGATGGCTGTCGGCACGAATCCGTGAGTCGCTCGGCGCGCAGAACGCTCGTTTCAGCGTGGAACGTGGCGATCGGGACGCCACCAATGACTGCGTCGAAGAACGGGTTGCGACCGCCCTCGGACTCGACCCCGAGACCCACGAGTTCACCGCACCGGACTTCGCTCACGGGCTCCTCGAGGGCGTCACCACGAACTTCGGCGACGACGCCCTCACGCGCACACACGCAGAATGGACCTGCGCCTCGCACTGGATACTCAACGAGGTCTCTCTCGATGACATCATCCAGATCGGCTCGACTCCGCCAGAGGAGCTGACCGCAGCAGACCTCGATCGCGTGGCCGCCCTCTCGGTTGCGAGCACCGAAGGCATGCGGCGATGCACGAGCGACTTCATCATGACCTTCGGAGAGATCATCCGGGTCGGGTTCAGCGAGTCGACCGTCGAGTGCGTCACGTCGACGTGGGACGACGCGACGGCAGTCGCCGATCGAATGGTGGACCAGGCGGCCAACTCGCTCACCTGGTCGGACGACGACTGGGTCGACCACGCGGTCGCCATCGAGATTGCCATGGCGGAGCTGGACGAGGTCGTAATGGGATGCATGAGCGAAGACGAAGTTCCGATCCACGAGGAGCTGACGGACTGGTGGGACGAGCTTCTCAACTTCGGCGTCGCACCAACGGAGGTGGTGGAAGCATGATTCGACGACGAGCGCTGATTGCGCTGACGGCGATGGTGCTTGCCACCGCCGCGTGTGCAGGTGACAGTCCGGAAGCGATGACGGCCGCGGTCGAGGTCGCCGCGGTCGAACTCCCCGGAGTGGCCGACGACGAAGGTTCGTGCGCGGCCGACGTCATCATGCGCGAGGTCGGTTTCGACGCGATCGCAGAGGCGGGCATCACGTCCACCGGCCTCGAGGCCAGTCCGCAGACCATCACCGAGATCGTTGCACTCGCGAACGACGCCGAGTCGCTCGATGCGGGCATCGCGTCGTGTGTCGATGCTGATCGAGTCTTTCGAGCCGCCATGGCCGATGTCGTGAGCGATCCCCTCGAATGCACCGATCCGTTCGAACGAGACAACGAATTGGTCGACTCCGCCCTGACCGCAGCACTCGCGGGCGAAGACCACGAGGTGGAGATCGACGACACGCCGGAGACACGCGACCTGTTCAGGCCGTGCCTGTCGGAGTCAGACTTCGCCCTGACCTTCGGTCTCGACGATGCCTCACAGCTCCGAACGGCGATCGCCGATGAACTTCCCGATGACCTACCGGTCGATGCCGAGTGTGCGAGTGAGCGCATCATGGCCAGCTTCGGCGTCGAAGTGCTCAACGACCTCGATGTCCGAATCGACAGCCCGGCGATCGACCCGGCGGACTTCGACGAAGACGAGCTCGTTGATTCGATGAGCGATTGCGACACGATCGTGGACCGCTGGTCCTTCGTGTCAGCCAACCCGTCGTTTGGCGAGTGCGTCGCCGACGCCATCGAGGTGGACGACGAATGGCGACACGGGGCCATTCGCCGCTCGCTCGGGCAGAACAGCGCCAAGTTCGTGATGGACCGCCGGGCAGACCGGGCGATCGACGACTGCATGAAGGCACGCGTCGAGACGCTGGATCTCGACGACCCCGATCCACAATTGGCGGGCACGCTCGCTGAGTGGATCCACACCGACACGGTCGAATGGGATCCGGGTGCGGAGACCTATGGGTGGAGCCTGGCCGAATACGAATGTGCGGCACACGCCATCACCGACGAGCTGACCCGAAGCGAGATCCTTCAGGTCTGGGGTTTCACGAACTCCGACGCGCTCAGCGACGACGTCTTCTTTGGCCTGGTCGACCGCTACTGGGCGTCGCTCGCCGAAGGTCTCCGGGGCTGCGCGGGCGACTGGAACTATGTGGCGGGCGATCTGGTGCGGGCCGGATTCAGCGAATCGACGATGGCTTGCACCCGTGAAGCGTTCGGCCGTGAGGCCGAAGCCGCCGAAGTGTTCAACGCCATCCCCGACGACGAGTCCGAGGACGCCCTGGTCGAATGGGGCCTCGCGTTCGACGCCGAGATCGAGGCGCTCGACGAGGCGCTCGAGAGCTGCATGACCGAAGACGAGGTCGACGTGAAGGCCGACTACGACGAGTGGTTCGAGTCCGACCCCTACGCCGAGATCTCCGGTGAGGACGGCGGGCCGATCGAAACCTGACCGGCGGCCGCGAGACTCACGTCCCGGATGCTGGCACGGGTCGAGCCGTCACGCAGTACCGCATGCCGATCGGGTCGGCGAGCACCGTCCAGTGGGGGCCGCGTTCGACCACGGCCGCACCCGATTGCACGTGGCGATCAACGACGGCATCGACATCGGCACCGGCGGCGAAATCCAGGTGGGCGCGGCCCGGCCCCGCATCGGTGGGGTCGAGACGTTGCACGAGAAGCCGAAGCGGAAGCTCCGCTGGTTGGGCAAACGAGCGGAACTGCTCGAAGCGGTACGGATTCACGTCCCAGCCGGTCAACGCCGACCAGAAAACGACGTCATCATCGAAGGATTCGGCCGGGACGTCGAGACAGATCTGGTCCGCGGCGTGAGCAGGGTCCCGATCGATCAGCGGAGCGCGGTCGGTCTCGTCGGTCCACGGCACGATGCAGAACGGCACACCGCCCGGGGTCACGAGGACGACGTGGCCGGGGCGGGCGAGAACCGTGGCGCCAAGCGACTCCGCCTTGGCGGCGAGACCGGCGATGTCGTCCGTGAGCAGATCGAGGTGCACCCGGGCTGGCCCGCTGTCGAGTCGTTGCAGCTCGAGGTGCATGGCCCCGGAGGTCGGGTTCAGGTGGACGAACTCGGGATGCTGTGGATGAATGGCGCCGCGGGTCGTGTCGGTGATCGTCGCCCAGAAGCTCCCAGCCTCGTCGAATCCCTCCGCCGGAAGGTCGAGGACGGCGGTGAGCCAGCGAATTCGCATTGCCGCATCGTAGAGTTCGTGCCACGGTTGGGGATTACCGACCGGTAACCACGGCGAAGGGGAACAGGATGGATCCGACCTACAGCGACGAGGCAGAGGCGTTCCGCGAGCGGATCCAGACGTTCCTCAAAGAGAATCTTCCCGACGGGTGGACCGGTATCGGCGCCCTCGACCGTGAGGAAGCCGAGCAGTTCCAGGGCGAGTGGCGGCAGAAGCTGGCGGCCAACGGCCTGCTCGCGCCGGCGTGGCCGACCGAGTTCGGCGGCGGAGGCATGTCCGAGCTCGAACAGGTGCTCCTCGCCGAGGAGTTCCAGCGGGCGGGCGCTCCGACCGGCGGCATGAACGATGCGTTCAGCATCCAGATGGTCGGCAACACGATCCTGCATTGGGGCACGCCCGAGCAAAAGGAGCACTTCCTCCCTCGCATCATCTCGGGTGAGGACATCTGGTGCCAGGGCTACAGCGAGCCGAACGCCGGCTCCGACCTCGGATCGCTCGGCTGCAAGGCCGTCCTCGACGGCGACGAATGGATCATCAACGGTCAGAAGATCTGGACGTCGGCCGGTATGACCGCCAACTGGATCTTCGTGTTGTGCCGCACCGACCAGGACGCACCCAAGCACCGCGGCATCAGCTTCCTGCTCTGCCCGATGGAACAGGACGGCGTCGAGGTTCGACCGATCGAGATGCTGTCGGGAGATGCGGATTTCAACGAGACGTTCTTCACCGATGCTCGGACGCACAAGGACAACGTCATCGGCGAGGTCAACGGCGGCTGGGCGGTGGCCATGACGCTGCTCGGATACGAGCGGGGTGAGGCGGCGGCGACGATGCCGATCATGTTCCGCGCCGAGTACGACAAGCTCGTCGAGCTCGCCAAGGAGAAGGGCCGCAGCGACGACCCCGTCATTCGCGACCGACTCGCCTCGCTGTATTGCGAGGTCGAGATCATGCGGCTGCTCGGCATGCAGACGCTCACGAAGTTCTTGGCCGGCCAGCACCCGGGGCCAGCGGAGTCGACCTTCAAGCTCTACTGGAGCGAGTATCACAAGCGGGTCACCGAGCTCGCGGTCGACATCCTCGGTCCCGAGGCAATGATCCCTGACGGCATCGCGAAGACGTCGTTCCACGCGGATCTTCCCGGCGCCGCCAACGACGCGGCGTCGTGGGTCGGCACCTTCTACAACGCCCGGGCCGGAACCATCTACGCCGGCACCTCCCAGGTGCAGCGCAACATCGTCGGTGAGATGGTGCTCGGTCTCCCCAAGGAACCCAAGCCCGCCGCCAAGTAGATCTCAGGTCTCCGAGCTCATGGCGAAATTGCGGAGTCCTTCGAGCCAGGCGACGATCTCCGCAACGGAGGCTTCGGTCATCTCACCGTTCTCGTCGAGCCGATCGCTGTAGGAGCCGAGACCGAGGGTCTTCTCGTACCAACGGACGGGCTGGTACCTCATGAGCCGGTCCATCGCGTCACGGACGCCCTGTCCGGCTCGGGGACCAGGCGTGGACGAGCAGGCGGCGACGACTTTGCCTTCGATGCCTCGCGGTGGCCGGGACAGCCAGTCGATCGTGTTCTTGGCGACGGCCGGGAACGACCCGTTGTATTCCGGGAGGAACCAAATCACGCCGTCGGAGTCGGCGACGACCTCGTGGATGCGTGCGACCGAATCGGGAAGTCCACGATCTTCGACGTCGCCGTTGTAGAAGGGCACGTCGGCGATGGCGTGCAATTCGAGCGTGATGCCGGGTGGCGCGTTGTTGATCGCCGCTCGTGCCGCGGCGCGATTGACCGAGCTGGCGCGGAGACTTCCGACGAACACGACGAATCTGACCGGCTCCATGTGTTCATGCAACCACTCCGCGCGTGTTGCAATTCGTCGATTTCGATTGTTTTCGTGTGACACCCGTCGCGGCCAGGAGCGCGTGGGTAATTCTTCCCGCTCAGCCCGTCATGGCGAACGGCCGATGAAAACAGCGATGGCGTTGACCAGACGGGAGTTGCACCGAGAACGACATCAAGTCGGCCACGAGAACGTGGTCCTCTTCATCTACGTCGTGATCGCACTTGTGCTCCTGATCTTGTGGGGAGAGTCGTCTCGCACGGGCCTCATCGGCTGGGCGATTGCGCTCGGCTCCACGGCGCCACTCTTTCGGCTCACGCCCACGCTCGAGCTGCCCTACGAACAATGGTTCGCGGCTGAAGCGATCTCCAAGGCCCTCGTCGGCTTCGCCTACGGCACGATCACCTGGGTCGCACTTCCGGAGTCCGAACTCCACCAGGCGCTGCTGTGCGTGGTGCTCGTCGGCGTGATGGTCGCCTCGGCCTCGTATTCGGCACAGCTCGCCGGTATCCACGCCGCCTTTTTGATGCCGTTCACCGCGGTCGCGGTGACCGGATTTCTCACGAGGCCCTACGGACTCGGCATCTGCGCAGTGATCTGCGCTGTCGCTTTCGGGTTCTCGATGCGCATGGCCGCCGAACACCGCGCTGGCAACAAGAGCGTGATCGAGCTGATCTTGGAGCGCGCCTCGCTCATCGAGGAGTTGGGCGCCGAGCGCGACGCGCTCACCTCGGCCAACCAGCGACTCGAACGTCAAGCCTGGACCGACTCGCTCACGGGCGTCGCCAACCGAGCCGCGGTGATGCGCAACCTCGACCAACGGCTCAACAACATCGAAACCGGCTCGGTGCTCCGTGAACGAGTGACGGTCGCCTACGTCGACCTCAACGGCTTCAAGCAGGTCAACGACAGCGGTGGCCACGTCGCCGGTGACCGCCTGCTGAAGGCGGTCACCAGTCGCATGGAGGACCTCGACGGTGACGACACCTTCGTCGGTCGAGTCGGCGGTGACGAGTTCGTCGTTCTGTCCACCCGACGTGTGGACGACCTCGGCCAACGCATCGAGCAGCTGTTCGACGAGCCATTCGAAACCATCGACACGACCGTTCGCCTGTCGGCCGGGATCGGATTGGCCACCACGACACGGCGGGCTGATCCCGATGAGGTCCTCAAGCGCGCCGACGCTGCGCTCTACCGCCACAAGCGAACCGAATCCGACCGCCAGTGGTCGGTGTACGACGAATCCCTTCGAGACGAGCTCGCCCGCCAGGAAGACCTCGACACGAGGGTCGTCGCGGCGCTGGAGGGCGGCGACATTCAGGCCTGGTATCAGCCGGTCGTCGACATGCGCACCTGCACGATCGTCGGCGCCGAAGCGCTGGCTCGCTGGGTGGACGGCGACGTGGTGCGATCTGCGGGATCGTTCATCGATGCACTCGTTCGCAAGAACCGCATCCCCGACCTGACGTCGATCATGGTGGCCGACATCGCGCGTGTGCACGCGACGATGCGTTCAGCCGGCATCACTCCACTTCGCATCAACGTCAACGTGCCAGCGCCGCAGCTCGAGTGGGTCTTGGACGAGGTCGTCACTCCCGAGATGCTGCCGCTGCTCGCGATCGAAGTGACCGAGGGCGATGCGTTCAACGATGCCTCGCAGATCGCTCGCCTCGTCTCGCGCGCGCAGGCGGGCGGCGCGACTGTCCTCATCGACGATTTCGGGGTTGCGTACTCCTCGCTCTCGAGGGCGACGGAGATTCCGGTCGACGGTCTGAAGATCGACTGTGCCTTCGTGCGACAGCTCACCACCGACCGCCGATCCGCTGCGGTGGTCGAGACGATGGTCGATCTCGCCACCCGTCTCGAGGTCGGCCTCGTGGCCGAGGGCGTCGAGGAGGGCGAACAAGCCGACGCCCTCCTCAAACTCGGCGTCGTGAAAGCACAGGGCTTTCTCTACTCCCCGGCGGTCTCTCCACACGCGTTCGCGAACTGGGTCATCGACGACTACCGGTTCGGCGTGACCACGCCCCTCGCTGCCTGACCGGCTCGGCACGATCTAGGTGATCGAAGGGCTGACGTTCACCACTCGTCCGAGACCCGGAATGACGAGCTGGTCCGCTCCTTCGAGCAAAACTCCACGAGAGGCCTCGAGTCGCTCGCGGTACGACGCATCAGGCATTGCGGCCGAGAGGGCAACCAGCGCGGCGGCGACCGCCGGAGCGGAGAAGGACGTACCACTCCATCGCACGAGCCGTTCCCCCTCGGCAGCTGCGGTCTCGCCACTCTTCATCATCGCTTTGTCGCCCCCATCGAAGGCGATGCCGATGGTGTCCGCAATGATGGCGGGCGACTTCGGAAGCGGCGCGTAGGGATTGGGAACGGTGGAGACGATGTCCACACCGGGAGCGCAGGCATCCACCCACGACCCAAAGTTGGTGAACGGCGCCGCACCACGGGGCCCGATGGCTCCGACACCGATCACTTCGTCGTGTGCAGCCGGCCAGAGCCGCCGACAGCTCGCGTCGTTTCCTGCGGAGGCAACGAATGTCCAGCCCTCGGCGACCATGGTCTCGATGATCGTCGACGAAGCAACCGGGGGCTCGTTGTCCTCGGTGTAGGCGCCGAGCGACATCGTCACGATGCCGGGTTCGACCGCGTCATCTCGCAGCTTCCCGAGCGCCCGAGCGACCGTCGCGTCGGTGCTCACGCCGTGGTTCGTCATGACGGGCCGTTGGTGGACCCGAGCGTTCGGCGCGATCTGCAGAATGAGCCGCTCGATGAAGTGGTGATGACCGAACGTCGGATCGAGGTTTCCGTCGGCGTCCACATCTCCTGCGTATGTGGCCGATGCGGACAGTCGGGAAAACTCGATGGCCTCCTCGACGATGTCCTTCTCGATCGCAACGCGACGCTTCAGATCATCCAATCCGTCCCAGTCGAGGGTGTCGAGGACATAGATGTCGGCGAGCCCACCAGGCGGCCTGTTTGGGACGTCGCCGTCGACGTACTCGAATGTCGTGAACCTCGGTGCGGAGATGTTCGCAAGATCCTCACCGTCTGGAACCGAGTTGGCGGGGCAGGCACAGCCTTCGCCGCCGTGGGCGAACGACGCCGGATGAGCGAACGACGCCGGATGCGCGAACGACGCCGGATGAGCGAACGACGCCGGATGCGCGAACGACGCCGGATGGGCAAACGACGCCGGCTGTCCTGACCAGCGGATCTCATAAGAGGTCGAGAACATCGCATAGTTCAGGCTCGCCTCGTAGCCCTGGTCCTGCAGGCTCTTGACTCGGTCACGTTCTGCACCGTCTCCGTCCTCATCGAGGGTGAGCTCCCAGAGCGCTCCGTCGATGATCGGCGTCAGTTCGCCATCGACACCCTCCTGCTGAGCGACGATGACCGAGCCCCTCACGTAGGCGATCGGCCGCCCAGCTTCGTCGGCGTCAAACCCGATTCGCTCCCATGGCTCTGAGACCGCCCCATTTTCCGCATTCATGACTGTTCTCCTCCCGCGCCGCCGCGGCGCCGTCTTCTGCATCCGTACAGAGCGGCATCACCGGGCGAAGATACATCCAGGACCGGAGGACTTTCCGGGGAATCAGCGGCGCGCCACCATGGGGCGTGGAATCTCGTGCGGGCGAAGACCTCTGGACGGCCGCCAAGTCCGATCCTGCAGACGTGCTCGAGGAGCTGCGTCGATCTGGAGCGCTGGACGAGCATGCGGCGGACCCACTGCTCGTCGGCGCGGCTGGTCGCGCGTCGTTCGAACTCGGCATGAACGACCAGGCGTTGGACTTCTTCGAGCGGGCGATCGCCTGTGCTGATGGTCCGATCCGCGACACCATCCGCGTGAGCTACGCGGCCGCCCTCTCCAGTTCGGGCGACGACACGGCAGCCCGCGAACATCTCGAAGTGGTCGCGGAATCGTCGGACACGACGACCGCGGCTCTCGCCCTTTCCCAACTCGGGCTGATCGAGCTTCACCGCGGAGATGCCCACGCGGCGCTCCGGCTGCTCGAACCCGCAATTGCGAACCTGGCCGGCTCGACCGAGGTCGACGCGCTCGCCCGCGCGATCGGCAATGCCGGCTACTGCGAGCTGCTGCTCGGCCGACTGGATCAGGCGATCGGGCGGTTCGATCAGGCGAACAACCTCGCGCGTCAGAGCGGCCAACTGACCGTCGCGGCGGGCTGTCTGCAGAACATCGGTTACGCCCAGATGCGACAGGGCAACCTTCCCGAAGCGTTGGCGTCGCTCGAAGCGGCGCGGCAGGTGTACCTCGAAGCTGGCGATCCGCCGCGCAACTACTCCACGTTGCTGGACGACCTCGCCGAGACCTACCGGATCGCCGGTCTTCGTCGGGAATCGGTCGACGCCGCACAGTCGGCGGTTCGAGCGGTCGAGCACGGTGGCAACGCCGAGAAGCTGGCCGACGCCACGTTCCGCCTTGCGCTGTGTCGCTTCGACAGCGCTCATTCTGGTGCCGCCGACGCTGCACGCGAGGCGAACAAACTGCATCGAGCTGCGGGCCGCCACGTGTGGGAGCGGCGAAGCCGCCTGCTGGTACTGGAGGCCGAGCTCGCCTCGGGCTCCACGCGCCCGGACGACATTCCCCCGTGGCTGGCTCCCGCCATCGACGACCTCGTCGCCGCCGGAAGGCTCCCTGAGGTGCGCCGCGTTGTTAACTCGCTCGGTCTGTGGTTGTTGCACCAGGGTCACGGACATCGAGCACACGAGCTTCTCGACACGCACCTTCCAACCCGCTCCGCCGAGTCGAGCAACCTCATGAACGACGTCGAGAGCCTCATGACCGAGGCGCTTCGGGCACGTCTGCGGGGCGATCCGCTCGAACCGATCGCCGCGACCGTCTCGGCGACGTTGCAAGCTCACGCGGCGCGATTCGGGGACCCCGAGCTCCGGGCCGGGGCCAGCCGCCTCACCGAGCGATTTCGCACACTCTTCGTCGGCGCGGCACTCGAGTCCGAAGACGCCGACGCCGTCGTCCGGATGGAACGGCGGTTCCGTGCACTGTCGTTCTCGGTGCCGCGAGCCACGCCTTCTCGCGACCCGGAGATCGCCGCGCTGGCCCAAGGGATCCGCGACCTCGAACGGGCATTGGCGGACACCGACGTCGCTGACCGAACCGACCTGGCGGAGCAGCTGCGGACACTCGAGTCCGAGTTGCGTCAGCGGTCGCTGCGAACTCGTCCCGCTCGAACGCCGGCAACTCCGGGAGTCGCGGTCCGCACTCCGGCGTTGGCCGACGAGGACGTGATGCATCTCTGGGTGCGTCATGGCGAAGCGCTCCACCTGGCGAGCCATGAGGATGGGAGGTGGGGCCTCGAGACGATCGGGACGTCCGTCGAGGTCGAACGCCTCGCCGACACAATCCGGTCGAATCTCCGTCGGCTCATTCGAGGCGGTCTCCGTCCCGAAGCCGCCGACCGCCGCTGGACCCTGCTCGACGAGGACTGTCGCCGCATGCGGGAGTTGCTGCCGGCCAGCGCACTCCACGACAAGGACCTCGTGCTCAGTCCGATTCCCGAACTGGTCGCGCTGCCGTGGTCACTCATCCTCCCCGAGGCCGCGTCGCTTCGCGTGGTCCCGTCGGTGCCGGCGGACGAGACTCGCCGTCCCTCCGGGGACCGGCGGGCGCGGATGGGAGTCGTGATCGGACCGAGGCTCGAGTTTGCCGAGTCCGAGTCGAACGAGATCCTCGGCGCGGTCTCCGAAATCGTCGACGTCGACATCGCACGCGACCTGGAGTCGGCTCGACGCCAGGTGCAATCGGTCGACATCCTGCACGTCGTCGCGCATGGCGAATGGCGGCCGGACAGCCCGCGCTTCAGTTCGGTCGAACTGCGAGACGGGCGATTTGCGCTTCACGAACTCGATCTTCTCGACACGGTCCCGCGGATCGTCGTTCTCGCCGCGTGCGACGCGGGCCAACACGTGTCGGCCGATGCGGGGGAGGTCCTCGGCGCCTCGGCGGCGTGGATCCATGCAGGCGTGTCGTCCATGATCGCGCCCATCTGCGAAGTCGACGACGCGTCCACCGCTGCGCTCATGGGCGCGCTGTATCGCGATCTGGCGCTCGCCGTGCCCGAGGCGCTCCGGAAGGTCCAGCGATCGCTGGACTCGAGCGGGCCGCAGACCCGGGCGAACGCCGCCGCGTTCATTGCACTCGGACGTCCAGAAAAGTTTGTATCAGGCAGCTGAGCGGCCGCTCTGTTCTGGTATGGCCACCTCTGTGTCCGCGATCGCGCGGCGGCTATCGTCTCCCCGATGGCCGACCGAGATACCGACCCATTTCGCCTCGGGGAGGCCTTGGCCGGTGACGACGCCGCGTGGGGACACATCGTCGAATCGTTCAGTCAGAACCTGTGGCACTGGGCCCGAAGTCAGGGCCTGTCGCGAAGCGACGCCGAAGACGTGGCGCAAACAGTCTGGTACCGGCTCAAGGACCGCGGACACACCATCCGTGATCCCCGAACCCTCCCTGGGTGGCTTGCAACGACGACGCGTCGTGAGGCTCGCCGCGTGCGAGAACATCGCGCCGTTCCCGTTCACCAGGAGGTATTCGACAGGATCGAGTCGCCTCGCGCCGATGCCGCCGACGTCGCATCGAGCGCAGATCTCTCGCGGCGCCTGGCAGCGGCCTACACCTCGCTCCGCCCCGCATGTCGCGAGCTGCTGGCACTGTGTTGGGACGATCGCCTCTCGTACGCCGACATCGCCCAGATGCTCGAAAAACCCATCGGCTCGATCGGCCCGACACGTCAGCGTTGCCTCGATGACCTCCGTCAGGAGGCGGGCGTATGAACGATGACGAGCTACTGGCTGCGGTTCGCGAGGCGATGACCGCAATGGACCCGGTCCCGGCCGAGGTGGTCGATCGCGCGCACCGAGCGCTGACCTGGGACGTCGAGCTCGCCGCGCTTCTCGAAGAGGTCGAATCGTTGGCGACCGCCGGGGTGCGCTCCGCCACGACCGTTCAGGATCGGACGTTCGAGTCCGGGGACATCGAGCTCGAAGTGTCCATCTCCTCTGGTCGAATCGAGGGTCTGGTGGATCCGCCTTCGGCCATGCTCTCCCTTGTGGTGCCCGGCCGCGAGGCCTGCTCGCTCGACGTGGACGACTCCGGAAGGTTCGCCGTCGAGGTCGATGGTCTCGCTGCGGCGATCGTCGTCCGCAGCGAAACCGGCACGACGTATCGAACGCCGCTGCTCGATCTTCTCCCCGCAATCTGAGTTTTTCGATCTGTCGCGTATCACGAGCGCTCTCCGCCTCTCTGATGGGGTGAACAAGGAGGAGAGCCATGGCGGCAGTAATGGCGGGACGCACGATCGCGACCGGAGAGCAGACCGTTTGCGACGTTCTGGAGACGATGCGATCTGACATCGTTCGGTACGGGCAGCGACGGGTTGGGGCAGATCAGGCTGAGGAGATCTTCGGCGACGTGCAGCTCGCGGCGTTGCGGGCCGACCGATCGGGACGGGAGGTCACTCCCGCGTGGGTGATGACCGTGACCCGGAACAAGGTCATCGATCATTGGCGACGCACCGAACGGGAGTCGAAGCTCATGGAGAAGCTTCGTGGCGAGTGCCCGGCCTTCGAAGCGGAGGAGTCTGCGGGCGGGTTTGGTGAGGCCGCGGTGACACTGGGCAAACTCCGGCCTCGCTATCGATCGATCCTCGTGCGCCACTACGTGCACGGCCACCCCGTCGGCGACATGGCGGCGTGCGACGGCACGACCTATCGGGCGATGGAGTCGGCGATGTCACGTGCTCGCGACGCCTTCCGCCACCACCACGCGCACGAAGTCCAGAACGAATTGTCGTGACGCGCGACAGATTCGTGCCGGCTCGAGCGATCTACGGGATGAAACAGGGGCGGCGGACGCCCTCGGGCATCAGCGGGATGCCCGAGGGCCGCTCCCGAGACTCGGAGGGAACCCGATGAAGAAAAAGTATTGGTGGGCGTTGTTCGCGGCGCTGACGTTGACGGTTGCGGGGTGCAGCTCCGACGGATCCGACGACGCGGTCGACTCCGTGCCCGAGGAGTCGACAACCACGACAACCGAAGCGGTCGTCGAATCCGAAGACGAGGACGAACCACAACCCGATGTGGCGACCGTCGAGTTCGTGGCCGACGCGTCGGTCCTCGAGGCGGCCTTCGAACCGATCGACGCCGGCGTCTGGCGAGTCGACGCGATGGGTACCCCGTTCAGCGTCGACATCGCCGACGGTTGGGAAGTTCATCCGAACGAACCGGCGCTGCTGGCGTTCGGAACACAGAGCACACAAGGTCCGGGCGACAACGACATCGCTTTCTTGCGCGTGCACGGGTTGGCCGATCCGGAGAACTACGGGGCGTTGGCCGAAGACGTCGACAATCCGTGGGACGCGTCCGACATCGAGGGCTGGCTCGCCGCCATGCCCGACGGGCTCGTGAGCGAAGGCCCGGAGTCGACGACCGTCGGAGGAAGAGACGCCGTCGTGTTCACGGTCGATCTCGAAGACGACAGCTTGTGCGGAGACAACGGCTTCTGCGTGGGCTTCACCGGCAATTCGTCGCTTGGCTTCTTCTACGCCTTCGAACTCGGGATCGCGAGCACGGTCTATTGGGTCGACATGGGTGACTTCGATCCTGTCGCGATCATCATCGGCGACAACAAGACGACCGACGATCACCGTGCGCGCAGCGAGGCGCTGATCGAGACGATCGCGTTCGGGGAGCCGGTAGCCAACCCTGTGCCCCAGTCCGAGGCTCCGTGGGAGATCGGATTCGCTGGGGAGGCTCCGGCAGGAGTCATCGAATTGCCGATCGCCGGCGGGGTCGCCTTCGACACCGCTGCGCCGTCGTTTGTGTTCAACAACGGTCCCGGCCACGCAGGCTTCAGTCCCGAAGGCTTTGTCCCGGGCGGAGTCGAGCTGATCACACCGATCTCGGGCGGTGGCGTCGACACGATCGCATCGACCGACGATCTGATGACGGCCCTCGAGGCGATCGGCGCCGATGCGGAGATCACGGGCACGGTCGACGTTCGGCTGGGCACTGCGACGGTCATTGACCTGACGAGCGACAGCCAGGGCGGTCCACCGCCGGAAGAACCGACCATCGAGGACATCGGTCTGTTGACCGCCGCAGGCGAAGAATTCGGATGGCGGCCGCCCCAGCTGGGTCGGATGTGGGTGTTCGATTCTGATCGGGGCATGGTCGCCGTGTCGGCCGAGTCCTACGAAGGCGACCCCGAACTCTTCGACGAGATGGTGCTTCTCGCCGAAGGCGTGGTCGGATCGCTTCGTCTGGTCGACACCCCAGACGGGGCCCTTCCGACGACCCTCGATGCCGCACTCGACGGTGAGCCGAGCGGCGATGGGGTCACGCTTCCGGCCGGCGACTACGTCAGCACGAACCTCACCACCAACATGCTGCTTCAGCTCGACGAGGACGCCGGTCTCAAGGACATCATCCCGGACCTGATCGGGATGGGCCCCGACGGCATGTCCAACAACGAAGCGGTGGCGATCTTCACCGCTGTCGGGGTTCCCGGCGATGGCGCCGATCCGCAGCCGATGCCCGACGATCTCGAGACGTACTTCCTCGGGCGAAGCGACCTGACGGTCGGCAACTCCGGCACGATCACCGCGAGCGGCGTCGATGCTCGGTGGTGGGACCTCAACACGACGGACGGACAAGTGACTCGGCGGGCTGCCCGTTCGGAGCGTGCGCCCCGATCCTCGTCAACGACACGGTCGGCCCGATCGTCGTCGGCGACGAGTGGGACATGCGACTGATCGAGATCCCTGATCCGGACGGGACGATGTTCGTGCTCGCACAGAGCCTTCCGGAGAACGCCGACGCAATGGGTGCGCTGGCCGTGACCATCGCCGAGGGTCTCGAAGTGCTTCCCGAGGCAGCCGAACTCGAGCCGGCGGACCCCAACGACCTGGCGGCCCGCGAGATGGGCACGCCGATCGAGGCGGGTACCTACTTCGCCGAGGATCTGTTGCCGATGCCGGTCGAGATCACCGTGCCCGACGGACTGGTGCTCAGCCTCAACCTCAGCTCGGCGATCGCGTTCGAACCACCAGGTCTGTCCCCCGCCGACCCGTTCCAAGGCGTTTCGATCGTCGAGCCGGTCAACGGTCTTGCGGATCCCGCCGACATCGGAGGGCCCGAAGGACCGCCGGAGAACTTCGTGGAGGTCCCCGAGGACCTCGCGACGTGGGTTGACCAGATCCCCCAGATCGAGTTGATCGATTCGGGATCCACGACGATCGGCGGCTTCGACGCTCCGTGGGTCGAGGTGAAGGTGGTCGCAGCAGCCGACCGCCGCGGCGACTGCGGACGTCCGTGCATCAACATGTGGGACTGGTCGTTCGGGCCGTGGCTTCTCGACGAGCCGTCCGCGCAGCGGATCCACACCGTGGCGCATCCCGAGGGCACGGTCTTCGTGGTGATCGAAGGTCCTGTCGACGACCTCGACACCTGGGCCGACGAGGTCCAGCCGTTGATCGACGGCATCACCTTCGGCTGATCCGAGTCGGCGGGCCTCGGCTCTGCCGCAATCCCAGAACCGGCCCGTCGGACCCCTCCCCGGCGGGCCGGTTCGGTGTTTTCAGCTGACGAATTCGGGCGCCGGTCGCTTCGTGATGACCGCCCATTGCGCGAAGTCCACGAGCATCGGGACGACAGGCACCCGTTCGACGGGATGATCGAAGGTCTGCCCGAATCGGCTCCAGCCGAGACGACCGAAGAGGCGCTCAGCCTCGGGCCGGATCGGTGCGACGGCATGGGACCCGCCATGGACCACGGCGAGCTCCATGGCCGCATCGAGAAGCTGGAGACCGACCATCCCGGATCGACGTCCAGGAATCGTGCACAGCATGGATCCCGACGCGATCCGAGCGTCAGGCACCAGGGAACGCCACTCGAACCAGCCGTCACAGGGATGCTGGTGGTCGCCGTGGAGCGTCACCCGCACAGTGCCGACGATCTCCCTGGCCTTCTCGGCGACGATCGTGATGCTGGTGGGCAACGTGTCGAACACGTCGTAGAGCAGTCCATCGGGGCGATCGAGATCGAGGATCTCCTCACCGACAAAGACGCGGTGACGAAGTTCGAAGGCGGCGCGGAGGTCGGCTTCGGTCTCTGCGATCCGAATCGAAAGCGTCACCGACGGGCGCCGGCGGCGCAATCGTCGATGAACGCCGAGTGACTGGCGAGTGCCGCGGTCCCGGCCGAGCCGAGGGCGTCGGCCATGTGCAGATGGTCGCCGAGAAGTGCCTCGAGTTGGCGGCGATTGAAGACGGTATGGCCGGCGTCGATCTCGATGTGATCTTCGAGGAACGAGAGCGAGGCAAGACGTTCGGGGCCGCAGACCTTCGCCACGTTGGCCATGAGGACCGGACCAGCCGTGACCGAGAGCAGCTCGATCTCGTATTCGATGCCGAGCTGGCCCCACGGTGTGTCCGAGGCGATCGTCGCCTCGTGGAGATCGATGTAGGCCTGCACGCCTGGGGTCGCCGGACGAGCGATGAGTTGGTCGGCGTCGAGCGTCGGATGTCCGTCGGCGTTCCAGCCGTCCACGAGCGTGCGGGTATCGGCGATCATCATCTCGTGGTGTCCGGCTTCGTGGTCGGCGTGGCGAACCAGCGCAGCGCCGAGTTCGCCGAGGCCGAGCTCGGTGCACCGCTCTCCAGCTCGACGGATCCATCCGTCGACCGGTTCGGTCATCTGGACGCCGAGCGAGCAGAACTCGATGAGGAACCGGTGCAGGAAAATCGGGTCGACATCTTCTGCGCAGGCGGCACGGAACCCCTCGCCCGTCCGGTAGTTGCGCCGCGCCTGGCGGACCAGGGGCTCGTAGTGGGCCGCCACCAGATCGTCGTCATTCGCTCGTACATCGGTGAGTGTCATGTGTGCCTCCACGCCACGAAGGGTTGTTCTCACGGACGTTAGTTTTGATTTGCCCGCGTTGCCACCCGCGGTGGGGGTGTGTCCGCACATGGCGCCGCACCCTCACGCCATGATGGACCCGTGCCCGAATGGATCACCGGTGGCCAAGCCGCCACACGCACACTGGTCTCCCACGGCGTGTCCGCCGTCTTCGGCGTTCCCGGCGTGCAGCTCGACCACCTGTACAACGCGATCCACGACGAAGGCCGGCCGTTCGACCTCTACACCGCTCGTCACGAACAGGGCGCGGGCTACATGGCGTTGGGTTATGCCATGGCCTCCGGCCGTCCCGGGGTGTTGGCCGTGGTACCCGGACCCGGTCTGTTGAATGCGACCGCCGCGATCGCCACCGCCCACGGGGTTTCGGCACCGCTCGTCGGCCTCATCGGGCAGGTGGCGAGCGGCCGCATCGATCTGGGGCGAGGACAACTCCACGAAATCGTCGACCAACCGTCGATCACCTCGGGGTTCACCAAACACCAGTCCCGAGCCACCGACCCAAACGACGTCAGCGCGACGGTCGCCGACGCACTCCGCGCCGCAACCGAACCGGCACCGGGGCCCGCACTCGTCGAGCTGCCACCCGATGTGCTTGCCGGTGACAGCCGACCCGCCATCGAGTCGCCGCAACCGGCGCTCCGGCGGGCGGTCGACGCGGCCGACCTCGATCGAGCCGTCGGGCTGATCGACGCCGCGCAGCGACCGCTCATCGTCGCCGGTGGCGGAGCTGTGGCCGCGGCATCTTCCGTCGCCGAGCTGGCGCGAAGGATCGGGGCTCCCGTCGCGATGCACCGACAGGGGCGAGGTGTGCTGCCGCACGACGACCCTTTGGCGGTCGGACTTCTCGACGCACACGCCCTGTGGACCGACGTCGACCTGGTGATCGTCGTGGGGTCGCGGGGTCAACATCTCGCGGACTGGGGGGTCGACGATCGGCTTCGCCAGATCTGGATCAACGCCGATGGTCGTGCGCCGGCTCGGATGGGATGCGAGCCCGACGTGGCATTCGACGTCGATGCGAGCGCCGTGGTCGGACCGCTCGCGGAACGAGTGGCCGAGCGCGGCAGCCGCTGGCCCGACCTCGAAGACCGGCGACGTGCCGTCGCACAGTCGATGGCGCACCTCGAACCACAACTCACCTACTCACGACTGATTCGTGACGCCGTCGGCCCGGACGGGATCGTCGTCAACGACCTCACTCAGGTGGGTTACGTGATGCGGGCGTGTCATCCCGTGTCGGCGCCACGGACGCTTCTTCAACCCGGCTACATGGGCACGCTCGGTTGGTCGCTGCCCACCGCGATCGGGGCCAAGGTCGCCAATCCGGATCACCCCGTGGTGGCGATCACGGGGGACGGCGGCTTCGGGTTCACCGCCATGGAACTCGCGACCGCCGTGCACTACGGGATCGGGGTGGTCACGGTCGTGTTCGATGACTCGCGGTTCGGCAATGTGCAACTGATGCAGCGGACGGTCCACGGCGGACGCGTGCACGCCACGGATCTGACCAACCCGGACTGGGTGGCCTTCGCCCGGTCGTTCGGCGCACGGGCCATCGAGGTGGACGATCGACCCGAGTCGCTGCCCGACGCAATCCGTGCCGAGCTCGAGACGCCGGGACCAAGCGTGATCGTCGTCCCCCAATCCGACTGGCCCGACCCGTGGCCGAACCTTGTCCTCGCCCCCCTCCGGGGGATCTCCTCGCCCCCGTCCGGGGGGTCTCCTCCGGGGGTCAGAGGAGTTGAGGCTCGGTGAGGGCGGACGGATTGTCCGGGA
This sequence comes from Acidimicrobiales bacterium, assembly GCA_020629635.1. Lineage (GTDB taxonomy): Bacteria > Actinomycetota > Acidimicrobiia > Acidimicrobiales > SHLQ01 > SHLQ01. Next base: position 28,893 of record JAHDCX010000018.1, on the reverse strand, counting down.
CGTCGGAAAACGCTGACGGGTCGGCAGCAGGCGACGGGGGCTCGTGGTGTTCGCCTTCGACGTTGAGATTGGGCAGGAGGCGATCGAGCCAGGCGGGAAGCCACCAGTTCCGGCTGCCAAGCAGCTGCATCGTCGACGGAACGAGCAGCATGCGCACGATCGATGCATCGATGAACACGGCTGCGGCGAGGCCGAGGCCGAAGAGCTTGATGATGCGGTCGTCCTCGAACACGAAGCTCCCGAAGACGACGACCATGATCGCCGCGGCCGCCGTGATGACGCGGGCGGTGGCGGCGAGTCCGTCGGCCACCGAGTTGACCGCGTCGCCGGTCTTCTCGAATTCCTCCTTCATGCGGCTGAGGATGAACACCTCGTAGTCCATCGAGAGACCGAACACGATGGCGAACATCAGCATCGGAATGAACGGCTCGATCGGTGCGCCGTCGATCCCGAAGACGCTGCCGAACCATCCCCATTGGAAGATGGCGACGGCGATCCCGTAGGCGGCACCGATCGAGAGCATGTTCATGATCACGGCCTTGAGCGGCACCATGATCGAGCGGAAGACGGTCATGAGAAGCAGGAAGGACAACCCGAGCACGACGGCGAAGAACACGATGATGCGGGCCGAGAGAAACTCGGTGAAGTCGATGTTGGCCGCCGTGGCGCCGGTCAACTTGGGCTCGAGGGTCAGACCCTCGATTGCCGGAGCAACGATGTCCTGGCGAATCGTTCCGACGAGGGCCTCGGTCTCCTCGGCCTGTGGCGACGTGGTCGGCTGGAGTTGGATCAACGCGGCGGTCGGGGCGGTCGGATCATTCGGGAAGGCGGGCGTGGCGAAGGCAACGCCCGGGTCGGCGTTGAGTTGCTCGCTGATGGCGTTCATCACGGCGATGTCGGCGGGACCATCGATCTCGGCAACCACCAGAAGCGGACCATTGGCGCCGGGCCCGAAACCTTCGGCGAGCAGGTCGTAGGCCTGACGTGTAGTGGTCTCTTCGGGGTAGTTGCCCTCGTCGGAAAATCCGAGGTTGAGCGAGAACAGCGGGATCGAAAGGACCGCGAGAATGGCGACGGAAAGGCCGGCCCACAACCATGGCCGGGCCTGGACGGTGCGGCTGAATCGGTACCAGACCGAGTCTCGGAGGGCGACTTCCTTGCGAGCCGGCAGCGTCTTCTTGAGCGGACCGGCGAAGGGCAGGTAGCCGACGAGGGCAACCACCAAAGCAAGCGGGAACCCGAACAGGAAGGGGCGGATGCTCAAGCCGAGGCCGAGCAGCGCCAGCGCGATCAGTCCAGCGGCGATCATGCCGCGCCAGCGGGTGACTTCGACCTTGTCCTTGACGAGGCCGAGCGCTGCCGGCAGCAGCGTCACCGAGCTGATCATGACGATGAGCACCGTTGACGCGGCGGCGATGCCGAGGCCGGTGATGAATTCGAGACCGATGAGCAGAAGCCCGAGGAGCGAAACGACGACGGTCGCTCCGGCGAAGATCACCGAGCGACCGGCAGTGTCGAGAGCGACGGCAGTGGCGTCCTCCGGGCCCCAGCCCGCCCGAAGCGACTCGCGGTATCGGTTGACGATGAAGAGCGCGTAGTCGATGCCGACGCCGAGGCCGATCATGAGGCCGATCGTGGTGGCGAACTCGGGCACGGTGACGACATTGGAGAGAAGGGCCATGAGGCCGAATCCGCCGGCGACGCCGAGGACGGCAACGCCGATGGTCGTGCCCATGGCGACGACCGATCCCATGGCGACGATCAGCACGACGACGGCGAAAGCCAGGCCGAGCAGCTCGGATTCGGGTGGTTCGAACTCGGCGAGGAGTGCGCCGCCGATCTCGACGTTGAGCCCGTCGATCTCGGTGATGCCCTGTGCTTCGAGCTGTTCGTCCATCCAGATGCCCATCTCGCCGGCTTCGATCTGATCGACCGTTTCGGAGATGTTGAGTTGGGCGAAGGCGATCTCGCCGGCGCGGGGGCCTTGACTGGCGATCTGCGCGTCGGCGCCGGGTTGGTAGGGCGAGCGGACGAACACGCCGTCGAGCTCTCCGCCGGGCACCGTCTGGGCGGTGAGCGTGTCGAAGTACTGGGTCATGGCGGCGACGACGGCGGGGTCGTCGACGCCTTGTTCGGCCTCGAAGACGATCGATCCGCCTGCGCCGGCACCGAGGCCGTCGAAGTGTTCTTCGAGGATGTCGAAGCCATCGGCCGACTCCGAGGCTGGCACCGAGAAGCTGTTGTCGAAGGCCGGACCGATGGCGCCCACGGTGCCCATGATCGTGACGAGGATGACCGCCCAGAGGCCGATCATTCGCCACGGGTTCCGGTAGGCGTACCGCCCGAGTCGTGCGTACATGTCCCGTCCTTCGTCGTGTCTGTCGATTGTCGGTCGTGCGATGGCGACTAATTTCGCTACGCAGCCGTTTCGATACGATAACGTAGCGTTTCTGATTGAGATGTCCAGCAAATCCTCGGAAATCACCCTGAGACGTGGGTCACATTTCGAGACGAAGGAGTTGCAGAACCCTTGCTACGGTTGGAGAAGTCATGGCACGCCCGCGCAGTGAAGTCGCTCGACAGAAGGTTCTCGACGCCGCCTTCACCCTGATCGCCGACGTCGGCCTCGCCGGGCTCACGATCGACGCCGTCTCGAAACGGTCGGGCGTCGCCAAGTCGACCATCTACCGGAACTTCGAAGATGGCGACAAACTGCTGTTCGCCGCGATTGGCTCGGTCGTCGAACCGATGCCGACACCGAACACCGGCTCACTGCGCGGCGATCTGATCGCCCTCCACGAGCGCTTCTGCACGATCATGGACGACCAGTCGATGCGTCGACTGATGCTCGGGGTGATGGGGCGGGCGATGATCGACGAGAAGTTCCGTCGCCTCAAGGAAGCGTTCCAGGAGGAGCGGCATCAACCGATCAAGACCGTCATCGAGCTGGCAAAGGCTCGCGGCGAGCTCGCCGAGGATCTCGACGTCGACTTCGCGATGACGATGATCGAGGGACCGTTTGCCGCGCGCTACATGTTCCTCGGCGATCCGCTTCAGGTCGACGAAGTCCCCGCGTTCGTCGACGCCATCCTCGACGGCCTCCGCCCCCGCTGAACGGGGTCAAGTCTTTCCAATCGACAACTCCCGGCCGACGGTCGCATCACGACCAGTTGTCGATTGGAAAGACTTGACCCCAGTCGGGGGTCAGTCGTCTCTGGGGGCGAAGTCGTTCCACGTTGGGGTGGGGTCGGTGTCGGGTCCCTCGTCGGATCCGTCGTGGGTGGCGACGAGCGACGCGGCGAGGAAGGTCGTGAGCGGAACGGCGGCGATGAGCCCGATCGAGCCACAGAGCGTGCGGACGATCTCGACAGCGATCGCTTCGCTGTTGGCGGCGAGATCTGCGCTCTGCCCGGTTGCATCGAAGATCAAGAGCAAGGGCATCGCGGCCCCTGCGTAGGCGAGCACAAGCGTGTTGACCGCCGAGGCGACGTGCGACCGGCCGATCCTGACCCCGGCGTTGAAGAGTCGAGTCCGGCTCAGGTTGGGTTGTGCGGCGTGGAGTTCGGACACGGTCGCGACCTGGGTGATGGTGACGTCGTCGAGCGCGCCGAGCGTGCCGATGATCACGCCACCGAGGAGGAGGGCGGAGAGGTCGATGTCGGCGGCGATGACCGGAATGACCGCGCCGCCTTCGGTCGTCAGTCCGGAGAAGCGCGCGAGCGCGAAGAAGCCGGTGGAGATGAGCCACGTCAACGCGAGCGCGGCGAACATCCCGAAGAGCGCGATCGTCGTGATCGGGGTGAACCCGTGGGTGAGGTACAGCGTGACGAAGCCGATGAGGACCGCGGCGATGACCGAGACGAGGACCGGATCGTTGCCGGAGAGGACCGATGGCGCCACAAACCCGGTCAGCACCACGAAGGTGATGGCCAACGAGACGAGCGCGAGCACGCCCCGGGTTCGGGCGAACGCGACCACGACGGCGGCGAAGAGCGCGGCGAGGATCAGCAGCGTGCCGCGTCGGTCTTCGTCGACGAAGAACGTGAACCCGCTCCCCTCGACGCGCCCCAGGATGATCCGGTCACCGACGGACGCCGTCGGCGCGACCCGTGATCCGTCGAGGATGAAGTCGTAGACCGTGATGATGCCGGCATCGGGGCCGGCCTCGGGGATCACTTCGACACTCCGGCAGACGAGGTCGGGATTTGCCGGTGGCTCGAAGTTGCACGGCCGCTCGGAAACGCCGGTGACCTCGGCCGCGAAGCGTTCGGTGGGGAGGCCCGCGTCTTCGACTCGTTGCGACAACCCCTCGGACCTCGACGGATCGGGCCACATGGCGATGAGCCCGATGATCGTGACGACGGCGATCAACCCGAGTGCTGCGGCGATGATCGGCAACTGCGGGGTTCCACGCCACGCGTCCCAGCCAACCGAGTCATGATCGTGCGCGCCGTGCGCGTGTCCGGCTCCCATCGCCAGCCGACGCTACAAGAGCGTCCGGTTAGTGTTCGGCCATGGACCTTCCGGTGATGCCGCCGCTCAAGCCCATGCTCGCCAAACCGCTCGACGCGCTTCCCGATGGCGAGCTCGCCTTGGAGCCGAAGTGGGACGGGTTTCGGTGCATCGTGTTCCGCGACGGCGACGAGATCACGCTCGGCTCCCGGAACCAGAAGCCGTTCAACCGCTACTTTCCGGAGATCTTCGAACCGCTGCGAGCGTCGCTCCCCGATCGCTGCGTCGTCGATGGTGAGCTGATCGTCGAGATCGACGGGACGTTGGATTTCGACGCGCTGGGGCAGCGCATCCACCCGGCCGAATCGCGAGTGAACATGTTGGCCGAGAAGACCCCGGTGTCCTTTGTGGCCTTCGACGTGCTGGCGGTCGACGACCGATCGCTCATGGACGAGCCGTTCCGGACACGACGTGAGGTACTCGAAACAATGGCGACGGGTTTCGAACCGCCGATTCATCTGGCACCGATGACGACGGACCGCGATCTCGCCATGCGGTGGTTCGACGAGTTGGAAGCGGCAGGCCTCGATGGGTTGATCGCCAAGCCCATGGACGGCACGTACGTGCCCGACAAGCGGGTGCAGTTCAAGCTCAAGCACGTGCGGACGATCGACTGCGTCGTGGCCGGCTACCGGATGCACAAGTCGGGCGACGGCGTGGGGTCCCTCGTGCTCGGCCTCTACGACGAGTCCGGCGGCCTTCGTCATGTCGGTGTGGCAGCGTCGTTCACCGCGAAGCGTCGGGGCGAGCTGATCGACGAACTCGCACCGCACGTGCTCGACGATCTGTCCGATCATCCGTGGGCGGCGTGGATGAACGCCGAGGCGCACGCCGACGGCTCGATGCCGGGCGCCCCAAATCGATGGTCGGGGGCGAACCCCGGCAAGGACCACTCGTGGATTCCGTTGCGGCTCGAACGCGTCGTCGAGGTTCGATACACGTTCTCGACCGACGGCCGATTCCGAGGCACCACCAAGATGCTGCGCTGGCGCCCGGACCGGGAGCCCGACTCGTGCCTCCTCACCCAGTTCCCGACGTTCGACCCGATCGACATCCGCGCGTATCTCGACTGACACCCGCATCGAGCGCCGCAGGCGGACATGAGTTGTCTGACCCATGACGGACGGTCGAAAAACCACGCTGCGGGGCGGTCGGCGAGATTTTGGCCACGTTGACCTCACATCCAGATGACTCAGTCCGAATGAATCACTGGTGCGGGAACCAACGAACACCGATCGCCCCGGCGGAGGGGTGGAGAGTCAAGAAATGCCATACCCACCCTCCTCCTCCGAGCAGGCCTACGCGATGTCGAACGATCCAATCGTCTCCCAAAAGATCATCGATCGGCTTCGCTTCGAGAACGCTGCGCTCGCCCAGAAGGTGATCGATCTCGAGCACCATGCCAGAGGCCTGGAGCACACGAACGCCGAGCTGCACGCGCGGCTCGATCGAGTGCTTCCGGTGTTGGCGGCGACGCGTCGATCGATTCGCGCCGCCAAGCTCGACGCCGCTCGCCGGATCGACGTCGACCTGTCGGATCGCTCCTCGGTGATCGACCTCGACGATGCCGCGTCGGCCCCCTATGAACGTCCCTCCGTTGCGCGCCGTCGCCTCGTGACCAGGTCCGTATCGGAGCGCTGATCCATGTCCATCATCGAACCCAGCGCTGCGCCCAGCGCCGGGACGCAGAACGCGTCCGGCCTGCGCGCCCGTTTCCGCTCCCATCGATACGCGCCGCCGCGCATCGAACAGCACGACGTCCCGTGGCGCGACTTCCAGCAGATCACCCGCCTGGTGGTGCTGTTTGGGATCGCAGCGGGCACGTTCTATCTGACCTTCATCGTCGACCGCGAGCACGAGAACGTGCCGATCCTGTGGATCGCGACGGTCATCGCCGAGGTGATCCTCATCTGCCACACGCTCGGCATCTGGCTGACGTTGATGACCTACCGACCCGACATCCCGGAGAAGGAGGAGGTGGCGGTGATCCGCCGGGCGCTGGTCACCGGCGAGCTCGAAACACCTCCCGTCGACGTGTTCATCACGTGTGCGACCGAGCCGCTCGACATGATCATGCCGACGCTCGTCGCGGCGAAGAACATGATCCTCCCGCACAACACGTGGGTGTGCGACGACGGTCGGGACGACCAGCTCCGTGAGGCGTGTCTGAAGCTCGGCATCGGCTACCTGCGTCGAACCGACAACCGCCACGCGAAGGCCGGAAACGTCAACTCGGCGATCGATCGCACGTCGGGCGACTACGTGATCGTGCTCGACGCCGACCACGTTCCTCGACCGGACCTGCTCGTGCACACGCTTCCGCACATGGTCGCCAACCCCTCGATCGCCATGGTGCAGACGCCGCAGACCTACACCTACGAGGGTCGCGGCATGGTCGCCGAGGGCGCGGCGGTGAGCCAGGAGCTGTTCTACGAGGCGATCATGCCGGCGAAGAACCAGTCGAACTCGGCGTTCTGCGTCGGGACGAACGTGATGTTCCGTCGGCGGGCGCTCGCGTCACTGACCGAAAGGCAGATGACGAAGCGTGAGCGCCGAAAGGCCGGCATCGCCGCCGATGCGCCGGTCGAGGAGCAACGCACGAAAACGCTGCTCGGCGAGGAGTATCCGAAGGGCGGCATCTGGGTCGGGTCCAACTCCGAGGACATCTGGACGTCGCTCGAGTTGCATCGCCGGGGCTGGCGGTCGGTCTTCGTGCCGAAGGTGTTGACCCAGGGTCTGACCCCTGAGACGATCACCGCGTTCCTCAAGCAACAGTTCCGCTGGGCGTCGGGCGGCTGGGAGATCCTGTTCTGGGCGAAGATCCTGCGGGATCCGCGCCTCACGCTCAGCCAGAAGGCGCAGTACATGTTGGTGCCCAGCCATTACGCGCTCAGCTTCACCGTGGCCGTCTTCGCGATGATGTCGCCGATCTACCTGATCACCGACAAGAGCCCGATCTCGGCGGACTTCTGGGACTGGGCAATCCACTATCTCCCCTTCTACCTGCTGACGGTCGCCGTGCCGTTCGTGCAGGCGGGCAAGTTCCGCATGTCGGCGATCATCGTGTCGCTGGCGGCCGCGCCCGCCCACATCAAGGCGTTCTTCGGCACGGCGCTGCGTCAACGAGCGACGTGGAACGTGACCAACGGCGGTGGTGGCGGGTTCTCGATCCGAGACCTGAAGCCGCACATCGCCATCGTGTTGCTCGACGTCTTCTCGATCGTCGTCTGGTATCGACTGGGCGGCCAGAACCCGACGTCGTCGGCGATCGCGATCACCTTCGTCTGCATGCAGCTCGGCATGATGGCCTGGCTGCTCGCCGGCTCGGAACGAGCCGATCGCTTGGCTCGAGAGGCCGACGACGAACAACCCTCGGCCGAAGAGGCCCTCGAACTGCTCGACGAGTATCTCGAGCTCGAACGTGCCTGCGGGATGGCGCGATGAACCCCCGAACTCCAGTAATCCCGAGGTTGCCATGACCACCGAAGACGCCCCGCAGTCGGGCACACCCCCCAACGAACTGCGGCCTCGCCCGTCGACCCTGCGCGAAGCGTTGGCGCTCGACTCGATGCTCGAAGACTCCGAGGTTGCCAACATTTTGGACGACTACGAACGCACCCATCAGCCGGCGACCACCGCGTCGGCGTCCACCGCCACGGCGGCTGGTACCTTCGCCGTCCGGTCTGGCGTGCCGAGCTTCCGGACGGCGCCAGGGTCAGACCCCTACGGCAACCTGCCGTGGGCGCCGGACAACCCCGCCGAGAACCGGATGACCGCGCAGATGGACGAAATGGCGACGTTCGGGCCACGTCCATCGATCCATCTCGAGACCACCTGGGCAGACGACACGGACCATCCGTTCACGCCGCAGCCTCGCCCCGGATCGAAGTTCGCCTCTCGGATCTTCAGCTGGTGCATCATGGCCGCCTTCTTGGCGTTCCTCGGCTGGTTGATCATTCCGGAGGTCGATATCCGTCTGACGGATGTCAACGCGATTCGCTTCAATGACGGAATCCTGACGGCGCAGCCGGTGCCGTTGTCGACGACTCGTCCAGCGATCGTGACCGAGGTGTACGTCAAGGCCAACGACCGCAGCAGTCAGATCCTGCCCGCGGGGACCGCCGTTGCGGCCTACCGAGATCTCGACGCCTCGCGTGTGGTTGTCGAGGATCTCGACGAGATCGGCACCGAGGAGCTGATCATCGAGGACCTCGCGCCGATCAACGAAGTGATCGTGCCGTTCGATGCGCGCTTCGTGTCGGTTGATGCGCTGCCGGGTGCCGTCACGTGGCCGGGTTCTCCCGTGGTCACGGTGTACGACCCGACGGAGATGATGGTCGTGGTCACGGTTCGGCCCGACGCCCTCGACAAGCTCCGGGTCGGCATGCGGGCGACGCTCGAGAACGATGAGATCGCCGAGCCGATCAACGCCGAAGTGATCTCTGCGGTGCCGCTGCTCGGCACCGAGCACGAGCCGACCGACTCTCGCCTCGTCAACGTCCGACTTCGGCCCGACACCGAAGGTGTCATCGACCTGGTGCCCGGCGTGCGCTTCGATGTACGTATCGACACGAAGAGCGCACCCGACGATGCACCGCCAATCATCTACACGGTCACGGACTCGGGCGCCTTCGCGGGGTCGTGAACCGTCGGAGCGCAATCAAGGTTGCGATCGTCGTCTTGTCGGTCGTCACCCTGTTCGAGGTCTGGAGTCGTCAGCGGGGGAATGATCCGGCCGACCCCGATTCGCCGGTCGCCATCACCGAGGAGGAGCCGGTGAGCCGTTCGGTCGACGAACCAATGCTCGATCTGCGCGCCCTGGACACGCTCGATCCCACACCGGGATCGGAGCGACCGCCCGCGCGACATCAGTGGGTCGGCGAAGGTGCCGTGCCCACAAACCAGTGGTGGTCGCCGGCGTTGTTGGGACCGGGGTCGTTGCCGTTGTGGGCGCGCCCGCTCGTGGTCTCGATCGACGAGGACGGCGCCATCGGGGTCGGCAACGGTCCGGCCAATCGACTCGACGCCGACACGTGGATCTCGCCACCGGGGGCGGTGCTTCGTCTGCTCGGCGACGCCGCGCTGGAGACCCAGATCGTCGACGCGGGCGCGTTCCATGTCACGGTCGAGTTGATCGACGTCGACGACGTGCCGCAGGTGCGGATGGACGTGGTGAAGGGTCAGCCCTTCGTCGAACTGGACGCCGCTGGTCGCCTCAGCGTGGCCGGTGGACCTGCCAGAGCGATCGACGACGGCGTGTTCGTGATCGACGCCGGCGGACAGACCTGGTTCGTGGCCGGCGACGAGGTCGAGCTCGACGGTGCAGCAGCGTTCATCACCGGGCGGGCGTTGGTGGGCCTCGTCCCCGACTCGGACGACGCCGACCAGCAGAGCTACCTCGACGCAGTCCGGGGCGTGCTCGGTGCCCGGCTGCTCGACACCGTCGAGGAGACCGCCTGGAACGGGTCGACGGGTACGCAAGAACTTCGTGTCCGGCGGACGACCGACATTGCCCAGCCGTTCCTGCTGCTCGATCATCACCGGCCACTCGACGACGATCCGGTCGTGGGCGAAGTGTTTGATCGCGACCGCACCCGGCCGGTCGTGATCGCCGATGCCGTCCGGACGACCGTCGTTGCCCCGGTGCTGTGGGGCGCCGTCGAGGCGTCTCCGGTGACCGATGACTGGTTCGGCGACGATCAATTGCCGTCGATCCGCCGGGCTGGCTCGTACTTCGGCGGAAAGGACGTGCTGCACGCTGCGATGATCGGCGATCTGGCAGCGGCCCACGGCCGAGACGCCGCCGCGGCCCGCGCGTTCGATCTCGCACGGGAGTTCTGGCAGCCGCTCGCGGACGGCACCGAGCCGCGGGCGACACTCGAGTCGACGTGGGGAACCGTGATCCTCTCGCCCGCCGAGTTCGGGTCTGGCACGGATCTGAACGACCATCACCTCCAGTACGGCTACTGGGTCGCGGCGGCGGCGTACCTCGCTGAGCGAGATTCGGCGTGGGCCGCCGACCATGCCTCGCTGGTCGACACCTTGATCGCCGACTACGCCGGCACGGCCGTGCTCGGCGTCCGAGACGCCCGACTTGCGAGCCATCGGACCTGGGATCCGTACGAGGGTCACGGCTGGGCGTCGGGGACCGCACCGTTCGCCGACGGGAACAACTTGGAATCGACGAGCGAGTCGGCGTTGTCGTGGTGGGCGGCGGCCAGATGGTTCATCGTGACCGACCGGCCCGAGCTCGCCGAGTCGTTCCTCGTGCGCCACGCGCTCGAGCACGAGTCGGCTCGGGTCGAGATGCTGCCGACCGGGGAGACGGCGGGTCGCCCGTGGGGCGGCATCGCCTGGGGCGGCAAGCAGGATCCGAACACGTTCTTCTCGCCCTCGCCGGCGTCAGCGCTCGGTATCAAGCTTCTGCCTTTGGGGCCAATGAGCGTGAGCCGCTACCGGGATTCGGCCGACGTGGACGCGGCGACCCGACGGGCCGATTGGTGCGTGGCCAACGACGAGTGTCTCGACCTGTGGCCAAATCTCCTGGCGTCGGATCATCTGCTGGGCGGACGCCCGACCGAGCGCGGCGAGCCGAGCGAAATCGACGAACAGTCAACGCCGGACGCGCTGCTGTCGTGGTGGTCTGCGCTCTGGGCCGACGCCATTCCCGCCGAGGACCTGCGCTGCACACCTGGCGCGATCGCCATCCGGGGAGTCGACGGTCGGGTGGTCGTGCATGCGACGAACCCGACGACCGTCGAGGCAACGGTGTCGTGCACCAACGCGGAGGGGACCGAAGTCTGGCGTCGAATCGTCGAACCGGGAGCACGGTTCAGCATCGAGGTGCAATAGATATCGTTTCGACGATGTCGAAGGTTCCGACCAAGATCGATCAGGGTGCGGCGACGCCGCGCACGGTGCTCGCTCGCCTCGAGGCCGGCAATGCCCGGTTCGTGGCCGGAGGCGTGAGCGATCGGGACTGGGCGGCCGAGGTTGCGGCGACGGCGTCGGGCCAGTTTCCGTTGGCGGCGTTCGTGAGTTGCATCGACAGTCGGGTGCCGCCTGAGATCGTGTTCGACCTGGGTCTGGGCGAGGCGTTTGCGGCGCGGACCGCCGGCAACGTGGTCGACGACGACGTGTTGGGGAGCCTCGAGTTCGCTGCGGCGATCGCCGGGGTGAAGGTGATCGTGGTGTTGGGGCACACGGCGTGCGGCGCGGTGAAGGGCGCGTGCGACGGCGCCGAGTTGGAACACCTGACGGGCTTGTTGGCCAAGATCACCCCGGCAGTGCAGGACGTGACCGGGGAGACGGCACCGGGCAGCGGCGACCCCGAGCTCGTGACAAAGGTGGTCGGGCGCCACGTGGAGCGAATGGTCGTCGAGCTCACCGACCGAAGCGAAACGCTTCGGGCCCTCGTCGACCAGCAACGTCTCGCCGTCGTCGGCGCGATCTACGACCTCGAGTCCGCCACCGTCACGTGGATGGGGTCAAGTCCCAACAGGTAACACCTTCGCCCCATCGCCCAACCTGTTACATGTTGGGACTTGACCCCATCCACGTCGCTCACGTGAGTCGGGTCACCATCTCCGCGGTGTAGCCAGCGAGGATCGCTGGGCCGAACGGGATCGCAACGTGCGTCGTGCGCTTGGCAAGAATGACGGCGGCGGCGTGGATTCCACCGACGACGAGCACGGTGAGGATCGCGCCGAGCGCTGCGTCTGGACTGATCCAACCAAGGCTCAGGCCGAGTGCTCCGCCGTACTTGATGTCGCCAAAGCCCACGCCAGTCGGTTGCGCGAGGTGGATGAGCAGCCATGGCCCAGCGAAGATTGCCGACCCCCTCAGAAGATCGCCGAGCTCAATGCCTTTGGACTCGGGCCAGAGGGCATCGAGTGTGACCCCGACGATCGTGACGACCGCAATGGCCATGGTCAGTCGATTCCGGAGGACGTGGGATCGAATGTCCTCGACAGCAGCACGAAGGGCGACAGCAGCGACAACGACGACGGTTGCGATCACGACCATGGGTATCTCCGGTCAGCGAACGATCGTGATGTCGACACGCCGGTTCTTGAGACGCCCCGGCTCGGTCGTGTTGTCGGCGATGGGCGCAGACTCACCCAGTCCCGCGGACTCGATTCGTCCCTCGGCCACACCGGCCAAACGAAGTCGATCGGCGGCCGCGTTGGCTCGTCGTTCGCTCAAGCGCAGGTTTCCTTCCGCCGGCCCGGTGTCGTCGGTGTGGCCGACGATCACGGAGTCCCAAGACGTCTCGATCGCCATCGCATCCGCGATCATGTCGATCAGCGGCAGGATCTCCTCGTTGATGACGTCGGAGTTGTAGGCGAAGAGGCCCCCCGACCGGAACCGGAAGATCAGACGGTCGGTGGGCGGAAATCGGTCGTCGACCACTTGTTCATCGATGATCTCCAGCTCGGGAAAGACGAACTCGGCGATCGCCACGGTTTGGGCCGCTGCATCATCGTTGGGAAGACCGCCGATCAATCGAACATCACCGAGACCGATGTCGAGGATCGCTCCAGGCTCGATTCCGTCGATCACCCTCGGAACTTCGGTCGTTGTGGTTGTGGTAGTCGTCGTCGTGGTCGTGGTGGTCACGACGGAGGTGGTCGTCGTCGGCGCCGTGGTGGTGGTCGTGGTGCTCGTCGGCGGTGGTTGCACCGTCGCCAGCGCCCTGGACGGAGAGGGGCCCCCGTCGAAGAACGCAATCGACCCAATCACGAACGGGACGATCAAGATGACCCCCAGGAGTGAAATTCGGTTCGAGGCCCAGATGTCCTCGGCACGGTCGGCCAGCCTCCAACGGAGTGGGGTCGATTCGGGTGGCAGGTCGTTCACAGCAAGTCCCCTGTCCGGTGTTCAGGCCCCGATGAGCGCGACGTCTGGTCCGCCCGCATGATCGCGTGCGGGGATGAACACGTATCCGTGACCACGAATGGTCTGGATCATGTCGTTGCCGGCCAGCATCCGGAGTTTTCGGCGGAGGTATCCGATGTACACATGCACGACGTGTGGATCGCGGTGATCTCGGCCCCACACCGCAGTGAGGAGCTCACCACGCGTCACAGTGCGTCCCGAGTGCGACATCAGGTATCGAAGCAGGGCGTACTCGCGCGGGGTCAAGTTCACGATCTCGTTGCGATACGAGCAGGCCCGTGACCGCGGTTCGAGCGTCAGTTCGTCACAAACCAGCGAGGGCTCGTGATGTCTCGGAGACCTTCGAAGCAGGGCTCGGACGCGTGCGAGAAGGACGGCTTGCTTGACCGGCACCATCAAGAAGTCGTCCGCGCCGGCATCGAGCGCCTCCACTTCATCCCAGATTCCCGTCTTCGACGAGATCAGCAGAATCGGAAGATCAAACCCAGCCGAACGGATCGTTGGGCAGAGACGGAAGCCATTTGCATCGGGAAGAAGGAGCCGGAGGATCATCAGATCGAACGAATCCGTCTCCAGCATCGCGAGCGCCTCGACTCCCGAGCCGGTCGACTCGACGACATAGTTCTCGGTCCGTAGACCCTGCTCGATCCGGTACGCCGAATCCTCGTCGGCCTCAGCCAGCAACACTCGCATAGATCTCTCCCCTCCGTACGTGCCGCCCAACCAGCGGGCAATCTCACCCAGCTGCGGATGGCCCAAGGAGATGATTGTCGAAGCCTTTAATGACGAAAATGGGCCGAACGTCCATCAACTCGGGCCAGAAAGACCGCGACCTCGTCATCGCGGGCACGCGGCGGCGGGTCGTTGTTTCGGTTTCCGCCGGCGAGAGGGCTCAGCGGGCTCCTCATCGGCGCGTCCGGCGACGGATTCTTCATCACTCGTAGCCTCGCTTTTGGTCTCCTGCTCAGCCGCGTCGAGGCGCTCTGCCTCGTCGGCTGCTTCGGAGTCTCGAAATGGTCGAGGCTCGACGTCGGGTACGCTCGGTAGATCCAGGTTCGGCTCTTCGTCTGGACCTCGTATCGTCTCCCGTGCATCCGGCACCGGTTCTGAACGTTCGGGCGACTCGGGTCGAACGGACTCCGCAACGGGAGAATTCGGTTGTCGTGCCGGCTCATCCCGAGAAGGCACCGCATCGAACTCGACTGCGTCACGTGCAGACTCAGCACGGCGACGCGCCTCGGCGGCATCTTCCTGCAAACGCTTTGCCCGCTCTTCGAGATCCGTCGCAACCGCACTCAGCTCTTCGGCACGAAGTCGCGCACGTGCCCGCTCACGCTCAAGGCGCCCGATATCGGCTTCTCTGCTTACCTCATGGGTCGCACGAACATCCCGCCGACGATCGACCTCCGTCTCCGCCCGACGGATCTCTCGCTCGGCGACCTCCTGAATGGTGTCGATCCGTTCGCGGGCACGCGCGGCAGCAGCATCACGTTCGGCTTCAAGCCGTCGCCGCTGCCCGGGCGTCAGCTCAGGTGAGTTCTCTTCGATGACGGCATCCCAGTCGCGCCGGATACGTTCCGCCTCCGTCTCGGCCTCGACAACGAACTCCCGGGCATCGTTTCGGAGATCTTCAAGGTCCTCGCGGGCCTCGTTCTCCAGCTCCGCCAGCGCCGCCAACTCGTCGTTCAGGTCGGCCCGCGCCTCCGCCACGACCTCGCCGAGCTCATCAGCCCGCCCGTGGGCGTCGTCGGCTTCAGCGCGTACTGCGTTGGCGTCCACCTCCGCCTTGTCCGCTCCACGCTCGGCGTCATCGGCGCGTTCCTCCGCCTCAGTCCACGCACGAACGGCCTCCTCATCAGCTTGGCGTTGTCGTTCATCCTCCGCTCGCTCAGCCTCAACCTCCGCGGCATCCTCCGCACGGCCCCGCTCATCCTCCACACGCTCAGCCTCAACCTCCGCGGCATCCTCCGCACGGCCCCGCTCATCCTCCACAC
>JAHDCX010000018.1:0-13389 GCA_020629635.1 Acidimicrobiales bacterium | reverse complement strand
GCTCAGCCTCAACCTCACGCTCGACCTCGGCGGCCACATCCGTATCGATCGGAATGGCGTCGCGCAGCCGATCAGCTTCTGCTCGCAGGCGGTCCGCCTCACGGCGAGCCTCTGCGGCTGCCTCGCCGGCCGCCGATGGCCCGACTCGTGCATCGCGTTCGGCCTCGGTAGCCATGGCTTCGGCCCTCTGCGCCTCGGCCTCCGCGGCCTCCGCGCGAGCTACCGCTTCGTCAATCGCTTCTGGATCGGGAACTGGGTCGTTCGGAGCTTCGCTCGCCGGCTGTTGGGGCTCTGTCCTCGTGTTCTCCCGCAGTCGATTGAATGCTGCGGCTGCAGCCTTCGCCTTCCTGACAACCGGTTCAGCGAGCGCCTTGCCGGTACCCTTGAACTTGACACGCTCGCCGACTGGTCGTGTCGAGTCGAACCAGTCGTGAGCGCCAGCGATATTGTCGACATCGTCGGTGGACCAACCTGCGATCACGGCCCCTTGTCCGGCTCCTGCGACCGGAACCACGACAGTACTCCGCGGCCCAACCCTGACCGGACGAGAGCCTGGGATGCCTTGGCCATCGGCGTTCCGCTCGGCGCGACCAACTTCGGCGTTGATGCTCGCCTCGACGACGACCGCAGGACCGACCGAAGCTGGGCCGATTCCGATGCTGCCCACAGTCGCCACACCAGCCGCGGTGGGAGCGACGCGCCCACCCTCGACCCGCGTGTTCCGTGCACGGGAGGCCGCATTCCGGAACCGAGTGGCGATGTTTCGGAGACGCTCGCGCGCATTTGGATCCTCGACGATGACACGACGAATGTCCTCTGGCGCTGGCCGCGTCGGGGAGCGAAAGGTGACCCCGAGATCGATGGCTGGGCCGCCGCCGACGAACGGCCCGCTCAGGCCGGGTACGGATCCGGCACCAACGCCGGCCTGCGCACCAAGACGAATAGAGAGGTCGTGCACGCGGCCCGCTGTTGGGTCGTTCGGATCGACCGCTCCGATGTGTCGGGGAGCCACAACCGGTCGAATCTGAGGGCCGGGAAGTTGCGGGACGAGCGTTCCGAAGTCGAACATCTGGATCGTTCCGCGAGCGCCGACGAGGGGCTCACCTCTCCGGGCGAGATCGGCCAGTCCTCGGAGCCGGACTGCTTCTTGGCGGGCGGCCTGTGCGCGATCGTGTGCACGGGCGGAGCGTCGAAGCGCTCGAGCGCTCGTGGGATGCCGTTCGGCGTTGGCTTTGGCCTCAGCCGCCAACCGCTCCAGTTCGACCGCTTGTTGATCCAGCTCAATCGCCCTCCGGTCCAGCTGCGTGATGCCATTCTCGAGATCACTCACGACGTCCTGTCGTCGATCCACCTCCGCCATGATCGCCTCGAGCGTCAGCTCCGCATCGCGACGACGGCGCTCGTTGCGACGGGACGGGTTCGCTTCGGCCGCATCGCGTGCTTCGGCAAATTCGCCTCGTCTCCGGGCGGCGACCTCCTCGGCCTCTCTCAGGTCGGCGTCAGCTCGCTCGAGGAGCTCAGGGATACCCGCAAACTCTGGACCCGCCTGTTCGATCGCGTCGACGCGCGCTTGTCGAGTCTCGACCTCGCCGGACATGATCTCCAGGTCGCGGAGAGCCGCGTCGCGTCGACGCGTATTCTCGCTTGACGGATCGGCGTCAACCGCGGCCTGCGCATCGTTGAACACACCGCGGAAACGAGCCTCGGTTTGCTGCGCGACGAGCAACCTCTCACGCGCAGTGGTGAGCGCAGTGCCCTCTTCTTGGGGTGATTCCGGCGGGCCACGTGGCGAGGCGGGGACGGTGGCGGGGTTCGAAGGCGTTTGGTCGCCACCGCCGGCTGGCGGTTCTCCCGGTGCTGGTTCGGTCGTCGGCGGCGACGGCGCGGTTGGAGGATCCGGTGTTTCGGGATCGAGGTCTCGCTCGTCGTCGGCCTGCGCGAGCAGATCGACGTACGTGATGTGATAGCAGCGATCGGGCGGACTGGTGTCGGGCGAGGCGTCCGGGGTCCGTCCATCTGGCCCATCCGGAAGATCAGAGGACTTCGGTGCGTCCGGGAGGGCCGATCCCCCATCAGCGCTCGGTCGGGTCTTGCCCCGGTTCTTCACGAGCCCCTTGATGCGGCCCGCAAACGACTTGATCTTCGACGCTCCGCCGTCGAGGAGCAGGGCACCAATCGCACAGACGACCTTGCCGGTACCTCTGGCGACTTGGCCGTTGGCGAAGTCTTCGGAGAAGTCGACGCCGATCGTGTCTTCGATCACTTCGAGCAGCGGCCCGACGTCTCCGTCCGACACAAAGAGTGCGATCGCCTTTCCGGTATCGATCAGTCCCTCGAACAGCGCCTTGATCGTTCCGACGGGGTCATCGAGAAAGTTGACGGCGAGATCGACGATCCCGGTGATCAGCTCGTCCACGAAGTCGCCACATCCCTGCAGAAGCTCGATCAGCGGCTTGAGGAATCCGGGCAGAAGGTCCTTGATGAAGTTCAAGAAGTCGAGAGCTTCCGCGATGATCGTGCCGACGATCTCGGCGATGCCCTTGATGACGTTCTTGATGACCTCTTTGAGTCCTTCCCACAGGTCGCAGAGCCACGTGAAGATGCCACAGCCCGGTTTCCCCTTCTTGGATTCGATGGCCTCTTGGTCTGCCGAATGGTCGACGGGTTCAGCGGCCGAACGCCGAGCATCACCGATCTTGGACGCAACCGATCCCTGGTCGAGCTGCATCCCCAGGGTCTGGAGCTCACCAACGGTCATGTCGTAGGTGTCGAGGCTCAGACCGACGTGATCGAATGACCCCGATTCCTCGAGTTGGTCGGCGTCATCCTTGAAGCAGACGGCCGAGTTGGTCGCGGGTTCTCTCCCGGCGTCCCAGGCCTCTTGGCAGCTGTTCCACACCGAGATGCACGCGCCCCGTCCCGAAACGCCCAGCTGAGCGAATCCGGCCTTTCTCCCACAGGGGGTGCCTTCTCGGCGCTCGGTCGGCCGGTAGTACTCGAAGTCGATCTCGTACTCGATGCGTATCTGCAGCTCGATCTCGGCTGCGTCGGTCGTCTGATCCCAGTTGCGGAAGCAGTCCGTCCCCTCGTCATCAGGGCCTTCGTAGATCTCGCCCGGTCCGTCGCAACGCACCGTCTGATCCGTGAACTCCCAAATCGTCGCACTCGGTGTCGCCGTGTACTCATAGCGGCCACCATCGATCGTGTCGCGTTCCCATTCGACGGTCTCCCACGCATCGGGATCGATCGCCAACCAGGTCTCCGCTCCGACCACTTGGGACGCACCGACCGGTGGATACATGCGCGGCGCTGGCCGCCAAAGATGTTTGTCCGTGTTGGGATCGATGTGTGGGTTCTCTTCGGCCTCGGTCTGCGTCCGGAACGGCGCGCGACCCGACGAAGAGGCGGACGAATCAGCCAATGCGCCGAGCTGACCGATGGCGGGAAACGATTCGATCGACTGACCAGGTCCGTCGCCAGCAAACAGTCCGGCGATCACCGTGGGCTCGCTGGTCCCGGCCAACTCGTCCTCGAGCACGGCGACAAACGCCTCGAGCTCCCGAACCAGTTGGTCATTGCGCAGGATCTCGAGGTCGCCGCCAAGCTCGCCCGCTTCGGCGCCGGCTGGTAGCGCCACCGTGGAGACCGAGATGAAGAGCGTCCACGTGAGTGCCACCACTCCTGCTCGCATGGGGCTCAGCCAGCGCATGATGCGTCTGCCTCCTCGAACTGGACGCCGGAGATGACCGGGCGAGGTTGTCCCTCGTCGCCCGCGTCAATCACCACGAGTACTTCCCGGTAGATCGACATGGGTGCGATGATGTGCCCGCCTTCGCTTGGTGGGATCAGCGAGTCGTCTGTCACCCGCCGTGTCGCCATTCCTTCGGGAAGGACTGTGCACACGCTCATGAGAAAAGACCCGTCTGCCATGAGCGGGTCTGCTCCGAGAAGCTGCACTTCGAGATCCACGGGATCTGGCACGTGCGCACCGATCGAGACGAGCGCATCCGTCGTCTCACGAACCTGCTCCAGCATCTCCGGGGTCGACACCGTCGCAATGCCATCGAGAGGTTCCTCGGGGTAAGCCATCAGCTCGGCGTGAGCGACGAAGAATTCGATCGTCGCTTCGTAGAGAGGTCCGACGTAGGCGGGTGGAGTACAGCCGAACTCGCCGTCCGCGAATCCGCTGTGGAGCGTCTGAAGATCAGCGACGACCCATTCGTCTCCCGAGGGATGCAACTCGACGACCTGCTCGACGAACTTGGTCGAGGCCAGCCCGAGAAGTCGTGAGGCCGTCGTCGTCTCCAGGCAATCGTGAATCCACACGCCGCCCTGGTCTCCCCACACGGCGATCGGATGGATCTTGTAGTCGAATTCATCCACGACGACACCCAGGTCTTCGCTCGGGGCGAGCTCTACAACCTCGTCAAGAATCACGTCAGCTGTGGTGTGCGCAGCGAGTGACTCGAGGCTCGAACCACCGAAGTGGATGGCCGCCTCCCGGGCTTCGATGAACCGGTGATAGTCGTACAGGACGCGGCCATAGGATTCGGCATCCATGTCGAGGCCTGCAGATTCGGCGAGAACCAGGCGATCCTCGAGCGGGACTTCGACATCAACCAGCGCTGCGAGCGCCAGTGCTGACGGCAAATCGATGATTCCGAAGTCGTCGAGATCGGCTGCGGCGACGGGCAACCTCTCGACAGCTTCCTCTGGCGCTGAGTCATCCGCGCGCTCGGGTTGTTGACGGTCCTGGTCAACGTCCGGGAGCGGGCGACTCTGAGGATCCGGAGACGCACACCCCACAGCGAAGAGGGTGCACGCAAGCATGAGGGAGAGCGCGGCGGTCAGGCGTGTGGTCATTGCGTCCGTCCAGGTTGAGTTTCGGATTCATCTCCACGACCGGGTCTGTCGCCACGATCGTGCGTCGACTCGGCAGAGTCGGTCGTGCGGGTGTGCGGCGCCGAGGGCAGGAGAATCGACCAGCCGGCGCGCAAGGAATCGCCATCGGAAACGACGATTCCGGCGGCGACGGAGCGTCCGACGTTCGCGGCGACGATCTCGCGCCAGCGGGCGCCGTCGTCGAGTTGCCTCTCGGCGAGCAACCACCACGTCTCTCCCCGTCGAACGGTGTAGCCGTGCCAATACCGTCGAGGAATGTTCGCGAACGGGTCCGCCGCAGACCTCACAACCTGGGCTTCAGTCGGGGTCGATTCTGCTTCGGTGAGCTGCTCCTCGGGAGCGGTCGCTGGGCCGACATAGCGGGGTCGGGTGATGTCCACTTCGCCAGCCGTCGAACCGACTCCGGCACGACTCCACCCGGCGAGCTCTCCAGCCCCGAACCAGCTGCGGTTGTTGATCCGGACAACCCCTGCGAGCAGTCCGATCGGATCACGGCGGACCCGAACGAGCCGCCGGTGCCCAGAGATGGCGAGAAGCACGACCACGGCCAACACTGCAGTGCTGCCAGCAATGACGAGTCCGAGCTCGGCGTGGCGAACGCTTCGGTCGAGCGCGGCAAGCGCGGCCAAGGTGACGGCCAGGGCGAGCGGATAGAGGAGCAGCATCAACAGCAGCGCGGTTGCGCCAGCGCTGCTCCATCGGGTCGACGTGAGCGCAGAGGCATCGGCAGCCACTCGACTTCGAGCTGGAGTACGAGCGAGCACGGCGATGCTGTCGTTGGTGGTGCTGGATCGGCGAAGCTGGCCGAGGGACGACACGCGCATCACCAACTCCCTTCTTCGGGATGGGTGGGCCTGGCGCGACCCTCTCCCTGAACGGTCGGGGTCCCGAGAAAGGGACCCAAGAAGAAGAGTCGGACACTGATGGTCACGTCGACCTCGACGGTCTCGAGGTCGTTCAACAGGACGCCACCGGGCGTTGCGTAGCCGGGTTCGGTGACAATGCGTGCCGACGCCGAGGAAGCACCCGCCGCCATTGCGAAACTCTGGGCCCGCCCCGCGGCCGTCCCTTCGAGACGAAGGGTCTGATCCCACCGATACTGGCCGATGTCCACATCCGCGGCGCCAGCGCGCGCGGCGGCCGATGCAACCGACGACGCCTCGCGTCGAGCGTTGAACATGCGACCGCCGTCGTAGGCAACCGCAACAATTGCGACGAAGGCAGGAAGCAGAATCACCGCCGCAGCGAAGGTTCCGCCGCCCCGTTCGCGAGGGTTTCTCGATCGTGAGCGCCACGGCCAGGTCCGAAGTGTTGAGAGCATCGTTCGAGTCATGTCAGCCAACGGTCCGGTAGAAGTCGATCGGTTCGAGATGAGACCGGGTGACGGTGATTTGCCCGGGTACGGGAAGGAGCGACATGTCGCTGAGTGCGACGTCGCACGAGACCTCGACTTCGACCCAGCCGCCGGGTTTGAAGTCGGTGTTTCCCCCGATGCGCGAGGTGTAGTTCTGGCACCGGATGTCTCGATTGCTGAACTCGAAGTCGACGTCGATGACGCCACGGGCGGCCGATTCTGACTGGGCGAGAGAAGCATCCCGGGCCGAGTCCCGGCTTGCCGCCTGGAGATCGGCAAGCGTCGAGCCGATCCGTCCGGCCACGACGACGAAGTCCATGAAGACGACGATGAAGAGAATGGTGATGATGGCGGCAGGGAACCCCGAACCGCGATCCGATCGAACGGATGCTCTGCTCATCCGCCCTCCCGATTCGTCGACTCGAGCACACGCTCCCGGGGCGAGTCGGCCCGGCTTTCGACGGTCACGGTCCACCCGAGGAAGGGCAAGGTGACGATGCCCTCGACTTCGACGGTCACGTTCTTGGATCCGTGCGAGACGTCGACATCGCCGGCGCTCACGATGGACGAGAATGAGAGGGTCTCGTTTGCGGTGCGGCGCGCAATCGCCTCGTCTCCCCATTCGGCGGCACCGACGCGTGCGCCGTCTTGCGCTGCGGCCGAGACGACCTGTTTCCCGCGGTAAACCAGCGCGAAGTTGACGCACACGAACAGGATCAGAATGAGAATGGGAAACATCAGCGTGTCGCCCGCGATGTCGCCCCGCTCGGATCGCAACGTCCTACCGAGAGAACGAGCTTTCCGAGCGAGGCGCATCGTTGGTGCATCGCTCAGTTGGTGGGGAGCTTGCCGACTTCGCCGGTTGCCCAGCTTTGGACCAGCGGTCCCACCGCTGCCGCCGCAAGCGCGATGAGCAGCATGAGAACGATCGTTCCAGCGAACTCGCCATCCTCGCGGCGAGCGCGCTCGCCAAGTGCCTGGATACGTGGCTCGACGTCGAGCGACCATGCGGTCATGGTCTTCACCGCAGCGTTGAGTGTTGCATCTTCCATTGGGGCCTCCTTGAGGGTCTTGTTGGTAGGAAGAACTTGTGGTGGTCATCAGATCTGGATGAGGTTGGCGATGGCCGGGTAGGTGACGAAGCCGACGATCGAGATGGCCATGAAGGCCATGACGGTGCTCATGCGGTCGGACGCTCGCTTGGCGTCCGCCATCGCCGAAGCCTCGACCGATCGGGCGAGAGCTTCCTGACGACTGGCGAGGGTTTCGATGATCGACCCGCCGGTCACGGTGGACATCTCGAGCGCCTCACCGAACTTGATCAGTTCGTTGAGACGGATGATCTCGCCGAACTCGGTGAGCGCACCGGCATAGGGAGCGCCGTGCACATCGGCGCTGCTGAGAACCGCCTGCAGCCGTTGGCTGTCTTCGGTCCGGGCCACAGCGAGTGCATCTCGCAGCGCCGTGTTTGTGCCAGCCCCACCGGAGACGGCGATGGTCAGCAGGGTGACGATCTCGTTGGTGAGCAGCGTCATCGACGCCCGCCGCTTGTTCGCCTTGGCATGAGTGTCACTGCCCTGCATGCGATGGACCACGACGAAGGCGCCCACCGCAGCGAGGATGAGGAGCGGCGGAAGCGTGAGCATCCCGCGGCTCAGGTAGAACGCCAGCAGGACCGAGACGAGCAGTGCAGTCGCGAACCGGTCGCGGGCGTGTTTGAGGATGTCTTCGTCGAGGACGACGAGGTCGGCGGTGAGCTGGTCCAGATCGCCGCCGAGCATCCGCAATGCCCACATGGCGACACGGTCGAACATGCCATTCGCATGGTTCGAGACCGTGTCCTTGCGATTGGTGCCCGCGCTCGGGTCGATGAGTAGATCAGCAAGCGACGGACGCGGACGGTACGTGGCGCGCGCCATCACGACGAGACCGAGGACCGCGCACGCGACTGCGGCACCGATTGGGGTTACCACGCCGCTCCCCCGGTCGTGTTCTCGGCACTACCCCGGAATCCTTCGCGTGTCCCGCTCGGGCGTTCGAAGTCGTCACTGTCTCCTGCGAGCGCTGCGGCGAACGGGCGCTCAGCATCACGTTCGCTCGCGAGCTTGTGAAAGCCGAGAAGGCCGAAAATGAGGAAGCCGAGGAGTACGGCCATCACGGCCTGTCCGCCAAACGTGTCGTAGACCGCCATTTCTTCGCGCCGGTAGAAGTACGCAGCGGCCACCGTGACGACCGTGAGGAGCGTGATGGAGTTGGCCTGGCTGTAGAGACCCGCACGTTCCGCAGCGACGATGCGCGCGCTGGCTACCTCTCGTCTTGCGGCGGTCGACACCTCGGTGAGGACGGGAACGAGTCGACCGGCACCGGAGGAGATGGTGAGCATGAGCGCGACGACCGTTCTGTCCGACGCCGGAAGGCCCAGACCGTCACCGAACTCCCGCAAGCACTCGAGCAATGGACGATGACGAAGATTGAGTCCGAGACGTTTGACATCGGCTGCGATCGCATCGGGCGGATGGAGCGTCGATGCGAGCAACGCCTGCTCGAGGCCGCTTGCCGCCCGGAGGGCATCGCGCACGACGTCGAGCCACTCGGCCAGCCCTTCTAAGCGGTCCAGTTCGGCCTGACGCTGACGGCGTCGAAGCCACAGACCGGACCCAACGAAGCTCAAGATGAAGGCGTACGTCGCCGCGACCGGCCAGCCGGTGACAAAGAGCACCACTCCGGCCGACAGCGCCGAGCCAGCGACTCTCGCAACCAGGGTCCGTTCGACTCGTGACCGACTCGTGTTCGAGTGGCCATACCCGAGAACGCCCAAGATCATGAGCAGCAGACCGGCGGTCGCGAGACCGGCGAGCACACCGACGCTCAGAGCCACGGCGTCCACCCATCAAGTCGCTGGAGGAGGCGTTCGCTCGGTGTGACCGCGAGCTGAGCGATCTCGCCATACGGCGAGGTGAAGAGTTTGTTGTACCGGACACCTTCGGTTGCGTCACGCTGCACCTCGATGATCGACGCAACGATTCGTCGTTGATCCGGTCGCCGAATGATGTGCACGACGAGGTCGACGGCGTTTCGGTAGAAGCCGTCAATGACGGTGGTTGGCAGCCCGTGCGAGCCTTCTGCGACGTAACCGCGTACACGATCGAGTACGCCTTCGGCCGACTCGGAGTGCAGTGTGCACATCGAGCCGTCGTTGCCCTGGCTCATGGCCTTGAGCATGTAGAGGGCCTCTGCGCCACGAACCTCGCCGAGCACCACACGATCCGGTGACATCCGAAGGCACTCGCGCGTGAGATCCATCAAGCTGATCTCTCCGGCACCTTCGAAGTTCTCCTGCCGGGTCTCCATCTCGATGACGTTTGGATGTTCTTCGGGGAACCTCGAGAGCCCGAGCTCCAACGTGTCCTCGAGCGTGACGATTCGTTCGTGGCGCGGGACCTCGTGCAGGAGCGCCTTGAGCAGAGTCGTCTTCCCGGTTCCGGTACCGCCCGCAACGATGATGTTGAGGCGCCCACGGACGGCGGCACGCAGAAACTCGACGAGGGCGGAGTCGAGGGTGCCGAGCTGCTGAAGGTCTTCGAGACTGACCTTGCGGCTGTAGGGACAGCGGATCGTCAACGATGGCCGCTCGGTGACCTCCATGATCGCGTGGAGTCGAAATCCGCCGGGTAGCCGCATGTCGAGTCGTGGATTGGCAAGGTCGAAGCGTCGTTCGGTGCGGCCGAGGCGGGTGGCCCATCGATTGACGAGTTCGACGAGCGCGTGGTCGGTCTCGACGAGTGGTGGAACTCGCTCGGGGTGGGGTGAGCCAGAGCGGCTGACGAACACATTGTCGGCCCCATTGACAAAGACGTTCTCGACGGCTGGATCAAAGAGGTACTCCTCGAATCCGCTGAGTCCGAACAGGTTGGCTCGCACCCGCGTGAACAGGCGTTCTTCCTGGTCGAGCGTTGGCGGCGTTTCCGCACCTCGGTACTGGAGCTCGACAGCGCGATCGATCGCCTCCCAGATCATGGGCTCCGCTCGTGCAGCTTCTGCATCGTGGTCGATCTTCCCGGTGTCCGGATCGAGAAGGCTCGGGAGGTCGGCGAGTTGGGTTGCGACGTCCGTGCTGATCATCGAGACGAGGGCAAGATCGACGTCCGGAGATCCGCCGGCATCTGGCTCCGAGGTGACCGGGGTGTAGACGGCGTCGCTCACAACAGGACTCCTTCGATCGACTCAGGCTCCCCGGCCCGAGCGTCCTCTTCGGGTGCCGCTGGTGGGGGTGGTTGAGTCGTCTGTTGACCGTCGGTGGTGACGACGTCCTCCGTCAAGGCGGTGATCGCACGATTGAGGCTCGAACGACGAAGCGATCGTTCGGAGAAGACACCACCCGAGTAGGCGGAGGCGACCCGCGGGTCATGTGGGAGTACGGCCGCGATCGGAAGGCCGGTGACCTGAGCGAATTCATCCGCCTTGAATGGCCCGCTTCCGATGAGCACGAGATCGACAGGAACGATCCACGTTCGAACCATGGACAGGACGTCGAGAAGAGCGGGCACATCCTCGAGCGCCGGTTTCGCCACGAGGAGGAGTCGGTCAAGCCGTTTGGCGAGCGGTATGGCCGGACTTTGCGTGCTCAGGCATCCAAGGTCGACCACGGTCGTCATGTCGAACCGGCACAGGTGGGCGCCGAGAGTCTCTGCGGTCATGTCGATGGCGCGACGGGCAGAAGGTGGGTCAGCCGGGGAGAGCAGGCAATGCGTGAGACCGAGCGAGGTCGTGTGGGCGAAGAGAAGCTCGGGCACGAACGTCCGTCGTACGCCGATGCCAAACGACAACAGGTCGCGGGTGGCATCAAGACCGAATCGGGCCGCAAGGACGCCCCCGGCGGGGTCGGCCTCGACCAGGGTCACAGGACCCTCGACGGCCCACGACATGCCGACGGCGAGCGAGGTCGCTCCCGGGCTCGACCGCAGTGACGCAACGCCGATGACGGTCATCGATCGACTCCGGAGAGGTCGTCGATCAGCGCAAGTCGGACACGTTCTTGTGCGAGAGCTGCCGAGACGGCCGGGGCTTCGGACTGACGGACTTCGAGCGAGATGAAGATGTCCGCATCGCCGACGCTCTTGAGCGTCGCGACGTCGACGACGTCCGCGTGAGTGAACTCCTCGGCGCGTAGTTCGTCTCGATCATCGGTTGTTGCGAGCACGATCACGGAAACTCGGTCACCGGGCGTGAGGCCCGGCATGGGGTACTGACCGGGGGAGAGGTCTGCACCGATGACGACGTATGGATCCTCGACGACTTCGACGAACAATGCTTCGCGTTGGAGGATGGCTCCGGCTTCGAGCGATCGAGCGAGTTCGCGGCCGAGGTAGCGGTCGGGCGCTTCGAGGTAGTCGGCGAGGGTGAGTGCGGTGGCGGCCGTTTCGGGGAGGACTTCGACGACGACGAGATCGTCGGCGTTCAACGGGTCGCCCAGCTCGATGTCCGCTGCCGCCGCGATCACCTCGACCCGACTGGTGGCGGTCGCGTAGAGGGTGGAGGCGCCGAGCGCCGACAACAGGGTCAACGTGGCGCCGGCCACGAGCCAGAGGCGATTTGGGCTGCGTCGCCGCGGTGCTGCGACGGCGACGGTCGGTTTCTCGGGGGCGGCATATCCGCCGGTTGATCCAGCCTTCAGATCGGTGTCGGTGGGTCCGCCGCCGGTCGGCCGCTTCGCAAGCAAGGTGGTTCGTCGGGTCATCGGTCGTCATGCGTATCGCGGACGATTTCAGAGAACCGTAAGAATCACTCTCGTTAAGTGAAACGTTTAACTAAGCCGCACGCGATGCCTTCCAGCTCTCATCGAGTCGCCCCGATCTGCCGATGGGAATCGTCGTGCAGCGACTCCTTCTTCTCCTGCTCGTCGTTGCGACGGTTGCGTTTTCGTGTGGAGCGGAGCCGACCGATGAGGACGAACTCGCTGCGCTCGCGCCGACGGACCCGGCGCTGCAGCCGTTGCTCGCCGAACTGGCCGCAGCCTTCGAGCGGGCACCGGAGGCCTGGCCCGGCTTCGTGCCCGCGCGACATCCAATCGTGCTCACGACAACGACGACCGGCCCTTCGACGACGCCGGTGGTGGCCCTCAACCACCCCGATCCGGACTCGCTCGGCGACATCGAAACCCTGCGGGCCGATTCCCGACTCGGTGCGTCACACCGTGTACAGCCAAACGACCAGACCCGCTCGATCTTGGCCACCGTCAACTTCGCACGATTTCACGTCGAGCTCGGGGACGTCGACAGTTTCGTCTTCGCGCTCGACGACTGGCCGACGACAGATGACGCCCCCGACGTTGCCATCACCGTGATGCATGAGCTCTTCCACCGTCACCAGGACGCGACCTTCGACGACATGAATTACCGCCAGGACTTCGAGAACTACGACTTCTCGGCGACAAACCTCGCGGCGGCGATGCTCGAGGACCGAATCATTCAGCACGCGCTCACGGTCGAGGCCGACCAACGTCGGTCAGCAGCGGCTGACGTCACCGCACTCCGGTCGTGGCGTTTGTCCCGCGACCTGCGTGTCGTACTTGACGAAGACCAGGAGCGCATCGAGGGATCTGCTCGTTGGCTCGAACATCGACTCGACCTCGACGGGGCTCGACACCGAGCAGACAACGTGGCTTGGCTGCTCGCCGTGCGGCCAGCGGGATTCGACGATGGACAGATCCCCATCGCCGACCACTTCGCTTTCGGGCGGTGGTACAGCTCCGGCGCTGCGCTGATCGAACTCGCCATCGAGCTCGATGTCCCAGACGTGCTCCGACGGATCGAGGAGGGTGCAACGCCAATGGAGCTGATCGAGGATCACCTCGGCGAACAATCACTCGAGCTCGAGCCCTTGGTCGCGCAACTGTTTGATCTCCATGACCCCGATCGAGGAATTCGGGACAGAGCAGACGAGTGGGCACGTCGTGTGTTGGAGGAATCGTGACCCCAGTCGATCCGCCACGGCCACCCGGATGGGGTCAAGTCCCAACAAGTAACAGGTTGGGCGATGGCGTGAAGGTGTTACTTGTTGGGACTTGACCCCACGCCGTATTGGCCCGCGGTGGGGTTGCGGTAGACCTCGGTGTGGTCGGGGGCGAGCATCTC